>NZ_KI515758.1:284827-1234827 GCF_000478135.1 Corynebacterium sp. KPL1818 | reverse complement strand
AGTTACGGGGGCATTTTGCCGAATTCCTTAACCACAGTTCACCCGAACGCCTTAGTATCTTCAACCTGACCACCTGTGTCGGTTTAGGGTACGGGCCATACACACACTCGCTAGAGGCTTTTCTCGACAGTACAGGATCACCACCATCAACCCTTTTAGGGTCTACGCATCACGCCTCAACCACAAAGTGCGGCGGATTTACCTACCACACGGCCTACACGCTTACACCACCAATCCAATAAGTGGCGCGGCTACCTCACTGCGTCACCCCATCACTTGAACCACACATCAGGCCCCACGACATCAACACCACCAACACTCAAAAAAGTGAACAGGTAGCGTATCCGCAGTGGTTAGTATCCGTGCTTTATCATGGGCGCACATGTACGGGTACCAGAATATCAACTGGTTATCCATCGACTACGCCTGTCGGCCTCGCCTTAGGTCCCGACTCACCCTGGGAAGACGAACTTGACCCAGGAACCCTTAGTCATCCGGCGGTAAGGATTCTCACCTTACAATTCGTTACTCATGCCTGCATTCTCACTCGCACACAGTCCACGCCTCCTCACGGTAACGCTTCCACCCATGCACGACGCTCCCCTACCCAAACAACGTATGTTGCTTGCCGCGGCTTCGGCGGTGTACTTGAGCCCCACTACATTGTCGGCGCAGAACCACTCGACCAGTGAGCTATTACGCACTCTTTCAAGGATGGCTGCTTCTAAGCCAACCTCCTGGCTGTCTTCGCGATCCCACATCCTTTTCCACTTAGTACACCCTTAGGGGCCTTAACCGGCGATCTGGGCTGTTTCCCTCTCGACTATGAAGCTTATCCCCCACAGTCTCACTGCCGCACAACACAATTGATGGCATTCGGAGTTTGGCTGACATTGCTAAGATTGTAGTCCCGCTCAACCAACCAGTCGCTCTACCTCCACCAAGCTAAATGCGACGCTGCACCTAAATGCATTTCGGGGAGAACCAGCTATCACGGAGTTTGATTGGCCTTTCACCCCTACCCACAGCTCATCCCCGCAGTTTTCAACCTACGTGGGTTCGCGCCTCCACAACCTCTTACAGCTGCTTCACACTGGCCATGGGTAGATCACCCCGCTTCGGGTCCAGGACATGCCACTTATCACCCCATTAGGATTCGGTTTCCCTACGGCTACCCCACACGGGTTAACCTCGCGACATGCCGCTGACTCGCAGGCTCATTCTTCAAAAGGCACGCCATCACACACAAACAGGTGCTCTGACGGATTGTAAGCACATGGTTTCAGGAACTATTTCACTCCCCTCCCGGGGTACTTTTCACCATTCCCTCACGGTACTATCCACTATCGGTCACACTGAGTATTTAGGCTTACCGGGTGGTCCCGGCAGATTCACAACAGATTCCACGAGCCCGTTGCTACTCGGGAACCCAACAACCCCCACATCATCATCTTCAGCTACAGGACTCTCACCTACTCCGGTAGATCATTCCAAACCACTTCACCTAACAACAATGCACAGGGCGTGCCACTGGTAGATGACACAAAGCTAGGCCCCACAACACCGCACACACAACCCCTACCAGGTATCACATGCACACGGTTTAGCCTCATCCACGTTCGTTCGCCACTACTAGCAGAATCATTATTATTTTCTCCTCCTACGGGTACTGAGATGTTTCACTTCCCCGCGTAACCCCCACAACAGCTATGAATTCACTGAAGGGTAACCCCACATAACCAGGGCCAGGTTTCCCCATTCGGACATCCTCGGATCAACGCTTTATTGACAACTCCCCGAGGCTTAACGCAGCCTTACACGTCCTTCATCGGCTCAGCATGCCAAGGCATCCACCATGTGCCCTAAATAACGAACACACCAACCACCACACACAAACCACACAACACAAAGGTCACACAATCCGTATGCAGTGGCAACAAGTGAACTTGACAAAATAAACAAAAAGAAAAATCACATCACACACAAGACACCACAAGCACAAAAACAAGTGGCATCATGTGAGATGCTCGCGTCCACTATACAGTTCTCACACAACACCCCAACCAGCAACAAACACCACCACAACAGACGATGCTCATCAACCAGTCAGGCACACACAAAAGGGGATAATGCCCCAGACACCCAACAATGCACCAACGTACAATCAACACTCATTTTCGTATACATGGACACTTTTACGCATGTCACAAAGCACTGTCTCAACACTTAGACCTGCTGATTAAGGTGTATGTCCTACCCGGAATTTCCAAACATCGGTGGCAGCAGAACACTCGCCTACTCAACCACCAACCCACCATCAAACAACAGTGGGCAACCCACAACTGTGGGTCATGGCTGCAACTGCAGCCAAAATAAAAGCTCCTTAGAAAGGAGGTGATCCACCCGCACCTTCCGGTACGGGTACCTTGTTACGACTTCGTCCCAATCGCCGATCCCACCTTCGACGGCTCCCTAACACGTTTAGGCCACCGGCTTCGGGTGTTACCAACTTTCATGACGTGACGGGCGGTGTGTACAAGGCCCGGGAACGTATTCACCGCAGCATTGCTGATCTGCGATTACTAGCGACTCCGACTTCATGGGGTCGAGTTGCAGACCCCAATCCGAACTAAGGCCGGCTTTCAGCGATTCGCTCCACCTCACAGTGTCGCAGCGCGTTGTACCGACCATTGTAGCATGTGTGAAGCCCTGGACATAAGGGGCATGATGATTTGACGTCATCCCCACCTTCCTCCGAGTTAACCCCGGCAGTCTCTCATGAGTCCCCAACCAAATGCTGGCAACATAAGACAAGGGTTGCGCTCGTTGCGGGACTTAACCCAACATCTCACGACACGAGCTGACGACAACCATGCACCACCTGTACACCAACCACAAAGGGAAACTACATCTCTGCAGCGATCTGATGTATGTCAAGCCCAGGTAAGGTTCTTCGCGTTGCATCGAATTAATCCACATGCTCCGCCGCTTGTGCGGGCCCCCGTCAATTCCTTTGAGTTTTAGCCTTGCGGCCGTACTCCCCAGGCGGGGCGCTTAATGCGTTAGCTACGGCACGAAAGTCGTAGAAAGACCCTCACACCTAGCGCCCACCGTTTACGGCATGGACTACCAGGGTATCTAATCCTGTTCGCTACCCATGCTTTCGCTCCTCAGCGTCAGTAACTGCCCAGTAACCTGCCTTCGCCATCGGTGTTCCTCCTGATATCTGCGCATTTCACCGCTACACCAGGAATTCCAGTTACCCCTACAGCACTCAAGTTATGCCCGTATCGCCTGCACGCCCGGAGTTAAGCCCCAGAATTTCACAGGCGACGCGACAAACCACCTACGAGCCCTTTACGCCCAGTAATTCCGGACAACGCTCGCACCCTACGTATTACCGCGGCTGCTGGCACGTAGTTAGCCGGTGCTTCTTATCTAGGTACCGTCACAAAAAGCTTCGTCCCTAGCGAAAGGAGTTTACAACCCGAAGGCCTTCATCCCCCACGCGGCGTCGCTGCATCAGGCTTGCGCCCATTGTGCAATATTCCCCACTGCTGCCTCCCGTAGGAGTCTGGGCCGTATCTCAGTCCCAATGTGGCCGTACACCCTCTCAGGCCGGCTACCCGTCGCCGCCTTGGTAGGCCATTACCCCACCAACAAGCTGATAGGCCGCGAGCTCATCCTACACCGAAAAAACTTTCCAACCACCACACTAAAGATGGCTCCTATCCGGTATTAGACCCAGTTTCCCAAGCTTATCCCGAAGTGCAGGGCAGATCACCCACGTGTTACTCACCCGTTCGCCACTCGAGTACCCTGCAAGCAGGGCCTTTCCGTTCGACTTGCATGTGTTAAGCACGCCGCCAGCGTTCGTCCTGAGCCAGGATCAAACTCTCCACAAAAAGAATTTCAGCAAAACACTGAAAAGGCCGTGAAAAGCCCAAACCTAACCAAAAGAACAAACCACCACAAACCCACAAAAGCAGGCCCATGCTGGCGTCCAAAAATTACTGCAAAGAAAAAATATACTGCCTCCCCAACCCGACGGGGCAAAAAAGGGAGACAAAAAGTTGAACACAATCACATGCCAACCAATCCATCAATGCAGCCGAAACACTAAACAGTATTCAAAAAGATGCGTATTCCAACACCTTACCGGCACACACCAACCAACAAACCACCATTAGGTTCGCCGGCCAACAGACCAATCAACACACAACCATGCACACAAAAATAAAAAATAAGTACATTGGCACACTATTGAGTTCTCAAACAACATCCACACACCACAAGAAGATTAACCAAACGTTAACCTCTCAGCGGCGGCTCGTACCAACTTACCCAACAACCTGAACCAAGTCAAATCCCCGAGCCAAGTCAGTACAAAAAGTCACTCAAAAGTAACCAACCGGCTACCTCTCGGCGACTCGCTAAAATTTATACTACCCCACTACACAACGCAAACTCGCAGGCCAACGTTGCTTTTTAGTGATAGCACGCGATCTTTCCATCGGGCCCATCGATAACGCGCACCGGAGTATTGAAGATGGGCGTCAGGATATCGTCGCGCATAATCTCCTCCGCCGGGCCGTATTCGACGATCTGCCCGTCCTTGCAGGCGCAGATATAGTCCGCGTAGCGCGCGGCAAAGTTGATGTCATGCAGAACCACGATGACCGTGCGCCCCAACTCCTGGGCAGCCTCGCGCAGGTGGCGCATCATGTCCACCGAGTGCGAGATGTCCAAGTTATTCAGGGGCTCATCCAGCAGCACGTAATCAGTTTCTTGGCACAGCACCATAGCTACGTACGCGCGCTGGCGCTGACCCCCGGATAGCTGGTCAAGATAGCGGTGCTGCAATTCTTCCAAATGCAGGAATTGGATGTACTTAGAAATGACCTCTTCATCGTGTTTATTGAGCCGCCCCTTGGTATAGGGGAAGCGGCCAAAGCCCACAAGCTGGCGCACGGTCAGTTTCGTGACGAAGTGATTTTCCTGCCGCAGAATAGACACGATCTTTGCCAAATCGGCGGACTTGCTGGATTGGATGTCATAGCCGGCGATTTCGATGCTGCCTTCATCCATGTCGAGCAGGCGCCCGATCATGGTGAGCATCGTGGACTTACCCGCACCATTCGGCCCCACCAGCGCGGTGATGCCTCCCTGTGGGATGGTCAGGTTGAGTGGACCAATAGCGGTCTCGGCGGAATAGGTTTTAGAAACGTTCTTTAATTCGATCACAGTCGGCCCTTTCGCATAATGACAAAGAGGAACACGGAGCCACCTACCAGCTCAATGATGATGGACACCACACCTTGGGCGGAAAATACGTGCTGCATGAGGAAGTACGCCGCAATGAGCACGAAGAATGCTAGCCCCACCGCCATCGGAAAGATATAGCGGTGATCGTAGGTATCGGCGAATTGATAGGCCAGCGTCGCCACCAAAAAGCCCAAGAAGGTCATGGGCCCTACCAGCGCGGTCGTCGTCGCCATCAACAACGAGACCAAAATCAGCGTGTAGATCGCATGCGCTTTATGGTTCACACCCAGGTTGGTGCTGACATCGGCGCCCAAGGAAATCACATTGAGCTTGCGCGCATTGAGTACCAAAAGGGTGGTAGCGATGGCCACGATGGGAATGGCAATGGGATAGTACTCAGTTTCGGCGTTATTCACGGAGCCAAAAAGGCGCGCGGTCAGCACGTCGAACTCGCTGGGGGTCAACATGCGCTGCATAAAGGTAGATAGTGAGCCCAGGCCACCACCGATGACCACGCCGACCAGCAGCATGGCATGCATATTCTGTTTCCTATTGGTCAGCAGCCACGAATAAAGCACCAAGGAAAGGCCCACCATGACACCCATTTGCATGAGGAAGGTGGGCACAGTGCGGGCATCGTTAAGCCCGCTAGCGCCCAGGAAGAAAATGGTCGCGGTATTGATGGCAACGTAGAGGGACTCAAAGCCCATGATGGATGGCGTCAAGATGCGGTTATTCGTCACGGTATGAAAAGACACCGTGGCCATGGCTTGGCACACAGCGACGATCGCCATGGCGATGAGGGCATCGGCGCGGCGCTGGGCGATGAGCCAAAACTTGCGGGTGCCAAAGTCCATCGGGTTGCCATAGGCCAGGTAGGCAAAAGCCAAAGCCGCAGCTAAGCCCCATACGCAGACCAGCATGATCCAGTACTTCTTGGGTGGGGCGGACATCTTAGTTCGCACGGGTCGACCTCACAATCATGATGATGAAGACGATGGCGCCAATGACGCCAAGAATGACCGAAACCGGCATCTCGAATGGGGCGATGATGACGCGCCCCACCAGGTCACACACCGTGACGATGCCGATGCCCAGCAGGCAGACCCAGGGAACGTTGGAGCGCAGGTCATCGCCGCGCACCATGGAGACGATATTCGGCACGATAAGCCCAAGGAATGGCAGAGATCCTACGACAACGGTGACCACGCCCGTAGCAATGGCAATGAGCCCTGTTCCAAGCAACAACATGCGGTTATAGTTCAGCCCAACGTTGGTGGCCACGTCCTCGCCCAAGCCAACGACGGTGAGGCGGTCGGCGTAGATATACACTGCCACCAGCACCAAGAGCACGATCCACAAAACCTCGTATTGACCCTTGTACACCGCGGTAAATGAGCCCATGAACCAGATTCCCAATTGCTGGAGCATATCCGTCATCAAGGCGAAAAACGTCGAGACCGCAGAGACCACGGCGCCCAGCATGATGCCGATGATCGGCACGATGAGCGAGGAGCGCAGGGTCACTCGACGTAAGAAGAGGAAGAATACGACGGTACCCAGGAAGGAAAAGACCACCGCACCTATCATCTTGGTCAGGATCGAGGCAGTGGGTGCGACGGCCATGACGACGAGAAGACCCAGCCCGGCCCACTCCGTGGTGCCGGTGGTAGAGGGTTCGACGAAGCGATTTTGGGTAAGCAGCTGCATGACCAGGCCGCTTACAGCCATGGCCGCGCCGGCCAGCACCAAGGCAATGGTGCGCGGCAAGCGGGTAATGCCGAACATGGCGGCCCCATCATCGGCACCAAAAACGTCGTACTGTCCGGTCAGCAGAGAAGTAACGAGCAACGCGGCGACGATGAGTACGCCGAGGCCCAGCTTCCAATCCCAGACCTTTGTGCGGGTGGTGGTTTCCATAACTATCCTTTACGCACCTGAAAACCGGAGGGCACAAATCCCTCCGGTTTCCGGTTTTTAGTGGTGGCTAGTTCTTTTCAAACGCGTCTGCCATCGCGTTGAGCGTCTCCGTGAAGGTAATGATGTTTTCATTGGTGTAGGTATCCTGCGGAGCGGCAACGATGTTGCCTTCCTTAACGGCAGTCACGTTCTTGAGTGCCGCGGAATCCTCTACCAGCTTCTTGCCTGGGGTGTAGCCTGCTTCATCCTTGGCAATGGCACCGTCGCGGTCCATGATGAGGATGTAGTCAGGGTTGGAATCAGCGATTGCCTCGACGGAGATGTCATCGCCCTCGTGGTCATCGCTAGCGTTTTCCACCTCGAGGGAAGGCTTCATGCCCAGCAGGTCAAAGAATGGCCCGAAGAAGCGGCCCTTACCTGGGGCGATATAGTTGATATCGCCACCGGTGGTGTTGACCGCCATGACGGTTTTCTCAGGATCGTAGGCGTCCTTGGCACGGTCCAGCGCCTTATTGAAGTCATCCACGAGCTTCTTTGCTTCGTCTTCGTGGTCGAAGATCTTGCCCAGTGCTTCGGTCTGGCGGATGAGTTCTTCCGCCATGTCCTTATCGTCGCGCGGGGAGAAGTCGAGGACCGGGGTATCTTCCATCAGTGCCTCGATATCAGCCTGGTGCTGGGTGAAGCGCTGACCGTTGATGACGATGTCCGGCTCTGCGGCAACCAGTGCTTCCAGGTCAGGTTCGCGGTGCATACCCAGGTTGGCCTCGATCGTGTCTTCATTGATCTTGTCCGAGAGGGTATCTGGGACAATGCCGAGCGGGGCAGCCACGATATTGAGGTCCCAGTCCGCGAGGATTTCGAAGGCGCGGTTATCCGTTACCGCGACGCGCTCGAACGGTACGTCCAGCTCGTGGGTGCCGTTATTATCTTCGATCTGCAGTGCGCTTTCCGATGTCCCCTTATTCGAACCCTGGTCCTCTTCTTCCGCAGTGCTACATGCGGTAAGTGCCAAGGAGGCGACAGCTACGACAGACAAAAGAGCGCGATGAATTTTCTTCATTGTGCTTTCCTTATAGACGAGAAACAAATGCCCCATTAACTTATCTTAAGTCACCCTAACCAATCAAGGTTGAGGGTAACCTTTCCTAAAGCGCATCGCCCCGACCATAGAAACGCGCTGCATTTGCGAAAGAAAACCCCTGTTGCGAGGACAAATCGATACCCGCCTACCCTACCCCCGCGCGGATGGATTTTATGAGAAAAGCCCCAGCTAGAACTGAATCTAGCTGGGGCTCTTGGTGGAGCTGCCGGGACTTGAACCCGGGTCCTTCGTCACCTTGCCAGGGCTTCTCCGTGCGCAGTTCGCACATGATCTCTGCTCGGCCCTCCGGTTCGGGCGAACTCGTACCGGATGATGGGCCCAGTCACCAGTAAAAGTCCCATCTGGTCCTGATGACACAGCCAGACGGCAAGTTCCTTAGTCGATGCCAGGTTCTAGGTCAGGAACGAAACCTAGGCTGACAGACACGCGTCGCTGTAATTAGGCAGCGAGGGCGTAGTCACGCTGAGAGTTCTTCTCTGCGTTTATTTGTTTGCTACGACGCTTAAACGGTGGTCGATAGCCTTCACCGGCACGCTTCCCCTGGCGCAGTGTACGAAGTCGAAACCAAATCAACCCCATAGCACTGTAGGGACGGGATAGTGCATCATTCCCTACGGTTATTCCAACACTACCGCAGACGCTTTTATTTCTCCAAGTGCTCTTCCAGCCAGTCTTTTAAGACCACCGCGTGGTTAATCGCGCGGTCGGCGGCGCCAAAGAGCAGGGTGAGGTCCCCCTCCTTTGCCAAGGAGAGCAACCGGGTGAGTTCCTCGGACTCGCGGTCATCGAGCTCGGCGCGGTAGCGGCGCGAAAACTCCTGGAAGGAATCCTCGTCATGGCCCCACCACTTGCGCAGCTCGGGGCTGGGCGCCACGTCCTTAAACCATTCGTCATAGTCCAGGTCCGCCTTGGCGATGCCCCGCGGCCACAGGCGGTCTACCAATACGCCGGTTCCGGAAATGGAGTCCTCGCCCTTGACTGCATCGTGAACCTTTACCGTTTTAAGCATTAATCCCCTTCACGCGGCGGCCGAGCTCGCGGGTGATTTCGCGGTTCTGGTCGCGCCGCTTGATGTCTTCGCGCTTGTCATAATCCTGCTTACCCTGCGCGAGCGCCAGCGACAACTTCGCGTACCCATTTTTGAGGTACACCTTGAGCGGCACCAAGGTTTTATTGCCGTTGCGCACCTGCCCGTAGAGCTTGTCGATCTCCCGGCGGTGCAGCAAGAGCTTGCGGGTGCGCCGCGGGCTGTGGTTGGTCCAGGACCCCATCGAATACTCCGGAATGTGTAGATTCCGCAAGTACACCTCGCCATTATCAATGGTGGCGAAGGCATCATTAAGCGAGATCTTGCCTTCCCGGAGGGATTTGATCTCCGTGCCGAGCAGGACGATGCCGCACTCGAATTCTTCGAGGATCTTATAGTCGTGCCGGGCCCGGCGGTTGGTCGCAAGCATGGCGTCCCCGGAAGCCGCCTTCTTATTCTTCTTGCCCTTTTTAGCCATAATTGCCTCAGTGTACTGCTCGTTTACCGCACCCGGCAAACGGCTTAGCGGCGGACATAAGAACGCAGGGTAATCTGCGCGGTGGCAGCGGTAACCGCCAAGGCGAGCAAGCCCACCAGCGGCAGCGCTACCCACAGATCGCTGGACTTCATCGGCGCCAGCAGCTGCGATTCATACAGGCCCTGTAGCGCAGGATCGATCACTTGGGATTTCGCCACGAGCAGCCCGGCGCCGCCCAGGACGACGCCAATAAGGGAGGCAAGCACGGCTTCTACCACGAACGGCGCCTGCGTCATCCAGCGCGAGGCGCCCACCATGCGCATGATTTCGGTCTCGCGGGTGCGGTGGAAAGCGGCGATTTGCACCATATTGGCCACCAAGAAGATGGCCGCAATGGACATCACAATGGCTACGATGAAGGTGGCGGTGCGGATGGAATCGAGGTTGCTTGCCGCCTCGCGCACCTCTTCTTGCTGGTCCACGACCTCTTCTACCGCTGGGTTATCCCGCACGGCATCGATGGCGGAGGCTTCTTCCGGATCCACGAGGCGCACGTGCAACGCTGCGGGCAGCGCGTCCGGCGAGGTTTGTTCCACCATCACCGGATCCGTGTCTTGGAAGAGCTCACGGAAACGCTCGTAGGAAGCCTCCCGGTTGCGAAATTCCACGGATTCCACGGAACTATCGGATTCCAGCTGGTCCTTTAAATCCGCACAGGCGGGAGTGGAGCAGTTTGGATCCGTGGCGGAAATATCCTCGTTGAGCTGCACCATGACCTCGACGCGGTCCAAGTAGATATCCTTCGTATCCTTGGTGAGGTTGGTGACCATGATGCCGGCAACCACGGCGCCGACAGAAATGGCTGTGGTAATGAGCATCGCGATGGTCATCGTCAGGTTGCGGCCCAAGCCCTTGGTGGCCTCGCGGAAGATGAATCCTAGGTTCATGCCTGCTCCTCCTGCGCCGAATAGGCGGCGTTGTGTTCATCGCGAACGAGCGTGCCATCGCGCAATTCCAGCACGCGCCTCTTCGCCTTATCCACGGCGCGGGAATTGTGCGTGGACATCACTACGGTGGTGCCGCGCTTGTTGATGCGCAACAGCAAGTCCATGATCCCGTCGGCGGTGGCGGGATCGAGGTTGCCCGTGGGTTCATCGGCAAGCAGCAGCTTCGGCCGATTGACCAGGGCGCGGGCGATAGCAACGCGCTGCTGCTCACCGCCGGAAAGCTCGTGCGGCATCGCATGGTGGCGGTTTTCCAGCCCCACCATCTCCAGCACCTGCGGCACCGCGTCGGAGATGCGGTGCTTGCTCTTGCCGATGACCTCCAGGGCAAACGCCACATTCTGGTACACGTTCAGCTTGGGAAGCAGCCGAAAATCCTGGAATACGTAGCCAATGGATTGGCGCAGGGCGTTAATATCCTTGCCCTTCAACTCATTGACGTGGAAGTCACCGAAGTAAATATCGCCCGAGGTCACATTGCTATAGCGCACCATGAGCTCAAGAAAAGTGGACTTTCCGGACCCCGAAGGGCCGATGAGGAACGCAAACTCACCGTCCGCAATTTCAAAAGACACCCCATCGAGCGCGGGGCGGGACTGGGCGGAATACACCTTAGTCACGTTATTGAAAGTAATCACCCCGCCACTGTAGCAACCAAAGTTGACAGTGACCTGTGAACGCTATTTAGTAGTGTAGTCTAGAACACAAAATCTGGTACGCAATGATGCCCGACCCGATCGACAGAAAGTGCCGATACTATGGCCGAGACTAAAACCAAAGAAAAACCGGAGAAAGCAAGCGGCTTTTTAGGCACCGTAGAAAAGATTGGTAATAAACTCCCCGATCCTTTCTGGCTCTTCGTCATCCTCGCGATCATCGTCGCCATTACCTCATGGATTGGCCACTTAATTGGCATGAGCGCCGAGGATCCCAAATCCGGCGATACCATCGAGGTTGAATCCCTCCTGACCACCGAGAATATCTCGCGCATGGTCACGGACGCGGTGGAAAACTTCACGAGCTTCCCGCCGTTGGGCGTCATCCTGGCCGTCATGCTGGGTGTGGCCGTGGCCGAACAGTCCGGGCTCTTGTCCGCGCTCGTGCGCGCCATGGTGGCCAAGGTCAGCCCGAAGTTCCTTACCTTCATCGTCGCGCTGGCCGGCGTGACCGGTTCCGTGGCTTCGGATGCCATTTATGTCATCCTCATCCCGCTGGGCGCGATGGCCTTCCACTCGGTCGGCCGCTCCCCCATCGTGGGTGCCATGGTGGCCTTTGCGGCATCCTCGGCGGGCTTCAACGCCTCGCTGATCCTCAACATCACTGACCTCCTGCTGGCCGGTATTTCCACTCCTGCCGCACAGTTTGTGGATGAGGCTTATGAGGTCAGCCCGCTGGCCAATATCTTTTTCGTCATCCCATCCGCCATCGTGCTATCGCTTATCATTACCGCCGTCACGGAATGGTTCATGGTGAAAAAGGCCCGCGACCTGGTCAACCACGACAAGATCAATTACGAGGAAGTCTCCTTCTCCCAGGCCGCCGGCGCCGCTGATAATGAGGCGGACGAGGACGCGGAAGAAGGCGACGTTGATTTCGAGGAAGAAGAAGACGAGCTGCGGGTAAAGCCGGAGGAACAAAAGGGCTTGACCGCCTCTGGCATCGCGCTGCTCATCTTCCTCGCTGGTTTCTTCGCCCTGCTCTTTATCCCGGGCTCTCCGCTCGCTAGCCAGGAAGATAGCTTCATGGAATCGCCGCTCATTAGCGCGATTGCGGTTCCCATTGCCCTGGCCTTTTTGGTCTGCGGCATCGTCTACGGCATCTACGCCGGCACGCTGAAGTCCGCCTCTGACGTGCCAGACTTTATGGCTAAAGGCATTAAGACCTTGGTTCCCATGCTGGTGCTATTCTTCGCCGTCGCCCAATTCTTGGCGTGGTTCCAGTGGTCCAACCTCGGTGTGTGGACCGCCATTAAGGGCTCTGAGCTGCTGCAGGCATGGTCGCTGCCGCCCATCTTGATGTTCGCCGCGCTCGTGGCCATGGTGGCAGTCCTCAACCTGTTCATTACCTCAGGTTCCGCGCAGTGGGCACTGATGGCGCCGGTGATCGTCCCGATGATGATGTACGTGGGCATCTCGCCGGAGGTTTCCCAGATGCTCTTCCGTATCGGTGACTCGCCGACAAATATCATCACCCCGATGTCGCCGTACTTCGCCCTCGCACTGACCTTCCTGCAGCGCTACTACAAGCCGGCGGGTGTTGGCACGCTGATGTCGCTGGCGCTGCCGTATTCCATCGCCATGATCGTTGGCTGGTTCATCTTCTTTATCGTGTGGTACCTGCTGGGTATCCCACTTGGACCGGGCGCACCGATGCACTACCCGGCTTAATCCTGCAGGGCGCGGTTGAGGTTAATCCTCGCCGCGCTCTTGTTGCATGCGCCAGCGGATGCCGGCTTCCAAGAAGCCGTCGATATCCCCGTCGAGTACCTTGGAGGGATCGCCCATTTCAAAATTGGTGCGCAGGTCTTTGACCATTTGGTACGGGTGCAAAACATAAGAGCGCATCTGGTTGCCCCAAGAGGCATTGCCGCCGGCGCCGAGCGCATCGAGCTCCGCCCGCTCCTCCTGGCGCTTGCGTTCCAAGAGCTTTGCCTGCAACACCCGCATGGCAGAGGCCTTATTTTGGATCTGTGATTTCTCGTTCTGGCAGGTGACCACGATGCCGGTGGGGATATGGGTCAGGCGCACCGCGGAATCGGTGGTGTTAACGGACTGTCCACCGGGGCCAGAGGAACGGTACACATCCACGCGCACCTCGTTATCTGGCACGTCGATGTGGTCCGTTTGCTCCACCACGGGAAGGACCTCGACCTCCGCAAAGGAGGTTTGGCGCCGGCCCTGGTTATCAAAGGGCGAAAGGCGCACGAGGCGGTGCGCGCCCTGTTCCACGGATAGCTGACCGTACATGTATTCCCCGTGCACCACGAAAGTGGCGGATTTAATACCGGCTTCCTCAGCATAGGAAATATCGTAAATATCCACCTTGTGGTCGTGCTTTCCGGCCCAGCGGGTGTACATGCGCATGAGCATCTCCGCCCAATCGGCCGCGTCTACCCCGCCGGCACCCGACCGGATATTGATCACGGCCTCGCGCGGGTCATATTCCCCGGAGAGCATGGTGGTTACCTCGAGGGATTCGATGGCGCTTTCCAGCTCAGCAAGGTCTTCATCGGCAACGGAGACGGTACCTTCTTCCTCCGCGAGCTCGTACATCACCGGCATATCATCTAAGCGCCCGCGCAAGGATTCCAGTTTGCGGACCTTTGCCTGTGCTGAAGACAGCTCAGAGGTGACCTTTTGTGCGTGCTCGGGGTCATCCCACAGCGAGGGATCCCCAGCTTGGGCTTCCAACTCCCGAATGCGCGCAGCCAAGGCTTCCGGATCCATGACCTTTTCAATGGTGGTCAGGGTGGTGTCCAATTGCTTGAGCCGTGTAATTACTTCGGGACGCATAGGCCCCAATCTTACCCACCTACCCCACAGAATTAGCCATTGGTTGGATTTAGGGCGACAATGGTGTGCATGGATAAAAAGCCAAGCTTGCAGGAGATGATCGATGCGGTCATCAAAACGTTTATTGTCGCGCATGCAGACGATGGGGATGCCCATTTGGCGCAGGCGCTTGTGTATAACGCCGGACGCTTGGCTTGGCGCTTGCGCGAGATGGGCGTCTCGGTTGAGCAGAAAACCTCTATTTCTGACGTGGTCACGGATGCGGACCGCGCCGCCGAGCGCTTTATCGCCGGCGTGCTAGAGGCCGTGCGCCCTGAGGACGGCCTCGTGGGTGAGGAGGGCACCGCCCGCGAGTCCCAGTCTGGGCGCAATTGGGTCATCGATCCGGTCGATGGAACCTACAATTTCACCTCCGGCTCCGATTATTGGTGCTCGGCGCTCGCGCTTACCGATGCCTCCGGGGTCGCCCTCGGCGCCGTCCATCGCCCCGCCATGGGCTATACCTGGTTTGGCGGGCGCGATTATCCCACCTCGCTGGATGGGAAGGACGTCGCCAAGCTGCAGGATAAGCCGGCAGAAGAAATCTCTCTCTCGTCCTACCTACACCCAACATCGCTCGCAGATCCAGAAATTCGTGCCGCGTGGCAGCGGGTGGCCGAAAACTTTGCTACAGTCCGTATGCTTGGTGCCGGTTCGGTGGACTTGGCCTCCGTGGCAGAAGGCACGTGGGGCGCATGGATGCAGCATTCGGTAGCGGATTGGGATTGGTTCCCCGGCAAGGCTCTCATTGAGGCCGCCGGTGGTGCCGCCCGCAAGTTAGAAGCCGGTGGCGTCGAGTGGTGCTTGGCCGGAAATAAACAGGTAGTTCAACAAATGGAGGAATGGCTCCGTGGGTAAATTCAAAGAAGACTTAGGCCTCGCTCTCGAGTTAGCCGGTCATGCCGATGTGGTTACGATGCACCGTTTTGAGGCCACCGACCTTTCCGTGAAGGAAAAGCCGGACCTGACCCCGGTTTCGGATGCGGATCTCAACTGCGAGAAGCACATCCGCGATTCGCTGAAGCGCTCCCGCCCGCGCGATGAGGTTTTGGGCGAAGAATTCGGCGGCCAGGCCTGCTACGAGGGCCGCCAGTGGGTCATCGATCCCATCGATGGTACGAAGAACTTCGTGCGCGGCGTGCCCGTGTGGGCAACGCTTATTTCCCTGCTCGAGGACGGCGAACCGGTCGTCTCCGTGGTTTCTTCCCCTGCCCTGCGCCGGCGCTGGTACGCGGCGAAAGGCGCCGGTGCCTACCGTGTTTTTGGCGGCGAGCCGAAGCGCCTGCACGTCTCTCAGATCGAAAAGCTTGGGCATGCATCCCTGGCCATGAGCTCGCTGACAGGCTGGTCCGAGCGCGGGTTGCGCGATAAGTTCCTCAACCTCACGGATAAGACGTGGCGCCTGCGCGGCTACGGCGATTTCTGGTCCTATTGCCTCGTGGCAGAAGGCGCCGTCGATATCGCCACCGAGCCGGAGGTCTCCCTCTGGGACCTCGCCGCCCCATCCCTGCTCGTGACCGAGGCCGGCGGCACGTTTACGGATCTGTCCGGCAATCCCGGGCCGCACGGCGGATCGGCCATTGCCTCCAATGGCCGCCTGCACAAGGCCGCGCTGCAGATGCTGCAGGATTAGGGTCGGGCCGAAAGCTTCAATAGGACCGGTTCGCGGCGCCCGCCCTCGGCGCCGGAGCAACCATCGCTGTGCGAGCAACTTCCGCAGCCACCCGTGGGGCACGAGGACAGCGATTCGCGCACGAGCTGCGCGCTGTGTTCCAAGTGGGCGAGGATAACCTCCACCGTCCCCTGGCCTAATCCCGTTGCCCGAGCGATATCCGCGGGCGTGGAGTGACCGCCGCGGATCGCTTCTTTTACCTTGTCTGTAGGGCTCATAGGAATAACCTCAGCACTTGGAAGACGCCAACGGCCAAAACCCATGCCGTGACGAGCTGCAGCACAAAGCCGATGAGGGTCCACTTCCAGCCAATTTCGCGCCGCTGCGCGGCCACCGTGGCCACACATGGGGTATAGGCCAAGAGGAAGACCATATACGCCCACACCGCGGCCAGGCCGTGCCCGCCGGAGGCGGCGTCGAAGTCGCTGCGGATGTGATCGGCCAGCGAAGACTCGGCCTGTTCCTCAGGATCCGCATCCGTGACGTCATCGACGGCGTAGGTCTGCGCCCAGGTGGAAATGAGCGTTTCCTTCGCCACGAAGCCGGTCACCAGCGGGCCGGTGAGCGACCACGAATCGAAGCCAGCCGGCGCAAACGCCGGGGATATCGCCTTGGATACCGCGCCATAGGCGGAGTCCTCAGGCGGGATGGCTTCCTCGTCAAAGGAGTGGCCACCGGTAACCGGGATGGACATGAGCAGCCAAATGACCACCACCGTGACCACGATGATGCCGCCTGCGGTATGCAGGAATCCCTTCAGGCGCACCCACATGACCGAGAGCGATAGCTTGAACGTGGGCAGCTGATACGACGGCAGGTCAATAACGAGCGCCTCGGACGGCATGGCGCGCCAGACCGTTTTGCGCAGCGCCAGGCCCACGGCAACCACCAGGGCGATGGACAGGACGTACATGCCAAAGACCGCCGAGCCGGCGTGATCTGGGAAGAAGACCTGCGCCAGCATCATAAAGACGATAAGGCGCGCCGAGCACGAGGTGAAGGGGATGAGCAGGCAGGTAAGGATGCGGTGGCGGACATCGCCAAGCACGCGCGTGGCCGAAATCGCTGGCACGTTGCAGCCATAGCCCACCACGATGGGGATAAAGGCCTTGCCGGGCAGGCCAATCGAGCGCATCACCCTATCGGTGACCACCGCGGCGCGGGCCATGTAGCCGGAATCCTCCAGCACCGCGAGGCACAAGAACATCAGCGCCAGCAGCGGGGCGAAGGTCAGGACCATGCCGACGCCGCCAATGAGGCCATCAACAAGCAAGCCCGTAATCAGCCAATGGTCGAGGCCAATGGCTTCCAGCCCGGCGCGGGCCGCATCTGAAACCGGACCGGTGACAAGGTCTTCGAGGCCGTCCTGCATGGGCCCTGCCACCGTGGTGGTGATGAAGAAGACCGCCCACATCACCGCGAGGAAGAACAGCGGGCCCACCACCGGGTGCAGCACCACGCGGTCCACGCGCTGGGTGAGGGTCTCGCCTACCTCCACGCGGTGGACCGCGGCCTTTTCGGCGGCATCGAGATCCGCGAAGCGCTGGTCCAGGCCGGAATTCGGGCGGATGATGGTCGGCTCGGCGCGCATGGCCTGTGCCACGGTGGTTTCCAGCCCGTCGAGGTTGCGCCGGCGCCGTCCATTGACGCTGACTACTGGCATGCCGGTAGCGAGGGAGAGCGCATCAGTATCGATGCTAATCCCCTGCTGCTCGGCCATATCCTGCTTGGTTACGCCGAGGACGACGCGGTACGGCTCGGCGGCGATTTGCAGCGCCAAGTTGAGCCCGCGGGCCGGGGCCGTTGCGTCCACGAGGACCACGACGACATCGGGGCGCTCATCTGCGGGGCAGTCAATGAGCATCTGCTTAGTAAAGGCCTCATCGGGGCTCATGGGGTCTAGGGAATAGGCGCCGGGCAGGTCGATGATGTCGAAGGCCTCTGGCTGCGCATTCCAGAGCCCGCGGCTGACCTCGACCGAGGTGCCCGGCCAGTTGCCGGTCTGGACCTTCGCGCCGGTCAATGCGTTAAAGAGTGTAGATTTTCCGGAATTGGGCGCCCCCACCAGCGCGAGCACCGGCGTGCCTTCGGCCGCTATCCGCATGGAGGAGGTGCTGTGGCAGCTTGCTGGGGCCGTGGAGTTATGTGCCATGGCTTATGCCTCCACTGGAATGACTTCGAGTTGGCGCAGCGTGTGCGCATCCACCGCGTAGCGGGCCGTGCCCATGCTCACCACGCGCGCGCCACCTGCGACGGTGCGGCCAATCTGCACGCGGGTGCCGGGCCGAAAGCCCAGCTCGCGCAGCCGCACGGCCAGCGCCGGTTGGGTCTCGTTTGCGTTGTGCAGGCACTCAGCGGATAGTTCCACCACGGCATCGGTGGGTGCTTGGTCCGCGCGCATGGGCCCGGATTCTGGCGGGGTGGGATGGGATGAGGAAAAGGGGTTGTGCATGGGGAAACCTCGGTTCAAACTTCGCCGTGGACGGGGCATCCACAGCAGATATTGACTAACCCTAAGTGGGCAATAGGTAAGTCTCAGTTTAGTTTAGGCCGCTGTCCGCGAACAAGGATAGCCTTCGCTTTCCCCCGCTTTGGCGGGGCGGATGCGCGTTATATGGCTATAGAAATTGCGCATAAAAAAGCGCCCCGTCCGGCTTTCGATGCCGAATGGGGCGCTACCTGCTTCGCGGTTATGCTTCGGGGAGCTTGAACCCTGCGCCAACGCCACCGCGGCGGTTCATATCCGCCAGGACGGTATCCATGTTGGTAGCGGCGGTGGGGTTATGAACTGGGCCCTGCAACGGGGTGCGGCACGGGAAGTTCACCGGGAGGAAGCCGCCGGAGATTGAACCGATGAGGCGGTCACCGGCAAGCAGCGGCGCGCCGGAATCGCCCATCATGGCGCAGACCTGGTTGACCTGGACGCTTTGCGCCTGCTGGTAGGTCATGCCGCAGGTCTTGCCGGTGGCAACGCCCTGCTTGCACACGGTCTCACCTGGGTTAACGGTCCCACCCAGGGAGTTAACGGTAACCCCGTTGTAGGTGCGGGTGACCTCAGCGTTGGAACCGAATTCGATCACCGAGTAATCCAGCGCAGCGTTCTTGGACACGATGGTGCCCGTCGGGCCAATGTGATCAGAATCGGCCGAGGTAATGGCATCGCCCTCGTTGCCGCAGTGCCCCGCGGTCAGGCCCACCTTGCGGCCGGCGGCGTCATTGCCGGCAACGCTCAAGGTGCACATGGTCTCACCATTGACGTAGATAGGGGTGCCGGGGCCATACAGGGACTTGCCCTGATTCATGGCGGCATCGGATTCCTCGGGGATGCGCGGGGCATCGAAAAGGGAACCCGGCACGCGGTGCAGGACAAAGTCCGCGTCAGGCTTTCCCGCAGCTACCTTGGAAAAGCCATCATTTTTCCACTGGTAGTTGGGGTTATTTCCCAGGGGCTTTTGTTCAACCTGGGTGGCTTGTTCCAGCAGCCCGAAGGGATTCGGGTTGGTGGCCGGCTCCGCATACTGAGCCCCCTGCTGGACGTTACTTGCCACCGTGTCGCGGGCGTTTTGCAGCGCGGAATCCACGGTATCGGTGACCTGCTTATCCACCTCTGGGGTCTCAACACCAAAGCCCGCGAGGCCCTCGCGCACGTGGTTGATAAACCCTGCCGAGTCAATATCCGGTTGGGGCAATTCTTGGGCTCCTGCTGCCGGGGAACCCAAGAAAAACGCACCAGCGAAAGCCGAGCCCACCAGGACTTTCTTTAGGTGCGGAATGCGAAGCATCAAACTACCTTCTTTCAGTTGTCAAGATCGTGCTAGCTAAATCCTGACATGGATCGCGTGTGAAAGCAGCTAAGTCCTGTGACTGTTTCCAAGCCGTTACCGTTCTTTCAGGTTTCGGGGGTGATCCCGCGATCAATCCGTCCCCAAAACTTTTCGATGCCCTATTCTTTACCCCCATGAGCTCCCCACAGATAAACGCTGGCGCTTGAGATGCCAGAGCCACTTTCTTATTCCGATACCGCCGGATTCCCGCAGCTGCACATGAGCCGGGTCATCGACGCCGATTTCGATACCGCAGCCCACCGGCTCTTTCGCTGGGGCATCCAGCGCAGCGGCCTCTTCCGCGTGCGACCTACCCACCCGGTCGTCCAAGAAGGCGCCGAAATCACCATGGGCCTTGGCCCATTTGATTTCCGCTGCCGCGTGGTCGAGACCTTCGCCGGCGATGGCCGCTGCGGCTTTACCTACGGCACCTTGCCCGGACACCTCGAGCGCGGCGAGGAAACCTTCACCTTAGAGCGCCTGCGCGATGGGCGGACGCTGCTGCTTATCGATGCCGCCTCCGAGCCCTTCCTGCCCTTCTTGCGCCCGCTTGTCGATATCCCCCGCCGCCTGCTCATCCGCCGGTTCTACCTGCACGCGCTGGACTAGCGTGGCAGCACAAAGGCCGCTGCCTCTCCCCCTACGGGAAAAGCAGCGGCCTACGCGTAGTTAACTACTTGCGCTTCTCATCGAGATTATCGCGAGCCTCGCGCACAACGTCTTTCACGCGGTCAAAGAATCCGCCCTTCTTACGGGATCCTTCCTGGTATTCCTGCGCCTTGTCTTCCACGAAGTCCTTCGCACGGTTGATGGCCTCTTCAACGACATTGCCGGCCTCGGTGACCTTATCCTTCAGGTCATCGAAGTCATCGCGCTCATCATCTGCCGCATTCTCTTCCGGCTGCTCCGGCGCGGTACCGATGTGCTCTTCTTCGGCCTCGCCCACCACATGCTGTGAGGGCTCATAGTCCGCGTTACCCTCATCCAGCTGTTCCTGCAGATCGGGCTGCTCCGCCGCAGTGCCGACGTGCTCTTCCTCAGCGCCGGTAACGACGTGATTCTTCGGCTCGTAATCACTCTGCGCCGCAGCATCATTTTGCTCATCTGCGCTTGCCGTTGCGGCGGCGCTGGCAGCAGCAGCCCCGCCAGCCGCGGCTCCGGCTACACCGGCTCCCGCAGCCTTGCCGGATTCAATCTTGTTGCCCTCGGCATCAGTGGATGCTAGGTAAGTAAATTTCTCGCGATCCACGTCTACTTCGTGGCCAAGGGCGCGTGCAGTTTCTTTAGCCATTGCTTTGTACTCCTTAACTAGATCTATTTTCTCCTATCCTAGCGTTCCAGAAAGTTAAGGTGCGTGCACAGGAAACCGGAATTGGAAAATCGGAGGGCTCTTTTGTGATTTCAGTGCCCCTCCCTTCAGTGAGAGATACGGCTGAGCCTCGGGTTGTCCAAAACAACCGCATTTCGCCAAAGATCGAGCCGAAAAGTGGACAAACGCGGTTGTTTTGGATATTCCGCCGCCGCGCCAACACAACGTCGCGGTCGAAAAGGCCCCCACCCACGGGGTCGGCTGGACAACGTTCGCCTACTTCACCGTGTTCACCACACTTATGGCTGTAACGGCTACCCGCCTCCCACGCGGGACCGTGGTCCGAAAATAAAAGGTGAAGCTCGAGGCATTTGTCCTACCGAGGTTCCTCTTTAGGAATTCGCTTCTGCTTCCAGGACGAAGAGGTGTTTGCCCCAGCCAACAGCCGTGGCAGAAGAAATAAGAGCGCGGCTATCAGCGGTAGCAGCGCTGACATCGTCCTGGGTCGGCACCTTGGTGCCGAACATGGAAAGCCTTACCAAGTCCTCTTCATAGGAATGCTCATTGCCGCCGGCTTCCTCGAGGACCTCGCTAAGGATATAAGCCCGGCGTGACTTATCCCCACCAACCG
Organism: Corynebacterium sp. KPL1818; assembly: GCF_000478135.1. Taxonomy (NCBI): domain Bacteria; kingdom Bacillati; phylum Actinomycetota; class Actinomycetes; order Mycobacteriales; family Corynebacteriaceae; genus Corynebacterium; species Corynebacterium sp. KPL1818. Next base: position 1,213,044 of record NZ_KI515758.1, on the reverse strand, counting down.
CGCGGCCTAATTCGGCGGCCACCGCCTCGCTACCAAAGACGCTCCAGGGATCGATGAAAATAACGTCAGTTGCCCACGCATAGTCTGCTTCGGTGGGATTAAAGCCGCTTTCGCCGCCACTCGTTTCGCATCGTTCACGAGAGGCTCCTGCGATTTCCCGTAGCACCGCTTCCGAGGACGCATCGGTGATAATCCGGCACTCAGCATGTTCGCATCGGCGGAGAATTTCATCCGCATATACTGCACCTCCCTGGCCAATGATGAGAACGCGAGCGGTGTCATCCAGGTACTGCTGCAGTTCCTTTGCCGCGGAAGGAGCAGTCCACCCAGCACTCACATTCTTTTGCTCAAAGCGTTCGGCTGCCAGGTGCGGGTCTTGGCCAAGATATTCTGACCACGGCAATCCCCTTTCGCCTTGCGGCGCCGACTCTCCGGTACGAAGGCTGTGTTCAAGGCGCATCAGCGCCATCGCCTCAAGATGCGCAGGCCCGCTTAACCAACGCACCACATTGGAATCTGGGTCCGCCAACTCAGTTCCCATTGCGGTCAACGCGAGGGTACGCTCGCGTACTTCGACGAGTTGAAGAGCCGCCAGGTAACGGATAAACCTCCGTAGCGCATCCTCGTGCAGTTCTGTCGCAGCAGCAAGAGCAGGGACCGTGTTCGCACCTGCATCGATTTCTTGGAAGAGCCCTAAACGCACGGCAGTGCGGAGCGCAAAGGCTGAATTCAGCTCAGCCAGATCATGGATATTGTGCAAAACACTATTGCTGCTGTTCGATGCGCTTTCTTTAGCGTCGCTTTGGCTGGTACGCCGCCAGTAGCCTGTGATTTCCCGATGCTCAGGGGAAATTCCGGAAGCCTTAAACAAACGCCGCAGCGGTTTCAGCCGGGAGGCCTCCCCCGCCGCCCATGCGTATGCTTCGCCACCTGGCAATGCCGACTGAGAAGTCTCCTCAAAAAGCGCACGCGACTTTTCTACGAAGTCCTCGCCTCGGTCACGTATGGCCCAGTGGATCTGTACCGAATCGGGAATGTCTAGGTCTTGAATATCAGCGCTCGTCGGAACCTCTATCACCGCAACCGCGCGATGCCCTGGCGAGAGTGATTCCAGGCAGCGGCCGATTGCTGGGAGCGCCGTCTCGTCTCCTGCCAAGAAAAGCCAATCGGTATGCGTGGGTAACTGTGCACACGATTTCGGCCCTGCCACAAAAATGGGGTCACCGATGCGGGCATTCTGGGACCAGTTTTCGGCCAAGCCCTGACCATGGCGCGCGAAATCTATGGCTAATCGCCCGCGTACAGCGTCAAAGTAGCGAACCGTGTATGTGCGGAATAGGTTTTTAACGGCTTCTGGCCACAATAAGTTGCCATCATTTTGCGCTATTGGGTGCGGCCGCTTCCCCGTTTCCGGATCCGGGAAGATGAGCCGAACGTCGTCGTCAAAACCATGGCTTATCAGCGAAGGAACGGAAATACCATCGCGATCGTGGTCTCGGAGTTGCTCCCCGCTGAGCGTAATTCGCCGCATGGCTGGCGATATATCTTCGATATTTTCCACATACAATTCCCGGTAAGAAATTGGATAAATTTCCCTGCTCCGGCTGTTCCTTGGCATTTTTGAGACCAGTCCCCTCTCGGTTTTGATGGCTTTTATTTCACTTTATTCGATGGCCTAAATTGTCTTATTAAGTTGTGCTGACGCCTTGAACGCCTCCCCCAGCGCCAAGCATTTTCCGGCTCACCTACCCACCTTTAATACAGTCATCGTGCTGTGCCGATGAGCGAATATGCGGGAAGCGTGAGGCCAGGTTTTCGGTTTTCGAAGGGCAAGAACGGACGCACCACTGCCTTGGGTACAGTCCATTGAAGAGAACGCCTCCCGATAAATCGGAAGGCGTTCATGACTACCTGCTGCAACGGAGCGAGCCTCTTCTAGCAGGTATCAGGGTTGTGCGGACCTTGACTACTTTCCAACTTTTTCCAGCGTCGGCATCGTCTTATCCAGCACCCAAGCTCGGCTCAAGCTCGTGGGGTTGTTGAGTCCGGCGACGACAGCTTCATCGCCAGCGAGAGTCGCATCGGATTTCACCTGTGGCAGATCTTTGTATCCCGGAATATTTTCAACCTCTTCGATTGAGCCGGTGCGGTTATAAATAACCATGAAATCAGCGGCCAGGTAGGACACGTTTTCCGGAGAAAGCGTGACGCGATCCTTATCAACAGGCACGGAACCGTCCGTCAGCTTGTCTGGGAACTTCATGCCCAAATCGTAGATGAAGGAAGCACCCGGATCCTCAGGGTCAGCAACGGCGCCAAAGGAGCCTTGGGCGAACTGGGAAACAATGCCGGTCTTACCGGAGAGGTTAGGCAGTTTCTCCTTCACGTCGGAGAAACGCTTCTGATCCTCTTCAATGGCTTTCTTCGCTTCGGATTCCTTATTGAAGATCTTGCCCAAAGCTTCTAGCTGAGATTCCCAGCCAATTCCCTCACCCTTATCGGAGATTCCGCCGAGAGTCGGTGCGATTGCAGACAATTCCTTGTAATTAGCCTCGGAAATTGTCCAGTAGTCACCAACGATGAAGTCGGGTTCGATTGCCGCAATCTGTTCCTGGGGCAGAGTCTTGAAGTCTGTCTGGTCGATCACCTTGACGCCATCAAGCTTGCCCTCGCGCCAGGGCGAGTTCTTGTCTTTTGCATTCTGCACGACGGCTGCCGGTTTAATTCCAAGTTCCAGCAGGTTATCAACGGCCGGCCCCACGGCAACCACGTTCTGCGGGTTGACCGGATACGTATCCGTGCCGCGTGCGTGCTCAATGGTCACGTCCTCTGCGACTTCGGAGGTTGTTGCCGCTTCATCGGTTGAATCGTTCGACGAGCAACCTGACAGAACCAATCCGGCACAGATAGCGGCAGCGATAAATGAACGCGCGCCCCTTTTTACTGACATCCCTTTTCCTTAAAGTCGGTTTCCTGAGGTTGCCTTTCAGCTCTTTTCATCGGATTTTCCGGTAGACCCGAAGGCAACTTTTAAGTTAGGTTAGCGTTACCTGGGCCACGTTGCAATAGATTTGTTAAACTATTTCCCTATAGATATTTCCTATTTACAGGACCCCTAAGCCCACACCTGCACAAGACCCATTCCCCTAGCTATAAAAGTGCGGGGGCCAAAGAAAATGCTGCTTGACGATGCACTTCCGGGCAGCGGATCGGCGGTGCGACCGGCTTCCCACACAGCGAAAACCGCCCCCTCACATTCATGCGGGAGCGGTTCAGCGATTGACTCCTATTACTTCGTGGCGTCCGCCAACGGCTGCTCGATCTTATCCAACAGGTAGTCCAAGCTCAGCACGGTCTGCCATCCGAAGGCCTTTTCTAGGTCACCTTCCAAGTAGACACTGTGCCCGTCCTTAACGGCGGGTAGCTTGCTCACGATTGGATCCTCGGTAACAGATGCCTTGTCCTGCGTCGGAGCGTAGGACAACTGGTCCCACACCAGTACGTCGGAATCAACCTGGTCAGCGTTTTCCTTGGAGACCTCGCCGTAGAATTTATCCTTGGTGATTGCCGCGTAGGCGGGGTTGATCTTGAACCCCAGCTCGGTAAAGAAGCGGCTGCGCGGATCTTCTTCAGCAAAGACGGCCAGGCTGTCGGCAGAGACGGTGGCCACACCGAGTTCCTTCTCGGCCCACTCTGGGTGACGGTCCTTTAGGTCTGCAAACTTCGCTTTAACCTGCTCCACCTGACGTTTTGCTTCTTTAGGCTTTCCTACGGCCTGTCCAATCTCTTCCGTGGTCACGTCCCACGGTTGCTGCAGCTCTTTATATTCACCCTTTTGCACGACGACAGGGGCGATATCGGAGAGTTTCTTGTATGTATTTTCATCAATATCCGAGTACACGGCAACGATGAGATCTGGCTTATCCTTAGCGATAGCTTCCGCATTGACCTCTGTGTCTTTGTCGATTCGAGGGGTATCTCCCTCGATCTTGTCGTTAGACCAGTTGCCCGCAGCCTGCCCATCCGGGGTCATGCTATCCCAATACTTCACAGAAACCGGTGTGATTCCGAGCGCTAGCAGCGCGTCCTGGTCCGTGTAACCCAGGGAAACCACGCGCTGCGGGGCTTCCTTGATTTCGGTGGAACCATAGCGATGCTCGATGGTGGTGGGGAATGCGCCTTGCTCGGCATTGACCGACTGGGAGTCCGCAGAGTTTTCGGATTGGTCATCAGTCGCACACGCCGTCACCGCGGTGCCCAGAGCCAGAACAGTAGCGGTACCGACAAGAATTTTCTTGAGTGTCATTTTTCTCCGTTATTACTGGTGACGGATCTCAGCGCAAGGCCTAGCCCGTTCACGAATGGGAAAGGTCAGAATATTTCGTTGGTTATACCCAAATGGGGGGGCAACCAAGTTCCCCAATCGTTGGAGACAATGACATATTCTCGCACGTTAAAAAGATACCTTAGGCTTGCCTAAATAATCAATGTTACGCTGGTCACCGAAAGATTTCCAGGCACCGTCTATGCGATGCACATGCAGCACACTCAACTTTGAGACAGGCACTACAAAAGGTGCCGCATAGAGTTTCACCTAAATAGTGGGCGCCTAGGGCCAGTTGCGATGACTTGCAGCCCTTCACTTTTACAGTCTTTTAATTAAATGAAGGCTTACCTTACATGAAAACGGTAATATGCTTGTCCATGATTGACAATCACACCCAGCAACAGCCTGAGCCACGCCTCGGGCGCAGCTCCCCTCCCCGCCCAGCGGGAGTAGCTAGGTACCTTTCTCCACCCCGCGACTTAGGGAATCCCATCGCAACCTGTGAGCCAGTACTTTCCGTGGCGTCACTCCGCAGCACCGGTGCTCGCTGGGCACTATTGGCTGGGCGTGGGGGCATCGGCAAGCGGAAGCAGCGATTGGAGGCCGCGCCATGAGTGTGCGCACTACCCGCCTCCTGGGGCTAGGGGCGCTGCTCTTGCTGGTCCTCGTTGGTACGATTTGCAGTTTGCTGTATGGCGCCCGTTCCATTCCTGCGGAGGACGTGTGGACTGCACTGCGAGAACTCCCGGCCGCACGCGGTGGCCAGGACGAAGTGTCCACCAACCAACGCGTGGTAGCTGAGCTGCGGCTGCCGCGCACCATCCTGGCCATCATCGTGGGGGCAGCACTCGGAGTCGCCGGTGCTCTAATCCAAGGCCACACCCGCAATCCCCTGGCGGATCCGGGAATCCTGGGTGTCAGTTCCGGCGCGGCGCTTAGCGTTGTGGTCAGCTTCGCGCTATTTGGCATCACCGCCCCGTGGGCCACCGCGGTGGTAGCCTTCCTCGGCGCGATTGCGGCCACCGCACTCGTCTTTGGCCTGGCCTCCGCAGGCAAGGCAGCCGTCGACCCCTTGTCCTTAGTGCTGGGCGGCGCCGCATTGTCGGCGGTCTTAAGCGCCATCACCAGCGCCTTCGTGCTCACCAATGAGAATAACCTGGACCGGATGCGCTTTTGGACCGTCGGCTCCCTGGCCGGCCGGGATATGAACATCGCGCTAGGGATCCTGCCGTTCATAGTGGTGGGATTGATCCTGGCGTTCGCTACCGGCCCTCAGTTAAACATCTTGAACTTAGGCGACGACGTGGCCGCAGGACTCGGCATCAATACCGCGGCCGCAAGGCTGGCCGGCATGGGGATCATCGCCTTGCTAGCTGGCGCGGCCACGGCTGCGGCGGGCCCGCTGGGCTTCATTGGCCTGGTAGTACCCCATATCGTCCGGGCGCTCACCGGCCCAGATTATAAGTGGATTTTGCCGTACTCTGCGCTAGCCGGCGCGGCGCTGCTGCTATGTGCTGACGTAGTGGGCCGCCTCATCGCGCGCCCCGGCGAGCTCCAAGTGGGCATCGTATTGGCCTTCGTTGGCGCGCCGTTCTTCATCGCCTTGATCTACCGAAAGAAGGTGATGACGCTGTGATGCGACGAAACAAGGCCGCGCAGGCCGTACAGGATAAACAAAGCACTTCGTGGCAGATGCCGGGCGGGGTACCATTCCGGGCTGGTCCCATCTCCTTCCTCTGGCGCCCGCGGGTGGTGCTGGTATGCATCATCGCCGCAGCGCTCATCGTCTTTTTAGGCGCGCTTTCCATCGGGCTGGGTGACTACCCTATTTCCGTTCCCCGAGTACTAGAGGTGATTTTCCAAGGGCAAGGATCCCGCGTGGAAAAACTCGTGGTCTTGGAATGGCGCATGCCCCGAGTGGCCACGGCCATCGCGGTCGGCTGCGCGCTGGGGCTTTCCGGTGCGCTCACCCAAACGGTCACCCGCAACGCGCTGGCCAGCCCCGATATCCTCGGTATCACCACGGGTGCCTCCGCCATGGCCGTAACGGTCATCGTCCTTGGCGCCGGCGGCAGTGGGTTTGCCGGCTGGCTCGCCGGAATCGGCATTCCCCTGGCCGCATTGCTGGGTGCGATTCTTAGCGCCTTGGTGATCTGGGCATTGGCTTGGCGACGCCAAGCTGATTCCTACCGCCTCGTGCTCGTAGGCATCATCATCACCGCGCTGCTGAGTTCCTACATCAATTTCCTCATGGTCCGCGCGGAACTGCGTGATGCAAGCCAAGCACAGTTCTGGCTCACAGGATCCCTGGCCAAGTCGGAGTGGAGCACCACCATTCCCATGGTCGCCCTTGTGCTTGTCTGCGCCCCCTTGCTGGCCTGGATCGCCTACCAAGCACTGGCCACCACTCTGGGGCCCGACCTCGCCCGAGCGCTGGGCCAGCGCATCAACGCCGTGCAGGTAGCGATGCTGGCATTGGCCGTAGCCCTAGCTGCGGTAGCGGTCTCCGCTGCCGGGCCCATCGGCTTCATCGCCTTCGTAGCGCCCCAGGTGGCCCTTCGGTTGTGTGGCGTACCCAGTCCCCCGCTTGCGGCGTCGGCGCTTACCGGCGCAGTGCTGCTGCTCGGTGCGGACATCGTGACCCAGGCTGTCCTGCCGGTGGAGCTTCCGGTGGGTATTGTCACCTCCGCGCTCGGCGGCATCTTCCTCATCTACCTACTCGTTCAACGCACTAGGAGCACAGACGCATGACCTCCCCCATCCCCCAGCCAAGCGCAGACCAACCGAATACCGCGGGTGGCGTGGACGCTTCCTCGGTCACGGTGGGCTACGGACAGCGCACCATCATCCGGGATCTCAGCGCCACGTTCCCGGCCGGAAAGATCACCACCATCGTGGGGCCGAACGGCTGCGGTAAATCGACCTTGCTGCGCGCCATGTCAGGACTGCTCGACCTCGGTACAGGGCACGTAAGTGTGGATGGACAAAACATCTCTGAAATGAAGCGCAAGGACGTCGCCCGGATACTGGGAGTCCTGCCCCAATCACCCGTGGCACCTGAAGGCCTGTTGGTCTCCGATCTGGTGGCCCGCGGCCGGCACCCGCACCAGGCATGGTTCCGGCAGTGGTCCTCCACGGACGAAGACGCAGTATTCGAGGCCCTAAAGCAAACCGGTTCTGCAGATCTTGCCAGCCGCACGCTGGATGAACTTTCCGGCGGCCAACGCCAGCGCGTATGGATCTCCATGGTGTTGGCGCAAAACACCGACATCCTCTTCCTAGACGAGCCGACAACGTACCTTGATCTCGCGACCTCCGTGGACATCCTCGAGGTAGTTGATAGCCTGCGCCAGAAACTAGGCAGAACGGTGGTAATGGTGCTACACGATCTCAACCTAGCGGTGCGCTACTCCGATTATCTTGTGGTTATGAAAGACGGCCAGGTCATTGCTTCCGGCACACCCGCAGAAATCATCACCGCAGAGCTCCTGCAGCAGGCTTTTGATCTGCGGGCGCGGGTCATTGAGGATCCGGAGACTGGAGATCCACTCATCGTTCCACTCAGGAAACCGGCTTAGGCCTACGCCCAAGGGTTAAGCCCACCCACTGGGGTGGCGCATAAGTAAAGGCCCTGGCCAGAATCTTTTCTGGCCAGGGCCTGGAAGTTGGTAGCGGGGGCAGGATTCGAACCTACGACCTCTGGGTTATGAGCCCAGCGAGCTACCGAGCTGCTCCACCCCGCGTCGAGATGACTTCCATCATCTGCGCTTGAACAGTGCCTTAATACTTGATGTATTCGCTCTGTCCCGGCGACTTCTGTAACTATACAGACAGGAAGGCACCTACCCAAATCCCCTGGTTAGGTGCCTTATTTCCTGAGTTTCTACTACGCGAAGTGAGAGGTTTTAGCCCTCGGACTTCTGGTAGGACTCGACTGCCTTATCCAATTCATCTAGGGCGCGGCCGTACTCTTCGAAGGAGCCATTGCGGGCATCTTCCAAGCCCTTCAGGGCCTTGTTGATGTCCTCGATAGCGCCTGCTTCATCGGAGGAGCGAGGGGCGGAAGCCGGAGCGGATTCCTCAGCGGATTCCTTCTTCTCGTCCTTCTTATCCTCAGAAGAGGCGTCCTTGTCGGCATCACCATCGCCGGAATCGCCCTCAATCTCTTCGATGTCCTGGGCGGACTTGGCGTCGATTCCCACCTGCTCAAGGGCATCACCGATAGTCGGTGCATAGCCCACGCGGCCCTTGTAGGACACGAGCACGCGCAGCAGCTTCGGGAAGGCGGAAGCCTGATCCTTGCGCTGCGAGTAAATCGGCTCGAGGTAGAGGATCTCGCCGCCGCCGACAGGCAAGGCCAGCAGGTTACCGTTGTGCAGGTCGTTGGTGCCCTCCCACAGGGTGCGGTCGCGGGCCACCTGGTCAGAAGACATCATGGCGTCCTGCGCCTGCTTTGGACCCTGGGTCTGCGTATTGGTTGGCAGCACGCGCACGGTGATATCGCCGTAGGTATCCGGATCGGAAGATACCGCCATGTGCGCGGACAGGAACTCACGGTTCAGGCCACGGTACGAGGTGGTCAGCTGGAAGCTCGGGTCGCCGGTTTCCGGATCGGCAGCCATCACGTAGTACGGCGGCTGGTTCAGATCGCGGGATTCCTCGGCGGTTGGGTCATTCGGCACGGACCAGAAGGCGTCGTTATTGAAGAAGACGTTCGGGTCATCAACGTGGTAGCGGGCCAAGAGATCGCGCTGAACCTTGAACATGTCCTCTGGGTAGCGGAAGTGCTCGCGCAGCTCATCGGAGATCTCGGATTCCGGCTTCACCACATCCGGGAAGACACCTTCCCAGGCCTTGAGAACGGGGTCTTCCTTGTCGAACTCGTAGAGGTCCACGCTGCCGTCATAGGCATCCACGGTCGCCTTCACGGAGTTGCGGATATAGCCCACCCGGTCATTGACCAAGCGCTGGGTGGTGCCATCGGGGTTGAGGGCATCCTGGGTGGCATCGGAAAGCGAAGCGCGCTGCGAATACGGCAGGGAGTCCAGGGTGGTGTAACCATCAACGATCCACTTCAGGTGGCCATCAATAACGGCCGGGTAGGTAGCGGAATCGGTGGTCAGCCAGGGGGCAACCTTCTCCACACGCTCGCGGGGGTCGCGGTCATAGAGCAGCTTGGATTCGCTGCCCACGCGGTCCGAAAGCAGGAAGTTCAGCTCGCGGTACTTAGCGGCATACATGGTGCGGTCAAACAGATTGCCAATCTCAACGCCGCCCTCACCGTCATAGGTGTAGTTGGTGCTATCGGTGTCGTACTCCACTGGGTTCTCGCCGGTGGTACCAGTAATGGCGTAGTCCAAGTTATCTGCGGCACTAGCGATGACCGGGCCGTAGTAAATGCGGGGCTGGTCCACCTTGATGCCCAAGGATTTCTCGGCATCTTGGGTCTCGCCCTCACCCTCGGACTCGCCGGCCTGGGTCTGCAGGTCAGAGACGGTGAAGATGGGGTAACCACCGCGGGCGGAACCGGCATCGCGGGCAACCTCATCGACGGTATTAGCCTGCGCGGCTACGAAGCCATTGCCGTGGGTATATACGGTGTGGCGGTTGATCCAGTCGGACTGGTTTTCACGCAGCTCATTCGGGTCCAGCTCGCGGGCCGCAACGACGAAGTCGCGCATCTTGCCATCGATTTCATAGCGGTCCATGGACAGCGTTTCTGGGAAACCGTAGAAGTTCTTCAGCTGCTGCATCTGGGTAAACGTCGGCGACAAAATCTCTGGATCCAGCAGGCGCAGGTTATTGATGGTGGCGTTATCGGAGGCAACCTTGTCATCCGATACATTGTCGCCGCCCCAGTTTTCCTTGTAGGTCACGTGGTCATCGGTAAGCCCATAGGCATACCGCGTGGCCTCAATATTGCGGGCGATGGACTCGTTTTCCTTCGCCTGGCGGTTTGGCTGTACCGAGAAGCGCTCCATGAGCAGCGGCCATGCCTGGCCGATGATCAGCGAGGACGCGAGCATCAGCACGACGGCGAGGCCAGGGATGCGCAGGTCCTTGATGACGATGGCCATAAAGAGCGCAATAGCGACGAAGACGCCGATGATCATCAAAATGATCTTGGCCGGCAGGTAGGCGTGGATATCCGTGTAGGAACCACCGGTAAACAGGTCGTGCTCGGAATACAGCAGCCCGTAGCGCTCCAGCCAGTAGCCGGCGACCTGGGCCACCATCCACAGCCCAGCCGTAATGGCAAGCTGCAGGCGCGCCGAGCGGGAGATAGAGCCGCGCACGCCCGCGGCCTTATTGCCAATGCGGATTCCGCCCAAGATGTAGTGGCCGAATAGGGCAATGAGGAAGGCGAGCACGAGCAGGATGGACAGGGTGCTGACCACCATCTGCAACACGGGCAGACTAAAAGCATAAAAGCCCAAGTCGTGGTGGAATTGGGGGTCCTGTACGCCAAAGTCCTGGCCATTGAGGAATAGCATCACATCGCGCCAGTGGGACTGGCCAATAAAACCGGCGATGATGCCCACGATGGCTGGGATGACCTTGAACAGTACGCCCATGGACTTCTCAATGGACTGGCGGTACTGATAGACCGGCGAATTCAGATCCCCCATATCCAGGGAATCGGGGCGGCCGCGCCAGGCAAAGAACCCGGCTGCCCACACCACTGCGGCAGCAACGAGCCCGAAGATGATAAAGAGGACTATGCGCGCAATAATCGCAGTGGTGAAAACGCTGCGGTAATCAATGGAGCCAAACCACCTCCAATCCGTATACATGCCCACGAGCATGGGGCCGAAGAATAAGAGGACGGCAATGATGGCCGCAATAATTGCCGCGACCTTAGGAGGCCGCTTCAATGGGGCGGCTGGTGTGGATGACCCTAGGGACAACGCCAGCTCCAATCAAATAGTGCGAATATTAAACATGTAGACTTTTCCCAGTTTAAGGAATCAATACCCAGATAACGAATAAGGATGCCTATGAGTTCCCCCGAATTATCACAGCCAGCATTAAACCGCGCTATGACGGAGGCCGTGGAATTCGTCCACGCTGAAGGGTGGGACGCCCGCCCCACCATCTTCGCCCTTGTTCCCACCCATCTGGTGGCGGACCAGCTAGCGGCGATGGATGAGGAAACCGCGTCCCCGCTCACCCTCATCGTGCAAGACAATGTCCCGGAAAACATTGAGCCGGGTTCCGAGGAATTAGCCGATTACGTCTCCCGCTTGGCCTGGCCGCGCGAGGTCGCGGGCGCCATCTTGGCCCAGGAGATCAAATTCCGGGATACCTCTAGCGAGGACCCCTCCCCTCGCCCGGCGCGCCTGTATTCGGGTGCCCTGCGCGAGGAAGGAATCGAGACCACCTTGCTGCAGCTGCGCCCCACAGAAGAAGAGCTAGAGGCGGCCGGCCCCTTTGCTGAGGACGATATTCAGCTCCGCGGCGGCCCGCAGGTGGCCCCTGGCGTAATCGCCGCGCTGCGCTATGGCCTCAACCAGGATCCGGATGAACTAGACTAAGTGGCAATTAAGCCCGCAACCAAGGAGTTCTATACAGTGCGACGCCTTTCCTTTACCCGCCGTTCTTCTGCCCGCACCGCTACCGCGGCGGCGTTACTAGGGCTCAGCGTGGCTGCGGCAAGTTGTTCCTCCGATGCCGATGCGCCTGACGATGCCCCCGTAGAGACCACTCCTGCCGCCTCCACCACGACCTCTGAGAACGACAAGGAGTCCGCGGCATCAAGCACCGAATCCTCCACGTCTTCCACGGAGTCAGAATCGGCGGATAAGGACGAGGACGAGGCTTCCGAGGAAAGCACCACCAGCGAGCCGAGTGCTGGCGGCGAATTGGATAAGTCAGTCGCCAAAGTCTACGACGTATATAAGTCGCTGGCACCCAAGGACTTATTCGCCCAGTTTGAGCGCTGCGATTCCACCGGCGGGGACTCTTCCTACAATTGCTCCGGTCCTAAGGTGGGGCAATTCCAGTTCTTTAAGTCGCACTCCAAGGCTTCCCAGACCACCCAGGTACTTACGGAGCTGCGCAGCTCCCACGCCATCGAAGACGATGGCGATCGCGTCGTCGGCTGGTCCACGTTGGGCACCACGGCCGTTATCACCGTGGTGGATAATAAGGAAGGCCTGGTCATGCAGCAGATGATCTCTTCTGACCAGGTGGACCCGGAAGAAAAAATTAAGGAATTGGGCCTAGTAAAGGACTAGGCCCCGGCCTTATGAGTTTTTATTAGCTGCATTCCTTGACGTCTTTGCCCGCCGCAAAGTCCTTCATGGCCGCCACGGCATCGTCGAGGTTTTCTACCTGCGCAATGGTCATATCGCCGTGGTCGCTGCCGGCCGCCGCAGAACAGTTGTCCTTAGGCGCCAAGAAGAGCTCGGCGCCGGCATCGTGCGCGGCGGCGATTTTATGCTCAATGCCACCAATCGGCCCGACCTTGCTATCGGCCTGAATGGTACCGGTGCCGGCCACGAAGGTACCGCCGGTTAAGTCTTCATCGCTGAGCTTGTCGATGACCGCCAAGGTAAACATCATTCCCGCTGACGGCCCGCCGATATCCTGCAGGTTGTAGTTCACCGAAATATCGTCCTTGGGCTGCGATAGCATGGCGATTCCCAGCAACGCCTTGCCCTTATCGTGCGGGTTTTCGCCCAATTCAATCTCTTCGCTGAGCTCTTTGTCCCCGCGGGTGACGCTGATTTTTACCTTATCGCCGGGGCTTTTGTCCTTGATCATGTCTTGGACCTCGCTTGGCTCGGTGACCTCGGTGCCATCGACGGCGGTGATGACATCGTCCTTTTTAAGGTGCTCCGAAGCGGCGCCGTCCTCGATGACCTCGGCCACGGTGATTTTGACCGGCAGGTGCAAATAGTCCATCGCCGCGATGGTGGCCGCGGACTCCGATTGGGTAAAGGCCTGCTTATTGGATTCTTGGACCTCTTCATCGGTCATGTTTTGCGGAATGACGGTATCGATGGGCACCAGGGTGTCATCGGTAAGCGCCCAGCGCCCCAACGCCTGCGCCAAGGTCATATTGGTGCGCACGGATACGGTGGTCATATTCAGGTGCCCACTGGGCTTATAGGTCTTTGGCGCCTGCACATCAACGACTTGGGTGCCATCAACCTCGCCCAGCGTATCCACGGTGGGGCCAGGGCCTTCGGCGGCATAAGGAACGGTCAGCGAGACATCGGTGCCCGGGATATGGTCAAGCGATACCAACGCACCGGTAAGCACAACGGGGATAGCACCCCAGGCGATGGTGCGGACGCGACGGCTAGCAGGAGAATTCACGAAGCAATAGCCTACAACCTTTGGCGTACTGTTCGCTGTCAGCGTTGCTGTGATCATGGAAACTTTCCGCACGGTGCCGGTAGATTGGAGCGCATGAGCAACGGATTCGGTTTTTCTTTCCCAAATAACGATGACGACGATAATGACGGCCGTCGTGACCAGAACCCGTTCGGCGCATTCGGCGGCGGTAATGGTGGCGGCCTCGGAGACATGCTGAACCAGTTCGGTCAGATGCTATCCGGCATGGGTTCGTCCATGAACTCGCCCCAGAACTCCGGACCGGTCAATTACGACATGGCCAAGCGCATCGCCCTGCAGCAGATCCCCAAGTCAAAAGACATCAGCGCGGAAGACTCCAAGGCGGTAGAAGAATCGGTGCGCCTGGCGGAGCTCTGGCTTGACGATGCCTCTATTCTCCCCACCGCTTCCGGTACCACGCAGGCATGGGATTCCAAGCAGTGGCTGGAAGAAACCATGCCCGCCTGGGAACGCATGGTCACCCCCGTGGCCCAGCACATGAATGATGCCCAGCTGGAATCCATGCCGGAAGAGGCTCGCGAAATGATGGGCCCGATGACCAAGATGATGGGCCAGATGTCCAGCATGAATTTCGGCATGCAGCTAGGCCACGCCCTGGGCGATCTGGCCAGCCAGGCACTGACCGGCTCCGATTTTGGCCTGCCCATCGCCCCGGCCAATACGGTGGCGCTTTTGCCGCATACCATTCAGAAGGTCGCGCGCGAGCTCAACGTTCCGGGCCAAGAGGTACTGGTTTATATCGCCGCGCGCGAGGCCGCCCGCCAGCGCCTGTTTAAGCACGTGCCGTGGCTGGTAGAGCGCATCGTCTCCTCCGTGGAGGAATACGCCATCGGCTTGGTCATTGATACCTCCCACATTGAAGAGCTCGCCCGCGAGCTGAACCTGGAATCCGGCGATCCGCAGGCCATCCAAGAAGCAATGAGCAAGTTGCAGGGCATGGATCTATCGCCGCGCATTACCTCGAAGAACACCGCGGCTGCCTCCCGCTTGGAGACGCTGCTGGCCTTAGTCGAGGGCTGGGCAGAGCATGTAGTAAACGAGGCTTTGGGCGAGCGCATCCCGTCTACCTCCAAGCTCACTGAGGCGTGGGCGCACCGCCGCAGCACCGGCGGATCTGCCGAGCAGGCCTTTAGCAAGGTCGTGGGCATCGAGCTCAACGCCCCAAAGGTCACCGAGGCCGCCGAGCTGTGGCGCCGCGCCACCGTGGCCGTAGGTGCCGAAAAGCGCGATAAGGCCTGGGACCACCCAGACTTCCTGCCCACCGCAGAGCACCTCGATAACCCGGCCGCCTTCATCGATTCCCTCTTGGATGATGAGCCGGATGAGGGCTTCGAGGAAGAATTTGCCAAGCTCGAAGAGATGCTCAAAAACGGCGAGGGCTCCGGCGAGGACTCCGAAAGCAAGTCCGAAGAGGACAAGGATTCTGCAGAAGACAAGGACGCGCAGAGCAGCGACGACGCGGACGACGGCGACAACAGCTCCGAAAAGGACAACGGCGGCGAGGATAAGTAGCTCGCGCTAACCGCCCCAGCGCTGGTAGGCCTCAAGGTAGCCCTTGGCCCGCTCGGCGTGGGGTGCCCTATCGGCCCACTGCCAGAATTCGCGCCCATGACGCGGGATGAAGGTATGGGTCAACTCATGGATGATGACCGAATCCAACACATAATCCGGAACCTGCTGTAAGCGGTTGCTCAGCCGGATATCCGCGGTGGAGGTAGTACAACTACCCCACCGCGCATTTTGATTGCTCACCCACCGGATGGACCCAATCCATGCGCGTCCTTCCAGGTACTGTGCGTTGAGCTGTTCGGCGCGCTGGAGGAGCGCCGCATCGGTTTTCGCCGCACCACCGGTTTTCTTCTCTAGGCGCGCGAGCATGTCCTGTACCGCCTCGTTTTCCTCGCGGGCGGACATCCAGGCAGGAATGCGCACTTCCAATACCCCTGCCACCATGCGCGCCTGCACCGACTTTCGCCGCCGCGCAGAGCGGATAACCTTGACCTCAGGGTGGGTACGTCCTGGTGGTTGCGTGCTCGACATGACAGGCCATTGTACCTGTGGTGCAATGGACGCACATGCGGCACATATGCCGTATTCGGGGTGATAAAAGGGGAATCGAGGGGAAAACCAGTGACTGGCTCACAAGGCACGGCTCAACGTGTGACATTGGCGCCAGGGTGTGGCGTATTTTGCCGCGAGGATTCCGTGGTGCAATTTGGGATGGACGCCACCCGGGTGGCGGTGGCGGATACGGGCAATGCGCAAGGTGTGGCCCGCGCTTTTGCCACGGCCCATCAGCCGGTCGATTCCGGGGAATTGGCGGCGCGGTTGGAAGCGGCCGGCTTGGATAGCGCCGCCGCCAGCAGCCTCATCGATGATGCTCTGGACTATGGCATCCTCTGGCCCCAGCCACCACATCCCGAGCAGCCTGAAACCATCATCATGCTAGGCGAATCCCCGCTTGCTCTGGACCTGCGCGCCCGCTTGGCAGCAGATGGATATACGGTACGCATCCCCCTTGATGAGGACAATATCTTTTCCTATATCCACGACCTCGATGGGCTTTTTACGGTCCTTGGCATCGACCAGCTCCACTGCCCCATCGATTGCGCCAATGCGCTTGCCGGCACCCCGACAACCTGGCTGCCCATTTCCTTACAAGATAACCGCGGCATCATCGGGCCCCTGCGTGTGGAAGGGCAAGGCCCCTGCCCGCTGTGCATTCACTTATTCCGCGTGGATGCGGATCCGCAGTGGAGCACCATTGCCTCCCAGCTCACCAGCGTGCGCAGGCAGCCAGAAAAGCTGGTCATCGATGCGGTAGCGGCCCAAGCACAGGTGGTGATCCGCCGCCTAAGCAAACGCCCCCTCCCGCCAGGCGCGCCAACCTCATTTCCGCGCCCAGGCCAACAATGGGAGGTAGACGTCTACGGCCGCCACCAGCAGCGCACGGCCATCGCCCATCCGCGGTGCCCGGTGTGCTTCGGCGGCAAGGTCAACCTGGCTACAACCGCACAGAGCGAATGACCTCTAGGATTTGCTCGCCGTAGCGCTCCAGCTTATTGGGCCCTATTCCGGAAATGGACAGCAACTCCGCCTCATCTACCGGTAGCTCTTCCGAGATGGCCTGCAGCGTGGCATCCGTAAAGATGACATAGGCCGGAACCTTTTCTTCCCGGGCAACCTGCGCGCGCCACGAACGCAGGGCGGAAAAGACTTCGTCATCGCCATTGCCCTCGCAGTCTTCATGCCGGCCAATGACCTTTTCCGCCGGGGTCTCTAGTACCCCGCTGCACACGCGGCAGCGTTTCGGGCGGCGGGAGCGGCCACTTCCCGCAGCCGATTCCACGCCTGGCGCGATGCCGTCGAGGAAGCGGGTGCGCTCCCGGGAGGCCCTGGAACCGGCGTTCTTCGCCAATGCCCACGACAGGGCCAGGTGCTCGCGGGCGCGGGTAATGCCTACATAAAACAGGCGGCGCTCTTCCTCGATCTGCTCGTTACCCGCCTTAATGGCGTGGTTGATGGGCATGAGCTTTTCGCTCAGTCCGACGAGGAAGACGGCGTCCCACTCCAAGCCCTTTGCCGCGTGCACCGTAGCGAGAGTAACGCCCTCCATGGCGGGGGCTTGCTTATCGGTAGAGCGGCGGCGCAGCTCACCCAGCACCCCGTTGAGATCGATGCCCGGGGTGGATTCCACGATCTTCTCAATCAATCCCACCAGCGCGTTCAGCGATTGCCAGCGCTCGCGGGCCTGCGCGCCCTGCGGTTCGGTGGCGCTGAGCCCAAGCTCGACGAAGGCGGCCCGCGCAATCGCCACGGGGTCCTCCGGCAAATCATCGCGGCGCGTGGCGGCAATGAGCACGCGAATGGCCTCCAGAATCTCCGGGCGGCGGAAGAAACCTTCACCGCCGCGGACTTGGTAGACCACTCCGGCATCGGCAAGCGCCTGCTCAAACTGCTCCGACTGGGCGTTGATGCGGTACAGGATGGCAATTTCTGAGGCCGGCACGCCCTGGTTGAGCAGGGTGAGCACCTGTCCGGCCACCTCCTGCGCCTCATTTTCCTCGGACTCGTAGGCCTTAAACGTCGGCTCCGGCCCAGGCTCGCGCATGCCCTGCAGCTCCAAGCGGGTGCCCGCCGCGCGCCCCGTAGCCTTGCCGATGACCCGATTAGCCAGGTCCGTGACCTGCGGCGTAGAGCGATAGTCGCGCTGCAGCTTGACGATGGTCCCGTCCGGATAGCTGCGCGAAAAATTCAATAGGTACTCCGGCGATGCGCCATTGAAGGAATAGATGGTCTGGTTGGCATCGCCCACCACGGTGAGATCATCGCGATCGCCCAGCCAAGCATTCAGCACGCGCTGCTGCAGGGGTGTGACGTCCTGGTACTCGTCAACGACGAAGGTGCGGTACTGCTCGCGGAAGGTCTCTGCAATGGCCGGGACGTTTTCGATGGCGCCAGCGATGTGCATGAGCAGATCATCGAAGTCCAAATGCATCATATCCGGGGTAGCCTTGGCCTTCTCGTAGCGCCGGAAGGCCTCGGCCACCTTGGCGGCATCGGCCGGGGCGGTGCGATCCGTTTCCGCGATGACGCTCTCATAGTCCTCCGCACTGACCAGCGCGGATTTCGCCCATTCGATTTCCGCCAGCACGTCGCGGATCATGTCTTTGGAATTATCCAGCCCCACCGAGCGCACCGCGCGGGCTACCAGCGGGAATTTATTATCCAAAAGCGTCCACGGCAGATCGCCTGCGACCTGCGGCCAGAAATACTTCAGCTGCCGCCGCGCGGCCGCGTGAAAGGTTTGGGCCTGCACACCAGCCACGCCCATCATGCGCAGGCGATCCCGCATTTCTCCTGCCGCACGCGCGGTGAAGGTCACGGCCAAAACGCGCTGGGGGTTTACGAATCCTTGATCCACCATATTGGCGATGCGATAGGTAATGGTGCGCGTCTTACCGGTGCCCGCGCCCGCCAAAATGCACACCGGCCCGCGCGGGGCGGTGGCCGCGCGGCGTTGATCCTCATCCAGCAGGGACAAATCCGGCTTATTCACCGTGATACCACTCCATAATCATCGTGTGTGCGATAGAACCCGCGGTGGCCAACGGGAGCTTAGGCAGCTCGGCGCGGGTCACCCAACGAATTTCTTCCAGTTCCCCATCAGTATGGCAGGTGGGCTGGACATCCGATGTCTCTGCGTGAAAGCCCAGCATAAGCGAGCCACTCGGCGGCCACGGCTGGGATCCCCAGTAGCGAAGATTCTCAATGCGCCGCCCAGTTTCCTCCATGGTTTCGCGGGCAAAGGCGGCCTCAATGGTCGCTCCCGGTTCCACGTATCCGGCGATCAAGGAAAAGAAGCTATGGCGCCCGCGATTGCGCGCCAGCAAAATCTGCTCCTCGCCCTTGAGTTCAATGAGCCCGATAACCGCCGGGTCTAGGCGCGGAAACACCATGCGGCGCGAATCCTGCGGATCGCGGCCAATAATACCCGGCGTGGGATAGTCCAACGGGTGGCCCGTGCGCGGATCGAAGCGTTGCTCCAGCCGGTTGCGAATCAAGGCAATGGCCTGCATGACGAGGGAATCATCGGCGAAAAAGGTCGCAGGTTGCAACTGCCCCATCCGCCGCGCAATTGCTTCCGGGCAGGCAAAAACGTGCAGCGTGCCGATGTCCACCATCTCCGGTGTCCCCACGCCTTCCGGCAATTCCTCCACCAACGCGGCGTCCCCACTGGCGGTGGCAGGCACTAGTCCCGTATGCGTTACGGGCAAATACAATTAATCCTCCTCGTCCTCATCTTGCACTTCCACGGGTTGTTCCAAGTCATGCTTGATATACAGCAGGCGGTCGCCCGGTTTCAGTGCGGAGGCATCAGCGGTATCAACGCGGTGAAGTTCGTTATTGCGCAGCACCGCGAGCACGATATCCGCCAGGTGGCGCGGGTTGGAACCAACCTCGAACTCGCGCACGGCGCGCTCTGATACGGAAAAGCCCTCGTTAGGAGAAAGCAGGTCCTCCATCATTTCCACCACGGTGGGGGTCACGGTGGCAAGCCCCAGCAGACGGCCGGCGGTCTCTGCAGACGTCACCACGGAATCTGCACCGGATTGGAGCAAGAGATGGCGGTTTTCGGACTCGCGCACCGAGGCCACAATCTTGGCCTTGGGGGCAAGCTCGCGCACTGATAGGCAGCACAGCACCGCGGTATCGTCCGAGGACGGGGTGACCACAATGGAGTTTGCGTGCTCCACCCCGGCGATCTTAAGCACGTCCTGCTTGGTGCCCGAGCCAAAGATGGTGACCAGCCCATGGTGTTCCGCATGAGCCAGCGAGGCGCGGTTATTATCGATGACCACAATCTGGGAGGTGGGCACGTCATCTGCCAAGAGCGCGGCGACTGCCCCAGCGCCCTTCGTTCCATAGCCGATAACGACGGTGTGGTTACGCAATTGCTTTCTCCAGTTCTGGATTTCAAAGGTGCGGCGGGCCTTGTCCGTGAGCACGGATAGCGTCGCACCAACCAACAGCACAAGGAAGACGAGGCGGGCTGGGGTAATAAGTACGAGGTTGATAAACCGCGATTGCTCCGTAACCGGAACGATATCGCCATACCCCACGGTGGTCAGCGTGACGGCGGCATAGTAGGAGGAATCCAAAAGCGACATGTCCTCGCTATAGCCCTCACCGTCTAAGTACACCACGATGGTGACAAAGATGAGGATGCCAAATGCCCACAGCGCGCGTTTGGCCAACTGGCGCCACGGGCTGGCGTTTTGATCCTTGGGCACAGTGATGACATCAAGGAGCGCGTGATCAGGTTGCGAGGACAACTCGACCTGCGGCAAAAAGCGCTGTTTAATACGCCCTTTGAGCACCTTCGCATGTTTTTTGGCCACTGGCCCAGCCTTCTTTTCTGGATCGATTTTTGATTCCGCCGGTTATACGGGGACGCAACTATCCATTCATCGTCCGCGTTCCGTCCCCATACCTTAGCCCTAGTGGCCTGCTACTGACGATTCAAGCAGGCTACGCAGCTCCTCACCTTGGGCTAAAGTATCTGGCTCAAAAGTATAACCATCGTGAACGTAATGGAAAGCGGCGCGGATTTTATCGCCGCCGTGGATGCGCCGCCAGGCTTCGGCATAGACCGCCAACTGAATCTTCGCCGCTTCCATGGCAGTACCCTTCGGCGGCCGCCCGGTCTTCCAATCCACCACCATCCAGGTGTCATCTGCCAAGCGGAAGACGGCATCCATTCGCCCGCGCACCACCGCGCTGCCGATGGTAATTTCAAACGGCGCCTCCACAAAGTCCGGCTGGCGCTGCGCCCACTCGGAATTCAGGAAAGATTCCTTAAGCTCTTCCAGATCGAAATCCTCCGGCTCATCGATGCCCGGCAATTCCTCTTCCCCTAGCAGCGCGGGGCTGCCAAAGCGCTCTTCCAGCCACGCGTGGAAGGCGGTGCCTCGCTTGGCATAGGAATTGGGCTTAAACGGCACGGGGCGGCGTTGCCGGCGCGCAAACTGTAGCGGATCGCTGCCCAGGGCCACCATGTCAGAAGCGGTAAGTTCACTGGGAAGTTCCACATCCACAACCGGTTGCTGCAAGGACTTGTATTCCTCAATGAGCGCGCCCGCATCCTGTTCCCACAACTCGAAGGTCTCGCCGTGGCTTAACTCAGGAAGGTCCTCCATCGCGGCTAGGACCGCATCCGCGCCGGCTAGGGAATCCGGATCTGCTTCAAGGGCCGGGAAGAGCCCACTTTCTGCCGCATGAGCCGAGGTTTCCACCGGCTCTTCGGGCACCGTCCATTCCCCTACGTACTGGGGGAAGGTTTCTTTTAGCCTTTCGAGGTACTCGTACGGGCCCTTCTTAGCCTTGCCCGTCCGGTTATTCGTGCCGGAGCCGGTAACGGTCAACGTGGACTCGGTTCTGGTGAGGGCCACATAAAACAGGCGAGCCGCTTCCTCCGCGTTATGCGCGCGGTCATCATCCAAGAATGCCTTGCAGGCTTTTTCGAATTCTGAGCGGGTAACCGCATCCGGTGAGACCTCGATGTAGTCATTGTCACCGGGCACCTTTTCGATCTTGGACAAAAAGGTCTCTGCTTGGGCCTTATAGCTCGAAGAGTCAGCGTGCACGACATAGACGTGTTCCCACTCCAGGCCCTTGGCCTTATGCACGGTCATGATTTGTACGCGATCCGTTGAGGCGGGCACCTCCCCGAGCTCAAGGCCATCTTCATGCTCGCGTGCGAGCTCCAAATAATCTAGGAGCGCATACAGGGAATCCCCGTGGAATCCGGCGACGATATCGGCGAATTTATCTAGGTGGGTGGCTCCCCCGGCGCTGCCGCGGGCAAGGACCTCGGTACGGATATTGAAGATGGCCTCGATGTCCGCAAAGAGATCGCTTAAAGGCTTGGATAGCGAGTAGGTGCGCAGGTAGCGCAGCTTGGCAGATACCTCTTCCATGCGCGCCAAGCCCTGCGGGGTATAGCGGTCGCGCTCGCCGAGGTCCGCCAGGGCATCGGCAAGCCCCACCGTTTGATCTGGGCCCTCAGCCGTAAGCTGCGCTAATTGGGCGCGCAGATACTCCTCAGGATCCATACCCTCTTCCCACTGCAGGCGCTCTTGTTTTGCCCCCGCCAGGTTCTTTTGGCGCGCGGCAAGGGCTTGAATATCGCCCATTCCCAGCCCGCAAATGGGCCCGGCGAAAATGCGGAGGGCCGCTTGCGCGTCTTCCGGCCGCACCAGCATGGTCGCCAGCGCTACGAGGTCCTGGATTTCCGGTTGCCACAGCAGTCCACCCAGGCCATTGATTTCATTGGGGACATCGACGGCATCCAAGGCTGCTGCAATGGCCGCGGTTTGCCGGTTGGTACGCACCAGCACCGCTGCGCGAAAGCCATCGCCCTCGCGCGCATCCCACTGCTGTTTTAATTTCTGCGCAATAAACTCGTGTTCCTCATCTTCGCTGGCGAAATAGCCCAGCTCAATCTCGCCTTCGCCCTTGTGCGGGGCCGCGTGCAGCTCATCGACGGGCCGCGGGCCGCCCCCAAAGACCCCGGCCGCCACCGAGTTGGCCAGCTCCAAGGCACCCGACGGGTTGCGCCACGAGGTAGTCAGCTGATCCTTGGGAGCAGGCGTGCCATCGGCTTGCGGGAAATCCTCCACAAACGCGGTGAGGTTTTCTGAGGTAGCCCCGCGCCAGCCGTAAATGGCCTGCATGGGATCGCCCACCGCGGTCACGGAAATGTCCTTGTGTTCCCCACCAAAGAGGCTGCGCAGGAGTACGCGCTGGGCATAAGACGTATCTTGATATTCATCCAGCATGACCACGCGGTAGCGCTGCGCCTGTTGCTTGCCCACCGCCGGGTGCTCTTGCGCAAGGCGCGCTGCCACAGACATCTGCTCGCCAAAAGTGATGACCTGCTGCTCTGCCTGCGTGCGCTTGAGTTCCTCGATCAAAGGCACGTACTGCACGCGTAGATCCTGGACATTGATGTACTTCTGCAGGTCCTTGGAATACTCGCCCTTCGTCCTCGGGGCCTTTTCCAGGTTGTCTATATCGGCGCGAAAATCCCGTGCGAATTCGGCGATATCATCCGGATCCTTCAAGGAATTGTCCATATCGGAGGTGATCTTGAGCAGGACTTCCGTAATGGAACCCAAGGTCTTTTCATCCGATAATTTGCCGCCGTAGTTTTTCACCACGTCGTAGGCAATGGCGAAGCGCTCTGCTTCCGTGATGATGCGCGCCGAGGGCTCTACTGGGACCAGGAGGCCGTATTCGCGCACGAGCTCGCCGGCATAAGAATCATAGGTGGCCACGGTAGGTGCGATATTGTTAAGCGCCTCCGCAGCGGGGCTGCCGGGGACGATGAGCCCGGAATCGCGCAGCTGAATGAGCTGGCGGCGAATGCGCTGTTCTAGCTGCTGCGCCGCCTTGCGCGTAAAGGTCAGCCCCAGCACTTCCTCTGGGCGCACGTAGCCATTGGCTACCAAATAGACCACGCGGGAGGCCATGGTTTCCGTCTTACCGGCACCGGCCCCAGCCACCACGAGCTTGGGGCCAAAAGGACCCTCGATGACGTGGGCTTGTTCCTCAGTGGGTGGGTAGTCCTTGCCCAGTGCTTTCGCTATTTGTTCCGGGGAAAAATCCTGCTTAGGCATGGATGGTCATCTTTCCTTCCTCCTGCACTGGGCAGATGGTACGAATGGGGCACTTATCGCAATCTTTATTGGTGCGGGCGGTAAGCTGCGGGCCGCGCAACTCCGCTGCCAGTGATGGCAAAAGTGCGGAGAATTCTTCCAGGGCCTCTGCGGTAAGCTGGCTTTGTGTGCGGGTGGTAATTTTGCTGGAATCTTTTCCGGGATAAACAAGCACCCCGCCCGCGCGCGGCATACCTTCGCCATCGCGCACGCGTTGCCCGTCGAAGCTGCCCCGGGACAAGGCCAATTGGTAGGTCATTAGCTGACGGTTTTCTTCTGCCTCTGCCTGCGTCGCTGCAGATTTGCCGGTCTTGAGGTCCACGACCAGGTAATTTCCATCCCCGTCCTTCATCAAGCGGTCCATGAATCCACCTACCCGAATATCCGGGGCGACCTCGACGTAGACGGGTACTTCCACCCCGGCGAGTTCATTTTTAACCTCGGATTGCTGTGCCCATTGCTGCGTGCGCTCCAGCAGGCGGGAGAATTCTTCCAACTTGCTCTGTAGCTGCCACTGCGGAACATCCAGGATGAGCTCATAGGCTTCCATGACGAGCAGGCGGGCCTTTTCCGCATCCATGCCGCGGCCGATGGCCTCCAAGAAGGCGTGTGCCATGGTGCCGCGCAAGAGGTGCTCGGCGCCGCTGGGATCTTCGGCCAAGTTTCCCACAATCGCCTTGAGCGGGCAGTTGAGCAGGGCTTCGACCCGGGATGGCGATAGGCTCTTGCTACCGCGCAGCTGCGTATGCGATGCCACAGAGCGCGCGGAGAACCATTGGTCTGGGTGGGCGCCTGGGATTCCCGCCTGCGCTAAGCGCGCCAACTGCCGGGCTGCTTGGCGCCGCTCCGCCTCGCCGGATTCTGGGTTCGTGACCACGCGGCGCAATTGCGCCACAAAGGAAGGAACGGAAAGCACCGCCACGTCGAGGGGATCGACCTCGAGCCCATCGCGCAGGGACACCGGTGCCGGCTCGGGAACATCCAAGCCCAGCTCGCGGGGAAATTGGGTGGCGCGCAAGGCGCGGCTGGCTTCCCGGCGCGCCATAGTCCCGGGCACATCGACCCCGCGCCCGGTAAATTCCGCGATGAAGCGGGAAGGCTCTGCAAAGGCATCCTCATTGGAGTTTTCCACCGCGGCGATGAGTAACCGGCTCCGGTGGCGCGTGGTGGCGACGTGGAAGAGCCGGCGCTCTTCTGCCAGACGGGAGGCAATGTGGCTAACAGGGGTATCAGGCTCAATATCGCGGTCCAGAAGATCGATGAGATCTTCTTGGCCAAAAATGGATCCGGTCTCCCCCAGCGAGGGCCACGCGCCTTCTTGGGATCCGGCGACGATGACGGTATCCCATTCGCGGCCAACGGCACCGTGGGCAGTGATGATCTCTACGGCCTGCGGGATGGCGGTGCGGCGGTCGCGGACGCCGGTGGGCAGTTCTTGTTCGGTGATGTGGGTTAAAAAGGACTGCAGCGAGGAGCCGGGACGGCGCTCGGAGTAATCACCGGCGGCGTCAAAGAGCGCCATCATGGCATCGAGGTCGCGGTCTGCTTGGGAGCCGGTGGCGCCGCCGCGCAAGGCGGATGCCTGCAGGCGCATATCCAGCTCGGTAGCGCTCCATACTTCCCACAGGATCTCTTCCACAGAAGCTTGGGCTTGCATGGCCTGCCGGCCCGCGGCGAGTACCGCGCGCACGCGCTCCAGGATGGAAAACTCGCGTTCGGTGAGCTGTCCGTTGAAGTCCGGTAGCTCGCCGTGCAAGAGCTCGCGCAGGCTATCCATGCCGCGCGTATCGGGCGCCCACCGGCGCAAACCGCGAATCAGGCGGCGCAGGGTGACGGGATCCGACCCGCCCACGGGCCCAGTAAGCAATTCCTCAAGCTCTGCATTGCTGAGGTCTTCTTCCAAGGCGCGCAGGGCAAGGAGCATGGCGGATACTAGGCGCTGTTCTGCCAAAATCACGTCGGTTGGGCTGATATGCACGGGTACACCGGCGGCCAGCAAGGTGCGGCGCATCTGGCCAATATCCGCCGTTGAGCGCACGATGACGGCGATATCGCGCCACTGCACGCCATCGTCCAAATGGCGGCGGCGCACGGTATCTGCCACCACATCGCGCAGGCGGCCCTCAGAATCCACGATGGAAACGCAGGCCGGGGATCCGCTGCGGTGCGGCTGCGAAAGCTCGACGGAGTTCTCCGCGGGAAATTCCTCGAGGAACTGCGAATTCGCACCGCGGAAGGCAAAGACGGATTGGTCCGCATCGCCGCCGATGACCAGCAATTGTGCATCGGGCGCCAGGCGGGAGATGAGCTTGCCCGCGGTGGGATCTAATAGCTGGGCATCATCGACCACGATGGTGTGCCACGGGTGCGAACTCGTAAGTTCTGGGCGCAGCAAGACCTGGTTGACTAACTCGGCCGCGGAATAGGAATGCGCCCCGGATAGGGCTTGGACGCGTTCGTATTCGCGCAGGAACGTACCGGCAGCACTCCACATACCGCGGCCGTACTTAGCTCCGAGGCTCTCTAAATCCGCGGGGCTAAGTCCTCGTTCAATGGAGCGCAAAAGAAAATCGCGCAGTTGGCGGGCAAAGCCTACGTACTCAAGGGCGGGGCGGACTTCCTCTGGCCAGTCGCCGTGGCCGGATTCAGCGTGGCCTTCGAGCAATTCCCGGATAACGGCATCTTGTTCCGCGCCGGTAATAAGGCGCAATTCCTCGTCGCTTGCACTGCGCAGAAGGGCAAAGGCCAAGGAGTGGATGGAGCGGACCATGGAGGATTGTGCCGCATAATCTTCGAGGCGTTCCGAAAGCTCGCGGCGCAGGCGGGCGCCGGATTCCTTGGAGGCGGCGACAACGAGGATGCCGGAGGGATCTGCCCCCGTCTCCTGGGCGCAGTCGAGGGCATGAATGACGGTATCGATAAGAAAACTGGATACGCCGGTTCCAGCGGTGCCGGTTACCTTCCAGGTACCGGTTTCCGGCAGCTCAACAGGCCAGGAACGAGCGTATGCGGACGGGGTGCGGGCGATGAGTCGTACCTCGGGCGACGGCGGTAAGACCACTCCCGCGCGGGCGGTGGAATGGGGATTGTAAGTCACCGCCCCAGTATCGCAGATGCCCTAGACACAAGAAACTGTTCTACCCGCTCAATATTAGAACGCACATTCGAGCGCGACCGCGGATTCAGATCATTGATATGCCGGCGGTAAGACACCGCCCGCAGCAAAAGCTCCTGCATGCCCGGCACGTGGCCAAACCGCTGGCAGATATCATCATCTACCACCTGTGCGATCAAACCGTCCACGATCACGAGCGCTGCGCTCCACCCCGCCGGGCGGGCAGATTGGCTCGGCACGAGATCCACGATTCCCGGTGGGTGCGCGCCATAAAAGACCGTGGTGGTCAGCAGAGCGGTATGAGCGGTGACCAAGGGGACATCGGCAAGCGCGGCCTTATCGTAGGCCTCCCCCGTCTCCGCCCAGGCGGTGCGCTCCGCGCGGGCAAAGGCATCATCGCGGTGCGCACCCGGCGGCGCAGGTGCATTGGCCATGGCATCGTCCAAGCGCAAGGCCGTCTGCGCCGCTTCATCGATGCGCCCGGTGACCTCGCCGGGAAGGAACTGCGTCGCCTTCCACCCGGCCGCGGTATGGCGCCCGTCGCTCGCGAGAACCGGCCTCGATACCCGCGCGCCCGGCACGCTGAGCCTTTCGCGCACCTTGGCAGACCACGCCGCGAAAGGGCCGGCCTGGGAGTAGACAACGTCTCCCACCTTGATGCCGTTATCCCATACTGGGCCCAGCTGATCGCCTTGGGCCCGGCGCGACCCTGTCGCTCCGGTCTCCGCGTGGAAGGCGCTTAAAACATGCTCTGGGGGAAGCGGCATCCAGTACTCCTTATTGGGGTTGGTGGGGATCCTTGTGCTCCGGATTGGGATATGGCCACGGGTTAGGCTCGCAGGTCACATCCTCATCAGGATAGACCTCCTTGGGATTGCGGTCATGCAATTGTTTATTGTTCAAGCTCAGCGTCTGCTGCATCATCACCGGGGCCAATTTGCCCTCGCCGCCGCATTGCTGGTGGGAGGCATAGCCAATGGCGTGGCCCAATTCGTGATTGATGACGTACTGGCGGTAATTGCCCAAATCGCCCTCAAAAGGCGTGGCTCCGCGTACCCACCGCGCCTCATTGATGATGGTGGTGGATTCGCCGGTAAACATGGTGTGGCAGGAGGTTTCCGTTTCGATCTTCTCACCACACCGCTCCGCGGCCGTACCTAATGAGGTCAGCTGGATGCGGGTATCGGGATTATCAGCGGAGGCGACATGCTCGAATTCGAAGTCACCTTGGGCGGTCCACCCGCGTGGATCCGCAAGGGTTGCCTCCACCATTGCGGCAAAGGCATCATCGCCGCCGTAGGGAGCGGTATTAAGTCCATCTTCTACCTCGATGGAATAGCGGACCTTCTTCTCGCCGCCTTCACCGGCTACAGCACCGGGGCGGCCGATTCCGTGGAAAGTACCCTTTCCCTTTTTGGTGAAGTCACTTCCAGGGGGCATCTCACTAATCTCGCGCTCTACCGCCTCCGCATTTGCGGGATCCGGGCCCGTGAGATCTTCGTGGGTAGGAGTGGCGGCGGCGGTAGTCTCCGCGCTGGATGCATCGCCATTGTCATCGGCCGAAGAGCCAGACGCGATATCCACAATCACCCAGACGGTAAGCAGCACCATCACGGGGATAGCCACCACACGCCACCAGCCGTAGCGGTGGGCGAACCGGACCACCGGGTTCGGGTGATCCGGAATTCGCCTATGGCCCTGTTGAGCCTTGCGATTCTGCCTACTTTCCATAGGCATTGAGGATACCCGGTTGCTTATTCACACACTGAATTAGCAAACCTTTAGAAAGCCCCAAGCTTAGGCGCCGGCGAAACCGACAGATTGCTTCTTCGCGGCACCAACCTCGACGTACACCACGCGGTCCGTGCGCACGAGGTACTTGCGGCCCTTGTCATCTTCTAGCTCCAACGTGGAGTTTTCCGCCAAGGCGCTATTAATCTTTTTCGTCAGCTCCGCCTGCTCGCCGGTGGTGCTAATGATCAGCTCGCGCGGGGTATCTGCAAAACCAAACTTGATATCCATAAAAATTATCCTCCTCTAACGAGAGTTTTACATGCCAATGGCCCCACTATAACCATCCCGGCTACTATCAAGGTGTGTCTGTCATAAAAACCCAGCCACCGACCTTCGCGGAACTCGGCGTCGCCGCCGAAATCTGCGATGGGCTCGCTGACCGTGGCATCGCGCGAACCTTTGCAATCCAGGAATTAACCCTGCCCATTGCGCTCAATGGCCAAGACCTCATTGGCCAGGCGCGCACCGGCATGGGCAAGACCTTTGGCTTTGGCGTACCGCTGCTCGATCGCGTTTTTGATGACGCGGATATTGCCCCACCGGATGGGACGCCGCGGGCTCTCATCGTCGTGCCCACCCGCGAGCTAGCCCAGCAGGTCACCGCTGATCTGCAGGACGCGGCCGCGCACCTGCCGGTCCGCCTCGCTGCCATCTACGGCGGGCGCCCCTATGAGGAGCAAATTAAGCTCCTCCAGCGCGGCGTCGACGTGGTCATCGGCACGCCAGGCCGCCTGCTCGATCTGCATGAGCGCGGCGATCTGGTCCTGCGCCACGTCGCCATCGTGGTGCTCGATGAAGCCGATGAGATGCTGGACCTTGGCTTTTTGCCCTCCATAGAGGCGATTTTGGAAGCGCTTGATGGCAATGCGCACCAAACAATGCTGTTTTCTGCCACCATGCCGGGCGCAATCTTGAACCTATCGCGCCAGTTCATGCATAAGCCCGTACACATTCGGGCCGAATCGGAGGCGGATGAGGTCACGCACGAAACCACCCGCAAGGTCACCTTTCAGGCCCACCGCATGGATAAGGTGGCGGTCATCGCGCATATCCTGCAGGCCCAAGGCCGGGGGCGCAGCATCATCTTTACCCGCACTAAACGCTCGGCGGCGCAATTAGCCGATGACCTTGCTGAGCGCGGCTTCCGCGTCGGCGCCGTGCACGGTGACTTGGGCCAAAAGTCCCGGGAGAAGTCCCTGCAGGCCTTCCGCTCGGGCGAGGTGGACATCCTCGTCGCCACTGATATCGCCGCGCGCGGCATCGACGTCGATGATGTCACCCACGTCATCAACTACCAGGTTCCCGATGATCCCATGACGTTTATCCACCGCATCGGGCGCACCGGCCGCGCTGGGCATACCGGCACCGCCGTCACCCTCGTTGGCTACGATGAGCTGGCCAAATGGCGGGTCATCAACGATGAGCTAGGCCTAGATACGGCCACGCCACCACAGTGGTTTTCCACCTCGCCGGAGCTTGCCCAGGCGCTGTCCATCCCCGCTGGCGTGCAGGAAAAGGTGGGCCCTGCCACCAGCGTGATTGGCCAGCTTCCGGCGCATAAGCGGTCCGCGGGACAAGCCCAATCGCGGTCCCGTTCCGGAGCTCGGCGCGGCAAGGGCACGCCCCGAGGAGGGCGCCGATGACTAAGGCCCCCATCTTGCGGGCAACCGCGGCGGATTGGAAGGCCACCGGCATCATCGGCGCTATCTGCGCCATCGCGGTGGGCGGCGCGGTCGCCACCGCCAATATCCACCAGGCTGACCTGCACCAAGAGGCGGTTCCTGGGGAAGGTGATGCCGCTGTGCTTGCCGATGTCCCCTCCTCCCTCACCACTGCCTACAGCCTGCCCACCCAGCCCGTACCCGGCCAATACCGCGCCATTTCCGCCCACGGGTTGAGCATTAGCCACGATGGCGATGTACTCACGGCCACCAATGCCGATGGCTCCACGGCCTGGACCTATACCCGCAGCGATGCCGAACTCTGCTCGCTTTCTACCGCCTGGGGCAAGGTGGTTGCCACCTATCGCACGGGAGTGGGCTGCGGGGATACGGTTGCCATCGACGCCGCGACGGGTGAATATGACTCCACCCGCAGCGCTATTAATTCCCCGGATGTTGTACCCGTGCAATCCAATGACCGTGTAGGGACCGTTTCTGCCGGGCGAATCGATCTGTGGCGCTCAGATCTCGTGCGCACCGTGGAATACGGCGACGTAGAGGCCAAGCAGGAGGCGCAGAAGCAACCGCACGAGGAGTGCACCATTTCTTCGGCGTTGACGCGTACCGAGAATCTCGCGCTGACGGAATCATGCCCGGAAGAACCTCACACCACCTGGTTAAGGTTTCAAACCACCACCCCGGAGGACTCCCGGGAACCAGAAATGGACGCCGATATCTCCGTCGATCGCGATGGGGCGCGGCTTATCGCGGTGGGCCAAGACGCCGCCGCGGTCTATGTCCCCGGCCCAGAACCCCGCATTGAGTCTTATAACAACCAAGGCGAAAAGCTTTCTTCTACCCCCGTAAAGCCTTCCGACGCCATCGATTCCGGCACAAGCCCTTTCGCCCCGGCCGTTGCGGATCTCCCGCACCATATGACGTGGTTTGATGGGCAGCGCCTCTACCTCCTAACCCCCAGTGATTTGCGCGTCGATCACGTTATCGACGGCGCCATCGGCACCCCGATTTCAGTGGCTGGGCGCATGCTGATGCCCACCGAAAAGGGCATAGCTGTCGTGGACTGGTCTACCGGTAAGGTACTGCGCGAAATTGCCGTCGACCGCGGAGATTACCGCGGTCCCGTCCACCTCACGTTGGCGGGCGAGACCATTGTAGAAACCCGCGGTGATACCGTCGTTGGCCTCAGCAGCGACTAAGCGAGTGCCACTCGTGGGCCCCGCGCGAGTGGCCCAAACGCGAGTGGCCCTTAGAAATTCGAGGCGGCCCACTCTGAGGACTCGCGTCTAAACATCAAGAGATAAAGCACCGCGACCGCGCTTAACAGGGTGATAGTCCCCAGTACCGGTGATCCACCGCTATACATTTGAAACGCGCTCGCACCCAAGATGAGCTCTACGAGGACCACGGCGCCTCTTCCCCATCGCTTTCCTTTCACCATGGCCCAGGAGCCTGCGATGACAAACCCAAAGACAATGAAGATAAAGATGGCGGTGCCAAGCCCCACAAAGCTTCCCGAACCGGAATCAGAAACCATCGAGTCATTTTCCGCGCCCACCGCTTCGCGCACGATGAGGAATATGCCAAAACAAATAACCGCGATGGATTGCACCGTGGCAATGCCTGCGCCTATAAGCACCGACTGCGGGGCACTATCCGGTGCTGCCGCTGGCGCTGCCGACTTATCTCGCTGCTGCTTATTTACGTGGCGTTTGTTCTGCTTAGACACAAATCCCCAGTCTACTAATGCGGCGCGGATTTTTTCTGTGCCACCCACGGCGGGGCCTCGATGTTGCCTGCAGTAGCGCGGGGGCAAGGGGCTGAGCTGGGAGATTTGACGGCCTCTCCCTCACCACACTCACAACATAGCACCTATAGCTGCAGCTCACGGCGATTCTCACAGGCTTCTTTAAAATTTGATTTTGACATTTATGGCCCCCACACTGCGCCTATTTGCGTGATGTTAACCACAATTTAGCCTTTAACCCTAGCGGCGATCGGGTAAACATGTCATGATTCTCTAGTAGCAAAAAGAAAGAGGGCGTAAACCTCTTCTTAACCTGGAGGAAACTTCAGGCAACAACACCGTGAACCATAGGCGGCGGCGACGCTGGCCCGACCTCGAGACCGGGCCCCACTGCTAGCAGACCAGTTCACACACCACCTAAAAATCAAGGTGCTTTCCTGCCCCGCACGGATTGCGCTCGTATTTACTGCTGTCAAAAATTTGTTAGGAGATATCAATCATGGATTGGCGCCACGAAGCCGTTTGCCGCGACGAAGACCCAGAGCTGTTCTTCCCAGTAGGTAACTCTGGTCCTGCTCTTACCCAGATCGCTAAGGCCAAGCTGGTCTGCAACCGCTGCCCCGTCGCTTCTTCCTGCCTCAACTGGGCACTCGAGTCTGGCCTCGACGCCGGCGTCTGGGGCGGCCTGTCTGAAGAGGAGCGCCGCGCCCTCAAGCGTCGCCGCAACCGCGGCCGCGGCCGTTCCCGCGTGTCCGCCTAAAAGCGCGGACCCGGAGAGCCTAACGCCTACCCCAATTTTCGTTTCGGCGCCCTTAGCCGCTACAGTTGAATAAAGTTCAGAAACCCTCAACGAAGGAGTGCGCAATGAGCAAGCGTGGTCGCAAGCGCAAGGATCGCCGCAAGAAGGCCGCTAATCACGGCAAGCGTCCTGGCGCATAACGTACAGCAAACATAAAGCCCGGCTTAGTTGGCAGTGCATTTCAGCACTACCCAGCCGGGCTTTTGCTATATCTACGTTAAGGTCTAAACAAGAAATTTCTGCACCCCAAAAACCCCAGAAGCCTCCAGAGGGTTTCGCAGCTCTGAAGGACGCTTCTTACCAGCGGGATTCGATCTCCGTAATTTCTACCGAGATACGGCGGCGCAGCGATTGCGGTGCCTTAGCTTGGCCGGCACAGCAATTGCGCACGAGGGAGCGGACGAGCTCTTCGCGCTCTAGGCGTTGCTGGCAAAAATCGCATTGGGCGATGTGCTCGCGGATGGCTAAAGCGCGGGCGTAGGTCGTGGATTCATCGAGAAGCTCGCAAAATAGGTTGTGTACCTCAGTGGAGCTGCACGCACCACAGTTCTTTCCGGTTGCGCCTTCCATTACTTGTCCTCCATGTCCGGGTGTTCTAATCCAATTCCTTGTTCACGTGCTACGTCCTTCAACGCCTTCCGGAGCATTTTTCTTCCACGGTGTAGGCGGGACATCACCGTTCCCAATGGAGTATCCATGATTTCGGCGATTTCTTTGTACGCTAAGCCCTCCACATCGGAGTAGTAGACCACCATCCGGTAGTCTTCCGGCAAGTCATTAATGGCCTGCGAAATGGACCTATCCGGCATCTCTTTAAGCGCTGCCACCTCGGCGGATTCCAACCCGGTGGAATCGTGTCCCGCGGTGGTATAGAGCTGAAAATCACTCAGATCATCGGCAGAAGACTCGGTAGGGCGCCGCTTCGCCTTGCGATAAGAGTTGATGTAGTTATTGGCCATGATGCGATACAGCCATGCCTTCAGGTTCGTTCCCTGCTTAAAGGAATGAAAGGACTTATAGGCCTTCAGATAGGTCTCTTGCACCAAGTCTTCCGCGTCTTGCGGGTTTCGCGTCATGCGCAGCGCGCCGCCATAGAGCTGATCGAGTAGCGGGAGCGCTTCCTTTTCGAAGCGGCGCTGCAGCTCCTTTTCGCTCACTGTTTCTTTAACCACACAATCTATCCTAACGTCTCACGCTAAAATTCCTATATGCCGAAAAAGTCCCCGCATGCCGCTACCCCAGCCCTGAAAGTCATCGAGGATGCCGGAGTCAAGCACTCCGTTTCCACTTTTGAGGCGGGCAAGGATCACTTTGGCGACCACGCCGCGGCGGCCTTAGACGTAGAACCCGAGCGCGTACTAAAAACGCTCATCATTGATCTCACCGCGGGCAAGGGCCCTCGCCGCGAGCTGGCGGTATGCGTGATTCCTACCACGCACCATTTAAGCCTCAAGAAGGCGGCCGCTGCCGTAGGGGTGCCTAAGGCCACCATGGCGCAGGTTCACGATGCCGAGAAATCCTCCGGGTATGTACATGGCGGCATTTCTCCGCTCGGCCAAAAGAATGCGCTCCCCACCGCGATCGAGGAGTCTGCCGTGCTTTTCGATACTGTCTTTATCTCCGGCGGCCGCCGCGGCTTAGATATCGAGCTCAATGCAGAAGACCTCGCGCAACTGTGCGGGGCCGGTTTTGCTGATCTGCTGGCTGAGTAGCTCCGGGTAGTCATTAGAGACAGTCCCCACGGCCTTGTCCACAGCGTGGTACTCAAACCCTCGCAGGCCCGTGGGCACTAGCAGCTCCTTGGCCTCCTCGGCGCTACCCTCGAGCCAGGTGCGCATCTCCTCCGGCGCCAAGAATCGCGGCAACCTGTGGTGCAGCCACTCCATCTCTTCGGTAGCCGCGGTGGTCACGATGGTGGCAGAGAGCCGGTCCAACCCGGTATCCCAGAGCCCCGCGGCCCACAGCAGTCCCTGGTCTGGGTGGACGTAGTACGGCGTCTTGGTGGAGCCATCCTTGTGCCACTCGTAATAGCCGTTCATGGGGATAAGGCAGCGCTGGGATTTAAAGGCGGTGCGAAAAGACGGCTTGCTCGCCACCGTTTCTGCCCGGGCATTAAAAAGCGGCGGGCCATCTAGGTCTTTCTTCCACTGCGGCAAGAGCGCCCACCGCGCGGGATCGACTTCCGCTAGCTCCTCGCGCACGCGCACGATGGGAATGGGCTGAGTCGGGGCAATATTATATCGGGGCCCGGGCGTACCCTGTGGGGCGTGGACTTCCTGGATTCCCGGGAGGTTTCCCACCTCATCGAGGAGGGACTCGGTAAAAAGAACGAATCTTCCGCACATGGCCTCTATTATGGACACTATGTCTCAACCTTGGACCGCCCCGCTGGCTACCAGCCCCGTTACGGGGGAACACCAGGTGCCTGGATCGAAATCGATTACCAATCGCGCCTTCATCTTGGCCGCGCTGGCTAATTCTCCGTCTATCCTGCACGCCCCGCTGGTTTCGCGCGATACGCAGCTGATGGAGGATGCGCTCAGCGCCATGGGGGTTCGCTTCACCCATGAGGGGGCCGATATCCACGTCCAGCCGGGAAAGCTGCACGGTGCCACGGTGGATTGCGGGCTGGCCGGCACCGTGATGCGCTTTGTGCCACCGGTCGCGGCGCTGGCGGATGGCCCGGTGCGCGTCGATGGCGATAAGCAGGCCTATAACCGCCCCATGTCCACGACGCTGGATGCGCTGCGCAGCCTCGGCGTTGATGTAAAAGGCGATAGCCTGCCCTTTACGGTGTCCGCCAACGGCGTACCAGAAGGCGGGAAGGTCACCATCGATGCTTCTGGTTCTTCCCAGTTCGTCTCCGGCCTGCTGCTGAGCGGGGCACGTTTTTCCCAGGGCATCCAGCTCACCCACGAGGGCGGCCAACTGCCGTCCATGCCGCACGTGGAAATGACGGTGGGCATGCTACGCCAGGCGGGCGTGCGCGTGGATTCGGATGGCACGACGTGGACGGTGCATCCCGGCCCCATTGCCGGGCGCGAATGGTTCATTGAGCCGGATCTCTCCAATGCCACGCCGTTCCTCGCCGCAGCGGCGGTCACCGGCGGGCGCCTGACCATCAAGAATTGGCCGGCGAATACCACCCAGCCGGGCGATGCCATCCGCCATATCCTGCTGGATATGGGCGTGATGGTAACCCAGGAGCACAATAGCGTCACAGCAGAGGGCAACCCGGCGGGAAGGCTGCAGGGCATCGAGCGCAATATGGGCGATATCGGGGAGCTTACCCCCACAGTTGCGGCCCTGTGCGCGCTCGCGGAAACGCCGTCCCGACTCACGGGCATTGCCCACCTGCGCGGCCACGAGACCGACCGTTTGCAGGCACTCGCGGCGAATATCAATGCGCTGGGCGGCAGGGTCACCGAGCTTGACGATGGCCTGGTGATCGAACCCGCCGAGCTCCACGGCGGCGATTGGCCCTGCTATGCCGATCACCGCATGGCCACCGCCGGCGCCATTGTGGGCTTAAAGGTCCCTGGTATCCAGATTGAGGATATTTCCACCACCTCCAAGACCTTGCCCGGCTTCGCCCGCATGTGGGAGACGATGTTGCACCCCGACCAACAGGATTTACATGGCTAGACGTTTCGGTTCCTTTGATGAATCTGATGTGCGCGTGCGCCCCGGCAAGGGCTCGCGCCCGCGCACCAAGGATCGGCCCAAGCACAAAAATGCCAAATACGGCATGGTAATTACCAAGGACCGCGGTCGGTGGGGCGTCGCGCTTGACGATGGCCCCACCGTCACCGCCATGCGCGCCCGCGAGCTGGGCCGCACCGCCATCGAAGTCGGTGACCGCGTCGGCGTGGTTGGTGATACCTCTGGTGCGAAGGACACGCTGGCGCGCATCGTCAAGCTGGCGGATCGCACCTCCGTGCTGCGCCGCACGGCCGATGACACGGATCCGTATGAGCGCATCGTGGTGGCCAATGCCGATCAATTGCTGATCGTTTCTGCCGTGGCCGACCCGCCCCCGCGGTCCGGTTTTGTCGAGCGCGCCTTGATTGCCGCGTTCGTGGGCAACCTCCACCCCATCTTGTGCCTTACCAAGACGGATCTCGCGGACCCGACGCCGTTTGCAGAAGAATTCGCTGACCTAGATGTCACGGTGGTCGAGGCCGGGGTCGAGGATGGCTTGGAAGCCGTGCGCGCGCAGGTAGATGGGCATATCACCGCGCTCATCGGGCATTCCGGGGTGGGCAAATCCACGCTGGTTAACCGGCTGGTCCCAGATGCGGAAAGGGAAACGGGGGAAGTATCGGGCATCGGCAAGGGCCGGCATACCTCGACGCAATCGGTGGCCCTCCCCTTGCCCACCGACGCTCCTAGCACCGACTCCCAGGGCGGCTGGATCATCGATACGCCGGGCATTCGCTCCTTTGGGCTGGCGCACGTGGACGCGAATACCGTCCTTGGCGTTTTCGAGGACCTCGCCGCGGCTATTGAGGAATGCCCGCGCGGCTGTACGCACGCGGGGCCACCGGCGGATCCCGAATGCAGGCTCGATGATCCAGAGATCATCCCCGAAGGCACCGCTACCGCCCGCCGCCGCGATGCGGTACGCGGGCTGCTGCAAGCCCTGCGCACCAACGTGGAGTGGGAAAACTAGCGCGGCCTAGAGCAATTCCACAAGGAAGGGCAGCTCCGTGGGGTGGTAGAAGGCCATGAAGTTATCCAGGGCATCGCCCACCGCGAGCTCCGCATCCTCATCGCCGAGGTCCGCGGAATCAACGGCCTCGATGGCCTTGGCCGTTGCCTCTTCGGATTCTTCAATATCCACGTGAATGGCGGCGAGGTTATCGGTGCCAAACTGCGCTGGCTGGAGCTCTACCACCGGCTCGCCCATATCTGGGCGCGGGGTGACTGCAGCGTCATCAACGTCGATGGAAATGACCACGCGACGGTGCGGGAACTTCTCCTCATCCCCAATGGTCAACAGGCGCAGCGAGGCCATGGAGGCCTCGAGGAAAGCGGAGTAGGCGATCTCTTCTTCATCGCCTGCGGTATAAAAATCGCGCAGGGCTGGGGTGACCATGAATCCCCACCCAGAGCGCGCCGCGAGCGTACCGGTTTCTGCGAGCTCCGCCAGCATGGCATAGGTCGCCGGAATATAGACGCGGGCTTCAGCCACTAAAATTCCCCTTCAATATCGAATACGGCTTGAATTTCTACAGACACGCGGTCGAAGCTGGTGTACAAGAAACCGATCATCCCGGCATCGACGGCGGCGCGCACGTTGAGGATCGAATCATCGACCATGACGCAATCGCTCAAGGGCAGCTCGAGGGCATCGGCAGCCGCTTGGAAGGCCGCAACCTCCGGTTTTTCCGCCCCGATTTCGCCAGACAACACCACGGCATCGACGTTGCCGCGGTATTCCCACTCGCGAATGTGCTCGGCTCCGGAACCACCCGGGTCATTAGACAAGATAGCGGTTGCGGCACCATTTGCCTTCGCCGCAGATAGCAGAGCCTTCCAGCGGCGATTGTCCTCTTCAGCGCCATCGAGGACGCCGACATAGTCAACGATGAGACCACGCATAATTTTTAATCCTTCAGTACACGAATTCTTTGTAACTCCCGAAAGTATAGCGAACTGCGCTTATATTCTCGCCCGCCTCATACAGGAAACTGCCAGAAATAGCGCGCGCAGCGCCCCCATGAGATAATTATCACGCGTTCGCCTCCCTGCCCTTTTCGCAGGAGCACTCATTTCACCATGTATGAGCCCATTCCCGGCTACTCTCATCTCAAGCTATATATCGCCCCGCACCGCATCCATTACGGCCGCCTGCCCACTACGGCCGAGGTTGCCGTCCAGCACCATATCCAAGCCTGGGTCGTCTTTATCCTTGAGGTCGCCGCCGGCTACCGCCCCATTGCCCACCTCAATTCCCCGCGCTTTTCGGATTCCATCCGCCTGCATATCGGCTCTTGGGTGCACCGCCGGGAAAGCCCCTATGACACCGATGCCCTGCGCCTTACCAGCCTGCACGCGCGGCCTAATGGCGAATACTTCGGTTCCGCGGTCATCGGCACCCAGCGCCACGCCTTTACCGGCTCCGCCACAGACCAGGGCCTGCGCTCGTTTCGGCTGCTCTAAAACTGACCGCACCCTCCCTCTTTCCCCCACCGCGCGAGGACCGGAGGAAAAGGAAGGGGCGCAAAAGAGCGCGGAG
Organism: Corynebacterium sp. KPL1818; assembly: GCF_000478135.1. Taxonomy (NCBI): domain Bacteria; kingdom Bacillati; phylum Actinomycetota; class Actinomycetes; order Mycobacteriales; family Corynebacteriaceae; genus Corynebacterium; species Corynebacterium sp. KPL1818. The sequence goes on along the minus strand of NZ_KI515758.1, from coordinate 1,173,759 downwards.
GTTTTATGCCTCTACGGTTTCTTGGCCTGCAGGACCAGAGCCCGAGTCACCGCCGGACTCTTGGTTTTCTTCCTGCTGCTTGAACTGCTTGCGCAGCATGAACAACTGGCGCACGGTTTCTTCCTTCACGCCTTCATTCATGGCATTGAACATATCGCCACCCTCCTTCTGGTATTCCACCAGCGGGTCGCGCTGCGCCATCGCGCGCAGGCCGATGCCCTCCTTGAGATAGTCCATCTCATAAAGGTGCTCGCGCCATTTCTGGTCAATAATCGGCAGGATGACCATGCGCTCGGTATTGCGCATCTGCTTGTCTCCGCCGATGGCAGACACGGCTTCCTCCAGCTTGTCGTACTCCCGGTTCGCGTCGGTGACGAGGGCATCGCGCAGCTGCTCCGCGGTGAGCTCGCCTGGGGAGCCGTACTCGGAGCCTTCTACGAGTTCCTCCGGGGACATCGTGGGGCCGTAGAGCGCCTCAAGAGCGTTCCAGAGTTCCTCGAGGTTCCAGTCCTCGACATAACCGGTGGCGGTAGCGCCCGCGACGTAGGCAGAGACCGTGTCATCGATCATGGTGCGGATATCGTCCTTGATGTCATCGGCATCGAGGATGGAATAGCGCGTGGAGTAAACCACCTTGCGCTGCTCATTGAGCACCTCATCGTACTTCAGCACGTTCTTGCGCATCTCGAAGTTCTGGTTCTCCACCTGCGCCTGGGCGCCCTTAATGGAGTTCGAGACCATCTTGGCCTCAATGGGGACATCATCAGGCACGTTGAGGCGGTTCATCATGTGCTCCATGGACTGGCCCACAAATCGCACCATCAATTCATCGCGCATGGACAGGTAGAAGCGGGTCTCGCCCGGGTCCCCCTGACGGCCGGTACGACCGCGCAGCTGGTTATCGATGCGGCGGGACTCGTGGCGCTCGGTGCCCAAGACATAGAGTCCGCCCGATTCGCGCACCTCATCGCCCAAGCGCTTCGAGCGCTCTTTCTCGCCGTCGATCTCGGCTTCCCAGGCCTCCTGGTACTTTTCCTCATCTTCAAAGGGGTCGAGGCCGCGTTCGCGCAGCTTTTCATCGAGAATGACTTCCGGGTTACCGCCGAGCACGATATCGGTACCACGGCCGGCCATGTTGGTTGCCACGGTCACGGTGCCAGGGCGGCCCGCACGGGCAATGATCTGACCCTCTTCTTCGTGGTGCTTGGCATTGAGCACGTTGTGCTGCACGCCGCGCTTGCTAAGCAATTGCGACAGATACTCGGAGCGCTCCACAGAGGTGGTACCCACCAAGACCGGCTGGCCATGCTCGACGTGTTCTGCAATATCATCAACCACCGCGGCGAACTTTGCCTCTTGGGTCTTGTAAATGCGGTCCGAGTGATCGGTGCGCTGGTTCGGCTTATTGGTAGGAATAGGAACCACATCCAGCCCATAGATGGAATGCAGCTCCGCAGCTTCCGTTTCCGCGGTACCGGTCATGCCGGAAATCTTTTCATAGAGGCGGAAGAAGTTCTGCAGGGTAACCGTCGCCAGCGTCTGGTTCTCGTTTTTGATCTCCACCTGCTCCTTGGCCTCAATGGCCTGGTGCATGCCCTCGTTGTAGCGGCGTCCTGCCAGAACACGGCCGGTAAAGCCATCCACGATCATCACTTCGCCGTTGCGGACGATGTAGTCCTTATCGCGGGTAAATAGCTCCTTGGCCTTCAACGCGTTATTGAGGTAGGAAACCAACTGGGAGTGCTCCGGCGCGTAGAGGTTATCAATGCCGAGCTGATCTTCGACGTACTCCACGCCCTCTTCCAAGACGCCGATGGTGCGCTTTTTGTGGTCCACTTCGTAGTGAATTCCCTCGCGCATGCGCGGCGCCAGCTGCGCAAAGACGCCGTAGAACTGGGAGGAGCCATCAACCGGGCCGGAAATGATGAGTGGGGTACGGGCTTCATCGATAAGAATCGAGTCCACCTCATCCACGATGCAGAAATTGTGTCCGCGCTGAACTACATCATTGAGGGTGCGCACCATGTTATCGCGCAGGTAGTCAAAACCCAGCTCATTATTGGTGCCGTAGGTAATATCGCAGTCGTAGGCTTCCTTGCGCTCTTGCGGGCGCATTTCGGCCAAGATAACGCCCACGGACAGGCCCAACCAGCGGTGCACACGACCCATCATCTCGGCGTCGCGCTTGGCCAGGTAGTCATTGACCGTGACGATGTGTACGCCCTCGCCCTCCAAAGCATTGAGGTAAGCGGGCAACAAGGAGGTCAGGGTCTTACCCTCACCGGTGCGCATTTCTGCAACATTGCCAAAGTGCAGGGCGGCGCCGCCCATGATCTGCACGGGGTAGTGCTTTTGCCCCAAGACGCGCCAAGCAGCTTCACGGACGGTAGCAAAAGCATCGAGCAAGATGTCGTTCTTTTCTTCGCCATCCCTGAGGCGAGTTTTGAACTCGTCAGTCTTGGCCTTTAGCTCATCGTCCGAAAGTTCCGCGTACTGATCCTCGAGTGCAATTACATCGTCTGCAATCTTGCCCAGGCGTTTGACCGTACGGCCCTCGCCCGCGCGCAGCAGCTTGGAAAGCCCAAACACTATTCGTTAGTCCTTCTTGTCGCGACACATTAGTTAACTTCCCGCAATTGTACTCACGCCACTGCCCTTGTCGCGTTCTACCCGCCCTTAAACGATAGTGATTTCGGACTAAGATCAATAAGAAAATGGATAGCTCACAGCACGACAAATCCCCCACTCCCCACCTCATCGAGCGAGGGCGCGATGGGTAAGGAGGGAGGGATGAAGAGGTTTAGCGCTCTAGGCGGGGCGCTGTAGATTTTAGCTCTCTGCTTCCTCGGACAAGGAAATAATGCCGTAGTCGAAAGCGTGGCGGCGGTAGACCACGGATGGCTTGTTGTTTTCCTCGTTGACGAAAAGGAAGAAATCGTGGCCAACCAGTTCCATTTCACTCAGGGCATCGTCCACGCTCATCGGAGTGGCCGGGTGCTCCTTGCTGCGCACGATCTGGCCGGGGCGAACATCCTCGACGGTCTCAGCATAAGGATCGACCAAGCGCTCTTCCTTGGCGCGCTGAGCTTCTGCCTCCGCAACCATCTCGGCGGCGATTTCGCCGGTGCCCTTCTGTGCGCGGTGGCCGCCCTTGACGTATTCACGGCGCACCTTCACCTTGCGCAGGGAACGTTCCATCTTCCCCATCGCGGTTTCCAGTGCTGCGTAGAAGGAGTCTTCCTTGGCCTCTGCGCGGGCGATGTGCCCCTTGCCGGTCGCGGTGATCTGGATGCGGTCGGACTCTGCTTCGCGGCGTGGGTTCGGCTCGTGCTGCAACTCCACGTGGAAGAAGGTCAATGTGGGATCAAGGCGTTCAATCTTTGCCAGCTTCTCGTTGACGCGCTCCTGGAAGTGTTCCGGTACCTCAACGTTACGGCCCGTAATCGTTACCTGAGCTTTATTTGGCTGGGACATTGAAATGCCTCCCTTTGGTAGTGGGGACTAGAAACAATCACAGTAACTGTTCCTCTGTGACACCTTTAATAATACCAGTGGTTATGACCTGATGACATTAGGGGGTAACACTGTATACCCCGTTATGTGATGTTCCTTAAGCATCTGCAAAAGCCAACGCCCCATAGACCGTGGCGCCGGCAGCGCGCAGGGCTGCCATGCTGGCTGCGAGGGTGGCACCGGTGGTTATAACGTCATCGACAAGCAGCGCCGGCTCACCGCTCACCGCGGCGCTAACCCTTACTCGCCCCTGTAGGTTCGCCCATCTATCCTGCGCATTGAGCTCAGATTGGTCTGCCGTACCCTCGCCCATGGTAAGCGCCTCGCGTACCCGGAGGGTCCGTTGACGTCGCGCAGCGCCCTGGCACATGGCGGTAACGGGATCACCGCCGCGCATGCGCGCCGAGCGACGCCGAGTAGGAGCGGGGACCAGGCACAGCTCGCGGGGAATCTCGCCGCGGGCAGCTAAATGCGTCACGCCCGCGGCCACCACCGCACCTATATAATCGCGCACTTCCCTATTGCCCTGTTCTTTCATGCTGATGACGATGTTGCGGCGAATATCGGAATAAGGCCCTAGGGCGAATACCGGCGCCCCGAGCAACCGCGGCCGGCTTACCAGGTAGGGAGGCTGGCGCAGGTGTTCCCGGCACTGCGGGCACAAGACGTGGCCGGGCGCGCGGCACCCGGCACACGCACGCGGAAAAATCAGCTCTCGCACGCTCACGGCGCGACACCACCCCATCCCCCCGAAAGGTCCTCCGCGGCAGCGCCGCCCAGCGCGGCCGCCTCTTAGCTAGACACGATAGGCGAAGAGCGCCGGCCCTGCAGGCCAGGCACCTCGCGCCAGTTCACCTCATCGACCACCGTGGCGGGAAGCTCCAGCATGGCATGGGAATCCGTAATATAAAGCTTCGATGGCGAGGTAGCCACCGCAACTACCGGGGCGGTGATATTACCCGTCGGCATGGTAGAGGCCGAGGAACCATCCTGCTCGATGCGCCATACCGGCGACTGCCCAGAGGACGTACCCACAATGAGCGAGCCATCGTTATTCCAATCCAGCGATAGTGCCGAGCCGGAGACCTCAGGGCCCACCTCGCGGGCGTTGACGATGCGCTTATCGCCGCTGCTGGATTGGGCCACCGCGGCGATGTAAACGTGGCCGTCAATGATCATCGCCGCGCGTGCGCCGCTATGGGAGAGGCGGATAACGGAGATTTCGCCCTCGATATCGTCGATGCTGCGGGCATCGACCTCGGATTCTGAAATCCGCCCGGTGGTCTTGGAACGCACGACGCGCACGATACGGTCACCATCGACCACCGTCCAGACGGCCTGCCCGTTATATTCAAAGGTGGGCCGCGCCAGCGTCTTACCTTCGACCGAATCCTGCAGCGCGGCACCAATCTCGCCCATCTGCAGCTTGAAGTCGCCGCTAGGCTTCCGGCTAACCGCCGCAATCATGCCGGACTCGGTGACATCGACCGATTGCACATTGCCGCTCGAGCCCAAAGAGCCCTTAACCGGCTCGGCCACCCCGCTATCGACCTCCAGCACGTTGCCCTCGTTCAAGGCGTACAGCGTGGACAGGGAATTACTGTTTACCTTGGGGTTATAGTCAGCAAAATCGTCCACGCTGACGGTGTCCATGCCTTCTAACAGATTGCTGCCATCGGCCTTGACCTTGAAGGGGCCGATATGCCCGGCATCAGAAAGCGTCCAGACCAACTGCGCCGCAAAGCGGGTGCGGTCATTTTCATCCAGGTCCGACAGGCCCTCGAACTGGTAGCCGTTTTCGTTGTCATAGCCGGCGAAGGTGACCTTTTCATCCGCCGCCCGGCGGGTGGCCGGAGCAATGCTGCTAGATGGGCCTTCCATCAAGAGGGTAATTAGCGTGGACTCGGATTCCTCGCTGCCCTTATACAGCCACCGGCGGTCCGGGGCGAGGACGTCATCGGTTTGTTTATAAAAGTAGAGCGATTGCGGGGTGTAATGATTGCGCAGCTCATTGCGCTCGATAACCAACCCGGCCGGCAAACTATCAACGAGCCACTGGTCATCTACCATTTTCATGTCGATGGTAGCTTCGTAGCTCTCATTTTCCGGCACATAGGCCCCGCCGGATTTGAGGCGTCCAATGATGGTGCCGCGCACATTGAAGGAGCGCGCATCCGCCGCCGTATTTTGCTTCTTATCAGGCGCGGTCACGATATCCAGGCTATCGACCACCATGACATCGCCTGAGGCATCCCAGGCCCCGCGGGCGTTATTCGTGAGGAACCCGCGAGCGGCATCGTGGTCATTGGTGGGAACGGCCGCGGCGCGATAAAAATCGCGCAGGGTAAGGTCCGGGTCCGCCCCCACCTCTGGGGCAATGACCTCTTCCGGGCCATCGGCCTGTTTGTGGTAGGTACCCACGACCTGGGGGCTCGTATCGTGCGGCAAGGTTGAGCAGCCGGTGACAAAGCACAGCGCCGCCACCGCGCCCACGGCGGTGCTCCGCCGCCACAATCCATTGCGTATGACCGAATTCATTTATTTATCCCCCTTAAATCCGGCGCCTTATAGGAGCGCCTCTCGGGCGAGGCGGCCCCACGGTTGCGCTCAGAAGGCCACAAGATTCCGTCACCATCCGCCTCGGCCACCTCCGCCGAGTCATCGTCGATGCCAATTCCGCGGCCTACCACCGAGCTGCTGCTTGGCGATGCCCCACCGGCGCCACCCTCGCCCTCATCTTCTGCTGCACCAGCAGCCGCTTCCCCGGCAGCCGCTTCCCCAGCATCCGCAGTATCAGGCTCATGAGCTGCGTCGGCCGCGAAGTCAGCAGCGGCGCCGTTTTCTCCGGCGGCAGCGGTAGCGGGATCAGCGATAGCGGGGGCATCGGCAAGCGCATCATGCCCGTCGTCTGAACCGGTGCCCGGGGCGCCTGGAATCTCGCGGGAGATGGGTTCTTCACCGATCTCGGTATTCGGCTCGCGCGGGATGATGAGGCGGAAGCGGGAACCGTAGCCGAAGACGCCAAAGGCATCGAGCGTGCCGCCGTGCAAGACCGCGTCCTCGCGGGCGATGGCAAGGCCCAGCCCGGTGCCGCCAGAGTGGCGCTTACGGGAGGAATCCGCGCGCCAGAAACGGTTGAATACCAGCTCTTCTTGCCCGGGTTTCAGGCCCACGCCGTGGTCCGTGACCGCCACGCCCACGGCCTTCTCCGTGGTGGCGATATCGATGACCACGGGTTTGCCCTCAGAGTGGTCGATGGCATTGGCCAAGAGGTTGCGCAAAATGCGCTCGATGCGCCGGGAATCGGCCTGGATGGTGATCCGCTCGTCTGGCATATTGCGGACCACCTCCACGTCGAGCTTTTGGGCTAGGTGCTCAACCTGGCGGTAGGCGGCATCCACGCAGGATCGCAGGTCAATGGCCGTGGTGGACAGGTCCGCCACGCCGGCATCGTGTCGGGAAATCTCGAGCAGATCCGCGAGCAGCTCCTCGAAGCGGTCCAGCTCCCTGGACATGAGCTTGGAGGCGCGCTGCGCGCCCGCGGGCAGGCTATCGGCCTCGGATTCGATGAGGTCTGCGGCCATGCGCACGGTGGTAATGGGGGTGCGCAGCTCGTGCGAGACATCGGAAGTGAATTGCCGCTGCAAATCGCCGTATTCCTCCAGCTGCGCAATCTGGGAGGACAATTTATCCGCCATATTATTAAAGGAGGCGGCAAGTCGGCCCATCTCATCGTCCCGGTCCACGGCCATGCGCTCCTTGAGATGGCCGGCGGCCAGGCGCTGGGCAATGCGGGACGCGGACTTAATCGGGGTGATGACCTGCTGGGTAGCCAACCAGGCAATGCCCACCAATAAGACCACGACCACCACGCCGGCGGCAGAGAGCAGGCCGCGCATCAGCGCCATCGTGGACTCTTCCGATTCCATGGACAGGGCCAGGTAGACCTGCAGATTCGGAATCTCGGCATCGGTGGGCGTGCCCACCATGAGCGCGTTATAGTAATCGCCATTGCCGCGCGGGACCGGATAATACTGCTGCGCAATCTGGTCCTGGCCCACCATCTGCCGCATTTGTTCCGGCACCGGGAAATCCTCCGGCGAGGTGGTGATGGATCCATCTTGGTTTTCCACCACGATGACGGGTTCATATACGGCCTGCGCATCGCCTTGTTGCGCAGAGAGTTGATCCAAAGAAGCGCGGGCGGAGTTGATGCGCACCTGCACCGAGTTGGCCGAGCTGGTGGCATCGATTTGCTGTTCCACCGCCGTGCGGGCGCGTTCGAGTTCCTGCAGCGCCACGTCTTCTTTTTGGGATACCAACCGCTGGGTCAGCACGGAGACCAAGGCGTAGGCCAAGATGATCATGACCACCGAGGAGGCGACCACAATCATGCCGATAACGCGCGCCTGCAATGAGGTGCGCAGCGTATCTACTATGGCGTCACGAATGCGCCGCACGCGGTCCAGAATTCTGATGTTTCCTTACTCCCCGGCACCGGCCTTGCCGGTCTTATACCCCACGCCGCGCACCGTCAGCACGATCTGCGGATCTTCCGGATCGTGCTCGATCTTGGCGCGCAGGCGCTGCACGTGCACGTTCACCAAACGAGTATCGGAGGCATTGCGGTAGCCCCAGACGGACTCCAGGAGTGACTCGCGAGTATGCACCTGGCCTGGGTGGCGCGCCATTTCCAGCAGGAGATCGAACTCCAGCGGGGTCAGGTTCAATTCGGTGCCATCGGTACGGCGCACCGTATGTTCCGGCACGTCGATGATCAGGTCGGCGACCTCAAGGGTTTCCGGTTCCGCGGAATCGGTGCGGCGCAGGCGCGCCCGAATGCGGGCGATGAGCTCCTTCGGCTTAAAGGGCTTGGTGATGTAATCATCCGCGCCGGATTCAAGGCCCAAGACCACGTCCACGGTATCGGTCTTGGCGGTCAGCATGACGATGGGCACCGCGGATTCGCGCCGGATGGTGCGGCAAATATCCACACCGTTCATGCCCGGCAGCATAAGATCCAAAAGGATGAGATCCGGTTCGTGCTCGCGGAAGGCAGGAACGGCATCGTTGCCATCCATGACGGGGACGGGGTTTAGTCCCTCAGATTCAAGGACAATGGTCAGCATTTCCGAGATCGCTGGATCATCATCCACGACCAAAATCGTTGGCGCCACGTTTTAATCTCCTACAAGGTCATTAATTGCTGCCGTAATAGTATCCGCATCGGCGGTGGCGATCCAGCGCCCACCCCAACCGGATTCGACCAAGCACCGGTAGGCGGCGGCGGTGCGCTCCTGTAATCCCCCATCGCGTTCATAGTGGTCGCGCTCGCGGGTGGAATCGGTGGCGGCCCGGGACTGCGCTCTTGCCGATGCCACCTCCACCGCCGTATCCACATACACCTGCAGGTCCGCTTTCGGCAGGCCCAAGGTACCAAATTCTAGGTCGTAGACCCACTGGAAGAGGCTATCGTCGCGCAACCGGGCCGCGGAATAGGCAGCATTGGAGGCCACATAGCGATCCAAGATGACTATCTCGCGGGTTTCCTTCGCCGCCCGCAATTCCTCTTTTATCCCAAAGCGGTCGAGGGCGAAGAGCGTGGCCATACCGTAGGCCGAATCCGTGAGATCGCCCATCTTTCCGTACAGCGCCTCGCGCGCGAGCTGCGCGTGGATGGAGGTCTCATAGCGCGGAAAGGCTATGGTCCTTACCGGGACTTCGAGGGCGCTTCGCACTGCGGTCGCAAGCGTATTTTTTCCGGCGCCGTCAATGCCTTCAATGCTTATGAGCATGGTGAGATACGCAGAATCCTTTCTGCTCTGTGGCGGCGCCTTTGGCACCGAAGGACATGGTTTTTAAGAAAGTGCCTCGATAAAAGGTTCCACGTCGTAGTCTTCTTCGACGGTGTCCAAGATCTCGAGGGCATTTTCGGTCAAGGTATCGTCAACGGTTCCCACCAAGTCCCTAATATAGGGGGTTCCCACCAAGTCCCTAATATAGGGGTAGTCCTCAACGGTTTCGCTGGCACTGAACGGCGCACCCGCCCAAATGGCGGCGATCGTGGCCGCAGCGTGGGCGTTGAGTTGTTCCTCTTCGGTTATATCGTCCTTGCTGCGGGCCACCTCGCAGGCATCCTGTACTGCGCGGATTACCCCTTCTTCATCGAGGTTTGCTAATTCATCTAGAAAATCCACGTTGAGATCGGTGCTAAAAATCTCTTCGTCCCAGCTGCTCATCTATCACTCCTTCGACGGGTTTAGCGCCATTTATACACGCTTTTCCGGCGGAGAAAAATCGGGCATGAAAAGGATTGCATAAGCACTGCCATTTCTCATCTCCACGTTGTTTACATATCACGGAATCCGCAGCCTGTCGCGGAAATTCCAATACATGATACTCTCGTTATCAACTTGTTACCCACCCTATGCAACCAAGAAAGGAGGGCACGATGAAACCAGATTCACGTCGCGTGTACGTCTTCATCGTGCTCGGCCTTATCGCCGCCGTCGTCGTGGGAGTGGGCGTGTGGCGCATGAGCACGCCGAGCGCCCGTTACTCCAACGCCGCGAATGAGTCCCCTACCTCTACCGTGGCACCAAAAAATACTTCCGCTGAAGAGTCGACGACATCGTCGACGCATAAGAAGCCTTCGACGGAAAACTCTGCCCCCGCAGAGGCCAATTCTGGCGCCGGTGAATCAGACCACCAGCACCCTGAATCAACGGACCCATACTTGGCGCCGAATGCCGTCACGCATCCCCACGCGGCCACCCGCCCTACCAAGGTGTACCGCCCCGAAAATGTGTACTCGCCAGGAACTTCCGTTAATAATGCCCCGTCTAACCAGGGCGGGCAGGTGCCGCAAAATGGTAACGGCACAGGCACCGGCACCATGCAGGCGGTCCCAGACAACCCCAGCAAGCCGGATAACCTAGCACCGTCGTCCCAGGCACCGAGCTCACCGGCTCCATCCCCTGCCCCGGGCGAAGAGAAGCCTGATCAAGGTGGCGAGCCCGGCAAGCCTGGTAAGCCGGAGGAGCCCGCCGAATCCGGTATCCCGGCGCCGCCAGCGACGCAGGCTCCGCACAAGCCTCGTCCCGAGTCGAGCACGCAGCGCACCCCGTCGGCTCCCGATGCCACTACAGAGGGACACGGTGCAGGAGCGGGCGCGCCTTCTGGTACACAGCAGACGAAAAATAAGTCCCACGCCGAGCCGCAGGCAACCGAGAAGCTTGTTCCTACGCAGCAGCCAGGAAACCAAGAACCCACGGATCTCCCGGCAACGGGAAGCTCAGCCGCCAGTTCTTCTGCTGCGCGCTAACTTTTCACCGCGGCTAGCGCCTAAAAATGCCCCCTTGCTGGGATTTTCCAGCAAGGGGGCATAGTTGTGAGGCCGCTTAGACTCGGGCGACGAATAATTGCGCCGTGCTGCCCTCAGGATTTTCCTTTTCTACAGCGTGAGCCTGGGCGGTAACCATGCCGTCGGAGGCCGGCAGCCATGCGGCCTGGCCCGGGGAAAGGATCAATTCCTCGCCCGCAGCATTGCGCAGGTTGAGGGACCCACCGGTGCACAAGGCGATGGTGGGGCCGTCATAGTCGAGGTCGACGGAAGAATCCGGCCCGAGCTCGGCGCGGTCGAGCAGGAATTCATCGATGGGCACTGGATAGGACCACGCCTCGGCGCCGTGGACATTGTCCTGGTTTTGCTTATCCTTTTGCTGCACCCGCGGCTCATTGGCGGCCGCATAGGTCAGGACCTTGACCAGCTCCGGCACATCCACGAATTTCGGGGTCAACCCGCCGCGCAAAACGTTATCGGAATTGGCCATGATTTCTACGCCCAGCCCGGAGACATACGCGTGGAGTTGCCCGGCATCGAGGTAGACGGCCTCACCCGGGGCAAGCTCGATGTGGTTGAGCAAGAGCGCACCAAGCACACCGATATCGCCAGGATAGCGGTCATTAAGGTCCACCACCGTAGCCATGACCCGCGCCTTCCAATCCTTGGGATCGACGGCAATCAGGCGCTCGCCGGCGGCAACGATGGCCTTAATGAGCTCCTTGCGCTTGGCCGAAGGGATGGTAATCCACGTGGTGAAAAGCACCCGGAGGTTGGCGGACTCGGAGGATTCCGCGGGGTCATCGTCAAGCATGGCCAGGTAGCGCTCAAGCTCTGGGCATTCCAAGGCGGCAAAGAGCTCGCGGGTTTGTGCCAGGGGACGGAAACCCGCCATGGCGTAGAAATCCGACAGCGCCACGATAAGTTCCGGCTTGTGGTTATCGTCCTTGTAATTGCGGTTTGCAGCCTGCAGGGCAATGCCCGCCTCGTTTTCGCGGGCGAAACCCTCCTCGGCCTGCTCCTTAGACGGGTGGGCCTGCAAAGACAGCGGATCTTCGGCGGCGAGGATCTTCAACAGGAACGGCAGGTTCTCGCCGTATTCTTTATAGACTCGAGCGCCCAACTGGCCTTCTGGATCCGCCGCAATAACCTCATTGAGAAGCTGGCCATCCACCGTGGAGGGATCGCCTGGGTGGGCGCCAAACCAGAGTTCAGCCACCGGCTTTTCTGCGGCTTCTTCGCCCCGCAGCTCAGGGATGAGGGTGCGCGAACCCCACGAGTAGTTGCGGGTAGCGCCTTCCAGTAATTGCATTTATTTCTATCCTTTAGAAATCTCGTAGGCGGTCGCGGCAAAACTCCGCGTAATAAGCTGCAGTGAGCGGGCAAGATGCCCAAGGCCCGGTTCCGGGTCGGTGCTGCGGACTGCAAGCGAGTTGGGCAGGTTCGCCTCTTCCTGCCCCCAGAAAATCACTTTCAAGGGTATCAAAGGTGTATCCGCGCCAGCACCGTCGATGAAGGGATCGTAGAAAAGGTCATCGGCAGACGCGGGCGCCGTACTGGATTCAGCGCCCCGATCGAGTGCGCCGCGCAGGTCAGCGGGCTCGACAAAGGTGCCGGGCAACCCGTGCACGGCCCAGATGGTTGCTGCCATGCGGGCGACCAAGGTATCGATGTGCACGCGCTCGCGGCGCTCGGCATACGCGTAGGGATCGATGACGCAGGAGTGGATAATCCGCGCGCCCTCGGCGTATTCGCGCAGTTGCCGGCCGGGATTGATGGCATCATCGCGCTCTGGCGAAAGCTGCTCGATCTCGCGGTCCACGGCGGCGGCAAGGTCCTCTAATTCTTCGCACACCGCGCGCGGGGAGGTATGAACGATGCTGCACAGCGCGTACAGGGCCGTGATAAATCGCGCCGGCGAGCAGCCCTCTGCGGTGGGAAGCGACGGGGCAATCAGGGTGTCTTCCGGGCAATCCTCTACCAAGGGGCCGCTTGCCGGGCCCACCAGGATGGTGGTGGCGCCGCGCTGGCTCGCCGCAATGAGCGCGCGGGAGGCCCAATCGCATTCTGCGGGCTCGCCCACCGCCACGACGATATCGAGCGCGCCCACGTATTGCGGCAGCGATTCCGTCACCACCAGCGGGATGCGCAGCGGTTCGGCCAAGCCGACGCCGAGGTGCGCTGCCTCGCGGGCGATGGCATCGGTGGGCAAGATGACCAGGGAGCGCGGATTGAGCCCGTTGAGGATCTCACCCCAGCGCTCCATTTGCCCGGCGAGCAGACGAATCTGCGCGCCCTCGTGGGCGACATCAAAAAATCGCACCGTTTCGGTGTCATAGGCGGAACCCTCAGTGAAACCGTTATCCATATCGCTCAAGCATAGTCTGGCTCCCACTATGATGGTGCGGCATGACGTCCGCACAGATTCACCCCGTATCCCTTATCGGTGGCGGCCCCGGCGCGTGGGACCTGATTACGGTTCGCGGCATGCGCGCCCTACAGGAGGCCGAGGTCATCTTGACCGATCACCTGGGCCCTGCCCCGCAGTTGGATAAGCTCTGCGATATTTCAGCCAAGGAGCTTATCGATGTCTCCAAGCTGCCCTACAAGAAGTCGATTACCCAGGACAAGATCAACGAGCTGCTCATCGAGCACGCCCAAGCCGGGCGGAAGGTAGCGCGGCTGAAGGGCGGCGATCCTTTCGTGTTCGGCCGCGGCTTTGAAGAGGTACAGGCCCTAGCCAAGGCATCTATCCCCACCACCGTCATTCCAGGGGTGACCTCCGCGGTTTCCGTGCCCGCGGGCATTGGCATCCCCGTCACCCAGCGCGGAATGGTTCACGGCTTTACCGTCGTATCAGGGCATCTGCCGCCTGGCCACGAGAAGTCCCTGGTGGATTGGCACGCCCTGGCCCAGTCCGGCGCGACCTTGTCCATCATCATGGGCGTGAAAAATGCCCCGGCGATTGCCAGGGCATTGCAGGAAGGCGGGCTTGCTGGGTCGACACCGTGCGCGATTATCCAGGAGGGCACCCTGGATACGCAGCGGGAATTTCGCTGCGATTTAGAACGCCTTGCGCAGACAATGAAGGACAATAACGTCTCCTCCCCCGCCGTCTATGTCATTGGCGAGGTTGCCGGCCTCGACCCAGCCGGGGATTAGGCCTTATCCGCCTGCGGTGCGGACTCCTCCACGATGCTCGCGTCCTTAGAGGCACCGGCCGCGCTGTGTGCAAAGCCTGCGGCATGAAATTCCGCGTGCGCCTTGGTCTCGGCGTTTTCGGCTTCCAATTCCCTTGCGCGGGCTGCCCGGGTAGCGCGCGCACCGTGGATGGTGGCGGAAATGCCCACGACGAGGACTAGGACCATGAGCAGCGGGGAGACAAAGCCCGGTACCGTCAGCCCAAAGTAGGTTTCTAGCCCACCTAAGACCTTGCCGATATTGAGAGCCACGATGGCCGTACCCACGAGTCCACCGAGGACGACCGGCTCAATCCGGGAAATCACCCAGGCCGCAATCGGGGCGGCAATGGAACCACCGATGAGCAGGGCCAGCACGGCGGAGAGGTTGGCGACGATATCCTGCCACAATCCAACGACGAAGCCGAGGGTGGCACCCAGTGTGACCAGGAATTCGGCGGTATTTACCGTGCCGACGATGCGGCGGGGCTGCTCGCGGCCAATCGCCATGAGCGTCGAGGTAGACACCGGGCCCCAGCCGCCGCCACCGGTAGAGTCAACAAATCCGCCGACGGAACCGAGACCGATCAAAAATGGGGTGGAATGGCTGCGTTTTTGCACGAACTTCGCCCGGCGCGGGCGGGAAAAGCGCCAGATGAGGTTGCTGCCGATGGCCACCAAGATGAGCGCGGTAATCGGGGCTGCCGCATCGGTGGAGATATTGGAGAGCACGGTGGCGCCGATAAACGCCGCGATGGCACCCGGCACACCCAGCCGGAAGACGGTTTTCCAGTCCACATTGCCAAAACGGGCGTGGCTCAAGCCCGACATTGCGGTGGTTCCTAGCTCAGCGGTGTGGACTACGGCGGAGGCTTGGGCAGGCCCAAGGCCCGCGAGGAGAAGGATGGTGGTTGAGGTGACGCCGAAGCCCATGCCGATGCCGCCATCGACAAGCTGGGCGGCCGCACCGGCCACGGCGATTAAAATCAGGGTTAGCATGGAACACCGACCTCCTGGGCGATGTGGTAGTGAGCAGCAACGATGCCAGCGAGATCGGTACCAAGAACGGGATCGACGGTGACATTGCTGGGGGTAGATGACAGTGGTTTAAGGAGCAGTCCTGCGGTGACAAACAGCGGGATAACCCGCATTCGCGCAGTGCTCCTCGCCAATGCATGGATGTCATTGCTGCCGCCCCGGGTGGCAAACGCGGCCGTGGCGGGGACGCCGGTGAGCTGGGATACCCGAACGGCCAGCCGGTGGATGGAGTCATTGGCCGCAGCATCAGAGGAACCGACGGAGTAGATGACGTGGTGGGTATCTTCCGGCCTTGCGCGTGCCGCGAGCACCGCCGCCAGGTCCGCTTCTGCGGCTTCCCGCCTGCCCACATCTCGTACGCCATGTTCTGCGGCGCGCCCTCCGCCCAAGCACTCGCCTTGTACCAAGCGCACGCCTGAGGCCTGTTCGGCCGCGGCAATAACGCGGGGAACGTCAACGCGCTGGTGGTAGCCCTGCGTAAAGAGCAATGGAATGACTACGGCCGTATCCTCCCCACAACGGGCGAGGTCGACCGCAGCTGCGGTGAGATCGGGAGTATTGAACTCTAGGTGCGCCGCCCGATAAGCAGGGCGGGCTGGTATCGCGGCAGCAGCGGCCTGGGTGAGCCGTTCAATGCCAGCGGCGGCGCCCGGGTGGCGCGAGCCGTGGGACAAGGTGATGAGTGTGGTCATGGTGCATCCTTAATCCACCGGAGCCGTGGAGTGTCCGCGGCGGGCTAGGGAGCGCTGCAGGGCTTCGGTGGAAGAAACGGCCGGGGCCGGTGCCACGGGGGCATCGTCTTGGCCGTGGAAGCGGACCGAAAATACGCGCAGGCATTCCTGGCAATTCCAGGCAAAGTCGTCTTCTTCATCCGGGAACAGATCGGTGCCGGCGCAGTAAGGGCAAAAGGTGGGGTGATTGCGATTGGGATTAGGTTTACGGCGGAAATTCACTGCAGATCTTCCTCCTCGGCGCGCAGTACCCAGTGGCGAAACTGCTCGCCTTCTTCGCGTTGTTCCTTATATTTATTGACCAGCCGTATGACGTAGTCCGGTACCTCATCGGCTACGACCTTGTGTCCGCGGAGCTTGCGGCCCCAGTCGGGAGAAAGGCCGAGGGCACCGCCTAGGTGGACTTGGAATCCTTCGACGCGGTTGCCATCGGCATCGGTGACGATCTGACCTTTAAGTCCGATATCGGATACCTGGGAGCGCGCGCACGCATTGGGGCAGCCATTGAGTGCGATAGAAATGGGTACGTCCAAATCCCCCAGGGTGTCTTCGAGGATGTCCACCAATTCGATGGCGCGGGCCTTCGTGGTCACGTGCGCCAACTTGCAAAATTCCAGCCCAGTGCAGGAAATGACGCCGCGGCGAAACTCCGTGGGCTGGGAATACAGGCCCGTTTCATCCAGCGCGCGCGAAAGTGCCGGAATATCGTCTTCTTCCACATCGAGGAAGAGCAATTCCTTCATCGGGGTGGTACGGATGCGCGAAATACCGAATTTTTCCGCGACATCGGCAATGGCAATGAGCTGCTCACCCGTTGCATGGCCCACGGTGGGTTTTACGCCGACGTAGAACTTGCCGTCCTTTTGCCTGTGCACGCCCAGGTGATCGCGGCTGCCGGGATTAACCTCGAGCGGGATGCCATCGGCAAGCGGCTTCTCCAGGTACTCTTCCTCGAGGACCTGGCGGAACTTGTCGATCCCCCATTTAGCCACCAAAAGCTTCAGCCGCGCGCGGTTGCGGTTGCGGCGGAAGCCGTAGTCGCGGAAGATGCTGACCACACCGGCCCATACTTCCGGCACGCGCTCGAGTGGCACCCACGCGCCCAAGGATTGCGAGAGCATCGGGTTGGTGGATAGTCCCCCGCCCACAAAGCAATCAAAGCCGGGGCCATATTCGGGGTGGTTGACGCCGACGAAGGCAACGTCTTGAATTTCGTGCGTCACGTCCTGGCGCGCATTGCCGGAAATAGCGGTTTTGAACTTGCGGGGAAGGTTATGGAACTCCTCGCGCGGTAAGTAATTATTCTTAATCTCCTCGATGGCTGGGGTGGCATCGATGATTTCATCCTCGGCAACTCCCGCGACCGGCGAGCCCAAGATGACGCGCGGCACATCGCCACACCCCATCAAGGTGCCCAGGCCCACAGATTCGAGTTTGTCCCAGATGGTGGGTACGTCTTCGATCTGAATCCAGTGCAGCTGAATATTCTGGCGGTCCGTAAAGTCCGCGGTGGAGCGGGCATAATCGCGCGAGATTTCTCCCACCGCGCGCAGCTTGGCTGGATCGGCGCGGCCGCCATCGAAGCGCACGCGCATCATGAAGTATTCATCTTGCAATTCCGCGTTAGATAATTTGGCGGTCATCTCCCCGCCCAGGTTCTGGTTGCGCTGCGTATACAGGCCTAACCATTTAAAGCGCGGTGCTAAATCCTCCGGCGGGATGGAGGAAAATCCCTGCTTGGAGTAGATGTCTATCACGCGCTGCTTAGCGGAGAGACCACCATCATCCTGTTTGATGGCCTCATCGTTATTCAACGGTTCTTTACCGTCGATTTTCCACTGGCCCTCGGGCTTATTGGCGCGTGGCTTGCGTTTGGTCGTTGTTGCGGTAGCCATAATGTGGTGTAGACCTCCCTTTCAAAGCGTTGAGGGAAAACCTACCCGTCTATAGATTACAGACAAATCGGTCTGTTTTATTTTCACTTTCCCCAAAGCTATGACCTGCACTTTGAGAAGGCTTAATAAAGAATCTAATTCTTCCGCTTGTGTGCAAACAGACCATACGGTTCACTCTCTTAAGAGAAATCCCGCGCTCACTCACGATAAATAGACTATGTGGTCTATTTGCGCATATTTATTGAGAACTTCGTTCCCTTCATCCCACCGCGGGAGACTACGCAGACAAGAAAGGCAAAATTACCGTGTCAGATAAACCCTTAAACGTAGCCGTCATCGGTGCCGGCCCCGCTGGCATTTACGCCTCCGATATCTTGGTGAAAAAGACCGACGGAAACGTGCGCATCGATCTCATTGAGCAGATGCCCGCCCCCTTCGGCCTCATCCGCTACGGCGTGGCCCCTGACCATCCACGCATTAAAGGCATCATTAAATCCCTGCACCGTGTATTGGACACGGAGCAGATTCGCCTGCTTACCAACGTGCACATCGGCCGCGATATCACCGTGGACGAGCTGCAGCAGCACTACGATGCCGTCGTCTTTGCCACCGGTGCGGTAGGCGATCGCCACCGCGATATCCCCGGCGCACAGCTGCAGGGCGTGCACGGCGCCGGTGAATTCGTAGGCTTCTATGACGGCAATCCGCGCTTTGAGCGCGAATGGGACCTCTCCGCCAGCGAGGTCGCTGTCATCGGCGTGGGCAATGTGGGCCTGGACGTCTCGCGTATCTTGGCCAAGACTGGCGATGAACTTAAGGTGACCGAGATCGCCGATAATGTCTACGATTCGCTGGCACAAAATAAGGCAGAGACCGTACGCGTCTTCGGGCGCCGCGGGCCCGCCCAAGCCAAGTTCACCCCGCAAGAGCTCAAAGAGCTCGACCACTCGGATAACATCAATGTGGTCGTCTCCCCCGAAGATATTGATTACGATGAGGCCTCGCTAGAGGCACGCGCTTCCAGCAAGTCCACGGATTTGGTCTGCCAGGTTCTTGAGCAATATGCCATTCGCGATCCCAAAAAGGCCCCGCATACGCTGCAGATTCATCTCTTTGAGCAGCCGGTGGAGATCCTCGGTGAGAACGGCCGGGTGAGCGGGATTAAAACGGAGCGCACCGAGCTGACCGGCGATGGCAGCGTGCGCGGGACGGGTAAATTCACCACGTGGCCAGTGCAAGCGGTCTACTTTGCCACGGGCTACCGCTCGGACGCCGTGGATGGCGTGCCATTTAATAGCGAGAAAAACGTCATCAATAATGACGGTGGCCACGTCATCGACGAAGAGGGCGCCATCGTGCCTGGTCTCTATACCACCGGCTGGGTAAAACGCGGACCCGTGGGGCTGATTGGCAATACCAAGTCCGATGCCAGAGAAACCATTGGCATGCTGCTTGATGATGCCGCCGCGGGCACCCTACCGTCCCCCACTTCCGGCGATATCACCGAGGTCTTTGCGGATAAGGGCATCGACTATCTCACCTGGCAGGATTGGCAGCGCCTCGATGCCGCTGAGCGCGCTTTGGGCGAGCGCGAAGGCCGCGAGCGAAAGAAGCACGTGGAGTGGGACGACATGGTCGCCCACTCCCGCGCGCAGTAATTCAGTAATTACCGTCTGATGATGGCGAGGACCTCGTCCACAATCTGCTGGACCTCCTCGGAGGTCTTCGCCTCAACATTGAGTCGCAACAGCGGCTCGGTATTGGAAGCGCGCACATTGAACCACGCGTCCGTGCCCTTGAGCTCGACCGTGACACCGTCGAGCTCATCGACGGATTCGATCTTATCCGCCAGCCCATCGAGCACGGCCTGGGTGGCGGCCTTTTGGTCCGCCACGGTGGAGTTGATCTCCCCGGAAGCCTCGTAGCGGGAGTATTCCGCCATGAGCTCGCTGAGCGGCTTATCCGTCTGTCCCAACGCGGCCAGGACGTGCATAGCGGCCAGCATGCCGGAATCGGCATTCCAGAATTCCTGGAAGTAGTAGTGCGCGGAGTGCTCGCCGCCAAAGGCCGCCGTGTGCTCGGCCATTTGGGCCTTAATGAAGGAGTGGCCCACGCGCGTGCGCACGGCGGTACCGCCCTTTTCCGCGATGAGCTCCGGCACCGTCTTGGAGGTAATCAGGTTGTGGATGATGGTCGCGCCCGGGAACTTATCCAAGTAGCGGCTGGCCACCAGCGCGCAGATGGCAGACGGCGATACTGGCTGGCCTTTTTCATCCACCACGAAGCAACGGTCGGCGTCGCCGTCGAAGGCAAGGCCGATATCGGCGTTTTGCTCTACGGTGAATTTCTGCAGATCCTCCAAGTTCTTGGGATCCAGCGGGTTCGCCTCGTGGTTGGGGAAGGTGCCGTCGAGCTCGAAGTAGAGATCGCGGACATCAAAGGGCAGGCCATCGAAAACGGCCGGGACCGTGTGCCCGCCCATGCCATTGGCGGCATCGACGGCGACGACCAGCGGCTTGGATTCTTCCAGCGGCACGAGGTGACGCAGGAAGTCCGCGTAGCCGGTCAGGATTTCTTGCTCGGCGATGGCACCATTAGGGCCGTCGTAGCTTGGGGTGCCATCGATAAGCATCTGCTTGATTTCTTCCAACCCAGTCTGTTGCCCCACGGGGACGGCACCGGCGCGGCAGAGCTTGATGCCGTTGTACTTCGCCGGGTTGTGGGAGGCGGTAAACATCGCGCCCGCGCACTCCATAGAACCCGCCGCATAGTAGAGCTCATCCGTAGAGGTAAGCCCCAAAAGCGTCACATGGAGGCCTTGACTCACCACGCCCTCAGCAAAGGCTTGCGCCAACGCGGGAGAAGACGGGCGCATATCGTGGCCTACAGCCACGGTGTTTTCGCCTTCTTCGCGCAGGATTGCGGCGAAGGCGGCGCCAGTATCGCGCACGAAGTCTTCATCGATATCTTCGCCCACCACGCCACGGACGTCATAGGCCTTAATCACTGCATCAAGATGCTCACGAGTTCGCATACCTCGCAATATTACTCCCTGCCTACGGGCAACTAGCGCAGTGCTCCTTCCGTGTCTGCGGCTAGGTAGCGCGAGTTTTCTCAGGCGCTGTGCTCAGCGCCCTTGCTTTAATCAGATTCGGTGTCCGTGTCCTGCCTCTCGGCAGAATTATCTTCGCTCTGCGCATCAGGAACGACGGACAGGTGAGCGCGGCGGGCCTTTTTGGCATAGGCCACGCGGCGGGTGCGAAATACCGGATGATTGGAATTGGCGGGATCAGCGCCATCGAAGGTGGCGGCGTAATCGATGGGATCTGCCCCGGAGCCGGCGCTGCGGTCATCGACAAGCCCAGTGGTCACCCTGCCATCTTCCTTGACCGCCTGGGCCAGGGCC
Organism: Corynebacterium sp. KPL1818; assembly: GCF_000478135.1. Taxonomy (NCBI): domain Bacteria; kingdom Bacillati; phylum Actinomycetota; class Actinomycetes; order Mycobacteriales; family Corynebacteriaceae; genus Corynebacterium; species Corynebacterium sp. KPL1818. Next base: position 1,152,655 of record NZ_KI515758.1, on the reverse strand, counting down.
ATAAGGTCGTCATCCTCGTCGAGCTCGATGCGGTCTACGCGCACCAGCTCCCAGCCCACCGGCGCGGAGATGCGGTCGCGGTGGGTGCTGCAGAGATCCCAGCTGTGCGGGTTATCCTCTTCTGCCAGCGGGCCAACCACGGCGGTTTGATCCGCGTATGCGTAGGTCAACGTCGCCACGGCGGGTCGGCCGCAGCCTGGGCGGGAGCAATGGCGAGATTCAGTCACGCGCATTAGTCTAAACCCTTGGTTGAGATTTAGATAGTACTTCCCCGGCGTGGCTGCACTTATTGCGCAACCTTAGAGCTTTAGAATCAACGCCATGACCGCTGCTCGCCCCCGCCCGCATATCCGCCCCGCCCACGATCGCCACGGGCGCGGCCTGCACGGGCCCCTTCTGCCGCAGCAAACCCCACGCTACCGCAGCGCCCGCGAGCTTTTCGATGCCGCCGTCCTCGAGGCCTACGCACCCATTCAGCACGCCTTCGCCCCGCAATTGCGCGGGCTCGACCTTGCGGTAGACACCATCCCGCGCATGCGCCTTTCGGCGGATATGACGGTGCTGCCGGATGAAATCATTGCCGATGGCCCCGTGCCGCTCGGCCGCATCGTGCCCGCCGGTGTCGATTCCGCTGGTAGCCCTACCCGCGCCCGGCTCGTTATCTTCCGCATGCCCATTGAGCAGCGTGCCGTGACCTCCGCCGAGCGCGCGGAGCTCCTCGGCACGGTCATTACTGCCCTAGTGGCCAATTACTTAAACCTCGCCCCAGAGGAGGTAGACCCGCGCTATAGCTGGTAGGAAGGCATATTCGCGTTAAAGAAAACTCTAGCCCTTGACCACACCACGTAGGGCGCGGCCAAGGGCTAGAGCACACACAACTTAATTAACCAATCTCGCGCTTGAGGCGGCGACGTTCGCGGTCCGAAAGCCCGCCCCAAATTCCGAAGCGTTCATCGTGCTCCAGCGCGTATTCCAGGCACTCATCGCGCACCGCGCAGGCTTGGCAGATACGCTTTGCCTCACGGGTGGAACCTCCCTTTTCAGGGAAGAATGCCTCTGGATCCGTCTGCGCGCACAACGCTTGATCCTGCCACTCCTGCTCGACGGCACCGAAGAGTTCATCGAGCGATACCTCTGCAGCAGCACCGCCACGGAGAATGGCGTTGTTATTAGCCATTTTGTCCACGCCTTTTCCTTTCTCCGAGGTTGGGTAATCCTAATCAGTGCAACCGACTGTACACGAGGCTGAAGTGCGGCTGAATCGCCGTCAATCCTCGAGCCAATCCGTAAAAACGGGTGTGTCGGTCGCCGTTTCTTGCACTGATGTAATTTCACACCGGATCACTAAATATCGTCAACCTGAATTAGTGCCTTTTTCGCGCTTTATCGCAAAAACGCTGCACACGATCCCCATCCGTCACATTAGTAACACCTGGTGCCGTCCGGGGGTATAGGTAGGGGGTACTAGATATAGTGGTGCCCGGTTTTTCTGTCAACAATTTTCAGGAAGTATCGGCGTGTCTCCCAAAATCTCGGCCGGGCGGGGATCACAAAACCCTCCGCACCGCGCTCGTGCCCGAGCTACAGCAGGTGCGGAGGGTAGGTGGCGGGTGTTTTAGGCGTCGGAGCTAAAGCGGATGCCGGCATCGGGGATGGTCACACCGGGAAAGACTCGCATGCCGTCCACGAGCTCACAGCGGGCGCCAACGTGGGCGCCTTCGCCGATGACGCAGTTTTCGATGACCGCATTGGCGCCAATATGCGCGCCGGAGGCGATGATGGAGTTGTGGATGATGGCCCCTGGTTCGATGCGCACGCCATCAAAGACCACCGTTCCCTCCAGGCGGGAGCCCGCACCCACCTCGGATCCGCGGCCCACCGCGGTGCCAGATAGCAGCAGCACGCCGCCGGCAATACCGGCCGAGGATTCCACGAGGGATTCGCCGGTGCGGCCTTCCAACAGCGGCGATGGCGCGATGCCGCGCACCAGATCGGAGGAGCCGCGGGTGAAGTCATCGGGGCGGCCCATATCGCGCCAGTAGGAGTTATCGACGTGGCCGACGACCAGGCGGGCATCGGCAAGCAAGCCCGGGAAGGTCTCGCGCTCAACCGAAACCACGCGGCCTGCCGGGATGGATTCGATAACGGAGCGGTCAAAGACGTAGCAGCCGGCATTGATCTGGTTGGTTGGTGGATCCTCGGTCTTTTCCAAAAAGGCCGTGACCCGGCCCTCAGAATCCGTGGGCACGCAGCCGAAGGCGCGCGGATCCGCCACGTTGAGCAGGTGCATGGTGACATCGGCACCCTTGTTGTGGTGCGTGGTCAAAATGCCCTCTAGATCCATGCCGGAAAGAACATCGCCGTTGAAGACCATGACGGTGTCATTGCGCAGCTTGTCATAGACGTTGCGGATACCGCCGCCGGTGCCCAGCGCGGTTTCTTCCACCACGTATTCGATGTCCAGGCCGAGCTCGGAGCCATCGCCAAAGTATTCCTCGAAAACCTCTGCCTTGTACGAGGTGGACATCACCACGTGCTCAATGCCCGCGGCCTTGATGCGGGCGAGCAGGTGCTGCAGGAACGGGTAGTTCGCCGTCGGCAGCATGGGCTTGGGCGTACCAATGGTCAGTGGGCGCAGGCGAGTTCCGCGCCCGCCCACCAAAATCACTGCATCGGTGGTGGCACCGTGGGTGGTGGCTGCTTCAGTCATAGTCATCCTTTGTATGCAGACAATCTTATTCTGAGGTTTTTCGAGGGTCAGTGTATGCGGCCGCGACCAGAAACCAGGTCAACGGCACGCGCTTCAGGCTTCCGAATCTTTGGCGGTACTGGCACGAGCGGCCGTTACCGCTCCCCGCGCCTGCAAGCCCAGCCACAACGCTGCGCGCAGCGGGGCCTGCCACCACGCCGGGTGGCGGTCGGCCTGGAAGCGGTACGCGGAGCTGTGGTGCGCGCGCAGCATCGCCCCGGCGTGCGCCTGGGTGGAATGCCCCTTGGCGTGGCTAATGACGGCTTCCGGACAGAAAATATTTTGATACCCGGCGCGCGCGAAGCGATCGCCCAAGTCCACGTCTTCCAAGTACATGAAGTAGCGCTCATCAAAACCGCCGATGGCATCGAAGGCCTCCCAGCGCACCAAGAGGCAGGATCCGGATAACCACCCGGCGGGGCGCTGGACGGACATATCGGCATCGTTGCGGTACGTGCGTGTCCACGGATTAGAGGGCCATAGGTTAGAAAACAGCGCGTGGCCGATGCCGGTGGATATATTCGGCACCGACCGGGCGGACGGGTAGTTGCTGCCGTCGGGTTCCACGATGCGCGGGCCAACCGCCGCGGCATCCGGCCAGCGGCGCGCGCACGCAATCATCTGGTCAATCGCGCCTTCGGTGAAGGTGACATCCGGGTTAGAGATAAGGAAGAACTCATCGTCTACGCGCCGGTTCTCCCGTACCCACCGCGCGCCGGCGTTCATGCCAGCGCCGTAGCCAATATTGCCGCCGGTATCGAGGAAGTCCACGCCTTCCCTTTCCGCCGCGGCGGCTTCGGGGATGCCATCGGTCGAGCCATTATCCGCCAGCACCACCTGGGCGCCTTGGGCGCTGGCGTCCGGCAGGGAGCCTATAAAGCGCGCCAAGTACTCACCGGGGTTATAGGTCACGGTGATAATGGCGAGCGGAGCTGTAGTTTCAGTAGTCACAATGGGCCCCAAGCTTAGTCACGCCAGAGGCTGTGTCCGGAGACAGACACTGTTCAATTGCGCGAAACTGGTCACGGATCCCTAATTTTGGCGAGATCTCCCCTAAACTGTCTCCAGATCCCCGGAAAGTAGAAAGCCTTCACTTGTGACTTCTGAGAACACTCGCCGGGCGCGCAATATCCAACCCGCGCCCTCTGCCGCTAACGCGGTTAAGCAAAAGGGTTCCACGGCCACCAAAACCATCGTGGCTGTTATTTCTGCCCTCATCCTGGCTGTCTCCGGCGTGGGCTACGCCACGGTGGGGCGCCTGGATACGGGCATGTCCTCCGCCTCGGACTTATCTTTGGGCGAGGATGGTTTATCCGATCCTTCCTTGGACGGCGCCGCCGATATCTTGCTCGTGGGCAAGGATTCGCGCACCGATGCCCAGGGCAACCCGCTCTCTGAAAAGGAGCTGGCGGATCTCCACGCTGGCGTTGCCGAGGGTGAGGAAAATACCGACACCATCATGCTCGTGCGCATTCCGGAAGACGGCTCGCGCGCTACCGCGGTTTCCATTCCGCGCGATACCTATGTCAACGATCCGGACTACGGCAATATGAAGATCAATGCCGTCTACGCCTCGCACAAAAACGACAAGGTCCAAGAGCTCCAGCAGGAAAACGCCCAGGCGGAGGCGCAGGGCGAAAAGGCACCGTATACGGATAAGGACATCGAAAAGCACGGCGTAGAAGCCGGCCGCGAAGGCCTGCTGAAGATGGTGCACTCCCTGACCGGCGTATCCATTGACCACTACGCCGAGGTGGGTCTGCTGGGCTTTACGCTGCTTACTGATGCCGTCGGTGGCGTCGAGGTCTGCCTCAACGAGGATGTTGAGGACGAGATGTCCGGCGCCAACTTCCACAAGGGCACCCAGACCCTTAATGGTGCGCAGGCGCTGACCTTTGTGCGCCAGCGCTATAACCTGCCGCGCGGTGACCTTGACCGCATCGTACGCCAACAGGCGTATATGGCCTCGCTGGTCAATAAGGTGCTCGATAATGACACTCTGACCAGCCCATCCAAGCTCTCCAAGATTGCCAAGGCCGTGGAGCGCTCCGTGGTCATCGATGACGGCTGGGACATCATGGGCTTTGTCACCCAGCTAGCAGGCCTGGCCGGCGGCAACGTCACCTTTACCACCATTCCGGTCACCTCCATCGATGGCCGCGGCGATTACGGTGAATCCATCGTCACCATCGATACCAATGAGGTCCACCGCTTCATGGAGGATCTGGCCATGTCGCACGAGGAAGCCGAAGAAGACGCGGCCCACAAGGAGGAAAACGCCGAAAACGCAGCGGAGCACGATGCCGATATCAACTCCGATAACGAGGTCCACGTCCTCAATGCCGGCAATATCGATGGCTTGGCCGCTGGCATCGGCACCTGGCTGGAAAACACCGGCTATACCGTCGAGCGCTCCGCCAATGCCCAGCCCGGCATCTACTCTGAGTCCCAGGTCGTTGCCGCCGACCCCGAGAGCGAAGATGCCAAGAAGCTGGCGGAAAAGCTCGGTGGCCTGCCAGTGGTAGAAAACCCGCAGCTCGATGCCAATACCTTGCTCGTCGTAGCCACCGATGATTACCAGGGCCCTTCCGATGAGGAAGCCAGCGCCGAGGAATCCGCGGCCGAAGAGGATACCGACCTGGTAGGAACCCCGGGCAACGACTTCGGTGCCAACAAGGTTGCCCCTGAAATCGACGCCGGCGGCGACGGTCCGCGCTGCGTGAACTAAGCAGGCTGGCCTACGATGGGCGGGTATGGAACTACTCGCCCATCTTTTAAACGCCGATGCCGCCACCCCGCGGCTGACTGTTTATAACGAATCCACCGGCGCGCGCATGGATTTTTCCGCCCAGACGCTCGATAACTGGGTGGCCAAGATCGCCAATATGTTGGAAGAAGAGCTCGACTTGGAGCCGGATTCCACCATCGCCATCGACGTGCCCACCTCGTGGCAGGCCGCCGTCATTGCTTTAGGCGCCCTCGCCGCCGGGCCCAGCTTTGATTTCGGTGAATCGGCCGCGCTTGCCGATGTCGTCTTTACCTCCCCCTCCCGCTACCTCGCCGCCCAAGAGCGCCAGCCGCAGGCCGATATCGTGCTCATCAGCGACGACCCCTTTGGCCGCGGCATCGTTGAATCCGGCGGGGATCTGCCCACCGGTGCCATCGACTTCGGCCCCACCGTCCGTTTTTATGGAGATCAGTACTTTGGTGAAACCCAGCCCCTGCCGGAATTGGTGACTCCGCCCGGCTGCGCCGAGCGGCTGCTATCTACCGGGTCGAGCGATAAATCTTCCTTCACCCGCGCCGTCCTCGAGCCCTTAGCGGCCGGCGGCTCCGCCGTCATCGTCGCTGGACTCTGCCCCGCGTCCCGCCTGGATGAAATTGCAGCGAATGAGAAAGTAACCGCCCGGCTCTAGGCCAAGTGCCCTATACTTGCCTTCCATCATGTTCTTGGGAATCTCTTCAGACGCGTGGGTCTACATCTTTATTGGTGTGCTCATTTTGGTCGGCACTATCACTCAGGGCTCGATCGGCTTTGGGCTCGGCACCATCGCCACTCCCATCATCGCGCTCTTGCGCCCGGATTTAGTCCCCACGCTCATCTTGCTCCTCGCGCTGTGCATTTCCATCTATACGCTGGCGCGAACGTACCGCGAAACCTCATGGCGCTTGGTCGGCATATCCGTCATCGCCCGCATTCCGGGCTCGTTCGCCGGCGCGTGGGCAATCGCATCCCTCTCACACGATGGCCTTTCCATCTTCATCGGCTGCGCCGTGCTCTTGGCGATGTCCCTCTCCAGCCTCGGCTGGAGCCCCGAGCCCACCAGGCGCAATACCGTTCTTGCCGGCCTTACCTCCGGATTCCTGGGAACCTCTACCTCCATCGGTGGCCCACCGATGGCGCTGATTATGAAGCGCTTCGACCCACAGCGCACGCGCGGCAGCCTCGCCGGCACCTTTGTGATCGGTACCGTCATGTCCCTTATCATCCTGGGCTTTAACGGCCAGGTGACCCAGCCGCAGGTCTACGCCGCCGCGGCCTATAGCCCGTTAGTAGTCGTCGGCTTATTCATTGCCAACTACCTCAACCACTTCATCGATACCAAGCGCCTGAACCGCATCGTCACGGTGGTAGCTATTACCGCTGCCCTGGCACTTATCGGCCAAGTGCTGTTTTTCTAGGCCGCCACTAAGACCGGTATTACCTCGTGCTCACTGCCCCCGGTTTTGTGCCCAGCCTGTCACGCTATTGTTTCGCGCGTAAAAAGGCTTGTACGCTAGAAGCACATCATCAGCGCAGAGGAAGGACCAGAGAGTCTGTGCCCCTAATAATTTTCCCTGCGCCCTATTCTCTTTCTTTTAGGTGATGAAATGAACGAATTTATCGCTGCGCGCTGGCAGGATATCCTTTTCCGCAGTTACCAGCACGCAAGCCTTGTCATCCAATCAGTCGCCGTGGCCCTGGTCATCGCGTTGATTATTGCCATTTTCGTAGCCCAGCGCCCGCGCGGTGCGGCTATCGCTAATGCCCTGACCTCCATCGGCCTGACCTTGCCATCGCTGGCGCTCCTTGGTCTTGCCATCCCGCTGTTTGGCATCGGCACCATACCGTCGGTTGCCCTCGTGGTCTTTTATGCCGTCCTTCCCATCCTGCGCAATGCCATCGTCGGCTTGCACAATGTCAGCGACGATGTCATCGAATCCGCCCGCGGGCAGGGCATGAGCTCGACGGCTATCCTCTTCCGCATCCGGCTGCCGCTGGCCTGGCCGGTGATTATGACCGGCATCCGCGTCTCCACCCAGATGTCTATGGGTGTTGCCGCCATCGCCGCCTATGCGCTCGGCCCAGGACTGGGTGGATATATCTACTCAGGACTCAGCCAAATCGGCGGCACCAACGCACTTAATTTCACGCTGGTGGGCACCATCGGCGTCGTCATTATTGCGCTCATCGTGGATGCGATTCTCGCCGGAATCCAAAAATTGACCACCCCGAAAGGTATCTAAGAATGTCTGATTCAACGCACGCTTCATCCACGCACGCCGCGGACGCGAGCAATAGCGGTGCCAGCATCGTCTTCGATCACGTCACCAAGGCCTATTCGGGCCAAGACTCCCCCGCCGTGGAGGACCTTTCCTTCGAAATTCCGGCAGGCAAGCTGGTCGCATTCGTCGGGCCGTCTGGTTGTGGTAAGACCACCTCGCTGAAGATGATTAACCGCTTGGTGGAGCCGACCAGCGGCACCATTTATATCGATGGCGAGGACGCCACCAAGAAAAACCCCACGCAGCTGCGCCGCGATATTGGCTATGTCATCCAAGGCGGCGGCCTCATCCCGCACATGTCCGTCGCGGATAATATCGCCTTGGTGCCCAAGCTGAAGAAGTGGAAGGCCGATAAGATTGCTCAGCGCACCGATGAACTTTTGGATATGGTCGGGCTCGATCCTGCAACCTACCGCGATCGCTTCCCCAGCGAGCTATCCGGTGGCCAGCAACAGCGCGTCGGCGTCGCCCGCGGCCTGGCTGCGGATCCGCCGGTGGTCTTGATGGACGAGCCCTTCGGCGCGGTCGACCCCATCACCCGCACGCGCCTGCAGGATGAATTGGTCAATATCCAGTCCGAGCTGAAAAAGACCATCATCTGCGTCACGCACGATATCGATGAGGCCATCAAGCTGGGCCACCGCATCCTCATCTTTGAGCCAGGCGGGAAGATCAGCCAGTACGATACGCCCGAAAATATCCTCGCCGCGCCCGCGAATGACTTCGTGGCCGACTTCATTGGTTCCGGCTCCGCCCTAAAGCAGCTCAACCTGCGCCGCGCGGACGAGCTGGAACTTGCGGATCAGGCCACCGCGCGCATCGGTGAATCCACAACCGAGGCCCTAGCGCGCCTGCGCGAAGCCGGCGAAGAAATGGTGGTCATCGTCGATGACAAGGGCCATCCCCGCGACTGGATCTTCGCCCGCCAGCTCGAGCGCTACGAGACCATCCCGGAGCCGCAATTCGAGCTCAACTCCGTTGTGGATGCGCACTCTACGCTAAGCGATGCCATGTCCGCCATGCTTGCTTCCTCCCACAGCGGGGCGCTTGTTACCCGCCGCGGTGAATTCGTGGGCGTTTTGTACTACGAAACGGTCACGGATTATATCCAGCAGATGAATGCCGCCGCCCAAGAGGCTTTAGATGACAAGGAGGTGGATTCCGGTGGAGAAATTTAAGCGCCTGACCGGCGAAGACCGCCTCCTAATCATCGGCATCCCCATCCTGGTGGTGCTCACGGTGGGCGGCTGGCTCTTCTGGCACGCCACGGCCGAGCTGGATGATATTGAAGAGCGCACCCTGCAGATTAGTTCTGTGCTCACCATGACCCGCGAGCACTTAGTCCTCGTGGTCATTTCCGCGCTGTTGGTCATCGCCACGGCCGTGCCGCTGGGCATCGTGCTAACGCGCAAGTCCACCAAGTTCATGGCGCCGATCATCACCAGCATCGCGAATATTGGACAGGCCGCGCCCGTCGTCGGTGTCATCGTCCTATTGGCCATCTGGCTCGGCTTTGGCGAGCCGGTGGCCATCCTCGGCCTCTGGTTCTATGCCTTTTTGCCGGTACTCGCCAACGTAATTGCGGGTTTGCGGGGTGTGGATAAGCAGCTTGTCGAGGCCGCCTATGGCCTCAGCATGTCACCAATCCAGGTGCTCACCAAGGTCGAGCTGCCCATGGCCCTGCCGGTCATCATGACCGGCATCCGCACCTCCCTGGTGCTCTTGGTCGGCGCGGGTGCGTTTGCCACCTTTATCGATGCCGGCGGCCTCGGCGGGCTGATTACCACCGGTATTACCCTCTACCGCAACCCTATTCTCATCTCTGGCGCGGTCCTCATCGCCGCCTTAGCCTTAGCGGTCGAATGGGTGGGCCGCGTTCTTGAGGTTGTCTTCGCCCCGAAGGGAATGATCCAATGAAACGCCTCCTCGCAACCCTCGCTGCCGCAAGCACCTTCTTCCTCGCCGGGTGCGGCCTCGGCACCGCCGGTGGCCTCATCCCGAGTGGGGAATTAAAGGGTGACCTGGCCGATATTGACCTCGACGGCGCCAATATTTCCATCGGTTCCAAGAACTTCACCGAGCAGGTCATCCTGGGCAAGATTGGTGCCATCCTCTTGGAATCCGCAGGTGCCAACGTAAAGGACCTAACCAATATCCCCGGCTCTACCTCGGCGCGCCAAGCGCTGGAGGTCGGCGATATGGACTCCATGTTTGAATACACCGGTACCGCCTGGATTACCTACCTGGGCAACGCCGATCCGGTCCCCGGCTCGCAGGAGCAATACGAGGCAGTGAAGGAGGCCGATAAGGACCATGGACTTACCTGGCTACCCCCAGCGCCGATGAATAATACGTACGCGCTGGCCATTAGCGAGCAGTCCCACGCACAGTACGGCCTCGAATCGCTGGCCGATATCAAGGGTATTCCCGCCAACGAGCAGACCTTTTGCACCGATAGCGAATTCTTAGCCCGCAATGACGGCCTGCTTACCATGTTGGATAGCTATGGCATTGAACAACCACCGCGCGACCGCATCAGGATTATGGATTCCGGCGCCGTCTATGCCGCCTTGAATAAGGGCGAGTGCACCCTCGGTTCCATCTTTGCCACCGATGGCCGCATTAAGTCCTTAAACCTCACCGTGCTGGAGGACCCTGAGCTCTTCTTCCCCAAGTACAACCTCGCCCCGGTTGTGCGCACCGAGGTCTTGGAAGAATACCCAGAGATCAAGGATCTCTTCGCTCCCCTCGCGAAACTCCTGACGGATGAGAAGATGCAGGAGCTCAATGCCCGCGTGGACGTCGACGGTGAGGACTACACCGCCGTGGCACAGGATTTCCTCATCGATGAAGGCCTGCTAGAAGGATAATCTTTGAGGGCCGCTTACCAGCGCAAATGGATTTACAGGAAACTTTCAGTATTTTTCAGCGACCTATCAGATAGATTCCATTGCTGTTCCAGCCGCGTGCCCCATACTTAAATCATGCGTTTGAGAGAGCGCATACGAGAGAGATAGAGAGAACCCCTCAGTTTCCAGAGGGCGGTGAAAACCGATACATGGAAACACCCTTGTAGAGAGAGACGCCAGCGGCACTCGGAACCGAAAGGAACCGGGTGCCACTGGCGTTTTACTAGTTCTACAGGCATAACCCGCGCGGGTTATGCCACCAGCTTGTTCTTGCGCGGCGCGAAGAGCACGGCAGTACCCGTCACGATCGCCGCAGCCACCAGATAAAAGGCCGGGGCTAGTTTATTTCCGGTGGTATCAATCAGCCACGTCGCGATCATCGGGGCGGTACCGCCGAAGATGGCATTGGCAGTATTAAACGTCAGCGCGAAACCAGACAGGCGCACATGCGTGGGGAACTGCTCGGAAAGGAAGGAGGGCAAGACGCCATCGTTAAGCGCCAGCACCCCACCCAGGCACACCTGAATGATGATGACGAGCAGGATGCCTGCGCCATCGAGAAGCATGAATGCCGGAATAATGGCAAGTCCCATAAAGAGCGCGGCGCACAGCATGGTGGTGCGCCGGCCAAGGCGATCGGACAGCAGGCCTGTCAATAGCGCAAAGCCCACGTAGAACGCGGAGGCCACCGAAGACGCGATAAACGCCGGAGTTTCTGCCATGCCCAGCTCCTCCGAAAGATAGGTGGGCAGGTAGGTCAAGATGACGTAGAAGCCAATCGCGTTGAGCACCGCGCCGGCAAAGGCAATGGCCAGGGCCTTGGGGTATTTCAGCACCTGGCGCAGGGGCGAAAGTTCGGTGTCCGCGTGCTTTTCAAAGCGGTTGGATTCCTCCGTATGGCGGCGGATCCATAAGCCGTACAGGCCGAGCGGCACCGCCACTAGGAAGGGCACGCGCCAGCCCCAGGAATGCAGGGCATCATCATCGAGCACGCCAGTAAGAAATGCCGCGATGAGCGAGCCCAAGAGCAGCCCGGATGCGGTGGCCGAGGGCACCACCGCAGCATAAATCCCGCGTTTCCCAGGTGGGGCAATCTCAGCCAGGTGGGTGGCGGCGCCGGCATATTCACCGGCGGCGGAAAAGCCTTGCACCATGCGGCATATAAGAAGCAAGAGCGTCGCGGCAAAGCCGATGGTGGCATACCCAGGCAATAAACCGATGCAGGCGGTCGCCAGTGACATCAACACGATGGAATAGGTCAACGTGTGGATGCGGCCGTGCTTATCACCAATATGTCCCCAGACGATTCCCCCGATGGGGCGCACCAAGAATGACAGCGCGAAGAGCGCGAAGGTCAAAATCAGCGCGCGGCGGCCTTCCATTTCTGGGAAAAAGACGCGCGAGATAATCGCGGACATATAGATATAGGCCGCATAATCGAACCACTCAATAAACGTGCCGATGAATGCGGCCTTGATGGCGGAAACGCGCTGTTCATGTGAAGTGCCAGGAACGTCCACGTCCGTTCGCGCAGATTCATCGCTCGCTGGCGGTGGGGCTATCAGAGGAGCCATGCTCCTCACCTCGTTTCTGTTGAGCTTCTTTCGCAAAAATGGCGCAGAATAGTCTGCACCCGTAGCGACGAGCCTACAGAATTTACTATGCTTTAGGTCACTTTTATATGCCTTTATAGCTTCGCTGACACGCTTTGCTTGCCGATGCCTCCCTTCCCCACCCAACTCACAGCACTTTGCAGCAACCTTTCAGGCAGATTCCATTGCCGTTCCAGCCGCGTGCCCCATACTTAAATCATGCGTTTGAGAGAGCGCATACGAGAGAGAGATAGAGAGAACCCCTCAGTTTCCAGAGGGCGGTGAAAACCGATACATGGAAACACCCTTGTAGAGAGAGACGCCAGCGGCACTCGGAACCGAAAGGAACCGGGTGCCACTGGCGTTTTACTATTCGTGTTATTGGCTGCCGCTTTGCCTGTTGCCTCTGGCCGCCGTCTCTGGCCGCCGCCGCTGGCTATCGCCTCGGCCCCGCTGCAAGGCCGAACCACCCGCGCTAGGCGGGCTTCTTTCGTGGGATTTCCTTATCGAAATCAATGAGCCGCCCCAACGCCCAATCGCGGTCCGTGAGCAACCGGGCAAATACCATTCCTGCGCCGATGGCTCCTACCACCATCAAGCCGGTGGCCACATTTGCCACCGCCTGATCCATCTGGCCATCGTTGAGGTAATAGACCGCGCGGAACATCGTCACTCCAGGAATCATGATGACGGCGGCCGGCACGGTGGTGGTAATGCGCGGCAACCGCGCCTTTTGGGAGGCCACCGCGCCCAAGAGCCCGATAATCAGCCCGCCGATAAACGCTGCAAAGTAAATGGTCGTGCCCAGCTCAAGGAGGCCAAGGCGCACCGCGTTGGCCACTGTCCCCACGCTTGCAGCCACCAACACCATACGGCGCGAGGAATTAAAAAGGAAGGCAAAGCCCGCGATGCCGAAGAAACTGGCGACAAACGCCAGCAGGTACCACCGCGTATCCGGTGCGGGGACCGGCGGATCCGGGCTGAGATCCGTTAGCCAACTGACCATGGAGACGGTAAACGTAGCGGTAAAGATGACCGTAAACGCATAACCCAGCCGGGCGATACCCGCATCAAAGTCAAAGCGCGCGATATCAATCAGGGCCGAGAACAGCGGGAACCCCGGAATCAAAAAGAGCACCGCCGCAACATAGCCCGAGGACAGCGAGCTCGGCTCTACTACCCCAGCAAATCCGAGAAGCTCGATGAGGATAAAGAAGGTGATGCTGGCTGCCGCGCCACCGGCAATGATCCCGCCAATTTGGTGCACGTGCTGGTGAAGCACTTCATAGCGCACAAACTGCCCCACGAATGCCGCCAGCGCCACGAGCCCTACCGCTTGCACTGGGAAGAAATTTAAGAAAGCAAACGCCGCGCACGCGACCGCGGCCGCCGTGGATAGGACCCACACGCTCCAGCGCTTTTTCACATCGCTTTCTATGGAATCGAGCATCCCTGAAAGCTCTTCCGCGGTAATGCCGGAATATAGGTGGTTATGGGTGAGGTCCTCCAATGCCTCAATGCGGGAGGCATCAACGGCCGGCGAGTGCGTGCGCGCAATCACGGTGCGAAAGGAATCGCCCCGGTGGAAGGTGCAGGTAATCTGCGTCAGGCCCACATTGGCGTCCAGGTGATCAAACCCCAACGCCCGGGCGCTGCGCTTCATGCCGCGCAGCACGCGATAGCCCGATGTGCCAGCCCCCATCAGCATCATTCCGACACGCAAGACGACGTCAGCTTCCACGCCCATCTGCCGGTGAAAATTCGGATCATACTGCGACGACAAATCTTCCACCTCTACCTCGTACGAAAACTGCGATCCAGGCCACTTCCCAGCGGCCATTGCCCCAGCTTCCACGCACATTTTGGCTATTTCTTCTACCTCCCAGACTAGCGCACCGCGTGCCTACCCCGTGATCTTCTTAGCCTGCACTAACTTTCAGGAAAATTTCAGCTTTTTTCAATGCCTATAACAGGATTTAGGCCCATACTTTCCTTAGCGTTTGAGAGAACGCAAGAGAGATAGAGAGAACCAGCTCCAGCGCCCTGCGGCCCTTCACTGCGGCCCGGGCGCTGGAGTTGTTTTTACTGCGCCATCTGGCTTGCGCACTGTTGCGTCCACCCAGTCGTCCCATCCGTGAAATAGGTGGTCCCTGGTTGCTGATTGGATGGGTCGCCACAGGAAGCAACTGTTTTATCGAGAGGGTGCGGATTCTCCACGCCAGGGGCTTGGGTAATTCCTACGACAGGCGCATCGCCAGCATTCTGGGGCGCATCGCCTTCCTGGTTGTTCGGGTTTACCTGCTGTTGTCCCCCACTATCTGTTCCCGATTTCGGCTGCGGGGCAGGCTGCGCAGCTTCGCCTGCGCGCTCTTGGGCAGGGTCATTCTTGGGGCTTGCTTCATTGGTGGGCTCCTGCGAAGAAGGCTCCGCTTCACCGCCACTTTCCACCTTAATCTTGTAGCTCACCTCATTCGTAGCCTTAAAGTGCAGCATATTGGTGTCTTTAGAAACATCGAGGAAAGCCGTACCGTCGGCGCTGTAGCCTGGGAATTCATCCATGAGGTTGAGGTAGCTGCCATCATCGCAGCTAACTTCTGCCCGCGCATTATTAATTTTGTTGTCAGCGGTGCTTACCCGCCACGGCATAGACCTAAAAGGCGAGGTGAATCCGTCATCCGCGCCCTCAGGCATGGACGCGGAAATCTCTACCGCGACAAACTTCCCTTTCTTCGACTCGGTACTTGCGCAGTGCGCATCATCGACAATGTCGTTGATTTTCACGGTCATGCACGTGGTGTCATCATTGCCGCTGCACGGTACATCGAAGCTATCGCCCTTGCCTAAGGCTTGCGCAGCCTCTGAGGTAGAGGACGTCGCTTCCGATTGTGCACTGGTAGATGGTTCTGCAGCATCATCGCCGCCGGAAGAACACGCCCCGAGTGCCACCGCACCTGCCAATATCAATGCCGAAAAGCCAAGCTTGCGCTTCATAAAGAGTCCTTTCCAAAGGTGAGAGAGATAATTCCAATGTAGCCTTGTCTGCTCATCCCAGGAAACCCGCGGCGGTTCACCTCCATCGGGTGTCGCGTCAGCCTCATTTTCCACGATTACACGCAGAACGCGTTCCAGGGCGAATTCAATACTGCTACCGTGACGGATTGAAAAGGCCAATACGCCCTATTAAATTTCAAACGGACGCAAAGGATCCTTTAGCTCATGGATACTTGGGAGCCAACACTTTCTACTGGCCCAATCCTCGGCATCGCCATCGCCGCGATTGCATTAATCCTCGTGCTTGTCATCTATTTCAAGCTGCATGCATTTTTAACGTTGCTGGTGGTCTCCGCCCTAACAGCACTTGCGGCCGGCATACCCCTCGAGGGCATTGTCCCTACGATGACGGAAAGCTTCAGCTCCACACTTGGCTCGGTGGCGCTTCTGGTGGGACTCGGCGCCATGATCGGCCGGCTCGTGGAGGCTTCCGGCGGTGCTCAGTCGCTTGCCGATGCCATGGTTCGCCGCTTCGGCGAGAATAAAGCGCCGCTTGCACTCGGCATCGCCTCGCTGATTATGGGCTTTCCAATCTTCTTCGACGCTGGGCTTATCGTGATGCTCCCGGTTATCTTTGCCGTCGCCCGCCGCTTGGATGGCCCAGTCCTTGCCTTTGGCCTGCCGGCCGCTGGCGCCTTTTCTGTCATGCATGTCTACCTGCCACCGCACCCTGGCCCTGTTGCCGCCAGCGAATTCTACGGCGCCGATCTCGGCTTGGTGCTGCTCGTCGGCCTGCTTCTGGCCCTGCCTACCTGGTATATCTCCGGCTATCGCTTTGGACTTTTTGCCGGAAAGAAGTTCCCATTCAAGGTCACTGACGCCATCGCCGGGCCTGTCCTTGAAAAGGAAGAACAACCCTTAAAACCTGCCTCCGCCACCACAGTGATTTCTATTTTGCTCATCCCGATGGTGCTCATCTTCTTTAATACTGGGCTCAACGCCCTAGCTTCTTACGGCACAATCGATGCCGATGCCACGTGGGTCAGGTTCTTCGTCATGCTCGGCCAAACTCCAATCGCACTGCTGATTACGGTGCTTATCGCGCTGGTAGTCCTCGGCCTGCGCCGCAGCGTGGAAAAGACTGCGCTGGAAAAACTCGTTGACTCCTCGCTTGGCCCTATCTGTTCCGTCGTGCTCATCACCGGCGCGGGCGGCATGTTCGGCGGCGTGCTTCGCACCTCAGGCATTGGCGATGCGCTTGCCGATTCCCTCTCCGGCCTCGGCATCCCCGTCATCCTGGCCTGCTATCTCATCGCCGTAGCCCTCCGCCTGGCACAGGGCTCAGCCACCGTCGCGCTCACCACGGCCGCCGCCCTCATGGTCCCCGCCGTGGAAGCTGGCGGTTTCAACGAAATGCAACTCGCACTCATCGTCGTAGCCACCGCCGCCGGTTCGGTCTTTGGCTCCCACGTCAACGATTCCGGCTTCTGGCTCGTCGGCCGCCTAATGGGCATGGATACCATGACAACTCTGAAGACGTGGACCGTCAACCAGATGCTCATCTCCGTCATCGGCTTCGCACTCGTCCTCGTCCTCTACGGCGCGGCTGCAGTCTTTTAAGCGCCGGTCTTTATCCAGGCAGCAGCCTCTTCTGCAATATCTTCCGCTGGCCGCGTCACATCGAAGACGCGGCCAGTTTCGTCCTCTTCCAACGCTTCCAAGGTGTCGAACTGCGACTGCAACAGCGACGCTGGCATGAAGTGTCCCGGCCGGTGTTGCATCCGCTTATACAACACATCAAAGTCCCCGTGTACGTGCACAAACGCCACGCCTGGGCAGTACTGCCTAATCAGATCCCTGTACTTGCGTTTTAGCGCGCTGCACCCCACCATCGCACCTTCCGGCCTATCCGCCAGCCACTGCCCGATCTGTTTTAGCCACGGCTCCCGGTCCTCATCATTCAGCGGCGTTCCCGCGGCCATCTTGTCGATATTTGCCTGCGGGTGCATATCATCGCCGTCGCGGTACTCTAGCCCCACCAACGGTGACAGGGCCTCCCCCACCGTTGTCTTACCCGAGCCAGAGACTCCCATGACGACGACGTGACGGAATTTGTTCTGGTCCATGGTGGCTCCTCGAGTTGGGTTTTCCTGTTCAGTTTATCCGCATCGAGTTACCAGCCCCGAACTGTGAATTTGCGGATGTGGATATTGACGAGGAGCAGCCTCATTCCCAAAAATTGCGAGGACTTCTCAATTCTGAAGAAGTCTACAAAGATCCTTGACCCCACAACCGGCTCTTAAAGTGAGAAGTAGTACTCCTTCATTTTCTTCGCCATCAAACGCCGCTGCTCTATATCAGTATTTATAAAGCAATGCCGCCCTTCTCAATCGGGACTCGGTTCGCTTAACTGCAATGAAGCAGTTTACGTTGGTCAAAGCACACAAAGAGCTAGGCGAGATTTTTAAGGGCCTCGGTTACCAAATTCCAGAAGCCCGCATGGTCCAGCTTGGTAGCGACCTGAGTATGGCAAGTGTCATCGGCGGGCTCCCGCAAATCAGTCACGGTCATACCGGTGGTAAGTGCGCCGGCGAGCTCAACGTGAACGGGTGCCTTGCGGGTTTGCACGATGCTCGGATCGATGAGGTAAGCCACCGTGCACGGATCGTGAACCGGAGGATCCGTGAAGCCTTGGTTTTGCTGATACGCCTCACGAAAGAAGCCGAAGAGGCCGACGACAAAGTCTGCGACGGGCGTATTTAACGCCTTAATTTCGGCTTCGACCCCGGCTGTGGCCAGTGCTTGGTGGGTAAGGTCGAGCCCGACCATGGTGACCGGCCACGGCTCTTCGAAGACGATATGCGCCGCCTCAGGATCAATCTTGATATTGAATTCGGCAACGGGGGACCAATTGCCTTCGTGGTAGCCGCCGCCCATAAGCACAACCTCTTTGACACGCTCTACGATGCGCGGTTCTTTGCGCGCGGCCATAGCGATATTGGTCAACGGACCCGTTGGAACCAAGGTAATGGTGCCGGGTTCGTGGGACATGACGGTGTCGATGATGAAGTCGATGGCGTGGGCATCGGCAAGCGCGGTGCCGGGCTCCGGAAGCTGGACTCCATTGACATCCATGCCAGTTGAGCCGTGAATGGCCTCGGCAACTTCAACGGGGCGCACGAGCGGGCGATCGCAACCAGCATAGACCGGAATCTCCGGATGACCGGCGATCTCCTTGACCACTAGGGCATTGCGGGAGACCTTGTCCAAGGTCTGGTTGCCGCCAACGGTGGTAATGCCCAGCAGATCGATGTTGGGGTTACCCATAGCCAGGAGCAGGGCTACCGCGTCATCGTGGCCGGGGTCGCAATCCAGAATAATTTTTCGCGTCATGTCTCGAGCCTACTTTTGGTCGGTGAAGACCGCCACGGTTTCAGCGTGTGGCATAGCTTCAATTCCTCCGAGCTCACCAGCTGTACCCTGGAAAGCAGCAAGTCACCCCGCAAACGGTATGAACCGTCGTGGAAAGGAATTCACCCCACCATGTCCACAATTTCTGACCGCCTGACCCACGCGCAGCAAGAATTTAACGCGGTGATTTCCACCATTTCTTTTAATGAAGACGCGGTGGATTCCGCGCCTACGCTGCGCGGATTGCCCATTGCCTTTAAAGACATCGTGGATATCGCCGGGGTGCCAACGACCTGTGGCACCAACGTGGATATGGGACCGGCTCCGACCATGAATGCCACGGTGACGCAGCGCCTAATGGATGCCGGCGCGATTCCCGTGGCCAAGGCCAACCTCCAGGAATTTTCCTATGGCATCTTGGGCGATGCCTCCGCGTATGGCCGCGTCATCAATCCGCGCGATCCGCAGGTCTGCAGCGGCGGTTCTAGTTCTGGGTCGGCGGCGCTGGTTGCGTCTGGGGCGCTCGATCTCACGGTGGGTTCCGATAGCGCCGGTTCCGTGCGCGTCCCGGCCGCCAGCCAGGGCGTGCTGGGATTTAAGCCCACCACCGGCACGATCCCGCTCGATGGTGTCTTCCCCTTCGCGCCGAGCTTCGATTGCATCGGATTCTTCGCCAGCTCCATCGAGCTCATCGAGCAAGCCCTGCTAGCCACGGTGGATAAGGCACCGGCTCCGGCCGAGAACGTGGCCACCATCGATGTCTCTGCGTTGAAAACCAAAGGTGAGCGCTTTGCTGGTCTGCTGTCTGCGCTGCAGGATTCCACGTTCGCAGCCGTGGAGCGCCTCGATTACTCCCAGCTCGAATCCACCCTCGCTACCACCGCGAAGCTCTACGCGCCGATGCGCCTCAAGGAGGCTTACGACGTCCATCAGCCCTACCTTGATCAGCGGGATAAGTATCAGGACGTCATCTTGGAGCGTGTCCTCGGCGGGCAGGATATTACTCAGGCAGACTACGACGCTGCAGCACAGCAGGTAGAACAACTGCGCACGGAAGCACTGGCGCTTTTCGATGCCTCCCCCATCATCCTCGCCCCCACCCTCGACGCCGGCCCCATCAAATGGGACGACATCACCGCAGAAAACACTGCGGATTCCGCTGCCAGCCTGCGCCGCTGGACCGAGCCATTCAATGTCTTGGGCTGGCCGGCGATCACTATCCCGCTGCGCACGACGGAGACCAAGGGAGTGGGTGATGCGGTGCAGGTCATCGGCAAGCCGGGCCAGGACCTCACCGTCTTGCGCGTCGCCCGCGAGATTCAGGCGCTGCTTTAAGCACACCGCAATTCTGCGCGTCTCTGCCTGCTGACGGCGTTGGTAAGGTGATGGTTATGAGCACTCCAGCACAGCTTGCCGCGCGGTTGCGCGCTGAGGCCGATGACGGGTCCTTGGAGTCATTCTGCTTGGATACCGGCATTGACCTGCTGGTTCTTTTTGGCAGCGCGCACGTAGATGCCACCAACGCGAATGATGTTGACCTTGCCTATTCGGTTGATTTCTCGCGCGCGAAAGCTGACCGGCCGAATCTGCTCGACGTTGCCACGGCGTTTTACGCCCGCTATGGCGACGGCATCGATCTCATGTGCCTGGATACCGCAGACACGGTGGCGCAACATGAAGCTCTGCAAAAGTGCGAGCTCTTGGTCGATCCATCCAACTCCAAGTATGGAACGCTGCAAATGATGGCGGCACGGGAATATATCAATACGGCGTACCGTCGCGAGTTCGAGCTCAGGAGCTTAATGTCATGAGCTGGCTAGCCTCCCGCTAACACGGTCTTTTCTTGCGTGCGCGGGCGCCAATACGCAGCTTCTACTGCGTTAAGTTCCTTAAAGTGCGAGGACGTCAGCTCATCCATCGCGGTTAAATAGTCGCCCACGTCCTCGCGCGGTAAGCGCAGACCCATCGTCAGATGCGGCGTCCAGCGCGGTCCGCGGCCCTCAGGATTGGCAGCGCTAATCTTCCGCGCTGCTATTTCGAGTTCATCGCTGGTCTCTAATAACCAGGCCACGGTTCGTTTCCGCTTCGTGCCGAAAATGACGTTTCCCACGCGCCGAAACGTCGCCGGAATAACCGCCGGTAAAAGCTCCGCGGCAAGCTCCACAACGTGAGGATCCATCTCCGGCGCGAAGGTCACCGTAATATGCGGGCGCTGATTTTGCACGGGGAATCCGCGCTCGGCAAGACCTGCAAAGATCTCCCGAATCTGCTCTTCCTGCTTTTCTGGCAGGTAGAGCAGGATATTATCCGGCGATGCTGTACTCACGATGCGGCTTTCTTCGTTTCAAGTGGGCACGATTCATTCGTGTTCCCCAAGTGCGGGCGGTTTCGGTTCTGTTTCTAGCTCTGGTTCTAGGGTACCGCCGGTCTTCACTTGTGCGATCTCCGCGATGCTATAGGTCCTTTGCACAGTTTAAGCAAACTCGCCCTTCAAAAATCGCATCGCGCCTTCAATTGACGCAGAGGAGGATGCGCATAGGACCCTGCACAGAGGAGGTTGCACATAGGAGGTTGCGCATAGGGCCCTTGCACGCCGGACCCTGCGCAAAGAACCTCCCCTTTTTCCTTGTGCTCGTTTACACGGGTGCCTTTAATAAGAATATGAGCACATCAGATTCTTCGCCTTTCATTCTCGCCATCACGGCGTGCCCAACGGGTATCGCCCATACCTATATGGCCGCCGAGAACTTAGAGGCCGCCGCCGAAAAGCTGGGCTACCGCATCAAGATTGAAACGCACGGTTCCATCGGCGTGGAGGGCCACTTCAGTACACAAGACATCGAGGAAGCCGATGCCATTGTTATCGGTGCCGATACCGTCATTGCAAAGGACCGATTCCACGGCAAGCGCTTGGTGGCCACCGGCGTGGACGAAGCCATCAAGCACCCCGAACAGCTGTTAACCAAGTCATTGGAGGCGGCAGCGTGGAAGGGTGAGGATGAGGGGGCATCGGAAAGCGAGGCAGAGGACGCCGCGGAAGATGCTGGGCTGCGCGGTATTGGGCAGACAATGTACAAGGCGCTGATGAATGGCGTTTCCCACATGATTCCTTTCGTGGTCACCGGCGGATTGCTCATCGCCGTGGCGCTGTCCTTGGGCGGCACGCCGACGCCGGAGGGGCTGTCCATTCCTGAAGATAGCTTCTGGAATACGCTCAATGAGCTCGGTGGCCTGGCGTTTTCGCTGATGGTGCCGGTCTTGTCTGGCTACATTGCCGTTGGCATCGCGGATAGGCCGGGGTTAGCGCCAGGCCTTATCACCGGGCTCATCGCCACAACCGGCTCGCTGTACGGGTCCGAGGCTGGCGCCGGATTCTTGGGCGGTATCGTCACCGGTATTCTCTCCGGCTACGTGGCCCTTGCAATCAAGAAGATTCCGGTGCACAAATTCATCGCGCCGATTTGGCCGATTATCGTCATCCCAATTTTCACCACGCTGATAGTGGGCTTGGCCTTCATCTATTTCATCGGCGCGCCGATTGCCACCGCCTTCGAGGCCATGACCGAATACCTCGGCGGGCTGGAAGGCTCATCGGCGATTGTGCTGGGTCTTATCATCGGTGCGATGATCGCTTTCGATATGGGCGGGCCCTTCAATAAGACTGCCTTCCTGTTTGGCGGCGGCATGATCGCCGCGGGAAATGCTGCTCCGATGGGGATGGCCGCCGCCGCGATTGCGGTTCCGCCGCTCGCAGTGGGCGTGGCTACCCTCCTGCGCCGCGGTTGGTTCAATAAGGCGGAAAAGGATTCCGGTATCGCCGCGCTATTCATGGGATTTTTCGGCATCACCGAAGGCGCCATTCCCTTGGCGGCGGCGCGTCCCCTGCAGGTCATCCCGGCCAACGTCGTCGGTGGTGCCGTTGCCGGTGCGATGGCGGGCGCGTTTGGGGTCCAAGATCATGTCATGCACGGCGGCCCGATCGTCGCCGTCCTCGGCGCGGTGGATCACGTGGCGTGGTTCTTCCTGTCCCTGCTCTGCGGCGTTGCCGTGTGTGCCGCGCTCATGCTCCTGCTCATTCGCCTGACGCAACGCTCCCCGCAAGCGGACGAGGCGACGGAGTCACCCGCAGTGCTCCCGCTTCTCGGTACCTCTACCATCAGCCTCGATGAGCCACTCGGCCAAGACTCCGAGGCCGTCATCAAGTCGCTCGTTTCCCTCGCGGCAGCCGATGGCCGCATTAACGACGCCGCCGTGGTTACCGATGCCGCCCTTGTCCGCGAATCCCAACACTCCACCGGCGTAGGCCACGGCGTGGCCATCCCGCATGCTCGTTCCGCTGGGGTTACCACACCGACGCTGGCCTTCGCCCGGCTTCCCGAAGGTGGCATCACCTGGGGCACCGGAGAAGGACCCACGAGCTTAGCGTTCCTTATCGCCGTGCCCGATGACGCTGCGAAACAGCACTTGAAGCTGCTGTCCACCCTCGCCCGCGCCATCATGAAGGAGGATTTCCGCGCCCAGCTGCACGAGGCCAGCTCCCGCGAAGAGGCAGAAGGGATTATCTCCTCTGTCCTCCAGGTCAAACCCCAAGCCGCCGTGGAGTCTTAGTTTTCTGCCTTGCCCTCGGTCTGTCCGGAAAGGAGCTGTTCCACCGACACCACCCCGCCCAAAAAGTAACCGCCTTCACAAATGGCAGTGGCACGGGTTACACTTGGAACCACACTTATTGTTCAACAATTAAGGATGGTGTTGAATGGCTTCGCTCCACATTGATCTCAACGCGGACTTGGGTGAAACCACCGCTGGCAACCCGGTAGCCGATGATGCCGCGATGCTGGAGATGGTCTCCTCCGCCAATGTCGCCACCGGCTTCCACGCCGGTGACCCGCACTCCATTGCCCAGACCCTTAAATCCGCGGCGCGTGCGGGAGTCACGGTCGGAGCACACGTGGGCTATAACGATCCGGCCGGTTTTGGCCGCCGCTTTATCGACTACAACGCGGCGGAGCTCGCGGACGAGGTCACCTACCAAATTGGTGCGCTCGATGCGCTGGCGCGCGCCAATGGCACGCGGGTGTCTTATGTGAAGCCGCACGGCGCGATGTACAACACCATCGTCAAGGACGAGGCACAAGCCAAGGGAGTTATCGCAGGCATCAAGGCCTTCGGTGACCTCCCCGTGATGCTGCTGCCGGGCGGCCTCGCGGTCGATATTGCAGAATCCCAAGGCCTCACCGTCATCCGCGAGGCCTTCGCGGATCGCAACTACAACCCGGATGGCACGCTGGTCTCCCGCAAACAGGACAATGCGGTATTGGGGGATGAGGGGGATGTCGTCAAGCGCGTGCTGGAAGTCGCCCAAACCGGATCTATTACCGCCATCGATGGCACCACGCTCGATGTCGATGCCCAATCCGTGTGCACCCACGGTGACTCACCGGGCTCCGTGAAACTGCTGCGCGGTGTGGTCGAACGCCTCAGCGCGGAAGGAATCGATATTCGGAGCTTTATCTAATGCCGCATATTCACTTCGTTGGCACCCGCGCCCTCCTCATTGATTTGGACGGGCTCGAGCAGGTCATGGCGTGGCACGCGGCGCTGTCCGCTAAACCGCTGAAGAACCAGGTGGATTGCATTCCCGCCGCCACCACGTTGCTCATTACCTTTGAGGCGCCGAATTCCGCGCGCGCGGCCGCAGAGTTCCTGACGGACTTCTCCCCTGCCGCCGCCACCGCCAAAGAGGCGCGCACGGTAGACATCGACGTGCTTTACGATGGCGAAGACGTCGACGCCGCCGCCGATCTCCTCGGCATGTCGCGCGAGGCCTTGATTGACTGGCATACCTCTACCGAATGGACCGCCGCCTTTGGCGGTTTTGCCCCCGGCTTTACCTACTGCGCGCCCTCCGATCCTGCCCAGGCCAAGGCCGTTCCCCGCCGCTCCGATCCGCGCACCGCCGTTCCGGCTGGTGCAGTAGGCATCGCGGGTGAGTTCTCCGCAGTCTACCCGCGCGTTTCACCAGGTGGCTGGCAGTTGCTCGGCACCACCAATACCCCGATGTGGGATTCGCACGCGAACCCGCCCGCGCTGGTACAACCCGGTGACCGCGTGCGCTACCGCGCCGTGGACGAGCTGCCGGATTTGGTGGATCGCAGCGCGGAATCCAAGCGCTCGCCGGCCCGCCTGCCCCGCATGGAGGTCCTCGATGCCGGCCTGCTCACGCTTTTTCAAGACCTAGGCCGCCCCGGTGTGGGTGACTTGGGCGTAACACCCTCCGGTGCCGCCGACCACGCCGCCGCGGCAACCGCGAATGTTGCCGTTGGCAACCCGCGGGGAGCTACGGTGCTAGAAAATATCGGTGGCATTAAGCTGCGCGCGCTGACCGATACCGTCATCTGCGTGACCGGTGCCATCGCCCGCGTCCGCCTGGGTGAGATGCCCGTGCACCTCGCCCGCCCGGTGCTCGTAACCGCTGGCCAGACCGTGACGGTCGGTGCCGCAACGGTGGGCATGCGCAACTACGTGGCCATTCGCGGTGGCATTATTGCCGAATCCGAACTCGGCTCTTCTGCCACCGACGTCCTCTCCGGCCTCGGCCCCGATCCCGTCACCACCGGCGATGTCATCGGCGTACTGCCGCGCTCGACCGGCATGACGGATGCACAATTGGTCAACCCCCTGCGCGTATCCGCTGATTCCGCTGGCAAGACTCGCGCGACACTGCGTTGCGTGCTAGGACCGCGCGATGACTGGTTTGGCGATAATATTTCCACCTTCCTGGATACCGAATGGGTTGTTTCCTCTGATTCCAATCGCGTTGGCCTGCGGCTTTCTGGGGCTAAAGACAGCGCAGAGGCTTCCGAAATCACCGTGCAGCGCGTGAAAGACGGCGAGCTGCCCTCCGAGGGAATGGTGGCCGGTTCCATCCAGATCCCGCCGAATGGCAAGCCGGTGGTCTTCCTGCGCGACCACGCCGTCACCGGCGGCTACCCCGTCATCGCCACCGTGCTGGAGGAAGATATCGACATCGCCGCGCAGCTCCCGCCCGGCGCGCGCGTGACCTTCCGCCTCGTGACACCCCAAGCTTTAAATACTGGAGAAGAAAATGCAGATTAAAACCGTCCTCATTGCTAACCGCGGCGAAATCGCCGTGCGCATCGCCCGCGTGGCCCACGATTTGGGCATTAAGTCCATCGCCATTTATTCCGAGGCCGACGCCGGTGCCCTGCACACCCAGGTTGCCGATGAAGCCTATGCGCTGCCCGGCAATACCGCCGCCGATACCTATATGAATATCCCGGCACTGCTGGATATCGCCGTGCGCGCCGGTGCGGATGCCATCCACCCGGGTTACGGTTTCCTCTCCGAAAACGCCGATTTCGCCCGCACCGTCACCGATGCCGGCATGATCTGGATCGGCCCCTCGCCGGAATCCATCGAGCTTTTGGGCGATAAGATTGCCGCCCGCCGCGTGGCCGAAGAGGTCGGCGCGCCCCTGGCTCCGGGCACCTCCGATCCCATTGATGATTGGCAGGAGGCCCGCGCCTTTGCTGAGGAGCATGGCCTGCCGATCGCCATCAAGGCCGCTTATGGCGGCGGCGGGCGCGGCCTCAAGGTCGTGGACTCCATGGATGAGATCGAAGGCGCGTTCAACTCCGCCGGACGCGAGGCCATGGAAGCCTTCGGCCGCGCCGAGTGTTACGTGGAGAAGTTCCTGACGCACCCGCGCCACGTGGAGGCGCAGGTCCTGGCGGATACCCACGGCAACGTCCGCGTGCTGGGCACCCGCGATTGCTCCACCCAGCGCCGCTTCCAAAAGCTCATCGAGGAGGCCCCGGCGCCCGCGCTTTCCGATGCCCAGCGCACCGGCATCATCGAAGGCGCCCGCTCCATTTGTTCCCACGTGGGCTATACCGGCGCCGGCACCGTGGAGTACATCGTTTCCGAGGACGGCACCATCTCCTTCTTGGAGGTCAATACCCGCGTCCAGGTCGAACACCCCGTAACCGAGGTAGTGACCGGCACCGATATCATCGCCGAGCAATTCCGCATCGCCGCGGGCGAGCCCCTGTCTATCTCTGAGGATCCAGCCTCCACCGGCCACGCCTTCGAGTTCCGCATCAATGCCGAGGACATCCTCAACGGCTTTGCCCCCTGCCCCGGCACCATCGTATCCTTCGAGCCGCCCACCGGCCCCGGCATCCGCGTCGATTCGGCTGTCCGCTCGGGATCCATTATCCCGCCGTACTATGACTCGCTCATTGCCAAGCTCATCGTCTGGGGCCCCACGCGCGAGGTGGCCCTCGCCCGCTCGCGCCAGGCGCTGCGCGAATTCGACGTCTCCGGCGTGCGCACCGTGCTGCCCTTCCACCGCGACATGATGGACGAGCCAGCACTTATTGGCACCCCGTCTTCCGCCGAGGCCGATGCGGGCGCCAGCGACATCGGCGTGTTCACCGACTGGCTCGACCACAACTACCGGCCCTCTGCCGCCAACCAGGTAGACAAGGTCGAGGCCATCTACACCAAGCGCCGGACGGTAGCGGTGGAAATCGATGGCAAACTCGTCAATATCGGCGTGCCCATGGACTTCCTCGCTGGTGCTGGTGCCGGCGCTGGCGCGGGCGCCGCGGGTGATTCTGGTGCCACTGCCACCGCTCCCTCGACGGCCGGGGCACAGTCCAGCGACGATAACGCGGTCACCTCCCCCTTCGAGGCCAACCTCGTGGCCTGGAATGTATCCGATGGCGATAGCGTCTCCGAAGGAGATTCCATCGCCACGGTCGAGGCCATGAAGATGGAATCTGCCATCAAGGCCCCGCGCGGCGGCACCATCAAGATCCTCGCTGAAGAGGGCGACCGCCTGGATTCCGCGACGGTGATTGCGACCATCGACTAGCGCGTGCTGCGCAAATACTCGCCAAGGTAGGGCAAAAGGAAATGCACGGTTCCGTAGCTGCGGCTAGCGATGAGATCGCGTTCTAAAAGCAGCTTGCGGGCCATGGAAATGGCATTGGGAGTCTTGCCCAGGTGCGCCGCGATGGCACCGGTGGGAATATCAGCCCCGTGTTCGGATTCCAGCTCCGCCATGGCGTTGAGAAAAGCGCGCTGGGCGTCAGGAACATTCTTCAACGCAATCCTGTGCACCTGGTTGCCCATATGCGCTGGAATCTCGCGCGCAATAGAGGACACGTGACGCTCTTCGATGGCATCCGCCCCATCGAGTACCGCACGGGTCCACGCCAAAGCGCCGACCAGCTGCAATAGGTACGGATACCCCTGCACCAATGCGGTCGCCTCCTTTAAAGCGCGCTCGCTGAAACCGCGCCCAGCCGCGGTGGCGGTGCTGTGGAGGGTTTCGGCTACGGTGGCATCATCAAGCAGCCCCAAATCCAGCCGTTGAGCGCGGCGCAAAAAGGTGGTGCCCTCGTGCTCCAATAGCTCTTCTACCCCAAACGTCAATCCCGCGGCGGCGAAGGCAATATCGTACTCGTCGCGAATGAGATCCTGGATGGCGGTGGCAAGTTGCGCAAGCTCATCCACGCTGGCCGCTTGCACCTCATCGACGGTCAATAGGACGCCCGCATCATGCGCACGCGCGGCCTTCAGGAGGCTGCGCGTGCGCGAAACCAAGCTGGGTTGGGCCTGGTTGTGGGGCAATTGCGTCGTTACAGATCCCACGCCCGCCACAGAAAATCCCGTGATCTTTCGGCCCGGAGTCTCCGTATAGTCCAGCTCCTCTATGGCTTCCGGAATCGTGGAATCGCGCAGCTGCGCCACCATCTGGGCATCCGCATAGGCGCGGATGACAACCCACCCAAGGCGGCGCGCGGATTCTTCGAACTCATTGAGAAGTACCGTTTTGCCCACCCCGCGCGTACCGCTGACCAGCAAGGCGCGCTGCATGGCGCCCACGCCACCCAGGAGCCCATAGTTAAACGAGCTGATTTCAAAATCGCGCCCGGCCAGCTGCACCGGCGACGCGCCAAAACTGGGACGAAAAGGATTCTTATCCGGAATCACTATGCCAGACCTTCCTTTTAGAACCTTTAGAACTATGGTCTCAGTTTAGATCCTTTAGAACTTCGCCGCCTCTTTAGAACTTTTAGATCTTTAAGTCATACGGAATGGCCGTTGACGCCTCACCCATTCAGTAAGGTGAGGGTCATGCTTTCCCAGTCCGTCGCCACCGCTTTGCGCCAAGAGATGTCGGCCGGCAATTTTCAGCCCGGCGAGCAGCTCAGTGAGGTAAAGGTGGCTGAGCAATTCGGTTGCTCCCGCAATACCCTCCGCGAGGCCTTCACCACGCTCGCCGCTGAGCGCCTGGTCGAGCGCATCCCCCACCGCGGCGTCTTCATCGCCACCCCGGATGCCGCCTATATCCGCGATTTATTCGCCGCCCGCGCCGCCATCGAGCCGGCCGCGGCGCGCTGGGGCGCGTTTGCCGATGCCCCCTCGCTTATCTCCCTCGCCTCCTCCGCCTTCGAGTGCGCGAGGCACGATAAACACCAGGAAGTCTCCTCCATTAACCAGCGCTTCCACCAAGCCCTGGTAGCAGGGCTGGGTTCCCCTACCTTGGATGAGCAGATGAGCAACCTTCTCGCGCGCATGCGGCTTACCTTCTTATTGGTCATCCCGCGCTACCCGCAGCTGCACGCCGAGCACATTCAAAACAACGTTGCTGTAGCCACGCTCATCGCGGACGGAAAACGCGAAGAGGCCACCACGCACTTGCGCGATAGCCTCTTAGAAACCTGCGATACCATTTTGTCCTTCACGGACTAAAAATCCCGTGGCGAGTCAATGCCTCAGGGATAAGGTACTCCGCATCGCGGGCATTGGTCACCAGCATCTTGCCCGGCGCATGGGCAATGGCCAGCTCCGGCTTTGATTCCATCACGATGGCCTGCGGGGTGACCCCACAAGCCCAAAAGACGGGCAGGCAGCCTTCTGGAATATCTACTGCATCACCAAAGTCTGGGTGCGCTAAATCCGCAATGCCGATAGCGGCCGGATCCCCCACGTGTACCGGCGCACCATGCACGGACGGATAGCGGGAGGTAATGCGCACCGCATCGGAGACTTGCGATGCCGGAATCGGGCGCATCGATACCACCATTGGTCCGGAGAATACGCCCGCAGGAGTAGTGGGGATACTCGTCCGGTACATCGGCACATTGCGCTGCTGTGCGATATGCGCGATCTCGATGCCCGCATCCACTAGCGCCGTTTCAAAAGTAAACGAGCAGCCGATAAGGAAGCTGACCATGTCGGGGGTGTAATAGGAGGTGGCATCGGCAAGCGTGGCGGTATGCTCACCGTTTTCAAAAATGCGATAGGCCGGGATATCGGTGCGGATATCGCCACCAGGCAGCAGATCCGAGGTGTACTGTCCCGCCTCAAGCACGCCGACGATGGGGCACGGCTTGGGATTGCGCTGGGCAAAAAGCAGGAAGTCGAAGGCGTATGCGCTGGGCAGCGAGAGCAGGTTGGCCTGCATGTATCCCCGCGCGTGCCCGGCGGTGGTGGTCATCTCGTGGGTGCGTGCGAACTCGCGCACCTCTTCTGGCGTGTGCATTATGCCCATATCGCTGTGATTCCTGAAACTGCGCGGAGGCCGATGAAAATGGTAAGCAGCCAGGCCAGGCCGCCAAGGATAAGCAGCCACTTTGGGTACTTATAGCCCTGCAGCAGGTCGCTACGCCGCCAGGCTACCCACATCACCAGCGCGAAGCCGATGGGAAGGATGAGCCCGTTAATCGCGCCGGCGAAGATCAAGAGCTTTTGTGGCGCGGAGTTGATTATTACAAAAATGACCGTGCAGACCGCAATGAAGATGACGGTGAAAATATTGCGCGTACGGGCCGAGGTTTCCTGGGTGGTCACGAAGGATACCGAGGTATAAGCGGCACCGATGACCGAGGACAGCCCTGCGGCAAAGAGCACCATGCCGAATGCGCGGAGGCCGAATTCACCGGCCGCGTGGTAGAAGGCATCGGCGGCGGTATTATCTTCTGCAAGCGTGACGCCGGTAGCCACCACGCCCAATACTGCCAAGAAGAGCAGCATGCGCATAATACCGGTGACGATGATGCCGCTAACGGAGGTTCGAGTAATGTTCTTGACGTTTTCAACACCAGATAGGCCCGCATCGATCAGCCGGTGTGCGCCAGCGAAAGTAATATAGCCGCCGACGGTACCGCCGATGATGGTGGTAATGACGAAGAAATCGATTTCACCCGGCGCGACGGTATTCCTCAGCGCCTCCCCTACCGGCGGCTGGCTGACGATGGCCACATACAACATAAGCAGGATCATTACCGCGCCCAAGGCGGCCACGAGGCGGTCCAACGCCATTCCAGCGCGGCGGGAGAGGAAGATGAAAACCGCAATCGCCGCCGCAATGACGCCACCGATGCGGGCATCGATGCCCAGCATCGCGTTCAAGCCCAAGCCTGCGCCGGCGATATTACCGATATTAAAAATCGCACCGCCGAAAAAGACGAAGCCTGCGAGAACCCAGCCCAAGCCGGGAAGAACGGTATTGCCTAGGGTGTTTGCGCGCATTCCCGTCACGCAGAGCACGCGCCACACATTGAGCTGGATGGCAATGTCCACGAGGATGGACAGCGCAATCGCGAAGGCAAAAGAAGCGCCCATCTGGACGGTAAAGACCGAAGTCTGGGTCAAAAAGCCCGGGCCGATAGCCGAGGTAGCCATGAGGAACATGGCGCCTGCCATGGCGCCGATGCCCTTGGGCGGGGTCTTCGCATCCGCCTGCGCCCCCGCCTGTGCCGGGGCGGAAGCCTGTTTTTCAGCACTCACTAATTTCACCTTTCGTGACGCCGGTCTCTCCTAAATGTGATTCGCATCATCATAATTGCTCCCCCGGAGGTTGTTCAACAACATTTATGGCAAGGGGTGCTGCGGGGGTGATCTACGCTACTTTTCCCGCCTTTCGCTCCAGGTATTCAACTATTGTCTCTACGACCCTATTCGGGTCATTGACCAGCTCTTTTGGCCCAAATCTCAATACCGTAAATTGCTGGTTTTCGATTTCTCGTTGCCGGCGCATCTGTTCCTTGACCACTGTTTCCGGCGCTGTCCCATACGTACCGTCGTACTTAGTGTCCCCGTCGACCTCGATAATGAGCCACCCATCGATACATAAGTCAGCCCGATACTTTCCCAATACGCGAAATTGAGGATACACAGTGGCAGCGGGAATCCTTTCAATAATTAACGCCCGCAAAAGCGACTCGTACGGTGATTCGGAACCGGCATACGCATGCTTGACTACCATTTTCATGGGGATAGGCCCCTTCATCCGAGCCATCGCTGCCCGTGTTTCCTTCAGATCTTCTACCGAAACCAGGCCCGCACGTAACGCGGAATCGACCGCAACAAGCCCCTCCGCAAACCCATGTAGCCTGGCGATATCCAAGCATGTCCGCGCCGGATTCGTCACGCGAACTCCAGACCTTTCCACCGTTGTTTCCTCTATCCGTGCCATGCGGTAATACTTTCGCGGCCACTGCGTGTGCGGTGGAATACTTCCTGACGGTGAAGCGAGCTCAATGAGCTCATTTCTCCGGGGAATCACCCAAATTCCCCAAATACGCGCAGCTGACTTAGCCACCAACGATGCCCTGTGCGCACTTAGGCCGGCCCCTAAAGTAAGGGCCAACTGTTGCTTATGCCATGGCCAGCTTTCCCACGTCGTTGTTTTTACTGCAATCCAGGGTGCAACCCGCTTTAGTTCTCCTGAGTAGAGCGCTGGATAGTAAGGACTAGTTGAACCTGCATAACGAAGATTAATGAACTCATGATTTAACATGCTCTTTATCTTCGCCGCTTCTTGGAGAAACTGCTGAGCGTGATGCTCCAAATGGTCACATTCTGAGCTCCTTGCGGGACACCTGCACCGAACGGGTGCCAATCCCACGGGACGGGCGACTAACACCTTTTGCGAAGGCCCGGAAGTCGGTCGCTTTGGTCAGAGTTCGAAGGTCAGCCTCCTATGGTCAACCTCCACTGCAATAACTGAGCAAACTGGCGCCTCAAATATCGCAAATCTTCTTCAAATATTGCATAGGACCCTGCACATTTTGCGAAGCTCCCTGAGGAGGCCTTCGAGCTGCCGGTTGCGGAGTATGCTGAAGCGGCTTTGCGCAGCTTTTGGCGGAGCTTCTGAGAGGCCCTTTGAACAACGAATTGCACAGCTCTTTTGCGACCCTGTTGCGGGTTGGAACGCAATGAGGCCTAGAACTATCGCGAACCTTCACGAATCGAGCCCACATCAGGCGCGTGCAGCTCACAGCTGGAATGGGGCGTGATTTACTAGAACCAATGGAACCCCTCGAGCTCTCAGCACTTACCGGCACGCAATCGCGCACCTATGGCACCCGCAAAATCACCAAGGACATGGTGTCTGCGCCGGTCCATGTGGCGATCGCGTTGTGGGATGAACGCTGGGATTCAGCGGAGGATGGAACCATCGAGGGGTGGGTCATTGCGGTCAATACCGCCCAGGCACGCTTCGTGCGCAAAGGCCAGATCAAAAAAGGCGATATCGTTAAAGTTGCGGTACGCGAGCTGCAACGCGCCCTGCACGGAATCGATGGGCGCACCTGGATTGTCACCGGGCGCAGGCAAAATGCGCTCCGAGCGGCGCTCGAGAAGCGCGGCTATACGGTGACGGGGAGCTTTGCGGGGGAGAATCGGGCATCGGCAAGCGCGAGCTCCGTACGCCGCAAACAAGCTGGCTTGACCGCGCGTAAGGCCCGCAAGCTGGGCGAGGCACCGAAAAAGAAGGAAGCCAACCAAGTCGAAACGCCAGAGGCGAAATGGTGGCCAAACTTCTCGCACACGACGTCGTGGCCGGCAGGCGCGGTGGTACGCATCGCCACCGACGCCTCCTCCGATACCGTATTCAAGGGCTCGATGTGTTTCGTAGCGGGCAACGGCGACTACCGCCTGCGCACCCGCGAAACGAAAGCCAGCACGGATGAACTGGAGTTGGAAGCACTCACGCTCGCATTAAAGTACCTGCGCAAAGTAGGTGCGACGAAGGCTGTCATCGAATCCGATTCTGTTGCGGCATTGGATGCGGTCAACCACATTGTGCACAAGAAAGGCTCGAAGGCGGCGCGGTCCGGACGCAGGTGGCGCGGGGTATCCTCTGGCGCGCGCTCCCGATTCCAGCAGGCTTGGGGCGACCTAGAAGGCACCTGCGAGGTGGATATCCGCCGAGTCCTCGGCCATGCTGGGGATCCGCTCAATCGCGCCGCCGATCAGATTGCGTATATGGGGCTGCGCGCCATTGCCCACCCCATGAAGCAATCGCGGCCTACCTTGCAAAGCGGGATCAGCAAGGCGCTCAAGGCGGTAAAGCCCCGGTAACGGTTACCGCCGCAGCACGCTTAGTGCAATCGGCGCGCGCCCTCTCCAGGGCGGGCCACCACGAAGGTCGGAGCGGGAAAGCCCTGCTGTGCCGCTGCTTCTTCAATAGCCTGCGCGGTCGCGTCCACGTCGTCCTTCGCTATTAGGGCGATAACTGCGCCGCCAAAGCCACCGCCAGTCATGCGCGCACCGAGCTCACCTGCCGCGTTAAAAGCAGAGTCGAGTTCGGGCGTTGTGACCTCGTAAAAATCCCGCAGCGAGACATGGCTATCGCGCATCAGCTGGCGAAATGTATCCATATCGGATGCGCACAAGGCGGAAGCAGCGCTCAAGGTGCGCTCGGTTTCTTCCACCACATGGCGCACGCGCCTTTGGTACAGCTCGGCCGAATCCGAGGACTTTTCGGCGACGGTTGCAGCAAAATCCACAGCATCCGGAATATCGCGAATGGTGCACCCAGCCGCGGATTGCACATCATCGATAATCCCGCGGCGGGAGGCGTATTGGCCATCGGAAAGCATGTGAGGTGCGTTGGTATCCGCAATGAGCAGCACCAAGTCCTGGGAGGCGATATCGAATGGGATGCGTTCGACGGCTCCGGTGGAAAAATCGAGAAATAGCGCCTTTCCACGCTGCCCAAAGAGGCTGGCATTTTGATCCAGTCCCCCGGTGGAGGCGCCCACCACCTCATTCTCCGCGCGAATACAGGCTTCAACGAGCCCGGCGCGGGCAACGTCATCGGGTAAATGCCCATGGTCAAGCTCATAAGCCGCTACGGCAATAGAGCACTCCAACGCTGCAGAACTGGATAAACCAGAGCCAACGGGAACGTCCGATACAATCGCGATATCGAGTCCATCGCATTGCAATAGATCGGCTTCCACCGCCGCCCAAATTGTGCCAGCGACGTAGCCTGACCAGTCAGCGGGATGCCTCGGCCGCACGCTAGAAAGCGGAACACAGGCCTGAGCTACGGAACCATCGAATTCCGACGCAATGCGTATTACACCATCTGTACGCGGGCGCACGGCCACGGCCGTATTTTGTTCCAAGGCAAAAGGAATGGATGCGCCACCGGCATAATCAATATGCTCGCCGATGAGGTTCACCCGCCCTGGAGCCGCCCACACCCCAACCGGCTCGGGGCCAGCAGCACTTGCTTCATCTTCAGCGAAAGTCGCCATAAAAAGCCGACGGGCAGCGGTCGCGAGTTCTTCGTCCGTGCGCGTAGTAAACCATTTAGGCATCCCAGACCTCCTTAAAGCGTGCAGCGATGCGTTCTGGGGTGGTGTCATTAATCCACACTCCCTGTGCAGATTCAGAACCGGCAAGGTACTTCATGCGATGCGGCGAGCGCATGAGCGAAAATAGCTGCAAATGCATGCGGACGCCCGAACGTAGCTCCGGATCCACCGGGGCTTGTGTCCAGCCGGCAATATATGGCGTCTTTTCCACGCCCTCAAAAAAGCGATCGACCGCGGAATAAAGCTTTTTCAGCACTCCAGCAAGGTCGGCGCGTTGTGCTTCATTAAGCGCCGAAAAGTCTGGGACATCGTCATTGGGCAGAACCATCGCCTCAAGCGGCCATTTAGCGGCCGCGGGGACGAAGACAGTGAAATATTGCGTCTCCGCAATGATACGATCACCTGCTTCCCGTTCCCTATCGAGAAGCTCCTGGAAAAGATCGCCGTCATAGGCGCGAACCGAATCCACAATGGAGCGCAACCGCGGGGAAAGGAACGGGTAAGAATAAATCTGGCCATGCGGGTGCTGGAGGGTAACCCCGATTTCTTCCCCGCGATTTTCAAAGGGGAATACTTGCTGTACTCCATCGATGGCGGATAGTGCAGCGGTGCGGTGTGCCCAGGCCTCGATCACGGTGCGAATACGGGATTCAGGCAGTTCACGGAATGAAAGGGTTGGGTCTTCGGTAAAGCACACCACCTCGCAACGGGCCTGGGCTGGCAGGCGCGGGACCATGCCGAGGAGCTCATCATTATCCGGTTCCTCAATCGTGGCGGCCGTGGAAAAAGAAGGGAAGCGGTTTTCAAAAACCACCACGTCATAGCTGGGGCTGGGAATCTCCGTGGGCAGTTGGTCTGGCCGCGTCGGGGCTAGAGGGTTTTCATTGGCCGGCGGCATGAAGGTTCGGTTCATGCGGTGTGCGGCAAAAGCCACCCAATCGCCGGTCAACGGATCACGGCGCATTTCAGAAGCAGGAGCGACGGCGGGGATATCGCGGGCATCGTCAAGCACGCGATCGGGGTGAGGTTGGTCGTCGAAGTAGATGATCTCGCGGCCATCGGCAAGCGTGGCATGGGTGATATCAACCATTACTCTTCTCCTGGAATCCGAATGGGCTTAAAGCGGGCCCAAAGGGCGAATAGTACCGCTACGGCAAGCATTCCGAGGCCTGCCCACAAGTTATCCGCTGCTTCTTTTGGCATGGCGGTATCTGGGTTAATGCCTGGGTCGAGGAAGAAATAACAGGCGATGAGGATGAGGCCGTACAAGCCTAATAAGGCCCCAATCACGTTGCGTAGGTCGAATGCGCCTGCGTGCTGTTTATCAGACATAAGCTACTCCTTAGGCGAAAATGATATTGAGGCCGACGGCCATGGCGAGGCAGATAATGCCCAATGGGACAGTTTGCTGGTACCACGGCAGGGACTTTTCGGTGTAATCCTCGAAGTGACCCTTTGGGGTAACGGAAGAAACAAAGCCCACGAGCTCGCTGTCCGGTTTGGGCTGGGTACACATGCTGACGATGATAGAAACGAGGATGTCCACGACGAAAGCGACACCCGCAGCGACGAACGCAGTTCCCTGCCCCGGAAGATTAATGGCATCAGTGAAGGTAGCTACGTACCAGAACGCGATCGCTGAAGCCGTACCAGCAACCAAGCCCGACCAACCGGCGTGCGGAGTCATCCGCTTCCAGAACATGCCCAAGATGAACGTGGCGAAGAGCGGCGCATTAAAGAATCCAAAGAGCGTTTGCAGGTAATCCATGATATTGCCAAAGTTTTTCGCCAACAACGCGGTGAAAATCGCAATCGCCGTCGCCGCTACCGTAGCCCATCGCCCGAACTTGAGGTAATAATCGTCCTCGCGATCCTTGACCACGTACGTTTGCCAAATGTCATAAGAAATGACCGTATTAAACGCCGAGATATTGGCGGCCATACCAGCCATGAAGGATGCCAGCAGACCGGCAATAGCCACGCCCAAAAGGCCATTGGGCAATAAATCGCGCATTAGCAGCAAAATCGCATCGTTCGGCTCGGCGCGTTCTTCCATCAGGTCTGCGACCGATACGGAAGCCACCATGCCGGGGATGACCACCAAGAACGGGATAAACATCTTGGGGAAAGCACCAATGATCGGGGTCTTGCGGGCCGCAGAAATGGAATCCGAAGCCATTGCTCGCTGCACTTCTACGAAGTTTGTGGTCCAGTAACCGAAAGACAGCACAAAGCCCAAACCCAGGACGATTCCGATGACCGACCACACGGGGTTTTCGAAACCGGAAATTTCCGTGCCCGGCCAGGTGTGGAAGTGCGATTCTTCAGCCACGGCATCCTTCAAACCGCTCCATCCACCAACCCGGTTAAGGCCGATGATGGTCAGTGGCGCTAGTGCAGCCACGATGACAAAGAACTGCAATACCTCGTTATAAATCGCTGCCGATAGGCCACCTAGCGTGATGTAGGACAGCACGATAATCCCGGCTACCAGCAGAGATACCCACATCTGCCATCCCAGCAAGGCTTCTACGATGGTGGCTAGAAGGTAGAGGTTCACTCCGGCGATAAGCAGCTGCGCGATGGCGAAAGAAATCGCGTTGACCAAGTGTGCTGCGTTGCCAAAGCGTTTGCGCATAAACTCTGGAACCGAGCGGACCTTGGAGCCGTAATAAAACGGCATCATCACGATGCCAAGAAATACCATGGCGGGAACGGCACCGATCCAGAAGTAGTGCATGGTCTGGAAGCCATATTCGACACCGTTGGCGGACATACCGATAATCTCCACCGCACCCAAGTTGGCAGAGACAAAGGCCAGCCCAGTTACCCAGGCCGGAAGTCCCCTACCAGATAAAAAGAAGTCAATGGAGTTTGAGACCCGGGCCTTTGCCGCCCAGCCGATGCCCAAAACGAATAGGAAGTAAATGGCTACCAACAGGTAGTCCACCCATGAGGCATCCAGCCTCAATACGGATTCAGCTGTTTCCATCGCTGACCTTTCTCGATTTTATTTTTCTACGGCAGACAAATGTAGGTTAAAAACTTGCGGTTTCCCCTGCTTTAGTCGCACAAGATCTATCCCACTGCGCAAGGCATTAGGTGGCGCACTCATAGGTTCAACTGCCAAGGCCTTGCCCGATGGTGCTACATCGCGGGGAAAATTCTCCGGTGTATACAGTTGCACCCACTCCAAACCAGGATCCATCTCCAGACGAACCCCACGGCCCTGAGCGGTATAGTCCGCTACAAGCGGGCCGTGTCCGTGAAAACAGTCATCCCAGTTCACACGGTCCAGCGGTGTGTCCACCAACTTCGCCGGGCGCACCTCACCGGTGGGCAGGTTTCTTTCACCCAGAAGGTGGTGCTCATCTACATTCAGGTTGAGCACGCACTCGTGGGTGGGCGCACCCTGCGCAGACAAGTAAAGGTGAAGCCCATAAGCAAATGGAATCTCCTCGGCGTGCTCGGTCACGGCCTTCACATGAGAATGCAAGCCGCTGTCATCCACGGCGTAGGTGGCCACTAGCTCTACAGTCCACGGCCAGCCATTGTGGGGCCCAATGCTAAAAGTTAGCGTGACCTCGTCTTTATGCTGTTCAACTAGCTTCCACCAGTTCACTGCAAGCCCATGAATAGCGTTATTGCGCTCTGGTTCTGTAATGCCCAGCTGGTAGTGCTCACCCTGCCAGGTGAATTGACCGTCTTCGGTGCGGTTAGGCCACGGCGCCATTACCACCCCGGCCATCATCGGGGGCTTGTCCTTATAGGTTTCTAACAGCGGCCGTCCCCGAAAGGTCAGGGATTTCACGCCGCCGCCCCATAAGGCAATTTCGGCTAAGTAATCGCCATGAGAGATGCTGACGCACTCAATGTCGGCGCGCTCTTCATTCGATGTATAACCGGTCATATTAACGACCTTTCTGGCTATAACGTGTGGTTGAAATCAGCTTAAGATCTCGCGCAAAATCAAGTCAATCGTTTGCACAACCCTCTCCTTAAAAGGAGCATTTGGCCAGCTCGGCCACTGCAAGATTGACCCATTTCAGGGCTACCGCGGTGTACATACCCACACCGTTGCGTACCCACATGCCTGAGATTGATTTTTACCTCTCCCCCAGAAAGCGAGGAATACTGGCCTCCCAGCAGTCCAAGCCAGACGAGATCACCCCCTACACAATCGCTTCCCACTACTTGCACAGTCGCCGCCACAGGATGCGCGCCGCGGAATGCGGGGTCGCCACAACCTCGCGCAGGTAATTGCTCGGCATCGCTAGCCACGGCGTGCGTGCGGGGTGAACGTTTATCGCAATGCCCAAATGCCAGGCCCACAATGTGGTGCGCAGCGCATGGAAATCGTTGGTAACTACCTGCAACACGTCATCTGGTGCGAGGCCGTGCGCGTTTTCTAGGTTCTCATTTGTGCTGGTAGCGGCTGGTTCCACGAGCACATCTGCAGGATCCACACCCCGCTGAATTAGGTACTCAGCCATCGCGCCCGCTTCCCCGCGGCCAGAGACGATGACCGTCTGCCCAGAATAGAGTTCGAGCGCCTTATCCAAGCGAGACCGCAGCATGGCGCCCGGATAACCGTGGGTGACACGGGAGCCCAATACAAGGAGCGGATCGCGCTGGAGATTTTCCATGATTATTAGCTTAGACCGGCGGGAACCCTTGACACCCATAAGAGTCAAACCGTAGAGTTAAAATAATCGTGCAAACGATTGCACACTTAGTCGTTTATTCCCCATCTATGAGGAGCTCGGCATGGCTACAACCACTCTGAAAGACGTCGCCGCGGCTGCTGGGGTGTCCATTTCCACCGCCTCACGCTCGTTGGCGGGAAATACCTCCATTTCAAAGGCCACGCGGACCCGGGTTCAAGACGTCGCCGAAAAGCTTAATTACAGGCCCAATGCTCAAGCGAGGGCCCT
Organism: Corynebacterium sp. KPL1818; assembly: GCF_000478135.1. Taxonomy (NCBI): domain Bacteria; kingdom Bacillati; phylum Actinomycetota; class Actinomycetes; order Mycobacteriales; family Corynebacteriaceae; genus Corynebacterium; species Corynebacterium sp. KPL1818. The sequence continues at coordinate 1,112,377 of NZ_KI515758.1, read as the reverse complement.
GCGCAGCGCACGCTCACACGCCATCGGGCTCATCATTCCCAACCTGGATAACCCCTACTTCGCCGCCATGGCAGCAGCGGTGGAAACAGAAGCAAACGCCCAAGGCATCGCCACCATCATTACCAGTTGCGGGGAAGATCCGGAACGCCTAGTGACAGCACTGGAAGCATTGGGACAACGACGAGTCGACGGCATCATCGCCGTACCACTCGCTGGAGCAAAGGATGCCCTGGCGCAATCGCAGGAACAACGCCCCCTCGTTCTCATTGACCGCGAACTCGACTCGCTGCCAGCCGTGGTTTCGGACCCCTCCCTTGGAATCAACGACGCCGTGGCCCAACTCAAGGACAAAGGCCATACCAAGATTGGTTATCTCTCAGGGCCGCAGGAAACATCTACTGGTCGCCAGCGCCTCGAAGTGTTTAAGCAGGCCGCTCAGGGAATGGATATACACATCCACCAAGGCAACTTTCGGCACAAGGAAGGCTATAAGGGCGCCATCGAACTGCTGCAAGCAGAAGTCACCGCAATTGTTGCCGGGGATTTCATGATGACTGCCGGCGCATTAGAGGCCTGTCATAACGCCGGTAAATCCATCGGCCAAGAAGTAGCGCTCGTTGGTTTCGATGATTTTATCTATCTGCGGTTTCAAGCAGCCCCAATTTCCGTGGTGGACCAAGATGTCGCCTGCATGGGCCGAGCCGCCGCTGCTGAACTCATCGCATCCATCGAAAACAAGCGACACCCCCAAGGAAAAATCCTTCCTACCCGCTATATTCCGCGGATGTCCACAGCCCACGAGGTGCAGGGAGAAAACACATGAGCGATACCGTCCTCAAACTCGACAACGTTACTAAGTCCTTCGGACCAGTCGAGGTCATCAAAGGCGTAGATTTAGACGTACGCTATGGGCAGATTCAAGCCCTCCTCGGTGAAAATGGTGCCGGGAAATCCACACTCATCAAGATGATCGCAGGCGTACACGAGCCGGATTCAGGACGAATCCTCATTGATGGATCCGAGGTAAAAATCCCCGATACTAAAGCCTCCGAAGCGCTTGGCATCGCCACAATCCATCAAGAGCTCAACCTCGTTCCCACGATGTCTGTGGCAGAAAACATCATGCTCGGGCGGACGCCGAATAAGTTTGGCCTAGTCAACAGAAAACACCTCAAAGCACAAGCTAAAGCAGCATTAGACCTCATCGGCTTGGACGTTGATTTAAATCAACCGGTAAGCGAGCTGGGCATCGCCAAGCAGCAATTGGTAGAAATAGCCAAAGCCCTATCGATGAATGCGCGCATCCTCATTCTTGATGAGCCAACCGCGGCATTGACGGGCAAAGAGGTCGATGCCCTTTTCGCGGTATTAGAGGACCTTAAAGCCAAGGGCGTCGCGATGGTTTTTATCAGCCATCACCTCGATGAACTGGCGCGAATCGCAGAAACCATCAGTGTGCTGCGAGACGGCGCCTTCATCGCTGAAGTCCCCGCTGATACCGAAAAGGACGAGCTGGTGCGCCTCATGGTTGGCCGTGAGATTGAAAATCAGTATCCGCGAAAAGCTTCGGCTCAGCCTGGCGAGGCACTGCTTGAAGTTAAAAACCTGTCCTCCGAAGGCGCATTTCACGATGTCTCGTTTGAAGTGCGCGCCGGCGAAGTGGTCGGGCTGGCCGGCCTTGTGGGAGCGGGCCGTACCGAGATTATCCGCGCTATCGCCGGTGCGGATTCGTATGATTCGGGCACCATATACGTCGCAGGAAATGCTTTACCCAACGGTGATATCAGTTCCTCTATCGCTGCAGGGGTAGGCCATATTCCGGAAAACCGTAAATCTCAGGCCTTGATTCTCGATGCCTCAGTATCCGACAACCTTGGCCTTGCCACCCTGTATCCCACGGCAAAGGCAGGGCTCGCAGACCGCAAGGGGCAACACCAACGGGCCGGTGAGGTTGCCGAAACCCTTCGGATCCGTATGGCCGGGCTGGACCAACCCATCCGTGATCTCTCGGGTGGTAACCAGCAGAAGGCTGTGTTCGGCCGGTGGGTACTGGCCGGCTCCAAAGTCTTATTGCTTGATGAACCAACTCGCGGCGTCGATGTTGGTGCAAAGGTAGAAATCTACAACATCATCAACGAAGTAACTGCAGAAGGCGGAGCAGTACTCATGGCTTCCTCTGATCTGCCCGAAATCCTCGGTATGTCTGACCGCATCCTCGTAATGTCCGGTGGCCAACTGGTGGGACAGCTACCCAAGGATTCCACTCAAGACGAGGTCATGGCACTTGCCGTTTCCAACGTAGCTGCCGCTACGGAAGTCTCCGCAGTCAACACCGAATCCGCCACACCACCTTCCGCCTCTACAAAATAAGGAATACTCATGACCAAGAATCGCATTGCCAACTGGGCCATGAATAATGGCGCGCTCGTGGGGCTCATCGCCTTGTGTATCGCGCTCTTTATCGCCACTCCCTATTTCCTTACGGTGGCTAACCTCCTCAACGTAGGTATTCAAGCTGCCACGGTGGCCATCTTGGCCTTCGGCATGACTTTCGTCATCGTCACTGCAGGCATTGACCTTTCTGTTGGCTCGGTGGCGGCCTTGGGAGCAATGGTTTCGGCCTACATGTTCTCCAACGCTGGGCTTCCCGGCTGGCTTACTCTGCTTATCGGTTTGTTCGTCGGTGCGCTCGCCGGTGCTATCTGCGGTATGGCCACTGCTTGGGGAAAAATTCCCTCTTTCATTGCAACTCTGGCCATGATGTCCATCGCCCGCGGCATCACTCTTGTAATTTCACAGGGTTCGCCCATCGAAACTGCACCCACAGTTAACGCTTTCGGCGGTGACGTATTCGGCTTCCCTGTTCCCATCATCATGATGGTCATCGCTGGCGTTATTTGTTGGTTTATCTTAGAGCGCACCGTCCTTGGCCGTTCGATGTATGCCATTGGCGGAAACCTTGAAGCCGCGCGCCTGTCTGGTCTACCAGTAAGGCGTATCCAAATCGCAGTATTCGCGCTTTCCGGATTTTTCGCCGCCTGGGCAGGAATGGTTATGGCGGGCCGCCTTGAATCCGCACAGCCACAAGCCGGAACCGGCTATGAGCTAGATGCTATTGCAGCCGTTGTCATTGGTGGTGCCTCCCTTTCCGGCGGACAAGGCAAAGCCACGGGCACACTCGTTGGCGCCATCCTTTTGGCCGTGATTCGCAACGGATTGAATCTGCTCAATGTTTCTTCTTTCTGGCAGCAGATTGTCATCGGCTTGGTCATCGCCCTAGCCGTGGGCTTCGACGTATTCCGTAATAAGACCGCGAATTAGGCAGGAGACCATGAAGAAACTTTTAGTCTCACTTATCGTCCCAGCACTAGCGTTGGGTCTAGCCTCGTGCAACCGCTCCGAGGAGGATCGAAACCGCATCACCCTGTCCGTATCGACGCAAACTAATCCATTCTTCGTAGAATTACTCCACGGCGCGCAGGATAAGGCCAAAGAGCTCGACGTTCCCCTCGATATCCAAGATGCCTCCGATGACCCGGCTCAACAGGTCAATCAGTTGGGAAATGCGACATCCATGGGCGCAAAAGTGGTGGTCATTAATCCCACCGACTCTGATGCCGTCGCCCCCGCTGTACGCAGCATCAAAAATGATGATGTGCCAGTCATCGGAGTCGACCGAGACGTCAATGGCGTGGAACTAGATTCCATGGTGGCTTCTGACAACGAGGCCGGTGGCGCCCAAGCGGCGGATAAACTCGCAGAATCTATCGGCGAAGAGGGCGAAATTCTCATCCTGCAAGGAACTGCTGGTACCTCTGCCTCGCGCGAACGCGGCAAGGGGTTTGAGGAAAGGATCGCGCAGTACCCGGGCATCAAGATCGCCGGCAAACAGTCCGCGAATTTCGACCGCACTGAAGGCCTCAACGTAACGACCAATCTGCTGCAGGCGAACCCGAATATCAGCGCCATTTTTGCAGAAAACGATGAGATGGCTTTAGGAGCTGTTGAAGCCCTCGGCTCCAGAGCCGGCAAGGAAGTCAAAATTGTTGCCTTCGATGGCACTTTTGACGGACTCAAAGCCGTGAAAGATGGCAAGCTGGAAGCCACAATCGCCCAGCAGCCTGCCGAGCTTGGTGCCCGAGCAATTGAACAAGCAGCAGCGCTTCTGCACGGCGAGAGCGCAGAAAAGAATGTCCCTGTTGAGGTTATTACCGTCACCAAAGACACCGTGGAGGATTTCCAATGAGCAAGCTAACCGTCGTCGGCTCCATCAATGCTGACCTCATCGTCCATGCCGAGCGCCACCCCCACCCCGGCGAAACCCTGCTGGGCTCTGGCGGTGAGATTCTAGCTGGCGGCAAGGGCGCTAACCAAGCGGTCGCCGCCGCGCAATTGGGCGCCAATGTAGCTTTCGTCGGCGCGGTCGGCTCCGATCCCTATGCCGAGCCCGCCATGCACTACATGCACAGCTCCGGCATCGATCTCAGCGCGGTGGAACAGTCCGATACCACTACTGGTTTGGCGGTCATCACGGTCTCCGCCGATGGCGAAAACACCATCGTCATCTCCCCCGGCGCGAACGCTCTTGTCGATGCCCCCTTCGTCACCGCCCGCCAATCCACCATCGCCGATGCGGACGTGGTCCTGCTCCAGGGCGAAATCCCCGCCTCCGGTTTCAAAGCTGCTGTCGATGCCGCCCAAGGACGCGTAGTCGTCAACCTCGCCCCGGTCATCGAGGTGGACCGCGACGCCCTCCTGCAGGCCGATCCCCTCATGGCCAACGAGCACGAGGCCGGCCTCATCCTTGAGCAACTGGGCCTTTCTTCCACCGGCACCCCGCGCGAGCTCGCCCACCGCCTCGTCTCCGCCGGCTTTAAATCGGTGGTGCTGACCCTCGGGGCCGAAGGCGCCTACGTGGCAACGCCCGAATCCAACACGGACATCCTCACCCCACAGATCACCGCGGTCGATACCACCGGCGCCGGCGATGCCTTTGCCGGAGCATTTTGCACCAAGCTCCTTGAAGGCGCCGCGCTTGTCGATGCCGCCACCTTCGCCGCCCGCGTCGGTGCCTTCGCCGCCACCAGCGCCGGCGCCCAGCCGTCGTATCCCACGACCTCTTCGAGGTTGCCAGAGGTCACGCAGAAATAGAACTGTGTTCGGTGGTATCTAGCCGTAGATTGGTTCGGACTCAAATCCGGCAAGAATCCAATGCCACTGCCACACGGGCTTGTGAACGTGCGACGTGAAGTTGGTGCGGTCCTCGTCTGCTTCGATTATTTGCTGTACTACATCAACTAAGTGGTGCTTCACGCAGCTTCCCGAGTACCGCAACACCGTATAGCCTTTCAACGCAGCGTTATTTCCCTTCCATCGGTCCTTAATGAAGGTCCCTAGGTCTTCAGCCTTGTGGTAGTCGTAACCATCAATCTCTACCGCCACCTTACCCACCACAATGTCCCACAGGTACGGACCGATTTGGTGGTTAACCTGCACCTTTTTACCGCGCTTCTGCAATGCGCGGGTCACCTTTCTCTCCACTTCACTATCGGCACCGATGGCGGCCTTTTTCACCAATTCTTTAACCCTTGCTGGTACCCGAGAGATAGCGCCCCGTTCCTTCTCTAGGGCTTGTTTCCCGCGTCGCGTCTGATAGCGCGCTTCTAGCATCGCCACCGCGTCCGCTTCGCTTACTTCTCCCGCAGCCAAAAGCGGATTCTGCACGGGAACGCCTTCATGGCTAAAGGTCGTTGTCTGACGCGTACGCTGCACTTTTAACCAAGTGGAGTTGGCTAGCGGGTGCTCGTAGGCACAATGCAGCGGAAAGGTCAGTTCCTTCTTGGAATAGAGCTCAACCGCAGATTTCCCCGCGAGCATTATTCCAGGCCATTTTTCATGCACGATGCGAGCAAGCTCGAATGGCGTAGGTTTCCGCCACGTATACAGCCCACGGCGAATTTTAATTATCTTGCCGCTGGCCAGACCGGACCTCAGTTGCCTTTGATTCAACCCCGATACTAAAAGTTCCTTCATCTACTCCCCCTCGGAGCACTTACGCCCCGAGTGGAAGTGTAAGTGAGGCAGCGCGGACTCGCAGGGCCACGTGCCACCGACCTCAGCCCTGAGGCGTCCATAATAACCGCGTTCCTCTAAAAATCAGGCCGAAAAATGAAGAAACGCGGTTGTTTTGAACGCAGCGCCGCCCGATGAACGCCCTAGGAGCCAGGAAACCTACGCAATCATACAAAAATGTCCAAAACAACCGCGTTCTTATAAAAATCGGGCCCAAAATTGGAGAAACGCGGTTGTTTTGGACACGGCGTGCTAGTGACTACTCCCCTAGCAGCTTCGAGCGCAGGTTCTTATCCTTTTGCTCAACCTCGTCCGCCATCTGTTCTTGGTAGGCAACCATCTTGTCTTGCAATGCGGGGTCGCCGGCACTCAAGATGCGGGCGGCTAGCAAGCCAGCATTCTTCGACCCTCCGATGGACACCGTGGCAACGGGTACGCCGCTGGGCATCTGCACGATGGAAAGAAGGGAATCTAGGCCATCGAGATCTTTAAGTGCGCGCGGAATGCCGATGACGGGCAGCGGGGTGGCCGCCGCGACCATACCGGGCAGATGTGCAGCACCGCCGGCGCAAGCAATGATGGTCTTCAGGCCGCGGGAGTGCGCGCCCTTGGCATAGGCCAGCATCTTTTCTGGGGTACGGTGAGCGCTGACCACGCCAACCTCAAAGGGGATGCCGAAGTCCGCGAGGACCTGCGCAGCCGGTTCGACGGTGGGCCAATCCGAGTCTGAGCCCATGATGATTCCTACCTGCGGTTCCATAATGTCCTTTCTAGAATTGGTTAAGCCCAGGTCGCGTGCATGAGAAAGTGCGCAGCTTGGCCAGCAGCATCGCGGGTCTCCTCAAGAGAAGTACCAGCGACATTGACGTGGCCGATCTTACGGCCAGCGCGGTGGTCCTTGCCGTACAGGTGAATCTTGGCGTGTGGGTAGCGTTCCATGACCTCGCGAACACGCTGCGGCATAGGCATCTTGGGATCTGCATCCGCGCCGAGCACATTGGCCATAACGGTCACCGGGGCAAGGGCGTCCACCGCACCCAAGGGCAGGTCGAGTACGGCGCGCAGGTGCTGTTCGAACTGCGAGGTCACGCAGCCATCCTGGGTCCAGTGGCCGGTATTGTGCGGGCGCATGGCCAATTCATTAACGGAGATATCTTCGCCACCTTCACCGTTGAAGGCGAAAAGCTCCACGGCCAGCACGCCGGTCACGCCAAGGGATTCGGCAATGCTTAGCCCCAGCGCAGAGGCGCGTTCGGCCAGCTTAGGCGAGAGATCGGGCGCGGGCGCGATGGCCTCGGCACAGATGCCGTTGGCCTGGCGGGACTGGGTAATGGGCCAGACCTTGGCCTCACCGGATGGGCGGCGCGCTACCAAGATGGATAGCTCGCGGGTCAGATCCACTTTCTCTTCGGCCATGAGCGGCGTGCCGGCATCTAATAGCTCGGCAACGAGGTCATCGAGATCAGCATCCGAAGGGAACCACACGCCCTTGCCGTCATAGCCACCGCGGCAGGCCTTGAGGCAAACGCGCCCGTCTACGGCATCGAAAAAAGCGCGGGCATCAGCAACGGATTCGATGGCGCTAAACCGCGGAACGGGCGCACCCAGAGCGGAGAGCTTTTCGCGCATGTCCAGCTTGTCCTGGGCATAGCGCAGGGCGCTGGGCTGGGGCTGGACGTTAAAGGAGGCATCAATAAGCGCAGCGGAATGCTCATTGGGCACATGCTCATGCTCGAAGGTAATGGCGTCCGCGCCGCGTGCTGCTGCGAGCAAATCCTCGTAGTGGTGGTAATCGCCCACCACAATATCCGGGGTGACCTGCGCGGTAGCAGAATCCGGGCTACCAGCAAGAATCCGCAGATGAATATCGAGTTCCGCGGCGGCAGGCTGCATCATGCGCGCCAACTGACCATCGCCACAGACAGTTACAATAGGTTTTGAGACACTCACGCACACAATATTAGCTTGGATACCATGTTTACCCGTCATTCGATCTTCCAGAACTCCCTCATGAGCGCCCTCCTTGATGGCATCTATGACGGCGAGATGACCATTTCTGAACTGCTAGGAAAGGGCAATTTTGGCATCGGTACCTTTAACGGCCTCGATGGTGAAATGATCATTCTGGACGGGACCTGCTACCAACTGCGCGGCGATGGCTCCGCGCGGGTAGCGGACTTGGACCAGCAGACTCCTTATGCCGTGGCCACTAACTTTGTGCCTCGCATTCTTGTCGATGCCCCACGGGGCCTGCGCCGCAACGAGCTTTCCGCCTTCATCGACGAGGTGGAGCCTTCCGCCAACTACATGTACGCCGTCCGCATCACGGGCAGGTTTTCTGAAGTCTCAACGCGCACCGTGGTTAAACAAACCAAGCCCTATCCCCCAATGACCAAGGCGGTCGGCGGCGATAAAGAGATGCTCTTTAGCGATGTCGAAGGCGTCATCGGCGGCTTCCGCACTCCCGTATACGAGCGCGGGATTTCGGTGCCCGGCTGCCACGTGCACTTTATCGACGCCGCGCGTAAGTCTGGCGGACACGTGCTGGATTACACCGTGGATGAAGCGAAAATCGAGCTCTGCCCCGGTTCCGATCTAGAACTGCGCCTGCCGCTGACCCAAGAATTCGGCCGCGCAAACCTCGCGCCGGAGGATCTTGATAAGCAATTGCACTCCACCGAGGTTAAAACCAGGGGCGATCATTAATAATCTCCGCCACCTGCTTTGACTTGGCTACGGTGGGAAAATACATGGCTCTGTCCCAGCCGTTGAGCGCAATGGAAATACCGCCGCGGCGCTTGCGGGCGCCGCGAATATCTTCCAGCGGGATCGAATCGATGTGGCGTCCTTCCCGCACGATGACGCGGCGGTTGGTCACGATGAACCGCTTGCGGCGGGCCTTATATAAAGGAATAAGGAAGCGCCACGTGCTCAGCCCAGCCCACAAAACGACGAGTCCATTGCGCAGTATTGGTTCTACCCCCTCGGCATCGCACCAGCCGATGGCAATCCACAGCACGCCCGTAATGAGGATGAGCTCCAAGAATGGGAAAACGAGCGCGCGAAACGGCGCGGACACGTCCGCGCGCTTAACCTCGCCTTGGCCCATCTTCATCAATCCCATAGCCATGGATAGTACCAGTGCGAGGCCGTGCTGCTCAGTCCACGCGGACTCCGCAGCACCTGCCGCGCGATGCCTATCGAGCGGCGTCTATCGTGCCGGACGCAGATGCGTCACGTCGCCGGCGGAGTAGTACTCGCCCGCGACATTAATGCGGCCGTCATCGCCGATGCCCTCGACGCGGCCGATGACATCGCCAGTCGGGGTCTCCAACCGCACCTCCTGGTCAATAGATGAGCACACCGCCCGGTAATCCTGCATCAGCTGCGGATCTTGGTTCTCCCACTGCGTAATGCGCCGGCGCAGGTTTTTCAGCACGGTAATGGCCAGCTCGGTGCGGTCGGTATCGCGGCCTTCCAGAGCCAACGAGGTCGCCTTTTCGATGGGCAATTCCTCGCGGGTGAGCGTGACATTAATGCCCATGCCCACGACCACGCGCGCAGAGGGCGCCTGCCCGCCGACGGCCTTATTTACCTCGGCTTTATTGACTTCTGCTTTGTTGACCTCAGCCTTGTTCAACTCAGTCTTATTGAGTTCTGCCTTATTAACCTCGGTCTTCGGTGCGGACTTGAAAGCTTGGCCCACGGGACCGGCCTCGGCAAGGATGCCGCACAGCTTATTGCCATCAATATGCACGTCATTCGGCCACTTCAGCACGGAGCCCTCGATGGAATCGGTCACGGCCAGGCCGGCAGCCAGCGGAAGCGTGCCCAAGTAATCGAGGGAATCGGGCAAGAGCAGCATGGAAAAAATCACTTGGGAGCCGGCCGGCGCAGTCCACGCCCGGCCGAGGCGGCCCTTGCCGGATAGCTGCTCATCGGCAAGCAGCACGGTGCCATCGGCAACGTTTGTGGCCTGCATCAGATCGGTATTGGTGGAACCGGTCTGATCCACAAAATCGATGGTGGTGAAATCCTCTGCCAGGGCGGTGCGAATGCGGTGCTTATCAAGTGCAGTCATAGATTCCAAGATACCGCCCGCTGGTGGTGCTAGTGTGTTGCGCATGGCAAAGGTCACTTTTGAAAAGGTAAATATCACCTACCCCGGCGCGGCGGCGCCCACCGTGAAGGAATTGGACCTAGAAATCGCGGACGGCGAGTTCCTCGTTTTGGTGGGCCCTTCTGGCTGCGGCAAGTCCACGACGCTGCGCGCGCTGGCGGGCCTTGAGCCAACGTCTAGTGGCCGGATTCTCATCGATAATGCGGATGTCACGGGCCTTGAACCGGGCGATCGCGATATCGCGATGGTTTTTCAAAATTACGCGCTCTACCCGCACCTTTCGGTGGAAGAAAACATGGGCTTTTCGCTCAAACTGGCCAAGCTCCCGAAGGCTGAAATCAAGCAAAAGGTCCAGGATGCCGCGGAAATGCTGGGCCTAAGCGAGTTCCTTAAGCGCAAGCCCAAGGACCTATCGGGCGGTCAGCGCCAGCGCGTGGCCATGGGCCGTGCCATCGTGCGCAATCCTAAGGCCTTCCTCATGGATGAGCCGCTATCTAACCTGGATGCAAAGCTGCGCGTGCAGACTCGTACCGAGCTTGCGAGCCTGCAGCAACGGCTTGGGACCACCACGGTCTATGTCACCCACGACCAGGTCGAGGCCATGACGCTGGGGCACCGGGTAGCCGTGCTCAAAGATGGCGTATTGCAGCAGGTTGCCCCGCCGCGCGAGCTTTATGCGGAACCGGCCAACGAGTTCGTGGCCGGCTTTATCGGTTCGCCTGCGATGAACATCTTTGACCACAACGGCGAGCGCCTGGGCGTGCGCCCGGAAAACATGCACCTCAATGAGGGTGCTGAGGGCCTGCGCGGCGTGGTCGACCTGGTTGAAGAATTGGGTTCCGAATCCTTCGTTTACGCCACGGTGGGTGGCGAGCGTTTCGTTGCGCGCTGTGAAGGCACCCCGCCGCAGCGCGGCGAGGAAGTTGTATTGACCTTTGATGAAAGCGCGGCACACCGCTTCGATCCGGAAACCGGGCAGCGCATCGCCGCCTCCTAAAGCACCCCCGTATAGAGGTGAATAATCAAAATCTATTCTGCGCGCGGTGTTTGTAAATTATTTTTAAGGAACACCCAAGCTTTCTGAAAGGTGAATCTCCCCATGAAGAAGTACTTCATTCGCACCACAGTCGCCACCACGGCGGTACTGGCACTAGCCGGCTGCTCCACGTCTGATGATGGTGCAGATAACGCGGATGGCTCCGCATCCGGTTCCGGTTCCGGCGCTGATTCCCACGGACCCATCACCTTTGCCATGGGCAAGAACGACACGGATAAGATCACTCCCATCATCGATAAGTGGAATGAAGAAAATCCGGATGAAAAGGTCACGCTCAAGGAGCTCGCGGGCGAGGCAGATGCCCAGCGCGAGACCCTCGTGCAGTCCCTCCAGGCCGGTAACGATGACTACGATGTCATGGCCCTCGACGTGGTCTGGACCGCGGAATTCGCCGCCAACCAGTGGCTCCAGCCGCTCAACGGTGACTTCGAGACCGATACCTCGGAGCTCTTGCCGGCCACCGTGGAATCGGCAACCTACAATGACGTGCTGTATGCGCTGCCGCAAAACACCAATGGTCAGCTCCTCTTCCGCAATACTGAGCTCGCGGACGCTACCCCGGAGAAATTCGCTGACCTCGAATCCGCCTGCAAGGCGCTGGAAGACGGCAAGAAGTGCCTGACCACCCAGCTCAAGCAGTACGAGGGCTTGGCTTTGAACACCGCCGGATTCATGGAGGGCTGGGGCGACTCGGTGCTTGACGATGACGGCAATGCCACCGTCGACTCCAAGGAGGCCCAGGAAGGCCTGCAGGCCATGGTGGATGCGTATGAAGACGGAATCATTTCCAAGGACTCCACCGCCGCCACCGAGGAAGAGACCAACATGGCCTTCACCGAGGGCAAGACCGCCTTCGCGGTGAACTGGCCCTACATGTACACCAACGCGGTCGATGCCGGCATCGACGTTGAGGTCCAGGCACCGCTGGGCAAGGACGGCGTGGGCGTGTCCACCTTGGGCGGCTACAACAACGGCATCAATATCAATTCCAAGAACAAGGGCACCGCCCTGGACTTCATGAACTTCATCATCAATGAGGAAAACCAGAAGTCCTTTGCTGAGCAGTCCTTCCCGCCGGTTCTTTCCTCCATCTACGATGACCCGCAGCTGCAGGAGGAATTCCCCTACCTGCCAGCGCTGAAGGAATCCCTGGAAAACGCCGCACCGCGCCCGGTATCACCGTTCTACTCCGCCATCTCTAAGGCCATTCAGGACAACGCTTATGCCGCGCTGACCGATGGCAAGTCCGTCGAAGATGCCACCTCCGATATGAAGGCGGCCATCGACTCTGCTTCGCAGGGTTAAAGATAAGCTCCCTGCCCCTCGCATCCCGCGAGCAGGGAGCACACTGAAAACCGAGAAATACATAGCGAACCGCTAGTGCACAAATGGGTGAGGAAGGCGCATACGCCATAGCCTCACCCTTTGTGGTTTTCCCACCCTAGTTGGGGATAGAATCTAGCGCACCAGAAATTATCTGAACCAGAAAGGCGAATAACCGTGGTCACCACTTCGCCGACGCAACAGACGCACCCATCATCGAAGAAACCCAAGCGCAGCCCTAGCTCCAGCAGGTTTGCCAATTTCGGGCGGCCGGCCGCGCTGATCGCCCCGGCGCTTATCGTGCTGGGCATTATCATCGGCTATCCCATCGTGCGCGCGGTCATCCTGTCTTTCCAGGGAAACCGGCAGCTGAACCCCAAAACGGGCATCTTTGAAGAAGGCGGTTTTGCCGGCCTAGACAATTACCTGTACTGGATCAATAACCGCTGTGTTTCCGGTGCGGGTGAAATCACGACGTGCCCGCCCGGTGTTATCGCCACCGACTTTTGGCCCGCCGTTAAAATCACGCTGTTTTTCACCGTGGTCACCGTCGCCTTGGAGACCATCCTCGGCATGTTCATGGCCATCATCATGAACGGCGAGTACCGCGGCCGCGGCTTGGTGCGCGCCGCCGTGCTTATCCCTTGGGCCATTCCTACCGCCGTGACTGCCAAGCTGTGGCAGTTCATGTTCGCCCCAGAGGGCATAGTCAATTCCTTGCTTGGTACGAATATCGCCTGGACCACGGACCCGTTTTATGCGCGCTTTGCCGTCATCATCGCAGACGTGTGGAAGACCGCACCGTTTATGGCGCTGCTCATCCTGGCTGGCCTGCAGATGATCCCCAAGGACGTCTACGATGCCGCCCGCGTCGATGGCGCCAACCGCATCCAAACCTTCTTCCGCATCACCCTGCCGCTGGTGCGCCCAGCCCTGATGGTGGCCGTACTCTTCCGCACCCTGGATGCGCTGCGCATGTATGACCTTCCCGTCATCATGATTTCGAGCTCCTCAAACTCCCCTACCGCCACTATTTCCCAGCTGGTGGTGGAAGATATGCGCCAAGGTAACTTCAATTCCGCCTCGGCGCTATCCACCCTTATCTTCTTGCTCATCTTCTTCGTCGCCTTCATCCTCATCCGTTTCCTCGGCGCGGATGTCTCCGGCAGAAAGGGTGCAAAGTAATGCGTAAATTCGGACACTACGCGGGCATTATCTTCATCATGTTCTGGGGCCTTGCCCCCTTTTATTGGATGGTGGTCACCGCCCTGCGCAGCCAGGAATTCACCTTCGATACCACGCCCTGGCCAACGCATATCACGCTCGATAATTTCCGCGATGCCCTCGCGACGGACAAGGGCAATGACTTCCTCGGCGCGCTAGGCAATTCGCTGTTCATCTCGCTCGCAACCACCGCGGTAGCCGTCTTGGTCGGCGTATTTACCGCGTATGCGCTCTCCCGCTATGACTTTCCCGGCAAGGGTATTGTCACCGGCATCATCCTGGCAGCTTCCATGTTCCCTGCCATCGCGCTGGTTACCCCGCTCTTCCAGCTCTTTGGCCGCCTAGAGTGGATCGGCACCTACCGCGCGATGATCATCCCAAATATCTCCTTCGCCCTGCCTCTGACGGTCTATACCCTGCTCAGCTTCTTCCGGCAGCTGCCGTGGGAGCTCGAGGAGGCCGCCCGCGTGGATGGCGCTTCCCGCGCCCAGGCATTCCGCCTCATCCTCCTGCCGTTGGCCGCACCGGCGCTCTTTACCACCGCGATCATTGCCTTTATCACCACGTGGAATGAATTCATGTTGGCCAAGCAGCTATCCACGACGGGCACCGAGCCAGTCACGGTGGCCATCGCCCGTTTCTCTGGCCCCTCGGCCTTCGAGTACCCTTATGCCGCAACCATGGCGGCTGGTGCATTGGTGACCATTCCGCTTATCATCATGGTGCTCATTTTCCAGCACCGCATCGTCGCCGGGCTTACCGCAGGAGGTGTCAAGGCCTAATGCGCCGGTCCCTGCTGTGGGATTCGCTCCTCGGATTCCTCGGCTTCTTCGCGTGCCTTGCGGTCATCCAAGCCGTAGTGAACTTATTTGAAGACTCCCCCGCCGTATGGCCCGGCCTAGTGGCCGGCGTGCTGTGCGCACTGACTTACCTTGCGTGGCGGGCAAAAAGAAAGGATCTGCAATGAGCTGGTACCACAACGCCGTCTTCTACCAAGCCCTGGTGGGCTCGTTTAAGGACTCCGGCAATAGCGAGGCCGAGAATAAGGGCATTGGTACGCTGCGCGGGGTCATCGACAAGCTGGATTACCTCCAGTGGTTGGGCGTGGACTGCCTCTGGCTCTCGCCGTTTTATGCCTCGCCGCTGCGCGATGACGGCTACGATATCGCCGATTATTATTCCATCCACCCTGATTACGGCACGATGGCGGATTTCGAGGAACTGGTCGAGGAATTGCACCGCCGCGATATGCGCATCATGACGGACCTGGCGCTCAACCACACCAGCTCCGATCACCCGTGGTTCCAGGCCTCGCGCTCCGACCCGGATGGCCCGTTTGGGGATTTCTACGTCTGGGGCGATGACCCCGAGCGCTACCCCGAAATCCGCGTCATCTTCACGGACGTCGAGACCTCCAACTGGACCTGGGACGAGGAGCGCCAGCAGTACTATTTCCACCGCTTCTACTCCCACCAGCCGGATCTCAATTACGATAACCCAGACGTGCAGGACGAGGTCTTTAATATCTTGTCCTTCTGGATGGACAAGGGCCTCGATGGCCTGCGCCTCGATGCCATCGCGTACCTCTTCGAGCGCGATGAGCTCGGCGGCGAGTCCCTGCCGGAGACGGTGGAGTTCGTGGAAAAGATTCGCGCCTTTATGGATACCCACTATCCCGAGGCCGTCCTCATTGCGGAGGCCAACCAGCCGCCCAAGGAGACCATGGAGTACTACGGCTCCGGCAATCGCTTCCACATGGTCTTCAACTTCCCGGTCATGCCGCGGCTGTACCAGGCGCTCGCGCTTGGCGATGCCACCCCCGTCTACGACATCCTCGACCAATTACCGCCGCTGCCCGAGGGGTGCCAGTGGGGTACCTTCCTGCGCAACCACGACGAGCTGACCTTGGAAATGGTCGATGATGACGTTCGCGAGCTGATGTATCAGACCTACCTTCCAGAGGAAGGCATGCGAGCGCATGTGGGTATCGCCAGGCGGCTCATGCCGCTAATGGGTGGGGACCGCCGCAAAGTGGAACTGATGTTTTCGCTGCTGATGACTCTGCCGGGTGCGCCTTTTATTTATTACGGCGATGAAATTGGCATGCTCGATGACACCTCTTTGCCGGATCGCTATGCCGTTCGCACCCCTATGCAGTGGGACGATAGCGAAACCGCGGGCTTTAGTACCCGTACCCCGGCGCGGCTGCCCATCGTCGGCGGCACGTCCGTGGAATCCCAGCTCAATGATGCCACTTCCCTGCTACACAGCGTGCGCACCATGATTGCAGAGCGCCACGCGCACCCCGAGCTGGGCACGGCGCCCTGCGAGCCGGTGGAAACCGGAAAAGAAAGCGTGCTGGGTTACCAGCGCGGCGACCTGTTGTGCCTGCACAATTTCAGCGACCGCTCCGTTGACCTAGGCCCCGTCGAGCTCGGGCCTTACGGGTACGCGTGGTTGCCGGCTTAACTTTGTGCATCCTCCACTGCGATAACTGAGCAAACCCAGCCTTCAGATATCGCAAATCTTCCTCAAAAGTTGCAGGGGACCCTGCACTTTGGAATGTGCACTTTGGAGGATGCACTTCTACAAAGCGGGCGTTGCGCGCTACGGGTTGTGCGCGCCACGGGTAGTGCGCGCTGAGCTGCCACAAAAAGAGCCCAGCTCCACACCTCATTCACAGGGTGCAGGCGGGCTCATTTCCGGAAGAATTAACTCCAGTCCGGGGCGTCTTCTAAGCGCAGCTCGGAATAGCGGGACTCCGGAACGGTGGCCGAGTATGGTTTGCCCACCGTTTCCCACACTTGATCTTGATTGCAGCGCACATCCTGGCCGTCGGTATCCAGCATGGTAAAGCCCCACACCAACTTGCCTTGGGAATTAGCGGGCAGAGTATAGGGGCCAACTACCTGGTTAATCTTCCAGTGCTGTTCGCTGACGTAGTTGAAGCCGTAGGTCTTGGTCAGGATCTTGGCCAGATCGCCTTCACCGCGCACGGAGCCAGACACTTGAACGGTTTCCGTTCGCGCTTTGGATACGGTGTGTTTAACCGGCAGCGGCTCAGCGTTGTGGTTTGCCACGCTGGCGGCATCGGTTTGCTTGAACCAGCGGCGCTTCGCGGTGACATAGGTGGAGTTCTCCCCCGGCGTTGCGCAATGCGTGCCGGGCTTAAAGTCATCGTTCCAGCGCTGGGGCAGCTCAAAGTCTCCGCCGAAGTCAGAGGCGTGGGCGACGGGGACGGCCACCAGGCTCAGCGCTGCGATCGCACTAGCGATGGACTTCGCCTTCACGGTTTAACCCCAATCGTTGTTATCGCGGGTGGAGACCGCGACGTGGCGTTCCTTGGGCAGGGTTGCGGTAAAGGTATCGCCGTTGGCCTGCCAGGTGTGGTCGGAACCGCACACGGTCTTTTGGCCCTCAAAGTCAGAAACTACCCATCCGGCCTTCAGCACAGCGGTCTTGCCCGGCGCGATATCGTATGGGCCGATTTGCTCGCCAACCTCATAGGACTGGCTCGAGGTGTAGCTGGAGGAGAAAGTGAAGTTGATCAGATCCAGCAGCTTGAAGTCCACACCAGCAGAAACGTTCCACTCCTTGGTCTTGGTTTCCTTGATGGAACGGGTCACTGGAAGCGGCTCGTCGTTGTAGTTAGAGATGGTCCAGGTACCGGCGGAGCCGTCGAAATAGGTGCGCTTGATGTCAACGGTTTGGCCGGTATCGCCGGGGTTGGCGCAGCGCTCGCCAATGGTAGTGGGGTTTGCTGGGCCCAGGTCGCGCTGTGGCAATGCGTTAGCGGCTGGGGCAGCGAATACGCCGGTGGCAACGGCCAAAGCCGCGGTGGTGGACGCAATCTTGGACATGCGCATGAGGTGTGCTCCTAAAAGGTAGTTAGTAGATGGTTTGGGTGGGTACGGGCAGATCGCGGTATTCGTCAGGGGTGACGTCTACGGTGCGGGTGCTGCCGTCTTTGGAGGTGATGGTGGCCTCGGCCCAGAAACCGCTCGGGGCGGTGGTCTGCTTATAGTTCGAGGTGAGGTCGTACTTGCCGGATTTTCCGCAGTGCACCTCACGGTAGTTGATGCGGGTCATGGTGGTGCCGTACTCCACGCGCACGCGTTCCCCGGGCTCAAGGTGTACGTGCTTGAGCTCGGTACCAACCGGCATATAGGCGCGCTTGACGGCACCGACGGATTCGAGCCAGCCCTGTGGAATATCGCCCCTATTGCCCCGCCAATTGGTATACGGATCGTGCTGGGCACCGACGACGAAGTCCGTTACCGGCGCAAATTCATAGTCCCCGTGCGACCAGTTGAGGAAGTCGGTGGAATAACCGGGCTTGCGGAAGGTGGGCTGCACTGCGGTGATATCCAGCGGGTACCAGGACTTATCTTTGGCCTCGCACGTATCGCCTTCCTTGGGCCAGGCGGGATCGCGTTGGGGTTCGGCGGCCGGCTGCACGATCTCGTCTTTGTCTGGGTCAGCAATCTTTTCCAAGCTGGGACCGGAGACCGCGGTGTAGTTTCCTTCGATGGGCTTGGAATTCGTGCTGCCGGAGCGGGAGGGAATTTCCATGGCCAGATCCGATACGGAGCCATCGGCCTTGATGATATAGGCAAAGGCATAGCGCTCTGCTGGGCCTTTACCGCGGATGACATTGGCGCCCGGGATGTTTTCGAGGCGATCATCATTGCAGCCGACGAACATGGAAATAAAGTCCTTTTCCACCACGCCGTATTCCACGCGGAAGGATTCGCCCGGCTTGAGCTTGACGGGGCCAAAGGTTTCCTTGTCTCGCCAGCCGTTGGCCAGCTTTAGGCCGATATCGGATTTAGCGGTGGTATCCCAGCCAGAGGGCAGCTTGGCCTTGGAATTGGCATCAATCTCGTGGTTGGTGCCGGTTTCTACCTCTGCGGTATACGGCACTTCCTGGTCGGTGCTGTTTTTAAATTGCAGGGTCCCATCGCTTAAATAGCGACGCCCGGTTTCAGCAAAACGCCATTCGCGCTCGGCGTTATCTCCGGCGGCACTACAGCTTTTGTAGAGATTGGTTATGGGATATGCCTGCGGCATTGGTGGAATATCGCGCGCCTGTGCTGCGGGGGCAATAAGCGCCGCGATGGCAAGTGGGGCGATGAATCTCAGTCTCTTTGAAATCACCTGAAGACCATCCTTGTGGTTGTGAAATATACAAGAAATTATTCGTGAAGACGCAGCTAATATTAAGCCCGCTCTTATAAGTCCTCAACAGTTACAGAATTTTTCACCCATGCCTTCTCACCCGCCGTGCGGTGGGAAAATACCGTCTTACTGGTAAGAAATGCCAGAGATTGCCACGCGCCCCATCCCCCAATAAAGGGGATCTAATGCTTCCTAAAGGCCCAGCCCCACCGATGCCGCGCCTATACCGCGCCGGCGCCCTCCCGTCGCCACCGCTAACCGGCCTGCGCGAATCCAGACAATTTCCGCATCTTTGGCCTTCCACTAGTAAACTCAACGCCTATGACTGACCTGAAGACCACCGCTGGCAAGATTGAGGACCTGGACAACAAGCTCGCCGAGTCCCGCGCGCCGTTGGGGGAAGGCGAGCCAGCCGCCCGCACCCGCGTGAATCAGCTGCTCGATGAGGGGTCCTTTGTAGAAACCGATGCACTGGCCCGCCACCGCTCCACCGACTTTGGCCGCGAACACGATCGCCCGTACACCGATGGCATCGTCACCGGTTACGGCACCATCGACGGGCGCCGCGTGTGCATCTTCAGCCAGGATGCCACCGTCTTTGACGGCACGATGGGTGAGGTTTATGCGGAAAAGCTCACCAAGGTCTATGACCTTGCGCTGAAAACCGGCGTGCCCATCGTCGGCATCTATGATTCCACCGGCCCGCGCGTGCAAGAGGGCATCGTCACGCTGGCCGGCTACGCCCGCAACCTCGCCCGTGCGACGGAGGCCTCCGGTCTTATCCCGCAGATCTCCGTGGTGGCCGGGGATACCAGCGGCATTGCGGCTTTTGCCCCCACGCTTGCCGATGTCCTCATTGTCACCCACGGCACCAGCCTGCACCAGGCAGCAGACGAGGTGACCCAAGCGGAACCGGAAACCTTTGGTGGTGCCGCAGTCCACGCGAAATCCGGCACCGCGCAGCTCAGCGCCCCGAGTGAGCAGGCAGCCCTCGCCTTGGTCCGCGACGTCTTGGCTTACCTGCCGGCTAATAACCGCGCCGAGGCAACGCGCATCGATACGCGCGAGGTCGCCGAGTTCGATCTGGATACCGTCATCCCGGATTCAGCAGAGGATGCCTATGACATGCGCGAGGTGGTCAACGCGGTCGTCGATAAGGGCTCCTTCTTTGAGCTTTCGGCCGAGGCTGCGCCCAATATCATTACCGGCTTTGCCTTCGTGGATGGCCGCGCTGTGGGCATCGTTGCCAACCAGCCGCTATCGCTTGGCGGCGCGTTGGATTCTGCCGCGGCGGAAAAGGCGGCGCGCTTTGTGCGCTTGTGCGATGCCTTTAATACCCCGATCATTGAGTTCGTGGACTCGCCCGGTTTCGTTGCCACGCCGGAGGAAGAAAAGGCCGGTCTCCTGCGCCGGGCGGCGGGGTTTGCGTATGCGCAGGCGGAAGCGAGCGTCGGCAAGCTTACGGTGGTCACCCGCAAGGCCATTGGCCCGGCCTACGCGTTTATGGGGTCCAAGGATCTGGGCGCGGATTTGGTCTATGCCTGGCCGACCGCGGAAATCGCCGTCGCCGAGGCGGCCCAGACCTCGCTGGCCATCTACGGCGATAAGGATAAGCAGGAAGAGATGGACGAGCTCTTCTTGCACCCCTACGCCGCCGCCGAGCGCGGGCTGGCCGATAATGTCATCGAGCCTTCCGCTACCCGCCACTATCTGGTTGAAGGCCTGCGCCTGCTAGAGCGCAAGGTCGTGGCCCAGGTACCCAAGAAGCACGGAACTGTTTAGGAAAAGATGTCTGAACCCGAAATCAAAGTCCTGAAGGGAAACCCCACGGCAGAAGAGCGCGCCGCGCTATCGACGGTGCTCAAGCAGATGAAAAAGGACCACTCCGGTGCTTTTGGGGAACGCAACCACTGGGGCAGGCCCAGCGAGCGCTTCGACCACTACGGCGCGCAGCGCGTCTTTAATCCATCTGCCTTCCACACCGTGCGGTATTACTAATGCGCCTCATTTTGGCCTCGCAGTCGCCCTCGCGCGCCGCCATCCTGCGCGGGGCCGGGGTGGAACCGGTGCTCGAGCCCGCCGATATTGACGAGCGCGCCCTGGAAACCCAGTTGGCGGGGCACTCGCCTGCCGATACCGTGGCGAAGCTTGCCACCGCCAAGGCCGAGAAGGTCGCTTCCCGGTACCCCGACGAGCCGGTTATTGGCGGCGATTCCATGCTGCTATTGGATGGCCAGCTGCAGGGCAAACCGCACACCGTCGACGCCACCATCGAGCGTTGGCACCAACAGGCAGGCCGCACCGCGCAACTGCTTACCGGCCATTGTCTGATTTTTGGCCCGCAGCGCCACGTGGAAACCTCCACCACTACCATCCGCTTCGCAGAGGCTTCTGCCACCGATATTGAGGCCTACGCCCGCACCGGCGAGCCCTTGGAGTGCGCGGGCGCGTTTACGCTGGAAGCCATGGGCGGCTGGTTTATCGATAGCATCGACGGCGATCCCTCTTCTGTTATTGGGCTGTCCCTGCCGGTGGTGCGCCGCGCGCTCTACTCTTTTGGGCTTAACGTTTCTGATTTCTGGTAGGCCCGCACGAGCATCGCTAGAGTGTGTCTTATGGAAATGAAAGACATGCTTGCCCCAGAACCGATTAAGTTGCCCGCCGATCCCGGTGCTAAGGACGCGGCCGCACCTGCCGCCGGCATCGTAGACCACCCGGATTCCCCGTTGCTGTGGGCCATGCTCGCGGAGCAGGAGCTCGCCAAGCTCGAGGGCGCGGACCCCAACGAGTACATCACCGCTTATGCCTATGCCCGCACCGGCTACCACCGCAGCTTGGACCGCCTGCGCGGCAACGGCTGGAAGGGCTGGGGCCCAGTCCCCTTCTCCCACGAGCCCAACCAGGGTGTCCTGCGCGCGATTGCCGCCCTCGGACGCGCCGCTAAGGCCATTGGCGAGGACGATGAGTACGACCGCATCCGCCAGATGCTTTCCGATGCCGACCCCGATAGCGTTGCCCAGCTGCTCGACTAAGCCCACACTGCGGCTTATTAGGCCAATACAAAAAGCACATTCTCCCTGTTCAATCCCAGAGGAGAATGTGCTTTTCTTGTAGCTTATGCCTAGTTCAGCCGGTGCAGGATTTCGCGGGTATATTGCGTCGTCCGGATATTTGCGACTCCAAACTCTAACAAGAGCCTTAAGCCAATGAGCTCGGCAAAGCAGATAAGCGTAACCAAGATGGCGGTGATAATCCCGAACGGACCAAAGAAAACGAATCCTAAAAGTAGGCCCAACAACCACGTGCAGCCAAGGATGATCATGCCGATGACATAAATCGCCGAAGCATAGCCTACGGTGATGAATTTATCGAAGCTGAAGTCCAACAGGCCGGAGAAGAAGCCATCGGTTGGCGTCTTCGTGCGCGGAGCCTGTGGCGGGAACTGCCCGCTGTTATTCGGATACGCAGTAAATCCTGGCTGCTGTCCATTCGGCGCGTTCCACGCCTGCTGTCCCTGCCAAGAATTGGTCTGTTCTGGGTAGGAATGAGACGGCTGCGCGGGCCCCGGTTGCGCTGGACCCGGTTGCTGCGAGTACTCGGGGTGCTGATAAGCCGCCTGTTCCTGGCCCGATTGCGGGTGCTGCTCTTGGCTGCTTTGCGAGCCTTGTTCCTGGCCAGCCTGCGGGGTGCCATGGGAACCGAAAGCTCGCGCGTCATTGTCCGCAAAAGCACCGAAATCCTCGGTAGTGTCATTGCGCGGACCCTCAGAGAAATCACGAGCAACGAAGCCCTTCGAGAATTCCTCGTTGTCGTTAGTGGTGTTGTCGCTATGATCAGCCATAATCGCAGCCCATATTCCTAGGTCTAGGGAGAAACAGAACGATCTGACTATAGACCTTTTCAGCGCGTGGCGCGGTGTAAACATGATTAAAATTCGCTGCCCCGATTAATCTTCGAGAGCTATTGGGTGCGCGCCTTAAGTAATGCGGCGGGAAAACTTGTAGAATCGCGGCTCCAAGTAAAAGCACTATTATGTTTAATTCTTTCCCGCCCCCACTTGGCTGTCTTATTGTAAGGAATACCACACTACGGCCTCCCAAGTGATCAATTTGGCATTCATCGGGTTAGAGTGGTGGGAGCGAATCATCCCGTTTTATTAGAAAGGCAGGCGGGCAGTGGCAGAAGTAGACCCCTATCCCCCATTCCAGCAATATGCGCACCCAGAGCGGCTTGTCTCCGCTCCGTGGCTGTCTGCGCGCCTGGGCGTTAAAGGGCTGCGCGTCATCGAGGTCGATGAAGACTCCCTTTTGTACGATATCGGGCACATTCCCACAGCCACGCGGATCAATTTCCGCACCGAGCTGTTGAGCTCGCTGACGCGCGACTTTATCAACGGCGAGGAATTTACCCGCTTGATGCGGGAAAAGGGCATCCACGAGGACGATACCGTTGTTTTGTATGGCGATAAGTCCAATTGGTGGGCGGCCTATGCGCTGTGGGTATTTACCCTCTTTGGACACAAAGACGTCCGCCTTCTCGATGGCGGGCGCGATGCGTGGATGTCAGAAGAGCGCGATACCTCCTTCATGGTCCCGGAATTCCCGGAGTCGGATTATCCCGAGGTAACCCGGGACGATTCCCTCCTGCGCGCCTTTGTTTCCGATGTCCGCGAGGCAACTGGTTCCCTGGTTGATACCCGCCCGCCGGAGGAATTCGCGGGTGAAGCGACGGAGTTCGACCCGAATGGAAACTCGCCGTATGGCACGACCATGTGCCACGGCCACATTCCGGGTGCGATCAACTTGGAGTGGGACCGCGCAACCTACCCCAATTCCTGTTTCCGCAACGTTGATGACCTCAAGGTCAACTACGGCATGCTGGAGCCGGATACCCCCACCATTTTGTATTCCCACGTGGGCGCGCAGGCCGCGTTTACGTGGTTCGTGCTGACCTACCTTTTGGGCTTTAAAAAGGCGCAGGTCTACGATGGATCATGGTCTGAGTGGGGCAACATGGTCAATATGCCGATTGAAAAGTAGATTTTCGTCCGGTCATTAATTACCCACATCGTGACGATGTGGGTTTATTTTTGTTTAAACGTAACAATTATTGCCAAACGGACGAATTAATATTTTGGTGTGCAACAATAGATCCCGTAGTAAACGAAGTGTATTCAGGAGGTTACTGCCGTGGCAGTAGAAACCAAGAAGATCTCCAAGGTTCTCGTAGCGAACCGAGGTGAGATCGCCGTGCGCGTCATTCGTGCTGCTCGCGATGCCGGGATCTCCTCAGTCGCCGTTTATGCCGAACCGGATGCGCAGGCGCCCTTCGTCACGCTTGCCGATGAAGCCTTTGCCCTCGGCGGTTCCACCTCTGCTGATTCTTATCTTGTCTTTGACAAGATTCTGGACGCTGCCGCTAAGTCCGGCGCGGATGCCATCCACCCCGGCTATGGTTTCTTGTCCGAAAATGCCGATTTTGCTCAGGCCGTTATCGATGCCGGCCTAACCTGGATCGGCCCGCCTCCCCAATCCATCCGCGCTTTGGGCGATAAGGTCACGGCCCGCCACATCGCCGAGCGCGCCGAAGCCCCCATGGCCCCTGGCACCAAGGATCCTGTGGCCAACGCGGACGAGGTCAAGGCCTTCGCGGATGAGCACGGCCTGCCCGTGGCCATCAAGGCGGCGTTTGGTGGCGGCGGCCGCGGCATGAAGGTCGCGCACACCGCCGAAGAGATTCCGGAGCTTTTTGAATCCGCGACCCGCGAGGCCACCACCGCCTTTGGCCGCGGCGAGTGCTTTGTCGAGCGCTACCTCGATAAGGCCCGCCACGTGGAGGCCCAGGTTTTGGCGGATAAGCACGGCAATGTGGTGGTCGTCGGCACGCGCGATTGCTCCCTGCAGCGCCGCTTCCAAAAACTCGTAGAGGAGGCGCCGGCGCCTTTCCTGAGCGACGAGCAGCGCGCCTCCATTCACGAGTCCGCCAAGCGCATTTGCCGCGAAGCTGACTACTGCGGCGCCGGCACCGTGGAGTATTTGGTTGGCGCCGATGGCCTGATTTCCTTCCTCGAGGTCAATACCCGCCTGCAGGTGGAGCACCCCGTTTCGGAGGAGACCACCGGGCTGGACCTCGTGCGCGAGCAGTTCCGGATTGCCCAGGGCGAAAGGCTTTCGCTGAGCGAAGACCCGGCACCGCGCGGGCATGCCTTTGAGTTCCGCATCAATGGTGAAGACGCCGCGGCTGGCTTCATGCCCGCCCCCGGGACCATCGTCAAGTACTCCGAGCCCGCTGGGCCTGGCGTGCGCGTGGATTCGGGCGTCGTCGAGGGCTCCGTCATCGGCGGGCAATTCGACTCCATGCTGGCCAAGCTGATTGTTTGGGGCCCAGACCGTGAAACCGCCCTGCGCCGCTCCGCCCGTGCCCTGTCTGAATACCAGGTTGAAGGCCTGCCCACCGTGCTGCCCTTTGACAGGGCCATCGTCGCCGATCCCGCCTTTACCGCGGAAAATGGTTCCTTCGATGTCTACACCAAGTGGATCGAGGAGTCTTGGGATAACCAGCTGACGCCGCACGATGATTCCACCGATGCGGAAGCCGGCGCACCCGAGGCCTCCCAGGTCCACACCGTAGAAATCGACGGCCGCCGCATCGAGGTGGCCTTGCCCGCCACCTTTGGCATTACTGGCGCGCGCAAGCGGAAAAAGCGCAAGGGTGCCGGTGCCAAGGCCGCGGTATCCGGCGATGCCGTGACCGCACCGATGCAGGGCACAGTCATCAAGGTCAACGTGGAAGAGGGCCAAGAGGTAGAAGAGGGCGATATCGTCCTGGTCCTTGAGGCGATGAAGATGGAAAACCCCGTCAAGGCCCACAAGTCCGGCACCGTAACCGGGCTGGCGGTCGAGGCCGGCTCGTCCACCACCAAGGGCGCGCAGCTGCTGGAAATTAAGTAGCCGCCCCAGCTAACCTGGAAGAATGACTGATTCTTCTCTTGGTGTTCGCTTGGCCAAGGAAGAGGACCGCGACTACCTTGCGGGTCTCTTCCCCTCCCATATCGCGGACTGGTCCCCCATCGTTGATGGCGGCGTCATCGCCTTGCCCCTCGCCGCCAATGAGGACCCAACCGTAGAGCCCGTGGGGGCCGCGCTCCTGCGCTACTACCCCGCCGCCACCAAGGGCCCAGCCTTCCTTGGGGATCCGGGCGCTGACCCGCTTGACGATGCCACCTGGCTCACCCCCTTCGACCCCGAGGACATCCCCGAGCTCATCGTCGCCACGAATGGCACCGACGACGAGGCTTCCCGCGCCCACGACCTGCTCGTTGCCAACGCTACAGACCTCGCGGCCGAGCAAACCGCCCCCGGCATCGCGTCCGCCACGCCACTACCGGGCTTCGAGGAGCTCACCCAGGGTAAATTCTTCCGCCGCTTCTAATCTGGCGTCTGTCTCTTGCAGGCCTCCGGTTCCAGCAAGAGATGAATTTTAGCTAGTACCCTTGTGTTCTGCACCACAGCTGCTATTGTTGAAAGCTATGAAGATTTCCGCCTAGTACGACGTCCCTTGCACACTCGTTCTTTAAAGGTGGATTCTTCATGCCGATTTCTTTTTCCCAACTCAGCCTGTCGTGGCCAGACGGCACGCCCTGCTTTTCACAGCTTTCCGGAACGCTCCCTGACTCGGTTACGGGGATGATTGGCGATAAGGGCTCCGGAAAGTCAACCCTTGCTAAGGTCCTGTCCCACCAGATCGCGCCGTCCTCGGGTACATTCACGGCACCAGAGGTTACCTACCTAGACCAAGATCTTGGCTTGCGTGATTCCTTAACCATCGCCGAAGTATTCGGCGCGGCGGAAAAGATTGCCGCGCTCCACGCACTTGAAGCGGGAAATTACTCCGAGGATCTGCTAAAAACCATTGGTAACGACTGGGATATCGAAGACAGGATCCATGCTTGCCTTCATAACGTAGGCGTTGCCCACCCGCTAGATCGCACCATCGGTACGCTGTCTGGAGGCGAAGCGGTCACCATCGCATTAAACGCCGCCTTTTTTGATCACCCGGACTTTGTCATCCTCGATGAGCCGACCAATAACTTGGACGCAGCAGGAAAAACCAAGGTCACCGAGCTTATTTCCAGCTCTTCTACGCCCATTCTTGTCATCTCCCATGACCTAGACCTGCTCTCCCATGTCGAGCACATTGCAGAACTCTACGCGGGACGTTTGCGGTTATTTTCCGGAAATTATCACGCCTACCGGGAGGCCATAGAAACCGAACAGCGCGCTGCCGAAGCAGAAACGCGCGGGGCTAAAGCCGAGCACCGCAAGCAAGTGCGCGAGCGCGAGGCGATGCAAGTGCGCATTTCCAGGGATCAGCGCCGCGGCAAAGCCTTCTCCCACAACAACCGGAAACCCGGGATGGCAATGGGCAACGACAAGAATCGCTCCCAAAATACCGCGGCTAAGCGCTCAGCTCAGGCAGCGGGTTCGGTAAAGGAAGCATTTGATGCCTATCAAGCTGCGCAACATAAGATCCGCCCGGACGAGCACGTACACCTTGATCTCCCGGGCACGCAGCTGCCCAATGGCACCCGCGTGCTCACCAGCAGCATCGTGGACTTAACCGGACCTGAACATGTACGTCTCATGGGGCCAAATGGCAGCGGGAAAACCACGTTCCTTAATGAGGTTGCGCGGGGCGGCGTTGAGTACAGCTTGGACTGTGGATATTTGCGGCAGAAAATCACCCTGCCAGAAAATCGCACAATCTTAGAAATGGTCACGGAGGCCAACCCCACTGCTCACCCACAATTCATCCGCGATCAATTGGCACAGCTACTATTTCGCGATAACCAAGTGCACCGCCGCACCGACCAGCTATCGGGCGGCGAACGCTTCCGCGCGGAATTTGCCCGGGTGTTGCTAGCCGAGCCCAGCCCGCAATTCCTCCTGCTTGATGAGCCCACCAATAATTTGGATATCACCACCATAAAGTGGCTCGTGCAGATTCTTGAGTCCTACGAGGGTGCGTACCTGCTGGTCAGCCACGATGAGGGCTTCTGCAAGCAGCTCAGCTTAACCTCGCAGGTGCATATCTAGTCCCCAGTCTCCGCTTTGTATTACCTCCACTAATACAGACTATGCTACTCTTAGTTGCACAAAACTTATTGGAAGGAGGTAGCTCATGCTCATCACGCTCAACCCTGACGCGGATGCGCCGGTCTTTCAGCAGATTCACGATGAAATCGTGCTGGCCATCGCCCGCGGGCAACTGCTTGCTGGCGAAAAGCTCGATCCCGTGCGCCACGTCGCCGCGGATATTGGCATTAACCCGGCCACGGTCAAAAAGGCCTATGACCTACTCGTGGCTGATGGCCTCGTCGAAACTGTGGGTCGCTCCGGATCGATCGTCCGGTCCGGCGCGCACACCGCGGCGCAAGAACAGCAGGTACGGCAACGCCTGCGCCGCGTGGCAGCGCTTGCCCGCGCCCAGGGCTTTTCCACCGATGAGCTCCACGGCTACCTCGATTCCACACTGAAGGAGCTATCATGATTCTCACCGTCCTCATGGCCGCGATCACGCTGGTCATAACGTGGATAATGACCACAATCCCGGCGCTTGCGGCGCCAGGCGCCCCGCTCGGCGTTCGCGTTCCCCAAAGCCACCTTTCTGATCCGGTTGTGGTCGGTGCTATTTCTGGATTTAAGACTCGGACGTGGGTTGTGGGCATCGCCGCGACGGTTATCTCGCTGTTCTACGTTAACCATTCGTGGGTGGCGGCCCTGTCTTCCCTGCTGGTCATTATCGGCAGCATGTGGGCTTACCTCTCCCAGCGCCGCTATATCATCGCGGCTAAGAAAAACGGTGGCTGGTTCGACGGGGTAGAAACCGCGGTCAGCGCCCAGGTAGCGGAGCGGGACGCCGACGCTGTGCAGGATATTGATGTACCAACGCCGTCTTTTCCCTGGCTGACCATGTTGGGTTCCTTGCTTGCCATCGTCGCCGGCGCGCTCATCGTCGCCGCCCATTGGACCGATATCCCCGATCCCGTACCGGTGCACTGGGATGATTCTATGGAGCCCGATAGCTGGAGCGACAAGTCCATCGGCAGCGTCTTTTTCATCACGTTTATCGCGCTGGGAATGTGGTTGCTTTTCGCCGGCATCTGCTGGCTTATCCAATGCACCGCGGTTCGTCCACGTTCGGAGCGCTCCATCAAGGCGCGGCTGCGGAATCAGGCAAACCTTGCAGCCTCCAACGAAGCGATGGGCGTCCTGCTGCTTCTCATGTCCCTCGGGCTGGCGTTTATACAGATAACCGGCCCGGTACCGAGCTATCAGGACCTGGCTGGCCTCTCCTTTATCACCATGGTGGTGATGACCATTAGCGGCACCATAGCCATCGTGGCAATGATACTGCGCGCCCAATCGCAGCTCGAGCAACAGCTGCGTGGGGTGAAACTTCCGGATAAAGACAAAGAATCCCCCGATAATGACGAGCATTATAAGTGGGGGATCCTGTACTACAATCCCGATGACCCAGCGGTGCTGGTGGACAAGCGCCTGGGCGTCGGAGTGTCCTTCAACTACGCCACGTGGCAGGCAAAGGTCTTCCTCGCCGTCATGGCACTCATCATCATCGGGTCGATTGCACTTCCATTAATCCTGATTTAACCAATGCGGTCCAGGATGATCTGGCGCTCCTTATCCAGCGGGGCGTCGGTAATCTTAAAGCCCTGCTGCAAGGTCTCAAGGGAGCGCTCGAAGCACTCTGGGGTCTCCGTGTGCAGGGTGAAAAGCTTCTGGCCCTTGGATACCTTCTCCCCCTTCACCGCGTGCAATTCGATGCCCGCGGTTGCCTGTACCGGGTCTTCCTTCCGGGCACGGCCAGCGCCCAGGCGCCAGGAGCTCACGCCGACGGACAAGGCATCAAGCTCGGTGAGGTAACCATCGGATTCAGCAATGACATCGTGGGTATGCGTAGCCACTGGAAGCTTGGCGTCTGGGTCGCCGCCCTGCGCCTTAATCATTTGCTTCCACTTATCCATGGCGCGGCCATCCTTGAGCGCCTTTTTCACGTCGGCATCGTGCACGCCGGCTGCTTCCAGCATCTCGCGCGCAAGTGCCAGGGTCAGCTCGACGACATCGCTTGGCCCACCGCCGGCTAGAACCTCGACGGATTCTTCAACCTCGAGCGCGTTGCCCACCTTGCGGCCCAACGGGGTGGACATATCCGTTAGCAGTGCCGTTGTGGCGGTGCCGGCATCATTGCCCAAGTCCACCATGGTCTGCGCCAGCTCGCGGGCCAAGGTCTCATCCTTCATAAAGGCGCCAGAGCCCACCTTGACGTCGAGGACCAAAGACGAGGTACCTTCCGCGATTTTCTTCGACATGATGGAGGAAGCAATAAGCGGAATCGCCTCAACGGTGGAGGTGATATCGCGCAGGGCATAGATCTTCTTATCCGCGGGCGCGAGGCCAGAGCCTGCCGCGCAGATGATGCAGCCTGGGTCCTCCAGGATTTCCATCAATCGCTCATTGGAAATATCCGCCTGCCAGCCCGGGATGGCCTCCAGCTTGTCCAGGGTGCCACCAGTGTGGCCCAAGCCGCGGCCAGAAAGCTGCGGGACCGCGACGCCAAAGGCGGCCACGAGGGGTGCGAGCGGCAGCGTAATCTTATCGCCAACGCCACCGGTGGAGTGCTTGTCCGCGGTCTTCTTGGACAAGGACTCAAAGCTCATCGTCTCACCGGAGGCAATCATCGCCTTGGTCCACTGCGAGATTTCCTCGCGGTTCATGCCGTTGAGGAAGATCGCCATATTGAGCGCAGCCATCTGCTCATCGCCCACGACCCCGCGAGTATAGGCATCGATGACCCAGTCGATTTCCTCCGGGCTAAACACCCCCTTATCGCGCTTGGTGCGAATAACATCTACCGCATCGAATTTCTCGGCCATGACGACTCCTCCTGTAATGATTTGGAAACCGAAACATACAAGCACATAATGTGATTTACTGCACTATATATAGTGGTTGTACACTCCACCACGTCCAATTATTATTCCCTATAGAACAGATGTCAATGAGTATTTTTCTTTTTGTTCTAATGGAGAATTAACGCAGTCTCTCTTCATCCCGTAGAAAGAAAGTCCATACCGCAATGAACGCCACCCCGGATTCACCTCCTACCGATGCCGAATTGCTCAGCCTCGCAGAAGAAGCAGCCCACCACGCCTGGGCGCCCTATTCCTCTTTCCCAGTCGGTGCGGCTTTGCTGCTTGCCGATGGCCGCATTGTCACCGGCTGCAATGTCGAAAACGCCTCCAGCCCGCTAGGCATTTGCGCCGAACGCAATGCCGCCGCGCACATGGTCACCACCGCAGACGTAACGGCCACCGATGGCCACTTGCCCAGCATCCCGCAGATTAAAACGGTTGCTATCGTCGGCTTAAAGTCCGCGCCTTGCTACCCTTGCGGTGCCTGCCGCCAGGTCCTGCGGGAGTTCAACTGCGAGCGCGTCATCGTCTCCGTCGACGGAAAGCCCCGGAGCCACGACTTTGCCGAGATCCTCCCCCATTCCTTTGGCCCAGAGTCACTCTAACTAAAAAGTCCCTTCACAGAACGGTCAGAAAATATGGAACGCTTACAAGGATTGCTCGGCATCATTGCCATTCTTGCAGTGATCTACGTCTTGTCGAGCTCGCGTAAAAATATCAAGTGGCGCACCATTGGCGTGGGCCTTGTCCTGCAGGTGGTCTTCTGCTTCTTGGTCCTCGCGTGGGAGCCTGGATTCAAAGCCCTCAAGGGCATCGCCAATGGGCTCACTAAGCTCACGGAATTTACCAACGAGGGCACCCAATTCGTCTTCGGCGGGCTTTTCGGTGATGACTTCGTCTTCGCCCTCAACGTGCTGCCCGTGATCATCTTCTTGGGCGCCATCATCGCCGCCCTGTACTACCTCCGAGTAATCCAGTACTTCGTGGAATACGTCGGATCCGCCATCAAGTGGCTCATGGGTACCTCCAAGGTGGAATCGGTCTGGGCCACCACCGTCATCTTCCTCGGTCAATCCGAGGCCCCGCTGGTGATTAAGCCCTACCTGCCCAAGCTCACCCGATCCGAGCTTTATACCTGTATGGTCGGCGGCTTTGCCTCCGTGGCCGGATCCACGCTGATCGGCTACTCGCTCTTGGGCGCGCCCTTGGAGTACTTGCTCGCCGCTTCGCTCATGAATGCGCCGGGCTCCCTGCTCGTCGCCAAGGGCCTCATGCCAGAGACGGAAGAGACGAACCTCGACGCCACCGTTAAAGACGTCCGCGATACCGAATCCAAAAACATCATCGACGCCATCAGTAGCGGTGCCATGGCCGGCGGTAAGATCGCCATCTCGGTTGCCTGCTTGCTCATCGCCTTCATCGCCTCGATCGTGATGCTCTCTGCCATCCTCGGCGGCATTGGTTCCCTCTTCGGCCAAGATAACTGGTCGCTCGAAGGCCTCTTCGGCATCATCTTCGCCCCAGTGGCCTGGCTTATCGGTACGCCGTGGAACGAGGCGCTCGAGGTGGGTAACTTCATCGGCCAAAAGACCATCCTCAACGAGTTCGTTGGCTACACCGCATTCGGTGAAAGCGTCGATGAGCTCAGCGATAAGGCCGTCTTGATCTCCTCCTTCGCCCTCGCTGGCTTCGCCAACCTGTCGTCCATCGGTATCCAGATTGGTTCCATCGGTGGCCTCATCCCTGAGCGCCGCGGTGAAGTCGCAAAACTTGGCCCGCGCGCACTCTTCGGTGGCTTCCTTACCAATATGCTCAATGCCGCCATCGTCGGCGTCATTGTTGCACCCATGGTTCTCTAACCGGGTACGCCGCACTTAAAGCATAAAAATCCCCTCCCAGCAGTTCAGTTCATTCATCCAAGCCGGGAGGGGATTTACGCGTCTGTGCTAGGTGGCTCCTCTATTTGATGACGGCTATAAGATCCCCGCCTTCTACCTTGGTGGCCTGGCCAATGGCCACGCGGTCCACCACGCCATCCTTGGTGGCGGAAATGGAGGCTTCCATCTTCATGGCCTCGATGACCGCGACCTGGTCGCCGGCCTTTACCTCGTCGCCTGGCTCTGCCGTGGGGTTGACCACGCCGGCGAACGGGGCCGCTACGTGGCCGTCATTGGACGGATCCGCCTTCTCCACCGTGGCCACGGTGGATTCGGCGTTTTCATCGCGCACCTTCATCGGGCGGATTTGGCCGTTAACGTTGAGCACGACATTGCGCATGCCCTTCTCATCCGGCTCACCCACGGCATCGAGGCGCACCACGATCTGCTTAAGGTTGGAGCGATCGGTGGAGTTTTCTGGGAAGAAATGCACCACCTTTTCTTCGCCTTCGGTCAGACCGTAGAAGAAGGTCGTATCCGTCAGCGCCTCGGTATTGCCAAACTTGCGGCGGAACTCATTGAATTCCTCAAACTGCTTAGGAAAGAGCAAACGGTTCAGGCTGGCGCGACGCTCATCCGAGTCATCCGAGTCCAAGTGCGGCTGTTCCTCAGCCGGGACATCGTTAATCTGCGCGCCGGTTTCGGCTCGGCCATCAAGGACCTTATCGCGCAGCTCAGGCCAGCCACCCGGAGGGGTGCCCAGCTGGCCGCGGAGGAATTGGTCCACGGAATCCGGGATATCGTACTTCGTCGGGTTGGCCGCGAAATCTTCCGGAGCAACGCCAGTGCCCACGAGGTGGAGTGCCAAGTCACCCACCACCTTGGAAGATGGGGTGACCTTGGTGGGGCGGCCCAGCATCTCGTTGACGGCGGCATAGTTATCCTCGATGACCTCGAAGCGATCCGCCAGGCCCAATGCGACGGCCTGCGCGCGCAGGTTCGACAGCTGACCACCCGGAATCTCGTGCTTGTACACACGGCCGGTCGGGCCAGGAATGCCGTTCTCGAACGGGGCGTATAGCTGACGCACGGCCTCCCAATACGGCTCCAAATCCGAGACCGCTTGCAGGTCGATTCCTGTATCGCGCTTGGAGTTGGAGAATGCAGCGATGAGCGCGGAAAGCGAAGGCTGAGACGTGGTGCCGGCCAGCGGCGCCGAGGCGCCATCGACAATATCGGCACCGGCGCGCGCCGCAGCAAAGTAGGTAGCGATCTGCCCACCGGCAGTATCGTGCGTGTGCACGTGGACCGGCAGATCGAATTCCTTGCGCAGCGCGGTCACCAGCGTGTGCGCGGCCTCTGGGCGCAGCAGGCCCGCCATGTCCTTAACGGCCAGGATGTGCGCGCCGGATTCTACAATCTGCTCGGCGAGCTTCAAGTAGTAATCCAAGGTGTAGAGGTCTTCCTTCGGCGAAGAAAGGTCACCGGAATACGCCATGGCTACCTCGGCCACGGTGGTATTCGTCTCGAGCACGGCATCGATGGCAGGGCGCATCTGGGAGACATCGTTAAGCGCATCGAAAATGCGGAAGACATCCACGCCGGACTTAGCCGCTTCCTGCACGAAGGCGCGGCACACCGAATCCGGGTACGGGGTATAGCCCACGGTATTGCGCCCGCGCAGGAGCATCTGGATGTTCTGGTTCGGCATCGCCTCGCGCAGCAGATCCAGGCGCACCCAGGGATCCTCGTGGAGGAAGCGCATGGCCACGTCATAGGTAGCACCGCCCCATGCCTCCACGGAGAAGAGATCTGGGGTCAGGCGCGCCACGGCCTCTGCCGCGGAAACCAAGGCGGTGCTGCGCACGCGGGTGGCAAGCAGGGACTGGTGGGCATCGCGGAACGTCGTATCCGTGACCATCAAAGGGTCTTGGGCGCGAATCTTTTCCGCGTACTTCTGCGGCCCGAGCTCCAAGAGGTCATCGCGGGAGCCGCGCGGGAGCGGTTCTTCCGCATTAAACTTCGGCAGCTTATCAAAGGGGCGCAGCGCGGTGGGCCTATCGCCATTGGGCTTATTCACGGTGACATCCGCGATGTACTCCAAGATGCGGCCGGACTCATCTACCGCCGGTGGGGCCTTGAGCAGATCTGGGTGCTCGGTAATGAATCCGGTATCGACGCGGGTATTGACGAAGTCGGACTCATTGAGCAACGCGCGCAGGAAGCCGATATTGGTCGCCACGCCAGAGACGTGGAACTCGTTCAGCGCGCGGCGGGCACGGTGGACGGCCTGCTCGAAGGTGGTGCCGCGGCAGGTCATCTTCACCAACAGGGAGTCGAAGTTGGGCGATACCTCAGCACCCACGGAGGTCGCACCATCCAGGCGCACACCAGCACCGCCCGGCGAGCGGTACGCGGTCAACGTACCCGTATCTGGGCGGAAGCCATTATTCGGGTCTTCGGTAGTAATGCGGCACTGCAGGGCAGAGCCGGTAATGGTGATATTTTCCTGCGACAGGTTGATGTCTTCCAAGGAAGCACCTGCGGCGATATTCATCTGCGCCTTGACGATGTCCACACCGGTAACCTCCTCAGTCACGGTGTGCTCCACCTGCACGCGGGGGTTCATCTCAATGAAGACGTGGTTGCCGCGCTCGTCTACGAGGAACTCCACCGTGCCGGCACCCTCATAGTTGATGTGCTCGCAGAAGTTCACGGCATCCTGGCAGATGCGATCGCGCAGCTCCGGATCCAGCGATGGCGCCGGAGCGATTTCTACGACCTTCTGGTGGCGGCGCTGCACGGAGCAGTCGCGCTCAAAGAGGTGGATGACATTGCCCTGGGAATCCGCAAGCACCTGCACCTCAATGTGTTGCGGATTAATCACCGCAGTCTCGAGGTACACGCTGCCATCGCCGAAGGCCGCCTCCGCCTCGCGCGAGGCCTCTGCCGCCCGTTCGCGCAGCTCAGATTCCGATTCCACGTAGCGCATACCGCGCCCGCCACCACCAGAGACGGCCTTGACAAAGACCGGGAAGCTGAAGTCACCGGCGTCTGCTACCAGCTTATCGATGTCCGTGGTCGGCTCCGAGTCCTGCAGCGTCGGCAGCCCTGCTTCCTTCGCGGCGTTGACCGCGGCGGATTTATCACCGGTGAGATCTAGCGTGCTCGGGGTGGGGCCAATGAACTTAATGCCATTGTCCTCGCAGGCGCGGGCCAAATCGGCGCGCTCGGACAAGAAGCCGTAGCCCGGATAGATCGCATCCGCCTCAGACTTCTTGGCAGCGCGGATGATTTCCTCGATATCGAGGTACGCCTTAACGGGCTGTCCCTCGTCACCAATGCGCACTGCTTCATCCGCAAAGGCGCGGTGGAAGGAGTTGCGGTCTTCACGAGGATAGACGGCGACGGTCTTCGCCCCCGTTTCAAAGGCAGCGCGGAAAGCACGCACGGCGATTTCACCGCGGTTGGCTACCAAAATCTTGTCGAACGATGGAAGGGCGGAATTGGCCACTTGGGTGTTCCTTTCAACTTGGAAGACGCCGCGTTGCAACGTCCCCACTGGGGTGATCCGTCTCTCAGTTTAGAGATAAGAATAGTTTTTATCATCCCTTTTTAAAAACGGGATTTTCTACACTCACCTGCAACTTAAACCCCACGTAAGCAATTTCTGCCAGCCAACCAGTATTAACAGGCCTAGCAATTCTGCAAAGTCTGCAAATTTTCAGGCGGCAAATTTTTCGCAGCCACAGCCGCTACAACAGCCGCCGCAGTCGCAGTCGTGGCCACAGCCACCGCCGAATCCACAACCGCCGCAGCAGTCGGTACCGCAGCCGCTACATGTGCATCCTCCTCTGCAATACCTGAGGCGAAAATGCAACATCTGAGGGCGCGGTTTGCTCAGTTATATCGTAGGAGGATGCACATTTAACGCCGATGGATACACATTTAACGCAGCAAGATGCACAAATGCTCCCCACGCGAACGTGGGGAGCAAATTCGGTCCATTTAACGGCCTACTTCCTGCTCAACGGCCCACCGCGGGACGCAAGCGCGCGGAGGCCGAGCGATTAGAAGGACTTAGGCGGAACGGAGCGCTGGTCTTCGCCGACGTAGGCGGACAGCGGGCGAATCAGCGAGTTGTTCTCGTTTTGTTCCACGATGTGCGCGGTCCAGCCGGTGATGCGGGCCATGACGAAGATCGGGGTGAAGAACTGAATATCGAACCCGAGGATGTGGTAGGCAGGGCCGGCCGGGAAGTCCAAGTTCGGCTTGATCTTGATCGAGGTGTTTTCTTCCATAGTCTTGGCCATAATGTCGTACATGTCGATCCACTTGGTCTGGTCGTGCTGCTCGGCCAACTCCTTGAAGGCAGCTTCCATGGTGGGAACGCGGGAGTCGCCGTTCTTGTACACGCGGTGACCAAAGCCCATGACCAGGTCCTTGTTGGCCAACTTGTTCTTGGTCCACTCCTCGGCCTTGGCAGGATCGTCTACCTCGAGGAAGTTCTTCATGACGGCCTCGTTGGCACCACCGTGCAGCGGCCCCTTGAGCGCGCCAATGGCGGCGACGATGGCGGAGTAGGTATCAGACATCGTGGAGGTAACCACGCGCGCCGAGAAGGTGGAGGCATTGAAGGAGTGCTCGGCGTAAAGGATGAGGGACTTATCAAAGGCCTCGATATCGGCGCGGTTGACCGCTGGGGAGCCTTCTTCATCGCCGAAGACCATCCACAGGAAGTTTTCGGCAAAGCCCTTCTTGCGGGACGGCTCGATGTAGCCCTCACCGCGGCGGCGACGGATGTCGAGCGCGATGATGGTGGGGATCTTCGCCATGAGTTCGAGCGCGGTACGGCGCACGTGCTCGGAGTCCTTGGTGTATTCCTCCGCGTCCTGGGCACCGATGAAGGAGATGGCTGTGCGCAGAACGTCCATGGGGTGGCAGCTTTGCGGCATGGACATGATCAGGTCAATGAGGTGGCGGTCTAGGTGTCGCAATGCCTTCTCACGCGCGGAGAAGCGGATGAGGGATTCTTGCCCCGGCAGCTTGCCATTCCACAAGAGGTAAGCGACCTCTTCGAAGGAGCAGTAGCGGGCCAGTTCTTGGACCGGGTAGCCGCGGTAGGTCAAAGAGTTGGTCTCTGGAACGACCTTGGAAATGGCGGTTTCATCGACAACGACACCGTAAAGGCCCTTGCGGATTTCTGGGGTTTCGTTTTTCTTATCGGACATGGTCACTGGCTCCTTAGCTTTCAAAAATGGGTTGGTAGCTGTCTTTGGAATAGGTGAATACGGACTGGTCAAACTCGTTGTATTCCTGGTAGCGGACCAGTTCGTACAGGCGGGAGCGGTGCTGCATGCGCTCTAACCACTCGGTCTGGATGCCGGTATCTTGCAAGTCGCGCAGGAATTCTTCGGTAGCGCCCATGGCCACGCGGAAGCTGGAGACCGGCCAGATCACGGCGTTGTATCCCAACCCGTCGAGGGTCTTTGCTGATTGCAGCTCGGTCTTGCCAAACTCCGTCATATTCGCCAACAGTGGCGTATCCACGGCGGCGCGGAACTTTTCAAAGTCCTCGGGGGAATACAGCGCCTCGGTGAAAATCAGATCCGCACCGGCTTCGGCATAGGCCTTAGCGCGGTCGATGGCGTCATCGATGCCATTGACACCGGCGGCATCGGTGCGCGCGCAAATGATGAAATTAGGATCGCGGCGCTCGTTGACGGCCGCGCTGATGCGGCGGACCATGACTTCCTTGTCCACCACTTCCTTGCCGTCGAGGTGCCCGCAGCGCTTCGGGTTGACTTGGTCTTCCAGGTGGCAGCCGGCCAGCCCGGCATCTTCGAGGGCGGCGACGGTGCGGGCGGCGGACATAGGTTCACCGAAGCCGGTATCGGCATCGACAAGCACGGGCAAGTCCGTAGCGCGCGCAATCTGCCCGGCGCGCTGGGCTACCTCGGTCAAGGTGGTCAGGCCGATATCGGGCAGGCCCAAATCATTGGCCAGCACCGCGCCGGATACGTAGACGCCGTCGAAGCCGCCGATGTCCTGGATAAGGCGGGCGGTCAGCGGGTTAAACGCGCCCGGCAGCGTGGTGATCGATCCGGATTCGATGGATTTGCGGAAATTCGCGCGCTTTTCTGCGTTGCTGATTGTAGAACCAAATAGTCCAGCCATTAGAAGATTCCCTCCGGTTTCTCGGGCGCGGTGGCAAGGTGCTCATCGCTGACCCGCACGTTGAGTTCGGTTAGATCGGTGAGGTTTTCTAGGTCTTGCACGGCGGTGAGGAAGCGCTCTTGCTCGGCCTCGTCGACGACGCCATCGGCAAGCTTTTTGAACTTGGCAATGTACTGCTCGCGGGCGAAGGGGCGGGCGCCCAGCGGGTGGGCGTCAGCTACGGCGCGCTCGTCTTCGATGACGGTGCCGTCCTTGAAGGTGATAACGGCCTTGCCGCCGAAGGCTTTTTCCTCAAGGTCGTTGGAGTGATAGCGGCGCGTCCACTCGGGATCCTCAACGGTGGAGATCTTCTGCCACAGCTCGATGGTCTCCGGGCGGTTGGAGCGCTCAGGGGAATAGGAGGTTTCGTGGTCCCAGACGCCATCTTCTAGCGCGACCGCGAAGATGTACATCACAGAGTGGTCCAGGGTTTCGCGGGAGGCGGAAGGATCCATCTTCTGCGGATCGTTCGCGCCGGTGCCGATGACGTAATGGGTGTGATGGGAGGTGTGCAGCACGATGGACTCGATATCCGCCGTCTTCAGGCCCTTATCCTCCAGCGTCTTTTTCAGCGCAAAGGCCATGTCGATGGGAGCCTGCGCCTGGTATTCCGCGGAGTGTTCCTTGGTGTAGGTATCCAGGATGGCGGTCTTGGCCTCACCGTTTTCTGGCAGGGGCACGGTGTAGGTGCGCTCTGGTGAATGCAGCATCCAGGCGATGAACCCGTCCTCGCCCTCCCAGATCGGTGCCGGGGCACCCTCGCCGCGCATGGTGCGGTCGACGGCCTCGATGGCCATCTTGCCCGCGAAGGCCGGCGCGTAGGCCTTCCACGAAGAAATCAGGCCCTTGCGGGACTGGCGGGTTGCCGTGGTGGTGTGCAGCGCCTGGCCGACGGCCTGGTAAATCGTGTCCCTATCCAGGCCCAACATGGTGCCAAGCCCTGCGGCTACCGATGGCCCCAAGTGCGCCACGTGGTCGATCTTGTGCTCGTGCAGGCACATGCCTTTGACCAGGTTGACCTGGATTTCATAGCCGGTTGCGATGCCGCGGATAAGGTCGCGGCCGCTCAGCCCCTTGTGCTGCGCTGCGGCAAGAAGCGGCGGAATATTATCGCCGGGGTGGGAATATTCGGCGGCGAGGAAGGTGTCGTGATAGTCCAACTCGCGGACTGCGGTGCCATTGGCCAGTGCGGCCCACTCCGCGGAATACGTGCCATCGATGCCGAAGATGGTGGAACCGCCCTTATCCACCGGATGGGCTTCTGCCATCACCCGCGCGGAGGTGACGGGGCCACGGGCAACGGAGGCCATAGCTACGGCGGCGTTGTCGATGATGCGGTTGATGATCATCTCGGTGGTTTCTTCCGGAACCTCTACGGGGTCCGCAGCCACCTCGGCCACCTTGTACGCCAAGTGCTCCTCGTAGGGGAAGTCCTCGGCGGATTTATGAGTGCGTACCTCATGGTTTTTCACTGGTTGCGTCCTCCTTCATCAAGAATGCGTTGCACATCACAGTAAATGCTTGCATGTGGTACACGCTATAGGTAATGTTTGTGGAAATTAGCGGACTTCTTTTGTGAAATCTGCAAAACTTGTGATTTTCACAGCACAGGGGACTTAAAGGAAGGACGGGGACGCATGACCAAGCACTATGCGGGGGCACGGATTCACGCTTTGCGCAAGCAGCGCGGGCTCACCCAGGTGGCGATGGCGAAGAAGTTGGGGTTATCCACGAGCTACCTCAACCAGCTAGAAAACGACCAGCGCCCGCTGACCGTCACCGTGTTAATGCAGCTAGCCCAGCGCTTTACCGTGGATCCCAGCTACTTCGCCGAAGACCGCGATATCCATACGATTACCGAGCTCCGCCACATCTTCCCCGATGCCTCTGAAGAAACGCTCTCGGATCTCGCCTCTCGCTTTCCCGAGTTGATGCCGCGGTTTGTTGATGTTGCTTCCCGCGCGCCCGCTGCGGACCCCTCCCCCTTTGAAGTGGTGCGGGATTTCTTTTATGACGCGCATAATTACATCCACGAGCTCGATGTGCTCGCAGAAGAACTCGCTGGCCAGTTGGGCGATCGCGTCCTGCGCCGCGGCCGGCTCGCCTCCCGCATGCATGAGGATCTGGGGGTTACGGTGCGCTTTTCCCGTCCCGGCCCTCGGCGCAGCTTCGACCCAGATACGCGCGAGCTCTCGCTGCGCGATGGGTTATCTGAGGCGCAATTGGTCTTTGAAATGGCCCTGCAATACTGCCTGCTGGCCTACGGCGATATCTGTGACAACCTCGTATCTGAACTGCCCGAAGGCGAATCCCAAGACTTAGCCACCCTGGGCCTTGCGCAGTACTTCGCGGCGGCTGTCACCATGCCCTACCAGCGCTTTCTCACGATGGCAGAAGATACCCGCTACGATATCGACCTGCTGTGCAACTACTTTGGGACTGGGTTTGAAACAACCGCGCAGCGCCTCGCCACGCTCCAGCGCCCAGGGCTTAAGGGCGTGCCCTTTTCCTTCATCCGCACCGACCGCGCGGGCAATATTTCCAAGCGGCAGTCCTCTACCGCCTTTCACTTCGCGCGCTCTGGTGGATCCTGCCCCCTGTGGGTAATCCACCGCGCCTTTGAAACCCCGAACCGCATTACCCGCCAGGTCGCCGCCATGCCGGATGGCCACGCTTACCTGTGGATCGGGCGTTTCGTGCAGGGAACCGCCAAGTCGTGGGGCACGCCGCGCAAGGAATTCGCGGTAGGCCTAGGCTGCGATATCGCCCAGGCGGATCGCATCGTCTATGCCGATGCCCTGAACCTAGACATTTCCGCCGCCACCCCGATTGGCCCAGGCTGTACCGCCTGCCCCCGCGAATTCTGTCCGCAGCGCGCCCTGCCGGAGGCAGATAGGCCGATCAAAATCGAGCTTAACCGCACTGCGGAGCATGCTTACTCCACGTTCTAGGAACGAGGTTTACTCCAGGTCATCATGGGCCACCAAGCGGCGGGCGGCCTCGGTGATGGTGCCAGATAGCGATGGGTAGACCGCAAAGGAATCGGCCAGCTGGTTCACCGTGAGCTGGTTGGTCACTGCCATAGCGATGGGCAGGATGAGCTCGGAGGCGGTCGGCGCGACGATGACGCCACCGATCACGCGGCCGGACGTAGCGCGGCAGAATAGCTTGACAAAACCGTGCTGCAGCGAGCGCATCTTTGCACGCGGGTTGGTATTCAGCGGCATGGTAATGGCGCGGGCGGCGACCTCGCCGGCCTCGATTTCGGCCTGGGTAAAGCCCACCGCGGCGATCTCCGGGCGGGTAAAGACCGCGTTAGCCACGGTCTTCAGGCGCAGCGGCGAGACGCCTTCACCGAGCGCGTGGTACATCGCCACGCGGCCCTGCATCGCGGCTACGGAGGCAAGCGGGAAGAGATCGGAGCAGTCACCGGCTGCGTAAATGCCGGCGATATTGGTGCGCGAGACGCGGTCTACCTGGATGTGACCAGACTTCGCG
The DNA here is from genome assembly GCF_000478135.1 of Corynebacterium sp. KPL1818. Classification (NCBI taxonomy): domain Bacteria; kingdom Bacillati; phylum Actinomycetota; class Actinomycetes; order Mycobacteriales; family Corynebacteriaceae; genus Corynebacterium; species Corynebacterium sp. KPL1818. The sequence goes on along the minus strand of NZ_KI515758.1, from coordinate 1,069,820 downwards.
GTTTCCACGCCCACGTTTTCCAGCTTCAGTTCCTTGGTATTCGGGACGGAACCAATGGACATGATGACGTGCGAGCCGTGAATCTCGCGCCCGTCTTGCGTGGTGACCAGCACGTTGCCGTCCTCGGTGCGGTTAACGGTTTCCACGCGGCAGTTCTTTTCCAGCTCCACGCCGCGCTCGCTCAGCACGGTTTCGAGGACGTCGGCGGCATCGGCATCATCATGCGGCAAGATGCGATCGCGCGAGGCCACCATCGTGACTTTGACGCCCAGCTCGGCGAAGGCGGAGACAAACTCGGCACCGGTGACACCGGAACCCACCACAATGAGGTGCTCTGGCAGCTCGGTGAGGTTATAAACCTGCTGCCAGGTCAGGATGCGCTCGCCATCCGGCTGAGCGCCGGGCAAAATGCGCGGGGTGGCACCGGTAGCCACCAAGACGAGGTCCGCATCGAGCGTCTCCTCGTGTCCATCCTCGTTGAAGACCGCCGTGACCTTGTGCCCACCAAAGGCATCGGCCTGCTGATCCTCCGGGAAGTGCGCGCGGCCATCGATAACGCGGGCACCCAGGGAATCCATGGTATTGCGGATATCACCGGATTGCTTAGCCGCCAAGTCCTGCACGCGCTGGTTCAGCGCACTGATGGAAAGCTGCGCCTTGCCGATGCCCTCGTTCAGCTCCATGTCATCCGCGCGACGCAAGTCCGTTTTAATATTGGCGCCGGCGATGAAGGACTTGGAGGGAACACAGTCCAAGACAACGCTATTGCCGCCCATGCCTTGGTCTTCGATGATGGTGATTTCCGCGCCGTACTTGGCGCCAGCCAGCGCTGCCTCGTAGCCCGCCGGGCCACCGCCGATGATGACAATTCGCTTGGTCTGGTTCAACACGCAATTGCTCCTTTATAGGCTCCACTTTTAAAGTCGCCTACGAGTCTAACCCGTAGGTAACCCCAGCGCGTTAGTCCGCCTGCGCATTCTCCCCCATAAATTGCTCGACCACGGCCCCGAAAAGCTTAATGCCCACACCAATTGCCCGCTCATCCACGATGAGGTCACCCATGTGCAGATCGTGCTGCTCCCCCTCCCCGGACCAGCAACCAAGGCGCGCCATGGAACCGGGCACCTTTTCCAAATACCAGGAAAAGTCCTCGCCTCCGGAAGACTGCGGGGCCTGGACCACGGCTTGCGGGTCGATGGACTGTGCGGCAGAAGCAAGCATGGCGGTAGCGACGTCATCGTTAAGCACCGGCGGCACGCCGCGGTTATAGGACAATTCGTGTTCTACCCCCACCGGCGCAAGGATCTGATCCACCAGCTCCGCGAAGAGCTCCTGCATCTGGCGCCAGATGGTGATATCGGCGGTGCGCATCGTGCCGGTCAGCATGCCAGTTTCCGGGATTGCGTTAGGGGCATAGCCGGAATTGACCTGGCCAAAGACCAAAACCGTGCCGGTGCGCGGATCAACGCGGCGAGACAGCAGCGCCGGCAGCTCCGTAATAACCTTGCCCAGCGCATAGACCACATCCGCGGATAGGTGCGGGCGCGAGGTATGCCCGCCCGGGCCTTTAATCTTGAGCTCCACCACGTCGGTTGCCGAGGTAATGGCCCCGGCGCGGATTCCGATGCGCCCCACGCGCAGCTTCGGCTCGGCGTGGATGGCGAAGATGGAATGCACGCCTTCTAACGCGCCCCAAGAAATAACGTCGGTGGCCCCGCCGACCCACACTTCCTCCGCCGGCTGGAAGATGATGCGAATGCCCAGCTCCAGCTCATTAACCCGCTGAAAATCCGCCAGCGCGCAAGCCAGGCCGAGCGCCACGGTAGTGTGCACGTCGTGACCGCACGCGTGCATGGTTCCGGGCTTCTCAGAGGTAAACTCCAGCCCAGTTACCTCGGTAATGGGCAAGGCATCGATATCGGCGCGGAAGGCCAAGCGGCCAAGCTCTGTATCCGGGCCGATATCCACCATGAGGCCGGTGTGCGGGAAGCGCTGCGGCTCAAGCCCGTAATCCGCAAGGATATTCGCGATGTAATTGGTGGTTTCCACCTCTTGGTTCGCCGTTTCCGGATTGCGGTGGATATGGCGCCGCCACGCGATGACCTCCGCACGGTGAGCATCGAACCACTCGTTAATAAACTCCGAGATCACGCGCACGCCTCCCTGTTGCTGGACTATCTCTTGGAGGCAGTCTACAACTAGACCATGCGGTTCAGTAAGTCAGGGTGGTTAGCCCCGCGCATCACTAAAGCGCCGCTGGTTGATGTAGTCCTGTGGAAAGGGCGCCACATCTTCTACCCCGAGCACGGCGGAGTCTGCCAAGTGGCCCTCCACCACGTCCCCACCGGCCGGCAAGAGGACCGCCGGCGGGATTTCTAAAGCCAGCGCCAGCTTGTACACCGTGGATAATTGCGGGTCCGCCATGGTGTGTAGGCCATTTTCATTGCGTTCCAGATTGGAAATCTGGCTGCGCGATACCCCCGAAATATCCGCAAGCACTTGCTGGGATACCCCGCGCCGCTCGCGCACGCGGCGCAGCTGTTGCGAAAATCCGTAGCCGTAGCTCGACCACATTAGTTGAATAAAACTCACGATCATTTCCCCCTTTGAAAGCCACCTTCGGGCTTTCAGGGAGAAATACTAGCTTAAAGATCGATATTGCGCGGGCCGTAGAGGCGATCGCCGGCATCGCCAAGCCCCGGCACGATATAGGCATCCGCATTGAGTTCAGGGTCAATGGCGGCGGTGACGAGGCGGACGGGAAGGCCCGATTTCTCCAGCGCATCCACGCCATTTTGGGCCGAGACCATGCAGATGGCGGTGATATCGGTAGCGCCGCGGGCGGCCAAGAGGCGCAGGGCGTGCAGCAGGGATCCGCCGGTGGCCAGCATGGGATCAACGACGAAGACGGTGCGCCCGGTCAGGTCTTGCGGCAGCGCCTCCAAGTACGGCACTGGCTCGTGGGTTTCTTCATCGCGCGCCATGCCGATGAAGCCGACCTGGGCATCCGGAATCATCGACAGGGCGGGATCCACCATGCCGAGCCCGGCGCGAATAATGGGCACGATGATGGGTGGATCCTGCAGGCGGGTGCCTTGTGCTGTGGCAACCGGGGTTTCGCAAGCGAAGTTTTCTACCGCCAAATCGCGGGAGGCTTCATATACGAGCATGGTTCCCAGGTCCTTGAGCGCAGCGCGAAAAGCGGAGTTATCACTGCGCGCATCGCGCATCAGGGTCAGGCGGGAAGCGGCAAGCGGGTGGTCTACGACGTGGATATCCATGCCCACTACTTTAAACTTTTTGGGAACCACTTGGGCCATTGGCCAGTCCAATAGGGCATGAGACCATTTCAGATAGATACCGCCCACGCCCGCCATTTAGCCCGTGACCTGCATGCAAACGCGCAGGGAGACAATCCACCCCACCCGGCATTGCCCGAAGATCCGGCCTTTACCGGGTTCAATGAAGCGGTCCATGCCGCCTTAGACAATATTGGGGCGCGGATGACCATGCTGCGCCACGATATGGGGCACATCGCGCAGTCTTCCTTCCAGATGTCGCGCGAGGCGGAAGACTCCGATGCGGCGTTGCGCGACTCCCTCGGGGCGGCGATCTAAGTGCTTGCTACCGCCATTAAAAATATCGCCGCGCTGCAGCCTTCGCCGCTTCCCGATGTCCAACTTCCCCGCGTCCCAGATCTCTCCGCCGCCCAACCGCTGGCGGATATCGCCCACGGCGATGCCTCGCAGCTTATCGCTGCCGCGAACCTCCTCACCGGCGATAACGAGACCATCTCCGCAGTACTCAACCAGGCCCGCGGCCTCGTTACGGCGGCTGCCAGCGATATCTTTGGCATCGGCACGCGGCTCATCCAAGCCGCTGCGCCCATCGCGATGGGATTAATCTCCCTTGATCCCGCCTCCCGGGCTGCAGCGCTTGCGTCCCTTCGCGCCGTGATAGACGAGCACATTGGCTTGGCGATGGCCCGGGTCAACCGCCTGAAAGACGAGCTCACCACCACCGCCGCGGCCCTGTTGCCCATCTCCCAGCGTCCGGTGGAATCAGCCGTTGGCCAGCCCCAGCAGGCCACGGCCGCCGCGGCGACGCATACCGCGGTGGCTTCTCCGGCGGAGCTAGGCGCTGCACCCGCGCCGCCCCCATCAGCGGGCGCAGAAGCCGGCTCAGAGGCAGGCCGCGCGGCCGTGGCCGCGGCCAAGAGCCAGGTGGGCCAGCCCTATACCTGGGGCGGAACCGGCAACGGTGGCTTTGACTGCTCAGGGCTTACCCAGTGGGCCTATTCCCAAGCGGGAGTGGATATACCGCGCACGGCGGACCAGCAGGCCATCGGCAAGCAGGTCAGCGCCGATCAGCTACAGCCCGGCGATCTGGTGGTCTGGGATGGCCATGTGGCGATGTATTCCGGTAATGGCGAGATTGTGGAGGCCGGCGACCCCGTGCAGACCAACCCGCTGCGCACGAATAATATGGGCATGCAATTTAAGGGTTTTTGGCGGCCGACTGCCTGACAATGCCCCGGCAATTCCGCACGGCAGCTGGGGCGTTGGGTAGACTAAAAGCTCATGAGTACCCGTGCGATTGTGCCTATTAAGCTCTCCTTGACTGAGGGCGATTTTTATACCCTCTGGGCGCCCAAGTGGCGCGAAAATGGCTCCGAGTGGCAAGCCTTTTTGGGCGACGATGACTCCGTTTTGGTTTTTGACTCCCCCGCTGAGCTGCTGTGCTACCTGGAGTCCGATGCCAAGCATGACCTGCTGGATCACCCGCAGTGGGAGCAATTTTCCGCCCGCCCGGCGCACCGCGTCACCCCGGCCAAGCGCGATGAATACGATCTCATCGGCATGCCGGAAGCCCTCGCCGGCCGCCCCAGCCACGCCAATGTCTCCACCGTGGCGCGCGATCTCGAGGTGGCATCCGCGCTTGCCGATGTCGCCGCTGCCGAACAGACCACCATCTTCTTCGCCACTCACTCCATCCTGCGCAACGTCTCCCGCGGCGCAGACCACTACTCGGGCGAGCAGGGCCTGAACGAGTGGACCGGCGTCGGGCGGGTCATCTTGACCAACTGGAAGAAAGTCATCGCGGACCTGGATAAGCACGTCCGCGTGGTCCCTAGCGATGAATTCGACGCCGCCGCTATCTCCGATGCCGAAACCCGCATCTCCGAGGCCGCGAGTGCCGCCGAAGCCGCAGCCAAGGAAGCCGAAGAAAAGCGCAAGGCCGCAGCAGAGGCTGCCGATCCTTATGACGAGTCCCCCTGGGCCGCCGCCGGAATCGACCCGATTAAGATCACCGCGCAGTCCAAATCCGTCTACACGCTGCGCACCTACCTGGACGGCAAGCCCATCTTCTTGGGCAAGTGGGGCGAAATCTTTACCTTCGATTCCTCCAAGACGCTGGTGCGATGGCTCATCGATAATGATGACCACGACTTGGCGCGCGTATCTACCTGGGAGGACGTCGTCACCGCCGCCAACGCCGGCGAATTGGAGGTCCAAGTCCACCCGGATAACCAATATTCCTTTAACGGCCTCGTGCGCGATATTGAAAAGGGTCCAGAAGCGGTAGACTCCGACCAGCTGGCCCGCTGCTACGAGGTCTGCGCCGATGCCGCGGACTGGGCCGGGGATGATTCCATCAACTCCTATATGCTGGCCAATCCGCGCCTGCAGGACTACCTGGGCTACATGCTCGGTTCCACCGAGCACGCCGGCTACGTCCCGTCGAAGCCGTATAACGAACACGCCGAGTCCTGGAAGGGCCTCGAGAACATGCTGATTAAGCGTTTCTCCCGCTTCTAGAATCACCAGGTCTCTTTAAAACAGAAGAAAGCCAGCCACTCCCCGATCTGGGTGGCTGGCTTCTTTTGTGGCCAAGAGCCCCGACGAGGCGGCTAGGAACGGCGGCTCCTGTTGGCGCCGCTTCCCAGCGTGGCCCACGGTTTTAGAAGTCGCGCAGGATGCGCTGTGCCAAAGGCTCAGAGGATGCCGGGTTCTGGCCGGTGTAGAGGTTGCGGTCAACCTCAACATAAGGCTGCATCGGGTCGGTCTGCTTGAAATCAGCGCCGAGCTCGCGCAGGCGGGTCTCAACAACCCACTTGGCGGCGGCGATGGTCTCCTCGCCCTCTTCGGCGTTGGTAAAGCCGGTCATGGTGTAGCCCTTAAGCGGCCAGTTGTCATTGTCCAGCGCGAGCAATGCAGCCGGTGCGTGACAGACCAGGGATAGCGCGCGGCCGGAGTCGATGCGCGCCTGCAGCAGCTTGGCGGAGTCCTGGTCATAAGCTAAGTCCTCCATCGGGCCGTGGCCGCCGGGGTAAAAGACAAGGTCGTAATCGGCTTCCTTAACATCGGCCAGGTTCAGTGGGTCTTCCAGATCTGGACCGATTTCTGCGAGGTAGTTCTCCTGCTCGGCGCGGTCGCCCTCAGACAATACCTCGAGGCTGTACTCGTCTACCACGGGTGCCTTTGCGTTCGGCGTAGCAAAGTCGATATCCCAACCAGCGTTCTTAAACACGCGGTGCGGAGCGATGAGCTCCTCGGCCCAGTAACCGGTAGGACGGGCGCTGCCATCAGCCAGCGTCCACTTATCAGCGGCGGTAACAACGAATAGTGCGGAAGGCATGTCTTCCTCCTTTATGTAGATTAACTATCTATTACTCTTCGGAAGCGTTGTCATTCAGGTTCATTGAGACCCCGGAATCTTGGAGCGACTCCTCAGTATCGGGGCCGGCAAGTTCCGGATCGGAGAGGTCCTCGTAGGCCGGAAGGACAACGGTCTCAAGGATACGCTGCCTTGTCTCCTCCGTGCCGAAAATATTCTCAATCGCCTTCACGGTGAGATCGAAAAACTCCTCCAAGCCGTACCCAAAGGTCTCGCTCAAGGCGAGAAATTGCCTGCTCAGAGTGGAATCGCCGGAAGAGACGGAACAGGTAAAGCCAAGCTGCTGCAACAGCGGCAGCGGATGATCCGTCAGTTCCTCAACGTCATTCACGGGCGAAAATACCAATGGAATGTGTCGGTCGCGGATCCATCCGGAGGCCTTGCCTGGGCGAATTCCATCGACATCGGCGGTGAAATCATCGATCATATTCACCGGTCGCAGCAAACGGTTCACTCCGGCCTGCGCCGCGCTTTCGGTGGCGGCGAAATCCTCACCCACCGCGATTTGGGTAGGCAGGTACTTCGCGCGGAATTCCGCTGCGGCGGCAGCGCTACCTTCCGGCAGGGTGTAGCCCGCAACGCCCGCAGTGTCCTCGGCGTTAGCCGTCGGCTCTGCCGCCTCGAGGACAAACCGAGCCTCAAGGTCGCCGAAGCGTTCTGCGGCCACCTCGCGCACGACCGCTGATGTATCGAAAGAATAAGCCGCGGGGTTGAGCTGCAATTCGGCGTAGACCACGTGGTCATCGGCAAGCTGGGCGCACTGCTCGCGAATATCCGCGTTCAATTCCTCCGCGGTGCCGGCCTGCGAACGAACCGGTTCCCAGAGGGATACCTTGGGCAGTTGTTCCACCACGCTCTCGGCGGAATCCTTGTTTTCGGGGCTAATCAAAGGTGCATCATGCATGCGCACCATCGTAGGCACGCGCCCTAGGATGCGCCATGTCAGCGCCCCACCCGCGTTTTACTTGTGAGGCTTCCTTTTAACCACTTCGGCGTTTGCGAGATCGTCGTGGGAACCGCGCAGGTTGTTTTCCTCGTTGATGGTGGTCGCGTGCACCACTGCACCCAACATGCCCACCAACTGCCCAATGCCAGGTATCACGTTGATAAGGCGCCACCACTGGCGCTTGGCGGACTGGCTAAGGCTGAGCTTTTCCTTCGTATCCACGTCCCGCACGGTGTAGCCGGAAAGAATCTTTGCCGGGCTAGCGCCCATCCATACCTCGCTGCCCAGGACGTAAACCACCATCACGATGCAGGCAGCGACGAAGGACAACGCTTCCACATCCACGAGCTCGTCGACGCCCGCGCCAACCGCGCCGCTGATGCCGCCGGCCAAGAAAAAGTCCAAGATGCCCATGCCGATGCGCGTTTCTTGGGACGGCCGTTTCTGCGCTTGGTGCTGGACTGGTGCCGGCGCGGCAGCGGGCGATGGCACCATCTGCTGGCGCGGCGAAGCATGCTGGGCGAATGGATCGCGCGCGTACGGGGAGCTATACGGGCTGGGCTGGGCAAAACCGGGTGCCTGCGCCGGGTCCTGCGGTTGATCGTGGAAGCTCGGCTGCGGGCGCGGCGCCGGCGACCACTGCCCCACCGAGCTCAGCGTGCCGAGCTCGCCCCACGTCGGGCGGAGGCCGGTGCGCAGTGCTTCATCGTATTCGGCCCTCTTCTTCGCCGAACCCAGGATGCTGGCCGCTATGCGCAGCTGGACGCGCCGCGGCTCATCCTGGTTATATCCCTGCTGCCCGAGCTTGATGTCTTTTGCTTCCAATAAAACGGAAAGCTCATCCGCGCCACCACTGCGGTCGAGGTCCCACTTTTCGTAGAGGTCTGGGGCAATATCATCGGCGTTCATAGTGTCCTATCTTAAAGGTATAGCTCGGCGCACTCCTCACCCGTAGGGAGGATTTTTATTTGCGGCGGAAAAGCTTCGCCACGCCCACGGCCGCAGCACCCAGGGCGGCGCCCACGCCGAAGACCGCGCCGGCCGGTGCGCCCTCGCGCACCTCATTGCGCACGCGAATAACGGCAGGCTCCGGAACCGGCGGGTGCGCGTACTTCAAGGATTCTGCGGTCGTCGCGGTCCATGCGGAGATATACAGCACCACGCGCCACACCAGGTACATGACAATCATCAGGACGATGACAGGGCCAAAGACCGCACCGGCCGGGCTGCCGGTGGCAGAGGACATAATCACCGTGGACAGCTGCTTAATGGCCTCGAATGCCACCGCACCAATGGCGGCGCCGGTAAAGCCGGATTTCTTAGGCACCTTCGTGCGCGGCAGGATCATAATCAGCCACCACATGACGATGAAGTTGGCGATAAGACCCAGCAGCAGGCCACTAAAGAAGAACACGTAGCCCATGCCAGGGAAGGAATCGATGCCTAAGAGGTCAAATACCTTCTGCGTAAGCCCAGAGGAACCAGCCGCGGTCACGCTGAAGGCCACGACGAAGGCGACGATCAGGCCGATAAGGCCCAGAAGATCCGAGAACTTCTTCTTCAGGAAGGAGCCGCCGTCGTTGGCATCGATGCCCCACATGGCAGAAATGCCGATGCGCAGATGGTTCATCCAGCCCAGTCCGGACCACAGGGTGGTCAAACCACCGATACCGAACATGGCACCGCGCTGGTCAATGGCCTTATCCAAGATCTCATTGACCGACTCGCTGAGGTTCCCGTCAATGGAGTCCGTAATATAGGACTGCAAGTCATTGAGCAGGTCCTCGCGATTAGCAAGGACAGCAGCGATGGTAGCCACCAGCAGCATCGCCAACGGGAAGATGGACAGGACCGAGTAATAGGTAATGCCCGCGGAAAATTGGTTACCGCCCTCTGCGGCATAGCGCTCCTGCATGCGCATGAGGTGATCAACCATGGGCGATTTACGCCGGACCTTATCTATCGCTCCCGGATCATCGGCGTTGGCACGCTCGATACCGTAGTGGTCCGTCTTCTTAGAGGAGGATTGCGTGGTGGACACGTGCTTCCCTTCTTGTTCGCACAGCGTTTATCCCGTATAGCGTAGCTGGCAAATACCCAGTTGTCCCTCGGTGGGGTGGGTTAAGGGGTACCTACTACCTGCGCGGGCGAGGAAGGAAGCCGACTTTTTCATAGACGGCATCGACAAGCGGCTGCGCTACTTCCTGTGCGGTCTGCGCACCGCGCTCCAAGATGCGCTCCAGCTCGCCGCGATCCGCCATGAGCTCGTCATAGCGCTGCTTGAGCGGGGTGGTAAAGGCCTCGAGCGCCTCCGCGGTATCCACCTTCAGGTGCCCGTAGCCCTGGCCGGCGTACTTCTCCACCAAGGAGTCGATGGACTCGCCTGTCAGCGCGGACTGGATGACCAGCAGGTTCGATACGCCCGGCTGGTTTTCCCGGTCAAAGGCGACGGTGCCCAGGTCATCGGTCACGGCGGACTTGATGCGCTTGGCAGAGGTCTTCGGGGCATCGAGCAGGTTGACCAGGCCCTTGGGGTTGGGGCCGGACTTAGACATCTTGGACGTCGGGTCCTGCAGGTCATAGATCTTCGCCGCGCCCTCCGGAATGAATGGTTCCGGCACGTGGAAGGTTTCGCCGTACTTGTTATTGAAGCGCTCTGCCAGATTGCGGGTGAGCTCCAAGTGCTGGCGTTGATCCTCGCCCACCGGCACGTAATCCGGCGAGTACAGCAGGATATCGGCAGCCATCAGGATGGGGTAGGTAAAAAGGCCCACCGAGGTGCGATCGGCGCCGCGCTTGGCGGATTTATCCTTGAACTGCGTCATGCGGGAGGCCTCACCGAAGCCGGTCAGGCACTGGAATACCCAGGTCAACTCCGCATGGGCGGGCACGTGGGACTGGACGAAGAGGGTGGATTTTTCCGGCTCGATGCCCAGCGCGATGAGCTGCGCCGCACCGGCCATGGTGCGGTTGCGCAGCTCCTCCGGATTTTGCTCCACGGTAATCGCGTGCAAATCCGGGATGAAGTAAAAGGCATCGTAGCCTTCCTGCAAGTTGATCCACTGCTTGAGCGCTCCGAGGTAATTTCCCAAATGATAGGAATCAGCGGTGGGCTGAATGCCGGAAAGAACGCGGGATGCAGAATTAGATGCAGTGGAATCAGTCATGTCAGGTAATGTTACTCCGTCATTTTTGCTTGTTGATTGGCCGCCCCTAGATGCTGTGCGGCGTCATCACAAATCGAGACCAGCCGGACGCCGCGGGTAACGTGCGGCGTCCACGAGGTATCGATCACGTCATCGAGGTTGTCATCCTCCAGCGAGGTCACATACGCCTTGACCTGCTCCAATGCTTCCTGGGTATAGCTGCGGAGCTTGCCGATGTCCTGCGTGGTCACCGCACGCGCTTCCTCCGCCGATTGGCCATAGCCCATGGCATCCGGCAGGTCGAGGTCGTAGCGCTGCCACAGCTCTTCTTCCCCAGTCAGTTGCGCTAGCTGCAGGTCTGCCATGCGGCCGGTGTGCCATAGCAGCCACGTGATCGAATTCGGATGATCACCAAAGTGCGCATTGGCGGTCTCGTTGCTCAGCTCCGGCAATGCGGCGAGCGCATCGAGCGGGCGTTGCGCCATGTCCGTGAGCAGATCGATAGCCCTCATCGCCAGACCGCGCCCTTAGACCTTGCGGGAGGTGGGGCTGACGATGTCCATGAAGACGGCGAAACCGGACACCATGAAGGCACCGCCGACGCCCATGAGGACGATGGGGCCAAGGAAGGCGAAGGACGGTCCGACAGCGGTCCACCACCAGATGCTCAGGGCGAGGATTACGGCGCCAAGGACAAAAGGAATAATTGCGCGAGCCATGAACTTTCTCCGTTGCAGATTTCGAAATTTTTAACGTGTTTATACTAGCACTACTGCTTGTGCTTGGGGGTCCTTTGCCTGCCCACATCCTCCTTGTTGAAGGTCCATTGCTGCTGCACATCCACTCCCCTCGCCCCAGGCGAGTGCTTCCCACTGGGGCGGGTAATGGATGGGTGGGCAGGCGGCCGTGCAATCCGGTTGCTATTTAGCTCCTCGAGGCTGAGCGGGGAGGAAAAATCGCTTGCGGTGCGCTTGTTACGAATCAGCGGCCGGGTAATCGGGCTGGCGTAGCGGGTGGCCGCGCCCGCCTTCCGCTTGGCCCGGCGGGCACCATCGCGCACGATGCGCGCCGATAGCCGCAGGCGCGGATCCATCTGTTGCTCGCCGTCGCGGTACTCGAAGACCGGCAGGCCCTTCTTGAAGTAGATAGCAGCAAGGCGCGCGGTAAAGCAGACCAAGGCGGTGATGATCGCTGTGGGTTCCTCCGATAGCCCGGCGCGCAGGAGGATCATGTACAGCCCGGCCGCGAGGATCGAGATGGCCGCATAAAATTCGCCGGAAAATACCAGCGGAATGCGGTCTGAGAGTAGATCGCGCAGCACGCCGCCGAAGACGCCGGAAATAACCGCTGATACCGAGGCGATGATGAAGCCATAACCCAAATGCGCGGCAATCTGGGTGCCCAGCACGGAAAAGACCGCCAGCCCCAAGGCATCGAGGATGAGGAAGAGGTGGCGGAAATAGTGCATGAGGAAGGACATGCCCACCGTGACGATGGCGGCGGCGATGACGATGACCAGATAGATGGGGTGTTCCACCCAGGTCAGCGGTGGATCCGCAAGCACGATATCGCGGACGGTGCCGCCGCCTAGTGCCGTGATGGAGGCGATCATCGTCACACCGAACAGGTCGAGTTTTTGCCGGCCGGCCGATAGCGCAGCGGTCATGGACTCGGCGGTAATGCCGATGACGTACAGGACGCTAAAAAGCGGCGACATCAGGCGTATTCCACCAGCAGCGGCGAGTGATCGGACCAACGCTGCTCCACGGTCGGGGCCTTATCCACCCAGGTGCGCTGCGCGCGATCGAGCAACGGCTGGGTAGCGGCCTGGTAGTCAATGCGCCAGCCCGCATCATTATTGAAGGCCTGGCCGCGGTAGGTCCACCAGGTATAGGGGCCATCGGCCTCTGGGTGGAGGCGGCGCGCCACGTCGAACCACTGCGGCGCGGTGGCCGGCTCCCACGGCGTGGTGCCCGCGTAGTCCACGACTCCGAGCCACTCCCCCAGGTTCTTTTTCTCCTGCGGCGCCTCATCCGGGAAGCTGCCGAAGACGTGGTCCAGAAAGGCGCGCTCTTCTGGCAGGTGGCCGGCCTTCTTCTCGTTGGCCTTATTATTCTTCAAATCCTGGGCGCGGTGGCAGATATTCCAGTCACCGCCGATGACCATGTCCTTATCGGTGTTTTCTGCCAGCACGGCATCGAATTCATCCAAGAAACGGTACTTTTCATCCAACTTTGGCGAATCGGTATCGCCGGAAGGCAAGTACAGCGAGGCCACGCGGATATCGCGGGTGGTGGCGGCAATCCAGCGGCCGGCATCGGTGAAGGAGCCGAAACCGATTTCGACATCGGCAAGCGGCGTGCGGGAAAGGATGCCTACTCCGGCGCGGCCCTTGGCGGCGGCATCGGCAAGCTCTAGGTGCCAGCCCGCCTCCAGGGCGGGTGCCAGGGCTTTTCTGGCTTGGTCCGGGGTGGCGCGGACCTCTTGCATCAGCACGATATCGGCCGGGGTCTGTTCCAACCAGGCATTCATGCCGGGGTTATTCTCGTTGCGCTGCTTGCACGCGGCGCGGATTCCATTGACGTTGACGCTAGCGATGGTAAGGCTCATGGTGCTCCAGAATATAGGCGTGTGCGGTGGTAGTTCTAGCTGCGATTGGCTAGGCGTTTTTTATCCCACATTGTTATCGCCCACACAACGCAACCCGCGGCCGCCAAGCCGGCACCCGCCAGTGCCGGGGCGGAATAGCCCAAGCCCGCGCCGACGACAATGCCGCCGATGGTCGCACCGGCAGCATTCGCGATATTGAGCGCGGACTGGTTGAGTGCGGCGGATAAGGTCTGGGCATCACCTGCCACGTGGACCAGGCGCAGCTGCAGCGACGGCACCAACGTGGAGCCCATAAACGCCACCATGCCAAAGCAAATGGTGGCGGGGATGGCGTGGCTGGACAGGAAGTAAAAGGCCGTGAGGATGATGATCAGGCTGGCCAGGGCGAAAATGATCCCGAATTCGAGGTTGCGGTCCGCCAACCAGCCGCCAAAGGCATTGCCTATCGTCATGCCAATACCGTAGGCCATGAGCACGACCCAAATCAGGCTATCGCTCAGGCCAGCAACCTCGGTCATGGTCCAGGAGATATAGGTGTAGACGGAGAACATGCCGCCGAAACCCACCACGCCCATGATGACGGTGAGCCACACCTGGCTGTTTTTAAAGGCACCGAACTCGGTGCGGATATCGGTCTGTTTCATCTCCGTCATGTGCGGCATAAGGAAGAACAGGGCCACGGCGGTAATAAGGCCAATGACCACGACCACCAGGTAGGCCGCGTGCCAGCCCAGCGCGGAGCCTAAGGCCTGTGCCGCGGGCACGCCGATGACCGTGGCGATGGCAAGGCCCATGCCCACAAACGCCATGGCCTTGCCCCGCCCGCCGGGAGGGGCCATCGATGCCGCGGACAGGTTAGCCACGGAGAAATACGCGCCGTGGGGCATGCCGGCGATGAAGCGGGCCACCATGAGCACCCAGTAATTCGGCGCGAGGACCGAGAGCAGGTTGCCTACCACCAAAAAGCCGATGAGCAAGAGGATGAGGCGGCGGCGCGGGAGCTTGCCGGTAAAGGCCGCAATCAGGGGCGCACCGACCACTACGCCGAGTGCGTAGGTGGTAATCAGCGTGGAGGCGGTATCCTCAGAAACCCCGAAGTCCTCCGCGATCAGCGGCAGCAGGCCCATCGAGACGAACTCGGTAGTACCGATAGCAAACGCACCAAGGGCCATCGCCACCATGACGATGGTGCGGCGCGCGGTAGAAATCTCCGTCTGGCGGGGCAGAGGCCGACGGTGAATGCGATGTTCATGGGCGCTGCGCGGGCTTAACTGATCGATAATTTTCACGAGGGGCGACGATACACCCCACCTGGGCATAAAGCATGTTCAGGGCGTGGACAGGTGAAGAGATTTACCCAGCGCATGGCCCCGTGACCGATGCCACCCAGCCCCAGAATGTACCGAGCGCTCCACATGGAGCGGACAAAATCGGTAATCTGGTCACCTGAAGAAATTTTCCCACATTTAATAGGAGAATCATGGCTAAGATTACGTGGACCCGTACCGATGAGGCGCCGCTTCTGGCGACCTATTCCCTCAAGCCCATCGTGGAGGCCTTCGCTTCCACCGCGGGCATTGACGTAGAAACCCGCGATATTTCCCTGGCTGCCCGCATCGCCGCGCAGTTCCCGGAGCGCCTCACCGAGGACCAGAAGGTGGAAGACGCCCTGGCTGAGCTGGGCAAGATGGCCAAGACCCTAGAGGCTAATATCATCAAGCTGCCGAATATCTCGGCTTCCCTGGTGCAGCTGAAGAAGGCCATCGCCGAGCTGCAGGCCGCCGGCTACGACTTGCCTGATTACCCGGATAACCCCTCCACCGACGAGGAAAAGGACATCGCGGCCCGCTACGATTCCGTCAAGGGCTCCGCCGTTAACCCCGTCCTGCGTGAAGGTAACTCCGACCGCCGCGCGCCGGAGGCCGTAAAGAACTTTGTTAAAAAGCACCCGCACCGTATGGGCGAATGGTCCAAGGATTCCAAGACCAACGTCGCCACCATGGACGATAACGACTTCCGCCACAATGAGAAGTCCGTCATCATCCCTGAGGAAGACACCCTGTCCATCGTGCTGAAGACCGCCGACGGCGAGCAGACCCTGCTGCCGGAACTGCCGGTTCTTAAGGACGAGGTCATCGACGGCACCTTCATGTCCGCCAAGGCCCTCGATGAGTTCCTGCTACAGCAGGTCAAGCGCGCCAAGGAAGAGGGCGTGCTCTTCTCCACCCACCTGAAGGCCACCATGATGAAGGTCTCTGACCCCATCCTCTTCGGCCACGTGGTGCGCACCTACTTCGCCGATGTCTTTGATAAGTACGGCGACGAGCTCATCTCAGCCGGCCTCAACGGCGAAAACGGCTTGGGCTCCATCCTGGAGGGCTTGGACAAGCTCGACAATGGCGAGGAAATCAAGGCAGCCTTCGAATCCGCGCTTGCCGATGGCCCCGATCTCGCCATGGTCAACTCCCACAAGGGCATCACCAACCTGCACGTGCCTTCCGATGTCATCATTGACGCCTCCATGCCGGCCATGATCCGCACCTCCGGCCACATGTGGAATAAGAACGACGAGGAGCAGGACACCCTCGCCGTCATCCCGGATTCCTCCTACGCCGGCGTGTACCAGGCCGTCATCGAGGACTGCAAGGAAAACGGCGCCTTCGACCCCACCACCATGGGTACCGTGCCGAACGTCGGCCTGATGGCCAAGAAGGCCGAGGAGTACGGCTCCCACAACAAGACCTTCAAGGTACCGGCAGCCGGCACCGTTGAGGTCCGCAACTCCAAGGGCGAGGTGCTCATCGAGCACGACGTCGAGGCCGGCGATATCTGGCGCGCCTGCCAGACCAAGGACGAGCCGATCCAGGACTGGGTCAAGCTCGCCGTCAACCGCGCCCGCCTGTCCGGCATGAAGACCATCTTCTGGCTCGACCCAGAGCGCGGCCACGACCGCAATATCCAGTCCCTGGTGGAAAAGTACCTGAAGGACCACGACACCGAGGGCTTGGACATTGAGATCCAGGATCCGGTCACCGCTACCAAGACCTCCATCGAGCGCATCCGCCGCGGCGAGGACACCATCTCCGTGACCGGTAACGTGCTGCGTGACTACAACACGGACCTCTTCCCCATCCTCGAGCTGGGTACCTCCGCAAAGATGCTGTCCGTGGTTCCATTGATGGCAGGCGGCGGCCTCTTCGAGACCGGTGCCGGCGGCTCCGCCCCGAAGCACGTCCAGCAGGTGCAGGAAGAAAACCACCTGCGCTGGGACTCCCTCGGTGAGTTCCTGGCGCTGGCCGAGTCCTTCCGCCACGAGAACCAGACCAACGGCAACGAGAAGGCCGGCGTGCTGGCCACCACCCTGGACAAGGCCACCGAGCGCCTGCTCAATGAGGGCAAGTCCCCATCCCGCAAGGTGGGCGAGAACGACAACCGCGGTTCCCACTTCTTCCTGGCCACCTTCTGGGCCGAGGAGCTGGCTAACCAGACCGAGGATGCCGATCTCGCGGCCGCCTTCAAGGACGTCGCCTCCGACCTTTCCGGCAAGGCCGATGAAATCTCCCAGGCTCTTATCGATGCCCAGGGTGAGCCCGCCGACCTCGGCGGCTACTACTGGCCCAACGACGAGAAGACCTCCGCTGTCATGCGCCCTGTCGCACAGTTCAACGAGATCATCGATGGCCTGAAGAAGTAAACCCGCGTTAGGTTTCTAGCCACAGACCGCCTCGATTACTCCTCGGAGTTCGAGGCGGTCTTTTCTTGCTTCGTTCGCCGAAAACCCGGACAAAACAGCCGCTTTTATCATCAAATTTACCCATTTACCTGCGCAAACTTTTTCTTGCTCGTTTCTTGCTTCTCAAGCCAAAACGGTTGCGCCCGCTAGCGTGGTGTGGAGCTCGTGGTAAGCCTCACGGCCGTGCACAATAGGGCGACCATCATATCGATCCAACGGACCTGACCTCCGCCTCGTCGGCGCCGTACTAGCTGAGCAGCATAAGATTGGATTCCGCAAAAGCTCTTTACGCGGCAGGCGAGCACAAGCTGCTAGCCAAGGAAGCCAGGCTCAACATCGTTGACTGCTTGAAGAAGTAAGAGCTTCTTCACCAGCTAATTTTCACCGCGCGTTCCCTTCACTGGGGCGCGCGGTGTCGTCGTTTTCGCTCCTTCAAATTCACACAACTGAAAAAATCTTTCACCTTCCGGGAACCAGGGTTGCCTAAGTTCCGACTATTAGTGCAGTTGATATCAGCACCCATGCAACTGACCACTAAGCACGAAAGAGAACTATTTTATGAGTCGGACGACTCTGCGTTCCTTCATCCAACGCATACACTTTTACGGCGGCATGTTCGTCGGCCCCTTCATCCTTATCGCGGCTTTGACCGGCTGCCTCTATGCACTGGCGCCGACCCTGGAAAAGTTTGCTTACCGCGACGTCATGACCGTTGAGGAAGTAAATAACCCGGTAAGCCTGGAGGACCAAATCAGCGCTGCCCAAAAGGAGCACCCGGATATGCCGGTCTCCCAGGTGTGGCCGGCGGAATCGGCTACGGACTCCACGCGCGTGCTGGTGGCGGATCCGGGCATCGACGAGAGCCTGCAGCGCACCGTTTTTATTAATCCGGCCGATGGCGAGGTCATCGGTGACTACCCCACCTACTCCGGCTTGGGCGAGATGCCGCTGCGCCGCTGGATCTCCTCGCTGCATGAAAGCTTCCACCTGGGCCAGCCGGGCGAGCTCTATTCCGAGCTAGCCGCCTCCTGGCTGTGGGTCCTGGCCTGCGGCGGGCTCTACATGTGGTGGATTCGCCGCCGGCCCAAGAAGGCGGCCGCGCCGCTGAAGAAGCAGCCACAGCGATCCAAGCGTTGGAAGGCCACCCGCCTGCACTCCACGATGGGCGCATGGATTTTCATCGGGCTCATTGGCCTGTCCGCTACCGGCATCACCTGGTCCCAGCTCGCCGGCGAGAACGTCAATTCCGTGGTGGAGAAGATGAACTGGAAGGCCACGCCGGTAGAAACCGCGCTCACCACCGATTCCTCCGCCGATGCCACACACGATGCCCACGCCGGGCACGAAGGCCACGGTGCCCACGGCGCTCACGGTGGGGATGCGGAAGCTCCGGGCGAGGCACCGGAGCCGGAGGTCATCGCCAAGCAGGCCGAGCGCGTCTATGCCACCGGCCGAGCGGAAGGACTAACGGGCCCGCTGCGCCTGTACGCCCCGGAGGACACCGACTCGGGGTGGAAGGTGAGCGAGCGCTGGGTCGAGTGGCGCTATACCTCCGATGAGGTCTCCGTCAACGGTTCCACCGGCGAGGTCATCGACCGCCTGCCATTCTCCGGACTGCCGCTATTTAGCAAGCTCAGCAGCTGGGGCATCTACCTGCACATGGGCATCATGTTTGGCCTACCGCTGCAGATTGCCCTCTTCGCCCTCGGCCTCGCCATTGCCGCCATGGTTGTTCTGGGCTACTACATGTGGTGGAAGCGTCGGCCGCAATTTGCACCTGGCTCCAAGCGGCACTTCTCCTGGACCACCACCGGCCTGGGCGCTCTCTTTGCCGCCACCGTCGGTGTATTTATGCCGCTTTTGGGCATTACTCTTGCCGCATTCCTCGTACTTGACATCATCGTGATGAATACCGGAAAGCGCAAGGCCACCGCGCCAAAGAAGAAGGATGAAGACGCGGAGCTCGTTCCCGTGGGCTAGCAATCTTAGTGAAAGCCATCACACAGGGTGGAGTAAATGGGTACATTGGTCATTTATGACTAATCCATTACTCCACCCTTCATCATTGCCCTACCAACTCCCGCCGTTTGCGGAGATTGAGGTCGAGCACTACCGCCCCGCCTTCGACGAAGCGCTCGCGCTCCACGATGCCGAGATCTCCGCCATTACTGAAAATCCCGCTGCCCCCACCTGGGAAAACACCGTGGAAGCCCTCGAGCGTTCCGGCCAGGACCTCGACCGCGTGATGTCGGTCTTTGGCAATCTTTCTGGCACGGACGTCACCGATGAGATGGAAGAGATCGCCGCCGATATCTATCCGCGCCTGTCCGCCCACTACGACGCGATGTACCAGGACGAAAAGCTCTACCAGCGCATCAAGGACGCCACCCCGCCCGCTGGCGATGAGGAGGGAGCGCGCCTGCACCAACACCTGCTACGCACCTTTGCGCGCCAGGGAGCGGATCTCGATGCCGCCGGCAAGGCCCGCCTCTCCGATATCAACCAGCGCCTGTCCGCCCTATCGGAGGAATTCGGCCGCAATCTCATGGCCTCCACGCGCGAGCGCGCCGTCGAGTTTACGGAGGAAGAGCTCGAGGGCCTGCCGCCGGAACGCATCGCCTCAGCCAAGGCGGATGCCAAGGCCCTAGGCCGCGAAGGCTACGTCATCCCGCTCGAGCTGCCCACCGTGCAATCGGAGCAGTCCCGCCTGGCTAGGGAGGGGGCGCGGAAGAAGCTCTATGCGGCATCGGCAAGCAGGGGCTCCGAGAACAACATTCCAGGGCTTATCGAGGCCGTCCAGCTGCGCGCCGAGCGCGCCGAGCTGCTGGGCTATGCCTCCCACGCCGATTACGTGATCGCGGAAGAAACCGCTGGCAGCGCCGACGCCGCGCGCGACATGCTCGCAGACCTCGCTCCCGCCGCCGCGGCCAATGCCGCCGGCGAGCACAAGCTGCTAGCCGAGGAAGCCACGCTCAACGAGCAAGACTTCCACGCCGCCGACTGGCCCTACTGGGAATCCAAGGTCCGCGCCCGCGACTTCTCGCTCGACGAGGAGGAACTGCGCCAGTACTTCCCTCTGGACAAGGTCCTTACCCAGGGCGTATTCGCTGCTGCCGAGCGCCTATACGGCATTACCGTTGCCCCGCGCGAGGACCTGGAGGGCTATGCCGAGGGCGTGCGCGTCTGGGAGGTGCTCGACAAGGGTGTCGAGCACGGAGAAAATGACGAACACGAAGATAACGTCGAGCACGGCGATAAGGGAATTGGCCTGCTGCTCACGGATTACTTCGGCCGCCCCACCAAGCGCGGTGGCGCGTGGATGAGCCAGTTCGTGGGCCAGTCAGGCCTGCTGGAGCGCAAGCCGGTCATCGTCAACGTGCTGGGCATTACCAAGCCCGCCGATGGTTCCCAGCCCCTGCTGAGCCTGGACGAGGTGCACACCCTCTTCCACGAATTCGGCCACGCCTTGCACGGGCTGCTTTCCGATGTCCACTACCCCACCTTCGCCGGCACCAACGTCCCGCGCGACTGGGTGGAGTTCCCCTCGCAAATCAATGAGAACTGGGCGCTGGATAAGCAACTGGTCAAGCAGTATGCGCGCCACGTCGACACCGGTGAACCGATCCCCGATGAGCTGCTCGATGCCGTGACCGCCGCCTCCGAGTTTGGCCAGGGCTTTGCCACCTCGGAGTACTTGGCGGCCTCCATTATCGATTTGGCGTGGCATTCGCTCAGCGCCAAGGACGCCGCAACGCTAGAGGCCACCCCGGAGGCCGTGGACGCATTCGAGGAGGAGGCCCTGCGCGCAGTGGGGCTGGATAACCCGCACATCGCTCCACGGTACCGCTCAACGTACTTCAACCATATCTTCGCCGGCGGCTACTCCGCGGGCTACTACTCCTACCTGTGGGCGGAGGCGCTCGATGCCGATGGCTTCGAGTGGTTCAAGGAACAAAGCGATCTGCGCGCCGCAGGACAAAAGTTCCGGGACCTCATCCTCTCCCGCGGCGCCTCCCGCGATTTCGGCGCGGCCTACCGCGACTTCCGCGGGCGCGATAAGGACGTCGCGCCGCTGCTCAAGCGCCGCGGCCTATCCGGTGCCTAGCGAATACTAGCCAGCCAGGCGGCGTGCACGCGCGCCTCATCGTTTTCTTCCGGGTGAAAGCTCAAAGCGGTGACGGCGCCGTGGCGCACGCCGACGACCGCCTCCTCCGCGCCGTCGCGCGGCACGGTCGCGATGACCTCCACGCCTTCACCGACGCGGGTGACCAGCGGGGCGCGGATGAAGCTCGCCTCGATGGGCAGCGTTTCTTCCCCGACCAGGACCGGCAGGGTGCGCTCGGCGGAAAAACGCTGGTTGCCAAAGGCATTGCGCCGCACGGTGATATCGAGCAGCCCCAGGGTCTGCTGGCCCGGCGAGGGGTTATCCAGCTCGCGGGCGCAATAAATCAGCCCGGCGCAGGTAGCAAGCACGGGAAGGCCGTGGTTCACGGCCTCGCGCAGCGGACCTGCCACGCCGAAGGTGCGGGCGAGCTTGTCGATGACACTCGACTCCCCGCCCGGAATCACCAGCCCATCCAGGCCCTCAAGGTCGCGCGGTACGCGCACCCGGCGCGTGTCCGCCCCCAGGCCTTCAAGGATGTGCAGGTGTTCTTCCACGCCGCCCTGCAGCGCGAGCACCCCGATCGTGGCGCTAGCTTCTTGTGGCATGACCACGCGATTACCAGCCGCGCTCGGCCAGGCGGTGCGGTGCCGGCACATCGCCGACATTGATGCCGACCATGGCCTCGCCCAGGCCGCGGGAGAGCTTGGCGAGTTCCGCGGGGTCATCGTAAAGCGTGGCGGCTTTCACGATGGCCTCCGCGCGCGCCGCCGGGTTACCGGATTTGAAGATGCCGGAGCCCACGAAGACGCCTTCGGTGCCCATCTGGCGGACGAGGGCGGCATCGGCAGGCGTGGCCACGCCGCCGGCAACGAAGAGGACGACCGGCAGCTTGCCGGTCTCCGCAACCTCCGCAACCAGGTCATACGGCGCCTGGAGTTCCTTGGCGGCGACGTACAGCTCGTCGCGGTCAAGGTGCTGCAGGCGGGCGATTTCCGCGCGAATGGTGCGCAGGTGCTTGACGGCCTCGGAGACATCGCCAGTGCCGGCCTCGCCCTTGGAGCGAATCATGGCCGCGCCCTCGGTGATACGGCGCAGGGCCTCGCCCAGGTTGGTCGCGCCGCACACGAACGGCACGTCGAAGTCCCACTTATTGATGTGGTTGACGTAATCGGCTGGGCTGAGCACCTCGGACTCATCGATGAAGTCCACGCCGAGCTCGCCCAGAATCTGTGCCTCGACGAAGTGGCCGATGCGCGCCTTCGCCATCACGGGGATGGATACGGCGTCGACGATGCCCTCGATAAGCTCCGGATCGGACATGCGGGCCACGCCGCCCTGGGCGCGGATATCGGCAGGCACGCGCTCAAGTGCCATGACGGCGCTCGCGCCCGCATCCTCGGCGATGCGCGCCTGTTCCGGGGTCACGACGTCCATGATGACGCCGCCCTTGAGCATATCAGCTAGTCCACGTTTCACGCGCGTGGTCGCAATGTTTTCGGTCATGCGCTCTATACTGCCCTGCTCAAGTGGTACAAGTAAAGAACCATTTCCCGCGTGTTGGGTTGTACCACTTATACTGTGTTTATGCCCCTGCGCTTCGACCCCGCCGATACGCGCGCCCTGCCGGTACAAATCGCCGCCGTCGTGCGCGCCGATGTCACCTCCGGCGCCCTGCTTCCCGGCGAGCCCGTGCCCTCCACGCGCACTCTGGCCACCCAGCTCGGCGTCTCCCGCGGCAGTGTCGTTACCGCATATGAGCAGCTCACAGCCGAGGGCTATCTCAGCGCCCAGGTTGGATCCGGCACCGTCATCAATCCCCGCCTGCCCCACAGCCCGCCGCCACGCCCCGAGCCCGCGCCGCAGCCCACTCCCGCGCCCAACCTGCTGGAACTGACGCCCGGTCTGCCCGATACCGCCGGCATCATCACCCCCGAATGGCGCGCCGCCTGGCGCGATGCCGCCGCCCAGCCGCTTTCCGATGCCCCTCCACTCCCCCACCACATCGCCAACCACCTGCGCTACATGCGCGGGCTCCGGGTCGATCCGCGCCGCATCGTCGTTACCGCCGGTGCCCGCGATGGCCTCGCTTTAGTGCTGCGTACGCTCGGTACCGCGCTGCGCGTCGGCGTCGAATCGCCCGGTTACCCCAGCCTGCGGCGCGTTCCGCAAGCGCTTGGCCATGAGTTGGTAAACGTGCCCACCGATGCCGATGGCGTTACCGTGCCCGATACCGACCTTGACGCGCTGATCGTGACCCCAAGCCACCAGTATCCGTATGGCGCGTCGCTGCCGGCCGAACGCCGCGCCGAACTCGTGGCCTGGGCCCGCCAGAACGGCGCTTTACTCATCGAGGATGACTTCGATTCCGAGCTGCGCTACGTGGGTCAGCCGCTGCCCGCGCTCGCTGCGCTCGCCCCAGAGCGCACCGTGTTGCTCGGTACCTTTTCCACCGTGATTTCGCCGTCCATCGCCTGTGGCTATGTGGTGGTCCCGGATGGACTGCGCGGGGGCATCGACAAGCAGCGCGACATCTTTGGCCAGCCGGTCGGTACCATCCCGCAGGCCGCGCTCGCCCATTACCTGGCCAGCGGGGCGCTGCGGCGCCACACCGGCCGCATGCGCCGGACCTATAAGCGCCGCCGCGACCTCGTGGCCGATGCCCTAGGCACTCTCCCCGGCGCGCGCCTGCTGCCCATTAACGGCGGCCTGCACGCGGTCTTGTTATGCGATCCCGCCGTCGTCCCGCGCGCTGCCGCCCGCGGCATCAAACTAACCCCGCTGCGCGAATACTGGGGCGGCGTGGACGCCGAAGACGGCGTCGTTTTAGGTTTTGGCCACTTAAGCGATGACGACCTGCGCCGCAGCCTGAGCGCGGTCGCCGCAGCCCTGCGCGAGTGTTAGCCTGAAATTAAATACCCCCGCACAGAAAGGCGTAGCCATGGCGCTTGGCCCGCTCGAACTTCTGCTCATGCTCATCCCGCTAGCTATCTTCATCGGACTTATAGCCGGTGTCATTTATTTAATCGTGCAGGTCGCGCGCAATTCCAATGATATTAAGCAGAATTCGCAGGCCATCGCGCAACTTCGAGAGGCACAGAAAAACGGCCCCTCCGCTGGGCAGGGGCCGCATTCTTAAATGCCTAGTCCGCAGGCTTTTCCGTATTCACCGCGTGCGAAAAGTTTTCGCTGAATTCCTTGAAGCCCTTATTAAAGGTGCCCAGGTTTTCCATGAACCCGCCCATGATGTCTATGGGCAGCGGGAAGACGATGGTGGAATTTTGGTCCGCGCCGAGTTCCAGCACCGTTTGTAGGTAGCGCAGCTGCAGCGCCGCCGGGGCCTTGCCCAGCTCCTCTGCAGCCTCGCGCAGCTCGCGGGAGGACTGCAGCTCACCGTGGGCCGAAATGACCTTGGCGCGACGCTCGCGCTCCGCCTCCGCCTCGCGCGCTAGGGCGCGCTGCATCATCTCTGGGATCTCAACGTCCTTAATCTCTACGATGCGGGTCAGCACGCCCCACCGTTCGGTTTGGCCGTTGATGATCGCCGCCAGGTCCTCGTTGAGCTCCTCGCGGTGGGCCAGCAAATCATCGAGGCTCGCCCGCCCCAAGAGCGAACGCAGGGTGGTTTGGGCAATCTGCGAGGTGGCCACGGCGTAGTTTTCTACCTCGAGGACCGCCTTGCTCGAATCGGTGACCTCGAACATGACCACCGCATTCACGCGCACGGACACGTTGTCCTTAGTGATGATTTCCTGCGGCGGAATCGTCAGCGTCACCACGCGCAAATCCACGCGCTCCAGCTTATCGATGCCCGGCAGCAAGAAATGCAGCCCCGGCTCCAGCATCGGCCGCAGGTGGCCAAAGCGGAAGGTCACGCCCCGCTCATACTGCTTAATCACCTTGAGCGAGTAGGACAAAAACACCCCGATGAGAGCGATAATGATGCCGATGACGATCGGCCAGAATACGGGAGCGGACACTTAGACTTCCCCTTCCAGTTCTTGACGCACCGAGCGATAGCGCGTGGATTTTCCGTACTTCGAACCATAGCGATCGACCTGCGCGGCCAATTCCGCCTCGCGGTTATCCATCTCCGGCACCACAAGCTGCGGCGCGTTCGAGGGCGTATTCCACAGGTGGCGGGCCAGCGGGTACACGCCGAATCCGGTAATGATGAGCACCGTGGCCAGCGTCAACGCCACCTCCGATGGCGAATGGTGGCTAATTAGCGAGGCCAGCGGCAGCAGGTAGCCCATCGCCGCCACCGCCAGCGCGATGCCGCGGTGGAAGCGCCCCGAATCCGAGTGCGGCCACGGGTCCAACTGACGCGTGACCTCCCGGCCGTGGTGCGAGACCGTGCACTGTTGCTTGACCGGGCAGGTATTGCACACGGTCGGGTTCGCACGGTAGCGCATGACGCGGTTTTCCGGGTCGAAGCTGGAGGGCCAGAGCCAGTGATCTTCGGGGCATCGCCAAGCATCGTGGTCTTCCAAGTACCGGAACGTGCCGGATTGGTTGGACATGGTGCGGTTGGCGGTTTGTTGCGCGAGCAGGTCGAATACCCAGGCCACTGCGAGCAGGAAGAGCCCGTAGCACGCGGATAATACGGTAAATGCACCCGGCATTAGTCGTCCTTCTTATCCGAGCGGTAGGTACCGCCCCACTTGGTGCGCGATTCAAATTCCTGGCGCGGCGCGGTGGCGGAATCGCCGCGCTCGGCATCGGGATCTTCCTCCTCCACGAAGGCACCGCGCTCATCGATGTACCCGTAGCGCCGGCCCGTGGAGCTGCGCTTGTCGACGCGCCCCTTGCCGCCCGAAACCAGCCCCACCGAGGAACCCACGGGGACCTCGCCTGCGTGGTCGTCCTCGTCCGGGGTGATGATGCTAAACAGCGGGTTGGTTGGGTGCTCCTCCACCGTTGGGATCTCCTTCTTGTAGAGCACGCCACGCAGCGCCATCCAGAGGAAGGGCAGGACGCCGAGGAGGAACATGACATCGCCAGGCAGGCGCAGCCATTCCATGATGAAGTTGCCGGGCTGGGTGATATAGCCCAGCGACCGCGCTTCCACGTAGCCCGATCCGACGGATTCGTAGAGCTGCATGATACCCAGCGGCAGGAGCGAAATGACCACCATCCACAACAAGCCCAGGTTTTGCAGCCAGAAAGCCCAGCCCATCGCCTTATCGGACCACTTATCCTTAGGGATGAGGTAGCGCAGCGCAAAGACCGACAGGCCCACGGCCAGGAAGCCGTAGACGCCCATCATCGCGCCGTGGGCGTGGTTTGCGGTAAGCGCCGTGCCGATTTCGTAGTAGGAGACGATGGGCAGGTTGACGAGGAAGCCGAAGATGCCCGCGCCCAAGAAGTTCCAGAAACCGACGGAGACCAGGAACATGACTGCCCAGCGGTGCGGGAAGGGGCGCTCGCCCGAGGCGCGTTGGCGGGAGCCCAGCTGCATGAAGGTCCATGCCTCAACCGTCAACAGGGTCAGCGGCACGACCTCGGCGGCCGAGAAGAATGCGCCCAGGGCCATGTGCTCGACCGGGGTGCCCGAGAAGTACAGGTGGTGCATCGTGCCCAGCACGCCACCGGTGGAATAGAGGATGACGTCCAAGAAGATGATGCCCAGGGCAATCTTTTCGCGGACCACGCCGAGCAGGACGAAGACGTAGGCCACCATGACGGTGGTAAATAGCTCGAGGAAGTCTTCCACCCACAGGTGAACCACCCAGAAGCGCCAGAACTCTGCGACGGAGATGTGGGTTTCCGATCCCGCCAGGTTGCCCACCGCGTAGAACGCTGGGATGGCCAGGCCGGCGAAGAAGAAGAGCCACGGCATATTGGACTTGTGCTCGTTTTTCAGGCGGCCGCGCAGCTGTCGGTAGATAATGCCAATCCACACGAACATGCCGATGGTAAGCAGTACCTGGAAGAAGCGCGGCAGGTCCAGGTATTCCCATTGCTGGGAAAATAGCGTGCCCTCTTCGATATAGCCCATGGTAGAAAGCCATTCAAAGGCCATGGAACCAAAGACCACGACCGCGATGGCGCCGAGCAGGAACCATACGAGCCAATCCTGCTTCTTCGGTTCCTTCTTGCCCACGAACGAGGCCAGGAAAATACCGGCCGCCAAGAGCCCGCCGGCGGTCCACAGGAGGGAGAGCTGCACGTGCCAGGTGCGCGAGACGTTATACGGCAAGATTTCTTGCAGCGGGATGCCAAAGAAGCCGGTTAGTTCCGTGCGGTAGTGCTGGCTGGCCGCACCCAGTAGCGCCTGGATCAAGAACAGCAACGCAATGACCAGGACGAACCAGGCCACCACCTTCTGCGACTTGGTCAGCCCAACCTCGCCCGGCTGCTTAAAGTCCAGGTTCGGTGCTTCTTCCGAATGCCAACCGATGGACTTGGACCACCGGCCGTAAATCGCAAAGATCAGGCCGGTACCGCCGATAAGCGCGATGAGCGAGAGCACCGACCACACCACGAGGTCCGCGGTCGGACCGTTGTCCACGCGCGATTCCGCTGGCCAGTTATTGGTATAGGAATAGTCATGGCCCGGACGCTCTGCCGCCGAAGCCCACGCGGTCCAGCCGAAGAAACCAACGAGGTTATTGATGTCTTGCTCATCGGTAATAAAGTCCGACGGCAAGCCACTGTTGTGGGAATCGGGGCCAAAGTACTGGGCGTAGTAGTCCTTATTGGCCTCGAATGCCGAAATCTGGTTATCGGTCCACTCCAGCACGCCCGTTTCTTCGTCATAGCGGTTGGTGCGGAATTCTTCTACCACGGCCTCTTCGGGAGTGGCGGAGGAATCAACGAAATCGGGGATACCGTTCGCGTCATTTTCCTCGCGGGCATGGTCGAGGGCGCGGCGCAGGTACTCCGCCGTATAGTCCGGGCCCAGGTAGGCGCCGTGCCCCAGCACGGAGCCGTATTGCTGCAGACCGCGGGCCTGATACAGCGCCTGACCGTTAGTGATCTCGTCCTTGGTTAAGACCGTTTCGCCGGTGGATTCGGAGACAATCTTTTCCGGCAACGGCATCGATGCGTCATAGGTGCGGTACGCCAAAAATCCCATGACCAAAAAGCCAAAAATCATGACGAGAGCAATCCCTTGCACCCACACATTGCTCACCTTGAGTACCGGCTTTGACCGATCCTCAGCCCCAGTAGTGGTGGCCATAATGCATCCTTTTCACAGTTCTAGAGAGTTCGACATACATCATTATGAACGGACAAAGCGGTGTTAAATAGTCGAACAACAAGCACCTACCCCCATTCACCCTCATCGGCCGGCCCTCACGCGGGCACTGTTGGGAAAATCGGTGCACCATATAGCCGGGTTCCGCCCCCAAAATTCCCACCCAGCTTGTTTACCCCCGGTTTTTCCGTAACAATTAATGCATGACATTCGCAGAGCACACCAAGCGCAATTGGCTCATCACTTTTTTCGCTGCGATTTTCCTCGCCGCCATCGTCTGCATGATTTTCTTAAACGATCCGCACCGCACAATGGTGATCGCGATGGTTTTCATCGCATCATCACTCCTGCTCTTCGGCGCGATCCTCGGAATCTGGTACCTGTTTCAGCGCAAGCCAGAAAAGGAATCCGCAAGCGAGGATCGCTAGCTCAGGCGCACCTCGACGAGCGTGCGGCCCGTAGGTTCCGCACTGCCTGCGGCGGGTTCCTCCGTCACCATGACCTTGACGGCATTGGTTTCAAAAGGCATCCACACTCCATCGTGCGGGTCTTGGCCGATGACGCCGGCCGAGGTCATCGTTTTATCCTCGGAAATCGCCCACACCTGCGCGCCCATGCCTTCCTTCAGCTCAGGCTGGCCATCGACCATCGCGCCGGACTTGCCCATCGAGGCCGAGGACACGATATCCAGCCGCGCACCTGAGGCATCGGCCTTTCCTTGAATCAGGTCATCAGCCTCCATGATGTGGTGCATGGACTCCTCGCCCGACGATTCTGCGACCACGGTATTGCCCTCACCAGCGTCTTCTCCACCCTGGTGGGGAATCCACAGCACCACACCGGCGATCACAACGGCCGCGGCTGCGGGGACCGCAACAAAAGCCCGCCAGCGCCGGCGCGGCATCTCCACCACCTCGGCTTCCACGTCGAGGGAGGAAAATACCTTGTCCTTCATCTCGGGCGGCGGATCGATCTCAGGAAGGGAATCGAGGAAATCATCAAACTCCGCTTCAGAAAACTCGTGCGTGTTGCTCATTTCCCCTCCTTCCCGAGTATAAGTTTTAGTTTCTGCACACCATCGCGCACGCGCGTCTTCGCCGTACCAATCGGTACATTTGTTGATTCTGCCAATTCGGCGCGGGTTAATCCAGCAAAGAATGCAAGCATCACGGCCGTGCGGTGCGGCTCGCCAATCTCGTCGACGGCCGCGCGCAAACGCTGCGATTCCACATTGCTGAGGGCTTCATCTTCGATGTCTAGGTGAAAGGCGGCATCGGCAAGCGCGGCTTCCCGGTCATCCCGCTCCACGCTGGCAACGTGGCTGCGCAGCTTATCGACGGCCCGCCCATGCGCAATCCGCCCCGCCCACGAACGCGCCGTCCCCTTCTCCGGATCGAAGTGCACGGCCTTGGTCCACACCTCTACGAAGACGTCCTGGGCCACTTCCTCCGCCAACGCCTGATTGCGCAGAACGTGCAGGCACACGCTGTAAATGGTCGGCGCGAGGGCGTCGTAGAACTGGCTGAAGGCACGCTTATCCCCCGCGGCGGACGCCGTCAAGAGGCGGTTTAATCGCGCGTGATCGTCGGGAGTGAGCGTAGACACAGGGTGTGAGTTTACCTCCAGCAGTCGGGCGGGCATAACGGCGAATTAGTGCGCCATCTCAGACGACGGCGCCATCATCTCGTCGCTTTTCATGGAGTCCTTGTCCATGCTGTCCGATTCAGGCGCCATCATCTCGGACGACGGGGTCATCATCTCAGACGAGGTCTCCCCAGACTTCGAGTCATCGTTATTGCAGGCAGCCAGGCTACCGGCGGCGATAGCAAGGGCAGCTGCGGCGGAAATGATCTTCTTCATGAGGGTTCTCCTTGTAGTCGCGGGCCGGCTTTTCCGGCCCTCTATCCACCCATTCGGAGCGGTAAGCGGAAACGGATTGGAAAAACTTTCCAGCAATCCACTCTCGCCCCGACTCCGAATTGGTTGATATATCACTGCACCGACATTTCGGAGGACACAACGAATGCTAGAGACACTGTTTATCGGGTTTACCGGTGGCCTTATCACGGGAATTTCCCCGTGTATCCTGCCGGTTCTACCCCTCGTCGTCGCGGTCAGCGGCGGCTCGCGCCGGCGGCCTTGGCAGGTAGTAGGTGGGCTGGTCACCAGCTTCACCCTCGTGACGCTTTTCGCCACTACGGTACTCAACGCCCTGCATCTGCCCGCCGACATCGTGTGGAAGGTGGGCGTCGTCTTACTCATCCTCGTGGGCCTCGGCATGATTTTCCCCAAGGTGCAAGAAATACTCGAATGGCCCTTCCAGAAACTGCCACACGCCGGCGGGCTGCAAGCCAAGGCGCGCGATAAGGGAGGATTCGCCGTGGGCCTGGCCATGGGCGTCATCTTCGTCCCCTGCGCCGGGCCGGTCCTCGCGACGATTTCCGTCGCCGGGGCTACCGGCCAGATCGACGCCCATATCCTTGTGCTCTGCCTGTCCTTCGCGGCTGGCGTCGCCATCCCTCTTCTTGCCTTCGCCCTTGGCGGCAACGAGGCCGGCAAACGCGTTGACGCTTTCCGACGCCACCAACGCCCCCTCCGCATCACCGCCGGCATCTTGGTCATCGCCATGGCGATTGCCATTGCCGCAGGCGTGCCGACGTGGCTGCAAAAGAAGCTGCCGAGTGTGGAGTGGAAGGGGGAGACATCGGCAAGCGCGGAGGGCACCCCCGTACCCGAGTTCCAGGGCCTGACCGGGTGGTTTAATACCGACGGGCCCGTAGATCCCCGCACAAATGGGAAGGTAACGCTCATCGACTTCTGGGCCTATGCCTGCATCAACTGCCAGCGCAACAACGAGCACATCACCAAAATCTACGACCACTACAAGGACTTTGGACTCGAGGTCGTGGGAATCCACGCGCCCGAGTACGCCTTCGAGCGCGAGGCCGCCAACGTCCGCAAGGCCGCCAAGGAGCAAGGCATCAATTATCCGGTCGCCCAAGATAACGACTTCGCCACGTGGAAGGCATTCGATAACCACTACTGGCCGGCGCACTACTTGGTAGACAGCAACGGCACGGTGCGCGAAACCCACCACGGCGAGGGCGATTACGCCGCCACCGAGCGCCACATTCGCGAGCTTTTGCTCGAGCGCGACCCCGGCGTTGCGCTACCCGAGCCGTTGGAAGGAAGCGATTACACAGGGGCCTCGGAGCGCAATCCGGAAACCTACCTGGGCACGGATCGGGCTCGCTATTTCGACAACAACGGTTACCGCCCCGGAACCCACGATTTTGAGCTCGGCGAGCCGAAACCGGGCCAGTATTCGCTGGGTGGGACGTGGACGCTGGAGGACCAGCCCATTACTGCGGGCGACAACGCCCGGCTTCGCCTGAACTATCACGCCGCATGGGTACAGTTGGTGGTCTCCGGGAAAGGCACCGTTACCCTGCACCGCGGAAACGGCGATACCGAGGAATTCCCCATCCACGAGGATGGCACGATTGACCTGGTCAAGGGAGAGGAAATGTCGGAGACCATCGAGCTCGAGGTCAGCGAAGGACTAAAGCTTTACTCGTTTACCTTCGGTTAAGCTGGGGCGTATGGAATTTAGTCTGCTTGGCCACGCCTGCGTCGCCGTCGAGGCACCAGGCGGGCGCATCCTTATCGATCCCGGAACAATGACGCCGACTATCCCCGATGCCGATGCGGTGCTCATTACCCACGCGCATGCGGATCACCTGGATCCGGACCGGCTTCCCGATGCCCCGCTCTGGGGCCCTGCCGAGGTCTGCGAGAAGCTGGGGCGCGGCACCGCGGTCTCACCCGGCGAGACCATCACCGTCGCGGGGCAGGACATCGAGGTGCTCGGCGGGCGGCACGCGCTGATTCATCCGAATATTCCGCGGCCGGTCAACGTGGGCTATTTCTTGGGCGGCCTGCTCCACCCCGGCGATCAGTACATCGATCATTCGGCCGAGGTTTTGCTCCTGCCCATTGCCGGTCCGTGGGTAAAGGCTGCTGAGGCGGCCGATTATGCCCAGCGCGTGGGTGCCGCAGCCACGGTTCCCATCCACGACGCCGTGCTTTCCGATGTCGGCCGCACCGCCTTCGACACCATGCTCACCAAAGCCGGAGTACAGGGCTATAAGCGGCTAAATCCAGGCGAGAAATTTACCGCTTAGTCTATTTTTATTCTCTGACTACCCTGCGGTTTCACGACAGGGTGCTGTACGTTACATACCGCTTGGTCTAGTCTTGCGTGGCATGACGACGAAATACGATAACTCCAACGCAGACTGGTCCTTTGCCACTCGCTCCGTTCATGCAGGCCAAAACCTCGACGGCGCGCACAATTCCCGCAACGTGCCGATTTACCAAACCACCTCGTATGTCTTTGATGACGCCGAGCACGCGGCCAACCGCTTTAACCTCTCCGATGCAGGCCCCATCTACACCCGCCTGACCAACCCAACGCAGGATGCGCTGGAAGAGCGCCTGGCCTCCCTTGAAGGCGGCGTGGCCGCCGTGGCCTTTGCTTCTGGCCAGGCAGCAGAGACTGCGGCCATTTTCAACCTCGCCTCGGCAGGCGATCACATCGTTACCTCCCCGCGCCTCTACGGCGGCACCTCCACCCTCTTTACCGTCACCCTCAAGCGGCTTGGCATCGACGTCACCCTCGTAGAAAACCCGGACGATCCCCAATCCTGGCAGGACGCCGTGCAGCCCAATACCAAGGCCTTTTACGGCGAGACCTTTGGCAACCCGGTAGCCGATGTCCTCGATATCCCTGCCGTTGCCGAGGTCGCGCACAATAACCAGGTCCCGCTCATCGTGGATAACACCATCGCCACCGCGGCGCTGGCCCGCCCGCTCGACTTGGGCGCGGACATCGTCGTGGTCTCGACCACGAAGTTCTACACCGGCAACGGTTCTGCCGTGGGCGGCGCGATTATCGACGGCGGCTCCTTCGACTGGACCGTCGAGCGCGACGGCAAGCCAGTATTCCCCTACTTCGTCACCCCGGACGAGGCCTACCACGGCCTGAAGTACGCCGACCTCGGCGCCCCCGCCTTCGCGCTCAAGGCCCGCGCCGGCCTGCTGCGCGATACCGGCGCCGCCATTTCCCCGTTCAATGCATGGCTGACGCTCAATGGCATTGAGACGGTAGGGCTGCGCATCGACAAGCACAATGCCAACGCCCAGGCCGTGGCCGAGTACCTGGAAGGCCACGCCAAGGTGACGAAGGTCAACTACGCCGGCCTGGATTCCTCGCCGTATAAGAAGGTCAAGGAGAAGCTGGGCTATTCCTACACCGGCTCTGTGCTGTCCTTCGATATTGACGGCGGGCGCGAGGAAGCATGGGTGTTTATCGATGCTCTGAAACTCCACTCCAACCTCGCCAATATCGGCGATACTCGCTCGCTCGCCGTTCACCCGGCAACCACCACGCACTCGCAGTCCGACGACGCCGCCCTAGCCGCGGCGGGTATTGCGCAGTCCACCATCCGATTGTCCGTGGGCATTGAAGATATCGACGACATCATTGCTGACCTCGAATTGGGATTTAACGCACTGGCATGAGCTGTATAAGTATCGGCGATTTTCGCACCGAAGCAGGCGCCACGCTTTCCGATGCCCACATCGCCTACCACCGCTTCGGCCATTTCCTCGGCGATCCGCACGGCGGGAATAACGTCATCCTGGTGGAACACGCGCTGACCGGCAATGCCGATGTGGCCGAGTGGTGGTGCGATCTCATTGGCCCAGGCAAGGCGCTCGATACGACGAAGTGGTGCGTTATCGCCATGAACGCACTCGGTGGCTGCAATGGCTCCACCGGCCCCTCCTCCCCGCATCCGGATGGCCGCAGTTGGGGATCGCGATTTCCGGCGCTATCCATTCGCGATTTAGTGGCCGCAGAGAAAAAGGCGCTGGAAGAGCTGGGGATAACGCGCGTGCATGCGATCATCGGCGGTTCCATGGGTGGCGCGCGCACCTTGGAATGGACGCTGATGTATCCCGAGGCCGTCGATGCTGCGTGCGTTATCGCCGTTTCCGCGCGCGCCTCCGCCTGGCAGATTGGTATCCAGTCGGCGCAGATTTCCGCGATTGAACGCGATCCCTTCTGGCACGGCGGCGACTATTATTCCTCCTCCCAGCGCCCCCGCGAGGGCTTGGCGGCGGCGCGGCGCATCGCGCACCTGACGTATCGCGGTGAACAGGAAATCGATGAGCGCTTTGGCGTCCAGGCCCAAACCGGTGAAGAGCCGCTCGGACCTTACCGCCGCCACGATCAGCGTTTCGCCGTGAACTCCTACTTGGATTATCAGGGCTCGAAACTGGCGGATCACTTCGATGCAGGCTCCTATGTCACGCTTACCGAGGCCCTCAACCGCCACGACATCGGCCGCGGCCGCGGCGGCCTGAACCGCGCGCTCGGTTCTTCACAGGTGCCGACCATGGTCGTGGGCGTCGACACGGACATCCTTTATCCGTATCACCAGCAGGAACACCTCTCGCGCAACCTGGGCAACCTGCTAGCCATGGCGAAGGTAGTCTCACCCGTTGGCCACGATGCATTCCTCACGGAATCGCGCCAGATGGACCGCATCCTGCGCAACTTCCTCACCCTGTCCCAACCGCACCCGCTGGACGTGGACAGCACCATCGACTACGCCATCTAGCCATCCCCACCTGCGCACGGACACTCGGCCCCAGACACAACTTCTTGCGGTTGCCGAGTGGTCCGGCAAGGCTGGAACAAGCAGCGCGCAGATGGCGGGCAGTCCGGAGCGGCATGCGGTGGCGGGTGGTTCGGCGCGGCTGGGATGAGCAGCGTGCAGGAGGCGGGCAGTTCGGAGCGGCATGCGGTGGCGGGTGGTTCGGCACGACGGGTATGAGCAGCGCGCGGGCCATCGCGCTGGCATGCCTTGGCGCATGGCTTGTCGTCGCGGGGTCCGCGCGGCATGCCGGGTGGCAAGGAAACTTATACAAGGATCGCCGAAGCGGCGCAGGGTTTAACTGCGCTGGCTTCGGCGATGCTTTTTTATCGGGCCCAGGGCGGGCGCCACACGATACCTTCATGTGGGCGGCGCTCTAGGCGCCCGCGCCGCGGCGGGGCATTGGGGTCATCGTCGTTGACGGCATTGTGATACTTGCAGGCGATGGTCAGGTTCTCAGCATTGGTCTCGCCGCCGAGCAGCCACGGTTGCAGGTGGTGAACGTGGCATTCATCGGCCGGAATATGGCAATCGGGCCATGGGCACACAGGATTTTCCGCCATCGCCATCTGTCGCTGCTTCCAGGTGGCCAGACGGCGCGTGTGGTACAGGTTCACGGGGCCGGTGACGGGGTGGATGAGGGTGATGAGGCCGGCATCGGCAAGCGCGCGCTCCGCTAGCTGCGCACCGGTGATGGTGGCGCCGTTGGTCAGCTGCAGGGTGACATCATTCTCGCCGTGGGTGACCTTCACCATGTCATCCAGGGTCAGGACCACGTTCGTAGTGATGGTGGAGGTGGCCGCGCCCTCTGCAAAGACCCGGCGCGCATCGTCCACGGTGGAGACGTGGTTATTAATCTCGGCCACCAAGTCCGATTCCGCGGTGATGGTCAGCGTCCACAGGTCATCGGTGCGGCGGGTGAGCCGGACGCCCTCCGCGCGCTTTTGGGTGCGTTCTTCTTTGACGCGGCGGCGGGCGCGCTTTTCTATCTCGCTGGTAGAAACGTTGAGCCGGCACAACTCCTCGCGCAGGGCCCACGCCGCGCGCTGGGTCTTCAGCTTCTGCGCGTGCACCTCAATGATTTTCAGCGCATCGAGCGGGAGCGCGGTGGTGCGGGCGGCGCGCTGCTTGGCGCTAAACGATGTCCTGCCAAAATACGTATTCGCCAAGCGCGCGAATTCCGCGGCCTCTTTATCGCTGAAACCGCGGTCTACCAATTCGGCTTCGGATAGCCCGGCGCACTCCCCGATGAGCGCCATCGGGGAGTTTATCGCTGCGAGGTAATCCGAAATCATGGCCCCGAGCCTAAACCGCGGGTAGCGGCGGGCGCGAGGCCAAGAGTGCTGCGACTGTGGATAACCACGCGACACGCCGCAGATTGGTGATACTGAAACAATCACCTGTGGATAACTAGCTGCCCAGCGCGTCCACGGAGTAGGCGAGAAAGGCCATCAGCGCACCGATGACGCCGGTAAACGTGGCATCGAAGCGGCGCGAGCGCACCGCCAGCACGCCGACACGGCTCGAATCGCACGTCAGGCGCACCACCGTCAGCCACAGCAGCGCAAGCCCGAGCAAGAAGGTGGCCCTGCGCCAATACTCGAAAATGGCATAGCCGCCGGACAAGGCCACCCCGGCGATGAAGAGCCCGATGGCCACCCACTGCACGGAGGCGGGCAGCGGGGACGGTGCCAAGTGCGCGTCGTGGGGATTGTCTAAATTCACGCCAGCTTTTCCGCGCGCTCAACGATGTTGCGTACCAAAAAGGCGCGCGTGAGCGGTCCGACGCCGCCTGGGTTGGGCGAGACGTATCCGGCCTTATCCCAGCAATCGGGGGCGATATCGCCGGTGAGCTTGCCGTCGACGCGGGACACGCCGACATCGAGAAGCGCGGCGCCTTCTTTAATCATGTCCGCAGTGAGCATGTGAGGCTGACCGGCGGCGGCGATGACGATATCGGCTTCACGGGTTTCGGCGGCAAGATCCTTCGTGCCGGTGTGGCACAGGGTGACGGTAGAGTTCTCGCTGCGACGGGTCAGCATCAGGCCGATGGGGCGGCCGACGGTCACGCCGCGGCCGATGACGACGGTCTTAGCGCCGTTCAGCTCCACGCCGAAGCGCCGCAGCAGGTGCAGGCAGCCATTCGGGGTGCACGGCAGCGGGGCTTCCTCGTTAAGCACGAGCTTGCCCAGATTGACCGGGTGGAGGCCATCGGCGTCTTTTTCCGGATCGATGCGCTCGAGGATGGCGTTTTCATCCAGGTGCTTGGGCAGCGGGAGCTGGACGATGTAGCCGGTACAGGCGTCATCGGCATTGAGCTCATCGATGACCGCCTCGAGCTCTTCCTGCGAAATATCCGCCGGCAGGTCCTTGCGAATGGAATTAATGCCCAGCTTTTCGCAATCGCGGTGCTTCATCTTTACATAGGACTGGGAGCCTGGGTCCTCGCCCACCAGAACGGTAGCCAGGCCAGGGGTTATCCCCTTGTCTTTCAGGGCGGCCACGCGCTCGGCGAGGTCCGCAAAAATCTCGTCACGGTACAAGGTGCCATCTAGTTTGGTAGCGCTCATAGCCCCCATCCTAGACTGAAGGCATGAGCCAGCTGCACATCGTCTTTGATAATCCCGTCATTCCCACCAATACCGGCAATGCCATTCGGACCGCGGCGGTGACGGGCGCGAGCCTGCACCTGATTGAGCCGCTGGGGTTTAACTTTGACGATAAGCACCTAAAGCGCGCCGGGCTGGACTATCACGACCTGGCGGATGTGCAGATTCATAAGGATTTCGACGCGTGCATGGAGGCGCTGCCCGGCGCGCGCGTTTTCGCGTTTACCACGCATACGGATAAGTGGTTTACAGACGTGGAGTACCAGGACGGCGACGTGCTGCTCTTCGGCACGGAGCCGACCGGCCTGCCGGATGAACACGTCAACCATCCGCGCATCACCGATCAGGTGCGCATTCCGATGGTCCCGGCTAGGCGCTCGATGAACCTCTCCAACTCCGCATCAACCGCGGTCTTTGAGGCCTGGCGCCAGCTGGGGTTTAAGGGAGCGGTGTAAGTTCTGGCAGGTCGCGGGAGCGCAGGCGGTTAAGGAGGGCGTGGGCATCGGCAAGCACGAGGTTGCGCGCCGCCATCTTCACGGGCCCCTGCACGAGGTCGAGCTCCACCGTGGCTAGGCCGAATAGCTGGGAAATCGGGCCGCGGCGCAGGGTGAGTTCCTGGATGTGGCGCAGCTCGATGGCTTGGACGCGGCGGTTGAAGCGGCCGGCGCGCACGATGACGTAGTCGCCGGCCAGCGCGACGGTTTGCTGCCGGTAATCGATGGGCGAGACCCATTTGGCGCGCGCGGGCGAGGCGTAGGTCGGGGCGGCATCGGCGGGCAGGAATTGCCGGGCTTGCTCGCGCTTGCCGACGGGCACGATCCGCGTCGATCCCGATCCCTCGCCGCTCGCCGTGCCACCGTAGCCGGCGACCGACACGCGCGTTTCGTACCAGTCGAAGGGCCGCCACAAGAACGGCTGGGTGACCTGGACGGCGTGGATGCGCTCGAGGCGGATGTTTTGGCGGCGGCGATCGGCAAGGCCGTAGGTGATATTGAGCACGCCATCATCAAGGCTGGCGGTATAGCGCCACGAGGAGTCAATCACGTTCCAGGCGCGCGGGACGGTGGCCACAAGGATGGGCAGCGTGATGGTCAGGGACATCGGCGTGACCACGAGGAATAAGAGGGCTGTAATGAGAATAATCGTGGATACATGCAAAGCGGCCGCGGCCAGGGAACGCGCGATGGGGATTTCGGGGATAAGGACATTGTCTTCTTCTTCAGCCGGCCGTTCTTCAGCCGGCCGCTCTCGTGGCTCGCCGTGGACGCGGGAGAGGATTTCGGCGCGCAGGGCCTCGGCATCGCGCTTTGTCAGGAAGGCGATTTCGATGGCGGACGACTGCCCGCCGGCCGTTTCCACGCGCACGGCCGCGAGCCGGAAGAGACGGGCGATAACGGGCTCGACAACGTCTACAGCCTGCGTGCGGTCATAGCGTGCCGTGCGCTGCTGCTTCGAAATTACCCCGCGGCGCAAGGTGAGTTCCTCCTCGCCCAGCTGGTAGCCCATCTGGCGCCACCACACGCCGGAGACGAGCCAGACCACCGCGCACACTGCGATGAACCCGGCCAGCGCGAGGCCAATATCGCGCAGGTCTGCCGCGCTGTGTTCGCCGGTAACGAAGGCAAAGATTCCGCGCAGCGCCTCCATATTGACGTTTAAGGCAAAAGCCGCGATGACGGCCAGGATGACCGACCACAGCCGCAGCAGCGGGGTCATGCGGTGGACGCGGTGGTACCTCATAGCCCGCTCATCCGTTCGCGGGCGTGGTGGGTGAGGCGGGTGCGGAGGGCATCGGCAAGCGGGGCTTCCAAACCCTTCACCGTGGCGTCCGTGGTTGCGGAGGCGGTGTGCAGCTGCAGCTCCTTGAGCCCGAAGGCGCGCTCGAGGGGGCCGGCAGTCACGTCCACGAACTGGATGCGGCCGTAGGGCACGACGGTGAAAGAATGCCACAGCTTACCGCGCGTAATGAGCAGCTCATCGTCTGTTTCGCACCAGCCCATGCGGCGCACCTGGGCCGGGATGAGCCAGAGCAGCCAGAAAAAGAGGACGGCGAAGAGTCCCGCCGCCCAGTAGAACCACGGGGTCCACCAGTACCCTGCCGCTGCGGCCGCCGCGGCAGAAATAACCGTCCAGCTCAGGTAGCGGATGTAGCGCACCTTAACCAAACGCGGCGAGACGGGGTTCATTTCTTCGCTCATAGCTACTGACAGTAGCAATCGGGCCCGCACCCTTGCGCAACTTATCGTTAATCGATATTATCGAATTACGACAACATCGAAAGTCGATAAGGAATCGACGGAAAGGATTGTCATGACCACCCCGCAACCCACCTCCCAAACTGAGCGCCGCGAAATTACTGCGGCGGCCACCCTCTGCCTGTTCACCATTATCATCCTCGGCCCCACCTACCTGCGCGACCTTGTCACCGGACGCTTTTCCACCGCGCTGAGCGCGGCCATCCCGGAAGGCCTAAGCAAGCACAACCTCGACGGCGGGCCATTCTGGATGCTCACTGCGGGGCTCGTCGTCAAGATTGCAGGAATCTTGATTATCGCGTTCTTCGCCTACCGCTTGGTCAAACCAATGCTTCGTGGGCAGGTTTTCAATACGAAAAATGTCCGCTTCCTTAATGGAATGACCTTTGGGATTCTCGTCTGGTTTATCGGACGCTTCCCACTCGAAGGTATGGGCAATAACTGGGCTTCCTCGCAGCTCGACATTGACTGGTGGGCCAACCAGAGCGGTTCCTCATTAGGCGAGCTTGCGCTGCCCTACCTTTTTGTCTGCACCCTCCAGCTCTTCTCAGTTGCCATCAAGCGCGGCAGCAAGCTCGAAGAGGAAGTTGAAGGCCTTGTCTGAGCAGCAAGAACCCCAGGTGATCTGCCACCTCGACCGGATAATGGAGGAGCGCGGTATTACCGGAGCGGCACTCGCCAAAGAGGTAGGAATCACGCCAGTTAACCTGTCCGTCCTGAAGAATAATCGCGCCAAGGCCGTGCGCTTTAACACCCTTGCGGCACTGTGTGCGGCGTTAAACTGCCAGCCGGGCGATATCTTCGAAGTAGAGTAGGAAACCTTGTCATAGTGTTGGGTTTATGCAGTACTTTGACCTATGTCCACGGAAATCTATAGGAAGAATTCCTAATGGCTAACTAGCTCACCGCAAGCGCTTAGTACTAGCCGGCGATGTTTTCTCGGCCTAGCCACCGCTTTTGGGCTTCGATGCGGAGAAAACTAGCGGAAATCGCGGGAGCCGCGCGAGAGGAAATCGCCAAAATCCAGCGGCTCGAGCTTGTCTGCAACCACGCTTACCGCGCCGGTGGCATTTTGCACGATGCCGCGGATGATAAGCGCGCGGGCGGTACGGGCGAGCACCTTCTGGCGGGACCACAGCCCGGGCGAGACCATCACATTCATCAGGCCGGTTTCGTCCTCCACGCCCAAAAAGGTCAGGCCGGAGGCGGTGCGCGGGCGCTGGCGGTGCGTAATGATGCCAGCGATGCGCACGCGGGTGCCATCGGGGACGTGGGGAAGGTGGGAGGAAGGCAGGACATCGCCAAGCGCGGCCCTGACTAACTCCATAGGCTGCTTATCGTGGGTGACGCCGGTGGCGGCGACATCGGTAGCCATCAGCTCGAAGGCCGACATGCCGGGCAGGTGCGGCGAGGCGAGCGCAGACGTGCCAGGCAACATGCCCTCGCGCTCGGTGGCGGCGACGCCAGCCTGCCAAAGCGCTTGGCGGCGTTCCAACCCCAAGCACTCCAGCGCCCCCGCCGTGGCCAGCGCCTCCACCTGCTCCACGCTGAGATCCGCGCGGCGCGACAGATCGGAGACGCTACTAAAGGGCGCGGCGGCCTCCACGCGCTCGGCGGCCTTATCCCCCAGACCCTTGATGAGGTTGAGGCCCAACCGGATTTCGCCGGTGGGCAGCGCCCTGGCCTGCGCGCCGGAGTCGTTGATGCTCACTGGCAGCACGCGCACGCCGTGGCGCCGGGCGTCCTGAATGAGCGACTGCGGCGAATAAAAGCCCATGGGCTGCGCGCGCAGCAAGCCCACGCAGAACTCCGCTGGGTAGTGGTGCTTGAACCACGCGGAAAAATACACCAGCGAGGCGAAGGACTGCGAGTGCGATTCCGGGAAACCGTAGGCGGCAAAGGCGGTGATCTTGGCCCAGAGCTTCTCCGCGACCTCACCGTCGATGCCGTTGGTGGCGCGCAGGCCCTCGAAAAAGCGGCTGCGCAGCGCGGCCATCTTGGCCGGTGAGCGCTTCGAGCCCATGGCGCGGCGCAGGTCATCGGCCTCGGCGCCGGTAAAACCGGCGGCATCCACCGCAATCTGCATCAGCTGCTCTTGAAAAAGCGGGATGCCCAAGGTCTTGCCCAGCGATTTCTCCAGCACCGGGTGGTCATAGGTCACGGGCTCGAGGCCATCGCGCCGGCGCAGGTAGGGGTGCACGGAACCGCCTTGGATGGGGCCGGGGCGGATGAGCGCGACCTCCACCACGAGGTCGAAGAAGCAGCGCGGTTTGAGCCGCGGCAGCGTGGCCAGCTGCGCGCGGGACTCCACCTGGAAGACGCCGACGGCATCGGCGCGGCAAAGCATGTCATAAAC
The DNA here is from genome assembly GCF_000478135.1 of Corynebacterium sp. KPL1818. NCBI lineage: Bacteria > Bacillati > Actinomycetota > Actinomycetes > Mycobacteriales > Corynebacteriaceae > Corynebacterium > Corynebacterium sp. KPL1818. The sequence continues at coordinate 1,027,459 of NZ_KI515758.1, read as the reverse complement.
CGCGGGCTCGGCCAGGTCGAGCTCCCACAGGCGCACCTCGCGGCCGGTGGTGGCGCGCACGGCATCGATCATGTGGTGCAGCGCCTCCAGCATGCCGAGACCAAGCAGGTCGAATTTCACCAGCCCGGCGGCGGCGCAATCGTCCTTATCCCATTGCAGCACGGAGCGGCCTTCCATGCGGGCCCATTCCATCGGCACCACGTCCGCGATCGGCCGGTCGCATAAGACCATGCCGCCGGAGTGGATGCCGAGGTGGCGTGGCTGGTCGAGGAATTGCTCGGCGAGTAAGGCGACATCGGCAGGCGGCTCGGCTATTCCCTTCGACCACGCATCGGCCGAGCCCTGCGGGTAGCCCAGCGCGCGTGCGGCGTCGCGGGTAGCCCCCTTGCGGCGGTAGGTAATAACGTTGGCAACCTGTGCTGCGCGGTCGCGACCGTGGGTGCGATAGACGTACTGGATGACCTCCTCGCGCCGGCCGGATTCGATGTCGATGTCGATATCGGGCGGGCCATCGCGATCCGGCGACAAGAAGCGCTCGAAGAGCAGCTGCGCCGAAATGGGCTCGGCGTTGGTAATGCCCAGCGCAAAACAGACGGCGGAATTGGCCGCGGACCCGCGCCCCTGGCACAGGATATTTTCCTGGCGACAAAAATCCACCAGGTCGCAGACGATGAGGAAATAGCCTGGAAAACCCAGCTGCTTGATGATGCCCAGCTCGTGCCGCATCTGCTTTTTCGCCTTGGCCTGTATTTCGGGCGGGCGCGAGGCGTAGCGCTTTTTACCGCGCCGCCACACCTCGTGTTCGAGCCAGCTCATCTCGGTGTGCCCCTCTGGGACGACAAAGTCCGGCAGGTTGGGCGCAAGTGCACCCCAGGTAAAGGAGCACTCGCGGGCAAGGCGCACGGTTTCGGCGATAAGCTCGGACCGGCCGGGAAGCAACTGGGCCATCTGCTCGCCGGAGCGCATCCAGCCTGCGCCCATCGGGTGGGCATCCGGTGCGGCTTCCTCTAAGGATTGGCGGTGCGCCAAGGCGCGTTTGGCGGCGGCGAGCCTTACCTGGTCGCGCGTTGCTGCCGCAGGTCGAGCGGTTGCGATGGCGCGGAGATTATTGTACTTATCCAGGAAACTGTGGTGATCCGCATCTTCGGGAGACATTGTGCACGCATATTCGAGAACTATGCTGTCTATTTTTATTCTTTCGAGAACGTGATCGATTTTTTGTATAGCCTCCCACCCCAGTAGGAAAAAGCACTCTTCCTCCAGCTCGCGCGCCACGGCGTCTAGGGACGGGTACGCGACACTCCCCTTCTCACCGGCGTCCATCCGCGCACGGGCGATAAGGCGCGAGAGGCGGCGATAGCCTTCCGGCGTGCGCGCCAGCACGGTCACTGGGACCTCCGCGAGGGAAAGCTCCGCGCCATACATGGCCGGAAGGCCCGCCTTAGCTGCGGCTTCCGCGAATTTCATCAGGCCGTAGAAGCCGTCCCGATCCACAACGGCCAAGCCCTCGAGGCCAAGTTCTAGGGCGCGGGCGACCAGCTCTTCCGGCTCGGCGGCGCCGTCGAGAAAGCTATAGGAGCTTACCGCGTGCAGCTCCGCAAAGGGCACGGCGGAGTGCCCACGCTGGACAGGCTCATCGCCGCCGCCAAGGTGATGTACGGCGACGGGCGCGGCAGTGTCCTTGCCGGATAGTATCCTTTCTAAACGCGACCACGGTAGCGCCTTTCCACCATTAAATTTCACCCTTCACAAGGTAATGTCGAATTGGTGTTCTATACAACCCGGCGCGATGAGACGCGTTCAATAGACAAAGCGGTTCGCTTATTGCTAGATTGCTAAACGGTCAATTTATTTCAACTCCTACATGTAAGGGGACCTCATGCAGATTCGTCGCGCAGCGGCCGCTACCGCCGCCGTTACCGTCGCCGCCACCAGCCTCGTGGCCTGCTCCTCCGACGCAGATGATGACAAGACCATCACCGTTGGCACCACCGATGATGCAAAGCAGGCCTGGGTTGCTTTTGAGCAAGAAGCCAAGGACGCCGGCTACGACATCGACATCAAGTCCTTCTCGGATTACAACACCCCGAACCAGGCCCTAAACCAGGGCGAGCTGGATACCAATAACTTCCAGCACCTGAAGTTCCTGGCTGAGTACAACCACGGCAACGGCACCAACCTGGTGCCCATCGTCGCCACCGAAATCGTGCCGCTGGCGCTGTTCTGGAAGGGCCACGACTCCCTCGACGGCATCGAGGGCGAAGAAGTTGCCATCCCGAATGACTCCACCAACCAGGGCCGCGCCATCAACGTGCTGGTCCAGGCTGGCCTTATCACCTTGAAGAAGGACGGGCTTATCACCCCGACCCCGCTGGACATCGATGAGAAGAAGTCCAAGGTCAAGGTCGTGCCGGTCGATGCCGCCCAGACCCCATCCGCGCACGGTGAGGGCACCCCGGCGATTATCAATAACTCCTTCCTGGAGCGCGCCGGCATCGACCCGGCCACCGCCGTCTTCCAGGATGACCCGAACTCCGAAGAGGCAGAGCCTTATATCAACGTCTTCGCCGTTCGCGAGGAAGACGCCGATAACGAGGACATCAAGAAGCTCGCCGAGCTCTGGCACTCCGATGCGGTACAAAAGGGCGTCGACGAGGACTCCGCAGGTACCTCCGTCGAGGTCGAGCGCACCCCAGAAGAACTCCAGGAAATCCTGGATAAGCTCGAAGCAGATTTGGACTAATCACCCTTGCCTTCTACCCCGCCGGTTTTCACCCCGGCGGGGTTTGGCACTTCCTCACTAAGGACGCAACCCGTGGCAGATTCCACCCAGAACGGCACTCGCATTGAGTTCCGCAATATCACCAAGGTCTTCCAGCAGAAAAAGGCCAAGGTCAAAGCTCTTGACGATGTCTCCTTGACCGTCGATTCCGGCGAAATCATCGGCATCATCGGCTACTCCGGCGCCGGCAAATCCACCCTGGTCCGCATGATCAACGGCCTGGACACGCCCACCTCCGGCGAGCTGCTGCTCGATGGCCAAAATATCGTCGGCATGTCCGAAAAGAAGCTGCGCGGCATCCGCCGCAATATCGGCATGATCTTCCAGCAGTTTAACCTCATGAACTCCCGCACTGCGGCGGGCAATATTGAGTACCCGCTGCAGCTGCAGGGCATCGGCAAGCGCGAGCGCCAACAGCGCGTGCAGGAGCTGCTGGATTTCGTTGGCCTGGGAGATAAGGGGAAAAGCTACCCGGAACAGCTTTCCGGCGGCCAGAAGCAGCGCGTGGGCATCGCGCGCGCCCTGGCCACGAATCCTTCGCTGCTGCTTGCCGATGAAGCCACGTCCGCCCTCGACCCCACCACCACGCAGGAAGTCCTCGACCTGCTGCGCCGGGTGAATAAGGAACTCGGCATCACCATCGTGGTCATCACCCACGAAATGGAGGTCGTGCGCTCCATCGCGGATAAGGTTGCGGTGATGGAAAATGGCCACGTTGTCGAACAAGGCAGCGTCTACCAGGTCTTTTCCAATCCCCAGACCGCCGTGGCCGCCAAGTTCGTCGCCACCTCGCTGCGCAATGAGCCCGACGTGGTGGAAACCGATGACCTGCTCGCCCACGAAGGCCGCCTGTTTACCATCAACCTGACCGAGGAATCCGGCTTTTTCGGCGCCGCCGCCAAGCTGAAGGATGCGGGCGTATCCATCGCCGTCGTCCACGGCGGCATTACCACCTTGCAGCAGCACTCCTTTGGCAAGCTCACCGTGCGCTTGAGCGGTGACGATGCCGCCATCGAAGAGTTCTACCGAGCCCTATCTGCCACCACTCAAATTGAGGAGATTGAACGATGAACGTCAACTATCTCGCCGCCGCCGACTGGGACCGCTTGGGCGGATCGCTTGTCGATGCCATCGTCGACACCCTCATCATGGTCTCGACCACCCTCATCGTCGCCGGCATTTTGGGCCTGGGGCTCGGCATTTTGCTCTACACCGCCCGCCCAGGCGGCATCCTGCAAAATAAGGCCGTCTACCTGGTGGTCAACCTGCTGGTGAACTTCGTTCGCCCCATCCCGTTTATTATTTTGCTGGCGTTCGCGCAGCCACTCACCGTCGCCGTGATGGGCGGATCCATCGGCCGCGAACCGGCCACCTTCGTGATGGTCATCGCCGCCACGTTCTCCGTGGCGCGCGTGGTGGAACAAAACCTCGTGGCCATCGACCCCGGCGTTATCGAGGCCGCCCGCGCCATGGGTGCTTCACCGTGGAAGATCATTACCTCCGTGATTATCCCGGAGGCCCTCGGCCCGCTGATTCTGGGCTATACCTTCCTGTTTATCGCCATCGTGGATATGTCCGCCATGGCCGGCTACGTCGGCGGCGGCGGACTGGGTGACTTCGCCATCGTCTACGGCTACCGCGCCTTCGAGTGGGAAGTCACCGTCGTGGCCACGCTTATCATCATCGTGCTGGTGCAGGCCGCGCAGTTCTTTGGCAACTGGCTCTCCTCCAAGGTTATGCGCCGCTAATAAGCTCCACGCCCGTGGCCACAAGCGCCTTGCCGGTCTTGGGCGCGTCGCCGCAGGAAGAGACCACTCCTTCCACGGCGCGCTGCTCGAGCGTCACGCTCCACCGCCGGCCATCGGCATGCGTGACCACAGGACCCTGCTTTTCGTCTTCTGCGTGGAGCTGGCCGTAGTAGAGGTCCTCGGAGGCATCGATAAGCTCGCGCGCTACCGCCAACTCCGCCACCTGGCCGCGCGGGCCGAAGATGCCGCGCCCGCGATTGACCGGGTAGAAATACTTTCCTTGCGCCGCCGCCGCAATCATCTGCGCGGCGGCTTCCTTATTCATCCGGCCAAAGGAATAGGCCCAGGGCATGAGCATGACCGAGGGCGCGAAGCGGTGCCCCTTCGTGTGCGAGGTCTCCCACACCATATCCGGGTAATCCTCCACCAGCTCCGCGGCAAGCGGCCGGCCCTTCACGGCGCAGCACTTATCGCGCTTAGCGTGGGTGCACACCAAAACCAGGGGCGTATCGAGGGATCCTCCCCCGTTGCGGCCCGGCGCGGTGAGATCCAAATCCAAGATCTTTTCCGGACCGGTCATAAGGACCAATTCCATCACGCCCTGCTCGGCCCACACCAGGTAGCACCGGTGCATGGTGCCGATCTGGCGGCCATCGCGGCCGGGACGGCGAATCAATTGCAGCCCGGCCAGGCCCTTGAGCTTTTTCTTCAGCTGGGCCGTGAGCTCCGGGCCAAAAGTATCGCCATCAAGCACATCGCGCGACCAGCCGCCGGGCCACTCAAAGAGGACAAATACGGACTCTTTTTTCGCCGTGCCGGGCAGCGGTTCCACCTGGTAATCTGAACAGAAATCGGTCATGTATCTTAGCCTATCCCGTCTGCAACTCAGCTCACATATTTGGCAACAATTCGGTCAAGATCTGCCCCCAACGCTAGGCAGCAATTACTGGAAATTATACTCTAGTGGTCATGTATAAAGCCCGCCTCTCGCTCCTGCTTGCCGCCGCAGCCTTCCTCACCGGCTGCAGCACCGAATCAGCGGATGACACCACCATGGCGGCCTCTGTGGGAAACTCGCACATCAACCCACTGGGTGAGGCGGATATGAGCATGAAAACGCTGCGCCCAGAGGCCCCTTCGCAGCTCGTGGTGACCAAGGTGCGCGTGGGCCAGCACGATGGTTTTGAGCGCGCCGTCTTCGAGCTCGAGGGCGAGGGTTCCCCAGGCTGGTTCGTGGATTACGCCGATAATCCCAAGCAGCAAGGCTCTGGTCAACCCATTAACTACGCCGGTGATACCGCGCTCAATGTCAATATCGATGGCGTTGTCTATCCGTTTGAGGCCGGCATTGACGAGCCGCGCATTGGCATCGTCGAGGCACCTGCCGGCGGCGTTATTACCCAAGTGGTCAACGGCCGCACCTATGAGGGCCGCAGCCAGTTTGTCATCGGTATGAACCAGCGCAAGCCTTATTCCGTGCAGGTGCTAGAAAATCCCACGCGCCTCGTGGTAGATATTCGCTCCTAATACGTCGCCTCCACGCGCCAGCGCCCCTCTGACCACACTAAAAGCCAGGCGCGCTGGCGTTGCTCCCGCTCAGCTTGGCCCACAATTTGTAGTCGCGCTGCGTGCTGTGGCTTTTCGGTCCACCACTGCGTATCCACCGGCCACGGTCCGGCCCAGCCGATGACGCGGTAGCGGTGCACGCCCCACCCGAGCGCCACGGGCACAGAGGATAGAAGGGCCTCAGCGGTGACGATGACGTCCCGCGCGGCGGCATCGATAAGCCGAATGCGCGCGGCCGGGTGGTTCGGCCCGCCGCCTAGGCGCGCGGGAAGCGGCGCGGGGATCCTGCCTGGCCAGCTGCCCTGCGGCGTGGCATCGCGCTGCTCCCCATAGGGAACGTACTCGATGCGCTCGGCCACCCCACGGCCGCCGGCGGCCCGCGGCTGCAAGACGCGATCTATGCCCAGCTGCGATTGCACGCGCGAAATCACCCGCTTGACCTGTTCCTGTGAGGCATCCCCGCCCCAGAGGCCATCGGCCTGCGGCCTAGCCACCTCCACCGGCTCGAGCACCAGCCGCACGATCGCTGCACCGTCCTTGCCGCTCGAACGCGCCGCCGTAAGCCACCCATCCAGCTGCCAGCGCACCCGGTCCGCGGTCGCTTGCTCCGTCAACGCCTCGTGTGTGCGCCATACCCGGGCAACAGTCTCACCAGTGGCCAGCTCCGCCACCACGCGCAGGCGCACGCACACCACTTCCGCCTCCGCCAACCGCACGTGCAGCTGCGCGGCCAATTGCCGGGCCACGAATGCCGCCGCATCCACGCGCTCGATGGATTGCTCGCTGCTCACGGACAGATCGGGCCGCGCCATTTCCGGGGACACGCGCCGGTCCGCCCGCGCGTGCGCCACCTCGTGCGCACGTTTGCCCTGCTGCCCAAACCGGGTGACCACCTGCTTAAACGGCAGCTCCGCCACATCACCTAACCGGCGCACGCCCAATTTCTGCAGCTGGGCCACAAATTCCGCAGAAAACCCCAGCGCAGCCTCCTCGGCTAAGACGCCCACGGGCTGGGCGGTCAAGAAATCCCGGGACCCGCCCTCCGGCACCACCGCGCCTACCCCGCGGTGCCGAGCCGCGATGATGGCCGTGGCGATCTCGTCTGCCACGCCGAGGGTGGAATCAAAACCGGCGTGCGCGGTGGCATCGGCAAGCATCTCCAGCGCTTCCGGCCCGTGGTAGCGCAGCGCCGCACCCGCATCCACGATGGCCAAGCCGGGGCGCAGCACCTCCACAGACGAAGCCACGGCGTCCAAGCCCACCGCAATCTCCGCGAAAGCCGCGCCATCCCTATCCGGGTTCGCCTCCACCACCTTTATCTCAGGACAAATCGCCTGGGCCTGGCGCAGGCGCATCCCGCGCCGAATACCCACCCGACGCGCCGCGCTATCGCAGACCAGCACCGCATGATTGCGCGCAACCAGCCCCGGCCCCGCCTGCCCAACCGCCTGGATGGGCCAATCCGGAAACCACACCGCGGCCACCCTCATACGGCCTCCAACCTGCGGGCTTCGCCCATGGTGAGGCTCCCGCGCGCCGTGCCCTTTTTCGAGTCCACCGCAAGATCAATATCCACGCCGCGGATGCGCCCGCTGCCCTTGCCGATGCCCCGATACGTACTCACCTCCGCCCCAATGCGCACCGCGGTGCCCGGCAGCCGCGCGCCCACGGTCAGCACCGCAGCCTGCCCGCCGCGGATCTTCGCCCACACCGGCCGCGCCTTGGCCGAGCTCAGCTCGCCGGGCGGGCCATGGTGGACGATAAGGTCCATGCCCTCTGCCAGCACACTGGTTACCGCCCATGACTCCAGGCCCGGATCGGGGACGGTGACCACGTTATTGAGACTCCCCATTTCGGCAACCTGTGCGAGAGAAAGATCCGGCCACCCCACTATCCCCACATGGCCCCCGCGGGCCGTAAGATGGCAGATAAGCTCCACCACGAGCGCGGGACACTCCGCACACGAGACCACCTTCCGCCGGGCGAGCCCACCTGCGGGAAGTAGCCGCGCCAGCTGGGGAACGGTATCTACCAGCTCGTCTTCATCCTCCTGCTCCATCGCCTGCATGCGGGCGCGCAGCACCGCAACGCGGTCGGACCTCTCCAGCCCCGCTACCGCTTTTTCCAGGCGAACGTTCGTTTGACTCACCCACACAGTATGAACCCTCAACCGGACACATGCAACTGTATGTTCGAATGGTAGTCTTAAGCGCATGAACCTGAACGAGGCCTACGGTGCTATGCGCGAGAATCTAACCCCCATCCCCACCCCGCCGTGGGTGCGCCTCGGATCCTCCATCCTGCTCGGTGCCACCGTCGCGCTGCTGACCACCCGCACCCATTTCTTCGCCACCCTATCTGGGGCCGCGGTCTGCCTCGTGGCGGCCTTCGTCTTGGTCTTTGCCCACCCCTACCGCCGCGAGATGCGCTCCTATGCCGACCGGCACGATGCCGATCTCATCCCCACCATCGCGCAGCTAGTACCGCTGATGATTTTATGGCTCCTTATTATGCTCGCGCCCATCCTCGGCCTGCCCGCGTGGGGCTCGGCGCTGGTGTGGGTTGCGGTCTCAGGTATAAGTTTTATCGCCTTCCCCCACGTGGATGGCACGCGCCGACTGGCCTTTGTCTAATCCATGCGACACTGCGGGGACTTATCCACAGGATTTCCCCGGGTTTTCGCGCTGCGGATTCGGGTTATCCACAGTTTGCACCTTTGCAGTTGCCCTAGCGATTGAGCGCGGGCTACTACCGCCCTAGCGTAGGCGGCATGAACGCACTCGAGACCTACCTCACCGCCCTCGCGCCCGGCATGGATATCATCGCCGCGTGCCGCGGGCTCTCTGGGTCTGAGCTCATGGAGCGCGGCGCGCCCGATGCCATCGCCGCCGACCTGCTCCTTTTATGCGAAAGCTACTACGGCCGCACCGCCTTTAGCCGGATGCAGCGCCGCGCCATTGCCGATGCCCGCACCAACGCCCACCCCATTGCCCTCCTCGCCGGCATCGAGCGCGTGGTCAACCGCGCGCCCAGCAAGAAGCAGGCGTGGGAGCTGCGCGCGGAGTGCTGTGCGATGTCCGCGGAGATGAGCGCCATTATCAAACACGCCCGGCGCCGGGTGCGCGAGATGAAAAAGTCCACGGTCAGCCCCGGCGTGCGCACCTACCGGCGCCCCAATGACTACTGGACGCTCGCCATTACTGGTACCTCCCGCTTCATTGCGGATCTGCAGGGCGCGATTACAGCCGCCGATAAAAAGCCGCTGCAGGCGGTGGAAGATATCTTCTTCGGCGCCGGCAGCGCCGCGCGCTCCACGGTGGTCACCAACGCCATCGTGCCGCTGGAGAAATTCATTCGCATCCGCGACGGCCACGGCGACGACGTGCAACTCGATCTCACCAACGGTGCGACCATGTCCGGTACCGAGTACCTGCGCCGCGTGCTTAACGATGCCGGCTATTCCGCCCCCGGCCCCAGCGGCAACGGCAGCGGTGATGGCGAAACGGGCTATGTCACCCTCGTGCATCCTGTAGAAGGGCCGGTCAACCTCTACCGCACGGCGCGCGTGGCCACCGATAAGCAGAGGATGATGGCGGCCGCGGAAAATCCGCGCTGCGCCTGGCCCGGATGCAATCAACCGGCCGATTTATCCCAGGTCCACCACCTCACGGCCTGGAGCCGCGGCGGGGAGACCAATATGAACAACCTCGTCGTGTGCTGTGCTTACCACAACGGCATCAACGACGACGATCCCAATGCCCCGCCTCGGCGCGGGCGGCTAGAAAGGGTGGGCGGTCGCATCGTCTGGCGGCCACCCGTAACACCCCGCAACTAGCCGCAGGTATGCGAAAAGGCGCTCAAGTACTGAGCGCCTTATACGCATGCCGTTTTGTGGGTTTTACTCCCACTCGATGGTTCCCGGTGGCTTGGAGGTGCAATCCAAGACCACGCGGTTGACGTCCTTAACCTCGTTGGTGATGCGGGTGGAGATCTTCTCTAGCACGTCATACGGCAAGCGGGTCCAGTCCGCGGTCATGGCGTCCTCGGAAGATACCGGGCGCAGCACGATGGGGTGGCCGTAGGTGCGGCCATCGCCTTGGACGCCGACGGAGCGGACATCGGCAAGCAGCACGACCGGGCACTGCCAAATCTGCTCGTCCAATCCGGCATTGGTCAGCTCGGTGCGGGCAATCAGATCCGCCTGGCGCAGGGTCTCGAGGCGGTCCTCGGTGACCTCGCCGATGATGCGGATGCCCAGGCCCGGGCCCGGGAAGGGCTGGCGGCCGACGATCTCTTCCGGCAGGCCCAACTCGCGGCCCACCGCGCGCACCTCGTCCTTAAAGAGCAGGCGCAGCGGCTCGACGAGCTCGAACTCGACGTCATCCGGGAGGCCGCCGACGTTGTGGTGCGACTTAATATTGGCGGTGCCGTCGCCGCCGCCGGATTCAACGACGTCCGGGTACAAGGTGCCCTGGACGAGGTAATCGACGGTGGAGCCGGCGGGGGCATCGTCAAGCACACCGGCCACGGCGCGCTCGAAGGAGCGGATGAACTCCGCACCGATAGCCTTGCGCTTCTCCTCTGGGTCGCTCACGCCAGCGAGCTTCTGCAGGAAGGCCGAACGCTCGTCGGCGGTAACCAGCTTGGCGCCGGTCGAGGCCACGAAATCCGTTTCAACCTGCTCGCGCTCGCCCGCGCGCAGCAGGCCGTGGTCGACGAAGACGCAGGTCAGGCGATCGCCGATGGCGCGCTGCACCAAGGCCGCGGCGACGGCAGAGTCCACGCCGCCGGACAGGCCGCAAATAGCGCGGCCTTCCTCGCCTACTTGGGCGCGGATATCCGCGATGAGCTGCTCGGCGATATTATCGGCGGTCCAGTTCTGCTCCAGACCGGCGATCTCCGTGAGGAAGCGGGTGAGCACTTCTTGGCCGTGCGGCGAGTGCAGCACCTCTGGGTGGTACTGCACGCCGGCCATCTGCTTGGCCGGGCACTCCATGGCGGCCACGGGCGCGCCAGCGGAGGTAGCCGTTACCGCAAAGCCTTCGGGGGCCGCGGAGACGGCATCGCCGTGGGACATCCATACCTTGTGCGTGGGCTCGAGGCCCTCGTGCAGGATGCCGCCCTTGACGTCGATATCGGTGCGGCCGTATTCACGCTCACCGGTAGACGATACGGTACCGCCGAGGATGTGGTTCATGGCCTGGAATCCGTAGCAAATGCCGAAGACCGGAACGCCAAGCTCTAGCAGCTCAGGCTTGAGCGCTGGGGCACCGTCGGCATAGACGGACGACGGGCCGCCGGACAAAATAAGCGCGGCGGGGTCCTTGGCTTTGATTTCCTCGATAGAGGCGGAGTTGGAAACAACCTCGGAATAGATTTTGGCCTCGCGCACGCGGCGGGCAATGAGCTGCGCGTACTGAGCGCCAAAGTCCACGACGAGGACTGGGCGCGGGGTAGTATTTGGCTTAGTCACGCCCCATAGTCTAACCCATAGGCCCCGCGGCCCAGGAAGCGCTTGCTCATGTAGGGCATTGCGGCGGCTTTCGCGCCGTGGTGGCGCGGGCCGCGCAAGCGAATCGGGGTGCGCGAGGGCCCATGGACGCAAGTAACACAGGGTGCGCCAGGAAGCCGTGGGCGCGGCGGCGCCGGGCGCAGCGATTCGGCGCGCGGTGGGACTCGGGGCGCAGCAGCGCGAGCCCGCACCGTGCGAGGCGCGCCGCGCGCTACTTAGTAGCGAACCGCGAGCTCGACCTTCTGGAACGACTTCAAGTCGGTGTACCCACACTTTGCGAGGGCACGCCGCAGCGCACCCACGAGGTTGGTGCGGCCGAATGGTTCGCTGGATGGGCCGTGCAGCACGGTTTCCAGGCTCGGCGCAGCCACGGGCGCAGCATCGCCTGCGGTGAGGAAATCCACATCGAGGTCGGTATCGACGCCGGCGAACTGCGCGTATCCGCGCGGGAACCGAGGATGGCCTGCGGTAGCCGGCCAGTACCATCCCCTACCGCCTGCCTCTCGGGCCTGGGCAAGAAGGGGGCCGAGCGCGACACTATCGGCGCCGCAGGCGAAGGCCTTGGCGATGGTCCCGGAGTTATCGAATTCCGCATCCGCAATGATGTGCACGTAGCGGCCTTCGGTCTCGTCGAGGTAGTCGCGGCGGGCGGCGGCGGCATCGGCAATGGCGGTGGCCATGGCGGTATCGATGCCGACGGTTTCCGCGTTAGTCGTCACTCCCGCGCCCACGATGACGCCGGCCGCCCCGGTGCGCATCAGGTGCAGCGCAGTGGTGTAGTCCGCCACGCCACCGGCGATGACGGGTACTTCAAGCGAGCCGATAAATTCCTTCAGGTTCAGCGGCTCGCCGCCGGTGGCGACGTGTTCCGCGGACAGCAGCGTGCCCTGGATGAACAGTAACTCGGCCCCAGCCGCGATGGCCTTGGGCGCCATCTCGCGGGCATTTTGGGGCGAAACGCGCACGGCGACGGTCACACCGGACTCGCGCACTTGGGCAATGCGGGAGGCAAGGAGGGCATCGTCAAGCGGGGCGGCGTGCAGCTCCTGAATGGTGGAATTATCGCCCGGCTGGGAATAGATGCGTGCCAAGGCACCCTCGAGGTCCTCGTGGCGGCCCCACAGGCCTTCGGCGTTGATGACACCGAGCCCGCCCTGCTTGCCCATCTCGATGACGAACTCGGGCGTGGCGAGAGCATCGGTGGGGTGCGAAACGAAGGGGGTATCGAAGGTATAGGCATCGATATTCCAGGTGGTATCCACGTCCTTGGACGAGCGCGTGCGGCGCTGGGGGACGATGGAGACCTGGTCTAAATCAAAGGTGCGGCGGGCCTCGCGGCCGATGCCGATTTCGGCGTATTCACGCATGCTTGTCCTAGCGGTAGTTCGGGGCTTCGGCGATTTGCTGCAGGTGGTGCGGGTGGGATTCCTTCAGTCCCGCGGCGGTGATCTGGACAAATCGCTTGGTCTTGAGCTCATCTAGGGTGGCCGAGCCGGTGTAGCCCATGGCCGCGCGCAGGCCGCCGATGATTTGGTGCACGATGGCATCGATCTCACCGCGGAAGGGCACGCGACCCTCCACGCCTTCTGGCACCAGCTTGTCCTCGCTGCGTACGTCGGCCTGGAAGTAGCGGTCCTTGGAGTAGGAACGCTTTTCGCCGGAGAGCCCGCGGCCCTGCATGGCGCCCATGGAGCCCATGCCGCGGTAGCGCTTGTACTGCTTGCCCTGGTAGACCACGATGTCACCAGGCGCCTCGGTGGTGCCGGCGAACATGGAGCCCAGCATGACGGTATCGGCACCGGCGGCCAGCGCCTTGGCGATGTCACCGGAGTACTGCATGCCGCCATCGCCGATGACCGGCACGCCCGCGGGAGCGGCGACGGCTGCGGCTTCCATCAGCGCGGTGATCTGCGGCGCACCAACGCCGGCGACGACGCGGGTGGTGCAGATGGAGCCCGGGCCGATGCCGACCTTGATGGCATCTGCGCCGGCGTCGATCATCGCCTGGGCGGCCTCGCGGGTGGCGAGGTTGCCGCCAATGACATCGACCTTGTCGCCGAAGTCCTTCTTCACGCGGGAAACCATCTCGAGCACGCGGTTATTGTGGGCGTGGGCGGAATCGACGACAAGGGCATCAACGCCGGCATCGACAAGCGCGGCGGCGCGCTGATAGGACTCCTCGCCGGTACCAATGCCCGCGGCAACCAACAGACGGCCGGAAGCATCCTTGGAGGCGTTGGGGTACTGCTCGGATTTGACGAAGTCCTTGACGGTGATAAGGCCAATGAGCTTGTTATTTGCATCAACAATCGGCAGCTTTTCTACCTTATTGGCCGACAGCAGCTCTAGGGCCTCGTCCTTGGACACGCCCTCGCGCGCGACGACGAGCGGCATCGCGGTCATGACATCGCTGACCTTGCGATCAAAGTCCGGCTCGAAACGCATATCGCGGTTGGTGCAAATGCCCAGCAGGGTGCCGTCCTTATCCACGACCGGCAGGCCGGAAATGCGGAAGCGGGCGCACAGGGCGTCGACCTCGCCAATGGTCATCTCGGGGCGGGCGGTGACCGGGTCCGTGACCATGCCGGACTCGGAGCGTTTGACGATTTCTACCTGCTCAGCTTGCGCTTCCGCAGAAAGGTTGCGGTGCAGCACGCCGATGCCGCCCTGGCGCGCCATGGCGATGGCCATGCGGGCCTCGGTCACGGTATCCATCGCTGCGGATGCCAGCGGCACGCCTAGGCGAATATTGCGGGTAAATTGCGCGCCGGTATCGACCTCGGAGGGCACGATATTGGACTCGGCGGGCAAAAGAAGCACGTCATCAAAGGTCAAGCCGCGCAGGGCTACCTTGTTCGGGTCATCTCCACCAGTGTGAATAGGGTAATCGCTCATCGAGGTATCTCCTTAAACAGGTTCAGCGGCTACCCCAACTGTAGTGCGTGCCCGGCCAATGACACCATTCAGGCTAGGGGTTAATTGCCTTAAGCGGGCAAGTTCAATAGGCTCGCAGGCGTGAACTTCTTCGCCAATATGCCCCGCGATCCTTTTGCAGACGATCCGAATGACCCCGCCTCCTTCTTGGAGGAGGACGAGCAGGTCATGCCGCTTTCCGATGAAGACCGCCTCGCCCTCATCCACGATCTCGCCCTGGTAGAGAAATTCGCAAGTGTGCTCGGCCCGCGCGGGATCGATGGCATCTTCTTCCTGTGTGAAGACTGCCAGGAAAACCACTTCTACGAGTGGGACATTATGGCCGCCAATATGCGCGCCACGCTGGCAGGCGAGCTTGCCCCAGTGCACGAGCCTGGAGCAGAGCCGGACCCGCGCCGCTACGTGCCGTGGGACTACGCGCTGGGTTACTTGGACGGCTTGGAAAACCGCTAGGGCTTTAGTGCGAGGGCTTTAGCCCTGCCCTCGTTACTCGAAGCCTGTTACTCGGAGCCTGGCCCCAACTGAATGGTTGTGGTGGGGCTTTCTTCGGGCTCGCGCGTCTCAGGCTGCGAGTTCTCCGGTGCTTGCTCCGTTACCACCACGGTTGAGGTCTGGTACTGCGTTTCCGTCACGGTCTTCGGCGCCGGTTCGGGCTTGTCCTGCGGCTGCTGGCCCGGCACGGTCTCGGTGGCGGTTTCCGTCACGGTCGTGTGCTTCGGACGGGCAGAGCGCTTCTTTTCGGCCTCTTCCTTGGCGGCGATGGCGTTTTCTTCCTTGCCTTCAGCCTCTTCGAGCTTGGCGCGGGCTTCCTTCATGAGTTCGCGCGCGCCTTCGATATCTCCCTCTGCCGCGCGGGATTCCATCTCATCTAAGGTCCCGGCCAGCTCCACGTTGCGGGTTTCATCTGGGTGATCAAAGGCGCCGGAATTAACCATGACCCCGCCCGCACCGGCGAGGATCACAGTGGCGGCGGCCGCGCCGATAAGCCCATGCATCACGGGGCGATTGCGCCGGCGAGACCGCACCTTATTGAGGCTTACGACTTCCGGTTCTTCCTCTACCCCATCCACGCGCGGGGCTGGCGGCATCTGCTTATCGATGTCCCCCTTCAGCCCCAACAGCAGCCCAGCGAGCTCATCGCTGCCATTGGAGGGATCTTTACCCTGCGACAGCTCGGTGAGGAATGCATCATCATCTACCAAGGGCTGGAGCTGCTCCGTCAGGTCATCGTTATTCTTTTTAGAATGCTTGGAGGCCATGATGGTTTCTGTCCCTCCTTCCTTTCTTAAGGTGTACGCGTGCGACTAGAGCGGGGGTTGTGGCTTTAGCCCTCGGTAGCTAGTTGTTGCCCAAGAGCCTTTCGCAATTGTGCGAGAGCTCGGTGCTGTGCGACGCGAACCGCACCCGGGGTAGACCCCACGATATCGGCGGTTTCTTCTGCCGAAAGACCAACGAACACGCGCAAAATAACGATGTTTTTTGCCTTGTCACTTAAGGTATCGAGCAAGGCGCGCATTCTGTTACTACCGTCATTTTCCAGCGCCCATTCCTCGGGAGTCGCCTCGTTCGCGGTGCTTTCTGGAAGCTCTTCGGTGGGTGTAGAGCGGTCGCGGCCCATGGCGCGGTGGGCATCGGTGACCTTATTAAAAGCGATGCCGTAGACATAAGCCATAAACGGCCGGCCCTTGTCTTCATAGGAATCGATAGAGGTGGCGACGGCGAGGCAGATTTCTTGGGTCACGTCTTCCGCGGTGGGCTGGCGCCCGCCACCGATGCGCGCGCGGCAATAACGCAGCACCTGCGGATGAATAATTTGCAGGATAGATTGCAGTGCGCGGCGGCTACCACCAGCGGCCAGCGGGACGAGTTCCGCTAGCTCTTTATCCTTATCGCTCACGAGTGCACCCTCTGCAGACTATTAAATCGATATTCAACCATATTTCCTCTGGGGTAGGGAGTGCAAAGGGACTATTGCGTTGCACACCTCCGCCTCGGCACTGCCCTTGCTTGGCGATGCCCCAGCAAAGAAACCCCCACCAAGAAACCCGCGCCCAGCGGTTGTACCCGCATTGAAGGCGGGTTTATGCCCCCTGCACAATAGAAAGAGGAAAATTCATAATTCGTTAACCTTAGTCATTATTGCAGGTAAATGGGCGCTAACGAGTCCCATAAATAGATACAATACCTAGAAGTTAAATACTAGTAACCCTTTGTTTACCAAGACGCGACACACTACAAATCGTTGCGGTTCGCGGATGACTCTCCACCGGCCGCCAGCGTAAGAATTCTCGTCCTGTTATAAGGAGCTTAAGAAACGTGTCTCAGTCCAAGTCTCTTCTCGGACCTACTGCAGATGTTTGGGATTGGCAGTTGCAAGGTGCGTGCCGCGGTGAAAACTCGGACGTGTTTTACCATCCAGACGGAGAGCGTGGCCGCGCCCGCGCCCAGCGCGAAAACCGCGCCAAGGCCATTTGCAATTCCTGCCCGGTTATCGAGCTCTGCCGCGAGCACGCCCTGCGTTCGGCAGAACCGTATGGCGTCTGGGGTGGCATGAGCGAGTCTGAGCGCGTGGTGGCGCTGCGCAAGCGCCGCCGCGCAACGGTCAACGCTTAAGCCAAAACTAAAGTTGGCGCACAAAGTCCACACACCGCGTTCGCGGCGGGCGGGAGTGCGGGGTTCCGGATTAGCCCTGCGTAGCAAGCGCCTGCTGCAAATAACGCCCCGTGAGGGACTCCTTCGAGCCCGCTAAGTCCTGGGGTCTTCCGCTAAAAACGAGGCAACCTC
This sequence comes from Corynebacterium sp. KPL1818, assembly GCF_000478135.1. Lineage (NCBI taxonomy): Bacteria > Bacillati > Actinomycetota > Actinomycetes > Mycobacteriales > Corynebacteriaceae > Corynebacterium > Corynebacterium sp. KPL1818. The sequence goes on along the minus strand of NZ_KI515758.1, from coordinate 1,010,133 downwards.
CGGCTGAGGAGGAACCCTAAGCTTGGCGCCTTTTGTGAGCTAGCCTCTCTCGTGCTGCCGCTGGCGGCTAAAAAAGCCTACCGTGGCATCGCACGGGTTATGTGGTTCCCGCGTGCTTTACATATAAGCCAGAAGCCCGCCGCAGCCTCCCCAACAAGGCGGGGAAGACGCGGCGGGCTCTGGGCTATATGCAGCGCAGGAATTAGTGGTGGTGATGGCCGTGGCCGTGACCAGCCTCAGCGTTATCTTCTTCCTGCGGCTTTTCCACAACGGATGCCTCGGTGGTAAGAACCATGCGGGCAACGGAGGTGGCATTGACCACTGCGGAGTGGGTGACCTTGACGGGATCGATGATGCCGTTATCGATGAGGTTTCCGTACTCCAGGGAGTTGGCATTAAAGCCTTCGCCGTTGGCCATCTCGGATACGCGGGAGACGATGACAGAGCCATCAAGACCTGCGTTTTCTGCGATCCAGAATGCCGGGCGGGTCAGAGCGCGGGCGACGGCGAGCACGCCGACCTTAGCCTCGCCCTCAAAGTCCTGGGCAAAGGACTCAAGCTCCTTGGAGATCTGTACCAGCACGGAACCGCCGCCGGCGATGACGCCTTCTTCCACGGCCGCGCGGGCGGCGTTGATGGCATCCTCGACGCGCAGCTTGCGTTCGTTGACCTCGGTCTCGGTTGCGGCACCGACGCGAATGACGGCCACACCGCCGGAGAGCTTAGCCAAGCGCTCCTCGAGCTTTTCCTTATCCCAGGTGGAATCGGTGCGGGCGATTTCGCCGCGGATCTGTTCACGGCGATCATCGAGGGCTGCGGCACTGCCGCCGCCATCGACAAGCACGGTGTCTTCCTTGGTGATGGTCACGCGGCGCGCGGAACCCAGCACCTCAAGGCCGACCTCGTTCAGGTTGACGCCCACCTCAGGGTCCACCACGGTGGCGCCGGTAACCACGGCCAGGTCATCCATGAAGCCCTTGCGGCGCTCGCCAAAGTACGGTGCCTTCACGGCGGCGACCTTCAGGACCTTGCGGATGGAGTTGACCACGAGCGCCTGCAGCGGCTCGCCTTCAACGTCTTCCGCGATGATGAGGGTCGGGCGGTTGGTCTCCGCGATCTTTTCCAGCAGCGGCAAGAAATCCGGCAGGGAAGAAATCTTGTTGCGGACGAGCAAAATGGCGGCATCGTCAAGCACGGCGTGGTTGGTCTCTTCCTCCGTAGCGAAGTACGGGGAAAGGTAGCCCTTGTCAAAGGAAATACCTTCGGTGACATCCACGGTGGAGTCCATGGTCTGGGACTCCTCGACGGTGACGACGCCGTCCTTGCCCACCTTTTCCATGGCGCCGGCAACCATCTCTCCGACCTCCGGATCGCGGGAGGACACGGTGGCTACCTGCGCGATTTCGGAAGCAGAGTTAACCGGAGTGGCGCGTGCCTTGAGCTCCTCGACGGCCTTTTCCGCCGCCGCGGAGATGCCGCGGTTGAGCTCAATCGGGTTAGCGCCGGCTGCAACGTTGCGCAGGCCTTCAAAGATGAGCGCCTGGGCCAGCAAGGTCGCGGTGGTGGTGCCGTCGCCGGCGATGTCGTTGGTCTTGACCGCAACGGACTTAACCAGCTGCGCGCCGAGGTTCTCGAAGGGCTCCTCGACGTCGATATCGCGGGCGATGGTCACGCCGTCATTGGTAACGGTCGGGCCACCGAAGGCCTTGGACAATACGACGTTGCGACCACGCGGGCCGAGGGTGACCTTGACGGCATCAGCCAGCGTATCGACGCCGCGCTGAATTCCCTCGCGGGCTTCTTGGTCGAATGCAATAAGCTTTGCCATAAGTAGTTCCTACTTCTCGATGATGGCGAGGATGTCGCGCTGGCTCAGCAGCAAGTACTCTTCACCGTCGTACTTCAGCTCGGTGCCGCCGTAGCGGGAGAAGACAACGGTGTCGCCTTCCTTAACGTCCATGGGGATGCGGTCATCGTCGTCTTCCCAGCGGCCCGGGCCGACGGCGATAACGGTTGCTTCCTGCGGCTTTTCCTTTGCGGAGTCCGGGATAACCAGGCCGGATGCGGTGGTGGATTCTGCTTCTACGATCTGTACGAGGACGCGGTCCTCAAGCGGCTTAATAGTTGCCATGATGTTTCCTCCGTATTGTTCGTTTGCGCACCTTAATGGCGCGCGCGTGCCGGTTGTGGATGTCCAGCACAGCCGTCGTCGCGGGTGAACAACTGTGGGTCAAACAACCTGATTAGCACTCTACCCTCGTGACTGCTAACCCTCAACAACGACGCGACCCCCGCAGCCGGACCGAGCTACGGCGCCAAGTGCGTCAGGGACACCACGTGCACCCCGCTCGGATGCCGAAAGCTCAGGTTTCCTCCCGTCACGATCATCAAGACCGGCGTTACCTCCCATTCAAAGCGTTCTGCGAAGGCCTGCAAATTGCTTGCCGCCTTCTCAATGATCTCTTGGCTTTGCCCCAATTTAATTTCTACGAAAACGGTCCTGCCCGCCAGCTCAAATACCGCATCTACTTCCAGCCCAGATGCGTCACGGGCATGAAAAATGCGCTTCCCGCTTAGCACTGCCAGGTCATGGACAACTTGGGATTCAAAAAGCTGCCCGGCAAAGGCAAGGTTGCGCAGCAACTTGTCTGGGGACGCGTCCACGGCAGCAGCGGCCAACGCCGGATCCGCCAGATGCCTCTTCGGTGCCGTTCGCAGGCTAGCCCGGGAGCGAAGATGGGAGGACCATGCCAACTGTTCTTCCACGATGAAGATGCGCTGCAACGCGGCAAGGTACTCGCTGACCGTAGCCCTTTGCGCGCCAATATCGGTAGCAATAGAAGAAATGGACTGTTCTGTGGCTACCCCACGGGCAAGCGAACGAATAAGTGTCGTTACTTTTACCGGATCCCTTCGCACACCATCGGCGGCATTGATATCCACGTGGGCCACAGTATCGATATAACTGCGCAGGTTCTCTTGCGCCGCCTCAACGGAATAATTCCGGTTTGCGGGCCAGCCTCCGTGCGCCATGCGCTCGATAATCCCTGCAACATCTACAACCGTCTCCCCATTCGACTGGGGGGATTCCTGAGCTACCAATTCGGCTAATGATACTGCGCCATTAGAATGCCCCGACTCATAAAAACTGAAGGTCTTCATCCGCAGCCTGGCTATGCGCCCCGCACCCGAGTGCCTGGATTGTTCCTCCATTGGCGCAGTCGCCCCAGTAAGAATGAACTGCCCAGGCGCTTGCCGACGGTCAATCTCATGCCGCACCAAGTTCCACAACTGCGGTTTTTCTTGCCACTCATCAAAAACTCGCGGCGTATCCCCCTCCAACGCCAAATCTGGGATGGTGCTGAGCTGCATGTCGAGGTTTAAATCCGTATCCACCTGAACAAGACTGCCCGCAACTTGCCGAGCGGTCGCAGATTTCCCGCAGCCCTTTGGACCTTCTATCAACACTCCACCAGATCGCTGCAGGGCTCCATGAAGCCGCGAATCCTCTACTCGCGGAAGATAAACATAGCCTTCTTGACCAGTCATTTTAAACCCATCCATCAATTTGAGCGCGTTCTAACCATCAGAATATCAGAGTTTTACCCATCAGTCTGAGCGCGTTTTACCCATCAGAATATCGGCGATTCATCCATCAGTTTGTGCGGATCTGGACGGTTGAGCGCAGGAATCCCGCGAGAATGAGCTTGACCGCACACAGCGCAAGAAACATGGCGCCAAAAACTAGGCCGAACGGCGCCCACCACACTCCGGCAAGCCCCTCCCACAGCGCGCCTATCCCGGAATGAGAACCGGGATACAACAGCTCGTTGAGCACCGCGACCACCGCGACGCTCAAGGTGATGACTATGGCCGCGGCAGTAATAGTCAGGCAGAATGCCTCTCCCACCTGCACCCGTGCCCACGCCGCCGGTGAGGCGCCGGCCAGCCGCAGGCCGCGCACATCGCTGGCGATGCGCGAGCGCATAATGAGTGAGGTCAGCACCGCGCCAACGATGCTCGGGGCAACGACTGGGCCGAGAAACGCCGCGAAGACCTGCCCCGACGACAAGGTGTCTAAGTCGCCCATACTACTTTTGAACATCCTTATCCCCGAGCCGACCGCGACAATCAAGCCACCAAACAGCACCCACGGGACGATATGGGGCACGGAAAAGCGGCGGCGCACCCGCACATTGGCCCCGGCGATGCCGCATAGTCGCGTCCATTGGTCCACGGCGGGCATGAGCCATGGCGTCATGAATGCCACCAGGATGACCAGCCCCATGGAAGCGGCGATGCTATCGGCCGGCTCCTCTATCTGCAGGCAGCCGTACACGGCACCGCCCACCAAACCGGCAGCCACAAGGCAGCGCAGCATCACCCACACGCGGCGCGGTTCCACCCGCGGGCGAAAGACCCGGCGCAGTGGCACTAGGGCACCGCAGACCGCCGATGCCACGCAAATGGATACAGCGATGCGGATGACTAGCGGGGTAATGGCCAACTCCGGCATGGGAATCCCATCACTGCGAAAGGCCGCGGCCATGGGTTCAACAAACAGGCGTGCCGGGAAGGTCCCTATCAGCGCAGCGATAGCACTCACGGCAATCACCTGCCCCACGATGAAGCTATTGATCATCCACCCAGGCATACCAATCATGCGCCACGAGCGGTACACGGGTTCGCGTTCTTCAATAATCAGCCGCATCTGCGACAGCGTGATCAACACCACTGTGCAGACCGCCATGCCCAGCACGGTGCCGCCGAGAGGCCCCGTGGGATCATCGTCCGCGTCCGCGGTGGCCACCAGCATCGATACCGCCAGCGCGCACGCGGCCGAGGAAACCACCATGGTCAAAGCCACGGCAAGCCATGAGAGCCAATTGCTTTGTAAATCCTTAAGCCACACCAGCATGGTTGGCCTCCTGGAGCTCGATAATGCGGTCGGCGGCCTCCGCGGCAAGGTGCGAGTGGGTCACCATGACCACCGCGGCCCCACCCCGTGCGGCGGTGCGGAGGTGGGTGAGGACGAGCTGGGCGGTGGCATCGTCAAGCGCGCCCGTGGGCTCATCGGCGAAGATATACGGCGCACCGGCCAGCAAGGCGCGGGCGACGGCGACGCGCTGCTGCTGGCCGCCGGACAGCTGCGCGGGCAGGCGGCGCTCCAGCCCGTCAAGCCCCAGAGACGCAAAGGTCTTCTGCACCTCGTCGCGGCTGCAACGCCGGCCGGAAAAGTGCGCGGTCAACGTGGCATTTTTGCGGGCGTTAAGCGATTCCAGCAGGTTATAGTCCTGGAATACGAAGGCGCGCTCCGTGCGGCCCGGCGCGTTGACCGTGCCGGAACTGGGCTTATCCAGCCCGGATAGCAGGTTCAACAGCGTGGTCTTGCCGCTGCCAGATGGCCCCATAATAGCGACAAATTCCCCCGGCTCGATGCTTAGGTCCACCTCGGCGAGTGCGGTATGGCTGCCGTAGCGCTTGCTCAGATTCTGTGCTTTCAACATGCCTTCTATTCCACCGGCCGCATCCCGCACGCGCGATAGGGAAGACTGCCCAAAAAATGGTGGGGCTAGCTCTACTGCCACCACCCCGGCGCGGCGGCTAGGCTGAACGAATATGCGAACTGTCAAGGCCAACGGGTGGAGCCTCGTCCTCGGAATACTTGCTCTTCCGGGACTCGTGATTTCGGTGCTCATGCTGCCATGGATTCCACTAGTCGCACGCGCCGCGGAGTCTATCGGCCGCTACGGCGCAACGTGGATGGGCGAAAATATTTCCCCGCGGCGGGCCAACCGATGGTTTGATTGGCAGCAGTTTTATCACCTCATCCTGCAGCTGCTCATTTGCGCGGCCTGCTTTGCCAACTGGGTCTTTGTCGGTTTTATCGCGGGCGTATTGGTGGTCGCACCGTTTATTCCGCAGGCTGAATTCAACATCGGCGAATGGTCCACCGACAATCGCCCACTGATCTTTGTCGTGTGCTGGTTGGCAGCAGCCGTGCTCCTCGTCCTGCTGGTAGCGCTCAACCGCCTGCTGGTCAAGGCCTCCATTTCCCTCACCCGCCTCGCACTGAGCCCCTCCGCGCAGGAGTTGGAGGCCTCGCGCGCCACGCTTATTGATGCCTTTTCGGGCGAGCGCCGCCGCATCGAGCGCGAGCTCCACGATGGCCCCCAGCAGTACCTCACCGCGCTCAAGCTCAACCTGGCAGCGGCCAAACTCCAGTCCCCGCCCGAGGCCCAGCAGGCGCTTGCCGATGCCGAACATAACGCCACCCAAGCCCTATCCGCCCTGCGCGCTACCGTGCGCGGCATTGCGCCACAGGTGCTTTTCGATGACGGCCTCATCCCCGCCCTCGATGAGCTCTTGGCCCACAGCGGGCTCGACGCGGAACTGCACGTCGAAGGCGCGGAACGATCGATTGGGGAAACGACGGCGCTACTGGCCTACCACGCGGTAGCAGAGGCGCTGACCAACGCCTCAACCCACGGCGCGGCCACCGCCGCCACCGTGTCCATCTCTTTTGGCGACGATCTTCACCTCAGCATCCGCGATAACGGCTCCGGTGGCTTCTCTACAGGAGTAGGCCCTAGCGCGTCCGACCCCGCGCACTCCCGTGTCGGTGCTGATACCAGCGCCGACGCGACTGTTGGCACGAGCGCCGACGCGACCGCCGGCACGAACACCGGAAAGCCCGCGGGAACGACTGGGGGCACTGGGCTGGCCGGGCTGCGCGAGCGGGCCGCGGCGCTCGGCGGCACCGTCGACTTCTCCCCCGCGCACAATGAGGGACAAGGAGCAACCGTAACCATGTCACTACCGCTGAAGGAGGCGCGATGAAACTCTTATTGGCAGAAGATTCTGCCCTTTTGCGCGCCGGGCTGGAACAGCTGTTAACGGCACTAGGCCATAGCGTGACCGCCGTCAACGATGCGGAAGAATTGCGCGCCTGCGCAGGCAGCGATGACTTCGATCTGATCATTAGCGATGTCCGCATGCCGCCCACCATGAGCGATGATGGGCTGCGCGCCGTGCACGATGTGCGAGCAGCAGACCCGTCGCAACCGGTGGTGGTACTCAGCCAGTACGTGGCGGCAAGCTACTTGGACCGGCTCTTAGAACACGGCGGATTCGGCTACCTGCTCAAAGAGCGCGTATCCGATGTGGATGAATTCGTGCACACCCTTGAGGAAGTGGCAGGCGGTGGCACCGTCGTCGACCCAGAAGTGGTTACCGCCTTGCTCTCCGCGCGGCGCACGGGGCTGAGCCAATTAACCGCCCGCGAACGCGAGGTTTTGGGGCTGATGGCGCAGGGATTGAGCAACCAAGAAATCGAAGACAAGCTGGTATTAACCGCTGGGGCGGTAAGCAAGCACGTCTCCAATGTTTTTCTCAAGCTCGGGTTTCGGCCCGAAGACGCCAATCGCCGCGTCAAGGCCGTGCTGATGTGGCTACGCCACACCGAACGCTAAAGGAGGGGGCTTATGCGCTCTTCGTGGAGTTGATGACCGCAGCGCGCCAGAGCGTGTACTCGTCAGGAAAATCCTCGCGGTAGTTTTTCACCGCGCGGATGCCGTGCTCGACGGAAGCAATGACCTCATCGATGAAGTCCTCCTCGCCCTCAGCATCCACGAAGATGACCGAGCCGCTAATAGCGCGGATGGGATCTTGCAAGAAGGCGGAGTTTCCCGTGTCGGCGGCATTGCGCGCTAGGGATGCAACCGGGTTGGGCTCGGCGCCTTCCTGCTTGGCTTCTGGGTTATAGAGCGCGGCGTAGGTCGTGCCGTCATCTTGAAAGACGACAGAGACGCGATCCTCGGTGGTGCCGCCCAAGAACTGGTTGGCGTGTTCTAATTCGAACTCGATTTTCCGGCGAGTGAGATCGGGGTTGACGAGGAAACCAACGGTCATGAGAGAAAGCTCCTTTAAAGCGGAGAGGGCGTGAACGCGTTAAAGGTTACCGCCGCTTCCCCCACCCCGCAGTGCGAGGAAAAAGAACTTTAGGTTAACTGTGGCTCTTCCACGTCCAGTTGCGTATCGGTGCCAATACCCAGGCCCGACGGCGCGGCCCTTTCATGAATGAGCTGGGCGCCGAGGGCAGCAATCATCACGCCGTTATCGGTGCACAGATTAAACCGCGGCACGCGCAGCTCCACACCAGCGGCGTCGCAGCGCTCGGCGGCCAGCTCCCGCAGCCGGGAATTGGCCACGACGCCGCCACCGAGCAGGAGCACCTTCGCCCCGGTATCCTCACAGGCGCGAATGGCCTTGGCGGTCAGCACATCGGCCACGGCCTCTTGGAACGAGGCACATACATCCTCCACAGAGATGGTCTCGCCGGCCTTTTCGGCGCGTTCCACATAGCGCGCAACGGAGGTCTTTAGCCCCGAGAACGAGAAATCATGCCGGTGCTCGCCGCGCAGGTCCTCGGCGCGCGACATGCCGCGCGGGAAATCGATGGTGGGTTTTCCGCGGGCGGCCAGCTTATCGATGACCGGCCCTCCCGGGTATCCCAGCCCTAGGAGGCGGGAGACTTTGTCGTAGGCCTCACCGGCGGCATCGTCAAGCGTGGAGCCCAACTCGCGCATGGGCTTTCCCACGGCTTCGACCTCAAGCAGCTGGGTGTGCCCGCCGGAGACCAGCAGCGCGACCGAGTGCGGCAGGCTCTCGCCCTCGAGGTTGGCCACGGCCACGTGGCCGCCGAGGTGGTTGACACCATAAAAAGGCACGCCCCACGCGGCGGCATAAGCCTTGGCAGCGGAAGCGCCGACGAGCAGGGCGCCGGCCAGGCCCGGGCCCACGGTGGCGGCAATGGCATCGGGCTTATCGATGCCCGCCTCCTCCAACGCCGCCCGCATCACCTGCGGCATGGCCTCCAGGTGCGCGCGGGAGGCAATTTCGGGCACGACGCCGCCAAAGCGCGCATGCTGCTGCATCGACGAAGCAACGGCATTGGCGAGGATCTCCATATGGCCGTTCTGGTCCAGCTCGACGATGCCCACCCCGGTCTCATCACAGGAGGACTCGATGCCCATAACCTTCATTACTGCTCCTTTGCTTCGCGCTGGCGTGCTTGCGGGGACTGGCTGGGGCGCACCATCACGTGCGCATCCGCGCCGGAGGGCTGATAGTAATTGCGGCGAATCCCCTCGATGCTAAAACCGTAGCGCCGGTACAGCTCGATGGCGGGATCGTTTCCCACACGCACCTCCAAAAAGACCGGCGCGCTTTTTAGGTCCGCGATATAGCAAATATTATCCATCATCATGCGCGCGATACCGCGGCGCTGCGCCTGCGGATCGACGCCGATGGTGTGGATTTCAAACTCTGGGTCTGCAGCCGGGCCCATCATGCCGATGCCGGCATAGCCTAGAAGGACTGGATCCTCGCCGTCCTCCGGCGCTGCGGGGTCAAGGGCACCTTCCACCCCGAGGTAGAAGGTGAAGGGCTGGGCCATTTCTTGCTCAAATACCGCTGCCGTCCACGGAGTTTCGCCAGGAAACAGCACCTTTTCCAGCTCGGCGCAGCGCGGCGCATCGGCGGGAGTAAGCTCGCGCAGGTTCACAGGTGTACCTCTGGAATGGCCGGGGAAAGCTGCTGCTTTTTGGGTGGAACCGCATCGGGCCGGCGCAGGTACATGGGCACGAATGGCGCCGGTTCTGCGTCGAGCCGCGCGACGGCCACCAAGCCCTCGGCGGTGGGTGCGCCCTCGCTACGCGGCAGCGTGGCGAGTTCTTCCGGCAGCTGGTCGGCCAGCTTCTCCGGGATGATCACCTGCGCGATATCCTGCACGGCAAGCTCCCCCGGCTTCGATACATCTGGGCCCGCAATGCGTTGTCCCGCGCGGTAGGTGGCCCAATAAATTTCCTTGCGGCGGGCATCGGTGGCAACTAGCGCCGCGTCCGCCGCCTCCCTTTCATCGGCTGCATCGGCCCCAACTAGCGCAGCGTGCGCGATGGCATCGTGGGTGCAGACGCCGTGGAGGGGGATGGAGAGGGCATCGGCAAGCGCCTGCGCCGTGGCCATGCCAACGCGCAAGCCGGTAAAGGGGCCAGGGCCCATGCCCGCAACGATGGCGTCGAGGTCGTCGAGCTCCAGACCGGCCTCGCTCATTACCTCGAGGATGGTGGGCATGAGCCGCTCATTATGCGCGCGCGCATCGGCCAGAATGCGCTGCGTAATCTGCCCTGACTCGGTGTCGACTGCCCCGGTGACCAGGGCGGTCGTCGCCGTATCAATGGCCAGGACGCGCATTAGCCGACCAGCTTCCACACGCCGTCTTCACTCTGGAAGGTCAGCGGCTGGGAGCCCTGGACCAGCGGAACCCCGCCGTCTAGGCCGTGGCCCTGCTGCTCCATGGCTTTAACCTGGGCGTTGATCATCTCGCAGACCTCCACCTCGGAGGAATCCAATTCCTCTACATAGGGATCAACGTTGTGGCCCAGCGCCATGACGTAGCTCTTGCCCTCAGGAACAACGCCGTCCTCGAAGGTGATGTCATCAGGGTTCGGGGCGGCTTCCTTGACCTTGTCTTCTGCCATGCCCTCGCAAATGAAGCCGATGGCGCTGTAGTCCGCACCGTAGACATCAGAAGGAATGAGCGACATTACCTCGAGGTTCCGCGGGGCATGCTGCAAGGTGTTGGTGAGGTTGCCCTCCAAGGAATCCTCATCACGCAGGGTGGCCCCGGCAACGAGCACCATCATCACAATGATAAACAGCGCGATAATGGTCGTGGTCAGGTTGCGAGCAAATTTAGTCATGGGGTGAGTAACGCTCCTCGGGTCAAGGGGGTCCTATATGTACATATGGTGAAGTGATTGTCAGTTCTATTACCGAGGCTACTCGGCGGCCAACAAACACTCACCCACGGGGTAGTGCCTGTCAGTGTAGGCGGCTTACCCAGTGGGTGAATAATTAGCGCGGGGCATATGGGGCTAAAGCAATAACAATAACAGCACCTGAGCGGCGATAATCTTGCCGATGATGGTGGTTGGATACACCGTTGCCCAGCCGCGCCCGGCTAGCTCCGTGCCGGTTTGGCCCCGGATATAGGCAAATACTGCCGGGTTCGTGGTCATGCCGGCCGCACAGCCCATGGCCTCGTCCCACTTCAAGCGCAGCACAAGCATGCCGATAACGCCGATGAGGATGGCCGATACCAAGGTAATGATAAAGCCGACGCCGATGATGGTCAGCGAGGACGGATCCGTAAGCGCATCGCGGAACGATGCGCCTGCCGATGTCCCCACGCCCGCCAGGAAGAGCGTCAGCCCCAGGTTTGAAAGTGTTTCCCTGGTGTGGAAGGGCATCTGCCAATTGATGGGGCCGGTGCGGTTCAGGTAGCCGAGGAATAGGCCGACCACGACGGGGCCGCCACCAAACCCGAGCTGCAGGGTCGATCCGCCCGGCATGGGGATGGGGATAAGGCCCAGCAGCATGCCCAAGGTCAAACCGATGGACATGGATAAGAGGTCAGCATTGCCGAGCGCCGATTCGGAATCGCCCAAGTACTTGCGCACTTCGCGCACGTGGTGCGAGCTGCAGACCACGCGCACGCGGTCGGAGTAATTCAGCACCATATCCGGGTGCGGCACCGCATCGCTATCGCCCTTGCGCACACGCGCGATGATAAATCCGTGCTCGAGCGCATCGATATCGCGGATGCGTTTGCCCGCAACCTGCGGATTAGACACGGTTATCCGCTTAAATTCCAGGCCCGCCTCTGGGGTGAGCTCGACGGGGTATTCCTCACCGAGCACCTCGATGGCACCGGCAACGTCTTTTTCGGAGCCATTAATAAGGAATGCTTCGCCCTTGCGCAGGGGCATATCCGGCTGCGCCAGGCGGTGGTGTTCCATATCGGAGATCTCGCGGGTGGCCACTACGCTGTGCCCGGTTACTTGATAAAGGTGTCCGGCCGTATCCGGGAAGTCTTTGGTCAGCCGCACGCCTTTGGCCACCAGCGGGGCGGGAATCATTCCCTCTTCCTTGGCGTCCGCCTCGTGGTCCACCTTCAGTATTTTCGCGCCGATGGCGGCGACCAGGATCGCGCCGATGACCGCGCCCGGATAAGCCAGCGAATAACCGACGACCGGGGTGGAATTGCCCAGCATATCCACCACCGCCGCCATACCTGGGGTGGACGATAGCGAACCGGCAAACATACCCGCGGCGCCATCCGTATCGAGGTCGAAGACGCGAATGAGCCCGAAGCCTACACCCACGAGCAGGACCAACATGCCGATCATAAAGACGGTCAGCTTCCAGCCGCGGGTAGCAAATTCGCGGACGAACGACGGCCCGAAATTAAGGCCGATGGCATAAACAAAAATGGCCAAGCCGAATTGATACACCAGCGGTGGAATCTGGATATCCGGATTGGCGGTAGAAAGCCCAAGCGCCACGAACATCGCGGCCGCGGCGCCCAAAGAGATGCCAAAGAATTTGATTTTGCCGATGGCCAAACCGATGGCCATGATGGCAAAAAGGGCGAGCAAAGGACTGGAGGCTAGGAGATCTAACACCCTTCAAGGATCCCGCACCTTAAATACCTAAAGCAACTTGACGCCCTAAGATATCCATCACTTATACCTTCAAATTAATGAGGCCCAGCTAATCATTGTGGCGCCACGACCAGCTGACGCGGCGCACGTCCTCATCGGCGCCGGCGAACTCCGCCGGTTCGCGGTCGATGCTCACAAAGAGGTAGGAATCCGCAATCTGCTCGATAAGGCCGCCGCCCCATTCGGCGATGACGACGGCATCGGCAAGCTCGGTATCCAAATCCAAGGCATCCAGCTCCCCCAGGGGATCGCCGGAATTGGCCCCGCCCTCATCCAAGAGGCGGTACGCATCCACGTGCACCAAGTCCGGTCCCCCAACCCGGGAGCGGTGCACGCGGGCGATGACGAACGTGGGCGAGGTAATCCGGCCCTTGACCTGCAAGCCCTGCGCAATCCCCTGCGTGAAAGTGGTCTTTCCCGCACCCAATGGGCCATCCAAGATGATGACATCGCCAGCTTCTAGTGCGGCGCCCAGTTCCTTGCCGCAGGCGTGGGTCTGTTCCACCGTTGCCAGATCGCGGGTTCCAGTCTCCGGAAAATTACTGCGCATCGACCTCTCCTATATATTCGCGTTCGGTGCGGCCGGTGGGCCGGCACACCACTTCATAGTTGATGGTGCCCACGGCATCAGCAAGCTCGGTGGCAGACATGCCGCCCTGGCCAAAGATGGTCACCTCATCCCCGGGGGCAATGCCGTGCGAGTTTTCTCCTAAATCCACCACAATCTGGTCCATGCACACCCGGCCTACCTGGGGATACAGCCGCCCGCCGATGCCCACCTGAAGGTGACCCTGGTACGCGCGCGGCAGGCCATCGGCATAGCCACAATCCACCGTGGCCAGGAACCCTGGCTTATCCGCGCTCCAGGTACGCCCGTAGCTGGTGGCCTCATTCTTATCAATTGGCTTGACCCCGAAGACATTTCCGGACCAGGTCATTGCCGGGCGCAAGCCATGGTCCCGCCCAGCGATGGGCTCGAGCCCATAGCACGCAATCCCCACCCGCACCTGCTCAAAGTGCGCCGACGGGCGCGAGAGCGTGGCCGGCGAATTGGCCAAATGATTGACCGGGCACTCCAAACCGGCCGCGCGCGCCGCATCCAGGGCGCGCCGAAACTCTTCTTCCTGGGCGTCATTATGCGCGTTGTCTGGATCGTCCGCGCAGGCAAAATGGGACATCAGCCCCAGGACGCTAATATGCGCGGCATCCCGAAGTAGCGCAATGACCTCATCCCACTCCGCTTTATCCACCCCAGAGCGGTGCATCCCGGTTTCTACCTTGATGTATACCTCGGCGGGGATTTCCGCTTCTACCAGCTTGTGCGCCTGCGCCGGAGAATTGACCGCAATCTGGATTCCACATGCCAGGGCCTCTTCTAGCACCTGATCCGACTGCCAGATCCACGCCGCAATGGGCGAATCCACCCCCATACGCCGCAGCTGCACTGCTTCTGTCAGCGTGGCGACGCCAATGGAATCCGCCCCTGCTTCCAGCATCACGGGCACGACCCTTTCTACGCCGTGCCCGTAAGCATCCGCCTTCACCACGCACATCAGCTTGACGTCTGGGCCGATCTTCTCCTTAATCAGCCGCACATTATGCGCGATGGCAGCAAGGTCAATTGTGGTTTTCAGCATGCCACTATTGTGCCACTTTCCACCCGCGCGCTGAATTTACTGCAGATACGTATAAACCCCTCCCCCGCCCGTGCAAGCAAGGGCGAGAAAGGGGTTTGCGGCGCTGGAAAGGTTATTCCACGGTCACGGACTTAGCCAGGTTGCGCGGCTGGTCAACGTCATATCCCTTGGACTTTGCCACGTGTGCGGCAAAGATCTGCAGGGGCACCGTAGCAAGGAGGGGCTGCATCAACGTCGGTGCCTTTGGCACGCGGATGACGTGGTTAGCGTAATCCTCTACCGCGGTATCGCCTTCTTCTGCGATCACGATGGTGATGGCACCGCGGGCGCGGATTTCCTGGATATTGGATACCACCTTGGAGTGCAGCGAATCGCGCCCGCGCGGGGAGGGGACGATGACAAAGACCGGCTGGCCCTCTTCAATCAGCGCGATCGGGCCATGCTTGAGCTCGCCTGCGGCAAAACCTTCCGCGTGCAGGTAGGCGATCTCCTTGAGCTTCAGCGCACCTTCAAGGGCAACCGGGAAGCCCACGTGGCGGCCCAAAAAGAGCACGGATTCCGCATCCTTCATGGAGTTAGCCAGGCCGGCTACCTGCTGTTCTTCATCGATGACGCTTTGTACCTTATCCGGCATATTGCGCAGCTCAGCAAGAACCCCCTGAATTTCATCAGAGAACATATTGCCGCGCAGCTGTGCCAGGTACAGGCCCAGCAGGTAGGTCGCGGTAATCTGCGCCAAGAAAGCCTTGGTTGAGGCCACCGCGATTTCGGGACCCGCGTGGGTGTAGAGCGCCGCATCGGATTCGCGCGGAATGGACGAGCCCTGCGTATTGCAGATGGCGATGACCTTCGCTCCCTGCTGGCGGGCGTGGCGCACGGCCATCAGGGTATCCATGGTCTCGCCGGACTGGGACAAGGCCACGACCAAGGTCTTCTCGTTGACGATCGGATCGCGGTAGCGGAACTCGTGGGCGAGCTCGACCTCGGTGGGGATGCGGCACCAGTGCTCGATGGCGTACCGCGCCACATGGCCGGCATAGGCCGCCGTGCCGCAGGCGATCACGATGATCTTATCGATGGACTTTAAGACCGATTCATCGATGCGCAAGTCATCCAAGGTCAGCTGGCCCTGCTCATCAAAGCGGCCCAACAGGGTATCGCGCACAGCGGCGGGCTGATCGTGGATTTCCTTTTCCATGAAGGAATCAAAGCCACCCTTTTCAGCGGCAGCCGCGTCCCACTTGATCTCAAAGGACTTGCCCTCGGTGGGGTTGCCGTCGTAGTCAGTAATGACGACATCGTCAGCGGTGATGGTGACCACTTGGTCATTGTCCATTTCCACTGCGGACTTGGTGTAGTCAATAAAGCCCGAGACGTCAGAGCCCAAGAAGTTCTCGCCCTCGCCCAAGCCGATGACCAGGGGCGAATCGCGGCGGGCGGCAACGATGCGATCCGGCTGGTCAGCGTGAATGGCCAGCAGGGTAAACGCACCGTCGAGGCGCTTAGCGGTCAGCTGCATTGCCTTGGTGAGATCCCCTGCGGCGTCGTTGTGGAAAACATCACCAAGCAAAGCAGCCGCAACTTCGGTATCGGTTTCAGAAACGAAGTTATAGCCCTTGTTCAACAGCTCGGTGCGCAGCTCCGCGAAGTTTTCGATGATGCCGTTGTGCACCACGGCCAGCTTGCCACCGTCAACGACGTGCGGGTGTGCATTGAGATCGGTCGGACCACCGTGGGTGGCCCAACGGGTGTGCCCGATTCCCAAAACGGAATCCTTCAGCGGACGGGCTGCGATCTCATCGTCTAAGGCAGCAACCTTGCCCGCCTTCTTCCGCCAGCTAATCTCCCCATCGGCGTACATCGCCACACCAGCGGAGTCATAGCCGCGGTATTCCAGTCTGTGCAGACCTTCCACGACTACATCCAGAGCGAAGTATTCGCGGTCACCGCTAGCGTGACCAACATATCCAACAATTCCACACATAAAAAGGAATCCTACCTCATTGGTCAACACGAACCGGGGGTTGGACTAGGGCCTGTTATTTATGACCGCATACTAATTCGGGCCGTTTATAGTTACCGAAAACTGGCCTTCGCACCGCTAGTTTTCGCACCCTCGGTGAGCAACCCTCCCGCGCTGCAGCTGACCGGGTTGCGGGAGAAGAGGGGGCATCGGCAAGCAGCCGCGCCCCTTCCCTGTCGGACCACTAACGCGTGGCGCGCTCCAGCATCTCCAGGACGTGGTGGTAATCCTCGCCGGTGGCGCGGGTCATGCCCAGCTCACACGTGCGGTTGGTCGAAGCGTGACACTGCGCGCCCAGCTCCGTGACCTGGGTGGCCTCGGCGCGGGTGGCAGACTCCGTGAGTTCCGGGTGGAGCATGCCGCGGTCACCGGCATAACCACAGCAAGTCCAGGCGGTGGGGATATGTACCTCCGTGGCTGCAGCACGCGCGACCTTTTCTACATCCCCCATCATGCCGAGCTGGAATGCCGAACAGGTCGGGTGAATCGTCATCGAACCCACCGGCTGGGTGGTCTCGAGGCGCGGCAGCAGCGTATCTGCGGTAAAGCTCAGCGCATCGATGACGGTAATGCCAATGGATTCCAGCATCTCCTGAAAGCCCGCGGTGCAGCTGGAAGCATCGACGATCACGGGAAGGCGGGTATTATCTGTGGCCTCCATAATGCTCTCGCGCACGCGCTGCTCCATGATGGCGTGGCCTTTGCGCATGCCCTTTGATGCCCATGGAGTTCCGCAACAAAGCTTCTCGATGCCCTTGGGGATCTCCAGCGCGATCCCCGCCCGCTCCAACACGGTGATGAAGGCTTGCGTTGCACCCATGCCCTCGCCCTGCGGGGCGAACATGGAGTTTACGCAGGCTGGAAGGTAGATTCCCGAGGTCTCAGCGTAGCGATCTCCCACGCGCCCGGCCAGGCGCTCGCGGGACTTGCCGCCCTTGCCGAGCTCCGGCTGGTATCCCGGCACAGTATCGGGGCCGATGAGCGAGCGGGCCACATCGGTGACTTTCGTGACCAACTGTGCCGGCAACATGTGCGCGCCGGTTAGCGCCGTTGCTGCACCACGGCTGGTGACCTGCCAATTCTTGGCGGCAGTAGACCAAACCTTTTCTTCTGCGGCCCCAGCATTCTCGTGGCGCAGCTTCTTGATGAATTTACCGGTATCAATGCCCACTGGGCAGGCGGTTAGACACATAGAATCCACGGCGCACGTATCGATGCCCATGTACTCATAGGCCTCATCGAGTTCTGCAACCAAGTGTGTATCGCCACTTTCTTGCGCCCGCTGGCGGGCACGGCGCACCACGATGCGCTGGCGTGGGGTCAAGGTGAGATCCCTCGACGGGCAGACCGGCTCGCAATAGCCGCACTCAACGCACGGGTCGATTTCTTCTTCCACCGTGGGGTTGAGCTTGATATTTGTAATGTGTGCATCGGGGTCATCGTCCAGGATGACGCCTGGGTTCATGGTCCCGGCGGGATCGCAGGCGCGCTTGAGCAGCTGCATGACCTCGTAAAGCTCATCGCCGTACTGGCGGCGCACATACGGGGCCATGGCGCGGCCGGTGCCGTGTTCGGCCTTGAGGTTTCCCTCTGCCGAAAGCACCAAGTCCACCATTTCCTCATTGAAGTTGTTATAACGGCCAATGGCGCTATCGCCTTCGAAGCGGTCCGTTAGAAGGAAGTGGATATTGCCGTCTTTCGCGTGGCCGAAAATGACCGCATCGTCGTAAGAATAGCGGGTAAAAAGCTCCTGCAAGGAGGAACAGGTATCGGCCAAATCGCCCACCGGCACCACAACGTCTTCCAAGAGCGCCGTGGTTCCTGAGGGCCTCGCTTCTGCCACCTGGGCATACAGGCCCTTGCGGAAGTTCCACGCGGCGGTGCGGGTGGGAATATCGGCAGAAAATTCCGCCGGTGATTGCAGGTCCAATTCGCGCAATAGGGACGAGCCCTTGTTCTCTTTTTCCCGCAGCTCTTCTTTGTCATCGGATTGGTACTCGATAAGCAGCGCGGCCTGTGAATCCACATCGAAGCCGGTAATGGCCTGTGGGACCTTATCGAATCCTTGACCCACGCGAATGGAGGCAGAATCCATTAGCTCTAGGGTGGCGGCACCGGTCTCAACGAGCGCAGGCAGCGCCTTCGTAGCGGCGGAGAGATTATTAAAGACCGCCACGGTGGTCGTCGTGAGCGCAGAGATGGACACGGTGCGAAAGACCGCTTCCGCGATAAACGCGAGCGTTCCTTCGGAGCCAACCAACAGGTGCTCAAAAAGCTTGACTGGGCTATCAAAATCCAGGAAGGAATTAAGCCCGTAGCCCATCGTATTTTTCAGCTGGAAGTGGCGGCGGATGATATCTACTGATTCCTGGTTATCGCGCACGCGGCGCTGCAGGCGGGTCAGCGTATCCACCAGCTCGGGTTCTTGCGCCTGGAATTGCCGGTCCGCATCCGCGTCCGCAGTATTGATCACCGTGCCAGAAGGCAAGACAAAGGTCAGCGATTCCAAGGTGTTATAGGTATTGAACTCGGTGCCGCAGGCCATGCCGGAGGAATTATTCGCCACCACGCCGCCGATGGTGCAGGCCGCTTCGCTGGCCGGGTCTGGGCCGAGCTTGCGGTTGCGCAGCCCCAAACGCGCATTGACCTGGCGCACGGTTGCCCCTGGCTGCACGCGCACCCGCTTGCCGTCATCGAGGACTTCTATGCCCCGGAAATGCTTGCGCACATCCACCAGGTAGCCCTCGCCGGAGGCCTGGCCGGCCAAGGAGGTGCCGCCCGAGCGCAAGGTCACCGGAATACCTTGCTGCCGCCCCGCTTTGAATATGGCGGCCACGTGTTCTGCCGAGCGCGCTTCAATCACGGCCTTCGGGGTGTAGAGGTAGTGCGAGGCATCGGAAGCATAGGCCACCCGGTCGATGATGCCGGTCTTTACCTCCGGCCCATCCTGCGGAAATAATTGATCGATCTTAAGGGTGCCGGTAGTCATATGCGGCGACCTGCCTTCCCAGAGAAGCATAGAGAATGTTACCTAGTGCACATTTTCGCCCGCCTTCTCGCCGCCGCGCAAATAAGGCAACCCATATAACTTCGGCACCGCCAACCCCTTTTGTCCTCCGCGAATCCCCCGCATGTGCCACTCGCCACCCCTTGCCACCAGCACGGGGTGATCTTCATCTATCCTAGAATGCGTGTCTGCGAATTTGAATAAACACTTAGGAACGTTATCGAAGCGTGGCCGCAACCGCGTGCTGGTTGGCGACCTCGATTATGCGGGTATTACCGGCAAGGTTTATACCCCTGCGGAAGGCCAAGGCCTGCCCGCCGTCGCCTTTGGCCACGATTGGATGCACAAAATCAAGGATTACCACGCCACGCTGCGCCACCTCGCCAGCTGGGGCATCGTCGTGGTCGCCCCCAATTCTGAGACCGGCATGTTCCCCGATCACCGCAACCTGTCTGCAGACATGGAATCTGCGTTGCAGATCGCCGCTGGGGTAAAGCTCGGAACCGGCAATATCACCGTATCGCCGGGCAAGCTCGGCATGATTGGCCACGGCATGGGCGGCGGCACCGCGGTTTTGAGCGCGGTTGATAACCCGAAGGTCAAGGCCGTCGCGGCTATTTATCCTGCCGTGACCGCCCCTTCCGCCGTTGAGGCTGCCCGCAGCCTCGATACGCCGGGCCTGGTTATTGGCTCTAGCCGCGATGATATTTTCAATGCCGGAAACCCCGCCAAGCTGGCCTATAACTGGCGCGGCCAGGTGGCCTACCGGGCCATCGATAAGGGCACGCAGGCCGGCTTTAGCGAAGATCGCTTCCGCAAATTAGCCATCGGTTCCGGCGCCTTCCAATCCGGCCCCACCGAAATCGCCCGCGGTCTCGTCACCGGTTTCTTGCTCTCTACCCTTGCCGGCGAGTCCGCCTATGACGGCTTTGCGGATCCTGAGGCGAGCGCGAAGAAGGTAGAAAGCTTGACCGGCGATGACCTGGCCGAGCGCGCCGGCGTTGCCCGCGATGACTAAAAGCTAACCCGCTGAACTAGGCCTATCCACGTCGCAGCACAGATTTCACCTGCCCCGATGCGTTATTGACACGCGTTGGGGCAGCACTATTTCGGCGCCACGTTCCAGCAGCTGCTTGCCGATGCCCCACCGCATCACCGTCCCTTCCCCCGCGCTGCTCATTTTTGGCCTGCTGCACGGCCTTGGCCGTGGACTTTTCTAGCTCGTCTTGGGCCTTAGCCAGGCTTTTTTCAAATTCCAACATGCGCCGCGCGGTGCGCTCGCGAAATCCCTGCGCGAATTCTGCGAAATCGTTATTCATTACCACTGCCCTGCCTTTCGTGCAGTCACGGATGGTTCATCTGAGCTTGGCGCTGGCGCAGGCTCGGGGGCCGGGGCTGGTTGCGGGGCTGGGGCCTGTGGCTGCGCAGGTTCCGGTGCCGGTGCTGGTGCAGGCTCAGGTTGAGGCTGCGGCTCTGGCGCAGGTGCTCCAGCTCCAGCGGCTTCCGCTGCCTGCAGGTGCTGTACCTTTTCTGGAGGCGGGGCCGGCTCTTCCACCTGGGAAAGCTCCGGAGGTGGCTCAATTGTTCCGTCTTCCGGGCAGGGTTCAGGCGCGGGCTCGGGCTGCGGCTCAGGTTCTGGGCACGGCTCCGGTTCTGGTTCTGGTTCTGGTTCAGGGCAAGGTTCTGGTTCAGGCTCCGGTGCGGGCTCGGGTTCCGGCTCAGGCGCAGGTTCCGGTTCAGGCTCTGGGCAATCTGCATCGGCGATATTTTCCAGGCACTCCGCAGCACCCTCAATGATGAGGCCTACGCCCACCAAAGCGATTCCTGCACCGACGATTCCCAAGCTGCCGCTGCAGGAGGACTCGATGTCACAGGCCGCATCATCTTCCACGGCAGCCGGTGTTGTTGGTTCTTTTTCGCATTCAGAATCTTCCGGCACAGGCTCAGGTACTGGGTCCTGTTCTGGCTGCGGTGCGGGTTGTTCCTGTTGTTCTGGTGGGCAGTCTTGTGGTTTGGGTTCCGGCTCAAGATTCGGATCTGCGTGCGCCGGAGTGGTCGTGGATTCGTTCTGTCGAGGCGGCTCGTTTACGAAACCGCGGCACTGTTGGCACTGGCACCCGGAAGGGTGCTGCTCAGGTGCGGGTTCAGGAGCCGGCTTCGGAGCCGGTCCTGGTTTCGGCTCCGGTTGCGGCTCGGGAGCTGGTTTCGGCTCGGGCGCGGGTTGCGGTTGCGGTGCCGGCTTCGGGTCTGGCCTTGGCTCCGGGGTCGGCTCTGGCATCGGTTCCGGCTTGGGCGGGCACTCAGCGGTAGATACGGGTTGCGTCGGCTGCGCTGGCTGTGGCGGGTTGGAAGTGGTGTCGCCCCCGCCATCGGGCATCGGGCGCGTGGGAGCTGGCGTATCTGGGCACTTTTCCACTGGCGGTGGGCAGGAATCCTCCTCGGCCTCTGCCGGCTCGGGGCATTCCTCAGGAAGAGGCCGCTCACAGACGCATTCGCAGCGGGATTCAAACTCGTCATAGCAGGATTCAATGGCATCATCGCGGTCCCGGCACGTGCTGGCGATGGAGTCATTGGTGTCATCGATGATCTTCGCACCAATAGTGGAGACGATGGGAATAATGAACTTGGCCAGCGGGTGCCTGGTAGCCACCATGGACAAGATATTGAGCAGTGGGATTACCGCAGAAATCAGCTCGGTGAGTGCGGTATCGGAGGTATCGACGACATCGGAAATAGCGCCCGAGCATTGCTTGGCAGAGTCAGTAAGCTGCTTGCCTTCATCGCGGTGGATATCAAAATCTTTTTGAATGCCGGTCAGGTGCTCGCGCAAGGTGCCATGGGCGACTTCGGAATCATCCGTGCGCAGAAAATCCGCAAGCCCCTTTCCACCACTGTGCGGGAGATTTCCTCCCACCGCGGAGATGGTATGGCGCAGTATGTTTTGTGGGGCGATTCCATCTACCGCGCTGATGAGCTCACTCAGAAGCCCCAAGGGCATGCTGGGGCCGGAGTAATTTCCCAGGCAGGCCAATTGGAACTGCGAAATGGCGGCGGAATAATCCCCTAAAAGCGACTTAGTCAGCGTACTCATTAGTCCACTGCCTTTCCGCTTTCTCCTGCAAAGGAGCGGCTAAAGTCGGCATCGTACGTGGCGAATGCGCGCATCTGATCGTGCGCTGCCTGACCCGTGGCAGAGATATTGTCTAAGCGCCACGTTCCATTGTCATGAATGCGCGCGAGGATGCTGCGTATGCGCTCCCCGTGGCCGGAAAAATTCCGCCCAGCCGAGGCAACGGGAAAGTCTGGAACATCGGCGCGGTGGGCTTGGCG
This sequence comes from Corynebacterium sp. KPL1818, assembly GCF_000478135.1. Taxonomy (NCBI): domain Bacteria; kingdom Bacillati; phylum Actinomycetota; class Actinomycetes; order Mycobacteriales; family Corynebacteriaceae; genus Corynebacterium; species Corynebacterium sp. KPL1818. Next base: position 987,570 of record NZ_KI515758.1, on the reverse strand, counting down.
CTGTTCATCGTTGGCGCTTATAGCTTGTTGTAGTGCGGACATCGCCTCTGCGGGGCGAAGAAAAACCTCAGACATCGGTATAATCCCCAAATCCATATGCGGTAAGTGTGCTCACCTTCATTGGACTGGGGTTTATACCAAATGGTTCCCGGTACTTCTTATTTTCCTGCCTATACCGAGGCGACGACGGCAGAAAGCCTACCCGCCACCTTGCGGGCATGTTCCTCTTCTGCAGCTTCCACCATGACGCGGAACAGCTCTTCGGTGCCAGAGGGTCGGAGCAGGACGCGGCCGGTTTCCCCGAGCTCTTCTTCTGCCTCGACGATGGCCTGCTTGACCTCGGCAGAATCCATGATCGCCGCCTTATTGGATACCGGAACGTTGATGAGCACCTGCGGCAATACGGTCATCACGGAGGCCAATTCCTTCAGGCTCTTTCCGGACTTAGCCATACGCGCCATGATGGAAAGGCCGGTGAGGGTGCCATCGCCGGTAGTAGAGTCATCGGGAAGCACGACGTGCCCAGACTGCTCGCCGCCCAAGGAGAAATCGCCGCGGTGGAGCTCTTCGAGCACATAGCGATCGCCCACCGCCGCGTGGCGGACCTCAATGCCTTGCTCCTCCATGGCAAGCGTCAGGCCCAAATTGGACATGACCGTGGCCACGAGCGTGTTAAAGCGCAGGTCATTGTCTTCCTTCATCCCTACTGCGAGCAAGGCCATGATCTGATCGCCATCGACGACGTTGCCTTCGGCATCGACGGCGAGGCAGCGGTCCGCATCGCCATCGTGGGCAAGGCCCAAATCGGCACCATGCTCGAGCACCGCTGCCTGGGCTTTTTCAATATGGGTAGAGCCACAATTTTCGTTGATATTAAAGGCATTGGGCCGGTGGTAGATCGGGATGACCTCAGCGCCTGCTGCTTCATAGGCGCTAGGAGCAACCTTTGAGGCCGCGCCATTGGCCGTATCCACAACCACCTTGATGCCGCTCAAGTCAGTGGAGACGACCTCCTTCAGGTGCGCTAGATAGCGCTCACGGCCATCGGGCGCCTCCGAGATAATGCGGCCCAGCTTGGTGCCCGTCGGGCCCTCCTCAACGAGGTTATCCATCGCGGCCTGAATCTTATCTTCCACGCTATCCGGCAGCTTTTTGCCGCCTGCGGAGAAGAACTTAATGCCATTATCTGGCATCGGGTTATGGGAGGCAGAGATCATCACGCCGAGATCCGCTCCGTAATCATCCGTCAAAAAGGCGATGGCTGGGGTAGGAAGCACCCCCACGCGCACCACGTCCACACCGCGGGATGCCAAGCCAGCGGCGATAGCGGCATCGAGCATTTCGCCCGATACACGGGGGTCACGGCCGATGATTGCCAAGGGGCGGCGCTCATAAGATTCGCGCTGCGCAGTAAAGACCTCTGCAGCCGCTTGTCCCAGCGTCAAGGCCAAAATGGGAGTCAGCTTTTTATTCGCGAGGCCGCGAACTCCATCGGTTCCAAATAGTCGAGTCATGCAGACAATTATGCCTTGTTAGTCCCGCGGGTCGCATGTTTGGGGCATCGGCAAGCAGGCCAGTTGGGTAACCAACATCACGAAAAATGTCCTTGTGGTGAAAAGGAAAATTTGCTTAAAATCGTATTTTTTGGCTTTTATATGAAATTATTAGCTAGGTTATACTTCACTCTTTTGCCCTAGAGAGGATCAACGATGAACGAACCTAGATCTTCAGGTGACAAGTCACCTGAAACTACCTCGCAGAAGGCTCGCTCAGCCATTGCGAAAGCCGCTTCTGGGGAACGCGCTATTCATCCAGCCCTCATTCCCGGAGTAAGTGTCGAAAACACCCGCGCCGATTTCAAGACCAATAAAACTGTCTTTGCGGTGGCCTTGGCATCAACAGTTGGCATTATCCTGTGGGCCATCATCGCCCCAGATAATCTGGCCAACACAGGAAGCACCATGCGGGCATGGGTCGTCCAAAACTTTGGATGGCTATTTACGATCATCATGATTGCCACCACGGCATTCCTGCTGACCATTGCCATCGCCCCAACCGGCAAAATTAAACTCGGCGCCGATGATTCCAAGCCCGATTTCTCCCGGAACGCCTGGATCGCCATGCTCTTTGCCGCCGGTATGGGAATCGGCTTGGTCTTCTACGGCCCGATGGAGCCACTTGCCCTATTCTTGACTCCACCGCCGTATCTCTCCGGTGTCGAATCCGGCAGCCAAGAAGCCATCCTTCCTGCCTTTGCCCAGGCGGTTCTGCACCACGCTACGTTGCCGTGGATGATCTTTGCGCTGGTGGGCGGCGCGCTTGCCTATGCCGCTTATCGACGCGGCCGCATCCCGCTCATTTCCTCGCTATTTGAACCCCTCATTACGGATTCGAATAACCGGGTATTTGGAAAGATCGTCGATATCTTCGCAGTGTTGGTCACCCTCTTCGGCACGGCTACCTCCCTGGGTATCGGCGCGCTGCAGATCCGTACGGGTACCTCTATCCTTACCGGCAAGCCCCTCGAAGGCAACGGAATCATGGTGGTGATCATTACGATCCTCACCATCCTTTTCATTCTTTCCGCAATGTCCGGCATCAAGCGCGGCATCCGCATCCTGTCCAATATCAACATGGGCCTGGTCATCGGACTCGCGGTCTTCGTGCTCATCACTGGGCCGACGCTCTATATTCTGGACCTGCTTCCCGCCTCCCTGCTGCAGTTTTTCAAGCACTTCGAAGACATGATGTCCCTGTCGGCCTCCCAGGGTGAACCGGAAAAGGAATTCGTCACCGCATGGACCATGCTGTACTGGGCGTGGTGGATTTCTTGGTCGCCCTTCGTCGGCATGTTCATCGCGAAGATTTCCCGCGGGCGCACCATTCGCGAATTCGTCTTCGTCATCATGCTCGTGCCCACCACCCTGTCGCTTTTCTGGTACGTCATCTTTGGTGCCACCGCAATCAAGACCCACCTGGACGGGGATGGAATCGAGATCGAAGGTTCCGGCGAGAATGTGATGTTCGATCTCATGAGATCGCTACCGCTCTCTAGCATCACCACGGTCATCGTCCTCCTCGCTGTGGTCGTCTTCTTCAATACAGCCGCTGACTCCGCTACCAACGTCATGGGCTCCATGTCCCAATCAGGCCGACCAATTCCCTCGACGTCGATTTCCGTTATTTGGGGCGTTGCCCTGGGTGGCATTTCCTTGTCCCTGCTGCTCATCGCCGGCAAGGATGCCCTGAGCGGCCTGCAGTCCATCATGGTCTCCAGCTCGCTGCCGTTTACCTTCATCCTCATCGGCATCATGGTGGCGTGGGGCAAGGACTTGGCACGCGACCCAGCAATACTGCGCAGGAAATACGCCCATGCTGCCATTGAGCGCGGCACCCACCTGGGACTCCAAGAGCACAACGGCGACTTCGTATTCAGCTCTTCCGCCGTTCCAGAAACCCACGGTGCCGGGGCAGAAATTGAAAACGATGACCCGTACCTCCACGAGTGGTACACTATCAACGCATCGGATGAATACCTCGCAGAGCAGGCAGCCCTCCGCGAAGAGCGCCGCGCCGAGCTCAAGGACTTTGCACAGAAGAAAATCAAGGGCAAGGACGCAGAAGACGATGAATAATCTCCCTGCCTAACCGGCCTTCTCCTCTAGGCTCTAGGTCCCTAGCCCGCCTCCATCGCGCTGCGCATTAGCGCTCACCGCGATGAGAGGCGGGCTTTTCTCTGTCCCTACAGTCCGTGGCGCGCTGCGGCGTGCGAGCGCTTCATCGCGACCCGAGCTGAGCGCCTTTGTCTCGCGCAAGGCTAAGCCTCAAGAGGCCGGCCAGGCGGGGTTTGGCCGGCCCAACCTAAGGGGACATCGGCAAGAGCGATAAAACGACAAAGCCGCCGCCTCCCAGAATGGGAAGCAGCGGCAATGTATGGCGCTTGCGCGCGCAGTAGAAGCGAGATTAACGCTTGGAGTACTGCGGTGCGCGACGTGCCTTGTGCAGACCAGCCTTCTTACGCTCAACTGCACGAGCGTCACGGGTGAGCAAACCAGCCTTCTTCAGGGTGGAGCGATCAGCCGGGTTGTAGATGTTGAGTGCACGAGCGATAGCCAGGCGCAGGGCGCCGGACTGACCGGTCGGGCCACCACCGTTAACGGTGACCTTCAGGTCAAACTGGTTCTCGCGGTCCAGCAGGGTCAGCGGGGTGAGGATGTCCTGCTGGTGCAGCTTGTTCGGGAAGTACTCAGCGAACTCGCGGCCGTTGACCACGATCTGGCCGGAGCCAGCAACGAGGCGAACGCGAGCGACGGCGCGCTTACGGCGACCGACGGTCTGAATTGGGCCCTCGTGAACCGGAGCAGCGGCCTCAACCTCTGCCTCGGTCTCAGCGTTGGCGCTAGCCAACGAATCACCGATGGTGTTGGTGAACTCTTCGGTAGCGGCGCTTGCTGCAGCGATGTCAGCAGCCTCGGCTACATTGTTGTCGATGTTCTGCTCAGCCATTACTGTGCCACCTGCTTAAACTCGAAGGTTTCCGGCTTCTGACCGGCGTACGGGTGCTCATCGCCTGCGAAGACGTGCAGCTTCTTGATGGAAGCGCGGGAGAGCTTGTTGTGCGGCATCATGCCGGCAACAGATTCTTCGATAACGCGAACCGGGTTGGCGTCCAAAGACTGACCCAGGGTCATGGACTTCAGACCGCCCGGGTAACCGGAGTGGCGGTAGCGCATTTCGCGGTCGCGCTTGGTGGAAGAAACGTGAATCTTGTCAGCGTTGATGATGATCACGTGGTCACCGGTGTCAACGTTGGGTGCGAACTGTGGCTTGTGCTTGCCGCGCAGCAGGTCTGCCACGGTGGAAGCAAGCTTGCCCAGCACCACGTCAGTAGCATCGATGACGTACCACTTGCGGGTGATGTCACCGCTCTTTGGGTGGAAAGTAGACAAAATGACTCCTTGAAAGTCTGTCTCGGAACTGCCGGCCAGCGCTAAGCATCCATTCGCTTCCCAACAGCGGCCGGTGGAGACCTGCGGGAAGCGCTTCGCCAGCTGCTTGCCGACGAGCGAACACATAGGGCTACAACTCTAGCCGCTACCGGGGTAAAAGACCAAAACGCCGAAACCGGCACCTTTCCAGAAAGAAGAGGTACCGGTAAAAGAGGTTCTATGTGGCGGTTTGTGCAAGTAGCGCGGTAAGGAGACGGCGGCTGCGTTCGCCTCCTGCCGGATGGATACGGGCACGGGCACCGCCCGACTCCCCTACTGCGCTTTAAAGAAGCAGGCTAGATAGATGCTGCCAAGGGTGCGTTAACCCCAGCTAGCGGCGGCGCGGCGGTTGACATCGCTCATGGCGTCATTGCCCTGGGACACGGTCTTGGAGATGGTTGCCAGCACGGTATTGAGTTCTTGTGCTGCCTTATCCCACTTGGCCTGGGCCTGGTTATAAGCCACTGCGGATTCACCTTCCCAGGTGCTCACCATGGGCTGGAGGCGGGACTTGAGGTCGGCCAAGGTGCTGTTGATGCGGCCGGAGGTGGCGTTGATATCAGCTGCGGCAGAAGAGATGGCGCCGAATTGGTACTTAATTTCGGACATGGGAAAAATGCTTCCTTTCGAAGTTGTTGGTGGAGGTGGCTGGGTTACAGGGCGAGGCCGCCGCCAACATTGGAGAAGGCCTGGGTGTTTTCGGCTTCGACGTTGTCAAAGTTGTGGGCATTGCTGCGGATGTTTTCAGAAATCGAGGTCAATGCCTCGCGCAGTTGCTGCGCGGAGGTGTTATAGCGCTGCATCAAGTTATCGAATGAAACCTGCGCCTGGCCGGCCCAGCTGCCGCGGACAGAATCAACTACACCCTGCAGGCGGGTGAGCTCGCCTTGGACCTCGTCATTGGTGTTATCGACGCGGCCGGCGGTAGAGACCATGACATCGGCTTGTGTCTTAAAAGTCTGAGACATAACAGTGCGCCCCTCCTTAGGGCGGGAAGAGATGTTGAGTGTGATTTCCCCCGAAAAAGCTTCTGTGCTTTCTCACCGTTATTGGACTGTGCTCAGACCCATTTGGTTCCCGGGACGTTAAAAACTTTTCTGTTTATTTCTTACTCAGGGATTCGGTGGCCATCCGGCACGCGGCTTTTTGCACGGCATTGGCATTATGACGGGTATGGCACCCCACCGACATGTGGTGCCCGGTATCTTCCCAGATGGTCCATTCCACAACGGAGCCATCGCCGGGGTCTTCTATATAGTGCAAACGCCCTGCGTCCTCGGATACATCGCGCAGTTCCGGATCCTTGTCTACCTGCGCTTTGATTTCACCAAAGAGCGCCTTGGCCGGCACGTTAAAAAGCGAGTCCGCCGCTAAGAGAATCCTTAAATCAGGGTCTTCTCCTGTGGCGGTCACTAGGCCTTCCTCCACAGTGGCCTGAAATCCGGTGGGAAGGACGACGGAGAGCCCTTCGATATCAAGGCGCTTTTCGCCTGGGTTGAGCTCGCCGTCACCGCCCGCGTCGCCAGCCGCGTCCGCGTTGTCATCGCTGCCACCACCAGATTCGTCCGTCGGCACGGAATCGGCGGCGCTCGCAGCGGTGGCACTTCCAGCGGTGGTGCTGGCCTCGCCGTCTTCCTCATCATTGGATGCATTCGCTCCCATGGCCCACCACGAGGCACCGATGACGGCAAAGATCACCACGACGATGGCGACGTGGAACATATCGATGGCACCTATCCAGCCGCGCAGCTTATCGGCCCGCCGCGTGCCTGTCCCCTGCCCTTTTTCTGCTCGCGCACCAGTTCCCGGGTCAGCCGTTGTTTCCGTGCGGTCCGTGGAAATATCCATCTGGGCGGTGGGCGCGGATTCTGGGGCATCCGCAAGTGCCGATGCCGCCGCTACTGCCGACGGTGCCCCTGCCTCGCCCGCAGCCGATTCAGCCTCTCGTGCTGGAGTTGATTCCGGTGCGGGTGTTGCTTCCTGCTGTCGCACGCGGGCGCCGGCTACATCGAGTTGGCGGGTAAGGATGGTGACGGCCTCGCGGGAGACTGCGGTGCCAGAGGGGTCCGCGATGACGGATACGTCCACGTCCGGCCAAGCGGATCCAGCGATCTTCGCGATCTGGTCCATGACGTGGCCTAAGGCCTTGCCTTCTACGATGCCGGTCCCAGCAAGATCGTAGCGGTACACGGTTTCTGGGCCTTCAAAGATGGTGGCCGCATCCATAACGGTCACCGTAATCGTTGCCGTTGCTGCGGAGATAGGCGTTTCTGTAGACATTTATTCTTCTCCTTCCCCGTAAACCACTTGGGCGATTCCCAGGTTTTCGCCGCGGATGCTCCACTGCCCGCGCCCGGGCGGCTGGTGGCTGGGCTTGAGGCCGAAGATGGTGCCTTCGTCGCGGTCGGCATCGAAAAGCAGGAATGCGGGTTGCAGATCGCGCACCGCGGAAAAGAATTGGCCGAACAGCGCCCGGCCAATGCCGCCGGATTTTCGGGCGATGACCATGTGCAAGCCGATGTCCCGCGCGTGCGGCAGAAGATCGATTAAGGGTGCCAAGGCTATATCGCTCACCAAGTCCGCATCATCGATCACCACGTAAATATCCGGGCCCTTCCACCAATCGCGGGCGGCGAGTTGCTCTGGGGTGATATCCGGCCCAGGCAAGCGTTGTTCCAGCGTGCGCACGGTATTGACGATTGCCTCCTGCGCACTTGATTGCGTTGCGGCATAGGCCGCCACCATCTCCTGATCTAGCGTGCCCAGGTGGGCGCGGCGCTGATCGATGACCACCAGCCGCGCCTCCTCCCGCGGAAGGCTACTAATCCCGCGCATTATCTGTGCCAAGAAGTTGGACTTGCCGCAGCCCTGGGCGCCGATGGCAACCAAGTGCGGTTCGCGCTCCGGATTCCACGCCAGGGTGGAAAGGTCGCGCCCACCGATGCCCCACGGGATGCCGCCAGTAGATGCTTCGCCATGGGCGGCGAGCGCCTCTGGTGTTAGAACCGCGGGCAGCATCTTCAACCGCGGGGCGGGAACGGCGTTTGCATGCACGCGGCAGATATGGGCAATATCTTGATTCGAGGTGTGGGCGAGCAGCATATTTTCGCCCGCCTGTGTCAGCCCCCTGCCCGGCGCGCTGGGCAGTTTTTGCTGCAGCTTGCGGTCAATAAGCGAATCGAGCGCCTCGCCCAAGCGCAGCTCGAGGCGGTTCGCAATGAGATCCCTAATCGCCGGGCGCATCGTGGTCCACCGGGAGGTCGCGATGACAACGTGGACATTGGCGGAGGCGCCATCAGCGACGATATCCGTGATGGATTCGGCTAAATCCTCAAACTCCGCATTGGATGGACCGATGTGGTGCCAGCCATCGATAATCAAGAAGGTCTCGCGCGATTCCGGCCGGCGAATAAACCCGGCGACCTCATCGACGATGCGGCGGATCTTTTCGCCTTCTTCGCGCCCGGCTACCCCGGCAACGTGCGGTAACCGGTCTAGGGCCGCTAACTGCCCGCCGCCCAAGTCGATGACATAAAAGCGGATATCTTCCGGCCGCCGGTTAAGCGCCAAGGAGGAGACTATCGTGCGCAGCGCACCGGACTTGCCGGTTTGCGGTCCCCCGCACAGTGCAAGGTGGCCGCCGTGCTGGTGAAAGTCGATGACTAGTTGGTCTTGGCGCTGGTAGTACGGCCTATCGATAATCCCGATCGGCGCGGATAGTTCCGCTGCGGTGGACTCCGCGCCCTCCATATCGAGGGACGATAGTTCAATGACCGGTGGCAGCGGAGGTAGCCAGATGCGGTGGGCCTCCTGGCCGCGCGCGGCGGCCTCCTCGCCGGCGGCGCGAACCACCTCAGTAAGAACCGATGTGGATTCATCCATCACCACAGCAGGAGAATTCTGTGCAGCGGCATCGTCCTGCGCCCATCCCGTAAAAAGCTCCACCCGGCGCGGCGGGCCGGAAGGATTACCTTCCAGGTCCGTGGCCGCGTGCATCCCCGCGCCAGGTGCAGCCCGGCGCGCGAGCGGCCCTGATACGTAGGAAGCCTGAAAGCGGGTGAGATCCTCGGCATCGGATTTCAGGTAACCGGCGCCGGGTTGGCCGGGAAGGTGGTAGGCATCGGTCACGCCAAGGACCTGGCGGGATTCGGCGGAGGAAAAGGTTTTCAGGCCGATTCTGTAGGACAAGTGGGAGTCCAGCCCCCGCAAGCGCCCTTCCTCGAGCCTTTGGGAGGCCAAAAGAAGGTGCACGTGGAGGCTGCGCCCCAAGCGCCCCACGGCAACGAAGAGCTCGGCGAAGTCCGGGTGCTGGCCCAAGAGCTCGGAAAATTCGTCGACGACGATGACCAGCGCCGGCAAGGGCCCATAGTCCCGCACGGCATTCGCAGAAGCGTTGTACTCGCCCACATTGGCAAAGTTGCCGGCGGTACGCAGGAGTTCTTGACGGCGGTTCATCTCCCCGGAAATGGCATCGTACATGCGCTCTACCAGGGTGGATTCCTCTTCAAGGTTGGTAATGACCGCGGAGGTATGCGGCAGGCGATCGCAGCCTAAGAAGGTCGCACCACCCTTGAAATCTACCAACACGAGATTGAGTTCATCCGGGCTATGCGTGGCGGCAAGTGCGGTCACCAGGGTGCGCAGGAGCTCAGATTTACCGCTGCCCGTCGCCCCGATGCATAGGCCGTGCGGCCCCATTCCGCCATGTGCGGATTCTTTGAGATCCACGGTTACCGGCTGTCCGATGGAATCGATGCCGATGGGCACCATGAGCCGCGAGGCGCCATCGCGCCCGTGCCACATGCCGCTAGCGGCCAACTCATCCACGCCGCTGTAGCCGAGCAGCCCCAGCAAATCATTGCCCCGGCGCCCCGAGGTGCTATCGGGGCGGCGAAAGACCGCCATCCGGCGGGCCATAATCGTGGCCGCGGCAGTGCCCAAACTATCGGGTGTGCCTAGTTCTTCCACGCCCGCGGCCGTGACCGCCTGCAGGGTATCCGCCGCGACGAGGCACAGGCCTTCTTGTTCCGCGCGCAGGCTCAACGCAGACGACGGCGCGCCGCCTACCTCAATGACGGTGGTATAAGAATCGCCGTGGAAGGAGTCTTCGGTGCCGGTGGCCAGGAGGGCATCGACAAGCACAATGCGAAACCGCGCCTTATCGGGCTCCCGGGTATGCGGCAGCCATTTTAGCCACTCCCACTCGCCGCCGATGGCCTCAACCCCGATGGTCTCGGGACCGTGCGCCAGGGCTAGCTGCATGACGAGGGCGCGCACCGTATCGCGGGCATTATCGCCGGTAAAGGATAAAAACCTAAAGGCCTGCAATTGGATCACCACCGGGAGATCCGGCACGGTGCCCACCGCCTTGATGGCCTGGCGCATGCTCACCGCACAGACCGGGTCCAGGTCCTCGGTCGCACCAGAATCAGGCACGTTGATGGGCGTGCACAACGTGGTGGGCCCAGTGCCCACGCGCACCTCCAAGGCATCCGGATCATCAGGCCCACGCTCCCACATGCGCCGCGATCCCACCAGCGGTTCCAGCCCCGCCGGATCCGGATGCCGGTACAGCTCGTGCGCACGCTGCGCACCGGCATTATCCAGCGCCTTTTCCCGCAGCGCCTTAATGTGGCGCAAGTAGGTCCGCCGGGTTTCATCCGGGTCCTGCCCGCTATTGTGCGGCCCAAACATCATGGCCATACTGGCCAGCATCATCAGCGGAAACATCAGGGATACCGGGCTGATATGCCGCGAATCGCCCGCGCCCAACACCATCAGCGCCACCATGCCCAACATCGCGGCGATCATCACGATGGGCAGCAGCAGACGCACCAGCGGCACCGGCTGCGGGCGCACCGCTTCCGGAACTTCCTCTGCCTCGATGGTGCCGGTGGGAAGCGGCGGTGGCGCGTCCCTGAGCGGCATGGACAATGGCTCCACGATGTGGGTTTCCCCGATCCCAAGCATGGGCAAAATCCTCCCCCGATCCACACGCTTAGCGCCCTTGGCCCCCTGCCAAGATTCCCCGCGCTGCGGTGGACACGACGCCACCAGTAAGCCACAATATGTGGCATTGGGCAAGGGGGACGCCCACAATCTTTAGACAATTCGGGGGAATTATGACCGCTCCAACGGCGCATCACCTGCGCCTTACCATCCGCATCCACGCCGATTCCTTCCACAAGGAAGCAGACGTGGCATTGCCGTTAAGCTCCAGCCTTGGCGAGCTCATGGCAGAACTTACTGACCTTGTCGATGCACCCGCGATCGCCTCGCCGTGGCGCGCCAGCACGGCCTCTGGGCGCACCATCGACCTCACCGCACCGCTTGCCGCCACGCCGCTTGCGGAAGGTTCCATCCTGGTGCTCGCCCCGCGCGAGGAGCGGCCCGCGCCCGTAATCCGCGACGCCGCCGAATCCCTCGCCGCCCAGAGCCACGACGACACCACCTCCGCCATTCCCATCGTCTGGGCGTGGGCGGGGCTTGCCGCGGCCTTCGCCGTCACTTGGGTACTCTCACTTCCGGCGGTGGCCTGCACTGGGCTCGCCATCGCGGCCTTCGTGCTCGCCCTGTGGACGCGGGCGCTATCGCTTGTCATGCTCACCCTAGCGGCAGGGGCGGCGAGCGGCTGGGCACTTATTTCGCCCGCGCTTGCCGATGTCCCCTATGCCGCCCTCACCACCAGCGCCACCCTGCTCGCGGCGTTATTGGCCTGCCACCTCACCCGGTTAAGCACGGTACGCATTACCTCCGGCGCGCTCACCATCGCCGGGCTAGTGCTCATTGCGTCCGTGAGCTACCTGCTTCCTGGACTGAGTGGCAATGCGGGCATCGGCACGAGCCACGGCACCGCGGCGGCCGCGGGCACCGTTATCGCCGGAGTCATTATGCTTGCCACCGCCCCCGCGCTGACCATCGCCACCGCGGGGCTCAAGGTGCCGCAATTGCCCACCGCTGGCCAAGACCTCGCCGTCTCGGATGAACTCCAGCCCGACGTGGACGATCGCGCCACCCGCGCCGGGTACGCCTACGAGGGCATCTGCTGCGCAATCGCGCTCTGCCTCATCCCGGCCCTTATCGCACTCAGTTTCACTGGCACCGGCACCCTCGTGGCCACGGACGGGACCGTGGACGAGGCGGGATCCGCCGCTACCATCGGGTCTCGCATCGCCGTGCTTTTCGGCACCGGTTTAACTGGGCTCGGCTTCGTCCAAGCGCTCTGCGTCTCTGTTGCTGGAACGGTGGTCATGCACGCCGCGCGTCACGGGCGCGTGCTTGCCAGCTGGGCTCTCATGCTCGTCGCCATGGTTGCCTGCCTCACCGCCTGTCTGTGCGCCGTGCATGCGATTGCCGCAGATGGGCTTGCTGGCGCTTGGGCGCCAACGGTGGTTGCGGCCCTCCTGCTTACCGCGATGCTGAGCGCACCACTGTGGACGGCCAAAATAAGCGAGGTGGAACCAACGACCATCGCCTGGTTCGAACGCATTGAGTCCCTCACCATCGCCGCCTGCCTGCCGCTTGCCGCGCACCTCGCTGGGATCTTCGAGCTCATCAGGGGGCTGGGATAATGGGCCAAACCCGCTCGCGTCGTTTTTCCGCACAACCTGATTTCAGCGGCAGTTCAAGGCTTGCTGCTTGCGCCCTTACCGCATGTGTCCTCGCCGGAACCGGCGGCTTCATCACAGGAGCTCCCACCGCGCCCATCGCGGGCGCACGGGAACCGGACCGGGAATGCGCCACCGCGCATCCTTCTCCCCTGGCACCAGAACCTTCCGGGGACCAGCGCGCCTACCGCTCCCAGCTGCATTCCTTTGCCACGGGCGAGGGCATAAAGGTAGCCGTCATCGATACCGGCGTTGCCCACCACGATCAGCTGCCGAATCTCACCGCAGGCGCGGACCTGGTCACTCCGGAAGAACCGGATCCGCACCGAGATTGCGACCTGCACGGCACCGTTGTAGCCGGCATCATTGCCGGGCACGATATTGGCATCGCCCCACGCGCTGAGATCCGCGCCATCCGCCAAACCAGCGCGCATTATCGCCAATACGATGGCACGGCCGGCGAATCCGACGAGGACAGCACCACCGGCTCGCTCGACACATTGGCCCGCGCCATCGATCATGCCGTGCAGGACAACGCCCGAGTGATCAATATTTCCGTCGTGTCCTGCGTTCCAGAGAAGACCGCGCGGCGCATCGATAGCTCCCGCTTGGATGAGGCGCTCGGCCACGCAGAAGATGCCGGCGCGGTAGTCATCGCAGCCTCCGGCAATATTTCCTCCGGCACCTGTGAAGAAGGCGATCACGTCTTTCCCGCTGATTCACCAACCGTTTTATCCGTTAGCGCCCAAGAGGATGCCCACGCACTCGCCGAGTACTCCCTCACGCCTGCCGATGGCCCACAATTATCCGCCCACGGCTTCGTCCCTTTAGCGCTTAATCCCGCCGGTGGCTGGGCGGACGGGAAGAACCAACAGGATTCCCTGGCACAGTTCCATGGCACCTCGTTCGCGGCTCCGGTGGTTAGCGGCACCGCCGCCTTATTAGCCGAGCGCTACCCAGACGCCAGCGCCGCCGATATACGTCAACGGCTGCTTTCCGCCGGCGAGCCCGGCAACGGTTTCATCGATCCGCTCGCCGCCCTTACCCATATCGATGGCGAGTACGCCGCACCCGCGCGCGATCTGACTATCCAGCCCTCCAAAGACGAACGCTCCCCGGCTGCGAGCCGCACCGGATGGGTGCTCGGCGGGCTAGTCCTGCTGCTGACCGGCCTGGCGGTTGCCCGCGGGCTACGCCGGCCCAAGTCGGCCTAGGGGCTGACCTGCAGGGCTTCGTCCCGGTCCAAGCGCGAAGCCTCTGGCAAAAGCCGGATGATTTCCCACGGAACCTCCGCCCCAATACCGGTGCCGAGGGCCTCTAAGAGTTCCTTATTGTCCACCGCATGGCGCTGCCCCGTAGGCGAGACAACGTGGTAGCCATGCCCGGTATCCACACCAACTCCTCCTGCTGATAGCCCGCCAAAACGATCCGCTATACCCTCTCCGGCGAGCGCTACCGTCCCGGGGTTCTCAGTCACCAGCGCTGCCCCACCATCGCTATCAGCGCACATCCAGCCCTCATCTGGGCCAACGAAGTCGAAGGTGGTGGCGGGCAGGCGGAAGTTTAAGGGGGCATCGGCAAGCGCGCCTACCTCTTGTGGTGAGGCTTCTTTGCGCGTCGCGCCGTAGCTAACCAACATGTCTGCTTGGGTGGCGGAGAGCTCGGCGACGCCGTCGTCCGTCCGGGCCCACTGACCCTGCCCGGTGTCCATGATGTCCGGCAGCGGATCGGGAAACGTCAACGGCGGCTGCTCCGCAAAGGCATTGAGCAACTCCGCGGGGACGGGCCAGGCATGGGTGCTCCCGTCGATGCCAATCCCGCGCCGGATAACCCGGCCCTCCGTACTCTGCGCATCGGGCAAGCGCACGCGCCCGTCCGCGGTGAGCAGCCACTGCGTGCCATCCGTTTCTGCGAGCGCGGCGCGCTCCTCCCCAAAGCCCTCCTGCGGCGGATCCGCCACCACGATGACCTCTTCTTGGGCCACCTGTTGGCCATCGATGCTGGTGGGGTTATCGGCAGGCTGCTCATCGTGGCCGGCAAGGCACGCCGCCCACGAGCGCTGCGGTGTCTCGCCCGGTGCGGCCAAATAGCCAGGCGCATCCGAAATCCCCACGGGAGTGCCCAACAAGGCCTCGCGTAAATGCTCGTCCCCAATGGTCTGTGCCTCGGCCGCCTCGCCGGCGATGATCCGCGCGGACGACAGGTTATAGACGGGGTGGTACGTATCGTTGACGTCCACGAAGAGCTGGCCTTGCTCCGAGCGCACGATGGGCGCATCCCCTGGCTGCGGGCTCGGCTGCAGCCAAGCCAAAAGGCCCGAGCCGACCGCTAAAAAGGCCACTCCTACTCCGCCGAACATCATCGCCTTGCGGCGGCGAGCCAGCGGATCGTGGATCATACGGGTATCGCCCAATACGAGCCCGTGTTCCACACGCCGGCGTAAAAATTTATGGCCCGAGACTTGGGCCTTGGTCGTTGGCAATGGACGTGCCATGAATTTCCCCCCCGAAAATTCCCCGAAAAGTCTAAATAAACCCAGACCTCAGGCTAGCGCAGGCTCCTCACCCCTGCCACTTGGCAGCGTGTTTTCACAAGGTCGTGCGCTTTTCCCTCGTTATATCCGCCCGCGCGGACATTTCGCCCGCCTCCGGGTAATCCACCTGCACTAAAGACAGGCCCTTCGCCGGTGCCACTGGGATGCGAGAGGAGCGCTTGGTTTCCTGCAGCAACGCCGCGGCAAAGTCGACGTCCCTGCGGCCTTCCCCAACGCTTAAGCAACAGCCAACCAAAGAGCGCACCATCGACCAGCAGAAGGCGTCCGCGGTCACCAGGGCCTCAAAGAGCTGCGGTTCCTCCGGCGTCGAGACATCCTGCCAGCTAAATTCCTGTAATTCGCGAATGGTGGTGGCATTCGGCTTGGCCTTACAAAAGGCCGCAAAATCGTGCAGATCCACCAGCGCATTGGCCGCGTCTTGCATGGTCCCGATGTCTACCGGTTTGAACCATTCGGCCGTATCGCGCGCCCGCGTCGGCAGCGCACCCCGCGGGCTGGTGGTTATCCGGTACACGTAGTGCCTGCGCAGCGCGGAGAATCGGGCATCAAAACCTTCTGGCGCGAAATCGCAGCCGTGCACCCGGACGTCTTCCGGCAACAGCTTGGCAAGCCTGCGTACTAACTTCCCCGGATCGCCTGCCACCGACCGTTGCTCCAGCATCTCCTGCGGCACGTCCACGTGCGCCACCTGCCCGCGTGCATGGACGCCCGCATCCGTACGGCCAGCCACCGTCAGCGGAACCTCCGTACGAGCGATCATGGCCAGCTGTTCCTCGAGCACGCCTTGGACGGTGCGCAGTCCGCCCTTTTGCCTGGCCCATCCGTGAAAATCGGTGCCGTCATAGGCCAGATCTAACCGGATCCGAACGAATCCTTCTGCTGGTCCCTCATCTGTGATCGCTGCTGCTTCAGTCATGGTGGACCTAATGCTACCGGAGGCATCGGCGAGTTCCCGAAATGTGCAACCTCCCCTGTTCGTTTTGAGCAGACAATGCAATATCTGAGGGCCCTGTTTGCTCAGTTATCGCAGTGGAGGATGCACATAGGAGGTTGAGCGTTGGAGGTTAGACATAAGTGTCGTAGTGCATTGGACGTTGGGTGGCCTGCTGCATGGCGCAGCCGCACGATGGAGTCGCGCAATGGCGCCACACGACGGCGTGGGACCAGGAACATAAGGATCCAAGTTCAAAACGACAAAAGCCGCCTTCCCGGGTCTCTTCGTAAAGAGAATGGGAAGGCGGCGATTGTGCGCTACTGCTGCGAGTAGTCGGTGCAATCCACGCGCGGCGTTAGGGCCGGAGTGAATTCAGCAGCCAGGAGAGATTACTTCTCCTCGGACTCCTCTGCAGAGGTGTTCTCAGCTGCGGTGTCCTCGGCCGGAGCCTCGGTCTCCGCAGCCTCGTCTGCCTGAGCCTCTTCAGCCTCAGCAGCCTTGGAAGCGGCAGCGCGGGTAGCGCGGTTAGCCTCGGAGGTCACGGTCTCCTCAAGAACGAGGGAGATCTGGGACATCGGGGCGTTGTCACCGGTGCGGTTGTCCAGCTTGATGGTGCGGGTGTAGCCACCCTCACGGTTCTCAAACTTCGGTGCAACCTCGTCGAACAGGTGGGAAACAACATCCTTGCGCGGGATGAGCTTCAGCACTGCGCGGCGGTCAGCAATCGTGCCGGACTTAGCCTTGGTGATGATCTTTTCGACGTACGGGCGAAGAACCTTCGCCTTGGCATCGGTGGTCTTGATAGCGCCGTGCTCGATCAGGCTAGCTGCCAAGTTGCTCAGCATGTGAGCTTGCTGCTTGGCGGAGCCACCGAGACGGGCACCCTTCTTCGGGGTAGGCATTGTTTACTCCTCGTGTGCGGTAAAAGTTGAGCGCGCGGCAACGAGTGCCGCAGTTCAGGGTGATTCTTTACTCGGAATCGTCCGCAGCCGGGTCCTTGAAGTCACCGGTTTCTGCGTCGTAGCCCTCGAGCTGGGTTGGGTCGAAGTCCTCAGGGGTATCCTTCAGAGCAAGGCCCAAGTTAGCCAGCTTGATCTTTACCTCATTAATCGACTTCTGACCGAAGTTACGGATATCCAGCAGGTCGGACTCGGTGCATTCTGCAAGCTCGCCGACGGTGTGGATTTCCTGACGCTTCAGGCAGTTATAGGAGCGAACGGAGAAGTTCAAGTCCTCGATAGGCATGCCGTAGGCGGCGATGTACTCGGTCTCCTGCGGGGAGGGACCAATCTCGATGCCTTCGGCTGCGTTGTTCAGCTCGCGTGCCAGGCCGAACAGTTCGACCAAGGTGCCGCCGGCAGAAGCCAGGGCGTCGCGTGCGGAAATCGAGTTCTTGGTTTCGACGTCGATAGTCAGCTTGTCAAAGTCGGTGCGCTGCTCAACACGGGTAGCTTCGACCTTGTAGGAGACCTTCAGCACTGGGGAGTAGATCTGGTCGATTGGAATACGGCCGATTTCCCCAGAGGTTGCGGCAGCCGGGACGTAGCCACGGCCGCGCTCGACGACGAGCTCAATGTCCAGCTTAGCGGTGTCATTCAGCGAAGCGATGTGCAGATCCGGGTTGTGGATCTCCACGCCAGCCGGCGGCTGGATATCGCCCGCGGTGACATCACCAGGGCCTTCCTTGCTCAGGTACATAACCACCGGCTCATCGGAGTCGGAGGACAGGACCATGCTCTTGATGTTCAAGATGATCTCAGAAACGTCTTCCTTCACACCGTTGATGGTGGTGAACTCGTGGAGCACACCATCAATCTTGATGGAGGTTACCGCTGCGCCCGGGATGGACGACAGCAGGGTGCGACGCAGCGAGTTACCGAGGGTGTAGCCAAAGCCCGGCTCGAGCGGTTCGATGACGAACTTGGAACGAGACGAGTCGATGAATTCCTCGGTGAGCTGAGGACGCTGGGAAATGAGCATTGCAATTCTCCTTTTCGGCGACCGCTATTTGACGCCGGTAGAGGGGGTAAAAATCTTGAGGTTGAAGATTCCTGATGGACCGCGTGGGCTTGAAGGGCCGTGCGGTATAACAGTTTACTTCGAGTAAAGCTCGACGATGAGCTGCTCTTGCAGCGGAATGTCGATCTGAGCGCGCTCGGGCAACTGGTGCACGAGGATGCGCAGCGTATCAGGAACGACCTGCAACCATGCCGGTACGTTGGCATCGATAAGAGCGTCCTGAGCGTCTTCGAACCATTCCATCTTCTGGGAACGCGGGCGGACATCGATGATGTCGTACTGCGTAACCCGGTAGGACGGGATGTTGATGTTCTTGCCGTTCACGGTGAAGTGACCGTGGGAAACGAGCTGGCGAGCCTGGCGGCGGGTGCGTGCCAGACCTGCGCGGTAAACCACGTTGTCCAGGCGGGTCTCCAGCAGGATGACCAGGTTGTCACCGGTCTTGCCTGGGAGGCGGTTAGCCTCGGTGTAGTAGCGGCGGAACTGACGCTCCAGCACACCGTAGGTGTACTTTGCCTTCTGCTTCTCCTGGAGCTGCAGCAGATACTCAGATTCCTTGATGCGGTTGCGGCCAGCCTGTCCCGGAGGGTACGGGCGGCGCTCGAATGCCATGTCTCCGCCGACCAAGTCGACGCGAAGACGGCGGGATACGCGGGTAGCGGGGCCAGTGTAACGAGCCATTTTCTTACCTCTTTCCTTCCCTTAAACCTTGCGACGCTTGGTCGGACGGCAGCCGTTGTGCGGCTGTGGAGTTGCATCCGTGATCGAGGAAACCTCGAGGCCTGCAGCCTGCAGGGAACGGATGGCGGTCTCGCGGCCGGAGCCCGGACCCTTGACGAATACGTCAACCTTCTTCATGCCGTGGTCCATTGCCTTGCGTGCGGCGCTTTCAGCGGCCATCTGCGCGGCGAACGGAGTGGACTTACGGGAACCCTTGAAGCCAACGTGGCCGGAGGATGCCCAGGAGATAACAGCACCGGTCTGATCGGTGATCGAGACGATGGTGTTGTTGAAGGTGGACTTGATGTATGCGTGGCCCAGAGCCACATTCTTCTTGACGACGCGACGGCCGGAACGGCGTGCGCCGGAACGAGTCTTTGGAGGCATGAACTACTTCTTCTTTCCTGCGATCGTCTTCTTCGGGCCCTTACGAGTACGCGCGTTGGTCTTCGTACGCTGACCGCGTACCGGCAGACCGCGACGGTGGCGCAGACCCTTGTAGCTTCCGATTTCAATCTTGCGACGAATATCAGCCTGAACCTGGCGGCGGAGGTCACCCTCTACCTTCCAGGAGCCTTCAATTGCGTCACGCAGTGCCGAAACCTGTTCATCTTCCAGGTTGTCGGTGCGCAGGTCAGGAGAAATGCCAGTCTTTTCTAGCAATTCCTTGGCACGGGTTGGACCGATGCCGTAGATGTAGGTGAGAGCGACCTCCATACGCTTATTGCGTGGGAGGTCAACACCAGCTAGACGTGCCATAAGGCGTGTCCTTTCGGGTTGTTACGGCGGTTTTCTCCCCATCCGTCCCGCTCCATGCAACGCTTCGCCCGGACCGTGCCGGGAATCCTTGGGTTGCTTACCAGTGCGGGCTCAGGCCACCGTAGCCTGAGGTGTACAGGACAAAGCCATGCTTCGCCCTTGGGTGAGGAGGCTGACTGTGTTTACTTGTAGCGGTAGACGATGCGTCCGCGGGTCAGGTCATAAGGAGACAGCTCTACGACGACGCGATCCTCCGGGAGGATGCGGATGTAGTGCTGACGCATCTTACCGGAAATGTGTGCAAGAACCTTGTGCCCATTGTCGAGCTCGACACGGAACATTGCGTTTGGCAAAGGCTCGACGATGCGACCCTCTACCTCAATTGCGCCTTCCTTAGCCATAACCTCTACTTTTCTGGCGACAGACAAGTACCTGTCACCTGCATGTTTGTTGTCTACTGCGGTGGTGCAAGCCAACCAGACCTACTGGCGCTATACACCGTCAAACCAGCATACGCTGCAGCGACACGATTTCCAAACCGCACGCACTTTCATAAATCCCCAACCGGCAGCGGAAAACTAAAAATACCCTCGCGTTCAGTTCCAGATTCCGGAACCAAGCGCGAGGGCGAGGCGCGTTAACGCGGTGAGCTACACCGAATTAGTAGATGTAGACCTTGTCACCAATCTGGACATCGTTCCAGTAGCGAACCGCTGCATCGTAAGGCAGGTGGACGCAACCGTTGGAATCAACGTTGGTGTTGTCCAAGTGGAAAGCGTGGCCGTTATTGGTGAAGTAGATGGAGAACGGCATCGGCGCGTTATTGAACTCGCGGGAGATTTCGTCCTTCACCTTGCGGTTGACGTGGAAGGTACCGCGCGGGGTTTCCTCGCCCACCATGCCGGCGGACATGGATGGGGAAATGTAGGATACGTCGCCACCTTCCTGCAGCCAGGTGCGGCGGCCGTCAAGGTCGACACAAATCTTGGCATCTGCCGGGCAGGAGCCGCGGTCGAATTGGTTAGCGCGGCGCTGCTCCTCCGCACGGCGCGCCGCCTCTTCAGCCTTCGCCTTTTCTTCCGCAATCTGCTGTGCGTGTGCGCGCTCAGCAGCCTCGCGAGCCTGGCGTGCTTCCTCGTTCTTCTGAGCCACTAGGCCCGGAAAGAGGAATTCCAGGGCACTATCGACTGCGGACTGCACGTTAGGCACCAGTTCCGGGGTGTACTTCTCAGCCTGGTCCAGGATGTCATTGCGGGTCTGCCATGCCTGGTCGCGGGTCTGGCCGTGGAAGTTATCAAGCTGCTGCTGGGCCTGGGCAGTGAGCTGATCGAGGGAAGGGAGTTGCTGAGCAGAGGCTGCAGGGGCGCCGGCAATCGTGCTCAATGCCATGACGCCAGCCACTGCTGGTGCAGCAACGGTGGCACTTAACTTGCGGAGGCTGAATTTAGACATAGTGGTGAGTATAAACCTTTCAGGGGATTTACGCCTAGTTTAAGCGGCGATTTTTCAGGGAATATGTACTGGGAATTTATTAGTAGCGCCTGGTGAGGATACGCGGGCCGTCCGCCGTCGCGGCTACCGTGTGCTCCCAATGTGCGGCAACGGAACCGTCGAGCGTGACCACCGTCCAGTCATCTTCTAGCACCGCACTATCGACGGTGCCCAAAGTAAGCATTGGCTCGATGGCCAGGACGGAGCCCTCCTGAATGACGGGCCCGCGGCCAGGCTTTCCCTCATTTTCCAAATAGGGCTCTTCGTGCATGGTCCGGCCAATTCCATGACCGCCGTAACCATCCACGATATAAAGGGATACGCCAAACTTGTCTTCGGCGCGGTAAGTTGCCTGCTCCAAGGCGTGGGACACGTCGGTCAGGCGGTTGCCCGGGACCATCGCCTGCAGTCCTTCCATGAGCACCCACTCGGTCGCCGCGTTCAATGCCGCAACGTCCGGGTCCAGTTCACCGATGGGAAAGGACCACGCGCTATCTCCTACCCAGCCATCGAGGGTGGCGCCGCAGTCGATGGAGAGGAGGTCGCCATCGGCAAGCACGGTCTTCGCATCCGGAATCCCGTGCACGATGACATCGTTAACGGAGGAACAAATGGAGCCCGGAAATCCCTCGTAGCCCTTGAAGGTAGGGGTGGCACCGGCGGCGCGGATGGTCTGTTCCGCCACCGCATCGAGCTCCAGCGTGCTCACCCCCGGCGCCGCCGCGGCGCGGACTGCTTGCAGCGCCTTGCCGACGATCTCGCCGGCGGCCTGCATAGCATCCAGCTCGCCCGGGGTGCGGGCGGGAATGCGCTTGGTGCGGCGCCGAAAAGCCATTACTTGCCCAGCGCTTCCATGGCGCGGGCGTTGATCTCTTCGACGGAGCCTTCTGCCTTGATGGGGATGATGGCATCGCCGTAGTGCTCGATGAGAGGGAAGGTCTCATCGCGGTAGACACCCAGGCGGGTGCGGATGGTTTCCTCGTTATCGTCGGCGCGGCCGCGGGCCATCATGCGCTTGACAACAACGTCCTCAGAAACCTCGAAGTTCAATACGCCGTCGAGCTTTTCGCCCTTCTTGGACAACAGCTCTTCCAAGATGTCTGCCTGCTCGGTGGTGCGCGGGAAGCCGTCCAAGAGGAAGCCGTTCTTGGCGTCGTCTTGGCTGAGGCGCTCTTC
The DNA here is from genome assembly GCF_000478135.1 of Corynebacterium sp. KPL1818. NCBI lineage: Bacteria > Bacillati > Actinomycetota > Actinomycetes > Mycobacteriales > Corynebacteriaceae > Corynebacterium > Corynebacterium sp. KPL1818. Next base: position 965,322 of record NZ_KI515758.1, on the reverse strand, counting down.
TACCATGCGCGCGGTGACATCGGTAGGCACGAGCTTTCCGGCGTCAATATAGGACTTCGCCTCAACGCCCAGCGGGGTGCCCTCGCCAATATTGGCGCGGAAGAGGTCACCGGTGGAGATGTGTGGAACGCCGAGCTTTTCGCTCAGGATTGCTGCTTGGGTGCCTTTGCCAGCACCGGGAGGGCCGAGAAGTACAAGACGCATTATTTCAATAGTCCTTCGTAGTTGGATTGGAGAAGTTGAGATTCAATTTGCTTGACCGTGGTCAAGGCGACGGAGACCATAATCAAGATGGCCGTACCGCCAAAGGCGGAGGTGCCGGCGGCCGAAGAGTGGCCAACGCCAAGATCCAGCAGGATATTCGGCAGGATGGCGATCAACGCCAAATACAGGGCACCGACGCTCAGCAGGCGGTTCATGACAAAGCCGAGGTACTCCGCGGTGGGGCGGCCCGGGCGGATGCCTGGGATGAAGCCACCGTACTTCTTCATGTTATCGGCTTGCTCAGCGGGGTCGTACTGCACCGAGACGTAGAAGTACGCGAAGAAGATGGTCAGCAGGAAGTACAAGACGATGTACTGCCAGGACGACGGCGCCTGTAGGTGCGCAATAACGTTGCGCTGCCACCAGTTATCCGGGGTGTGTACGGAGCTGGAGTTGACGATCTGCGTGATCAGCACCGGCATGTAGATAAGCGAGGAAGCGAAGATGACCGGGATAACGCCGGCCTGGTTGACCTTCAGCGGCAGGTAAGTGGAAGAGCCACCGTACTGGCGCCGGCCCACCATACGCTTGGCGTATTGCACCGGAATGCGGCGCTGGCCCTGCTCGATGAAGGTAATACCGACGACCAGAACAATAAGGCCAGCCAGCACCATGGCGAAGACCATACCGCCGTTGTTTTGCAGGATATTCATGCCATCGGTAGGCAGGCGCGTCGCAATACCGGCGAAAATGAGCAGGGACATTCCGTTGCCAATGCCCTTTTCCGTAATCAGCTCGCCCATCCACATCACGAGGACGGCGCCGGAGGTCATCGTCACCACAAGCAGGATCAGGGTGAAGAAGTTGCGGTCTTCCGCCAAGACCGGCACGCCTTGGCCCAGCAACTGCTCGCGGTCCGCCAGCGCGACGATGCCGGAGGATTGCAGCAGCGCCAAGGCGAGCGTGAGGTAGCGGGTGTACTGGGTCATTTTCGCCTGCCCAGACTGACCTTCCTTCTTCAGCTGCTCAAAGCGCGGGATGACCACGGTCAGCAGCTGCACGATAATGGACGCCGTAATGTAGGGCATGATGCCGATGGCGAAGATCGACAGCTGCAATAGGGCGCCGCCAGAAAACAGGTTAATCACGGAGTAGAGGTCTCCGGATTCCTCTGTCAGCTGACGCAGGCGCCCTGCAATTGACGCGTAATCTACACCCGGCGACGGGATCTGTGCACCGATGCGGTACGCAATGATCATCACGATGGTGAAGATGATCTTCTTGCGTAGGTCGGCATCCTTAAAAGCCTGCAAAATGGCGGACACTACAAAATCCTCCTGGCCTACCGCTGTCACGCGCGAATCTATGGATTCCTCACGCAGCAACACACGGAGGTGGACACTCTATGGCTCCCGCAGGGCTCCACATCTTCCTCACTTGGCGTTAAGAAGTAAAGACAAGGAGTCCCAAAGGAACGGTGGAACACTTTTGACCCCATAACCCTACCAGTCTTATATCTGCGCGCCACATCTAACCCGCATTATGTGACAATGATTGCCTATTCTTTCGCGCTTATTCCGCTGGGGGTTTACCATGTTAATTATTGCCCTGCGCAATTTTTTACCCGTAGTTTTCCGGCCTGGCGGTCCCTAAACGCCAAGGTCGTTATTGGTGTGAACCCAACGTTGCGAAAGAAGTCTGAATGAGCAAAAAATTCACGCCGATGACCGTTGCTGAGATCATCGACGTCTTTATCCCTAGTCCCAACCCCTTCCGCTGGGAGGCCTTTGATGGCTCGGCCACCGGCCCTGCCGATGCCGATTACAAGGTCACCATCAATAGCCTCGGCGGACTTGCTTATATCGCTACCCACCCAGGCGATGTCGGATTCGCCCGCGCCTATGTCACAGATGGCATCTCTGTAGAAGGCGAGCACCCCGCCCACCCGTACGGCATCTTCAATGCCCTGCACTCCATGTATGACAAGTTTGAAAAGCCCAGCGCTAAAGACTTGGCCCGGGTTGTTCGCTCGCTCGCTTCCATGGGTGCCTTCCACATCCAGCCGGTGCCCGAGGTAGAGCGCGCCTCTTGGCTGCGCCGCAAGCTGCACGATGGCCTGTCCAAGCACTCCAAGGAGCGCGACGCCGACGTCATTTCTGATCACTACGACGTGGGCAATGACTTCTACGAGCTCTTCTTGGGCGATTCCATGACCTATACCTGCGCCTACTTCCCCACCCCAGATGCCACCTTGGAGGAAGCGCAGGAAAACAAGTACCGCCTCATCTTTGACAAGCTGCGCCTAAAGGAAGGCGACACCCACTTGGACGTGGGCTGTGGCTGGGGCGGCATGGTGCGCTATGCCGCACGCCGCGGCGTGAAATCCATCGGCGTGACCTTGTCACAGGAGCAAGCCGAGTGGGGCCAAAAGAAGATCGAGGAAGAAGGCCTGCAGGATCTGGCTGAGGTCCGCTTCATGGACTACCGCGATGTCATGGAAGAAGGCTTTGACGCCATCTCCGCCATCGGCATCATCGAGCACATCGGCGTGCAGAACTACGATGACTTCTTCAAGTTCATGTACAGCAAGCTCAAGGTCGGCGGATTGATGTTGAACCACAACATCACCTACCCGGATAACCACAAGACGCCCAAGGGCGGGTTCATTGACCGCTACATTTTCCCCGATGGCGAGCTCTCCGGTTCCGGCAACGTCACTAAGGCTATGCAGGACAATGGATTCGAGGTCTTCCACACCGAATCCCTGCGCTTTGATTATATGCGCACCCTGCACGAGTGGTGCGAGAACTTGAAGGAGAACTGGGAAGAGGCCTGCGATTTGGTCGGCCTGCCCACCGCGCGCCTCTACGGCATCTACATGGCCGGCTCGGAGTGGGGCTTCGAGCGCAATATCATTAACCTCTACCACTTCTTGGGCATCAAGCTCGGCGAGGCTGGCTCCCGCGCCGGCGTGCCTGAGCGCCGTTGGTGGGAAGACAGCCGCTTTTAAAAGGAGCCCATATGACCCTTTTGGATCACTTACGCGAGCGCGTTTCTGCCCTGCAGCCGCGCCCGGTCGATGCCGTGCATATCGAGCCCGTGGGCTGGCAGGCCCACCGCGCCGGCGTAGACACCTTACTGCGCAGCTTCCGCGAGGTCCCCGTCGGCAAGCGCGTGCGCCTGGCTAAAAAGACCTCTAACCTCTTCCGCGGCCGCAGCGAGAATCAGATAGGCCTCGACGTCTCCGGCTTGGGCGGGGTTATCGAGGTCGATCCCCTCGCCCGCACCGCCGATGTGCAGGGCATGTGCACCTACGAGGACTTGGTTGATGCCACCCTGCCGCACGGCCTCATGCCGTTCGTCGTTCCGCAGCTAAAAACCATCACCCTGGGCGGCGCGGTCACCGGCATGGGCGTGGAATCCACGAGCTTTCGCAACGGCCTGCCGCACGAGTCCGTCATCGAGATGGATATCCTCACCGGCACCGGCGAGATCCTTACCTGCTCGCGCGAGCAGAACGTCGATCTCTTCCGCCTCTTCCCCAATTCCTACGGTTCTCTGGGCTACGCGGTGCGCCTGAAGATCGAGCTCGAGCCCGTGCCGCCCTACGTGGAGCTGCGCGAGCAGCGTTTCCACACGGTGGAGGAGGCAAGCCGCGTGCTTGCCGATGTCTCCGTTCACCACACCCACGAGGGTGAAACCGTCGATGGCCTAGACGGTGTGGTCTTTTCTGAGGACGAGGCTTACCTCGTCTTCGCCCGCTTTACCTATGAGGAGGGCCCTACCTCCGATTACACGCGGGATAAGATCTACTACCGCAGCCTGCAGCACGCCCAGGGCATTCGGCGAGACCGCCTTACCATCCGCGACTATATCTGGCGCTGGGATACTGACTGGTTCTGGTGCTCGCGTGCCTTTGGCGCCCAGAACCCCAAGGTGCGCAAGGTCTGGCCGCGCGAGCTGCGCCGCAGCTCCTTCTACTGGAAGCTCGTGCGCCTGGACCGGAAGTACGAGTTGGAGTACAACTTCATCAAAAAGCCACACGGCAAGCCGCGCGCCGAGCGCGTGGTCCAGGATATTGAGGTCACCCCGGAAAACCTCCCAGAGTTCCTCCACTGGTTCTTCCAGGCCTCCGATATCCAGCCGGTATGGCTGTGCCCCATCCGGCTGCGCGATGGCGTGGGCGAACTCGTGGGCACCGGCGATATTGCCGCCGAGTCCCAGGACCCCTGGCCGCTGTACCCGCTGCGCCCCGGCAAGACGTGGGTCAACGTCGGCTTCTGGTCCGGTGTGGACGGCGATCACGTCGATCCCAGCGCTCCTGGCAATGGGGCCTTCAACCGCGTCATTGAAGAAAAGGTCAATGACTTGGGCGGCCACAAGTCGCTGTACTCCGAGGCCTTCTACTCCCGCGAGCGGTTCGAGGAACTCTATGGCGGGAAGCTTCCCGATGCCATCAAGGCCGTAACGGACCCCGATGACCGCTTCCCAGGACTTTTTGAAAAGACCGTGGACGAGGCCTAGGACGGCTCCCAAAACCAGATAAGGGTGGAACGCTCGTAAAAGCGTTCCACCCTTTTTGTAGCTACGGGCCCAATCCCTGACAGGGCCAGAGGCTTAAATCAGCGCGATTACTGCTCCTGGGCCACCTGCGCGGTCTCAGTGTTATCTGGCTGGGACAGCTGCGGGTTGGCGTCGACGGGGCCGGTGGAGCCGGCGAGCGCCAGCACGGCGGAGATGACAGCGGCAAAGAATGAAGAAATGGACGACATAGCAAACTCCTAGCTAGTAGGGATGAGTGTTTACGATGATAACACTACCACTGCTATGCATACGTCCGCATAGATCGACTGCACCCCCTCGCCCCGCACACAAGGTGCGAGGAAAGGGGGTGCAGTTAGTCTCTAGTCCAGATTACTTGGTGTTGGCGGAACCGCCAGCAGCCTCAATCTTTTCTACGGCGGACTTGGAGAACTTGTCTGCGGTGACGTTCAACTTAACGTTGATGTCGCCGCTGCCCAGAACCTTGACCGGCTGGTTAGCGCGGACGAGGCCAGCAGCTGCGATGTCAGCGACGGTGATGTCGCCGCCATCGGCAAACTTCTCGGCCAAGTCAGCCACGTTAACAACCTGGTACTCAACGTGGTTCGGGTTCTTGAATCCCTTGAGCTTAGGCAGACGCATGTGGATGGGCATCTGTCCACCCTCGAAAGCAGCGGGAACCTGCTTACGAGCGCCGGTACCCTTGGTACCGCGACCAGCGGTCTTACCCTTGGATGCCTCACCGCGGCCAACGCGGGTCTTGGGCTTATTTGCTCCTGCGGTTGGGCGCAGGTCGTGCAGCTTGATGATATCAGCCATGGTTTACTCCCCTGCCACTTCTTCGACGGTGACCAGGTGGCGAACCTTGTGAACCATACCGCGGATGATCGGGGTGTCCTGCTTGACAACGGACTGACCGATGCGCTTGAGGCCCAGAGCCTCAATGTTCTTGCGGTGGTTCGGCTTGGTGCCCACCAGGCCCTTTACCTGTGTAATCTTCAGAGCCATTGTTTATGCCTCCTGACCTGCGCGCTTGCGCAGCATACGGGCCGGGGTGACCTCTTCGATGGACTTGCCGCGGCGTGCGGCAACCTCTTCGGGGCGGACCAGCTGCTTGAGGCCGTCCACGGTAGCGCGGACGACGTTGAGTGCATTGTCGGAGCCCAGGGACTTCGACAGAATGTCCTGCACGCCAGCGCATTCGAGCACCGGACGAGCAGCACCGCCGGCGATGACACCAGTACCAGGAGCGGCAGGCTTCATCATGACGATGCCCGCTGCGTCGCGACCCTCTACCGGGTGGGTGATGGTGCCGGCAACCATAGGTACGCGGAAGAAGTTCTTGCGAGCCTCTTCTGCACCCTTCTGGATTGCAGCCGGAACTTCCTTAGCCTTGCCGTAGCCAACGCCTACCTGACCCTGGCCGTCACCAACGACGACGAGAGCGGTGAAGGACATGTTGCGGCCACCCTTAACGGTCTTGGAGACGCGGTTGATGGTCACAACGCGCTCGATGTACTTATCGCGCTCGTTGTCCTGCTGGTTACGACGATCGTTGCGACGGCCGTTGCCGCCGCGGTTGTTCTTGTTGTTCTCGGCGGAGCGTCCGCCGTCACGCTGTTCACGGTCCGACATTACGCGATCCTTCCGTTGATGTTTCCGTTGACGATGATCATTAGAACTTCAGACCACCTTCACGTGCGGCGTCTGCCAGCGCAGCGACGCGGCCGTGGTACTTGTAGCCTGCGCGGTCAAAGACGACCTGCTCAATGCCAGCGGCCTTGGCGCGCTCAGCAATCAGTTCGCCCACCTTGGCAGCCTTTGCCTTCTTATCGCCCTCGAGTGCACGGATGTCCGCTTCCATGGAGGATGCGGAAGCCAGGGTGTGGCCTGCCAGGTCATCGATGACCTGGACGTGCATGTGGCGCGAAGAGCGGTGCAGGACCAAGCGCGGGGACTCAGGGGTGCCACGCAGGGTCTTACGGATACGGAAGTGGCGGCGTGCGCGTGCTTCGCGACGACGAGAAGAAATGTCCTTGCCGACTGGAGTGCGCTTCGTGTTTTCAGTGTTTGCCATTGCTTACTTACCCGTCTTTCCGACCTTGCGACGGATCTGCTCGCCTTCGTAGCGAATACCCTTGCCCTTATAAGGATCGTCCTTACGCAGGCGACGGATATTAGCGGCGATCTGTCCGACTAGTTGCTTGTCAATACCGGTAATGGACAGCTTGGTGTTGCCGTCCACTGCGAAGGTGATTCCCTCCGGAGCCTTGATGAGGATCGGGTGGGAATAGCCCAGGCTGAATTCCAGGTCCTGGCCCTTTTGCTGCACACGGTAGCCGACACCAAAGATTTCCATCTTGATGGTGAAGCCCTCGGTCACGCCGATGACGGCGCTGTTGAGCAGCGAGCGGGACAGGCCGTGCAGAGCACGGTGCTTGCGGTGATCATCAGGGCGGGAAACGGTCAAGATGCCGTCTTCCACGTTGATGGTGATCGGATCCGGAACGTTTACGCTCTGGGTACCCTTAGGGCCCTTGACCTCAACGTCTTGGCCGTTGATGTTGATTTCGACGCCGTTTGGTACGGCGATCGGTGCTAGACCGACTCGAGACATGTGTCAAACCTCCCTTTACCAGACGTAGGCGAGAACTTCTCCGCCTACGCCCTTCTCCTCAGCCTGACGGTCAGTCAGCACACCGTGGGACGTGGAAATGATAGCCACGCCCAGGCCGCCCAAGACCTGTGGCAGTTCGGTGGACTTTGCATACACACGCAGACCCGGCTTAGACACGCGACGCAGACCAGACAGGGAACGCTCGCGGTTGTTGTACTTCAGCTCGAGGGACAGGGTGTGACCCTCGACGGTGTAGTCAGCGATGTAGCCTTCCTGCTTCAAGATGTCAGCAATGTTTGCCTTCAACTTGGAGGTAGGCATCGACACGACGTCGTGGTGTGCGTTACTTGCGTTACGCACGCGCGACAGCATGTCGGCAATAGGATCAGTCATAGTCATATGAGTGACCGTGTACCTTTCTCGTTGCGGTTCCCGTGCTCACCAAAGCGTTTTCCGTGTGATTTCGGGCTACTCACGCTCCTCACGGTCAATACCGCAAGGCGCTCGCCACCCTTTGATTCAGACAACGGTCCGCTATAAACGGCGAGGGGCCTACAACAAAGTTGATGTTCAATTCTTTTTCGGCTCTGCGTTTTGCCAGTTCAACACGCCAAACCCGCAAGGCTTCGCGCGTGCACCGGCTGCAGCGCAGGCACGCCGGAACACTTTACGCCATATCCTGCGGTTTTCCAAATAAATCCCCTGCATTCATTACAGTCGGATACAGCGCCACATAGTTGAGGAGTAGTTGAGATGAATACCGAGAACGAAGATCCGATCCGCACCGCCCACCAATGGCTCGAAGAGGCCGCGCGGCTATTAAACCTCGAGCCACACGAGGCCACGGCGCTGACCCGGGAACTGCTGGACTTAACCAAGGACGTGGCCCATACCCAATCGCGGCCGGCAGCACCGTTGACGGCGTTCGTGGTGGGGTTGGCATCGGCAAGCACGGCAGAAGCCAAGGTAAATATCGAAACCCTCAAGGAGGCGCTGAAGTAATGGCTGGACGCAAGAATGCCACCTTTGCCGTCACGAAGGTCCGCCTGGGCGAGCATGCGCAGGTAGATACCCGCGCCGATACCGTCGCCGGTGAGGAGCCGCTTGAGATTCGCGTGGGCGGGCAGACCATCACCACCACCATGCGCACCCCGGGCCACGATATTGAGCTGGCGCACGGTTTCCTCCACTCCGAGGGGCATATTGCCGCGCTTTCCGATGTCACCACTGCCCGCTACTGCGCCGGTTCCACCGTCGAGGGCATGAATACCTATAACCTGCTGGACATAGACTTGGTGAAGAATACGCCGTTGGACTTGAGCGATCTCCGCTTAACCACGACGACGTCGGCCTGCGGGGTGTGCGGCACTTCGTCCATCGAGGCGCTGGCGAAGAAGTCTCGCTACCCCATCCCCCAGATCCCCGTGGACCCACAGCTGGTGGTCCAGCTGCCGGAGAAGCTGCGCGCCGCCCAAAAGGAATTCCGCAAGACCGGCGGAATCCACGCCGCCGGCGCCTTTACCCTCGAGGGTGAGCCGGTGGTCATCCGCGAGGACATAGGCAGGCACAACGCCGCCGATAAGGTCATTGGCCACCTGCTCATGGAAGAGCGCCTGCCCGCCGATGACCTCATTTTGGTCATGAGCTCCCGCGCCAGTTTCGAGCTGGTGCAAAAAGCCGCCATGGCCGGTTTTGGCATGCTCGTTGCCGTCAGCGCCGCCTCTTCCCTTGCCGTAGAGACCGCCCGCGAGACCGGCATGGCGCTGGTGGGCTTTGCCCGCGCCGATCGCTTTAACCTCTATTCGGGCACGCTGGCCTAGTCGCGGTAGTCCTCTGGCCCATTATTGAGCCAGGCGTACACGCCACCGATGAGCAAGCCGCCGCCGATGAAGTTGCCAATCCACACCAGCGTCCAGTTGAGAGCAACATTGCCAACGGTCAGCGCTGCCGGCAGCGGATCGCTGCCGAAGAAGGTGAGCGCAAAGAGGCAGAAATTGGCAATCACGTGCTCCAGGCCTAGGCCCACGAAAATGCCGATAATCGGGACGATGACGATGAACTTCGACACGATTTCCTTGGCAAAGACCGCGCCAACGATGCCCATATTGACCACGAAGTTCGCGGCCATGCCCTCTACAAGCATTCCCTGCGGGGATTTGGTCAGCTTGCCTTCAGAGATGGTGACCAACAGGTGCGAGGGATCCATATTCGCGAGCTTGGCGGACATCCCCATGACGGCGGCAAAGATGATGGCGCCGACAAGGTTAAAGATCGTGGTAATAAGCAGTACGTAGAAAGCCTTACCCCAGGACAAGTGCTTCTGTATCGCCCCGTAGACCATGTACATCATATTGCCCGTGGCCAGCTCCGCACCGAGGATAACGATGGCGAAGAGGCCTAGGCCGAAGAACAGGGCAAAGGTCACGGACCCCAGGCCCGGGGCAAGCCCTTCCACCGCTTGGCCAACGACGCCGGCAAATACGGTGCCGATGCACAGATACACACCGGCGAGGATTGCGCGGACAGAAAATCGTGAAAATGATTGATCGAGTAGGGCGGCCTTTTTCAGGGATCCGGCCTTGGCAGCTTCGTTGAGAGACACCGTTTTTTATTTTCCTTATTTAGCTGTACTTATACGGACAAGAGAATCACGGATTATCGTAGCGCGTTATGCATTCACCGCGTCAATAAAACTAAACAGAAATTATTACTATAAACTTGGTTCACACCCACCCCTATCGTCCCTAATGTCCCTATTTTTCCTCGAAGGTCGCATGGACCACCAAGACCGGCCACGGAGGGAGAGGCCCCAACGTTCTGCGGCGCGATCGCGCCACTCGGCGGCATCAGAAAGCAACACTGCCGCTACGTCTTATTCCCGCAGGACCCGCAGCACGCGCCCCCGGCCATCGAGCAGCGACGCCATAGGAGCCCAGCCTAGACGCTCCGGCAGGCACCGTTCCGACGATCGCGATTGGCGCAAGGCCGAAAACCACGCGCGACGCATTCAGCGCCGCTACCCCAACCGTCGCCTCAAGGAGACCTCCCTGCCCAGGCACCGGAAGAAGCCTTCCGGATGGGATCGCGTCAAAGATGCGTGGAAGTCGTCCTGGGTCCTGCGCATCGCCGCCGGCATCGTGGTCACGCTGCTGGTCATCAGCTCCATCAATCGCAGCATCAGCCCGCCGGAAGGCCTGGAGACCAACGAGGTCACTGCGGAACAAGCCCCCGTCATCGAGCCATCCGCCGCGGTAGAGATGTTCATTCCCGCCATCGATGTCCATGCGAAGTTCGACGATGACAATTGCCGCGTGCTCGATGGCGCCATCAACCCTGACACCATGGATAAGGCCTGCACCTATACCGCCGATGATCGCCCGTATTCCCTGCCGGGAACCAATGCCGAGGATATCGTCGTCATCGCCGGCCACACCGGCGCGGGTGTGCCTGCCGTATTCAATAAGCTTTACAATGGCGCCGCCAACGAGCACAAGGTCAGCATCGGCGATAAGCTCTACGTCCGCACCAAGAATTCCGACCAGAACTGGCTCATCTACACCGCAACCGATCTCCACGACCCCGATAAACAGGGCCTGGCCGGTGACTCCAGCGTATGGGGCGAGGACGCGATGCCAGGCAGGCTGCTGACGATTAGTTGCATCCAGCCCGCCAACCCCCTCGAGGCCGCCGTGCGCAATGCCGTTGTGGGATGGCAATACGAGGGCACCACCCACACCGCGAAGGACAAGAAGGCTTAATCGCCGGCCACTCCTCCGCCGCCTACTCCCCGCAGTCCCTACTTCCACCGCCGGAAGTAGGGACTTTTCATATCCTCCCTTTTCCCAGCGCACAGGTATATTTCCCTCACCTCACTATATGTACCGATAACGGTTTGCAATAGTGTAATATTCGTTTGAATCTACATAAAAGTTCACTGCCTTTAACCTTGGGAGAACCTTATGCCTTTGCGCACCTCATTTGCGCGCTTTGCCACCATAGTGGTGGCCTTGGCGCTCGCGTTATTCCACGCTCCCCTCGCCCTCGCTGGCGATGCCCCGATTGTCCGCACCCAAACACACGTGGATTCCCCGCACGCGGTGTGGCAGGACGGGAACTTCAAGCTCATGTCCAATAGTGCGGGCCTAGTCCCCATCGAGGACACGATCAACTGGGTGAGCCACGGCCGCGTCGACGGCGGCCTAGGAGCCTATGCCTGGCGCGTGCCCGATGACCCACGCTTTGAATTTCTTAAGGCCAAGACAAACCAGCTCATGTACTACGGCGGCCCCGCGGTCGGCTTCCCGAAAAACACCATGCCCATCTGGGCTGGGTTCGGCGCCGCTGCAGATCTACCTACCGATCAATTCCGCGATAAGTCCTTCAACATGGAGATCGTGGACTTTAAGGGCCCCGGCCGCATGGAGCTATTTAGGTACAACGGAGAGGACTACCCCCTCAACCGACTCTGGTCCTCCCACGATCCGGGATTCCGTACCACATGGGTTAACGCGGGAACGCATACGCATAACGCTACGACGTTTACCCGTCCCGGCCACTACGAGGTCACCTACCGCGCTTCTGCGCGAAAGAAGGATGGCACCTTCATCCACTCCGAGCCACAAACCTTAGTCTGGCAGGTAGGCGGGACCAACCCCGCCGAGCGCACGATTACCGATCTTGATGCTGCCTTTAACGACGCCAAGTCTGAAGGCTCCGCAGCCGAAGATTCCGAGTCCGATGCCCCTATGTTCAAGATGGCTCCCTCCACAGCCGATACCAAGGGCGCGAAGGAAGGCATCCTCACCACGCTGTCACTCGATACGGGAAATGCCAAAGACACCGGCCGCGCCGTCTTCACCATCAATGGCCACTACCTTGCCGAGCGCAAGGTAGAAGGCGGTAAGGCATCGTGGGATGAAATGATCGGTGAAGAAAAATCCGACTTCCAAGCCATCTTTATCCCAGACGATGACGCCCCAAGCCCACGCTGGGTATCCGAACCCGTGGAGTTCTGGACCAGCGCCGTCACCGTCAAGGAAAGGGCCGCTAAAGATGACGAAGCTTTTACAACGAAAAGCGGCGAGCTTCCTACTCCCGAAATGGAAGAGATAGAGCCGTTTGAGACAGAGCCCCTTAAGATCGAGAGCCCAGATATCACCGTGTCCACCAGCGAGGTATACGGCGATGGTGACCGCAATATCGACATCACCGTAGAGCCCGAAGATGACCGCACCACGGTGCGCGTTACCGGCGGCTTCTACAAGGTAAATGGCGAACCGATGACCAACCTACCGGAAAAGCATATTGCAGATTGCGAAATCGGCTTTACTTCCGGGCCAGGACAAAGGACGAGCAGGCAACTCATCGATAGCTGTAAGCAGCCCGGCTACCAGCTCATGCTACGCATCGTTCCTGATTCGCGTTCCGATGCCGGCGGCGCCACGCTATTTAGCCATACTCACAAAGAGGCTTATAAGCCGATAGCTGAGACCACCGTCTCGTTCGCAGATGCTCCCGATTCCGCGGACACGCAGGAACCAGAAGGCTCGGAGAATCCAGAAGACTCCAACACACCAAAGAAGCCGCAAGGTTCGGAAGAAGCAGAAGAGTCAGAGGGTTCCACCCCAACCGAAGAGTCTTCCCCTGAAGCACCTTCCACGACCCCGAAGCCTTCTGTCCCCAATGTCCCCAAACCCAAACCGCAGGGCCCGAAGGATAAGGACACCCCCAACAAGGAGCTCAATCTGCACCGAGGCCACGTCGATATCGCCCCAATCCACGAGGACGGTGAGCTGCACCTAGGCATCAAGGACGAGACGAATCTGTACCATATTGGTGCAATCTGGCGTAAGCCTTCCGATGTCTTTTTCACCGTTCCCAAGCAGGTCAAGACCACCTTGAACAAGGACATCCCGCACTTTGGAAAGAAAGGCAGCGCAGCCTACGTCCTGCCAGAGACACAGCGCACCGGCGTGGTGTGGCCTGGGATAAGCACCGAAGATGCGTACCAGGACACCAAGAAGGACTACACCTTTACTTTCACCCCCGTCAAAGCCCCGAAGGACGGCGAATGGTTGGCATATCTGGCTGATCAAACCGGCCTAGACCAGCGCCTTGCCGGCAGCGATGGTACGCATTCCTATACCACCGAAGGCCCTGACCACATGCACCTCAACTGGGCATTCAACAAGCCCGGTACGTATGAAGTCGGTGTCACGGTCGCCGAAAAAGACGGCAAAACCGCGAAGAAGGCCGTTCTGCGCTTCAAGGTAGCTACCGAGGATTCATCATCTGCTACCCCACCAACCAAGGGCAATGACAATGCGACCGAAGGCGGCTCCAATGGCAGCACCGACGGCACAACCGACAACAACGCCCCATCGAAGGAACCAACCCCAGAGTCAACGGACCCCGCTCCCAGCGAAGAGCCTTCCAAAAAGCGCGAGATCACCAAGGGCCACATCGACTTCGGGCCAAAGGTTGTGGACAATAAACTTGGCTTCTATGTCAACGAAGACAACCGCCACAACGTGCCTGAAGACGTAGCGTTGCGCATTCACGATGCGCAACGCGTGCCGGTCGCTGACTCTCTGGCTAAGACGCTGTCCTTTACCGGAATGGTAAAGACTGGCTCAACGATTTACCACCTGCCATTACAACAGGATCACAATGCTGTGTGGCCGGGATGGGACACGATCAAGGTCGGGCAAGACTACCGTGACGCTGCTATCGAGGTTCGTCCTAAGTCAGCGCCTACGGACGGACAATGGTGGGCCGGCCACACTGCCTCCCTGAACACACCGGAACGGACCTTAGCCGATAGCAACGGTACCCATACGATTAAGGGCGTTGAGGATGGTCCTTTTCATGTCCACGCGCACTGGATCTTTACCGAACCAGGCCGCTACGAGATGGACATGCGCACCGTCAACAACAACGGTGACAAACTCACCGACTGGCACACCGTGACCTTCCTCGTAGGCGATTCAACCACCCAGCCCGGCGGAAAAGGCGCTGACAAAGAAAGCGATGAGGAAGAGGGCAAGCCCGCAGACTCCTCGAAGGATAAGCAGCCAGGCGCTACCAAGCCAGATAACGGCTCGAATAGCACCGGCACTAATAAGCCGGGCTCCAAAAAGTCCAAGGCTTCTACCTCGTCCGGATCGAATGCAGGTGCCAAGGGAAATAGCACTGGGAAGTCGGAGGGCTCCAGCAAGTCCACAACCGCTAAGGGTGCAGCAGGCGGTGGCTCTGGTCCGGGCTCCGGATCCGGCGGAGGCTCCTCCAGCTCCCACAACGGTGCACTAGCCTCCACGGGTGCCAATATCGGTTGGGTACTCGTGCTCGCCGCACTCTTTATTGTCGGCGGCATAGTGTTGGTGAAAAAGCGGTCTAAGGACAGTCAGTAGCCCTTAAGCTCCGGGGTTCGTTGCACCGCCCCACTGCAACGAACTCTCACCGGGGAACTGCTCCACGACCTTAGACCCCAAGAAGCATCTACTTCTGACGCAGAGATCGGCCCCGAGCATGGTCGCTTACCAGTTCGGGCCGGGCTCATTTTGCGTTTTGACGTGGTTATTTACGCACCAAGCTTTTAACCTCTGCCCGAATGGGGCGGAAACTAAACTGAACGGTTATATTCAGCATGTTAAAAATAGTTCAATGGATTATGCTGGGTGCCTACCTACCTTTCTGGCTCATTCCCTATTATCGAAGAAACACTATGCAAATTAAATTTATCTAACTGTTTACGGGTTCTTGGGAAAGTCAGTAGAAATTGAGCCTGTATGCAGTGATAGCCCGACTACATAATGGAATAAATTGACCGCTAAGAGAAATTGGGTCCACGTGAATCAACATGGTACCCTGAGCAATTTATGACCAATGGACGGGCGAAGGTTCCCCGTAAGAAATGTGATTAGCTTTGTTTAGCCGTATATCGAAATCTGCTTTAACTCCTTTCATCATTCTTGTATCCACTTCTCTAGCAGGCTTTTTCTGGGGAGAATTAAGGGTCTTCCCTATTGCTGTGGCGGTAATATTCTTGGCTCTGTACAACGCCTCTATACGTAGAGATTTTTACCCAAGATCGGAAGCTGGGGTATTTTTCGTCGGGTTTATACTATCGATTTTTGGTGGATTATTGAATGATTCAAATTACACATTCTCCCTTGGGCTAATGATAGCTTCGACGTTCCTTTTGTTTTTAAATCTTAATAAGGAGGGCCCAACCCGACCTAGGAAGTGAAATGGCTGGCCATAAAGCTTTTACCATGACCGCTGACATTCCCATCTATTTTTGCCATCCAGGATCGCCGTGGGAACTAGGCAGCAACGAATACACCAACGGCAGGCTCAGGAGAAACCTTCCCAAAAACAGTGACCTGTCCATCTACAGCGCCGAGGACCTGGAGATGATCGCCAACATTCACAACCACAAACCACGCAAAGCACTCAACTGGCGCACCCCAGCCGAAGTCATGACCAACGCCCTGACACAAACCGGTAGTATCACACCAAAGTAACCATCATCGCTGCAACGACCCCTAGAATGCAAGGCTGACATTAAAACTAGAAAACCCCAACTCCTTGTAGGGAGTTGGGATTTTTGGCGCTCTATTTACTTGAACGGGAAGCCGAGCTCGCGCAGGAGCTTACGGCCTTCTTCGTCGTTGGTAGCGGTGGTAACGACGGTGATGTCCATACCACGGGGACGATCGATCTTGTCGATGTCGATTTCGTAGAACATGGACTGCTCGGACAGACCGAAGGTGTAGTTACCGTGGCCGTCGAACTGCTGGTCAGACAGACCGCGGAAGTCACGAATACGTGGCAGCGCGATGGTCAGCAGACGGTCCAGGAATTCCCACATGCGGTCGCCGCGCAGGGTAACGCGTGCGCCGATCGGCATGCCTTCACGCAGCTTGAAATTCGCGATGGACTTCTTTGCGCGACGCAGCTGTGGCTTCTGACCGGTGATAGCGGTCAGGTCCTCGAGAGCGCCATTGATGACCTTGGAGTCACGAGCAGCTTCGCCAACACCCATGTTGACGACGACCTTGGTGACGCCAGGGATCTGCATGACGTTGTCGTAGTTGAACTCTTCGTTCAGGTTCTTGCGGATTTCCTCGCGGTAGCGAGTCTTCAGACGCGGGGTGTAGTTCTCGCTCATTTTTAGATGTCCTTCCCGTTGCTACGCGCGATACGGACCTTTTTGCCGTTCTCGTCGAAACGGTAGCCCACGCGGGTCGGGTTGCCCTCGGAGTCAACGATCGCAACGTTGGACACGTGGATCGGAGCTTCTTGGGTAACGATTCCGCCGGACTCGGCGCCACGCTCGGTAGCGGAGTTTGCGACGTGCTTCTTGATGCGGTTAACGCCCTCAACGAGGACCTTTTCGCGCTTCGGGTATGCCTCGATGACCTTGCCCTTCGCGCCCTTATCTGGGCCCGAAATGACAATCACCATATCTCCCTTATGGATCTTCATAAGATTAGATCACCTCCGGTGCTAGAGAAACGATCTTCATGAAACGCTTGTCACGAAGTTCACGAGCAACCGGGCCGAAGATACGGGTACCGCGAGGTTCGCTATCGCCCTTCAGAATAACTGCAGCATTCTCATCAAAGCGGATGTAGGAACCGTCCGGACGACGGGTTTCCTTCTTCGCGCGGACGATAACTGCCTTAACTACATCGCCTTCTTTAACGCTGCCGCCTGGAACAGCGTCCTTGACGGTTGCGACGATAATGTCGCCGATGCCAGCGAAGCGTCGGACGGAGCCACCGAGAACGCGGATGCACAAAAGCTCACGTGCACCAGAGTTGTCGGCGACGCGCAGACGCGATTCTTGCTGAATCACTATGGGTCTCCTGACCTGGATTGATGTGCGACAAGATTTCCGTCCTTGCCACACGCGGTCTACAAACTTGCTGTGCTCGAGCCTTTACAACGAACACGTAAAAGCGTCGATGGGTCTCGGACCGGCGATTCGGAAACGCACCGCTACGGACCGACCAGCTCTCGCAACCTATACATTGAACCACATGGCTTAGCTACTTCCAAAACAGTGCAAACGCAGCGCTTTGACTCCGCCAATCACCCCATAGAGGTGTAGCACTTTAAGAAACACCCCTACACGGTAAAACCGTAAAAAGGACTGGCTGTGCCGGTCGGGAACAATTCCCGGCCGGCACAGCCTTTTTCTATGCGCGTTAAAAATTCCAAGGGGAAGGCAAATGAGGGATTCACGGCTGCCGGGCTCAATGCCCTAGAACCCGATAGCCCTTCCCTACCCTCATTAGCCCCTCCCCACGCCCTCTCCGCTCCTAAAAGGAGCATCGCAAAGCTTTTGCGCCCTGACACACAACTAGACCCCGCCTGTACAATTTTGCATAGTAAATCCTATTAAATTCCCCCGATTATTTATGCACGGTCTATATTTTTCCCGGGCCACCTGCGGAAATGCCAACCCCCAGCGGCCAGACCAACCCTCGAAACACAGAGATTTCACTCCGTACAACTTGGTCTATATAGTTGAACCGGGTAGTCTATTAGGCGTCCACTTTTACGTCTACTATTTAAAGGTTCCTCATGTCACGCTCTCTATTTACAAAAATTGGCGCATCGGTAACCGCTGCCGCAACCGCACTCACCCTGGGCGCTTGCGCTAGCGATAATGAAGACGACGGCGATACGGATACGATTCAGGTCGGTACTTCCCCAGGGCCATATTCCGAGCTTTTCAAGGACGGAATTGAGCCAATCCTTGAAGATGAAGGCTTTAAGGTCGATTACACGGACTTCTCCGAGCTGCGACAGGCAGATGTCGCTCTATCCGAGGGGCAGATTGATCTCAACGTAGACCAGCACACGGCGTACATGAACGTCTACAACCAAGAGACTGGGTCCGAGCTGACCAACCTCACCGATATCCCCACCGTTAAGACCAAGATTTACTCCAAGTCCCATAAGTCCATTGATGATGTGGATAAGGGACACACCGTTGCCATCCCGCAGGACGGTTCGAACCAGACTCGAGCATTCCGCCTTTTGGTCAAGCTTGGCTGGCTCACCATGAAGGACGATGCTGACCAGAACCTCTTGACGGTCAATGACATTGAGGACAATCCGCACGACCTCAAGATTCAGCCGATGGACTCTGCTACCATTCCGCGCTCCATGGACGATGTTGACTGGGGTATTATCCCAGGCTCCATCGCTTATTCCTCCAAGGTCGATCCTTCCCTGGCCCTTGGGGAAGAAGACCTCAGCGATGACCTCATCCTCCAGGCCGTCACCACGGAAGACAAGAAGGACGCCGACTGGGCTAAGGCAGTTATTGAGGCCTATAAGTCCCAGGAGTTCCTCGACCACGTCGATAGCGTGAACGAGGAAAACTACTGGTTCGTCCCAGACTCGCTCAAGAAGTAATACGGAACTTTCTCCATGCTTGATGTTGAATTTCGCGACTTAGGCAAGACCTTTCGCACCAAGTCGGCCTCGGTGACGGCCCTGGAAGGTGTCAACTTGGACATCGAAAAGGGATCCATCTTCGGGGTCGTCGGCACGAGCGGTGCCGGCAAGTCCACCTTGCTGCGCACCATTAACGGACTGGAAAAGCCCACCGCTGGAACGGTCAATGTTCTAGGCCGTGACCTTAATGCGCTGTCCAAGAAACAACTGCGCGAGCTGCGCGGAGAAGTGTCCATGGTATTCCAGCACTTCAACCTGCTCGATACGCAGACGGTGGCCCAGAACGTGGCAATGCCGCTCATCCTGGCCAAGACCCCGAGGAAGGAAATCCAGCAGCGCGTCACTGAGGTACTAGAGATGGTGGGGCTTGAAGGGCGCGCTCAATCGCTGCCTAAGCAGCTTTCTGGTGGTCAGCGACAACGCGTCGGGATCGCCCGCGCCTTAATCACCAACCCAAAGATTCTGCTGTGCGATGAACCGACATCAGCCCTCGACCCGCTAACGACTGACCAGATTCTGGATCTCATCGTCCGCGTGAACCAGGAACTGAATATCACCGTCGTCATCATCACGCATGAGATGGGTGTCATCTCCCGCATCGCGGACACCGTTGTGGTCATGGAGGACGGCCATGTCATCGAAAATGGTGCCGTAAGCGGCGTCTTTTCTGCCCCGCAGCAACCCCTGACGCAGCGGCTCGTGGAGACCGTACTCCCGCAGCACCTTCCAGCGTCGGTGCAAGACACGGTCAATGCCTCCCACTATGACCGCGTCCTGCGCGTCACCCACCACAGCGGCGCGGCAAAAGGCCTTGTCAACGGCTTGGTGCAACGGGGCATCGACACGGATCTTATCCACGCCTCCGACGTGGCCCTGCGCGATGGCACGGTTGGCACGCTGGTGCTCGGGCTCGTCAATAAGGATGAAGCTGCGCTTAACGATGCCGTGCAGTGGATACAGCAGCAGGGCCAACTCAACGCAGAGGTAGTGAACTAATGGATTTAACTGAGATCTTCGATACCAAGGTTTCTATCGATCAATACCTAGAGGCCGGCTGGCAAACCCTTTATATGGTGGGCATTTCCCTCTTTTTAGGAACGATCGGCGGAGTTGCCCTGGGAATCATCCTGGTACTTGCTAATCCACAGGGCATGTACCCCAACCGCGTGCTGTTTAGGATCACTGACTTCCTCGTCAATACGGTGCGCTCCTTGCCGTTTATCATCTTGATGGTGGCGATCGTCCCGTTCACGCGCCTTATCGTCGGCACTTCCATTGGCATGACCGCGGCGCTGGTGCCGCTAACCATCTTCATCGCGCCGTTTATGGCCCGCCTCATCGAGCAATCGGTGTTGGAAGTTGGCGATGGCATCCTCGAAGCTGCGGAATCCATGGGCGCTTCCCTGTGGCAAACCATCCGTTATTTCTTGCTGCCAGAGGCTAAGGCCTCGATCATCTTGGCGCTGACCACCTCCACCATCACGTTGATTTCTGCCACTGCGATGGCCGGAACCATCGGTGGCGGCGGCGTCGGTGACTTGGCGGTCTCGTATGGTTATCAGCAATTCGATACCGTAGCCATTATCCTCACCGTGATCATCCTCATCGTGGTGGTACAAGCAATCCAGGGCTTGGGCAATGCGCTCGCCCGCCGGGCTCGCAACGGGGCCTAAGACACACAAACAAGTAAAAAGGCTGGGGTTTATCCCCAGCCTTTGTCTTGTCCGTCCCTTAAGACGTAGCTTCCTTTGTAGAAGGTTTCGATGTCCCCTGCTGAGCCTTCGGGTCAACGGTAAATAGGTCCGTCCCAGAGCCAATGAGTTCACCCTCGCGGAAGGCCGCGGTGGGAATAACGGGACCGGTCTTCTTGGCATTGGACACAACGATCGGCGTCGTTACCGGCAGGCCTGCTTCCTTGATGGCCTCGATATCGAATTCAGCCAGAACCTCGCCTTGCTTGACGGTATCGCCCTTATTGACATGCGAGGTGAAGTGTTCGCCCTTGAGGTTTACTGTATCGAAGCCAATGTGCATAAGGATGTCAATCGGCCCCACCGCTGGGTCGTCCACGCGCAGGGCGTAGGCGTGGTGGGAAGGAAAGGTCACGGTGATGGTGCCATCTGCAGGCGCGACGAGCTTGCCCACCGTCGGTTCGATGGCAACACCTTTACCCAGCTTGCCCCCGGCGAACATGGGGTCCTTAACTTTGGATAGGGGCAGGGCATTTCCCTCTAGCGGAGAAAATATTGTCGCGGCATCTGCGGCGGCGGAGCCAGCGGCAGCAGACTCCTCAGCAGCCTCGGCGGCCAAAGCCTGCGCAGCGGGAGGGTTGACCTCATCAGGATCAATGGTGCCGTTGCGGTGGATGAGCACCTGCCCGTACAGGTAGGCCCCGATGAAGGCTACGGCGAAGGAGATGACACCACACAGCAAGAAGGTTGGGACAAAGCGGGGAACGGAGACGAAACCGATGAAGCCGGCGGCGCCGAGGGCATCCGCAAGCACGCCAAAAATGGCGATGAACGTAGAGGCGATGGCTGATGCCGCCATACCGATATAAAACGGCCACCGCAGCCGCAGGTTAACGCCGAAGATCGCGGGCTCAGTAATACCAAACAGCGCCGAGATACCGGAGGCACCGGCCAAGCCCTTGAGCTTTTCGGAGCGCGCCAAGAAGTACACGGCCAAGGCCACACCACCCTGGGCAATATTGGCCATCGAGGCAATGGGGAAGATGAAGGAACCGCCCTCATTCCACAGCATCGTCTCAATGGGCGGGAAGGATTGGTGTAGGCCGGTAATGACGATCGGCGAATAAACCAGACCGAAAAGGAAGCCCGCCACGGGACCGGCAAAGTCATACAAGTTGGCCAGCCCCATACCCAACCACTCACCGGTGGTGCGCAAGATTGGGCCCAGCCCCATAAAGGTAATAAAGCCCGTCACCAGCAGGGTAAGCAGGGGTGTGAGCATGAAGTCCACGGTGCCCTTGAGGTGCTTGTGCAGGAACTTTTCAATCGTCGCCAGGATCCAGGCGATGACCAGAATGGGCAAGATCGAGCCCTGGTAGCCAGCTTGGGCAACGTCGATGCCAAAGATATCCCAGTAGGGCATCTCGCCATTTTCAATAGCCTCGGCAACGTTATAGCCGCTAACCAAATCCGGCATGACCATCGCCATGGCCATACCCGCGCCGAGGAATTCATTGCCGCCAAAGCGCTTAGTAGCAGTAAAGCCCACGAGGATGGGCAAGAAGGCAAAGGGAGCGGATGCCAAGAGGTTGACCAGTCCGGCAAACCCTTCCCACGAAGGATACATTTCGATGACGGATTGATCCCCAAATAGTCCCGGCGCGGTCAGCACATTATTTAATGCCATCAACAAACCGCCGCCGAGCAGGATAGGGATTAGCGGAACAAAGATATCGGCCAAGACCTTGACCGCGCGGGAAAACCAGTTGCCGGATTCCGCGGCAATATCCTTCAAGCGATCGGTGGACACGGCGACGTCCTTGGAAATGGACTTTGTCATTTCCTGAAAGACGATATTGACATCGCCCGGTCCCACGATGACCTGGAACATGCCACCGGCTTCGAAGGTGCCCTTCAGATCTGGATCGTTGTCTAGCGCTGCGGTATCTACCTTGTCCGAATCATTCAACACCATGCGCAAGCGCGTGGCGCAGTGGGCAAGGGCAATAATATTATCTTCGCCGCCTAATGCCTTGAGGGTGCGGGCGGCAACCTCTTTATGCTCCATGGACCAACCTTTGTTATTTAGGTCATATTAAATGACCGAATGTGATTGACTACTTCCCATTTAAGTCTGTTTGGACCCAAATGTCCACAAAGCAAAAAGTTGTCGATCTTAGTTCCGCAGTGTCTTAGTCCAGCGGTTCCCATGCCTGCCACGGAGCATCGCCAAAGACCGCGAATGCCGCGGCAATGCGACCACCGCCGGCAAAGACTTCTATGGCGCAGCCATCAGCAATCAGCCGCATTTCTCCATCGGGGCACGCGATCGGCTCGCCGCCGTTGAAAGAGATGCTGCCACCGCCTTGCACCACGCGGAATGCTTCCTTCCCGGTGGCATCGACAAGCGCATAAGCCCCCTCCCCTGTTACATCAATGGTCGAGCCAAAGCCCTCCCTGCCGCCGGTTTCCGGCAGTGCAGACCACAGCGGTTCTTGGCGCAGGTAGTTATCCTCCAGCCACAGCCGCCGCGGAATAGTCAAGGTATGCACCCACCCCTGCGTTGGAGTTTCATCATGAGCGGGCATGCCCATCCAGCCCAGCAGGATATTTTCCTCGGTCGCCTGCGGCGCATAGAACTGCGTGCCGTGATCCAGCAGGGTAAAGCCGCGCTCAACATGAAAATTTAGCCCATCCAAGGTCCCGACGACGTAGCCGCAACGGTCCGTTTCATCCTGTGGGCAGAAAATGAGCACGTGCTTATCCCCAAAGGTCAGCAGGTTGGGACACTCCCACATATAGCCACCGGGAAGCTGCGCGGGATCATCAAAAACAAGCTCTCCCTGTAAATCCCACTGCTTTAAATCCTGCGAGTAATACAGCACGATGGTTCCGCGTTCGTCTTCCGTTTGCGCACCAATGACCATGCGCCATCCCTCCCCAGCGCGGGAAATATGGGGATCGCGGAAGTGGCCGGTATATCCCTCCGGGGAATCAGCAATAAGCGGGTTAGCGGCATCGCGGACATAAATCCCGCCTTCCGGCCCGGAGGGGTCCATGACCCGCACGCGATTCTGTGAGGGGATGCGGCGCCCGGCTTCTTTCAGGTTTCCGGTATAAAAAAGCCACACGTCAGTGCCGTCAACCACGGCCCCGCCGGAGTAGCACCCATCCTTGTCATAGGGCAGGTCAGGATAGAGCGCATCGGGGTAATGCCGCCACGGATTGGGCGCGGACACCGTGGTGGTGGCGTGACCCCAGCCAGTCCGCTTGGGCTTGTGCGGAAAGGCAGGGTCATGCTGGTAATAGGCGTGCAGAATATCGCCATCCACAAAAAGGCCATTGGGGTCATTGAGGCGTCCAAGTGGTGGGGCGAGGTGAAAGTTCGGTCGGTGGTTCATGTCCCCGATACTATGGAACTATGACTATTCATGTGTGCGGCGAAGGCCTCGTGGACTTGGTTCCGGTATCCCCCGGCCGCTTGAATGACCTCACCCCGGCGTTGGGCGGCGGCCCCTTCAACGTGGCCATCGCCGCGGCGCGCTTGGGCGCGGACGTGGAGTTCCAATCGCGGATTTCTACCGATGGGTTTGGCCAGGAATTATTCCGGCGCCTTGAGGAAGAAGGCGTGGTAACCGCCCACGTGCAGCGCGGCGAGGAACCGACCACCCTGGCGGTGACCACCATCGCGGATAACGGCACGGCCTCCTATAACTTTTATGTGGAAGGCACCGCAGATCGCTTCGTTGAACCCAAACTAGTTCCTGCAGATATCGCCTGCTTCGGCACCGTTTCCTTGGCCTTGGAGCCGGGTGCTTCCCGCTACGCGCAGCTGCTCAAGGACTTCGCCGCACAGGGAACACTCGTCGCCCTTGATCCCAACATCCGGCCCTTTTATGCCACCGCCGCGCATAAGAAATTCTTGGCGGATTTGCTGCCACACGTCTCTGTGCTGAAGTTATCGGATGAAGAGGTGGACTTTTTAGGCGAGGACTTCACCTCCCAGGTCCCCATCGTGGTCACCACCCGCGGCGGCGATGGAATTAGCGTCAGGGCTGGGGATATTTCCCTCGACGTTCCCGCAGCCGCGGTAGAGGTCACCGATACCATCGGCGCCGGCGACACCATCATGGCCGCCCTGTTGGCGCAACTGGATGAACGCGACCTCGATGCGGACAAGGCCGCAGCACTAAGCGCCGAACAGTGGCGCGATATCCTCCACTTCGCCGCCACCGCGGCCGGCATCACCGTCTCCCGCACCGGCGCCAATCCCCCACTGCGCAAGGAAGTAGAGTCAGCCCTATGAGCTACACCAAACGCACGCTGTGGATACACCTGGGCCTATTCCTCTTAGCATTCCTCGCCTTCATCCTCCCCGTCGTCGTAGGTACCGCAGCCCTGCTCCCACTGTGGCTCTCGGGTGGAGTAAGCATCATCCTTGCAGCGGGCGCGCTTATCGATGCCGCCTTTAAGTTCTTCGCCCCAGCCTCCCCGCGCAGCCTCAAACTGCTATCCGGCATCGCCGGCATCGTGCTGCTGGTGGGCTGGGGAATCTGGATCTACATCTACGGCAACATGGCGGCAGTCGGCACAGGAACCTACCGCATCGGCAATTTCCTGCTGAGCGTGGGCTGCGTGCTCAACCTCTTCATCATCGCCATTTCGGTTTTGGATATCCGCCGGTTGGCGCGGCAGTAGCCGAACCAAGCGCTCCTGGCGCTTAGCGCGGGGAGCGCTTAGTTGTCGCTGGGGAGGACGCGGCGGGGGACGATAATGGGGGCATCGCCAAGCGGGTCGTCCCAGGCCTCCGCCTCGATGCCATAGGCCTGCGCCAATACCTTTGGAGCCAGCGCCTGCTTGGGTGCACCGCGCGCGATGATATCGCCGGCCTTCATCACCACCATGGAATCGGAATAGTGGCCCGCGAGCATAAGATCGTGCAGGACCACAACCACCGTTTTGCCGGCGCGCGCCTGTGCGCGAGCCAGCTCCAGCATGCTCATGGCGTGGGCGGGGTCGAGGAAGGTGGTGGGTTCATCGAGAAGCAGCACCGGCGTATCCTGCGCCAGCGCCAAAGCCAGCCACACGCGCTGGCGCTGCCCGCCCGACAGCGAAGCGATATCGCGGTCGAGGAAGTCCACAATCTCCGTGGCTTCGCAGGCCTGGGCGATGATCTCCCGGTCCGAAGGAGAAAGACCGCGCATCCTGCCCTGATAGGGGTGGCGCCCGCGCGCGACCAACTCGCCTACCCGCAATCCATCGGGGGCCACGGGGTGCTGCGGCAGCAGCGCCACCTGCTGCGCGGCTTCCTTCGCGTTCATCGCATGCAGGTCAGCCTCCCCGACCATGACGCTACCCTGCCGCGGGGCCAGGATTTTAGACAGCGTCTTGAGCAGCGTGGACTTGCCGCAGCCATTGGGCCCGATGAGCGTGGTGACCTCACCGGCGCGGGCATGCAGGTCGACGCCGGAGAGGATATCCTCGCCGTCCTTATATCCCGCATGGATGCCGGTGGCTTGGAGGCTGCACCGGCGCTTCGGGCTCGTGGGCTGATTATCCGTCATATCTTTTCCTTCATCCACGTACGAGTGTGTAGCACTATTTGGGTGGCGGGCTGGACTGAACTTCGCTGTGCCGCGCCACGGCTTTTAACTGCGCCGGGCCGCATTCCACACCAATACCACCAGGGCGCAGCCGCCGATGACCGAGGAAACCGCACCCACCGGGGCGTTGACCGGTATCGCGCCGGCAATGACGGCGCACACGGTCAGCAGAGCCGCGCCCGCGGCTGCCGATGCCACCGGCGAGGGCGTAGGCGTGCGCGCCACCATCCGCGCCAGGTGCGGTGCCAGCAGGGCGATAAACCCGATGGGTCCGACGACCGAGACCACCACGGCGCAGATGCCGGTTGCCGCGATGAGCAGCAGGGCGCGCTGGCGGGAGATATTGACGCCCAGGGTGGTGGCAGAGGAATCATCGTGGGCAAGCAGCGGCAGCTCCCGCGCGCACCAGATGCCTATGGCGAGGAACGGTGCCAGGGCCACTAGCAGGGGAACGATGACCTCCATGCGCACAAACCCGGTCGATCCCGCCAGCCACGTTTGTGCCTCAGCCGCGCGCAGGATCTGGGCGCTGCGCATCAAATACGCCACGACGGCCTGAAACATTAGCGATAAGGCAATGCCAACGATGACGATGCGGTTGCTCGTGCCGATGCCACCCAAGACGGCGAGGAGGATGACGACGAGGAGGGCGCCGATCATCGCCAAGCATGCCCGCCACCAGAAGTCCGGAATGCCGTCCGCGAAACTGGGGCGCGAATGCACAGTGCCCAGCACTACCAGGACCGATGCTCCACCGGTCACGCCCAAGATATCCGGTGATGCCAGTGGGTTGCGGGCCATGGTCTGCGTCCATGAGCCGGCCACGCCGAGGGCGGCGCCGACGATGACGGTGGCGATGGCAACAGGCAGGCGCAAGTCCCAGACCACCCTGATGTGGCTCTCGCTGCCGCCGCCGGTGAGCACATCGAGGACCTGCCGCGGGCTCAGGTCCAAAGGCCCTTGCCCCAGTAACACCAGGTACGCGACGAGGGCGATAAGGGCAAATACCAGCGTGGCGGCGAGCACGCGGACATGCCTGCGACGCTGCTGCGCTTGCAGGGTACTGCTTATTGTTGTCATGCGTTATCGCCCCACGCTCTGCCCACGCCGCGGTGGGCGCCCCAAATGAGGAAGGGCGCGCCCACGATGGCAAGCACGATAGACATCTCTAGCTCCGAGTTACCGACGATGAGCCGACCGATGATATCGGCGGCGAGCACGGCGCAACCGCCCAGGAGCGCGGAGGGCAGGATCATCGTGGCAACGCTGGGGCCAACCACCCGCCGCACGATGTGGGGAATGGCGAAGCCAACAAAGGCGATGGGACCCGTTGCCGCCGTCGCGCTGCCGGCCAACACCACGACGCTTAGCGCCGCGCCTACGCGCGCGGTAGTGGGGGATCCGCCCAAGGCGAGCGAGGACTCCTCCCCCATGGCCAAAAGGTCAAGCGGCCTGGCCGCCATCGCCGCGCACGCTAGGCCGATGAGCAGGCCAATACCCGCAATGGCGACGTCTTCTGGGCCGCGCCCAAAGGTCGAGCCGATGGTCCAGCGCCGCATGCTATCGAGGACGTCCGTGGAATACAGGCCGATGATCACCGCTCCCGATCCCAGGGCGGCGGAGACGCCGGCGCCGACGAGAATGAGCGTCAGTGGATCCTGGAACCGCCGCGAGACGGCCAGAACCAGCAGCGTGGTAATGCCCGCGCCAACGAGCGCGAGGGTGGTGCGCATGCCGGTGGTGGTAGCAATGCCAATGGCCGTGCCCAGGGCAACGAAGAACGAGGCGCCTGCGGTAATACCGATAAATCCGGGGTCCGCCAGCGGGTTCCTGGTCCACGATTGCGCCAAGACACCGGCGACGGCAAGGGCAGCGCCGGCGAAATAGGCCAAGAAGGTGCGCGGCATGCGCAGGTTCCACACGATATCGCGGATATCCTGCTCGCCTGCCCCGCGCAGCGCGGCGATGACCTCATCAGGCGGAATGGAACGGGAACCCAGCGCCAAGGACGCCACCGCCAGCACGAGGCTGGCGAGAATCAGGGCAACAAGGAACGTCGTGCGACCCTTTCCCCGCGCCATCACCGGTGTGGCTGTGCGGCTTTCCGCCGTGGAACCCGTCTGGATAGTCTGGCCGTCCTTCGTGGTTGCTGACAATTACAGCTTCTCTTCAAACTTATCTATTGCCCAGGGGATGGTCACTGGGTTCGGCATGCTCATGGCGTTGCCGGTATCCATGTCCAGGTAGCGCACGCGCCCATCCTTGACAATATCGAGGCCCTGGAAGGTCTTATCCTTCTTCAAGACATCCGCGGAGCCGTTGTAATCCAGGACAAAGAGGTGTTCAACCTGGTTGAGCTTTGCGTAGTTTTCCGGGGCAATGTCAACGAAGAAGCTGCTGCCATCGCCCTTCAACTCTTCGGGGATCTCCATGCCAAGATCCTCGATGAACTGTCCGCGCCCGTCCTCATCGGTGTACAGGCCAATCTTTCCGTCATAAGGCATAACGATGGCCGCGGACTTGCCCTGCAATTCGGTGTGCTCGCGGCGGAATTCCTCGAAGGCCTTTTCGGTGTCCTTGATGAGCTTTTCGCCGTCGTCTTCCTTATCCACGGCGTCCGCAATGGCCTCTACCTGCTTTTCCCAGGGAATCTGCCAGTCTTCATACCCATCCGGCTTGACGGTGGTCGGCGCGATTTCTTCCAGGGATTCCTTCGCGCGAGCATCCACCGCCTGGTTCACCGCAATGATCTTGGTGGGATCGGCAGCGGTGATCTGCTCGAAGGTCTCCGCGGTGAAACCGGTTGCGGTGTTGTAGATGGTCTCAGGTTTGGCATCGCCAAGCAGCTTCTTTGACCAAGGGCCAACACCGGAAGGATCGCCGTCGCCCTCAGCGCCCCATGGCGCCACCGTCACGGGAGTGATGCCCAAGGCGAGCAGCGTATCGGCATCGCCGAGGCCCAGGCTAGCCACGCGCTCCTCGCTGGCGGCTTCGGTGGACGACTGCGTGCTTTCATCGCCCTCACCGCGCGAACAACCAGCTAAGGCTACGGCTCCGGCGGACAGCAGTGCCACAACACCCATGGTGCGGCGTCCGAAAATCTTCATGAGACTAACCCTTTCAATAAAGGAGGTAAATGACGTGGCATATCCTATCCCCCCCGAAAGAATTAGGCAAGGCTTAACTGTGCCAAGGTATGTTGGACGCATGAATTCTTCCTTACAATCGTCCACGATGCCTGAACACGAATTGATCCCCGTTACCCTCACCGCTAATGAGCAGATCCGGCCGCGGCTGCACCGCCTGACGTTCCACGCTGAGGCCTTCCGGACGTATGAGCTCGCCGGCCCCGATGAATACTTTGGCCTCGTCATGCCGCAAGTCGGGCAGGAATTTATGCCCTTCCCCGTCGATGGCGTCAATATCCGCGCGGCGGTGGCGGCTATGGACGAGGAAACGCGTCCAGACCTGCGCTGGTACACCATACGCGCGCTGCACCCTGAGGACGCCACTGTCGATGTCGACGTGGTCACCCACGGCGATTCAGGGCCCGGTTCGCGGTGGATTCTGCGCGCGCAACCCGGCGATACAGCAGGGTTCTTTACTTGCAAGGACTTGTGGCGGCCCACTGAGGCGGAGCAACTACTCGTCGCCGATGCCTCCGCACTGCCGGCCCTGCGGCATATCCTTACCTATCAAGAAGGCCGTGACCCGGCGAAGCTCCGCTCCACCGACGTTGTGGCCGTGGTCACTAGCGATGACGAAGTAGAACCCGGGCTCGCGGCTAGGTGGGAGCCCAGCGTGCGCAGCCTGCGCGTCCTTCGCACCGAGCCGCACCAGGAGGCGGATTCCGTCGTTGCCGCGCTGGAAGCAGATTATGCCGGTGACTCGGTGCCAGGGTACGTGTGGGTCTCCGGCGAGGGAGATTTGGCAAAGAAGGTCCGCGGCCTCGCGGTGAAAGGCTGGGGCTTGCCCACCGACGGCGTCACCTGGGTGCCCTATTGGTTTTATGGAAGGGCCCGTCCTTAAGAGCCCTAAAACCGCGAGAGGCCCCTGCGCCGAACCATGTGGTCCGGTACAGGGGCTGCGCTGGCTAGGGTTTACTTAGCCTTCTCGATGATCTTTACGAGACGGAAGTGCTTGTCCTTGGACAGCGGGCGGGTCTCAGCGATACGTACGAGATCGCCTACGCCTGCGATTTCTTCCTCATCGTGCGCCTTAACCTTCTTGTTAGAGCGCATGATCTTGCCGTACAGAGCGTGCTGCTTGCGGTCTTCAATCTCGACGACGATGGTCTTGGACATCTTGTCCGAGACGACGTAGCCGGTGCGGACCTTAGGAGCACCCTTGACCTTCTCCTTCTTCGGAGTTGGTCCCTTCTTGGATTCAGTCACGTTAGCCTCACTCATGATTAAGCCTCAGCTCCCGGAGCGACAGACAGGCCCAGCTCGCGCTCGCGCAGAACGGTGTAGATGCGGGCAATGTCGCGCTTAACCGTGCCGATGCGGCGGTTGTTGGTCAGCTGGCCGGTGGCCTTCTGGAAACGAAGGTTGAACAGTTCTTCCTTCGCATCCTTCAGACGGGTTTCCAGCTCTGCGTTGTCGAGCTCACGGAACTCGTGGGCGGGGGTACCGGTTGCCATTAGAACTGGTCCTCCTTCTTGATGATGCGGACCTTGCAAGGAAGCTTCTGGCCAGCGCGGCGCAGAGCCTCGATTGCAACAGCCTCAGTTGGGTAGCTCATCTCGAAAAGTACGCGGCCAGGCTTCACGTTAGCCACCCACTTCTCAACCGGGCCCTTACCGGAGCCCATACGAACACCGAGCGGCTTCTGGGTCAACGGACGGTCCGGGAAGATGTTGATCCACACCTTGCCACCACGCTTAACGTGGCGGTTGATGGCAATACGTGCGGCCTCAATCTGACGGTTGGTGATGTACGCAGGCTCCAGTGCCTGGATTGCGTAATCGCCGAAGTTAATGCGGTTTCCGCCCTTGGACACGCCACGACGGCTCGGGCGGTGCTGACGGCGGTACTTAACACGCTTAGGAATCAGCATGGATTAGCCCTCCTGCTTCTGCTGTGCACGCTGGCGGCGCTGGCCACCGCGGCGGGAGCGACCGTTGCGGTCACCGCGGCCACGGCCCTGTGCCGGAGCGTTCAGTTCGGACTCGCGTACGCCACCGACGACGTCACCCTTGTAGATCCACACCTTGATGCCGATGCGGCCGAAGGTGGTGTGGGCCTCTGCGGTGCCGTAGTCGATCTCGGCGCGAAGAGTGTGCAGCGGAACGCGGCCCTCGTGGTAGCGCTCAACGCGGGACATTTCTGCACCGCCCAGGCGACCAGACAGCAGAATCTTGATGCCCTTAACCTGTGGCTGGCGCATAGCGGACTGGATAGCCTTGCGCATTGCACGACGGAATGCGACGCGGTTAACCAGCTGCTCCGCGATGGAGTGAGCAACGAGGGTTGCGTTTGCGTCTACCTGCTTGACCTCGAGGATGTTGAGGGCAACCATCTTGCCGGTGAGCTTTTCCAACTCGCGGCGGATGCGGTCAGCCTCAGCACCGCGGCGGCCAATCACGATGCCCGGACGGGCGGTGTGAATGTCCACGCGGACGCGGTCACGGGTGCGCTCGATAACGATGTCGGCGATGCCGGCGCGCTCGAGGCCCTTGTTGAGGTAGTTACGAATCTTGATGTCTTCGGCTACGTAGTTCGCGTAGTCCTTATCCGCGAACCAGTGGGTCTTCCAGTCGGAGGTGATGCCCAAACGTAGGCCGTGAGGATGGATCTTCTGGCCCATTACTTGGCCCCTTCCTGCTGGCTTTCGACAACCACGGTGATGTGGCTGGTGCGCTTACGAATCATGAATGCACGACCCTGTGCACGCGGCTGGAAACGACGCATGGTCGGACCCTCGTTGGCGTATGCCTCGGAGATGACCAGGGTGCGTGGGTCGAGGCCGAAGTTGTTCTCAGCGTTAGCGGCTGCGGAAGCAACGACCTTTGCAACTGGCTTGGAAGCACCCTGCGGTGCGTACTTCAGGATTGCCAAAGCTTCGCTTACGGACTTGCCGCGGACCAGATCGAGCACACGACGTGCCTTCATCGGGGTAACGCGGACGTAGCGGGCCGTGGCGGATGCGGAGGTGATGGTCTCACTCATCGCTTATCGACGTCCCTTCTTGTCATCCTTGACGTGACCCTTAAAGGTCTTGGTTGGTGCAAACTCGCCCAACTTGTGGCCGACCATGGAGTCCTCGATGAAGACCGGCACATGCTTGCGGCCGTCGTGGACGGCGAAGGTGTGACCGATGAAATCGGGGAGAATGGTCGAGCGGCGAGACCAGGTCTTGATGACCTGCTTGGTGCCTGCATCGTTTTGAGCATCCACCTTGTTGAGGAGGTGCTCATCGACGAACGGGCCTTTCTTAAGGCTGCGTGGCATTGTTTACCTCCTCTTAGCGCTTCTTGTTCGGGCGACGACGGCGCACGATCATGTTGTTGGAGTAACGGTTCGGGTTGCGGGTGCGACCCTCCTTGTGACCCCATGGGGACACTGGGTGGCGACCACCGGAGGTCTTACCCTCACCACCACCGTGTGGGTGGTCAACCGGGTTCATAACGACACCACGGACGGTCGGGCGAACGCCCTTCCAACGCATGCGGCCGGCCTTGCCCCAGCGGATGTTCATCTGCTCGGCGTTGCCAACTTCACCAACCGTTGCGCGGCAACGGATGTCCACGCGGCGGATTTCAGAAGACGGCATACGCAGAACTGCGTACTTGCCTTCCTTACCCAGCAGCTGGATGGAAGCACCAGCAGAGCGAGCCAGCTTAGCGCCAGCGCCAGGCTTGAGCTCAACAGCGTGGATGGTCGAACCGGTCGGGATGTTGCGCAGCGGCAGGTTATTGCCCACCTTGATGTCTGCGTTCGGGCCGGATTCGACAACAGCACCCTGCTTCAGGCCCTTCGGCGCGATGATGTAGCGCTTCTCGCCATCTACGTAGTGCAGCAATGCAATGTTTGCGGTGCGGTTCGGGTCGTACTCGATGTGAGCGACCTTTGCCGGAATGCCGTCTTTGTCGTTACGACGGAAGTCGATCAGACGGTAACGGCGCTTGTGTCCACCGCCGATGTGGCGGGTGGTGATGCGGCCGTAGTTATTACGACCACCGGTTTTGCTCAGCGGGCGCAGCAGGGACTTCTCCGGAGTCGAACGAGTGATCTCGTCAAACTCAGACACGGAGGATGCGCGGCGACCCGGAGTTGTCGGCTTGTACTTACGAATAGCCATAATTCTTCCTTTTCCTTTCGGCTCTCCGGTGGCGCTTAAGCGCCTGCGCCGAAGACGTCGATGGAGTCGCTGCCTTCACGGAGCGTCACGTATGCGCGCTTGGTGGACTTACGCTGACCGAAGCCGGTGCGGGTGCGCTTGCGCTTACCTGCACGGTTTACGGTATTCACGGAGTCGACCTTCACGTCAAAGATCTGCTCGACGGCATCTTTAATCTGGGACTTATTGGAGTCTGGGGAGACGAAGAACGTGTAAACGTTCTGCTCCATCAGACCGTAGGAC
The DNA here is from genome assembly GCF_000478135.1 of Corynebacterium sp. KPL1818. Lineage (NCBI taxonomy): Bacteria > Bacillati > Actinomycetota > Actinomycetes > Mycobacteriales > Corynebacteriaceae > Corynebacterium > Corynebacterium sp. KPL1818. The sequence goes on along the minus strand of NZ_KI515758.1, from coordinate 931,606 downwards.
TTCTCAGATACAACCGGGGCGATGATGACATCGCGCGGGTTAGAAATCTTAGCCATTAGTTCTCCTCCTTATCCGCGCCGGTAGCGCGAGTGATGAAGGTGTGTAGCGCCTCAACGGAGAACACAACGTCATCGGAGTAGAGAACGTCGTAGGTGTTGAGCTGACCGGCGTCCAAGATCTGAACGTTCGGCAGGTTATTAGCGCTACGACGGGCGTTGATGTCCTCGCGGCCGATAACCAGCAGCACGTTGTCGCGCTCGGTCAGGGACTCGAGGAAAGCCTTGGCCGCCTTGGTGGACGGCTTCTGGCCTGGAACCAACTCTTCGATGACATGGATGCGCTCGTTGCGAGCACGGTCAGACAACGCACCGAAGAGAGCAGCCTTGATCATCTTCTTAGGGGTGCGCTGTGCGTAGCTACGTGGCTGCGGGCCGTGGACGGTGCCACCGCCGGTGTAGTGCGGCGCACGGATGGAACCCTGGCGCGCACGACCGGTGCCCTTCTGGCGGAAAGGCTTGCGGCCACCACCGCGGACGTCGCCGCGGGTCTTGGTGGCGTGGGTGCCCTGACGAGCAGCAGCAAGCTGTGCGTTGACAACCTGGTGCATCAAAGCAACGGATGCCTCGGTGTCAAAGATTTCAGCCGGCAGGTCCACGGAGCCATTGGTCTTACCTTCAGAGGTGTGGACGTCTAGCTTGAGGTTGCTCATGCGTGTGCACCGCCCTTCACTGCGGTCTTAACGGTGACGAGGCCGCCGCGCGCACCAGGGATAGCACCCTTGATGAGCAGCAGGTTGGACTCGACATCGACTTTCTGAATCTTCAGGTTTTGGGTCGTCACGCGGTCGTGGCCCATGCGGCCAGCCATTCGCTTGCCCTTGAAGACGCGGCCTGGGGTAGCAGCGCCACCGATACCACCAACGCGGCGGTGAGCGGCCTGGTTACCGTGAGCTGCGCCCTGACCCTGGAAGCCGTGGCGCTTCATAGCACCAGCGTAGCCGTGGCCCTTGGTCTGGCCGGTGACGTCAACGAAAGTGATGCCTTCGAAGATGTCTACCTTGACCTCTTGGCCAACCTCGTATGCGGAGGTGTCGTCCATGCGGATTTCCGCAACGTGACGACGCGGGGTTACGCCAGCCTTTTTGAAGTGACCAGACTCAGGCTTGTTTGCCTTGCGTGGGTCAATCTCGCCGAAGGCGATTTGGATGGCGCTGTAGCCATCGGTTTCGGGGGTGCGAATCTGGGTGACAACGCATGGCCCTGCTTCAACGACGGTAACCGGAACAACGCGGTTCTCGTCGTCGAAGACCTGGGTCATGCCGAGCTTCTTGCCCAGAATGCCCTTGATCTCGTTTTCACTCATTATTAGTTCTCCACCAAAGTCGCTTACTGGATGTTCACGTCGACGCTTGCCGGAAGATCGATGCGCATCAAAGCATCAACGGTCTTCGGGGTCGGGTCGAGAATATCGATCAGGCGCTTGTGCGTGCGCATCTCGAAGTGCTCGCGAGAGTCCTTGTACTTGTGCGGAGAACGAATAACTGCGTACACGTTCTTCTCGGTTGGGAGCGGCACTGGGCCAACTACACGAGCACCCGTACGGGTAACGGTCTCGACGATCTTCTTTGCAGAAGCGTCGATTGCCTCGTGGTCATAGGCCTTCAGCCGAATGCGGATCTTTTGTCCCGCCACGCTTATCCTCTTCCTCGCTTCCCCACTTTCACATTCCCGGCGTTTCCGGGGCGTGAAGCGGTGGGAAATTGCTTCTCGATTTCTCTATAACGTTGTCCGGGCCTGGGGCCTGACACAACGCCAGTGGTCTGACTGTCATGACAACCAAGAGATACAGCACATGGCAAATGCCAGTCTGCAGTGCTCCTGACGGGGTACAAGACCCGTAGTCAAAGTATTGTGAAGAGGACGGTTTTCACGCATTACACGTGGTAAGTGTCCTATTCGCTAACTGCCGCTGTTTATTTGCCATGCCCCTTCTCCGGTCCATCGTCTCGGGGTGTCTCTGCTCTAGCGCGGACCTAGCCCGATCGGATGACCTTCCAGTCTGTGTTTCAGGAAAGCCCTGATCCACGGTGACAACGAAGGTGTCATGTTCGCTTTACCAGCTCAGCGTCTCCCCGATATGCACCGTGTTAAAGACGGTCTGTTACCGGTTCGCGCTGCCCTGTTAAAGCAACCTAAGTATTTAAGCACGATGGGCTGGTGTTTTTCAAACCACCCCGGCAATAGTGCCAATAATCACGTTTTGGTAAATATTGTTGTCACAGACCCCACGTCCGGTTAGGCGGTAGGTACGCTCAAAGAGGGATTTTGAACCGTTGGTTCTTGGTCCTTCAATTTCATATTGCGACCATGCAAGTCAATATTTAAGGAAAGGCCTTAAAGACCATGTCTGAGAACAACACTCCTGCAAAGCACTCTGAGAACAACGTTGCCGCTTCTGAAGAGCGCGAGGTAAACAACAACTTGGAGACTCAGTACGGCACCACCACCATTGATGACGTCGTTGTTTCCAAGATCGCCGGCATAGCAGCGCGCGAGGTTTCCGGCGTTGACTCCCTCGGTGGCGGCGGCGCTCGCATGATGGGCACCATCCGCGAGTCCTTCGGTGCATCCGAGGACGTACGCCAGGGTGTTGACGTAGAGGTAGAAAACGGCTCCGCAAAGATCGAGATCGCCATCACCGCTGAGTACGGCGTTGCCATCCACGAGCTGGCTGAGGCAATCCGCCGCAACATCATGAACGCTGTCGAGCGCATGACCGGCCTGACTGTAGAGCGCGTTGACGTTGTTGTTCACAACGTCAAGCTGCCGAAGGAAGACTCCGAGTCTGAAGAGCAGGCTGCACTGAACCAGGGCCAGGCATAAGAACAATGCCTGAACCCCGAGCACAATTTGAGCTCGAGGTAAGCCACGCTCACGCAATTGCGGAAGCGGTGCAAAAGCTCAACGGTGTCGCGGGCCTTGACGGCGGACGCTACGGCTCGGTGAACCTACTCTTCCCGGGCGAAAGGGTTTCCGGCATGCGCCGGCCCGATCCCCGCGACGATCGCCACCTGCAAATCAACGTCCGCGTTGATATCAGTGCGCAACCTGATCTGTACCGTCTGGCGGAAGAAATCCGCTCGACCGCCCGCAAGGCATGTACGGAACTAGATCGCGTCGACGTTGAGTTTTCTGACGCCGTAGATGGCTTATCCGCTGCTCCCTCGAAGGATTAGATATGAAAAATTACACCACATTGGGCATTGTTATCGGCCTGCTACTCGCCTTCTTTTTGTACTTAGGTTGGGGTTGGATGCTGCTCGCCGTGCTGCTTGCTGCCATCGGTGGCCTCTTGGGCTCCCATTTTGATGGCCGCATCGACCTCAGCGCTGTGTGGAATGGCCTCATTGGCAAGGAGAAAGGCCAAGGCTAATGTCAGAAGGTTCCACTAAGGGCCACACGCGTTTCTCGCTGCGGACCATGGAACGAATCGTGACCGCCGCAATTGCTAGCGTGCCTGGCACAAAGGATTTAGATGCCAAGCTTGCTGGCATTGGCGGACGCGGTTATCCACGGGTTTCGGTACAGATGGACCCAGAGCGTGAAGTCGCCGCAGTAAGCGCGACCATCGCTGTGGTGTGGCCATCGCCGGTTACCGCAGTCGCGGAAAGTACGCGTGCCGCCATTTCAGAGGCCATTGCTGCCCACACCGGCTATACCACCACCCGCGTTAATGTCACCGTTGGTGAATCGGTTCCGGATACTCGCGTGACCGCAGAACAGGTTGCGCAGCGCCCTGCTGCTTCGGCTTTCACCCCGGAGGTCACACCTTCTACCGTGACCCAGCCTGTCACCCAGGACTCGGTCGAGGTGCGAGGCATCGAGACTCCAGAAGAAGCCGCGGTTCGCACCGTCGATACCCCGCAAGAGGCGGTGGTTCGCACAGTTGCCGTTCCACCAGAAGCGGATATCCGCGAGATTTCTTCCGGGAAGGAAGTTGCCGTCCGCGGAGTATCGGCGCCGACTGGCGATACCCCGGTGCGCTCTGTTGACACGCCGCGGGAGGCGCCGGTGCGCAGCATTTCCGCTGATCTTCCGGATCACCAGCTGTTAGACATCAGTGCTCCAGAAGATCACGAACCGCGCCGCATCGTCGAACCGCGCCCAGAGCGGGTACGCAGTGTTCGCGCCCCGCGCCCTGCTCGGTTGCTCCCGAGCGGACAGGTACGTCCCTTCGCCAAGAAGGCAAAGGTCTCTGCCCCTCGTCCGCAGCCTTTGCGCAAGATCGACATCGACAATTCGCAACAGTACAAGCGCGTTCGCGTTGCGCGGCCGACTCCCCTGCGCAAGGTGCAGTCACCTCGCCCACGACCACTGCGCAAGATCGAGATCGATAATTCCCGGAGCGAGCAGCGCGTGCGGACCGCAAGGCCCGCCCCGCTGCGCAAGGTTCAGGCCCCGCGCCAGGAACCGCTCAAGCGCATCAAGGTAACCCCAACGAGCCAGCGCCCGCTGCATGTCTATGCGCCACGGCCTGAGCCGCTGCGTGCCATTTCCATCACCCCATTCCACGATCAAGGAGGCAACAATGGCTGAGATGAATATGCCTGAGCATTTCGGGCAACAGCCCAAGGCGTCTCCTGCCGTGCGTACGTGGACCGTCATTTTAGGTTTCGTCCTGCTGGCCATTGGTATTGTGGGCGTACGCGAAACCTGGCTTGTCGGCGCAGACGCCAATGCCCAATCGTGGGTCCAGCCGGTCCTCAATCTTATTGCCACCGAGCAATTAGAAACGTGGATGATCTGGGCTGGCGTGGGCTCCATCGTCGTTGGTCTCATCTTTGTGATCGCTGCGGTAAAGACGCGCCGCAATACCCACATCCAGGTCGCTTCCGAGTCCGCTTCCATGTGGATGCGTCCGGTTGATGTCGCGCGCTTGAGCTCTGCTGCAGCGCGCCGCGTTCCGGGAGTCGCGTCAGCGCAGACTTCCGCGGATACCAAGAGCGCGAAGGTTACCGTCAACGGCGATGAGCAAGATACCGAATTGCCTGGGCGCGTGGAAACGGCTGTTAGCCGCGCTTTGGAAGTGCTTGCACACCCACCCAAGGTCACCGTAGCCGTAGAGAAGATTCCGGAGATGGATAATCATGTCTAAAAAGCTTGCTACCTTTGACCGAATCCTCCTCGGCCTGCTCGGAATCATCCTCATCGCGCTCGGTGTGTGGCCAATTCTCATTAACTTCAATGTGGAATTTGCTGAGTACCTAGCGGAGTGGGTAGACCACGATACTTGGCGGACTTTGGGCGACAATAGTTGGTGGGTCTGGGTCTTGGCCGGCGCCTCTGCCCTATTGCTCATCATTGGTTTGTGGCTCATCGTCGTAAACCTGCGCCACCGCCGCTTTAATAATGTGGAATCCGCAGCTTCCAATGAAGAAGGCGCAATCTCTGCATCCATGAACGCCATCGCCACCGCGGTGGCCAAGGATCTGGACGCGTTAGATGGTGTGGACCGCGTCGAGCGCTTGGTTGCATACGACCGCGCCCGCCCAACACTGCAGTACACGGTGGTTGCCAACCCAGACACGCCGCTGGAGCGGCTGACCAACGCTGTAGAAACGAATGAGCGCGACTTCCGGGAGGCTTTCCCCGACGCTGACCTAGATACCAGCTATAAGCTGCACTTCACCAAGGTCAAGCCGATGAAGGATTTAGCTGAATAAGGGGTTTGGGGTCTCTGCAACAAGAACCTCACCCACCTTGCCTAAGCGCGCATAATCGCCGCCCTCGAGGAGTAACTCCAACTCCTCGCCAGGGCGGCATTTTTCTATCCTCTTCCACGCATAATTATGGGCAACCACCCGCCGGTTTTCCTTGTGAAAGAGATGCAGTCCGTGGTCTAGGACAGCGATAGCGTCCTCCAAGCGGAGGACATAGACAAAGTCACCCAACTCGTAGCGGCTCAGGCCGCTAAGTTCCGGCAGCGGCTCATCCAGGCGCATGATGCTGGAGACGATACCAAGGCGGTGTTCAAAGCCCTCAGTATCCGTAACCACAAAGGGCCGGCCGGGTCCTGTTGGCCTAATGGCACTGTATTCCCACACCACCGGCTGAGCATTCGGGCGGCGCACGATGATGCGGGAGGAATCGGCGGTGATGCGGGAGGCGGGGGCATCGCTAAGCACGAGCCATACACCAATGCCCACGCGGCCGCCCTCAAGGGGCAATAGCGGCGGGTGGACCTCGGCCTGTCGCTCGAGTTCGACGACCAAATCCGCGTCGCTCACGCCCCAGCCGATGCCCCGGTTGGCCAATAAGGCAAAAAGCGTCGGCAGGCTCAGATCGGGCTGGCCCTCCCATGCCTTGCGCAGCGCCGCCAAGGTCGGGTCAATGCGAGTGGGATCTTCCATAAGGGTCTAGCCTACCGAGCGGTTCCGCCCTATTACAGCCACGGGTCAGCACCCCGCCTTGGCTAACTGGTTACCCCCGTTTTCACTTATTTTCAGGTAAGCGTTCCCTATAACTGTTGAACAATTCAGGTTTTTAAATCTGCAGCTGAATCCCATTTTTCTTTTTAAGGCCCTAAGCGTCTACACTGAAAAAATACCTGTCGTTTGATTGGCGATGTACATCACGGGGCTACGTGAATTGTGCGCTCGCTTATATCTTATTAGATTGGTCACATACAACGACTCCATCGTTGGCTTCATATTTATTCGCACTGTTTCCTGCTTAACCGCGCACGGAGAATTTCCCCATGACAAAGTATTTGATCAAAAAGATCTTGGGCTGGTTACTCATGATCTTTTTAGCCACTAACTTGGCTTATTTCTTGGCGGCCTCGTTTTTGGACCCGCGTTCGAACTACACCGAGCGCCGTCCACCACTTTCAGATGAGGAAATCAATAACCTCCTCGAGCCTTATAACCTCAGCCCAGAAACCCCGCTCCTGGAGCGCTGGTGGACTTGGCTGACCAATATCCTCACGAAGTGGGACTGGGGACAATCTCCGGTCGGTGAGATGGTTAACGAAGAGATCAGCTACCGCATCTGGGTATCCGCACAGCTGCTCTTGCTGGCCACCATCCTGTCCATCGTCATCGGTGTGGCCGTTGGTGTATACACCGCCTCCCGCCAGTACAAGACCGGTGACCGCGTGTGGCAGGGAATTTCCATCATTGCAATGAATACCCACGTGGTTGTTGCCTCCATCGCCGTCGTCTGGGCCGCCCTGGAGATCAACGATTTGACCGGCAAGAAGATTTTCTACGTCGTCGGCTCTAAGTCCTTGGGGGTCGAGGGATTCTTCCCCAAGCTCTTGGACTCCGCGCAGCACCTCATCTTGCCCACGATTTCCCTGGTGATCATCAGCTACGCCAGCTACCACATGACTCAGCGCACGCTGCTGCTCGATAACCTCGATGCGGATTATGTCCGCACCGCACGTGCAAAGGGACTTACCCGCCAGCAGGCCATCCGCAAGCACGCGCTGCGCACCTCCATCATTCCGGTGGCAACGTCCGTCGCCTTCTCCGTGCCCGGCATCTTCACCGGTGCCGTGATGACGGAGCGCATCTTCGGCTGGAATGGTATGGGCCAGTACTTCATCCAGACCATAAGTAAGAATGACATCAATGGCGCGGTAGCCGTGGCGGCATTCGGTGCCGCGATGACGGCCGTGTCCGCCGTCCTGGCAGACCTCGTTGTTGTCGCCTTGGATCCACGAGTAAGGGTGAGCTAAATGACAAATCCCAAAGAACCAAAGATGTCCAAGAAACAGCCCCGTGGCGAGGTTTCTACGCGTACCGAGGTCGTCTCCGAGGATCCTTTAAGCAATAAGGAAGCCGAGCGCATGGCCACGCTGCCGGAGGTCCCCCGCGGTACTTCCCGGTACAAGCTGTACGTCCGCCGCTTCTTCCGCAACAAGCTAGCCACCGTCGGTGTTTTCATCCTGGGCTTTCTCATCTTCGCCGCCCTTTTTGGCAATTTCTTTGCCCAGTGGGACTACACGGAACCGGACTTCCTCGCCCTGTCTGAGCCACCGAGCTCCGAGCACTGGTTCGGTACCAACGATTCCGGCAATGACCTTTATGCCCAAACCATCCACGGCCTTGGCAGGTCCCTAACCATCGCCATCGTGGTGTCCTTTGCCACGTTGGTTATCTCCGCATTCATCGGCTGTGCCGCAGCCCTTTGGGGCGGAATCGCGGAAAAGGCCGTCCTCGCCGTTATCCACTTCCTGCTGTCCATCCCGACCTTCCTGCTCATCGCCCTCGTGGTGGCAGACTCCGGCGGTGACTGGAAGCTTTTGATGGTCGTCCTTATCGCCTTCGGCTGGATGTACCAGGCCCGTGTGATTTGGTCCTTGGCCCTTACCGTCCGCGAGCAGGACTATGTCCGCGCCGCAAGCTACATGGGCGTATCCAAGATGCGCACCATCATCCGCCACGTCATTCCCAATATTGGTTCGCTGCTTATCATCCAGTTCGTCTTCGGCGTGGTGGGCACCGTGGGCTCTGAGACCGCCCTGTCCTTCCTGGGCTTGGGCGTGAAGCTTCCCGATGTCTCCCTCGGTACCTTGCTGCAGGGCGGCACCGCCTCCCTGCAATCCGCCCCATGGCAGTTCTACTTCCCCGCCGCTACCTTGACGCTGCTGACCGTCTCCATGGCATTTATTGGCGATGGTCTGCGCGACGCACTCGATCCCAACTCCAATTCCGGAGGTAAACTATGACTTCGCCTATCTTGTCCGTCAATGACTTACGCGTCAGCTTTCCTTCTGAAGCAGGTACCGTCTCTGCGGTGCGCGGTGTCAGCTTTGATCTGCACCCCGGCCGCACCCTGGGCATCGTCGGCGAATCCGGCTCCGGTAAGTCCGTGACCTCCATGTCCATCATGGGCCTGCTGCCGGAATACGCCAAGGTAGAAGGCTCCGTGAAATTCGATGGCCGAGAGCTCCTCGGGCTTTCTGATAAGGAAATGTCGAGCATCCGCGGAAATGGCATCGGCATGATCTTCCAGGATCCGCTCTCCGCGCTGACCCCGGTCTTCGATATTGGTTCGCAGCTGGTGGAGGCCATCCAAGCCCACCAGGACGTCAGCAAGAAGGCCGCACTCAAGCAAGCCACCGAGCTACTAGATCTGGTGGGCATCCCCGAGCCCCACCTGCGCCTGAAGTCCTTCCCGCACGAGTTTTCCGGCGGTATGCGCCAGCGCGTGGTCATCGCCATTGCTATTGCGAATAACCCGCGCGTGCTCATTGCCGATGAGCCGACGACGGCCCTGGACGTCACCATCCAGGCCCAGATCCTGGACGTCATCCGAGTAGCCCAGCGCGAGACCGGCGCCGCGACCATCATGATTACCCACGATATGGGCGTGGTGGCAGAAACCGCCGATGATGTCATGGTCATGTACGCCGGCCAGCCGGTAGAGCACGGCGATGTCGATACCATCTTCTCTAACCCGCGCATGCCCTATACCGTGGGCCTGCTCGGTTCCACCCCGCGCCCCGATGCCTCGGCCTCGGAGCCCCTCACCCCCATCGAGGGCAACCCGCCGGTCTTGGTGGACCTCAAGGACCGTTGCCAATTCGCCCCGCGCTGCCCCGTCGCACAACAGGCTTGCCTTTCCGGCGAGCCAGACCTGCTTCCACTCAAGGACGAGTCCACCTCCCACCGCAGCGCCTGCCTGCGCGCGCCGGAGATCCACGACCGCAAAATTGACGGCGAGCTGATGTTCAAGCCGCCGCTGCTTTCCGATGACGTCTTGGCCGACGTTCCCCGCGAGGACCGCAAGACTACCCTCGCTGTGAACGAACTGCGCAAGCAGTTCCCGCTGACCAAGGGCGCGTTAATTAAGCGCAAGGTGGGCACCGTCAAGGCCGTCGACGGCATTACCTTCGATATCCGCGAAGGCGAGTGCCTGGCCATCGTCGGCGAGTCCGGCTGCGGTAAGACCACCACCCTGCTGGAGATCATGGACCTGGACCCAGAAAATGGCGCAGTAGTCCTCAACGGCAAGGACGCCAATGGAATGAGCGGCTCAGAGCGCCGCGAGGCCCGCAAAGACATTCAGATCGTCTTCCAGGATCCGATGAGCTCGCTCAACCCCCGCCTGACCGTGCGCGAGGTCATCGCGGAACCGCTCAACTCGCTTGGCTATGACGGCGATGTCGATGCCCGCGTGAACGAGCTCATGGGCCTGGTCGGCCTCGATTCCTCGCAGCTGGACCGCTTCCCTAGCCACTTCTCCGGCGGCCAGCGCCAGCGCATCGGCTTGGCCCGCGCCCTGGCCACGCGTCCTTCGGTTCTCGTGCTGGATGAGCCAGTCTCCGCCTTGGACGTCTCCATCCAGGCGGGTGTCATTAACCTGCTCGAGGACCTGAAGCGAAAGCTGGGCCTGTCCTATCTCTTCGTTGCCCACGACCTTTCCGTTGTGCGCCACCTCTCGGACCGCGTTGCGGTGATGTACAAAGGCAAGTTCGTCGAGTCCGGTTCGACGGATGAGATTTTCGATAACCCACAGGACGACTACACCAAGAAACTTCTGGATGCCATCCCGAATCCGGATCCCAAGGTTGCCCGCGCACGCAGGGAAAAGTCTCGGGCCTAGCTACCCCCTAGCCCCGCCTTCTTTTCTTAAAGTGATTGCGGACACAAATTTGAATATTGTATAGTTATTCACACAGTTGGAGTTTGCGGTTACTTCACTCTCCGTTTATGCCAACTTCATCTTCATCTCACGCAAGGAGTAATCCCCAATGAAAAAGTTCGGTCGCTTCCGCATAGCAACGGTTGCTACTCTTTCCGCCACGGCACTCGCACTCACCGCCTGCTCGGGTTCTGGCGGTGGCGACTCCTCCAACAAGGCTGTCGGTGGCCTCGAGATCGACGTCAAGCCATCTGGGGACTACAACGAAAAAGAACGCGATGAGATTAAGGACGGCGGCGAGCTGAGCCTTTCCCTAGGCGAGCTTACCGAACAGCAAAATGACTTCCACGCCAATATGACCACGGATACCCGCACCGTATGGGGCTGGTACAACCCGCAGATGGCGCTCTATGACGGCGAGGGTCACTACACCCCAAATCCCGCGTACTTGGATTCGGTAGAAGAATCCACTGAAGGCGATAAAACCGTCGTGACCTACGACATCAACGATGACGCAACCTTCAACGATGGCACCCCCATTGACTGGACCGCTTTCGAGAACACCTGGCGCTTCAACAACGGCAAGAACACTGATGTGCAGGTCAACTCCACAGACGGTTACGAGCTGATCGAATCCGTGGAAAAGGGCGAGAATGACAAAGAAGCTGTGGTCACTTTCGGAACCCCTTACCCATGGTGGCAAGGACTATTCAACAGCATTTTGCACCCAGCGATCGATACCGCCGAAAAGTTCAATGAAGAATACCTAGGCAAGCTCAACCCACAGTACGGCGCGGGCCCATTCAAGGTTGACAACGTCGACTTCCGCGGCGGCACCGCGTCCTTTGTCCCCAACGAAAAATGGTGGGGCGATAAGCCGAAGCTGGATAAGGTCAGCTACCGCGTGATGGAGGACCAGGCAACCATCAATGCCTTCCAGGCCGGCGAAATTGACGTAGCCGGCGTGGGAAGTAAGAATAACCTCACTATCGCCGCAGATATGGGCGATTCCATCGATGTCCGCGCAGCTACCCGCCCGGCCAGCGTCCTGTTCACCCTAAACTCCAAGGCACCTCAACTTGCGGATAAGGACGTGCGCCATGCTGTCTTTTCGGCCATCGACCGCGCACAGCTTGCTGAAATCCGCTACAACGGGCTTGGCTATGAAGAAGAATTGCCTGGCTCCTTGACCCTCTTCCCGATTCAGGATGGTTACCAAGATAACCTTTCCGAGGTTCTCGAGTACGACGTTGAAGAGGCCAAGAGCCTGCTGGAAGGCGCCGGCTACTCTGAGGGCGATGACGGCTACTACGCCAAGGACGGCGACAAGCTGTCTCTGCGATACGTGCTTATCGGCGATGACGAGGTCTCCAAGTCCACCGCTACCGCCGTCCAAAAGATGCTGAAAGACGCTGGCATTGAGCTGAAGATTGAGGAGCGCCCAAGCTCTGACTTCTCCAAGATCATCAGCGAGCGCGACTTCGACCTCTTGCTCTCCGGCTTCGGTTCTAGCGACCCATTTGGTCCCGCCTATTTCGGTCAGTTCTACGGGAGCACTTCCACCCTCAACAAGTCCGGCACCGGTAGCGAGGAATTCGACAAAAAGATCGACGAGATGCAGAAGCTACCAACCCGCGATGAGCAGGTAAAGCGGGTCAACGAACTCGAATCCGAAGCCTTCGAAGAATACGGACTGCTTCCGTATGCTAACGGTCCGCAGATGGTTGGCTTGAAGAAGGGAATCGCCAACATGGGTGCCCTCGGATTCGCTATCATTCCTAAGGAAAACATCGGCTGGGAGAAGTAGTACCTACCTCCCTTAACGAGTAAAGGCCTTCCACCACCTGCTAGCAGGTGTGGGAGGCCTTCCTTCGTCTTTGGGTGTGTTTGGCCCCTGCAAACCCCAGACAGGACCCAACTTAAAGGCAATAGCCTCGCTCCTCCGTGCGTGCGAGCGGGACAACATCGCGCCGCCGGACCATTAGGTGTTAGCGCAGTCCGTACGCCAGCTTAAGAGCCCCACGACCCCGGATTACCCTTAGAACCATCCTTAAGCGCCTCCTGCCGAAGGGTGCCAGCCAAGCCGTTGGCCCAAGCGCCTAGGAACCTCTGAGATAGCCTCTACCCTGGCATAACCATATCGCTGCCTTCAGGCCTCCAACAGCGATACTATGCCTCCGGCTGGCTCTACAGTTACCACGGAGTGCAGCAGACAGCCGCTAATGCACCGGCGGCCGGTGGACGAAGACCTTTCCAATTCAAGGCGTGTAGGAATCAAAAAAGTCCGCCACACCGGCATGCGGTGCAGCGGACTCTTAAAGCTCTACTGAGCGGTTACGAAGCCTCGATTAGTCGAGAACCTTGGTAACGCGGCCAGCGCCGACGGTGCGGGAGCCCTCGCGGATAGCGAAGCGCAGACCCTCGTCCATAGCAACAGGCTGGATGAGCTCAACAGACATCTCAACGTTGTCGCCAGGCATAACCATCTCGGTGCCCTCAGGCAGGTTCACAACACCGGTAACGTCGGTGGTGCGGAAGTAGAACTGAGGACGGTAGTTGTTCATGAACGGGGTGTGGCGGCCGCCCTCTTCCTTCTTCAGGACGTAGACGGAACCCTCGAACTTGGTGTGAGGGGTGTAAGCGCCCGGCTTGATAACAACCTGGCCACGCTCAACGTCCTCACGCTTGGTACCACGCAGAAGCAGACCACAGTTGTCGCCAGCCTCGGTGTAGTCCATCATCTTGCGGAACATCTCGATACCGGTAACGGTGGTGTTCTGGGACTTCTCCTGGATACCGATGATCTCAACGTCCTCGTTGACGTTCAGACGACCACGCTCAACACGGCCGGTAACAACGGTACCGCGGCCGGTAATGGTGAAGATGTCCTCGATAGGCATCAAGAACGGCTGATCGGTAGCGCGCTCCGGATCAGGGATGGAGTTGTCGCAGGCATCCATCAGGTCAACGATGGACTGTACCCACTTCTCGTCACCCTCGAGTGCCTTCAGAGCGGAGATGTGAACGATAGGAGCTTCCTCATCGTAGTCCTGCTCTGCGAGCAGCTCGGAGATCTCCATCTCCACGAGCTCGATGATTTCCTCATCATCAACCATGTCGCACTTGTTCAGTGCAACGAGGATGTAAGGAACGCCAACCTGGCGAGCAAGCAGAACGTGCTCGCGGGTCTGCGGCATCGGGCCATCGGTTGCAGCAACAACCAGGATAGCGCCGTCCATCTGAGCTGCGCCGGTAATCATGTTCTTGATGTAGTCGGCGTGGCCCGGGGCGTCAACGTGTGCGTAGTGACGCTTCGGGGTGGAGTACTCCACGTGGGAGATGTTAATGGTAATACCGCGCTCCTTCTCCTCAGGAGCCTTGTCGATCATGTCGAACGCGAATGCCTGGTTCTCCTCAGGGTACTGGTCAGCCAGAACCTTGGTGATCGCTGCGGTGGTGGTGGTCTTGCCGTGGTCGACGTGTCCGATGGTGCCGATGTTCACATGCGGCTTCGTACGCTCGAACTTCTCCTTTGCCACTGTATGTCCTCCTGGACTATATGGTGGCTACGACCTTCGCAGCCACGTGGTTGACAGTTGTCATTGGCACCTGACCCAATATCTGGGACAAAGCGCTAATGACGCTTTCTTTACGTGCCAGTTACACGATCCTAGATTTATCCCGCGGTTTTTTCAAACCGCCATTATAGGAGGTAACCCCGCGAATCTTCGCGGCCATTTCCCTCAACAAGAGTCTCAAATAAAGGATCCTGGGAGGGTAACGGCCGGCTCAATTCACAACCAATGGTTTTAGCTGCAAACTCAGCCCGCCGCTACCCTGGCCCAGTTGCCACATTTAGCGGTGAGGCTGGCATCTACTGGCAGAGACTACCAGCCCTTAGCCACCGCTGAACGGGCGGGGCGTCTCTATTAGTTAGCGCCGCCGGTGCGCTCTTCGATGATCTCCTGAGCCACGGAGGAAGGAACCTCAGCGTAGGAGTCGAAGACCATGGTGAAGTTAGCGCGGCCTGCGGTGGAAGAACGCAGGTCACCGATGTAGCCGAACATTTCAGACAGCGGAACCTTGGCCTTGACGACCTTGGCGCCAGAGCGGTCTTCCATGGCGAAGACCTGGCCACGACGGGAGGAGATGTCACCGTTAACGGTACCCATGTACTCCTCAGGGGTAACAACCTCAACGGCCATCATTGGCTCCAGCAGAACCGGCTTTGCCTTGGCCATAGCTTCCTTGAATACCTGGGAGCCGGCCAGCTTGAAGGCCATCTCAGAGGAGTCAACGTCGTGGTAAGCGCCGTCTTCCAGCGTTGCCTTGATGTTGACCATCGGGAAGCCAGCCAGGTAGCCGTACTGCATTGCGTCCTGGATACCAGCATCGACGGAAGGGATGTATTCCTTCGGCACGCGGCCACCGGTCACGGCGTTCTCGAAAGCGTAGGTTGCGGACTCGCCCTCTTCCAAGGTCTCTGGGTCCGGGTTGTACGGCTCGATGGTGCAGATAACCTTTGCGAACTGACCGGAACCACCAGTCTGCTTCTTGTGGGTGTAGTCGATGGACTCCACCTTGCGGCGAATGGTCTCGCGGTAGGCAACCTGCGGGTTACCGATGTTTGCCTCGACCTTGAACTCGCGCTTCATGCGGTCAACCAGCACGTCGAGGTGTAGCTCGCCCATACCGCCGATGACGGTCTGGCCAGTCTCATCATCCAGCTCAACGGTGAAGGTTGGGTCCTCGGCAGCGAGCTTCTGGATGGCGTTACCCAGCTTCTCCTGGTCGGCCTTGGTCTTCGGCTCGATGGAGACCTTGATAACCGGGTCCGGGAAGTCCATGGACTCAAGAATGATCTGGTCATTCTTGTCACACAGGGTGTCACCGGTGGTGGTTTCCTTCAGACCAACAACGGCGTAGATGTTGCCGGCGTCAGCCTGCTCCACCGGGTTCTCCTTGTTGGCGTGCATCTGGAAGAGCTTACCGATGCGCTCCTTCTTGCCCTTGGTGGAGTTCATAACCTCGGTACCAGGGGTGACCTGGCCGGAGTAGACACGCACGAAGTTGAGCTGACCAAAGAAGGGGTGAGCTGCAATCTTGAAGGACAGTGCGGAGAAGGAAGACTCAACGGAAGGCTTACGGGTAAGCTGCTGGTCCTCATCGCCCACAGCGTGGCCGATAACCTCGCCCACGTCGAGCGGGTTAGGCAGGAAGTCCACAACAGCATCCAGCAGCGGCTGGACACCCTTGTTGCGGTAAGCGGTACCGCAGTAGACCGGGTAAATCTCAGAGTTGATAGTCAGCTTGCGGATGCCGGCCTTCAGCTCATCGATGGAGAGCTCTTCGCCGCCGAAGTACTTCTCCATGAGTTCTTCATCGGACTCTGCAACGGCCTCAACCAGCTGCTCGCGGTACTGCTCAGCCTTTTCCTTGAGGTCCTCAGGGATCTCCTCGTAGGTTGGCTCTGCACCGGTCTCGACCTTGCCGCGCCAGGTGATGGCCTGCATGTTCAGCAGGTCAACAACGCCGTCGAAGTCATCCTCCGCGCCGATAGGCAGCTGCATAACGAGCGGCTTAGCGCCCAGGCGCTCAACGATGGTGTCAACAGTGTAGTAGAAGTCTGCGCCCAGCTTGTCCATCTTGTTGACGAAGCAGATACGCGGAACGTCGTACTTAGCGGCTTGGCGCCACACCTGCTCGGACTGTGGCTCCACGCCTTCCTTACCGTCGAAGACGGCGACGGCGCCATCGAGGACACGCAGGGAGCGCTCAACCTCAACGGTGAAGTCAACGTGACCCGGGGTGTCAATGATGTTGATCTGGTTGTTGTTCCAGAAACAGGTCACGGCAGCCGAGGTAATGGTGATGCCGCGTTCCTTTTCCTGTGCCATCCAGTCAGTGGTGGATGCACCGTCGTGGGTCTCGCCCACCTTACGGTTGATACCGGTGTAGAAGAGAATACGCTCGGTGGTGGTCGTCTTACCAGCATCGATGTGGGCCATGATGCCAATGTTGCGGACCTTGTTCAGATCCTTGAGCACTTCTTGTGCCACGTTTATACCCCAACTTAATAGTCGTCGACGCCGTGACCAGAAACCTGGCTAAGACGCCTGCATGGATAAGTTCTTGAAAAGTTTGCCATTGTGTGGCCGTGCTAGGTGCCCAGCGGCTCCTAGACTTCCATCGCTTCAGTGTACTGGACACAAAGCGAATGCGCTGGACTAGCCCAGCTGTGCTGGACTAAATCACACCCTGTGCCACCAAAATGGCCCAAGCAAGAGATATGAAGTTTTGTGTCGCCGCCGGGAACCCGGAAATCAGCGCGAAACTCGTTTCTCGTTGCTTAGGCCATTGATGAAGGTGCTGAAAAATTACCAGCGGTAGTGAGCGAAGGCGCGGTTAGCCTCAGCCATCTTGTGGGTATCCTCACGACGCTTGACGGAAGCACCGAGGCCGTTGGAGGCATCCAGGATCTCGTTGGCGAGACGCTCGATCATGGAGTTTTCGCGACGCTGACGGGTGAAGGTCACCATCCAGCGCAGTGCCAAGGTGTTGGCGCGGTCCGGACGGACCTCAACCGGCACCTGGTAGGTAGCGCCACCCACGCGGCGGGAGCGAACCTCGAGGTCCGGGCGGATGTTGCCCAGCGCCTTTTCCAGGGTGCCAACCGGGTCAGTGCCGGTCTTCTCGCGGCAAGCCTCAAGCGCGCCGTAGACGATGCGCTCTGCGGTGGACTTCTTGCCATCCTGGAGGATCTTGTTGACGAGCATGCTTACCTGCTCGGAGTTGTATACCGGGTCCTTTACTACAGGACGCTTCGGAGCAGCATTCTTACGCATTGTTTATTACTGTCCCTTCTTTGCGCCGTAACGGGAACGAGCCTGCTTACGGTCCTTGACGCCCTGGGCATCCAGGGAGCCACGGATGATCTTGTAACGAACACCTGGAAGGTCCTTCACACGGCCGCCGCGAACGAGGACCATGGAGTGCTCCTGCAGGTTGTGGCCCTCACCTGGGATGTAGGCCGAAACCTCGATGCCGCTGGTAAGGCGCACACGAGCAACCTTACGAAGAGCGGAGTTCGGCTTCTTCGGGGTGGTGGTGTACACGCGGGTGCACACGCCACGACGCTGCGGGGAACCCTTCAGCGCAGCGGTAGAGACCTCTTTGCGCTTGGTCTGGCGGCCCTTGCGGACCAGCTGTTGAATAGTTGGCATTAAACAGTCTTTCTGTCGAATTGCACCACTTCTTAAGAAGGGAACCAAACATGCAAAAATAGGCGCTCTTTCCCGGGGCGCTTCCGCATGTCCAGAACTCTTCCCAAGGCGGGCGCCTTGTTAAGGATCAGACTTTTCACCATGTTCTTTGCGCGCCATATTCGCACAGGGGCGCAGTACATAGTGAACTAGAGCTAAGATTAGCAAAGCCAGCGCTATGAACACAAAACAGGTAGTCCATCCCGCCGGCGGCGCGGAGGGGCTACTCCCACTCCCACGTCAGGTCCGGCTCTGCGGCCTTATCAGAAAAGTAGGATTTCTCCTGCTCTTCCCAGGTGCTAAACCATTTCTCATAGGCCGGCTCGCGCGCAATCGCGCGCTCATAGCGCTGCTCGCGGGGGCCATCGATGCGCACGGTTACTACCGCGCCGCGCTTTTTCGCCGCCGCGATATTATCCGCGGTCACGGAGCCGACGCCTTCAATAATGAGGTCATCGCGCACATCAAGGCTTGCCCAATCGCCGGGGCAACTGGCTTCCCAGTCCCAGCGCCAATAGCCGGGGTTCATGGTGCGCAAGACCTGCTCGCCCACCATCTCGGAGCCCTTTTCCAGGCCATGCCAGCCGGGATAGAATTCATCGAGGTGAACCACGCGCCAATTGGTGCGATCTGCCAAGGCTGCGGAGGTCCAGGTTTTGCCGGAGCCAGAGGGGCCATCGATAAGCACCGTGATGGGTTTAAATGCACGCTTGCGCGAGGCTGCTAGCTTAACGATGTCCTCCAAGAGGCGCTCTTGTTCGGCATCAATGTCCATAGTGCTTGAATCACTGCTTTCGCGGATTAAAGGCCAAAGAATCTCCAGGCCCCAGTAAGTACCGAAGTTACCACCGGTACACAAGCAAGGGCGAGGCCGCAGGCCATCACCCACCCATCACGGGCGTGCAACCTGGATTCTCGGGCCCAGCTCCGCTCCCCTCCTCCGGGTGGGGTGCGCCCGAAACCGCGCGCTTCCATTGCCGTCGCGAGCTTGCCGCCGCGGCGCAGGGCAATGACCAATAGGCCAAAGGACATCGTAAGCAAGTGCTTGAATCGACCTTCATCCGTAAGCCCGCGGGCCCTGCGCGCCATGCCGAGCGATTGCCAATCGGATTTCAGCAGCGTCATCATGCGCACGCCGGCCACAGCACCAATGACGAAGCGGGAGGGAAGGCGGAGGATCTGCGAGAGGGCATCGCCAAGCTCGGTGGGATCGATATCGCGCGCGAGCACCACCGTGGGTAGCGCGACCGCCAGCACACGCAGCGTGATCGCGATGGCCAGGGTGAGCGAATTTTCCGTCACCGTAATCAGCCACCAGCTGAAGTACTCCTCTCCCCCGGGCGCGCCATACAGCAGCATGGAAATGCCCGAAAGCGGGGCGATGAGGAATAAGAACCAGCCGGCCTTCCACAACCGCAGCCAGGACACGCCGCACAGCGGCGCCAGGATGAGCGTCAGGCTCAGCGATAGCGCCGCCGATACCCAGTCGATGGAGGCAAGCAGCGGTGTGACCCAGACGAACATCAGGAAGATGCGGGTTAACGGGTTAACGTTGCGTAAGAGATTAGGCACCGCGCACCTCCACCTGGTGATCGCCCAAGGCCTCTATAAAGAGCGGGTCATGGGTAATGGAGGCGATGGTGGTGCCGTCATCGGCCAATTGGCGCAACAGCCCCACCAACTCCACAAAGGTGCCGGGATCCTGGCCAAAGGTTGGCTCGTCCAAGAGCAGCACCTCCGGGGCGGTAACCAGCGCCGTTGCTACAGAAAGCCGGCGCTTTTCGCCGCCGGATAGCGTAAACGGATTGGCCTTGAGCAAGTGCCCCAAGCGCAGCGATTCCACCAGCTGCGAAATGCGTTCCTCTGGGGGATCGACGCGCATGACCTTGGGCGCGACCCGCAATTCCTCTTCCACGCTGCGGGCGACAAATTGGTGTTCTGGATTTTGGAAGACGAAACCAATGCGGTCAGCCAATTCGCGGGATTTCCACCGGGAAGGCGGGCCCTTGACGCCGCGGCGGACGAAGTCAGCGACCCCGATTTCCCCGGCCTCGGCCGGAAGTAGCCCCGCCATAGTCATCAGCCACGTGGATTTTCCCACGCCATTGCGGCCGGTAATGACGGTCGAGGCCCCCGCCGGCAGGGAGATGGATCGCGGCGGACCATAGCGGGTTACCAAATCCTTGCTCCACAGCGCGGCGTTGGACTCATCGAGCGCATCGCTTTCTAGCGACCTTGCCTGCGGAAGACCGGTGACTTGGCGCTTGCGGGCAGCGTCAGCAAAGGGACCATCGGAAATAATGCGCCCATCCTTCAGCTCTACCGCGCGGTCCAGCACGCTTTCCCACGCCGCATGCTGGTGCTCGACCACCACCAACGTGGCACCGGTGTGCTCTACCAGCTTGCCGACGGCCCGCACCACGTCCCGCGCGCCTTCCGGATCCAGGTTGGCGGTGGGCTCGTCCAATAGGACCACGCCCGCGCCCATGGCGATGACCCCGGCGAGCGCCAGGCGTTGCTTCTGCCCGCCGGAAAGGTGCTCGGTGGGAAAATCCAGATCCGCATAGGGGCCAACCAACTCTTGGGCTTGGCGCACCCTGCGCCAGATCTCCTCGCGCGGATATGCCAGGTTCTCGCAGCCAAAGGCGATATCATCGCCCACGCGCGCGGAGATAACCTGCGAATCCGGATCCTGCAGAACCAACCCCACCGGGATGGTCCGGCCCGGTTCTTCGACCGTGCCGGCAGAATCCTCCAAGGTGATCTCGCCGGTGCGCGTGCCTTCCTCATCGGAACCCAAGACACCGGCCATTGCCGCCAATAGCGTGGAC
Source organism: Corynebacterium sp. KPL1818 (assembly GCF_000478135.1). Classification (NCBI taxonomy): domain Bacteria; kingdom Bacillati; phylum Actinomycetota; class Actinomycetes; order Mycobacteriales; family Corynebacteriaceae; genus Corynebacterium; species Corynebacterium sp. KPL1818. The sequence continues at coordinate 910,861 of NZ_KI515758.1, read as the reverse complement.
TTTCCAGAGCCGGAATCCCCGCACAGCAAGACCTTCTCACCGGGTTCGATGACAAGGTCTATGTCCTGCAGCGCCGGTTGGGAACGCCCAGCGTGGGTCCAGCCGTAGCCGCGGGCCGCGATTTTTGTGGCGTTTCCTGCTAAGCGTGAAAAATCAGTCACAGCAGTCTGGGCCCTAAGCGCGCTGTTCGCGGCCTACCGCAAAGCGGTCAAGGGCACCGGTCTTAGCCAATGCCTTCACCAGGTAGAAGCCCAGGGCGCCGGCCAAGATGGCACCGGAGATGGTCAGGGTGACCAAGTAAATCATATTGAACTCGAAGGACTTGGCGAGGTTACCGGAAGTAAACAGCTCTAGAACAAAGGCGCCCCAGCCTGCTGCCATACCGGCCAGGATGGTCACGCCAAGGTTGAACTGGCGGTACATGAAGATGGCGAAGATGATCTCCACGCCAATGCCCTGTGCCAGGCCCGAGTACAGGGTGCTAATGCCCCACTGCGAACCCAAGACGGCCGACACCGTGGCGGCAAGGACCTCCACGTACACCGCCGCACCCGGCTTACGGATGACCAAGCCACCCAGGATGCCGCCCAACAGCCAGATGCCGGTGGCCAGGCCACCCAGGCCTGGCGTGAGCGCATCCATGGCCTCATACCAGGCATAGCCCACGGCATTCCAGCCCAAGAATACGAAACCACAGGCAACACCCAAGACGGATGCCACCACAATATCCACCACGCGCCAATTCAGGTTGCGCTTTGGTGCTGCGGACGCAGCTGCATTAGTAGTCATTATTTCCTCCCTCTCGCCGGAATTACCCGGATCAGGTTCAACGGTTCACCGCGTCATATCGCAGTATCTCAGCCTTCATTTCTGTGCCTGTGCGGCCTGTGCGCCCCACGGACCCACAGATTCTTAAAGCTCCCGTGTAATGGTTTAAATCAAGTAGTCCAAGGCCCACATTTTTACTAATCTGGGCCACAGGCTTTACTCATACTAGCAGGCACGCATACGGGTCCTCACAACCAATTCGGCGGCCGAATTGGGCTCCCAGTCACGGGAAACCTATACACAATCCATCAGACGCTCTCAAAACGAAAGGGCCCCGTCCGATGCTTCGGTTTGTAACCGGTGTTCGAACGTGGCCCTTCCTACTGGAGTGAATTAAGATCCTAGGTGGCTATATCACTCTCTCCATTCCGAGAATAGACCAAAAAGCACACTATGACAAGATCACCTAATCCGCGATGCCGAGGAAGACGAAGCAATGCACGGATCCAGACATGAACAGCATGTACTACAGACGTTGGGAGAACAGCGCACTGAAAAATATTTAACCCAAATGGGAAATCATGCTGGTCGAGCCCTCACGCTTTATAGGTGGGACCTTCAACTATCTGCGGTGCTTTGGAACTTATTATCCGTTTTTGAGATTGTCCTCAGAAACAAGATTTGCAAAGCGATCGATGAATGGAGCGATGAGCAGGAGCCTCAAAGCAATAAAAATTGGATTGAACATCCCACTTGCAATGTATCCTTCCCTCTCTCCAAAGTCAGCCAACAAATTGCAAACAGAGCCCTAGGAAAAGCCAGGAATGCTAAAGGGATTCGCGACAACGGAACTGGGCTCGTCGAAGGAACTCATCCGCGAAAAGGTCAACCCATTAACCGTGATGACATTATTGCCCAAGTCACCTTAACTCAATGGAAGGAAGCTTTCTTCTACCGAGAACCGACAATTCGCCCCGATGGCACCCGCAAGTATTACCCTAACGAGACCACCTATACGAATCTCAAGTCCGTGTACAAAGAGATAACTAGCCGGGCGCTGTCATCGGGTCCTAAGACTATTTCCCCTGATCGAGCCAGTTTTATCATGCATCACGCCGTTTTGCTTAGAAATAGAATTAGCCACCAAGAGTCACTGATCGATATCGATTGCAGCATCTACCGGAAGCAAATTTTTGAATTACTTAATTGCTTGGATCCTAGCGTTCTTCAATATTTTTCGGCGAGCGATCCCCTTCCGGAAATTCTGAAAAACGATCCTCGTTCAAAGTGACGTTAAATTGTATCCCAATTCAAAGCCCATATTTGAAAATTAAAATATTTATAGGCCATCTGCGTTAATAGAGAAATATCCTGAAAGAGCCCCCGCTTACCGTGTGCACGGAAGCGGGGGCTCTGACTGGACGCGGTGCCGCGGGGCACGCGCTCTAGGACTTAGAAGGTGAAGTCCTCATCCAGCGGAACGGAAGCGCCGGTGAATTCACCGAAGCCATCGTCACCGTAGATGGAATCGCCGTAAGTCGGAATCGAGTATGCGGCGTTGCGCGCAGCCTCGGTCGGCTTAACGGAGATATTGCGGTAGCGCGAGATACCGGTACCGGCCGGGATCAGCTTACCGATGATGACGTTCTCCTTGAGGCCGATGAGCTTATCGGAGCGCTTGTTAATAGCGGCATCGGTAAGCACGCGCGTGGTCTCCTGGAACGAAGCAGCGGACAGCCAGGACTCGGTAGCCAAGGAGGCTTTGGTAATACCCATAATCTCCGAGCGCAGCTGAGCCGGCTCGCCACCTTCTGCGACCTGTGCAGCGTTCATCTGCTTAGCCTCAGAAAGGTCGATCAGGTTACCCGGCAGCAGCTCCGTGGTACCGGCGTCAATGACGGTACCGCGGCGCAGCATCTGGCGGATGATGATCTCGATGTGCTTGTCGTGGATGGCCACACCCTGGGTGCGGTACACGGCCTGCACCTCGTTGATGAGATGTTGTTCCACGCCGCGACGGCCCAGAACCTCGAGCACGTCGTGCGGGTCAGCCGCACCACGCATCAAGCGGTCACCGGTCTCAACGTGGTCGCCGTCCTTCAAGGAACGCTCGATCATCGCATCCGGGTTGGACTCCATCGGGCGACGCACCTGGGCCAAGCCTTGGCGCTTGGACAGCTTCTCGTAAACCACGTCATCGGAACCGTCATCCGGGGTGATGGTCATGGTCCAGAAGTTACCCTCATCGGACAGGGACACGGTGCCGTCCACGGAGGCAATCGGTGCGCGGTTCTTCGGGTTACGGGCCTCGAAGAGCTCCTGAACACGCGGCAGACCACCGGTAATGTCGCCACCGACACCACCCTGGTGGAAGGTACGCATGGTCAGCTGGGTACCAGGCTCACCAATGGACTGTGCAGCCACGATGCCGACGGCCTCGCCGATGTCAACCAACTGGCCAGAAGCCATGGACTTGCCGTAGCACTTAGCACAGACACCTGCCGGGGTCTGGCAGGTCAGCACGGAGCGGACCTTGACGTCGGTGACCTTGGCATCGAGAAGCTTCTGCGTAAGCTCCTCGGTCAAGTCTGCACCAGCCTCTGCAACGACCTCGCCGTTCTCGTCCTTGACGTCGGTGGCAAGCACGCGACCAGAAGCGGAGGTCTCCCACAGCTCGGAGAGTACGACCTTGTCGCCGGAGACCTCGCCGATAGGAACGCGCACGCCCTGGCGGGTGCCACAGTCCTCTTCGCGGACGATAACGTCCTGAGCAACGTCCACCAGACGACGGGTGAGGTAACCGGAGTCAGCGGTACGCAGCGCGGTATCGGCCAGACCCTTACGGGAACCGTGGGAGTTGTTGAAGTACTCCAGCACGGACAGGCCTTCACGGAAGGAGGTTTTAATCGGACGGGTGATGTAATCACCGTGCGAGTTCACAACCATGCCCTTCATACCGGCCAGCGTCCAGATCTGACGCATGTTACCGGCAGCACCCGACTTCACAATCATTGGAATTGGGTTGTAATCCGGGTAGATGCTCTCAACGGCCTCACCGACGGTATCGGTAGCGTCCTTCCACAGCTCCACCAGGCGGTCATAACGCTCGCGCTCCGTAAGCGCACCCTGCTCCCAGTACTTACGCTCGATGCGCTCTGCTTCCTTCTCATAAGACTCGAGGATCTCGGTCTTATTCGGAAGCACGAGCACGTCAGACATCGTAATGGTCACACCGGAACGGGTTGCCCAGTAGAAGCCAGCATCCTTCATGTTGTCCAGAACCTGGGCCACGGTGATCATTGGGTACTTGGTGGCCAAGTCATTGACCACGTCACCAATGAGGACCTTGCCGTCGGTGCCGCCGCCCTTGCGGACCATGATGCCCTCAAGGTACGGGTAGTTCCACGGCAGCAGCTCGTTGAACATGATGCGACCGATGGTGGTGTAGCCCAACCATGCCTGGCCCTTGGACCAGCCATCGGGGAAGTACTCTGCCTCGATGTCCCCTGGCGGGCGCAGGTGATCGATGCGGACCTTGATCGGTGCCTGCAGGCCAACCGTTCCACGGTCGTAGGCCATGAGGGCCTCGGCGTAGGACGAGTACACGCCCGTTGCCGGGTAATCCTCGCCAGCCTCGCGGTAACGACCGTTGCCGCCGATCTCATCCTCTGCCTTGTCCATGGTGAGGTAGTACAGACCAGTCACCATATCCAGACGCGGCATAGCCAGTGGCTTACCGGATGCCGGGGACAAAATGTTGTTGGAAGCCAGCATCAGCACGCGAGCCTCTGCCTGTGCCTCGGCGGATAGCGGCAGGTGGACTGCCATCTGGTCACCGTCGAAGTCGGCGTTGAACGCCTCACAAGCCAGCGGGTGCAGCTGAATAGCCTTACCCTCAACCAGCTTCGGCTCGAAGGCCTGGATACCCAGGCGGTGCAGCGTAGGCGCACGGTTGAGCATCACTGGGTGCTCAGAAATGGCCTGCTCCAGCACGTCCCACACCTCTGGGCGCTGGCGCTCCACCATGCGCTTTGCGGACTTGATGTTCTGGGCGTAGTCGTTTTCGACCAAGCGCTTCATAACGAAGGGCTTGAACAGCTCGAGTGCCATCAGCTTCGGAAGACCACACTCGTGCAGCTTCAGCTGCGGGCCGACGATAATAACGGAACGACCGGAGTAGTCCACGCGCTTACCCAGCAAGTTCTGGCGGAAACGACCCTGCTTGCCCTTGAGCAAGTCAGACAGGGACTTCAACGGGCGGTTGCCCGGGCCGGTAACCGGACGGCCACGGCGGCCGTTATCGAAGAGCGCGTCCACAGACTCCTGCAGCATGCGCTTCTCGTTATTCACGATGATCTCTGGTGCGCCCAGGTCGATCATGCGCTTCAGGCGGTTATTGCGGTTAATAACGCGGCGGTACAGGTCATTCAGGTCCGAGGTAGCGAAGCGGCCACCGTCCAGCTGCACCATCGGGCGCAACTCAGGCGGAATAACCGGAATAGCGTCCAGCACCATGCCTGCCGGGTCGTTGCCGGAGTTCAGGAATGCGGCAACAACCTTGAGGCGCTTAAGCGCGCGCATCTTCTTCTGGCCCTTGCCGTTGTTGATAATCTCGCGCAGCTCCTCGGCCTCTGCCTCGAGGTCGAAGTTGCGTACCAAGGTCTGGATGGCTTCTGCACCCATGCCGCCGGTGAAGTAATCCTCGTATCGGTCAACCAGCTCTTCGTAGATGGTCTCATCGATGACCATCTGCTTCGGAGCAAGCTTCAAGAAGGTGTTCCAGATTTCATCCAGGCGTGCGACTTCACGCTCGCCGCGCTCGCGGATGTGCTGCATTTCCTTATCAGCAGCGTTTTGTACCTTCTTGCGGGCATCGGCACGCGCACCGGCTGCCTCCAGCTCTGCCAAGTCGGACTCGAGCTTGGAAGCGCGCTCTGCGATCTCGGACTCGGTATCGTCCTCAACGTCCTTCTTCTCCAGCAGCATTTCTGCTTCCAGAGTGGACTGATCGTTGTGGCGAGCCTCTTCATCAACGGAGGTGATGATGTTGGCAGCGAAGTAGATGATGCGCTCAAGGTCCTTCGGTGCCAGGTCCAGCAGGTAGCCCAAGCGGGAAGGAACGCCCTTGAAGTACCAGATGTGGGTGACCGGAGCGGCCAGCTCGATGTGGCCCATGCGCTCACGACGCACCTTGGACTTGGTGACCTCAACGCCGCAACGCTCACAGATGATGCCCTTGTAACGCACGCGCTTGTACTTACCACAAGCACACTCCCAGTCACGGGTAGGTCCGAAAATGCGCTCGCAGAACAGGCCGTCCTTTTCCGGCTTCAGCGTGCGGTAGTTAATGGTCTCGGGCTTTTTAACCTCGCCCTTAGACCAGCGACGGATATCGTCAGCAGTGGCCAGACCGATGCGGAGCTCGTCGAAGAGATTTACGTCAAACACGTAATGTCTCCCTTTCATCCTCGTCATGTGAGGAATTGATGGCTTTTAATGAATTAATCTTTATTGCCCGCCCGCGGCGGCCCCGGTGCTAAACACCGGAACCGTGCATTCCGCGGTGGACCGAGAATCTATTTAGGCGATGTCTGCGGAAGAGCCCTCATCGCGGGACAAGTTAATGCCAAGCGATGGGCTATCCATGTCATCGTCATCAGAGCCAGACAGCTCCATCGGGGTGCCGTCGGTGGAAAGAACCTCCACGTTCAGGCACAGGGACTGCAGCTCCTTGAGCAACACCTTGAAGGACTCAGGGATGCCCGGATCTGGAATGTTGTCGCCCTTCACGATGGCCTCGTAGACCTTCACGCGGCCTACCACGTCATCGGACTTGATGGTAAGCAGCTCCTGCAGGGTGTAGGCAGCGCCGTAAGCCTGCATTGCCCACACCTCCATCTCGCCGAAGCGCTGGCCACCGAACTGAGCCTTACCACCCAGTGGCTGCTGGGTAATCATGGAGTAAGGACCAGTGGAACGGGCGTGAATCTTCTCATCGACCAAGTGGTGCAGCTTGAGCATGTACATGTAGCCCACGGAGATGGGGTACTTGTACGGCTCGCCGGACCGGCCATCGAAAAGCGTGGCCTTACCGTGCTCGTTAACCAGTACGTCGCCGTCGCGGTTCGGGCGGGACGATGCCAATAGGCGCTCGATCTCGTGGTTGGTAGCACCGTCGAAGACCGGGGTGGCGGTCAGGGAGTCCGCTGGGACATCGTAAAGCTCTTCCGGCAAGGTCTTGAGCAGCTCGGCATTAGCCGGATCCTCGGTGTCGACCTTCCAACCGGCGTGAGCCAACCAGCCCAAGTGCAGCTCAAGAACCTGGCCGATGTTCATACGACGCGGCACACCGTGGGTGTTCAGCAGGATGTCCACCGGGGTGCCGTCCTCCATGAACGGCATATCCTCTGGCGGCAAAATCTTGCCCACAACGCCCTTGTTGCCGTGGCGGCCGGCCATCTTATCGCCGTCCTGGATCTTGCGCTTTTGCGCAACGTAGACGCGGATCATCTCGTTGACGCCAGGTGCCAGGTCGTCATCGTCATCGCGGGAGAAGCGAGCAACACCAATGACCTTGCCCACCTCACCGTGCGGAACCTTCATGGAGGTATCGCGCACCTCGCGGGCCTTCTCACCGAAGATGGCGCGCAGCAGGCGCTCTTCCGGAGTCAGCTCGGTCTCACCCTTCGGAGTGACCTTACCCACCAGGATATCGCCGGCACGGACGTCAGCACCGATGCGGATGATGCCGCGCTCATCGAGGTCGCTCAAGACGTCCTCGGAGACGTTTGGAATCTCGCGGGTGATTTCCTCAGCGCCCAGCTTGGTGTCACGAGCATCGATCTCGTGCTCCTCAATGTGGACCGAGGTCAGGATGTCCTCTTCCACGATGCGTTGGTTGAGGATGATGGCGTCCTCGTAGTTGTGGCCTTCCCACGGCATGAATGCAACCAGCAGGTTGCGGCCGAGCGACATCTCACCGTTGTGGGTACCTGGGCCATCGGCCAAAACCTGGCCGGCCTCTACGCGCTGACCCATGGAAACCAGCGGGGTCTGGTTGTAGTTGGTGCCCTGGTTGGTGCGCTCGAACTTGCGCAGGATGTAGGTATCGCGCTGTCCCTCATCATCCATGATGGTAATGACGTCAGCGGTGACGTTTTCTACTACACCGGCCTTTGGCGTGATGACGACGTCACCCGCGTCATAGGCAGCGCGCTGCTCCATACCGGTACCCACCAGTGGGGCCTCGGAGCGAACCAGCGGGACCGCCTGCTTCTGCATGTTCGCACCCATCAAGGCACGGTTAGCATCGTCGTGCTCCAAGAACGGAATCATGGCGGTACCAACGGAGACCATCTGGCGCGGGGAAACGTCAACGTAGTCCACACCGGAGGCATCGGTCACTCCGATGTCCCCCTCCTTCAGGCGGACCTCGATGCGCTCGCCGATCAAACGGCCTTCCTCGTCCTGCTCGACCTCAGCCTGAGCAATGGCGAAGCGGTCCTCCTCATCAGCGGTGAGGTACTCCACCTGGTCCGTAACCTTGCCGTCAACGACCTTGCGGTACGGGGTCTCGATGAAGCCGAAGGGGTTCACGCGGGCGTAGGACGCCAGCGCACCAATCAGACCAATGTTCGGACCCTCGGGGGTCTCAATCGGGCACATGCGGCCGTAGTGCGACGCGTGCACGTCTCGCACCTCAATGCCGGCGCGCTCACGGGACAGACCGCCTGGGCCCAGCGCGGACAGGCGGCGCTTGTGGGTCAGGCCAGACAGGGAGTTGTTGTGGTCCATGAACTGCGAGAGCTGGGAGGTACCAAAGAACTCGCGGATAGCAGCAGAGACCGGACGCACGTTAATCAGGGACGTCGGCGTGATCGACTCAGCGTCCTGGGTGGTCATGCGCTCGCGCACGACGCGCTCCATGCGGGACAGGCCCACGCGGACCTGGTTCTGAATGAGCTCACCCACGGTGCGCAGACGACGGTTACCAAAGTGGTCGATGTCGTCGGTGTTCAGCGAGATCATCTCGCCGTTTGGCGCCTTCATCTCACGCTCGCCCACGTGCAGGCGTACCAGGTACTCCAGGGTGACGGCGATGTCTTCTTCAGTCAGGGTCATCAGACCGTCGTGGTCACCGCCAAGGCCCAGCTTGCGGTTGGCCTTGTAGCGGCCAACCTTAGCAAGGTCATAGCGCTTAGCGCGGAAGAAGGAGTTATCCAACAAGGACTGCGCCAGCTCACGGGTAGGCTGCTCGCCCGGGCGCTGCTTGCGGTAGATCTCCAGCAGCGCTTCATCGGTATTGGAAACGCCGTCAGATTCCAGGGTGGACATCATGAGCTCAGAGAAGCTGAAGCGCTCCCTGATCTGCTCCTCACTCCAACCCAGCGCCTTCAACAGGACGGTTACCGGCTGGCGGCGCTTGCGGTCAATGCGCACGCCGACGGTATCGCGCTTGTCCACGTCGAACTCCAGCCAAGCACCGCGGGAAGGAATAATCTTCACGGAGTGCAGCGGGCGTTCGGTGGACTTATCGATGGAACGATCGAAGTACACGCCCGGGGAACGCACCAGCTGGGAGACGATGACGCGCTCGGTACCGTTCACGATGAAGGTACCCATATCCGTCATGATCGGGAAGTCACCGATGAAGACGGTCTGCGACTTAATCTCTTGGGTGTCGTTATTAATGAACTCTGCGGTCACGTACAGCGGCGCGGAGTAGTTTATGTCCTTTTCTTTACACTCGTCGACGGTGTTTTTCACCGGCTCGAAGCGAGGCTCCGACAAGGACAGGGACATATTGCCCGAGTAGTCCTGAATCGGCGAGAGCTCTTCGAGGATATCCTCAAGGCCGCTCGTCACGCGTGCGTTATCGCCGCGCTCAGCCTGCTCACGCTCGCGCCATTCCGGCGAGCCGACGAGCCAAGCAAAGGAATCGAGTTGTACGTCAAGGAGGCCCGGCAGGGCGATAGGCTCGCTAATTTTTGCAAACGAGTATCGCTTCGGGGCTCCGGGGATATTGGCCACTGACTTGGTCTGGCGGGAGACTGCCAAGATGGGTCCTTCCAGCACCTCACGCGGATTGCTACTCGCCCTGGCCGACGAGCAGCAAAACCGCTGGTAATTTTAGCATTCGGTCTGCTGTGGAGTGTCTGGGTTCAGAATGCACAAAATCACCTTGTCAAGTCGGTTTTGCCATCACCAACCCGAAAGGCTAAATGTGCACCGAAGATCCAGATTCCAGCGCAACGAATTAGTGTATAGGAAAAACTCAGGTATGTAAAGACACACCACTCTTAAGGCTTTTTCTTTCCGCGCTAGGGGGCAAGCTCTCGCTCGCCGCTGCGCCAACGCGGCAATAATGTTGCGCCAGATCTAGTGGGGCAACCACAAGCACCGTACCACTAAAAACTCATTCCACCGCAACCCTAACCGCGCTTAATACTCTTAGCTGACACTTTCGCTAGTCATTTCGCTGGCGCTTTTCTTTCCGCGTCGGCGCACATGCTTGTTTTTACGGTCGTAAATTCCCAGCGCCCCAATGACTCCAATAAAGGTGAACACGATACCGATACCCAGTGCCGCCCACCGCGCAATCTCCGCCACGCGGTTGCGTGGGAACGATTTCGCTTCATCGAGTAGCGCCGCGCGGGACTCCTCTGAGGTGGAACCATTAAAGACGAATGCTCGCTCGCGGCCTATGCCCTCTCGGTCCGCGTAGTAGTCATCGATATCCATGTCCATGCCCACCACCAGGCCGGTAGCTTGGTCGACGTAGAAATCCGTACTGCCCGAGTGCATCAAATAACCAGGTTCGTGTCCCCCATCTTCCTTGGGGAAAGAGGTGGTATTGCCATCGGCGGCATAAAGCTGCGCTACGTTTGTTGGCTCGATTTCCTGGTGATACCGATACACCGTACGGCCATCTATTTCAGTTTCTTCTTCAAAGACCGCGTCCACTGTCTTGCGCAAGGTGGGGTCAAAGACTGGGTAATTCGTCTTTTCCGCATCCGCCGGGAATTTTAGCCAGTACCCATCGACAGCAACCTTCTCCTCAGGGCTGGCCAAGGTATGGCTCAGGCTGGCCTCTGCCTTTGCCTCACCGCTCAGGCGGTCAATGGGATAGGTCCACACCTGCGCCTGGCTTAAATCATCGAGTCCTTGGCCATCGCCGCGAAGGCGCGTCTCCCCTATGCGCAGCGTCGCAGTATCTTCATCCGAAGGCTCTTGGATGCCCGCATTGATCTGGTAGGTCATCGGCCCGGAATAAGGCGACGTTCCATCCTTATTGACCACTTGGGAATCCGCGGACTCATCCTTAAGAGTCCACGTGGTGTTTTTGAGTTCCAACGGCAGCCGCGGTGAGAAATCCAAAAACGCCGGCGCCGCTACTCCGGCGGCCACCAGCGCAACGCCGAGGCCGAGCAGGAGGACGGAGAAGATGCGGGACTTGGGCAGCATGGTGGCTTATCCTACCGACTCGTTTGTTCAAAACACACTCCCTGAAACGAGATATAGAACTTTTGTAGGATACCCGGACCCAAAGTGCTCATGTAGATTCTAATTACCTCAAGTAATGCACATCACACTACCGGGAGATTTTACCTTGCATCACGCAGAAGTAGCACCGCGTCTCAGCGCTCAGATAGCACGGGAGATTCTAAACCAGACAGAACACCCCACACCACGACCCAATCACAAGCTGGACGCCTTTATTAATGATTACAAAATCAAGGCAGGAAATCACGACGTAAAAAAGGACTTTTAGCTACCCCCTGTGAATGCAAGCCCCTCAAGCATGCATCCACAGGACCCCGCCATGTATCTATGACGATCCTTATAGACGAAAATTTCACCATAAGACTTCAAGGCCCAAGCAACGATTTTCAGCGAGAATTCCGCCACAATCACCCCGAATCGCTTCCATCAAAAAGTGTAGTCTTCATAACCCGCCAAGATGACCGAGAATGTGACCTCCTGTCGCTGATTCTCGCCAGCCAAAACATTGGAGTCGTACGAATTGACAGCGACGGCGAACTCAGTAAAGAGCTATTACCAATAGATAACTTCGGAAGACTGGTTACGGAACATGGCAACACCACGGTGGCAGTAGCTTGGGTCCGCCATTTGTCACGCGAATCTATAAAAAATGTATCCTGCGTTAAAGGGGAAATAATTTATATCAAAGATCAGGCAATATCCTACATACAAACGCTTGAAGAGATTGCTTTATTTAGCGTAAACCAATTTTGTAACGCTCGGTCACGGCTTGCACAAATTCAGCTCGCTAATTCTATTGGACTTACTACCCCTCAAACGTCAATTGGATATGAAGCGGCGTTTCCCTTTTCAATTGCCAAACCGATTGGCCCCCACTGGGTAGAACCGACTCCGGGAACACTTCTTGGAGCTATGCCTAAACGTTTGAAGCTAGATCAATCAACTCGTGATGAGCCGGTACCTCTCCTATTCCAGAAGTATATGAACTCAGAGTATGAGCTCCGCTGCTACGTAATCGACCAAGAAGTTATCGTTTTCCGAGTATCGGGATATGACAATGCAGACGACCTGTGGCAAGAGAACAACCGCGTGAGCGTATCTCTATATAAATCTACCCAAAGATTAAAAGATATTCTAATTGAATACTCCCAACTATCCGGTTGTAATTTATGTGCCATCGACCTCCTAATACAAGGAGGTGACCCAATATTTCTTGAATGTAACGTTTGCTTCGATTGGCTATTCTACGAAGACCGAGCTGGCACGAATCTCGTCTCCAACGCCATTGCTAGATATTTACAAAGGACTTTAAACGATGCTTAGAATAGCGACAGTGGGCCATTTTCGGTTCAAGGGACCGTATCTCGTTTGGGACAACCCTCTAGAGCAAACTCAGACAATCTTAAACCAGAAGGCAAGGGAGGAACTCTTCCGCTTACTAGATAGTCAAACTATTAGTGGAGTAACGGTCGTGTCTAGCGAAGATTCATTTCCGGAACTCCAGAACTTAGGGGTACTACAGCATTTTTCTAATGAACCCCCAATACCGAATGCACGGTTCTAGATATGTGGCCCGATACTCCTCCGCTCGCGCGCGACTACGCATTTGCCAGCGGAGTCCGTTCCGACGAGACAATCGCTCAACTAGATGAGCATCACCAGCATTTAAGGGAAAAACTCGCGCTCACCGGCCCACCGCATCATGTATCGGAGAATCCGATTTTCGCCAAGCAAGAATTGAACCTTCCGCACGGCGAGATAATAAGCTACACTAGAAGCTTCAAATCTGTTTTGAATTCTCGAAAATCTGCACGTTTTACGAATACAGAGCTAAAATCAATTAGCCTTAGGTCACTAGCATCAATCCTTTACGATTCCGCAAGCTTTTCAAAGCGCCCAACAACAAACGAACAGAAGTCCGGAAACATCCATTTTCGTTCGGCCCCATCTGCCGGAGGATTGTGCTCAACCGAGCTCATTGTCCGCGTTAGTAGATGCGATTCAATCGACGATGGTTATTATTTATACCACCCGAAAAACCATTCCTTACTGTTTCTCAATCATCTAGAGCCCTATAAGGAAAGGAAGACCGCGGTTGGGAAACAATCGCATGTCGTGGATGCCCCAATACATTTTATTACTGTTGGTGATCCTCGAGTCATATCCTGGAAATACGAAAGTCTAAACTCGATTCGAACGCTCTGGCTAGAAATTGGGCACTTTAGCCAAGTTATTCAAATGGTTGCTACAGCCACTGGCCACCTCTCTCGGGGCATTTCTCTCTTTCGGGAAGACATCATCGCTGACAACGCGGGACTAGATTGGCGATCTTTCCTCTGGGGCATGCTAATTGCAGTTGGGCCTAGGGACGACTGAGATGGCTTTGTTATAGGAGGAGCATTGAATATAAATGAATTTGATCGCACCAACCCAAGTGATTTTAGACTATTCCTGTGGTCTGACCTCGTGGCTCAGATAGCCGGGGTAGGAGCCGGGCTTGCTATTCCGGTGGTCACTCTACGCTTGAGCGATAGCCTTACCCTTGCCGGCCTGTATGGAACCATCACCGGAATAGCTGCACTGGCAGGCGGAATCATCGGCGGCTCTCTTGCGGATATGTGGCGCCGCAAGCCACTCATCATTGTGACCAACGCTCTGGCCGGGGTACTCAACCTCGCGTTAGCGAGTCTCATTCTATCCGGAAGTTTCTCCCCCATGGTCTTCGGTGCGCTTCTCGGGAGCATGATGTTCTTTTACCGGATAGGTCAAGCTTGCTCCGACCCTTGCCTGCCCCAGCTCGTTGAGGAAGAACAGCTCGCCGCCAAACAAGGGCTCATCCAAGCACGTCTGCAATTTGCGGGACTCATCGGCCCCACTGTGGGCGGCGCGCTTCTAGAAGTCAATGTGGCACTACCCTTCGTGTTTGTCGGTCTGGCAAATATCCTCACCATTGTCTTCTTCCTCTTCATCAGGGCTCGCCTAGACCCCCCAAAGAAGGCAGAGAACAAGCTCCTACGCACGACGAAGGAAGGCTTAGCCATCGTGGCTCGCGCGCCACTACTTCGCGGGCTCATTGCCATGCAAACACTGTCGAACTGCGCAATTAACGGCTCGCTGTTCATGGCGGTCCTCATACTGGAGGAGGGGAATAACCCTGGATGGGTAACGGGACTAGCCCGCACGTCCATAGGCCTCATCGGGATTGTGGGGGCTTTGTCGACGGGTTGGTTGCAGAAGAAGTTCTCCTTCGCCACCCTTCAGGTAGGCACATGCGCCTGGGTTGCTGCATCAATCGCCTGTGGTGCCCTGCTCAGCCCCAGCCTGTTGATGATCATCCCCTTAGGGCTGTCTGTTCTTACAGCCCCAGCCGCCGGCGCGGTAACCTATGCCGCACTCCACAGGCTTCTGGCAGAAGAAACTTTTGGCCGAGTCACCAATATCCAAATGAGCACCGTCGTTTCACTCTCTAGTGTGTGGTCGACCCCGCTGGCCGCATTGTCTCATCGCTGTACCTTGACCACTGGTTTGTGGGCCAATGCGCTCGCCGGGCTCCTCGCTATCGGGCCCGCCCTTATCTTTGTGCGCCGAGCCGATCGCGTCCTTGCGCAAGCAGACGCGAGGGAGAAAGGGAATTCCCCTAGCCACTCATGAGCGCAAGTCAACTGTTCCTATGAATGAGACTCGGCTTCTTCTTTGTGATTCCACGGAACGATGGCGCTGACATCAGTGGTCTGGCGAGTTTTCCACAGATCGTATTCCTCTTGAGTCCGAGCCAGAACTCCGCGGAATTCCCAAAGTAGGCCGACCAGCGCAAGGCCATATCGGCGCTGATACCGAGCGCACCGCGGGTGATTTTGCAGACTTGAGAGCGGGTAGTGCCAATGTCGTTGGCCAGGCGATACTGGGTAATTCCGCAGGGTTTGAGGAATTCTAGGAGAAGAATTTCTCCGGGATGCGGAACGGGAACAACATCAACATGAGTGCGTGCTTCAGTGGTAGTCGATAAAGTCAACGCCAACAGCTCCTTCGGGGGCCTAAACGACAGGATGTGTTGGTGAAGTTATATGTTTAGCCGGTCTGGCGTGCTGGTATTAGGATTATTTCACTTATCCGGAGGCATAACGCAGCCTCGGACCTGAAATACCGCCGGGGGCAGGCTGATGTGCTAGGTGCCGAGGTTCACGATGAATGGATGAGTAAGAATCATCCTCGATGCCCCGTCTGTAGCGGGGCCTGCACCAAACACGGAACGACGAGTACTGGGCGTCAACGCTGGCGATGCCGCATCTGCAAAGCCACCTTCACCCGCACCAATGACGACGCAGTTCAAGCAAAATGGTTCCGCCTTTTTATCAGTTGGCTCACCTCAGGCCGCAGCCTGGCGGTCAAGTCCGTTTGAGTGGTGTTTCTACCTTTCGATAGAGCATGCAGTGTGATGGTGTCAGGGGCCAGCACGTGCTCGGTGCTTTAACTGGTTCATGCGACCTCCTTGGTGGTGTCAGCGTCTATGACGTTGGCGGTAATCAATGCTTTGGTCTGTTCCAGGCTGGTTAGTGACATGTAGCGGTTTTGCTGGATCCAGTCATCGTGTTGTTCTGCTAGGACAGCACCAACAAGGCGCACGACAGCGTCACGATTGGGGAAGATGCCTACAACATCCGTACGCCTGCGGATTTCACGATTGAGCCGTTCAGTAGGGTTATTCGACCAGACTTTCTTCCAGACGGATTTCGGGGCGTTGGTAAAAGCTAAGAGCTCGTCGAGGGCTTCTTCCAGGTAGCTGGCAACGTGGGGGAATTTATCTTCACAAAACGCTACGACCTCACGTGCTTGGGACCACACCGATTCCGAGTCTGGTTGCTGGAATATCGTATGAAACATCGCCGATAGGGTTGGCCACTGGGTCTTGGCAACCATCGAAGACAGGTTTTTAGAAAAGTGCGTTCGACACCGCTGCCAGGACGCATTCGGCAACACGTCACTAATCGCATGCTGGATTCCTAGATGCGCGTCACTGGTGAGGTTACCCTCGTTTAGTGGACACCCGATTAGTGCGGATCTTGTGTCCGTAGGAGAGGATGTTCATTGTGAGTTCGTCAAGGAAGAAGTACACCCCGGAGTACCGGCAGGAGGCCGCCAGACTGGTCATTGAGTCTGGGCGCCCAATCGCTCATGTGGCTAAGGAAATTAGCGTATCAGCCACAATTTTAGGCAGGTGGGTCAAACTTGAGCGGGAACGCCAAGGCTCGGTAGATGGCCGCAGTGATGCCGATATACGAGCCGAAAACGCTCGCCTGCGTCGTGAGTTAGCTGAGGCCAAGATGGATAATGAGTTCTTGTCAAAAGCCACCGCCTTCTTCGCTGCGAAGCAACGCGATCGGAAAAATTTGAGCTAATGCAGCCAGAGCAAGGCGAACTACAGCATCAAACGAATGAGCAGGTTATTAGAGGTTTCTCGTTCTGGCTACTATAAATGGCAAAAGGCTCAAGCAGTACGGCTTCGCGGTGAAAATCAGCGTCAGAGATTCCTCGACCAGTTAGACAGAAAAATTCATGACATCTGGCAAGATTCTGACGAAGTCTACGGTGCCCCACGGATTACTGCAGAACTCGCCGAGGATGGGGTCTATGTCAATCGCAAAACCGTGGCCAAACGCATGCGGATGATGGGTATTGAAGGCATCTCACCCAGGGCGTTTGTTCCCGTAACGACGATTCAATCCAAGCGGAAGTCAACGCTTCCAGACCTAGTGAAACGCCTATTTGATCAAGGGCAGCTTAATCGAGTGTGGATGTCGGATATTACCTATCTACGCACGAATGAGGGCTGGCTGTACCTATGCGTTATCCGCGATGGACACTCCCGCCGAGTCCTAGGCTGGTCCATGGATAGTGTGCAGGATTCTTACCTAGTTGAACGTGCACTGCGCATGGCTTACACCCTGCGTGGTGAAGTACCCGACGGCGTGGTCTTCCACGCCGATCGTGGTACCCAGTTCACCAGCGAACAGCTGTGGCAGGTCTGTCAAGAACTAGGGATTGCACAATCGGTCGGCCGTACTGGTGTCTGCTTTGACAATGCGATGGCCGAGTCGTTCTGGTCGACATTGAAGACCGAATTTTACGATCGGAAGAAATGGCGAACCCGCAACGAAGCCCGGAAGGCGGTGGCTCGCTGGATTGAGATTGTCTACAACCGGCGCCGTCGCCACTCGTCCATCGGGATGGTAAGCCCCGTCGATTTCGAAGCCCAGCTCGCTGATCAAAATGGTAATAAGAAGGCCGCTGCTTAACCCCTAAGCAGCTTAACTACGTGTCCACGATTTGCGGGCAACCCCACTGGTGACAAGATAGACCTCATTAAGTCCGCGAGCTTTAAGATCCCTAAAGAACCCAGTCCACGACGCCACAGACTCAGATGTAGCAACCTGCATGCCCAATAGCTCACGATAGCCTTCGGCATTAACCCCGGTAGCCACGAGGACGGAAGCTTTGACCACGCGTCCTCCTTCGCGGACTTTCATGGTCAATGCATCACAGGCAACATACAGGTATGGACCGGTATCGAGTGGTCGGGTACGGAAGTCTTCGACCATCTCGTCCAGGTCTTTAGCCATGTCAGATACCTGCGACTTTGAAAGATTATTAATTCCCAAACTGGCGACGAGATCGTTCATCCTGCGTGTGGACACGCCTTTTAAATAGCAGGTAGCTATTACGGTTGTTAGTGCTCGTTCTGCCCGAGTGCGTCGTTGCAATAACCAGTCCGGGAAAAATGACCCGGTACGTAGTTTGGGTACAGCGACATCAATGGTGCCAACGCGAGTATCAAGATCGCGGTGGCGGTAGCCGTTGCGGACATTGGTTCGAGACTTAGACGTGGTGGCGTAGTCGGCGCCGCAGATCTGGTCTGCTTGAGTCGATAGGATTTGGTTGATGAATCCTTGAAGCATCTCGCGCATGAGATCTGGGGATGCTTGGGCAAGCAATTCGTCTAAGTAGGTAGTCGGGTCTATAGAATATGGGCTAGCGGCCATCGTGGTTATCCCTTTCGAGGAAGTGTGGTTACGGAATCGAAAGGTACTACGGTGGTCGCCGGCCTCATTCATAAGGGGCCCACCGTCAGTTACAGATACACCACGCTACTGGACGCAACCAGCCTGGCAGAGACCGCTAAAACCTGCGGTGTTTCAACGCGAACTCTGCAACGACGCTTCACATCTTTCTGGCTCATCCAACCTCCCCGAAGTGTTGCGACCGGCTATTTGGTAGCAATGTCGTGACTATCTGGTAGCGCTTTAGTGGGTATCCGGTAGCAGCTCACAACGCTTAGGGTGATACTTCCGGTAGCCGCACCACTCGGGTGCGGCGCATACTGGAAGGAGTCTGTCATGACGGATTACCGTGCGGTGATGACGCTGCTGATACAGCAGCGTTCTTATCGTCAGATTGAAGACCAGCTCGGGAGCTCGCACCGCGCGATTTCACGCGCGAACCATGCACTGCGAAGCCTCGGTTTGACCACGATTCAGCAGGTCGCGGCGTTGACGAATGATGAGTTGGATGAGATCTTCGTTGATAACCGCAGTAGTGGGCAAGGACAGTTCGTCCCGATTAACTTTGACGCGGTTGTCAAAGCACGCGCTGGGCGCACGAAGCAAACACTGCAATTATTGTGGGCTCGCTACACCTCAATCCCCGCCCAGGCGGGTCAGCGTCATTACAGCTACGACCGGTTTCGCCAGCTGGTGACCGCCCATGTTGATGCAGCTGGGCTTACCGCCCGTATCACCCATGCACCAGGGCATACGATGCAGGTGGATTGGGCTGGCACCAAGATGCGCCTGTACGACCCCGCGGGCAAACTGGGTGCGAAAGTCAGCATTTTCGTCGCCTCGCTGCCGTATTCAGGGCTGCTCTTTGCGTGTGCGTGCGTTGACCAGCGCCAACAATCCTGGCTTGATGCCCACCGCCAAGCATTTGACTATTTCGGGGGGTCTGCCAGGTTGTTGTCCCCCAATTGGGATCTTTGCATCGCCATCTGGTTTTCCCTTTGGATGTTGTGCCATTTTTCTTCATCTGCCCTGCACAAATAGGGCATCGTTCTCGGTTAGTAGTCACCGGAAGAATCAACCAGCTCACCACATACCATATGCACGTAATGACAGCCAAGCTCACCAGCAGCCGAACGAACGCGGCCTAAACGACAGGATGTGTTGGTGAAGTTATATGTTTAGCCCGTCTGGCCTGCTGGTATTAGGACTATTTCACTTATCCGGAGGGATAACGCAGCCTCGGACCTGAAATACCGCCGGGGGCGTGCTGATGTGCTAGGCGCCTAGGCTCACGATGAATGGATGAGTAAGAAACATCCTCGATGCCCCGTCTGTAGCGGGACATGCACCAAAATACGGGACTACAAGCACCAATCCGCGAGCGAAGGCGATGGAACGCCTGTAAAGCCACTGTCACTCGCGCTAGAGGCCGACCCAGGAAAGTGGACGAATCAGGGCGCAGACCCACGAGCCAAAGCACACACCCTAGCCAACCAAGAAACACAAGCCACCATCGGCCGTGAATACGGCCGACCAGCAACTTTCGACAGTACCTACAACCACTCTATGGGAAAACGCAAAGGCCACATGCCCTAAACCACGCAGTCCACCAACACAAAATGTCGTTTACCCCGACACGCCGGAAAACAACACATTTTGTCGTTTAACCCACGAACGCTACGCCCACTGCCAACCAAGGCGACCAAGCCACGACGATCCGACTCAGACTACGAATGAAACGGGCCCACAACTCCAAGCACAACAACACCCTCCTAAGGGAAAGTGTTGCAACGACCCTCTGAACTCAAGAGGGGCATATAAAACGGGAGAATCCCCCATCTCCCACCGCATTTAGCGCGGTAAGAGTGGGGGCTTCGAAAGCGTGAAGCTCAGTTAAATTACTTGAGCTCGACGGAAGCGCCAGCCTCTTCCAGCTTGGTCTTAGCAGCCTCAGCGTCGTCCTTGGAAGCGCCTTCGATGATGGCCTTAGGTGCACCCTCAACCATTTCCTTAGCTTCCTTCAGGCCCAGGCCGGAGACGAGCTCGCGGACAGCCTTAATAACGCCGATCTTCTTAGCGCCAGCGTCGGTCAGAACGACGTCGAACTCGGTCTGCTCCTCAGCAGCGGAAGCGCCGCCCTCAGCCGGGGCGCCCGGTGCAGCAGCAGCAACCGGTGCAGCAGCCTCAACGTCGAAGACGTCCTCGAATTCCTTAACGAACTCAGACAGTTCGATGAGGGTCATTTCCTTGAAAGCTTCAATGAGCTCGTCCTTGGTGAGCTTAGCCATGATGGCAAGTCCTTTCTGTGTTGTGTGCTTGTTGCCCGGTGATGAGGTAGCAAGCACGGTGTTTTATGTGTGCGTCTGTTGTGACGACTTAAGCTTCTGCTTCCTTCTTGTCCTGCAGAGCAACAACGGTGCGAACCGCCTTGGTTGCAGGAGCGTTGAAGACAGCGGCTGCCTTCGCCATAGAACCCTTCATAGCGCCAGCCAGCTTTGCGAGGGTGGTCTCGCGGTTGTCCAGCTTGGCGATGGCCTGAACCTGCTCCGCAGACAATGCGTCGCCGTCCATGTAGCCACCCTTGATGACGAGTGCCTTGTTGTCATCAGCAAACTTGGTGATGATCTTCGCAGCATCTACTGCCTCGCCCTTGATGAACGCAATTGCGGTCGGGCCAGTCAGCAAATCATCAAGACCTTCGATGCCAGCTTCGTTGGCAGCGATCTTGAAGAGGGTGTTCTTGGCGACGGAGTAGTCAACGTCAAAGCCCAGGTTGTTACGCAGCTCCTGCAGCTGGGATACGGTCAGGCCGCGGTACTCAGTCAAAACGACGGAGCTAGAATCGGCCAGCTTCTCCTTCAGCTCTGCCAAGTCTGCAGTGTTCTTTGGGTTTGCCATTGTCTCTCGCCTCCTTCCAAAACATCTCTTTTATTTTCCGCTGGGGCCTTCCAAAAAGAAAAGCCCCGTGCAAGAGCACAGGGCGTACGACATGAGAAATGCCGCGGAATGCGCAAAGTGTCTCCTGCGTGGGCCGCCTCCAGGGTGGAGAACTTTCAATCCTTAGTGGATGACCAACGGTCTTCGGTGAACTTTGACTCGGCCACAAGGCCGTTCAAACTTCACAAGGGATACTACCGCGCTTTCCTCGTATTCCCAAATTGGCCAGCCGCGTAGGCTATCTAGTATGACTTCCCTCATGTGGTTTCGCGATGACCTGCGCTTATCCGATAACCAGGCCCTTACCCGCGCCGCGGAGGCCGCCACCGATAAAAACGGTTCAAAGCCAGAGTTAGTGGCCGTTGTCCTCGATGAGCCCGCCTACCCCAGCACCCGGCCGCTCGGTGGCGCCACTCACTGGTGGCGGGAGCGTTCGCTCCATGCCCTAGCGCAGGAGCTTGCCTCCCGTGGGGTGAAGCTTCTGCGCGCTACCGGCGATGCCCGCACCGTCATTCCCCGCATCGCCCACGAGGTTGGCGCCGATACCGTCACCTGGAACCGCCGCTACCACGGCCCGCTGCGCGAGGTAGACGCGAGGGTCAAAGCAACGCTTGCCGATGCCGGAATTAACGCCATCTCCTGCCCCGGTTTCACCCTCGTGGAGCCATGGGAGATCACCAACGCCCAGGGCAACCCTTATAAAGTCTTTACTCCCTTCGCGGCCGCCGCGCGGTCCCAGCTTGCTGATGAGGAACCGCTGCCAGTACCGGAATTGCTGGCGGGGCGGGAGATGGGGGCATCGGCAAGCAGCAGTTGGCCCAACCCCAGCGCCGATGAACCGCAGTGGGCTGCGTCGCTCGCCCAGTATTGGACTCCCGGAGAGGCCGGTGCGCGCGAACGCCTAGCCCAGCTCGACTTAGCTCACTACGCCGAGGAGCGCGATATACCCGCGCGCAACGCCACGTCCCTGCTCTCGCCGCACTTGCGCTTTGGCGAGGTATCCCCGCGCGAGGTCTGGGTGGCCGCCGCCGAGGAGCCCGACGCGGAGAAATTTCAGTCCGAGTTGCTGTGGCGCGACTTTGCCTGGCACCGGCTCTACCACCTGCCCGATCTGGCCACCCGCAACGTGCGGCAAAAATTCAACCGCTTCGACTGGTCCTGGAATGACCCGCGGCTAAAGGATTGGCAGGAGGGTACGACGGGCATCCCGCTTGTCGATGCCGGTATGCGCGAGCTCTGGCACACCGGCTACATGCACAACCGCGTGCGCATGGTGGTGGGTTCGTTTCTTACCAAGAACCTGGGCATCCATTGGCGCCTAGGCGAGGAATGGTTTTGGGACACCCTGGTGGATGCCGATGCCGCCTCCAATCCGTTTAACTGGCAATGGGTGGCCGGCTGCGGCGACGATGCCGCACCCTTCTTCCGCATCTTCAACCCGGAAACCCAGGCTCAGCGCTTCGACCCGGATGGCGCGTATATCCGCCAGTGGGCGCCCACGCTATCCGCCCCGCCCATCGTGGACCTCAGGCAGTCGCGCCAAGCGGCGCTAGATGCCTACGCCGAGATCAAAGACGCAAACTAACGCCCAGTACCTTGGCTTTTCGTTCACACCGCAGGGCCTGATGTTCGATGCAAAAAGACCCCAAGGAAAATCCTCGGGGTCTTCATTCACGCGCTATGCGCTATCACCGTCTTAGTCGGTGTAGCCCTTCTGCACGGAGCCGTCCACAGGAATACCTGGGCCGGAGGTGGTAGAGATGGTGGCGCGCTTGATGTAGATGCCCTTTGCGGAAGCTGGCTTCAGGCGCTGGATTTCATCCATGAGGGCGCCGTAGTTCTCAGCGAGCTTCTCAGCATCGAAGGAAGCCTTACCAAGGATGGCGTGCAAGTTTGCAGCCTTGTCCACACGGAAGGAGATCTTACCGCCTTTGACCTCGCTAATTGCCTTAGCAACGTCGTTGGTCACAGTGCCGGTCTTCGGGTTAGGCATGAGACCACGTGGGCCCAAGACGCGGGCGACGCGGCCAACCTTGGCCATCTGGTCCGGGGTAGCGATGGCAACGTCGAAGTCCAGGTTGCCCTCATTGATCTGCTCGATCAGCTCGGAGGTACCAACGATGTCAGCGCCAGCTTCCTGAGCTGCGGTTGCCTTCTCGCCCTCAGCGAAGACGGCGACGCGAACGTCCTTACCGGTGCCGTTAGGCAGGGAGACAGTACCGCGCACCAGCTGGTCAGCCTTGCGTGGGTCAACGCCCAGGCGGAAGACGACGTCAACGGTGGCGTCGAAGTTCTTTGAGGAGGTCTCCTTGGCCAGCTTTGCGGCCTCGATCGGACGGTACAGGCGGGACTTATCTACCAGTTCCGCAGCGGCCTTAAAAGCCTTAGACTTGGTGCTCATTTAACAATTCCTTTTCTGGATTGGCGTGGTATTTGACGGGCCGAAGCTGGCCCTACCACATAAAGTTTTTACTTCTCCGGTGCGCCATCGATGTTAAGGCCCATGGAGCGGGCGGTACCAGCGATGATGTGTGCGCCGGCCTCGATGTCGCGGGCGTTGAGGTCCTCGAACTTGGTCTGTGCAATTTCCTTGCACTGATCCCAGGTGACGGAGCCGACCTTATCGGTGTGCGGGACACCAGAGCCCTTCTGAACGCCTGCGGCCTTCAGCAGCAGCTTGGCTGCCGGCGGGGTCTTCAGCTTGAAGTCGAAGGAGCGGTCTTCGTAGACGGTGATCTCAACAGGGACCACGTTGCCACGCTGGTTCTCGGTAGCGGCGTTATAAGCCTTGCAGAATTCCATGATGTTGACGCCGTGGGCACCGAGTGCCGGGCCAACTGGCGGTGCCGGGTTAGCGGCGCCAGCCTCGATCTGCAGCTTGATGAAGCCAGATACCTTCTTCTTTGGAGCCATCGAATTACCTCTTTCCTGTGGTACCGGACCTGCGTCACGATGAATAACGCGGCCCGTCCGGATGCTCACCTCAGTGGGCCACCGGAGGATGAAACGATTTACGTGTGCGCACGCAAAAGGCGCACGGCGTTCCAGTCTAGAACACCGTGCGCCCTGCACAAAATCATTTTTTAAGAAATGCGCTCGATTTCCGTCGGCGACAACTCCACTGGGGTTTCGCGGCCGAAGATGGAGACCAAGCCCTGCATTTTGCCGGTTTCCGGGTCGATTTCGGAAATGGTGGCAGATACGGCAGCCAGCGGGCCGGACAGGATGGTAACGGCCTCGCCCACCTCGAAGTCGTGGGCGTATTTCTTGGCCACTTCCTTCTCTGGCATTTCGACGACCTGCTCGCCCTCTTGCTCATTCGGGGCGGCCTCGCCCTTGGTGGCGGGCGCTTCATTCGGCATGAGGAACTTGGCCACGTCGCGGGTCTTGACCGGCGTCGCGTTGCCTTCATTGCCCACGAAGGAGGTCACGCCGGGGGTTTCGCGGATGACGGACCAAGCGGCATCGTTAAGCTCAGCGCGCACCAGGACGTAGCCCGGCAGCAGCTTGCGCTTAACAATCTTCTTCTTGCCGTCCTTGTTTTCCATGATCTGCTCGATGGGGACGACGACCTCAAAGATGGAGTCTTCCACCTCAAGGGTCTGGGCACGCATGTCGAGGTTCGTGCGCACCTTGTTCTCGTAGCCGGAGTAGCACTGGATGATGTACCACTGGCCCGGCTGCTTCTTCAGCTCGCGGGTGAAGTCGCGCAGGCGCTTGCGGTAAGCGGCGTCCTCGGCCTCTTCCTCGGTTTCGGCGGACTCCGCTGGGGCAGCCTCTGCGGACTCCGCGGCGGACTCGGCTTCTGCCGCGGGGGCATCGGCAAGCGCAGCGTCTGCGTTGTTGGTGCCATCCTCAGCCGGCGCTGCGGCCTCCTCTTGGGCGTCCTCGACTGCGCTGGCGTGCTCTGCAGCCTGCTCCTGCACGTTGGACTGCATGGCCTCCTCTAGGGAGGTTCCTGGGTTTTCGACGTTATTCTCGTCGCTCATGAGTGGTACTCCAAAATGTCATCGGCGCGTGTTGTAGAACCAGCCTACCCGCGGCGCGCGTGGGCAAAAAGTATCCCGCCGTTCCGGAGTGCGGAAACAGCGGGATAAAAGATTATGGGGTCATTCTAGCTAATTAGTCAGAATCTTCTCAACTCCGAGGCCAGCCAGGGTATCAACGCCCCAAACCAGCGCGGTCATGACAATCAAGAAGGCGAACGTAATGAGGGTGTACTGCAGCATCTCCCCACGAGTGGGCCAGACCACCTTCTTCATTTCAGAGACAACCTCGCCGGGGAATGCGGCGATGCCGCCACCCGGGCTGTCGGTGCGGTTTTTATCCTCAACGCGGACAACGTTCTTCTTCGCCGAGTCCGTGGAGGTCGTGGAAGCCGCACCAGAAAGCTGACGCTTACCGGTGGGACGCGGGGCCGCCGAGCCGTTCGGCTGCTGCTCATCGCTCACAGCTAACCCTCCTTGGGAAATGAATTCTTTTTCTAGGCATGAATCTCCGCCCAGACATAACTTTGTCAACCCTAGCAAAAGCTGCACGGACAGGAAAGCACGCCAGGGCGGGTGCGCCGCATCTGTGACAAAAATATCCCCGCCACCTGGAAAGCTGGTGACGGGGATTCTTGCAGGGGCGACAGGACTCGAACCTGCAACCTACGGTTTTGGAGACCGTTGCGCTACCAATTGCGCCACGCCCCTATTTTGTTATCCGTGACGCTTGAACGTCACGCGCCGATGACCTTACCAGATCCCTAATTCCGCACGGAAACCAGTGCTCCGTTAAGGCCATAGGCACGGTAGTAAAAAAGCGCCGCAGTGGCGCTTTTCTTTCCCGGTAGCGATGGCGAGAATTGAACTCGCGACACAGCGATTATGAGTCGCTTGCTCTACCACTGAGCTACACCGCCATGGTGAACACCTTCATCCTGCAGGAAGATATTTCCTCCAGACATGAATGGAGCCCCCTGACAGAATCGAACTGTCGACCTTTTCCTTACCATGGAAACGCTCTGCCGACTGAGCTAAGGGGGCATATCCCAGCATCAAGCACGTCAATATTTCGTTGTGCTCTCCGTTGCGGACTTCATTAATGTAACCTGCCACCTCCACTTTTCACAAATCGCCACGTCAGCGCCCATAAGTGAGCAAATTTCTGGGGCTTAGACGATGGTGGTCCTGCCCGCCCGGTGTGCTTGAATGAAAGACATGCTGGATCATAAAGACTGTCTTTCTCTCGACGCCGCGAAGCTCTACTACAACTCCAGTTTTTCGCAGGCGGAGGTGGCGGCGCACCTGGGAATTTCCCGGCCGACGGTCTCCAAATTGCTCACCCACGCCGCCGAGCGCGGCTTTGTCACCGTGAGTATTACCGATCCCCGCGAGCAGTCCGATGAGCTGGTTTCTGCGCTCTGCGAGCGCTTTTCGCTTGCCGATGCCCGCGTCACCGCCACCCCTCCCGGCGGATCCCTGCTCGCTGATCTAGGCAGCGCTGGCGCCGCCCTACTGGAAGAGCTCATTACCGATCACACCTCGGTAGGCCTTTCCTGGGGCGAGACCATGTCCGCGGTGGCCTCCCATTTACGCAAGCGTCCGCTAGAGGGCGTGGACATCGTCCAGCTCAAAGGTGGACACTCCCACTCGGAGCGCTCCACCAAGGATCTGCAGACTATGCAGGCATTTACCCAGGCCTTTAATGCCGAGGCACACCTACTCCCCCTCCCGGTCATCTTTGATTCCGTCGAGGCCAAGGAGTGGGTCGTCCGCGACCGGCACATTTCCACAATCCTCGATATGGGGGCGTCCGTGGACGTGGCGGTATTTACCGCGGGGGCCATCGAAAAGGAGTCCCTGGCGCTGAACCTGGGCTATCTCACCGAGGAAGAAAGTGAGGAACTTCTCACCAATGCCGTAGGCGATGTCTGTTCCCGCTTTTATACCGCCGAGGGCGCCATCGCCTCCCCCGCCGTGGATGCGCGCACCGTCGGCATCGGCTTGGACGATTTAACCCAACGCCCCACTCGCGTACTCGTGGCCGGCGGACACACCAAAACCCGCGCCATCAACGTAGCCCTTGAGATGGGCTTGGCCACCCACCTTGTAACCGATCAATCCACAGCTCACAGGCTATTGGAGCATAATTAACATAAAACGCGTCACACTGAGGGAACATTTGTTAACCATCCCATTGACATTGGTTCCGGGCGGACTAGACTAACCCATGTACACACCCGAAGTTCACATGGAGGAGCACGTCAATGTCCGCCACCGACATTTCCACCCCGCACATCAACCCGCACGGCGCACCAATCGCAGAGACCATCCTGCTGCCCGGTGACCCACTGCGCGCGAAGTTCATTGCTGATAACTTCCTCGAAGACACCGTCCAATTCAACGAAATCCGCAATATGCTGGGCTTTACCGGCACCTATAACGGAAAGCCAGTATCCGTCATGGGCACCGGCATGGGCATCCCGTCCATCGGCATTTACTCCTGGGAGCTCATCCACAAGTTCGGTGCGAAAAAGCTCATCCGCGTCGGCTCCATCGGCGCGATGCAAGAGGACATCGAATTGCACGATGTCATCGTTGCTTCCTCTGCCTCCACCGATTCCAACTTCCTGTCCCAGTATGACCTGCCAGGTACCTACGCTCCCACCGCATCGTGGAAGCTGCTCAAGGCCTTGGTTAATGAATCCGAGAAGCAGAACCAGCACATCCACGTGGGCAATATCTTGAGCTCGGACATCTTCTACAACATGGACCAGACCGTCAATGACCGCTGGGCGCACATGGGCGTACTCGGCGTGGAAATGGAATCCGCAGCGCTCTATGCCACCGCCGCTGAGGCCGGCGTCGACGCCTTGGGCCTGTTTACCGTCTCTGACAACATCGTCACCGGCAAGCAGCTTTCCGCTGAAGACCGCCAGACCGCCTTCCGCACCATGGTGGAGCTTGCTCTGCCTCTCAACGCGCTGGACTAAAAGGACCCCGCCGCCATGCTGAAAAAAGTTAAGGCCACCCCGGGTGATCGCACCCAGGTAAACCCCAAGGCCGCCGTCCCCATCCTGCTGTTCGTCTTCGTCTTCTCCCTCATCATTGACAATGGTTTCAAGACGATGACCATGCCGATCGCGGAAGCGCTCGAAATTTCCGATAAGACCGCGTCGCTGCAGGCCTCCCTGGCCGGCGTGATCATTGGTATCGGCGCCGTCGTCTACGCCGCCTTGGCGGACTCCATCTCTATCCGGAAATTGATGCTTACCGGCATCGTTTTTGTGGCCGTGGGTTCCATCCTGGCCTTCGTCTTCTCCGGTTCGTGGGCCATGGTATTAACCGGCCGCCTGATTCAAACCACCGGTTTGGCCGCCGCTGAAACACTCTATGTCATCTACGTGACCAAGCACTTGAGCGAGGATGATCAAAAGACCTACCTCGGCTTTTCCACCGCCGCCTTCCAGGCCGGCCTGCTCATTGGCGCGCTAACCTCCGGATTCATCTCCACCCACGTGTCTTGGACGGCGATGTTCCTCATCCCGCTCATTCTCCTGCTGACCATTCCGCCCATCATTAAGAATGTGCCGGAAGATGAGGCCGTGGAAAGCCACCTGGATGCGCTAGGCCTGTTCTACGTTGCTCTCTTCGCCAGCGCGCTCATCTTGTTCATGCAGGATTACACCTGGTATTGGCTCATCTTTGCCATCGTTGGCGTTGCCGCATTCACCGTGCACATCAAGAACGCAAAGAACCCCGTGGTCACCCCGGAATTTTTCACCAATGGCCGCTACGTGTGGACCATTATCATGGTGCTCTTTGTCTATTCCACGCAGCTGGGCTTTATCTTCCTGCTGCCCTTCGCAGCCCATGACATGCACGGCATGAGCTTGGATCAGGCCTCGCTGTTGATGGTGCCCGGCTATATCTGCGCCATCCTCGTCGGTATCTTCTCCGGCAAGATTGGCAAGGTCATGTCCTCTCGCGCCACCATTTACACCGCCTTTGGCATGGTTGCCGGCGCACTCTTGTTCGCTGCGTTCTTCGCACAGGTTCACGTTTCCGTGCTCATCATCGCCATCGTGGCCTTTGCCAGCGGCTTTGCCCTGATGTACGCCCCTCTGGTCAATACCGCTTTGCGCAATATCAGCGCAGCAAAGTCCGGCATCGCCATTGGGTTCTACAACCTCACCATCAATATCGCCGTACCCCTGGGCATTGCTTATACCGCCAAGCTGCAGGAATCCACCAGCTACACCACCACGCTGTTGGTCCTCACCTTCATCGCCGCCATCGGCTCCGGCCTCTATGTGGTCTCTGACCTCAAGATGGCCCGTAAAGAATCCGCTGCTATTTCTTAAAGGAGAAAACCATGACTTCTCGCACTGACGTTGCTTCCTATATCGACCACACCCTGCTCAAGCCGGAGGCCACCCCGGAGCAATTCCGCGCCCTGGTAGAAGAGGCCACCGAGCTTGGCACCTACGCCGTGTGCGTCTCCCCTTCCGCCCTGCCGCTCGAGACCCCAGAGTCCCTCCACGTCGCCACGGTCGTGGGCTTTCCCTCCGGAGCCGTCAAGCCGGAAATCAAGGCCGCTGAGGCCGCCCGCGCGGTTGCCGATGGCGCCGAGGAAGTAGACATGGTCATCAATATCCCGCTGGCTATCGAGGGCCGCGCCAAGGAGCTGCAGGCAGAAATCCAGGCCGTGCGCGATGCCATCCCAGGCAAGGTGCTCAAGGTCATCATCGAGTCTGCCGCGCTTTCCGATGCCGCCATTGTCCTCGCCTGCCAGGCTGCCGCTGCCGCTCAGGCGGACTTTGTCAAGACCTCCACCGGTTTCCACCCCGCCGGCGGTGCCTCCACCCACGCGGTCAAACTCATGCGCGAGACCGTGGGCGACAAGCTGGGCGTGAAGGCTTCTGGTGGCATTCGCACCGCCGAGGATGCCCTCGCCATGATCGAGGCCGGCGCCAGCCGCCTGGGGCTGTCCTCCTCTGCCAAGATCCTCGAGGAGCTTTAAGCCATGTCTGTGGATAAGACCTTCGACATCAACTACGCCCGCACCTGGGCCGAACACGATCCGGATGCGGACACCGCCCGTCAGGTGCTCACGTGGATCGAGGAAGATAACTCCGAAGAACTCGCCGCCGCCTTCGCCGGTCCCCTGAACTTTGGTACCGCGGGCCTGCGCGCGGCCGTGGGCGCGGGCGAATCCCGCATGAACCGCGCCGTGGTCATTCGCACCACCTACGGGCTTATCACCTGGCTCAAGCAGCAGGTGAATACCCCAGTCGTGGTCATCGGCTGCGATGCCCGCCACGGCTCCGCGCAATTCCAGCGCGATGCCGCGCAGGTTATCTCCGCCGCAGGCGGAAAGGCCTTGGTCCTGCCCGCGCAGAACCCGACCCCGCTGACCGCCTTCGCGGTGCGTTCCTTGGGCGCGGACGCCGGCATTATGGTTACCGCCTCCCACAACCCGCCTGCCGATAATGGCTACAAGGTCTACCTGGGTGGCCGCGTTGCCACCGGCCCGGGCGAGGGCGTGCAGCTTATCTCCCCGGCCGATAAGGAAATCGCCGCCGCCATTGCTAAGGCCCCCTACGCCGACGAAGTCCCGCTCACCTCCGATCACATCGAGGACGTCGATACCCGAGCGGAGTACCTTGAGCGCGCCGCCGCGTTGGTCGGTGACAATACCGATATCACCATCGCGCTGACCGCCATGCACGGCGTGGGCGCCGAGCTGGGTAAGGAACTGCTGTCTCGCTGCGGATTTACCGTCTCGCTGGTACCAGAACAGGCCGCTCCTGACCCAGATTTCCCCACGGTTTCTTTCCCCAACCCGGAAGAGCCCGGCGCCCTAGACCTTGGCATCCAGCATGCCGAGAAAATCGGTGCCGATATCCTTATCGCTTACGACCCCGACGCCGATCGCTGCGCCGCCGCTGTGCCTACCGATGGCACCTGGCGCCAGCTCAGTGGCGATGAAACCGGTGCCTTGCTTGGTGATTACCTCGCCCGCCGCGGCGCTACCGGTAACTTCGCCAACTCCCTCGTATCGTCCCGCCTGCTCGGGCGCATCGCCGCGCACTACGGCCTCGGCCACGAGGAAACCCTGACCGGTTTCAAGTGGATCGCCCGCACCCCGGAGCTGGCCTTCGGCTACGAAGAAGCCATTGGCTTCTGCCCCGATCCCAACGCTGTGCGCGATAAGGACGGCATCTCTACCTCCGTGGTGCTCGCCAGCCTCGCCGCCGAATGCAAGGCCACTGGAAGCAGCCTCCTGGACCGCTTGGATGACATCTACGCCACAGTCGGCGCCCTGCACACGCAGCCGCTGACTTTCCGTGTCGAGGACCTGAGCCTGATTACCCAAGCAATGGACAAGGTCTCTACCACCCCGCCGACGGAGCTCGCCGGCTCCCCGGTGTCCAAGGTGGAAAAGTTTGCCCAAGGCTCGAAGTTCTTCACCGATAACAATGACCGCGTCATCGTTCGTCCCTCCGGCACCGAGCCCAAGCTCAAGTGCTACCTAGAGTCCCCCGACGCCGGTCGCCTCGATGCCATCGCGGCCGACCTGCGCGATTACTTCGGGCTCTAATCCGCCCGCTTACTGAAGACAGTCTTATGGGCCAGCAGGATATCGCCACCATAGCGCGAATCTGCTGGCCCATACGGCTTTATAAGGCGGCCTAGAGCACAAGGGCTCTTCTTTCCCTACGCGGGAAGCACCCCACTCGGGCGGGCCCTCGTGCCATCAGGTCAATTACTTAACATCCAAGTATTCGACTAGTTCTTCCGCGATCTTCTTCGCACCCGTTGGGCCAAGGCCCAAGAACCAGAGTTCATCGCTGACGCGGAAGGCCTTGCCTTCCTTCACCGCTGATAGATTCTTAAATTGTTCGGATTCGACAATTTTGTCCTCACCAGTGGCCGATGGATCGCCATAGCTGGAGTAAAACAGGTAATCTCCGTCTGCCTCAGAAATGGACTCTGGAGAAATCTCCGCTGCCAGCTCATCAATGTCCTGGTTTTCTGGGCGATCCAGTCCCGCATCGCGCAGAATGACACCGATGAGGGACTTATTGGCGTACAGGCGGATCTTGTCTGGCATGAATCGAAGCATGGAGACCGTCGTGTCCTTCGGCATTTTCTCCTTGATTTGAGCCAAGGTATCCGCATAGTCATTGAGGATATCGACAGTCTTCTCCTCTTCACCGAGCGCATCACCGATCAGCCGGAAGTCTTCCTTCCATGGATATCCTGGGCGAATAGCCAACACGGTCGGCGCGATATCGGAAAGCTGCCCGTAGAGATCGTCCACGCGCAGCTGGCTGCCCACAATGAGATCAGGCTTTAGCTCCGCGATTTTTTCGACGTTCACCTCTTGAATGGTGCCCACCGAAGGTACGTCTTTCACCTTGTCAGCCAAGTAATCCGGCACTGGATTCGCACCCTTAGAGGTAACCATGCCTACCGGCTTAATCCCCAAGGACAGCACAGAGTCGAGCTCACCCATATCCAGCACCACTACGCGCTCTGGCTTCTCTTTGATCTCAGTTTCACCATTGGCGTGTTTGATAGTGCGCGGGAACTGGCCGGGCTCAGCGTCAGTTCCCAACTTGGCGGTTTCTTCATCTGCTGTACCAAAGCGCTCACCACTATGGGAGACGCTTTCATTGCCCGAACCACCCTTGGATTCGTCATTTTCGGCGGCACTGCAGGCAGACAGTGACAAGGCAATGGCGACGGCGGCAGCCATGCTTGATAGCAGGCGTTTTTTGTTGAACAATACTTCTGACATAATGGTTAGCCTAAGCTAACTTACTTATTTGTTGAAAATAATATGACGCATACCAAATCAACGCTCCCCCCAATGGGTGTACCGAATGCTCGTCGCCGCAGGTGGCGGGTCGGCGTATTCCTTGCACTTGCACTTCTGCTAATGGTGCTTCTGATTGTGCTCAGCCTATTCATCGGCGCGCAGTCTTTTAGCCCCTCTGAAATAGTCGCAGGCCTCCGCGGTGGCCCCGGCAGCGGCACGGCTGGAGACATCCTCTACGAGCGACGAATCCCACGCACCGTCGCCGCCATCCTTGCGGGTACTGGGCTCGCGGTCGCCGGCTGCATTCTCCAGATCATCACCCGAAACCCGCTGGCAGATACCGGAGTATTCGGTATGAACGCCGGTGCCGCCTTCGCGGCCGCGCTCGCACTTAGCGTGTTCGGACTATCTTCGCCCATAGCTTTTACCGCCGCCGCCTTGATCGGCGCGAGTGGCACCATGCTATTAGTTGCGCGCCTAGGACGTGACGTGTCTGGAGCCATTGATCCGCTCCGTATCGTGCTTGCCGGCGTGGCGTTAAGCGCTGTGTTCGAAGGCCTTTCTGAAGGCATGTCGCTCCTAGGTCCGCAAGCCTTCGCCCGAATCAAGGCGTGGATGGTGGGCAGCATGGATATAGCCGCTACCACCCCGCTTTATCTCATGGGGTGTGGATTGGCTATCGCCGCAGTGATGCTGCTTTTCCTAGCACCCCGCCTGACCGTCCTGCCGCTAGGTGAACACGCTGCAGAAGCACTTGGCATCAACGTAGCCCAAACCCGCGCATTGGCCCTCTTTGTTGTGTCTTTGCTCGCCGCAACGACCACTGCCGCAGTCGGCGTTTTAGCATTTGTCGGCATGCTTGTCCCCCACTTGGTTCGCCAAGTAGGCATCACCAATGAGCGCGATCAGATTTGGATTAGTGGGTTAATCGGTCCAAATCTGCTTCTCTTCGCCGACATCATTGGGCGGCTTATCTTGCCCGGCGAGTTACCCGCCGGAGTAACCGTCGCGATAATCGGTGCTCCTTTCCTCATTTTCCTTGCACAACGCAAGCAGGTGGTTCTATGAGGACCACAGACCTAAATGCCACGAGGACCGCTACCACCTCGGTACGCACCATCGCTGCGCGATACCGCCGCCGCGAAATAATCGTGCTTTTTGTGGGCATCGCCGCAGTCCTTCTCGCTGCCGTCGTAGCGCTGACGTACCCTGGCGCAGGACTAGATCGCGTGTCGGCTTGGCAGGCGCTCATTCACCCCGACTCCGGCTTCGGCACCACCGTAATCTACGAATGGCGCTTGCCCAGAGTCACCGCTGCCATCGTGGTAGGAGCTGGCCTCGCTATCGCCGGCACACTTTTTCAGACCGTAACCCGCAACCCGCTGGGCTCGCCCGACATCATTGGTTTTAACACCGGTGCCTATACCGGGGTGATCGTGGTGAGCTACTTAGGGTTCAGCAGTTTTATTAACGTCGCATTAGGAGCGGTGATCGGAGGCGGGATCACCGCGCTGATCATCGTCGTCCTGGCCCTGCACAGACAGGTAAGCGGCATGCGACTCATCCTGGTCGGTATCGGAGTCTCCCTTACGCTCTCTGCGGTCAACCGTTACCTCATCTTGAGCGCAGATTTGGACACGGCCATGACTGCGGCCACGTGGGCTGCTGGTTCGCTCAACGGCATTGAATGGATTTTCATCGGCCCAGCGGCCATCGTGCTGGCACTAATCATCGTGCTAGCTTTCACGTTGAGGTCGCGTTGCGAGGCCCTAGAGCTTGCCGATGACACCGCCTACTCCCTCGGCCTAAATGTAACCCGCACCCGCCTTGTTCTAGTGTTCCTCTCTGCCCTTTTAACAGCACTGTGCACCGCGCTGGCCGGTCCGATTTCTTTCGTAGCCTTAGCGGCACCACACCTGACAAGGTTCCTTACCGGTGGCCAACGAGTCAGCCTCCCTGTTGGTGCGCTTATCGGCGCCACCTTGCTATTGGTCTGCGACATCATAGGGCAACAGCTTTTCCACCCCACCATGCTGCCGGTTGGCGTCGTAACCGTCACCTTGGGCGGCACGTATCTGATCATCCTCATGCTCTTCGCGCACCGCACCTACCGCAGGTAATTTTGAAAGGACTTTTCCCATAATGGCTTTCCCAGATTCAGACAGCGATGGAGACATCGCGGTAGCAGTACAGGGCGCTACCGTCACTTACGGTGACTTCACCGCCGTAAACAACGTAAGCGTGGATTTCCCGCGCGGAAAGTTTACGTGCATTATTGGTCCCAATGGCTGTGGCAAATCCACCCTTCTGCGCGCTATGGCGCGAGTATTGCCCACAGAGGCAGGCACTATTTCCTTAGAAAACAAAGAGATTGATTCTTTTGGCCGCAAGGAATTATCGCGGCGCATCGCGCTCATGGCCCAAGATGCAATAGCCCCTGAGCATCTCACCGTGACGGAACTGGTAGCGCGTGGTAGGTTCGCACACCTAGGACCGCTAGGGCAGCGCAGCAGCCAGGACTTCGACAAGGTATCCCAAGCAATATCGACGGTGGAACTGGATTCGCTGGCTGACCGGCGGATGAATGAATTATCCGGCGGTCAACGCCAACGCGCTTGGTTGGCTATGGCGCTAGCCCAAGACACCCCAGTGCTCCTACTAGATGAGCCCACAACCTTTTTGGATTTGGGCTATCAGCATGACTTGCTCACTCTGGTGAGAAACCTCAGCGAAAACGAGCGCAAAACAGTCATCGCCGTAGTACATGACCTCCAGCAAGCGATACGTTTCGCCGACCATATAGTAGCGATGCAAAGCGGGCAGTTAGTCGCCCACGGAAATCCCGTGGACATAATCACCTCAGAACTAATTGAGCACCTATATGGCCTACCCGTAGAGGTTACCAAGGCTGGGCAGCAAGGACGGACAGTGATCATTCCAGACTGAAGTTTGAAGTGTCCCAGGTTTTTCCTCTGAGTAGACGGGAAATCTAAACTAGGGCCTGACCCCCGGAAAGTAGACACATCGGGGGTCAGGCCCAGCGGATTCATAAGGCCTTGGACTACGCCACCCCACAAGAAGTAGAAACCGAATACTATCTCACTCAGCCCATCAACACAGGGTCGTAAACGGAGCGGAACTCAACCCAGGACGCTTCAAAATTTGGGAATCACCTACCCGTGGCCATTTCCTCTTTATCTTTATCCGGCCATACCGTCACTGCTTTGTATGTGTAGTAGACACATGCCACGAATACAACAATATTTCCAAAGATGATCCACTGCGGTATATCATTCGGCAGAACTATCTCTAGAACAGCACTCACAAAGCACATCATTGCAACGTTTGTACTCAACGCAATGATCAGCATTCTACGTCCAAGGCCCATTTTTATCCCCTTACTTTTTCGTGTTTCCTATATTTATCCGCACTGGTCAGCGGCTGTTATGATAGAACCAGATGCGCTTGCCATGGTAGCTGCAGCCAGCGTAGGCCCAATAGGGCCTGTGAGCGGTGCAGAGGCGACCCCGACTGCAGCTGCTGTAGTCCCTCCGATCCCTACGAGGATGGTCCCCGCACACCCAGCAGCAGACCGAGTCTGAATGAGGGTTGCGTCGACCAACTCTGGATCAACATTCGTTGAATACTTTGCAGCGATCTGGTTGCCCTCTACCGAGTATTCGATGTCTACTTTCTCTCCAGTGGTGAGAGTCTTTGAAGTGGGCAGAGCTTCTTCTTTGCCATTCGGGCTTTCTACAACTACTGCGTCTGCTTCTTTATGAACATTGCCGTTTACTACTTCAGCGGAGTATCCACTCTCATTAGCGTCATTGATTACGAGAAGTGCCTGTTGCTCCTCCTGGGCCTTAGCAATCCTTTCCTTAAGGACATCATTTCCCGTCCCTATGTTGGTTGACTGCTGAACCTCGTTCTGAGGAGTTTCTGCGGATGTAGCGACTGGCGCTGGTGCGAGTACAGAAGCTAGTGCGATAGAAGCAGCAAGCTTAGTTCCGAACTTCAAGGAAAAACCTCTTTCTGAATTCTGGAATACGAATGAACTCAGGTGGATGATAAGGTCTGCGATCGTCCTGCGCAAGACATAACTGGAGTATCCCCTTTTGACCTTTAAGGGTTAAGGGTTAGAAAGTGTGTCTGGGATCGGGGATTTTTAGGTTCTGACCTGTAGGTTAGCGTGAAATATATGCTTTGGGAGCATATATCTGGCCTCAACACGGTAAATCCCCAGTGTGGCTGCCAGTCTGTGGTAGTAGGCGGTGGTGTGGTGACTCAATGCCAAAGAACCGACCACGCTGCTACTGCGGCGGTGATACCAAACGCAATGGAACAACCAGCAAAGGCACTACCCGATGGCGATGTAAGGCCTGCGGAGCCTCAGTCAATAAAAGTCGGCCAGATGTCACAGTAGCAGACCACCAGTCCCGTTAGACCCCCGAGCGTAGCTACATTCCCACTATGCACAGTCCTTCACTTGCATACTTGGCAAGCATTAGACTTGCATGCACAGCGAGTGTTACACTTGCCTTAGTTGCAAACCAGGGAAGTTGGCGTTAGGGAGAAGAACGATGAGCGACGACCTTAAGATCATTCACGACGTTCAAAAGCGCACCACGTGGAAACAGAGCTGGTGGGCGGTGGCGATAGTGGCGCTTGGCGTCGGCGGCGGTCTCGCGCTAACCAAGCTGTCATGGTGGTACGGCCTCGCGGTTCTTGTACCGACGTTCGTTCTGGGCTATCTCCTCAAGGATAAGATTGCAAACCCATTCGTGCGCCTCGATCCAAATATGGGTCCGAGCAACGATCACGCAACCTGGTCACGAGTATTGCTACCCGGTGCAATGATCATGTCTACAACACCGACGCCGGATTCATGGCCCTGGATAGTGTTCTCCGGAGCGGTAGTCACTGCAGCTACCGCGTGGATGTTGTATGAGAACCGCAACGCCGCTGTAAAGGGTGTCAATGTCTAAGGATTCTTCACCACGCCCAGCAAAGCTGGATCCGGTCATCCACCCCATCAATCGGCTTAAAATTTGTGCCGCGCTGTTCCATTCAGGCGCAACCGACGGCAGGCAGATGAAATACGCCGTGCTTGCAGAACTCACCGAGCTTCCCGCCGATACGCTGTCCAAGCAGTTGAAACATCTTGAGGACAGCGGCTATATCAGCCGCACCCGCGAATATGGCTCCACGCGCGCGAAAGACGCCGTCTGGGTCGCGTTGACTCAGACTGGAACAGGAGCCTATGCACAGCACGTTGCCGCACTTAAAGCCATGACAGAGGGCTCATAGGCTGCGCAGCCACTGCATAATGTGCTGCCACAACTGCGGAAATTCGAGGTAGCCGTCACTCCCCGGGAAGTGCCCACCGTTCTCAATGGTAGTGAGCGGAGCCGAGAAAACGTCGGCAAGCGTGATGGCTGTATCTAAAAACAGAACTGCCCGACGATCCCGTAGAAATCGCCAGGCAGTCCAACTGGGGCCAGGACCAACTCGCCAAAGTACAAACCCTGACCCACAACGAGAACCAAGCCGACCACGAAACAGGACGACCAACCCTCTACGACAACGCTATCGACACCAACTACACCCATTCAATCGGCATCCAAAAAGGCCAAATCTAGCCCAAGCGACACGCCGAGCCAGACACACATTTTGACCCTTAACCCACCTTTAAGCCCCAAGACACACTTTTTGTCGCATATGCCACGAAGCCCCGCAAGCTTCAGCTTGTGGGGCTCCATGTTGTGCCAGGTAGAAGATTCGAACTTCTGAAGGCAATGCCGGCGGATTTACAGTCCGCTCCCTTTGGCCGCTCGGGCAACCTGGCATGCACTCTGTGGTGCGTGTATGTACTTTACTATAAAGCACCCACCTACCTCCAAATCGCCAGCGCAGCAGGGAGAAATGGGGTGTGTAAGAGGGGACATCGACAAGCAGCTAGCCCACGCGGCGAACGGTGTAATCCGCGAGCTGGCGCAGCGCTTGGCTAGCGGAATTTTCCGGCAGCACGGAAAGCTGTTCTTCTACGGTGCGTAGGTAGGCGTTAATGTCCTCTAGCGCCCTCTGACGGCCGCCAGACTGGCGCAGGAGCTCGATGGCACGCTCGACCTCAGCATCGGTTTCTAGGGGTCCTGTCAGCAGCTCACGCAGCTGGTCTCCCACCACGCCGTCTTCTTCCAAGGCGTAGAGGACTGGGAGGGTAAACACGCCCTCGCGCAGGTCGGTGCCCGGGGTCTTTCCGGAGTCCTTCGGATCGGAGAAGATATCGATGACATCGTCCACGATCTGGAAGATCATGCCGATGGCACCGCCAATGCGGTATAGGGCCGCAGCGTGGTCGGCCGAGGCGCCCGAGTGGTACGCGCCGAGGTAGCCGGCCGAGGCGATAAGCACCGCGGTCTTTTCCTGAATAACGGCCATGTAGTGGTCCACGGGGTTGGCTTCACCGGCACCGATGGTCTCGCGCATCTGGCCGGTCACCAGCTCTTCAAAGGTATCCGCGAAGTGGCCTACGGTATGGGTATCTAGTTGGCTCATCAGGCGGGAGGCGTGTGCGAGGAGGGCATCGCCGGCAAGGATGGCTACGGAGTTATTCCACCGAGAGTTGGCGGATTCCACGCCGCGGCGGCGGTCCGCCTCATCCATCACATCATCGTGGTACAGGGTAGCAACGTGCACCATCTCCACAACGGTGGCGGACTTAATAACCTCTTCACAGCCCGGTTTGGTGCCGTACTCAGAGGCAAGCAGGGCCATCATCGGGCGAAAGCGCTTGCCGCCTGCCTTGGACAGATGGCTTACCTTGTCCTTCAAGAAGTCCTGGCCGCGGTCAGTTTCACTGCGCAGCTTTTCTTCTACTGCTTCCATGCCCGCGCCAATGCGTTCATTAAGCTGTGGATCACCAAGATCCACGTGAGTGGCATGCGAGTGGCCGTGAGTCATTAAATAGCGTTCCTTGCAATTAAAAGCCAGAGATAATCGTTTATCTACCGTAGTCCAAACCAGCCCCCTTAACACACTTGAGGGGTTGAACTAGTGCAATGATAGTCCCTATGTCGGAACAGATCGATTCCCCCCGCCCTGTCGAAGTCGCCATCATCGGTGCAGGACCCGCAGGAAGTGCCGCGGCCATCCACGCCGCCCGCGCAGGCTATGAGACTGTCTTCATTGATTCAGCCACATTCCCCCGCGATAAAACCTGCGGCGATGGCCTCACCCCACGGGCAATGCACCAGCTAGACAAGCTTGGCATCACCGTTAACGCCTCCTACCGCAACCGCGGGCTCAAGCTGCACGGCTACGGCGGAGACGTCACCGCCCCGTGGCCGCAAACCTATCCTTCCCAGGTGGGCACTGCCCTGCCGCGCTTTAGGCTCGATGCGCAGCTGGTAGAGGCTGCCACCGCCGCAGGTGCCACGCTTATATCCGGTACCCCCGCAAGCGCCCCGGTGATGGAGGGCAACCGGGTGACCTCGTTTCGCATCGGCGAGCAGATTATTCGGCCGAAATGGCTCATCGTGGCCGATGGCGTGCGTTCTACCTTTGGCAAGCAATTGGGCCGCACCTGGCACCGAGACGAGGTCTATGGCATCGCCGCGCGCTCCTATGCCGCCTCCCCTCAAGCAACCGAGCCGTGGATGCACTCGCACGTGGAATTAAAAGATGAAGATGATGCAGTCCAGCCCGGCTACGGGTGGATTTTCCCGTTGGGTGCAGAGCTAGGGCAGGTCAATATCGGCGTCGGCGCGCTATCGACCGCGCAGCGGCCGGCCAAGATTAATACCAAAAAGTTGCTAGAGTTCTACGCCGCCCAGCAGCGCGCGGAGTGGGGCCTTGGAGACATCGAACACGTCACCTCTGCCCTGCTGCCCATGGGCGGGGCGGTCTCTAATGTGGCGGGGGCCAATTGGATGCTCATTGGTGATGCCGCCGCCTGCGTCAACCCCTTAAACGGCGAGGGCATCGACTACGGCCTCGAGACCGCAGCGCTCGCGGTGGGCATGCTCGGGCCGAAGGATTTCACCCTCGCGTGGCCGGCCACCCTGCGCGAGCACTACGGCGAATCCTTCCTCCTTGCGCGCACGGCCGCCCGCCTGTTGACCTACCCGCAATTCCTGCCCGTGGCGAGCCCATTGGCGCTGCGCGGGCCGGTGGGCCGCTTGCTGATGCCCGCCGCAGCCCGCCTTATGGGCAACCTCATCACGGAGGAGGACCGCGACCTTATCGCCCGCCTGTGGCGCATGGCGGGCCGCAGCGTAGGCGCCGTCCGGCGCGATACGCCCCTGTGGGCCTCCACCGCGGCGGTCTAGGCGGGCTACAAGGGGTTACTGTGGGGCATCGGCAAGCGGCTTCGTTGCCGAGTGCAAGGCAACGATACCCAGGGTGAGGTTTTGCCAGCCCGCGTTGGCCCAGCCATTGCGGTTGATGGCCGCCGCCAATTCCTCTTGTCCAGGCCAAGCGCGGATGGATTCCGCGAGGTAAATATAGGCATCCGGGTTGGAGGAGACCACGCGCGCAACCGGGGGCAGCAGGCGCATGAGGTATTCCTTGTACACGGTGCCAAATACCGGGACGATGGGCGTGGAAAATTCCGCCACCGCCAGGCGCCCGCCCGGTTTGGTCACGCGCGCCATTTCCCGCAGGCCCAGCTCGTAATCGTGGATATTGCGCAGGCCATAGGAGATGGTGACGGCGTCAAACGTATTATCCGCAAAGGGCAATTTCATGCCATCGCCGGCCACCTTGGGCACATCGCGCTCGCTTCCGGCGGCGAGCATGCCGCGCGAAAAATCGCAGGCTACGCACCACGCACCGGATTTAGACAGCTCTTCTGTAGATACCGCGGTTCCGGCCGCGAGGTCGAGGACCTTCTCCCCCGGCTGCAGGTTAAGGCGCTCGCGGGTACGCTTGCGCCAGCGCTTGTCCTGCCCAAAGGACAAGACGGTATTGGTGAGGTCGTATTTTTCGCCGACGGCGTCAAACATGCGCGCGACGTCGAAGGGCTTTTTATCCAGATCTGCCTTAGACACAAATGCCTAGTCTAGGCTACGCGCGCCCCAAGGGCACGAGCCGCCCACCGTGGCAGCTCTGGGCGCTGCCCCAAAATGGTCAGCGGCACCCGGCGGGTATCTTCTAACACCTCTTCGTAATAGCCCACCAGCTGCTCGCACAGCGCGGTCCACGTCTTAGAAGAAATGGCGGCGCGTGCATTATCCCGCAACTCCGCATGGATCTCTGGGTTTAAAAGCGCATCGACGGCATTGGGCAGGTCCTCGACAAAGCTATCCACGTCTAAGAGCAGGCCGTTATAACCTTCCTGGATAAGATCCACGGGCCCGCCTGCCCGCGGGCCGATGGTGGGCACGCCAGAGGCCTGGGCCTCCTGGATGGACTGGCAGAAGGTTTCAAATTCGCCGGCGTGCACAAAAACATCGAGCGAGGCATAGGCCTGCGCCAGCTCCTCACCGCTGAGCGCGCCGGTAAACACGGCGCCGGGAAGCTGTGCCTCCAGCAGAGGGCGCTCTGGGCCGTCACCAACAATAACCAGCTGAATATCCTCGCGGCCATTGAGTGCGGACAAGCGGTGCACGCCCTTTTCCGCGGCCAAGCGGCCGACGAAGCCGACGATGTTCTTCTTTCCACTGCGGTCCCAGTTGCGGCGCAGACTAGCAGAGCGCTTTTGGGGATGGAAAAGCTCAGCATTGACGCCGCGGCCCCAGTGGCGCACGTGTTTAATGTGGTGTTTTTCCAAGTCCCGGATGGTCAGCGAGGATGGCGCCAAGGTCATCTGGCAAGAGTTGTGGATCGTGCGCAGCCACTCCCACACGGCGTAGGCCAAGGCGGAGGCATGGTACTTGGTGGCGAAGCCTGCGACATCGGTTTGGTAGAGCGCCACTGCCGGAATGCGCTGTTGGCGGGCCGAA
Source organism: Corynebacterium sp. KPL1818 (assembly GCF_000478135.1). Lineage (NCBI taxonomy): Bacteria > Bacillati > Actinomycetota > Actinomycetes > Mycobacteriales > Corynebacteriaceae > Corynebacterium > Corynebacterium sp. KPL1818. Next base: position 867,840 of record NZ_KI515758.1, on the reverse strand, counting down.
AATGCGCCCGCTGCACCCAACACGAACGGGCTGGCTAGGTGGATGATATCGGGCCTGAATTTCCGCAACGCGTCATCCACGGCCGTGGTTGGCACGCCCACCGGCAGCGAATCCACCAGCGGCACGCGCACGGTGGGCACGCGGTAGATGGGAAAGCCTAAATAATCGGGGATTTCTTCTTGGCCCTCGCGGGCACCGGGAGCGATGACAATCGCGTCGTGTCCGGTTTCGTGCAGGTGCTCCAAAACGCGCAGCACCGAGTTTGTCACGCCATTGACATTGGGGAGGAACGATTCGGCCACGATTGCAACTCGCATGCCACCATAATGGCCTATTTTTCTTGGCCTTTGGTGAATCCAATGAAAAATCTGGGTAAATTATTTTTCAGCGCGATTTTCAGCCCGGCGGGTGGTCACGGTGATAAGCCGCCACAACCCCACGGCGGCAAGCGTAGATACAACCGCCACGGACAGCGCCGGTATGACCGCCAAGGTCCACTCGCGGCCTTCTACCTTCACCAAATCCGGGTTGTCCTCGGCGTACTGCACCCATACCTGCTGGCCCTCGCCCAGATCCGTCGGATAGAGCAAGCCTTGCCGTGGGGAATGATAGATCCCATCGCTATCTTGGAAATCCACGGTAGTGCGCAGCGCGCCGACGTCCTTGACCGTTGCCAAGGCCCGGCTAGGCTGCGCGGAAATGGCGCGGTCATTGAGGAAGGGCCCTACCACCAGGCCCACCGACCCCACGATCAGCGCCACATAGATGGCCAGCACAAGCTGGTGCAGCCGGCGCCGAAAAACCGCGGGCCTATAGCGCGGGGCCACTTACTGGCCCACCTTCTGCGTGAGCTTATCCTGCAGCGCCCGGCGCGTGGCACGGGTGGTCTGCGCCTCCACGATGGTAATGCCCGTGGAGTATTCCTTGAGCTCTGCCAGGGTATCCAGCAGCTCCTGCGGGGTGGTCACCAAGCGGTGGTCGGCACCATACGCCTCCGCCAGCTTGCCGATGCCCACCCCATGCGGCGTGCCAAAGGCCGGCTCGAAGGCATCGCGAAGCGCGGGCGCGCCTTGCTCCAAGGTCTCGAAGATGCCGCCGCCATTGTCATTGGCCACCACGATGGTGAGGTTTTCCGGCCGCGGCTGGTCCTCCGGGATCAGCAGCCCATTGGCATCGTGCAAGAAGGTCACATCCCCTACCAGGGCCATCACGCGTGGGGCGCGCCAATTGGTGGGGTCCAGCGATTGCGTGGCCAGGGCGACGCCGATGGCTTGGGAGACAGTGCCATCGATGCCCGCCACCCCGCGCGGGGCGTAGGTATCCACGCCGTCAAAGGGCATACCGATAAGGGAGGCATCACGCACCGGATTCGAGGCGCCGAGCACCACCGTGTCATTGACCGCGAGCGTATCGCCTACCGCCGCCGCTACGTGCAGGCCGGTAAACCCGAGCTCTTCATCCTCCAGGGTTGTGCGCACGGCCTCGCCGGCCATGTCGGTCGCGCCCTGGCAAATCTTGAGCCACTCGCGGCTTGGCTCCCCGGTGGTCTTGACAGTGGTGCCAAGGCGCGCGTTATCCCCGCGCTGGTTGGTAAAGTCCGCCGTGCGCGAGAGCACCACGAGCTCGATATCCGGGTCATTCATCAGCGCGAGCACGCCGCGATGCAGCGTGGGATGGCCCACCACGATGACCTGCTCGACCTTGGTATTGACCACATAGTCATTCGCGGAAACCTGCGCCTTGCGGAAAATATGCGCCGCGGCCGGGTGCACGGGGTGGAACGGCCCCGGCGCGGAGGGCTCCGCGATGGTCGGCACGTCTTCTAAGCCCTCGACCTCCCAGGCCTCATCGCCGGCGATGACGAGGGTATTTTTGCTCAAGTCCACCGCGACCTCGCCGTGGTCATAAAACCGCGGGGTGGCCGCGCGGGTGCCATCGCCACTTACCCGTTCCGGCAGGCTATCTCCTACCAGGGGTGCGTCAAAGGCGATATTGATATGCACCTGGAGGTCGCGCTCAAACCGCTCCGCAAGGGCGGCGATATCCTCTGCCGCATTGACCTGGGTGGTATCCGCATAGACGCCGAAGATGCCATCTTGCACGATGGTTTGGGAGGCGCCAGTGCCGATCAACCGCTCCGGGCGGTCTGCGCTAATAATGGCGAGCGGGGTATGCGAATAGTGCGCCTCAACCACCGCGGGCAGCGTATTGGCCACGGCCGTGCCGGAGGTCATCACCACCCCGACGTGGCGGTGTTGCACGCGCGCCATGCCTAAGGCGGTAAACGCAGCGCCGCGCTCATCAATGCGCGTATGCACCCGGATATCCTCGCGCGCTAAGAGCGCAAGGGACAGCGGTGCGTTGCGGGATCCCGGGCACAGCACCACATCAGTAAGGTGGCGCGCCAATTGGGCGGCCACCTGTTCAGCCAGCTGCATCGATTCATTCATGCTGCCAGATTTTACCTATTGCGGCGCAGCGGCTGGGAATCGGCAATCGCGCCGCGCCCTGCCGCGCCGCCGAGCCGCCGCGCCACTCTGCCGCTACTACTGCCTAGCCCTGCTGCTGGTTGCCGCTATCGCCAAACAGATCCCGCAAGAGGCGCTCCACGTCGAGGTCATCGCCTTCTTCCAGGCGGTCCTGGATTTCCGGTGGCAGCTCGGTAGGAATATCTTCAGGGAGTTCGTCCTGCAGCTTTGGCAGATTGCGCAAGCGCTCAGAGATTCCAGGGCCCGCATCCTCGGTTTCGGTCACCGTGGTGGGCACCTGCGTGGTCGTAGTTTCCGTCACCGGTTCTGGCGCCGGCTTATCGGCATCGCTCGCGGCATTGCGCCACAAGAAGAACAGGGCGCCCGCCGCCAAGATGGCAACCACGGCGATGGCGGCAAAGACCCCGGCCATCGCGCCGTTTTTCTTCTTTCCCCTACCGCGCTGATCCGGGTCATAGTCTGATGGCACCGGCTCATACTGCTGCTGGGCGTATTGTTGCTGGCCATACTGTTGTTGACCGTACTGCTGGCCATACTGCCCGCCGGGCTGCTGGTAGTTTTGTTGGTAATTCTGCTGGTAATCGGCGTTCGCGTCGAATTGCCGCGTCTCATTCTGCGGCTGCTGCGCGCCCGGGAAATACTGCTGTGGGCGCTGGCTGCGGGCATTACCGCCCGCATTATCTGGGACGCGGCCTATCTGGCGCGTGGCATCCTCGGCCGGGCCAGACCACTGGCGGGTCTCGTCAGTGCCGCGGTCGTCATAGGAGCCTTTTCGGCCATTGGAACCGTTTTCACCAAAGCCATTATTTGTCATGCCTACCAGATGTACATCATTTTCCTGTGAGTTCCCAGGGAATCTCCCAGATGCCAGCGCCGAACCGAGGAGGTGCTAGCCCTGAGGTTGGCGCGCCCGCAGCGTCCTGCCGGTCGCGGTATCTTCAGCGGCCAGCTGACTTGGGGTGGCATCCGCGATGATCTGCCCGCCGTCTGCACCGGCGCCAGGGCCCATCTCAATGATGCGGTCCGCGCTGGCCAGAACGTTGAGATCGTGTTCGATGACGATCACGGTATGCCCGGCATCGACAAGCTTGTGCAGCTCCGCATTGAGCAGGGCAATATCGGCCGGGTGCAGGCCGGTGGTGGGCTCATCCAGCATGTAGACCGTGTGCCCGCGCCGCGAGTTGCGGGAGCGCTGCAATTCCGTGGCGAGCTTGATGCGCTGCGCCTCGCCACCGGAAAGCTCCGGTGCGCCCTGCCCTAAGCGGAGGTAGCCCAAGCCCACGGCCTGCAGCGTGGCGATGGCGCGATGGATCTTTGGTTCCTCAGCAAAGAACTCTGCGGCCTCATCCACGGTAAGCTCCAGCACCTCTGCGATGCTGCGCCCGTGCCAGGTCACCTCGAGGGTCTCATCGTTGAAGCGGGCACCGCCGCATTGCGGGCAGGTGGTATAGGAACCCGGCAAAAAGACCAGTTCTACTTCGATTTTTCCTGCGCCACCACAGGTGGGGCACTGGCCCTGCTTGACGTTGTAGGAAAAGCGCGAGACCGTCCACTTGCGCTCCTTGGCCTCCGGGGTGGAGGCAAAGAGCTTGCGCACGTTATCGAAAAGGCCGGTATAGGTGGCCAGCGTGGACCGCGGGGTGCGGCCAATGGGCTTTTGGGAAATCTGCACCAGACGGGAGACCTTATCCAGGCCCTCTACCCCGGCAAGCGAGAACTCGTGGCCGCCCTCGTCTGCATCATCTTTATCCTCATCCGCCACGGCGGTGGCGGATTCCTTGAGGGTTTCTGCCAGCACGGTGCTTACCAGCGTCGACTTGCCGGAACCCGAGACCCCGGCAACAGCGGTAAATTGCCCCAGGCCAAAGTCCACATCGAGCCCGTCGATGCTGCGCGCAGAAATGTCGTGGAGGCGGAGGTGGTTGGAGGGGGTACGGGGGGCATCGGCAAGCGCGAGCTCACGCTGCGCCAAGGCGCGGGCGGTGGGGGTATCGGCGTCGTAGTCCTCGACCGGACCGGAATAGACCACCTTGCCGCCGCCCTCGCCGGCGTAGGGGCCGACGTCCACGAGCCAATCCGCCTGGGCCACCAGATCCATATCGTGTTCTACCAGCAGCACCGAATTGCCGGCGTCAATAAACCGGCGGCACATGTCCAGCACCGCCCCGCGCTCATCGGGGTGCAGGCCGGCAGACGGCTCATCGAGCACATAGGCCACGCCAAAGAGGCCGGAACGCAGCTGGGCGGCTAGCCGAATGCGCTGCAATTCACCCGCCGAAAGGCTCTGGGTGGGCCGGTCCAAGCTGAGGTGCGCCAGCCCCAACTCTAGGGCAGAAGTCAGCGCCGGCAGCACCTGTTTGAGCAGCAGATCCTCTGCGGAGTTTTCCTCCGGTTCCTGCGCGCTGAGCACCTCATAAACCTGGTCCAGGGGCAGCGCGCCCAGCTTATCGATGCTCATTCCCGCATACGTCACCTTGAGCGCCCGCGGGTTCAACCGGCGGCCGTGGCAGGTATCGCACTCGCGGGATTCCATGAAGGACAACGTGCGCTTGCGCAGCGATTCTGATTGGGTCTCCTGCAGCGTCTTGGTGAGGTAGCTGGCTACCGAGCGCCACGTGCCCTCATAATTGCGCTGGATCTGGTCCGCGCCGCGCAAGGGCTTCACAGTGACCACGGGGCGTTCTTCCGTAAATAGGATCCAATCGCGATCTTCCTGCGGCAGGTCTTGCCAAGGCGAATCCAGGTCATAGCCCAAGTTCATGAGGATATCGTGAAAATTCTTGCCCGCCCACGCACCGGGCCAGGCCTTAATGGCGCCTTCCTCAATGGACAAGGTGGGATCGGGCACCATCGATTGCTCGGTGGGCTCGTGCACCACGCCCGCGCCCTGGCACTGCGGGCACATGCCCTCTGGGGTATTTGGTGAAAAGGCATCCGAGTAGAGGCCCTCAGGGTTATCCCCGGCGCGCGAGTACAATAAGCGCACGCTATTAGATAGCGCGGAGACCGTGCCCACCGTGGAGCGCGCCCCGCCGCCAGAGGTGGATTGCTGCAGCGCCACCGTGGGCGGCAAACCCTCCACTTGGCTTACCTGTGGGTCCACCGCGGAGCTAATGAGCCGGCGCGCAAACGGCGCCACCGATTCCAGGTAGCGGCGCTGCCCTTCCCCGTGGATGGTGCCAAAGGCCAGGGAGGACTTTCCGGAACCGGAGACTCCCGTCACCGCCACGAGTTGGCCGCGCGGCATATCCACATCGACGTTGCGCAGGTTGTGTAAGTGGGCATCGCGAACCTTGATTGTCATGACCACAATCCTACCCGCGCACCAGCTTCCTAAGGCAACGCTTCGGCCCGCCACCCCCGCCGCGAATTGCCTACCGATCTGTCTACCACTCAGCCCGCCCAAGAATTAATTTCACGCCTGCCCGGGGTGTTCCGGCTGGCGAGCGCGCCCTGCCAGCACCAAGCTGCCGCCGGTGCATATTTCGCCGACACTCTTGCTGATAGACTTCATTGTCTATTATGACGATTCCGCTTGGTCTATAAGCTAGAAGGTAGGGCTCCGCGTTGACCGATAACACTTCATCCATCGCGCTGATTGGACTTGGCCCCCGCGGCATTTCCGTCCTCGAGCGCCTCGTGGCACAACTCAATACCGTGTCCCACCCGCCAGAGAAGCTAACGCTGCACCTTATCGATGATGCCCAGCACGGCGGCGGCAAGATTTGGGATATCAACCAGCCCAAATACCTGTGCATGAATACCTTCGCGCACGGCATGACGCTGTTTTCTGAGCCCAACTCCACGGTGGAGGCCCCAGTGGTGGAAGGCCCCACCATCTACGAGTGGATCCGCCTGACGCTTGGCGGTGCCCACGTGTCCCCCGGCGCCCGCGATTACGTCGCCGCCCATCCGCTGGATCCGCAGGTGCTTGAGGAATTCGGCCGCGCAGAACTGGAGAAGCTGCGCCCCGAATCCTATTTGCCGCGCGCGCTATACGGCCACTACATCCTGTGGGTCTTCCGCTCCGTCTTGCAGGATGTACCAGGCTGGGTAGAGGTCAAGCAACACCACGCCCGCGTGGTGGATATTGCTTCCCGCGATGGCGCGGATATTTTGTACCTCACCGACGACACCACCGTTGAAGCAGGCTCCACCTTGGCGGTTACGGGCTGGCAGAACCAGGGTTATACCGAAAACGAGCGGTGGATTCTCAGGATCTTGGAAGAAAACCCCAGCCTGCGCTGGATCCGCGCCGATAACCCCATTGACCAGGGCGTTGACTCCATTAAGGACAATGAGAAGGTCCTCGTGCGCGGGCTTGGCATGGGCTTTTTCGATATCCTCATCCTGTCTACGGTGGGCCGCGGCGGTAAATTCGTCGAGGATTCCTCCAAGCCTTGGGGCATGCGCTATGAAGCCACCGGCACCGAGCCCACTTTTGCGGCCGCCTCCCGGCGCGGCTATCCCTTCCTGCCGCAATCCGATGAAGGATCGCTGCCACCGGCAGCGAAAATCCCGCGCCTGAAAAAGGTCGTCGCCGAGCTGTCCCACCGCACGGGCCCGCGCTCCATCAACTATGACACTGAGGTGTGGCCTGCAGTCGCCCGCGATGCCTACCAGGCCTATATCGATACCCTCGTCCGCGTCGAGCCGGAGAGCCTGCGCACCTCCCGCGAGGACATCATTGCCGCCCTCGATGCCACCCCGGTGGATGCAGGGGTGGCCTATAACGGCCTAGCCCAACTGGATGAGGTCATTAAGCGCCATACCACCAAGGATTTCAGCCTGCTGCGCTGGATGCACCTGCTCACGGAGGATTTTTCCAGCCAGCAGGAGCTCACCGAGCACATCGTGCAGAGCCTGTGCGAGGACCTGGCAGAGGCCCAAAAAGGCCCGGATAGTCCGGTGCGCGCCGCCCTGTGGTCGGTCGGTTTCTCCCGCAAACCCACCCAGGTCCTCGGCGCCGAGGGTCGCTATACCTTGGAGTCGCGCCACCACATGTTTGATAAGGCCATTACCTTGGGCCAAACCACGTGCTCCGGCCCGCCGCCCTTCCGCACGCAGCAATTGCTGGCGCTTGTCGATGCCGGCATCGTCAGCTTCGTCGGCGGCAACCCCGTCTTGGGCACGAATGCCGATGCCGACGAATGGACCATGAGCTCCAGCGCATCCGGCGGCAAGCGCATCCCGGGCACCACGCTTCTCGATGCCTGGGTACACAAGCCCGACATCCGCCGCACCCCTCACGATTCCTTCATGCACTCCCTCGTGGAATCCGGGCGCGTGCGCGCGTTTACGGAAACCGCAAGCGATGGCATCGAGGTACCCACCGGCTCGCCTGCTGAGGACCCCGATACCCGCCAGGTCCACAACGCCGACGGCACGGTGGATAAGCGCCTGCACCTCGTGGGAATCCCCGCCCACGCCGAGTACCCGGATACCACCTTGGCCCCGCCCATTCCGGGCACGGATTCGTGGTTCATCCAGGAAGCCGATAAGGCCGCCGTGCACGCGGCCCAGGTAGCACTCGCGGGGCAAGCGTAGCTAGCAGCGAGGGGGCAGGCAACCGCCTGCCCATTACGCTGTTAGCAGTTCCGTTCAGAGGAGCCCAGGATTCATACTCCTAGCCCCATGCTGGGGCAGGTTATGTTTATCTGCGTTCGGACCTGACCCCCATTTGGTGGACACCTGATATCCAGCCCAGTCGGGCTGGAAGAAAGGTAATCTACCACCATGTCCAGGTACTCCGAACAGTTCAAACGCGATGCCGTGGCCCTCTACGAAAACAATGAGGACCTCTCACTGAACTCAGCATCAGCAGAGCTCGGTATCAACCGTGCCTCGCTGCATTCTTGGATCAAGAAGTACGGCACCGGCAAACGTGCCCGCATAAAAGCAGTGCATGATAAAGCCCAAGCGGCGAATGATTTTGAGCGAATCCGCCAGCTGGAAAAAGAGAACGCGCGGCTGCGCGAAGAACGCGACATTCTGCGTAAGGCCGCGAAGTATTTTGCCGAAGAGACTCACTGGTGATCCGCTTCCAGTTTGTCGATGACCACCGAACCGAGTACTCGGCTCACACGGATGTGCCACGTGTTAAAGCTGAATCGTTCCTCGTTTTACAAGTGGGTGAGCACCCGTAAAAAACGCAGGTTAAAGATGTGTTCCGATGCCCTTATTGGTGCAAGAATAAAGACCATCTTTGAAGTGTCCCAGGTTTTGTTCCGTTTGAGTAGATGGGAAAATCTGGAACATGCCAAGAAAATTTGACCAAGATGCAAAGGACCGTGTGGTCCGTCTTGTAGAAGACCGCATCGTGGCGGAAAACATGTCGATGCACCCCGCGCGCCAGGCAGTAGCTCCAAAGCTGGGGGTTTCATGGCACACGGCTCGTCAATGGACTCAACAGGCCCGCCGTGCAGGAAACACCCCAGAACCTGTACCTGAAGATTTGGCCGCCGAAAATGCCAGGCTACGCCGTGAAAATCACCAGCTTCGAGATACCAATGAGTTGCTGAAGGCTGCGTCAGCTTTTTTCGCGTCGGAACTCGACCCAAAACGTTAAGAAATGATCCGGTTCATCGATAAATACCGGAATTATTTCTCTGTCGAGTTCATCTGTAAGACGTTGAAAAATAACCGGGCTGGTGGGTTTATCACCTCGCGTGGTTATCGCCAGTCCAAAGCCCGTGGGTTAAGTGCTCGTCGACTTCGTGACGGCGTGCTGGTTGAACGCATTAGTGCTGTTCATAGAGATAATTACGGTGTCTTAGGTGTGCGGAAAATGTGGCATGCGCTTCGCCGTGAAGGAATCGATATCGGTCGTGAACAAACCGCTCGGTTGATGCGCCTAGCTGGTGTTTCTGGCAAAGGCACAGGCGGATCACCAATTACAACCCGAAAAGCTCACGTGCCTGATTTGCGCCCGGATTTGGTCGAGCGTGAATTTAAAGCCCGGGGCCCGAATAAGCTGTGGGTGGCCGACATTACCTACGTGCGCACGAAGAAAGGCTTTGTGTATGCCGCGTTTGTCACCTACGTTTACTCCCGACGGATCGTTGGGTGGGCGTTATCAGACTCGATGCGCACCGAAGCACTGCCGCTGCAAACTCTCAACCAGGCAACCCAAGTGTGCTGAGGAAACAACAGGTCTCATTCACCATTCGGATCACGGATCGCAGTATGTCAGCGTGGTCTACAACGAGCGACTTGCCCAGCACGGCATTGCCGCTTCCACCGGAAGTGTCGGTGACTTATATGACAATGCTCTGGCTGAAAACGTTAACGGCCCCTCACAAGAACGAGTTGATTCATACCCGCAGGTGGGATGACGTTGTCGAGGTAGAAATCGCGACGTTCGAGTGGGTGTCATGGTGGAACGAGACAAGGCTCCACCAAAGCCTGGGATACCGAACCCCGGTCGAGGTCGAAACCGAGTTTTGGAAGCAGAACCCGCCACAGGCAATAATAGAAATCAAGGCAAATGCCTAGGAACAAAACTCGGGGCACTTCACTTCCCGGCACAACAAGGTCAAATTTTTCTTGGCTACATTCCCGGAGTAGGGCCAGGGCCCATGGATCGGAAATGCTCCCGTCTTCGTTAGCTGAGATGGCATACGGCGGGTTAGCAGTAGCAACCTCTACGTCCCTTTTTTGGCGCAGGGTTGCCACCAGATCGGCGCCACTTGAAGAATCATCAACTACTAATATTTTCATTTTTCCGTGTTCCCCACATTGCTTGGCTTATGGTTATTGCCACAATGAGCATCAACAAAGTTAACTGAATTGGTTCGACTTGAGAGCCCAATGCCACCTCGGTAGCCATCACCACGGCCGGAAGGGCCGCGATGATCAGTGCCGAGATGAAAGGCGGCGCTAAGGTAATTCCCCACTGCAAGAGCAGGATAGGAAAAGTAATGCACATCACCGATAGCAGGACGATTGACAGGGTAGAGCCTCGAAGCATCTCCGCTTCCACGGAAAAGAAAGCCACGAGACCGCTAATAATCCAAGCTAAGTGAAACCTCACTGCTGCAATCGTGAGAACGCTGTTCCCTTGTTCAGTAGCCCAGCGCGAGGAGTAAAGCACTCCTACCGCAGAAATTCCTGCGCCTACAGCTAGAGCGAAACCCAGATAAGACTGGGGTGAACTGCTTCCCGTTCCTAGGAGGAAAAACATAGAGCCAGAACCACTACTGCAGTTGTTGACACCAATGAACTGCTGAGTCTTCTGGCCGACCAAGTCATTATTACTGCGACAATAAAAGGGCCGACTCCTGTTTCGATGACACTTGCTGCAGTGGGCTGCATCAAAGTAGTGGAAACATAGAATAAGCAGAAAGCGCCCGCAGTAAACAGATTGAGGCTTGCTGCAGTTGTCATTTTCATGGGGGGATGCGGTGTTTCCGTAGCTCGGTATTTTCTACGATAAAACGCTAAATAGACCACTGTGGAGATAATCGCCGCGATAAGAAACGCTGAAAACGTAGTAAAAGTAGATAGCTCTGGGTCTACTTGGGCTCCGACTATCGCAGTGCCGATTCCTTGCCATAGGACAGCTAGGGCTACGATAACCGCCCCTACACCTGGTTTATTGGACTGGATCATAAAACCTTACCCTCAAAATCCGTAAAGTTAACTTAATAGGTGCTGTTGCAAAGTTGGGCGGAGAGCAGCGAAGACTCAGTTTCTCATTCCCTGACGGCCGCTGCGTGTGGGCGTTGTTAGGCCATCTCGAAGACCCGGTTGACGATCACCGCGTCCGGGTTCGGTTGCCCGTAGGCAAACATCGTACCTAGCCCTTTCCGCAATGAGTGCATCGCCTCCATCCCTTTCAACGTCCGATATGCAGATGTCCGGTTCTTAAACGCGCCTTTCGGCCCGAGAATCCGCTTCAGCCGACCATGGTCGCCTTCCAGGATGTTGTTGAGGTATTTCACCTGCCGGTGTTCCACTGTTGGCGGGCAGATTCCCTCTGACTTCAACTCGGCGATTGCCCTGGCTAGGGAGGGTGATTTATCGGTGTTGATCACTCTGGGATACCCGGCTGACGCATTGGATCTGAGGGCCTTGGCCAGGAAACGCTTCGCTGCGGCCACGTTCCGCTTCGGAGATAGGTAAAAGTCCAGGGTCTGGCCACCGGCGGTGATCGCCCGATAGAGGTAGCACCACCTGCCGCCGACCCGGATATAGGTCTCATCCACCCGCCAGGAACTGGCCTGCCAGTCAGGTACCTGCCGGTACCACCGTGTTTGCTTTTCCAGCTCAGGGGCGTATTTCTGGACCCAGCGGTAGATCGTGGTGTGATCGACCGGCACGGCCGGCTCGGTCATCATTTCCTCCAGATCGCGGTAGCTCACCCCGTAGCGGCAGTACCACCGCACTGCCCGCAGAATGATGTCACGGGGGAAATGACGACCGGAGAAGATACCCATGGCTGTGATTATTTCACCTCGCTCTTCCTACTGCCCCAACTTTGCAACAGCACCCAGCAACCTAAAGTCAACACACCCCCAACAAACCCACCCACGAAGTTGACAACCTATATAGGAACATCCTCTCGCTCTAGCCGTTTTCGAGCAGCCCAAGGAGCCGTTCGCGCAGCTCATTTTTGCGCTCCACTACCGCGGAGTCATCGCTGCCGCTGCGCGGGCGGGGCAGCCCAACTTCAATGTCCTCGATGATGGTGGCCTCTGGCCCCGGCGACATGACCACAATGCGATCCGAGAGCAATACTGCCTCATCCACGTCGTGGGTGACCATGACCACCGTGCGGCGGTTTTCTTCCCACACATTTAGCAGCAACGACTGCAGCTGGCGGCGGGTTAGCGCATCCAATGCGCCGAAGGGTTCATCGAGCAATAAGATATCCGAGCCGATGGCGAAGGCGCGCGCCAAACCGACGCGCTGCTGCATGCCTCCGGATAACCGCGACGGGCGCCGGTCGGCCGCATGGCCCAAGCTGACCTCGTCGAGGAAGTCCTGCGCAATCTTGCTGCGCTCTGCCTTCGATAGCTCCGGGCGGGCCGATCGCAGCCCGAATTCGATATTCCCGCGCGCCGTCATCCAGGGCAGGAGCGCGTGATTTTGAAATACCACGCCGCGGTCAGGACCTGAGCCGGTCACGGCCTCTCCTCGCGCGCGCACCTCGCCGGTAGAGGGGAATGCCAGGCCCGCGATCATATTCAGCATGGTGGATTTGCCGGAGCCCGATGGCCCCAGCACGGACACGAACTCGCTTTCCCCAATGGATACTGAAGTTTCCCCAATGATCTTCGTTGGGCCGTAGCTTTTGGTAATACCAGCAAATTCGATATGGGCATTAGTCATAGCGCACCACTTTCTGCAGGGAAGCAACGAGGTAATCCAGGGCCAATCCGATAACACCGATAAGCACGATGACCACAACGATGGCGTCAATATCGAGGCGGTTCCACATATTCCAGACAAAGAAACCGACGCCCTGCCCGCCGACGAGCATTTCCGCGGCCACGATGACCAACCAAGCGGTCGATAGCGATTGCCGCATGCCGGTGATAATCCCCGGCAGCGCAGCCGGCCCGACGATATAGAGGAGCTGCTGCATCCGGTTCGTGCCGAGCGTGGCCGCCAGGTTCTTATACGTGGGGTGAATCCCGCGAACCGCCTCGATGGTATTGAGCAGCGTCGGCCACAAGGCGGAGAGGATGATGACGAAGACGGCGGTATTTTCGGCATCGCGAAGCAGTGCCAGGCCTAGTGGCAGCCACGCCAGCGGGGACACGGGGCGCAGGATCTGGACAAAGGGATCCGTCGCGCGGCGGAAGGTAGCAGAAGATCCCAGCCAAAAGCCCAGCGGAATGGCTATCACCATGGCGATGGCAAAGCCGATGAGCACGCGGCGCAGGGAAGCCACCATGTGCCAAAAGATGCCCACCGAGGCCGGCCCATCCCGGTAGAAGGGATCAGAGAGTATCTCCACGGCCCTGTCCCAGGTGCGCGCGGGAGTGGGGGCGATATCGGAAAGCCAGCCCGCAGCCGCGACCGCCTGCCAGATGGCGATGAAGGCAATGAAAAGCGCAATACCCAGGCCTATTGCCTTCCACGGGCTCTCCCGCCGCTTCTTCCGGCTGGCGGTGCGGCCCGAATGGAGCGCTGCGGTGTGAGTGCCAGTGGAGTGCGCTGTGCTGGTGCTAGTGCTGTGATTTTTCAGTGTGGTCATAAGCGTGGGGGTCCTTAACGCTGGTATCCGGCGGTGGGGTGCAGGGGATCGAAGGTATGGCCGTTGATTTCCACTGGGTCCGTAGTGAGATCGGCCTCGCGCGGCAAGACGGATTTTGTGACGTCTATGAGCGCTTGATCATCCATCGGCATTGCCTTTCCGCCCAGATCCCAGCGGGCCATTTGGGCGGCCATCCACGTAATTGCGGTGGCAGAGGTGCTGCCGCCGAACTTAATCATCTGTGGATCCACCAGTTCTTTGCCGTCCCAGGTGGTGTAATTTCCGGCCAACGCCCGCGAGATCAGCTCTTCCTTCTGGTTCAGGTACTTCTCCTTGGCCAGCATGGAGGCCGAATCGTGGACGTGGTGCGGGCTATCGACGTACTGCGCGCCTTCGTGCAGCGCCGCGACTACGCGGTCGCGCACGCCCCGGTCCACTTCCTTTGCCACGGCCACCGAGCAACACGGGTGGTTATCCCACATCTGGCGGGTGGGCACAAAGGCCCGGCCCGATCCGGTAGTCAGGGCGCGCTGATTGAAAGGTTCTGGGCCAATGAAGCCGTCGATGGTGCCTACCGAAAGTTGCGCCACCATATCGGCCGGGCGCAAGAGGCGCAGCTCCACATCGGAGACCGGATCGACCCCGCCGGCCACGAGGTAATCGCGCAGCAAGAGGGCATGCACGGAGTATTCAAAAGGTATGCCCAGGACCATGCCCTTCAGATCCGCGGGCCGCGACACGGTATCCAGGTGGGAAGTGGACAAGGTCAGTGCCTGCCCATTGGTGTTTTGCGTAAAGGCCAACTCGGTGGGCCGGGAGGCATTGGTGGCACCGGCATCGATGGCCAGCGGCATGGGCGAGAGCATGTGCGCCACGTCTAAGGCGCCGGTGGCATAGGCGGTCCAGAGATCTGCCCATCCCGCGAATTTGCGCAGCTCAACGTTGAGGCCCTGCTTTGCAAAGGCGCCCAGCCCGTCGGCGGCGACCAGCGGGGACGCGCACGCGATGGGCACGAATCCGATGGTGAGGGTTTCCCCGCCCCGCCCGGATGTCCCGGACTGAGCCTTGTCCTCCTGTCGCGGCGAGGAACACGCAGAGAGCACCTGCGAGCCCACTGCTACTCCGCCCATTGCTACTGCACTGCGCAGTATCTGCCGTCGCGACAGCTTCAGATCGTGAACCATGCGTTCTTTCTTAACTAGACCAAGTGGTTTGTTCAGAACGAACCTAGGCTAGGCGCACTACGGTGTCAATTTCTAAATTCACAGGTCAGCAAATGCGGTGCACACATTTATATTCACTCTAGACCTGGCATTCTCTACAAAATAGACCCCTTGTTCTAGATTTATATTTGCCTTCGCGTTACCATGGCGCCATCAGTTAATAAACATCTGATACAAGGAGCAATTTAATGTCTGATCTCACCCCAAACCACAACGAAGGCGACGCTCTCGAGCCCATTGATGGCGAGAAGCTCAACGACCTAGCACAGAAGAACATCGACAACCCTGAGGGTGCCAAGAAGCACGTCCGCACCCACACCGAGGCTGACGGTTTCTTCCGCAATAACACCACCGTGCGCGACCACACCATCAAGGTGGGCGAGCCTTTGCCGCTGCTTGGCGATGACTCCGCCCCCAACCCCACCGAGGTCGCCCAGGCCGGTCTTGGCGCCTGCATCAACGTTGGCATCCAGGCCATCGCTCAGCACCGCGGCGTCACCCTGACCAAGCTGGAGCTCGACATCGTCGGCGACATCGACCTCTCCCCAACCTGGGGCGTTGGTGACTTGGGCGAGGACAAGCGCCCAGGCGTTTCCAACGTCAACGTTAAGGTCGACATCGACGGAGACGCCGACCAGGAAACCCTGCAGAAGATCGTGGACGACGCCATCAAGTGGTCCCCGGTTGTTAATACCTACACCCGCCCGGCCAACCTCACCCACGAGTTGGTCTAAGGTTTAGATAGATAAAAGCGCCTGGCAAGTGCCAGGCGCTTTTCTTATGCTTTAGGAGCGACTACAGGAATTGCCACGATTCCCGGAGGCGCCCGAACCACCACTCACGGCGGCTGGCCGGGGCGGCCAAGGAGGACAAGCGGTCCGGTTCTGGGGCAAGGATCTCGGCGCGCAGATGGCCGTCATGTAGCTGGCGGGGCGCGGTGACATCTTCTTCGAAAAGGCTGCCCGTTGCCAGGCCCGCTGCGGCCGGGGTGACGTCGATGTCCTCATCGTCATAGATTTGCGGCAACGCCGCCACTGCCGCCAAGCCCATATTGATGCCAATAGAAGTATCCAGCGCCGAGGCCACCGTAATATCCATGTGCCGTTCACGCAGGTGCTGTGCCACCTCGAGGACGCGGCGCACCCCGCCCAGCGGCGCGGGTTTGACCACCGCCACATCGGCCGCCTGCAGATCCGCCACACGGTACGGATCCTCAACCTTGCGAATGGATTCATCCGCGGCCACGCGCACAAAAAGCCCGTTGCGCATGAGCTGCCTGCGCACCTCCACCAGTTCTTCCGCGCTCGCGCAGGGTTGTTCCATGTAGTCCAACGGCATGAGCGCCTGGGCGGCCTCTACCGCTTCGGCCACACTCCAGCCGCCATTGGCATCCACGCGCAGCACCGGGATAACGCCCCGGGCACTCACGTGTTCGCGGACGGCGTGGACGCGTGCGATGTCATCGGCAAGCGTCTGGCCCTTCTCCGCCACCTTGATCTTGAACGTCCGGCAGCCGGGGTAGCGATCCACAATCGCCGGGACCTCACTGGCGGGAACGGCGGGAATGGTGGCATTGACCTCTACCCATTCGCGGACGGGCTTAGGAAAACCCTCGTAAGCGGCTTCCAACCCGGCGCGCAGCCACGCGGCCGATTCCGCGGGCCCGTATTCCAGGAACGGCGCAAATTCACCCCAACCGGCAGGCCCTTCAATCAGCAACGCCTCCCGCGTGGTGATGCCGCGAAACTTCACGGCCAGCGGGAGGGAGACTACGTGGGCGCGGTCGAGCACGTCATCAATGTTCATGGATTCATACTATCTGCCTTACTTACCCATGCCTAAGTAAGAACACTTCAGCACATACAGCCCGGTATATTCATTTTATACTAACCCCTAAAGGGGGAAATTTTCATCGCGTCAACAAATCCAGTAGATAACCAGATAAGCTGTATCTCGAGAATTGAACCTCAGTAAGCGTCGGCTCGTTTCCGGCGTTGAATGCTCCAGCCGAACCTTCGGGTTCGGCTTTTCTTAGATCTGGAAGGCTTATCCTGCCGGTGGGCCACCTCGCTGCAGCGAGGTGGCCCTCTTTCACACCTAGTCCCCATCTTGCAGAACCGGCACATCTGACATATTATACTTCACATGAGGGGTGATTAGCCCTATACAAGTAGAGAAGGATGGGTCACGTCAGATGGGCGCGGCACTAGTGAACTGGACGAGGTGGACTTGGTGCGCATCCTCTTCGAGGACGACGAACTTCAACGAATGGCCGAGGATTCCTCCTACATCCCCAAACGATGGGGTTCGGACATCATCAAGGCATATCGCAAGAAAATCCAAATCCTGAGGGGAGCCGTGGATGAACGCGACCTGCGGGCCATGCGGTCGTTACATCTGGAACAACTGAAAGGCGACCGAGCCGGGACCTCTTCGATCCGCCTGAACAAGCAGTTTCGGCTCATCCTCAAATTCGCAACGAACAGCGATGGCCGCGTGGTCATCGTTATTGAAATGGTGGATTACCACTGAGAGAAGGTGAACTCATGAATACTTCAATTGCTGCGGAGCTATTCCCGGCCGGAGAGATCCTCGCTGACGAGCTGGACGCACGCGACTGGACCCAGGCCGACTTTGCCGAGGTACTCGGACGTCCGGCACAGTTTGTCTCGGAGATTATTTCCGGAAAAAAGGAGATCACGCGCGAATCCGCAGCCCAGATCGGCGCCGCCCTGGGCACCTCCGCGGAATTCTGGCTTAACGTCCAGGACTCCTACCTGCTATGGAAGCAGTCCCAGGACGACCGTACGCAGGACAACCTCAACGCCGTGAAAACCCGCGCACAGTTACGAGAGTTAGCCCCCGTCTCTCTGCTCGTCAAGCGGGGATACATCACCGCCACCGACGTACAAAGTCAGGCATGCGAGGTGCTGAACTTATTTGGCAAGAAATCCTTTGAAGATCCCTTGGGAATAAGCTTCGCCGCCCGCCGTAGTAACCGCGAGGAAAATGTCACCGTTTTGCAGGAAGCGTGGGCGGCTTGCGTTAGAGCAACTGCCAGCGTTCTCGACGCTGTCCCCTACTCCCGTAAGGCACTAGAAGACCTCGCCCGGACGCTGTCGAGTAGAGCATGTGACCCGCAGGCGTTTGCTGAGTTCCAGACTCTGTTCGCCGAGGCGGGGGTGAAACTTGTTTATGTGGAGGCTTTTCCGGGAGCAAAACTCGACGGCTGCGCCATGATGATCGACGGACACCCCGTGATTGGCATATCGGGACGAGGGAAACGGCTCGATAAGATACTATTTACCATCCTGCATGAGACAGCCCACATATTATTGGGTCACCTTGTCGATAATGGCGAGGTCATCCTCGATGACCTATCAGATGACAGTGCCAATAATGAAGCCGAGGCAGACCAGCTGGCCAGCGAACTCGTGATCTCTAGCCCTTTACCGGCGGTTCCTGATCGTGTGCACTCATCCTGGATTAAAGAACAAGCCGGCCACTTAGGGGTTCATCCCATCGCCCTGATTGGAAGGCTTCAAAAAGAGGGTAACCTGTCGTGGAAAACCACTCTCGTGCGCAACGCTCCCACCGTCATCGCTCAGCTTGAAAGCTGGAAATCACCCCTCCCAGCCTGACTGAGATTGTAAACTTCGTTCACCCACCAGCAAGACGTTTGCCTATCGGACACTGAAAGAAATGGAAGCGATGCACTCATTGTGGAAAGGATACGGTTTGCTGACGACTCCGATGCCCAAGATTTTCTTCACTACGTTTTGAAACAGTCGTATTCGGGCCAAGGGGTGGGAACCCACCCCACAAGAAGTACTATGCACGCCGCGGACGTTACCTCATTACCGACTATCTGCAGCTAGTGAGCTAACGTGAGGAATTCCCTGCCGAGCAACCACAATGTTCTCCAGGCATAGCCGCTTTGCAGGGAGGTTGTTTCTCTAAAAACTTACCGCCCCTAGGGGGCAGGGGAACCGAAGTCTATCAGGGGTAATGAGAACTGAACCCCAGCCAAAAAGATCTAATAAGTAGTGGATAAAAGCATCTTTCATCCTTAGAAACCATTGACCCCAGCCCCCACCCCGGCTACGTTGGTTCCTACCTACCCCGAAGGAGGAACCATGTTACTGGCAGAAGCATTAGCAGAGCGCGCGCAGGCGCAGGAACGGCTCAATGAGCTGCGCGAGCGCCTGCTCTCCGTCGTCCGCGTGCAGGAGGGCGATACCCCGGACGAGGATCCGGCCGAGCTTTTGCGCGAGTTGGAGGGCATTACCGGGCGCATCGATAAGCTCGTGCAGGCCATCAATGCCACGAACGTGGCCACCGATTTTGATGGCGAGAAGAACTTGATGCAGGCACTTGCGCTTCGCGATGGCCTCGTGCGCACCCGCCGCATCTACCACGACCTCGCCCAGGCCGCGGGCGCGCGCCAAGACCGCTACTCCCGCGCGGAGATTAAATTCGTGGCCACGCTGCCGGTAGCAGAGCTGCGCAAGCGGGTCGATGACCTGTCCAAGCAGTACCGGGAGCTTGATACCCGCATCCAGCAGTTGAACTGGAATACGGAACTGATAACTTCATAGCGAAGCTTTAGTCATGCCACGCCGCGCGCGTGGCGGTAGCCTTTACGCACTTGCAGCGAGTATGCCCCCGCCTTCGAGGGGAAATTCGAGGACATCTAGGCACCCTTTGGCGTTAAAGGGTTGAGGAAGTTCGAGTCTTCCCACCGTATTGATGACCGCGCCGGCACAGGGTACACGGGTACATTGCGGGTAACCCCTCGCAGTTATTGAGTATCGATCATTACCAGCATGCTGGGCAGTGCGTAGAGGTGAGGGTTGGGAATGGGGACTAAACTTTTTCGCGCCCACTATGCTGGGCGCTATGAGCGAGCAGAAGAAATACAGCACCGATAATCCATTCCGCGAGGAATTGTGGCGCCCGGTTGAGGGCTTTGGGGATCTCACGGACGTCACCTATCACCGCCTGGCGGCAGACGGGCGCAAGAATGGCATCGTGCGCATCGCCATCGACAGGCCAGAGGTGCGCAATGCCTTCCGGCCGCACACCGTGGATGAGCTGTACCGTACCTTGGATCACGCCCGCCGCACGCCGGATGTGGGCACGATCTTGCTTACCGGCAATGGCCCATCGCAAAAAGATGGGGGTTGGGCGTTTTGTTCCGGCGGTGACCAGCGCATTCGTGGGCGCTCGGGGTATCGCTATGCCACCGAGCACGCCCACGATGATGCCACGGCGGATGAGTCCAGCGTCGATGAGGCCCGGGCCAAGGTCGAAGGCGGCCGCCTGCACATCCTGGAGGTCCAGCGCCTCATCCGCACCATGCCCAAGGTGGTTATCGCCGTGGTCAATGGATGGGCCGCCGGCGGTGGGCACTCGCTGCACGTGGTCTGCGACATGACCGTGGCCTCCCGCCAGGAGGCACGCTTTAAGCAGACGGACGCGGACGTTGGATCCTTCGATGCGGGCTATGGCTCGGCCTACCTGGCCAAGATGGTGGGCCAGAAATTCGCCCGCGAGATCTTCTTTTTGGGCCGCACCTACGATGCCCAGCGCATGTATGAGATGGGCGCGGTCAATGAGGTCGCAGACCACGGCGAGCTCGAGGACGCCGCCATCCGCATGGGCCAGGAGATCAACATGAAGTCCCCCACCGCCCAGCGCATGCTGAAATTCGCGTTCAACCTCACCGATGATGGCCTGATGGGCCAGCAGGTCTTCGCCGGCGAGGCCACCCGCCTGGCCTATATGACCGATGAGGCCGTCGAGGGCAAGCAGTCTTTCTTGGACAAGCGCGAGCCCAACTGGGACGAGTTCCCTTACTACTACTAAGGAGTGCCCCGCACCGTGCTCATCGCATTCTGTATCCTGCTCGCGGTCCTCGCCGTCGCGGGCGTTCTCGGCTCCCGCGTGTGGATGCTGCGCCGCATTAAAGAGGCCGAGGCCAATAACGAGCGGCCCTTTGATCAGGAGGACACGTACCGCTGATTCCTGCATCGACTCACCCCGGCCGCAACCGGGGTTTGTCCCGCTGTGGCCTTAAGATCTAGTGCCGTGACTATCCTCGCCCCCTTGCCCGTCGACCCGCACGATCCCGCGGCCATCCTGCCGGACCTCGAATCCGCCATTGCCGGTAGGTCCTGCTTTTTGCCGCTGCCGCTTGCCGATGCCACCCGCGCCACCCTCCTGCGCAATTCCCAACGCGCCGGCGAGCCCATCGCAGAGGACATCGCGCTCGTGGTCTCCACCTCCGGGTCCACCGGCACCCCAAAGGGCGCGCAGCTAACGCCGGCCAACCTGGTGGCCAGCGCCGATGCCACCCACCAGGTCCTCGGTGGCCCTGGGCAATGGCTCTTGGCGATGCCCGCCCACCATATCGCCGGCATCCAAGTCCTCGTCCGATCCCTTGTGGCCGGGGTGGATCCGCTCTGCCTCGATCTCAGCGCGGGCTTTAATATCTCTGCCTTCGCCCGCGCCGCCGCGGAGCTTTCCCGCACTGGCGACCGCACCTACACTGCGCTCACCCCGCTGCAGCTGGCCAAGGCCATGGACTCGCAGGAGGGCATCGATGCGCTCCAGAGTTTCGATGCCATCTTGGTGGGCGGTGCCGCCATCCACCCGCGCCTGCACGCCGCGGCCGCGGACCAGGGCATCACTATCACCACCACCTACGGTTCCTCCGAGACCGCCGGCGGCTGCGTCTACGATGGCCGCCCACTGCCCGGTACGACGGCCCGCGTCCAGGACGGCCGCATCTTACTCGGCGGGCCCACCATCGCGCGGGGCTACCGCAATGCCCCAAGCCACGAGGCATTTCCCGGAAACGGGTGGTTTGCCACTTCCGATGCCGGCGTCATCGAAGATGGCATCCTCACCGTCACCGGACGCCTCGATAATGTCATCGACTCCGGTGGGTTGAAGCTGCACCCAGAGGTCTTGGAACGTGAGATCCTCCGGGTGCCGGGGGTTGACGAGGCGTGCGTCCTCGGCATCCCGCACCCGCGTCTAGGCCAGGCCATCGTGGCCGCCTATACCGGTAATGCCGAGCTTGGCGATATCTTCGAAGCCCTCGAAGACGCCGAACTCCCCCGCTGGCAGCTACCAAAAGATCTAAAGCGCCTCGCGGAATTTCCCACCACCGGTCCTGGCAAGGTTGACCGCCAGGCCGTCGCCGCCCTCTTTAACGCATAGCCCCACCGCAGGCCCCAGCCTCGACTCCGGCCCTGACTTCCTGATTGCTGTACGCCCACTACGCAGTGGCACAATGGTGGCTATGACTTCATCAGCCGGTAATTATTCCGCTACCGCACAGGATTGGATCAATGGCGCTCGCCCGCATACGTGGGCCAATGCCTTCGCACCCGTAATCGCAGGTACGGGCGCGGCCTTCGGCATTAATAGCGGGCATATCGGCCGCGCGCTGCTCGCACTCATCGTGGCGTGGGCGCTAATCATCGGCGTGAACTTTGCCAACGACTATTCCGATGGCATCCGCGGCACCGATGATGACCGCACCGGTCCGCAGCGGCTGACCGGCAGCGGGCTTGCACAACCGCGCCACGTGAAATACGCCGCCTTTGGCTGCTTCGCCGTCGCCGGCCTGGCCGGAATCATCCTGTCTCTGGCCGCTGGTGCCTGGTGGCTCATTATCATCGGTGCGCTGTGCATCGCTGGTGCGTGGTTTTATACCGGCGGCAAGAACCCCTACGGCTACCGCGGCCTGGGCGAGGTCGCCGTCTTTATATTCTTCGGCCTCGTCGCCGTGCTCGGCACTGAATTTACCCAAGCCGGCCGCATTTCCTGGACTGGCCTGGCACTCGCCATCGGCATCGGCGCCATGAGCTCCGGGGTGAACCTGGTCAATAATATCCGCGATATTCCCTCCGATGCCGAGGCCGGCAAGATCACCCTCGCGGTGCGGCTGGGCACTAAAAACGCCCGCCTGCTCTTTACCGGCCTGCTGCTCTTGCCCTTCGTGCTCACCATCGCGGTTGCCTTCGGCAGCTGGCTCGCGCTGGCCGGCCTGGTCTACTTCCCGTTTGCACTCCGCGCGGTACGCACCGTCAACCGCGGCGCCACCGGAGCCGAGCTCATCCCCGTGCTGGGGCTGACCGGGCGCGCCATGCTCATCTGGGCCGTGATCGAGGCCATCGCCGTCGCCCTGGTCTAGTCCAAGGCTAAGCTTCTGCGCCTAGGCCTCCGCGCGGCCTTCCAATTCGGCCTGCACCCAACGCTTGTGCGCCTTGCGTTGCGCGGAGTATTCCGCCAACGTCTGTGTGGCCTCGATGCGCCAATTTTTAAAAATCAGCATCGATAGCGGCAGGGCGACAAAGAGCGCCAAGAGCGCTGCCACGAGGACGGGGATGGGGAAATCAATCGCTACCGCCAGCAGCTCAATGACCGCGGTGAGCGCGATAAAAAGCACCACGCGCGCGAGCCCGTATTTCCATAGCGCCTTGCGGGAGCGACGGCGCAGTTCGGGGTCCGGTTTTGGTGGCTCAGGGTTGTGCGTCATGGGGGTCGATTGTACGCCGTACAGGTAGAATAATCCGCATGGGTCGACTAATCCTCCTACTGCTTTTTGTCCTCGCCGCCTACCTGGTGTGGAAGGCCTTTGGGCCATCATCCTGGAAGTCCCGCCAGGTTGAAGAACAACCGCGTTCCATCAAGGGCCCCGATGATGACGAGGAGTTCCTGTGGAACCTGGAAAAGGAGCGCTTCAAGCAGCGCCGCAAGCAGGAGGCCGAGGAAGAAAAACGCCGCCAGCGCCGCACTCGCGACGCCGACGGCAACGGTGATTCAAAGGGCCAGGACGACAACCAGGATTAATCCTTTGGCACGAACCGCATCTCAAGTCCCAGCGCTTCTGCCACGGCGGTAACCTTTTCCCACCGCACGCCTGCCCCACCGTGTTCGATGGTGTGGAGGGTGGAGCGGGAGACTTGGGCGGCATCGGCAAGCTGCTGCTGGACGATGCCCAACTCCCGCCGCCGCTGCGCAATCTGCGCGCCCAAGCCCAGGATGAGCTCGTTATCGCCGGCGGGCTTTCCCTGCTTATTGCGCGGGCTATGGTTGGTGGCCATTTAGTTCAGCCCCGCATAGGAGTGTAGGCCGGAGACCACCATATTGATAAAGAAGAGGTTGAATACCATCACCGCCATCGCTAGGACGTTGATCCACGGCGCGGCCTTGCGGAAGGCCGGGGTCGCACGGGCGTGCAGGTAGGCCGCATAGAGGATCCAAGTGGCAAAAGACACGGTTTCCTTCGGGTCCCAGCCCCAAGGCCGGCCCCACGCGGATTCTGCCCAAATGGCGCCCAAGATGATGCCTAGGCCCAAGGTGGGCAGGGTGATAACGCCCAAGCGGTATGCCAGGCGGTCAATCTTTGCCGCGGACGGCAGCGGATAAGCCAGCGCGCCAAAGAAGCCGCGTTCGGCGTCCTTTGGCTGCCACAGGCGCAACAGGCTCAAAAGCGAGGCGATGCCGGACACGATGCCGATGGACGCGCCCAAGGACACCACCGTGACGTGAATGGGCAGCCAGTGCGATTGCAGCGCCGGCACCACCGGTGCGGAATCCGCATAAAGCTTGGTGGAACCGTAAAACATCAGCGCCAGCACCGGGGTAAGGATCCACGGCCAGACCGTGCGCCATTCCTTGCGCTGCATGGCGATATTTCCCACCAGCAGCACGCCGAAGCACACCATCAATACGTATTCGTAGAGGTTGCCAAACGGGAAACGGCCCGTGGCCAGCCCGCGCAGGACGATTGCCGCGGCGTGCAAAGCAATGCCAACCCACATCAGCGAGGTGGTCATTCCGCCGAGCTTATCCAGCTTGCGTTCCTTCTCCGCGACTTTTTCCTCGCTCGAGGTGGCGGCCGCAGACGACGCCTCAGCCTCGTAATCGGTGCTGGCAGCTGCTGCGCCCGTGCCAGTGGCGGCGTCAGAGCCGGTGGCCGCGTCTGTGCCGGTGCCAGCCCCGGTGGCGGTCCCGGCCGCGGCGCCAGCCTCGGCCCCTGCGCCGACCAATACCTTGGACGCCTCCGAGCGACCCACGCGGCGCGCCTCGATGAGGCTGCGAATGCGGCCGTAGTACAACAGCGACATAAATAGCGCGACGCAGTACACCACGAATGCGGTCTGCACCGCGAGATCCGAGAAGTTCGACAGATTCTGATCGATCTGCAAGGGAGTCCACCTAGCCTTCACACGTGCGGGATAATGCTGAATACCTTACTCATGCACACAGCGGGATCCAACTATAGTTGGATTAATCATCAGTATAGAGTTTGTCTTCTTCCACCTCATCTGGATCCGGAAGCTCCAAGAGCGCGCGGTGCAGCTCGTGGAATTCCTCGGACCAGCCGGCGCGGTCGGTGCGGGCGAGACCACCCATCTCGATGGTGGTGCCGCCGGCGGAATCCGGCCGCAGGCGAATATAGACGCGGCGGCGCTTAATCATCAATGAGGCCACCAGGGATACCAACATGATCAGCGCGGATGCCAGCACCCACTTCTGGAATGGGTCATAGGAGACCTGGTAATTAGCAAACTCATTGGCGCCGTTGAAGGTGATCTTGGTGCCATCGTCAAGCGTGACGTCATCGCCCTGGCTCAGGTTCACGCGGTCGATCTTTTGCAGCTGGCCCGAGTGTACGAGGCTTGTGTCCAGCGAGAAGAGCGACTGCGGCGTACCGGTATCGAGGCCAGCATCGCCGCGGTAAATATCGACCGCCAGCGCCGGATCATTCAGGCCTGGGTGGGAGGACTGCAAAAGCTTACCGTTCTCACCGCTCCACTCGGCCGTCGGGGCGAAGAGGCCCTGGATGGCCAGCTGGTTTTGGCGGCGCTCGAAAAGATCCGGGTACATGCCCGCAGGCGGGTCAAAGCGCAGCACGCCCGAGGACAGGAAGAAGGTCGTGTCAGTGGGCTGGAATTGGATGGTCTGCGTGCGCTTTTCACCATCCGGCCACTCCACGGTCACCGTCGGCGCATAGCCGTGGCCCTGCAAGTAGACGCGGTTTTGCGCCAGGCGCAGCGGGTGGTTGACCTTGAGCTCGTAGTCCTTCCATTCGGAAGGATCCTTATAAATATCGTCGCCTTCCGCATAAGAGACATTGGAGGTAAACATCTCCGCCTGGCCATTGGGCAGGTACTTCGCGGTGAAGTCGTGCGCGGTCATGCAGAAGGGGTGGAGCCCAGTGCCATCGAAAAGCGGCCCTGCCCGGAAGGAGTCAAAGTTCGAGGTAGAAGTATTACAAAACTCCGTGGACTGCTCCAGCGAGGTATTGCCGCCCTGCGAGCCGGACTCCGTCACCACGATGACCTGGCCCTCGTAGTTGACCAGGCGCCCGGCGGCCACGGTGACCAGGATCGCCACCAGCGCGACGTGGAAAATGAGGTTGGCCAGCTCGCGGCCGTAGCCGCGCTCAGCGGAAAAGGCGTGCACCCCGGCGCGATCCTTCTCCGGGGCGTACTCGGCCACGCGCCACCTTTTCAGGCGCTTGTGGATCTCCGCGCTGAGTTCTTCCTCGCTCTTATCCGAATGCCCCTCGGCGCTCAGCGGCAAGCGGTGGAGGTACTTCGGCGCGCGCGTGGGTTGTGTGCGCCACGCCTTGTAGTGATCGATGGAGCGCGGAATGATGCAGCCAATGAGCGAGACCGCCAACAGCAGGAAGATGGCTTGGAACCAGATGGAGGAAAAGACATCAAAAAGCTGCAGCTTATCGTAGATTTCCGCTACGGTGCCATTGGATTCGATGAACTCCTGCACGTTCTGCTCGTTCAGATCGCGCTGCGGCAAGAGGGAGCCGGGGATGGCGGCGAGCGCCAGCAGGAAAAGCAGGGCCAGCGCGGTGCGCATGCTGGTAAGCCAGCGCCAGGCTTTGCGGATATATTTCACGTTTCTCCTAAATGAGGGTTGCGCCGTAGTCCAAGGTCCATTTCTGGATATAGGAAATAAACTCGCCCCACAGGCCGGTAATCAGGGCAACGCCCACGAGGATCATCGCCACGCCGCCGATGATCTGAATGGTGCGCGAGTGCTTGCGTGCCCACGAAATGGTGCGCATCGCCCGCGCGGACCCCAGCGCCACCAGCAGGAACGGCAGGCCAAGGCCCAGGCAATAGCCCACGATGAGCAGGGCGCCGCGGGCTGCGGTCACGCCTTCGGTGCCGGCGGAAATGGACACAATCGCCGCCAGCGTGGGTCCCAGGCACGGCGTCCAGCCCAGCGCGAACACGCCGCCCAAAAGCGGCGCGCCCAGCCAGGTGGTCCAGCGCTTCGGCGCCAGGCGGGTGTCTTTCTGCAGCGCCGGAATCGCACCCAGGAAAACCACGCCCATCAAGATGGTGATGCCACCGCCCACGCGCATCAGCGTATCGGCGTTGAGCGTGAGCGCGGAAATCGCGCCAAAGACCGAGACCGTCGCCAGCACAAAGACCACGGTAAAGCCCAAAATAAAAAGCGCTGCCGCCAGCACGACGGCCCATTGCCTGCGCTTGCCGACGCCCACCCCCAACTTCTCGTCATAGTTCACCTCACCGCCAACAACGCTGGCAAGGTAAGAGATATAGCCGGGCACCAGCGGGATGACGCAGGGGCTGGCAAAGCTCACAAGCCCCGCCAGAGCCGCAGCAAGGATGCCGAGGATCAACGGGCCGGAGGTGGCAGCTTCGGCAAACTGACCGCCGATATTTGCTGCGTAATCCATTTATTCCTTTTCTAACTTATCCACAACTTCCATCACGTCATCGGTAGTGATGGACCGCAAGAAAACGGTAGCCGGACGGTGCTGTTTATCCAAGACGATCGTGGTCGGCACCACGGACGTAGGCACGCCGCCGAGCGCCGCGGCCGTCTTAAACGGCGGGTCATAGATGGAGGGGTACTCCAAGCCGTTATCGTCCAAGAAGTCATTGGAGACCTGCGGGTTATAGTCGCGCACGTTAATGCCTAAGACCGTACCCAAGTCGCGGTCTTGCAGTTCGGCGTGTACCGCCTGCAAGTCATCGGCCTCGGCGCGGCACGGCGCGCACCACTGTCCCCAGGAGTTCAAGACCACGACTTCGCCCTCGTAGTCATCCAAGGAAATGGTCTTATCCGTATCGCGGACATCGGCGCCGCTGAAGCTGCGCAGCGGTTTCCTATCGGCTTCCTCGTAGTGGATTTCCCTCTCCCCGCCCGGGGAGATGAATTCAAACTCGCCGCCGGTAGCCACCGCATTTTGGGCGTTTTCGGCGTCCTGCGTGCAGGCGGTCAAGGTCAGGGCGGTTGCAGAAAGCGCGGCTGCCACAACGCGCGTTGCCGCACGGGTGCGTGTGCGTGCCATTAAATCTCCTGCGCCGGCGCGGAGTAGAAGATATCGGTGACCTGGTTATCCTCAAAAAGCAGCGAGGTTACCGAAGCCAGCGCGCACTCGCGATTCCACGGCGCATGCGGCAGGCGCTGGCCCAGCACCGTGCGCTGCACCATCACGATGGGCAGCTGGTGGCTCACCAGCACGGCCTCGTGCCCCTCCGCCGCAGTATGCGCGCGGTCGACCGCCCCGAGCATGCGCTCGGCGATGCCCTCATAAGCCTCGCCCCACGACGGCTCCAGCGGGTTGACCATCTTGGGCCAGTGCCGCGGATTCCACAGTGCCGAGCGCAGGCCCTTGGTGCGCAGGCCTTCGAATTGGTTACCGGACTCAATGAGCGTCTTATCGACGTCCACATTTAGCCCCGTTACCTGCGCAATCGGCCGCGCCGTTTCCTGCGCGCGCTGCAGCGGCGAGGCCGCCAAATAGGTCACATCATGATCGCGGAAGCTTTCCGCCGTCCGCGCGGCCATGGAATGCCCGCGCGAGGATAGGTGGTAGCCCGGGATGCGCCCGTACAGGATCTTTCCTGGGTTGTGTACCTCGCCATGGCGCACGAGGTGAACGATGGTGCGTGTCATGTCTCTCCTTGTTGAGTAGGCCTTGTTGCGCAGGCCTTATTGTGCGGGACGCGCTGCAGCCGCGGCCTTCGCGGCGGGCTTGAGGGCGGCATCGATGCGCTCGAAGTCGGCATCGCCAAGAGCATCAGAGACGAACCAGGTCTCGAACGCGCTCGGTGCCACGTAGATGCCGTTTTCAAGCAGCGCGTGGAAGAACGGGGCAAAGCGGAAGTTCTCCGCTGCCTGCATGTCCGCGAAGTTGCGGCCCTCGCCCTCTGCAAAGCGAATGGAGAACATGGATGCCGCGCGCTGAATGTGGTGCGCCACGCCCTCGGCCTCCAGCGCGGAGGAAATCATCGCGCCAAGCTGGTCGGCCTTTTCTTGCAGGCGGGGGTAGAGGGATTCATCGGCAAGCTGCAGCGACTTCAGGCCCGAAGCCATCGCCACAGGGTTACCGGACAAGGTGCCCGCCTGGTAGACCGGACCATCCGGTGCCAGGTAGTCCATGACCTCGGCGCGACCGCCAAAGGCCGCGGCCGGCAAGCCACCGGAAACCACCTTGCCAAAGGTCACCAGGTCCGCCGCCACGCCATCGACGCCGTACCAGCCCTTATACGAGGTGCGGAAGCCGGTCATGACCTCGTCGAGGATGAGCAGGGCGCCATCGGCATGCGCGATTTCCTTCAGCGCCGCGTTGAAGCCCTCATTCGGGGCCACGGTGCCCATATTGCCGGCAGAAGCCTCCGCAATGATGCAGGCAATCTGGCCCTCGTTCTCCGCGAAGGCCTCGCGCACCGCATCCAGGTCGTTATAAGGAACGACGATGGTGTCCTTCGCCGTCGCACCCGTAACGCCCGGCGAATCCGGCAGGCCGAACGTCGCCACGCCCGAGCCCGCCGATGCCAACAGCGCATCCACGTGCCCGTGGTAGCACCCCTCAAACTTCAGCACCTTCGCGCGGTCCGTATAGCCGCGAGCCAGGCGCACCGCCGACATCGTAGCCTCCGTGCCGGAGTTGACCATGCGCACCTTATCGGCCGCCGTGCGCTTGACGATTTCCTCCGCCAGCAGCGCCTCACCCTCCGTCGGCGTGCCAAAGCTCAGCCCACCGGTGGCAGCCCGCTGCACGGCCTCGACGATTTCCGGGTGCGCATTGCCGTGGATCATCGGGCCGTAGGAGCTTACGAGGTCGACGTACTCATTGCCGTCGACATCCCACAGGCGCGATCCTGCGCCCCGCTCGATCACGCGGGCCTGGCCGCCCACGGAGCCGAAAGCGCGCACCGGCGAGTTCACCCCGCCCGGGATCACTTTGGAGGAACGCTCGAACCACTGTTGCGACTGGGAAGTATTAGGCATGTCTGTCATTCTAGCGACTCGCGCGACATACAAAAGTTTGACTGTGCATGTCGATGGAATTCACAGCAACCCTCCAACGTTCCCTGAGGTTCCGTGATACGTCATAGAAAACGGCATTCCCGCTGAGATGGCACACTGGGGAGGTATGAAGATTGCATTCTTAGGAACTGGACGCATGGGCACTGAGCTTGCCCGCCACCTACTATCTGAGCACGAGCTCACGGTGTGGAACCGCACCACCGAGCGCGCACAACCGCTCGTGGACGAGGGCGCGGCGCGCGCCGATACCCCCGCCGCGGCCATCGAGGGTGCCGAGGTCATCATCACCTCCCTCTTCGGCCCCGACCAGATCCGCGAGGTGATCATCGAGCCGCAGCTTATCCCCGAGGGCATTACCTGGATCGACACCACGACGGTTTCGCCTGACGATGCCCGCGAATTCGCCGCCGCCGTCGACTCCTACGTCCACTCCCCCGTCGTGGGCTCGCTGGGCCCGGCGCGCGAGGGCAACCTGGGCGTTTATGTTGGCACGCCGGACGATGACCGCCGCGAGGTCGCCCTCGGCCTTGCCGAGGCCTGGGCCGGCGAAGAGAAGCTGATTGGGGTGGAAACGGCGGCGACGGCGGCCATCGGCAAGCTGCTGGCCAACCTTGCCCTGGCCGTGACCGCCGAAGGCCTGCTCGAGGCCCTGCAGCTCGGCGAATCCGAGGGGCTCGATTCCGAGGTCATCTTGCAGATGCTCGATATCACCGGCCTGTCGTTTATGTCCAATATGAAAGGCCCGTTCATCACCGGCGAGCGCAATACCGACCCCGGCGATTTCACCGTCGACGCCCTGGCCAAGGACGCCAAGCTCATGGAGAAGACCTCCGATAAGCCCCTGCCCGCCGTAACTGCTGCCATCGAGCGCTTCGCCGAGATGCAGGACATGGGCCACGGGAATCAGGACTTCTCGTCCATCTTCGTTTTCCGCAATAAGGGCTAGTTATTCACATGTCGCGTCAACGAACCGCGGCCTTTTAGCGCTTTTCGGGCGAGTTATCCACAGGCTGCGCTCGCGCGCCGCGCTTTAGTTGCGCTATCACCTTAAGCTGCGGGGCATGACAGCACTTCAGGCATACCTCGCGGCTTTAGCGCCCGGCATCGACATCGTCGCCGGGTGCACTGGCATGTCCGCCCGCGAGCTGCGCGCGGCCGGTGCGCCGAACCGGACTGCGCGCACGCTGCTCACGCTTGCCGATGCCTTCTTCTCCCCCACCTCCTTTTCCCGCCAACAACGCCGCGCCGTGGCCGCCGCCCGCGAACGCGCCCACGCGCTGCCAACACTCGAGGTCATCGAGCGCTACGCCACGCGCGCCAAGACCAAGCGCCAGGCGTGGCAGCTGCGGGTGGAGCTTTGCCGCACCGCCGCGGATACCGATGAGATGGAAAAACTCGCGCGCAAGAAGCTGCGCGAGATTAATCCGCCCACCCCGCCGCGCCCTGGCGTGCGCATTCGCCGCCGCAAAGACGCGCCGTGGACGCTCGCGATTACCGGGCCGTCTGCCCTCATCGCTGACTTAGAATCCAACTTGGACGAGGATGCGCCTTTAGATTCCGTCGCGGGGCTTTTCTCCGGCTCCGGCGCCGCCGCCCCGCGGCCGACGGTAACGACCAATGCGATCATCACGCTCGACGATCTCGACCGCATCATCGACGGTGACGGCGAGGAAATCACCATCCAACTCACCAATGGTGCGCGGCTTACCGGCGCCGAATTGGTCGCGCGCACGCTTTCCGAGCGTGGCCTTATCACCCTCGTGCATCCCTTCGAAGGCGCGGTAAACCTCTACCGCACCGAGCGCATGGCAAACGAGAAGCAGCGGCTCATGGCCGCCGCCGAAAATCCCGTCTGCCCGTGGCCGCGATGCAATTATCCCGCGGATAAGTGCCAAATCCACCACCTCGAAGCCTGGCAGCACGGTGGCGATACCAATATGGCCAACCTTGCGGCCTGCTGCTCATATCACAACGGCGTCAACGACGATGACCCGAATGCCCCACCTCGCCGTGGTCGCCTCGCCCGCAGACGCGGGCGGGTGGTGTGGCAACCGCCCTGGGCCGACACCGTGCCCGATGCCGTGCCCGGCCCCAGCGCCGGAACCTAGTGCTAGCGCCTAGCATAGGCCCCCAGCACGGACTTTCGGCACTGCCCCGTAGCGCTGGTTCCTAACACCGGTTCTCAGCACTGGAACCTAGCGCCCAGGGCCCGCTGCCATTCCCAGCCGAGGGACAGCTCCTCGCACATGCCAATTATCTGTGCGCATGTCAGGTTTCCGCACGCGCGGAATCAGCCGCAAGCGCCTGTTCAGGCAGCAGTAGCCCTGCTGCCTGTTTAGGCATGCCCAAAACCGATTCGCTCCAGCTCCGGACCGCGTCGCGGTACAGGCGCGGGACCGCCGGCGATTCTTAACTACCGGCAGCGTCAGCCACCGACTTCGCTAGCTGCAACCGACGCCAGTTGCAGCCGAGGCCAGCTTCTGATGCTAGATGCGGGTCCCAGCCACGCGAGCTAGCTGCTAGAGATGCGTGCGGCAGCAGCGCGCGCATCTGCGATGACCGCGGGCACGCCCACGCCGCCGGCCCAGGCACCCGTGGCGTCGACGCCTGGGGATTGGGACAAGGCATCGCGCACGGCGGCTACGGTGTCGAGGTGGGTGGCATCAAAGCGCGGCAGGCCACCGAACCAACGCTGGGTGAAGATTTCGGCAACGCCAGCCGCGCGGCCGTCGAAGCCAGTCAGGTGTTGCAGGTCATCGAGGGCGTAGTCCACGAGGTCGTCTTCTTCGGCGCGGACGATGGCGTCGTCGCCGAACCGGCCGAACGAGGCGCGCACCAGCGCCCCGCCGCGCTCTGCCAGGTGGGGCCATTTGCGCGACGACAACGTAAACGCCTTTGCGTGCACGTCATCTTGGTCGGTGGCTACGAGGATGCCGGAGTTTTGTGGCAGCGCGGTGCCGGAGGGATCGGTGTCGGATTCGAATTTGAGGCCCACGACTGCCGATGCCGCCAGCTTCACCCCCTTCAACCGCGTCGCCGCATCCGGCGCCACCTTGGGCAGCAGGCGCGCGGCGGTCGGCGCCGGGGTAGCTACCAACACGCGGTCGAAGGTCGCGGTATCGCCCGGCGCGCCGGTGAGGCGGAACTTATCGCCCTCGCGCGAGATGCCAGAAATGAACGTGTCAACGAAAATCTTCGCGCCGGATTTTTCCGCCAGGGTCTCATAGAGTTCGGCGTAGCCGCCGCGGAAGGTCTGGAAAACGGGCCCGCCGGCGCTGGGGTTATCTGCACGGGCTTTCTCAAGGGAGCGCACGGCCGCAGAGAGGGTGACGGGGCCGGAGGCGGCGAGGGTATCGAGGGCATCGGCAAGCGTGGGGATGGTGGCGCGGAGGCCAAGGTCATCGGCGGTGCATGAGTACACCCCGCCCAACAGCGCAGAAACCACGCGGTCCACCAGGTCCCCGCCGTATTGTTGACGCACCAACTCACCAACCGAGACGTCGCCGCCCACGGTCCACTCGAAAGGCTGCTCGTTATCGATGCGCCGCGCCGTCTCTTCCGAAACCAGGTGCGCAACCGGCGCGGAATGCGACGGAATGCCCATCACCCCGCCCTGCGGCAGGGCCTTGAGCTCCCCGCTGTAGACCAGCGAGCGCAAACCTGACGGGTCAACTAAACTCCCGGCAAGGCCGAGGGAGTGGAAGAACTCCACGGCATCGCGCCGACGGGCGAGGAAAGCCTCGGCACCCATGTCGGTGGGGCCGTCATTAAACGGCACGGAATACAGCTTGCCGCCAATGCGCCCGGCGGCCTCGAAAACCTCGACATCGTGATCGCGCAGTTCGTAGGCAGCGGTAAGGCCGGCGAGGCCGGCACCGATGATGGCAATACGCATTTAGCCCTCCTCGTGAATGATGGATACGGCGCGGGTGATGGCCTCCGCGTCGGTAGTGGGCAGCACCCCGTGCCCAAGGTTCCAGATATGGGTGTCGATATCGCCGCGCTGCTGGGCGCGCTCGACCTCGCCGCGGATGGTGCGCACGGCCTGGCGCACGGCATCGTCGCCGGCAAAAAGCAGCGCTGGGTCGAGGTTGCCCTGCAGCACGCGCGAATTCACGCGCTGCGCGGCGGTGTCCATGGCCACGCGGTAGTCCACGCCCATGACCTCGGAGCCGGCTTCGGACATCGCCTGTAGCAGCTCCCCGGTGCCCACGCCGAAGTGGATGCGCGGGATGTCGACGCTGGCCAGGATTTCCTGCGAATAGGGCAGCACGAACTCGCGGTAGTCGCGCTCGTTGAGGTAGCCGGCCCAGGAATCGAAAAGCTGCATGGCGTCAATGCCGGCATCGACCTGCACCTGCAGGTAGTTGATAATCGTGGGCACGAGCCGGCGCATGAGCATATGCCATGTCTCGGGCTCGGCGTGCATGAGCGCCTTGGTCCGCTCGTGATTCTTTGATGGCCCGCCCTCGATGAGGTAGCTCGCCAGGGTAAATGGCGCGCCGACGAAACCGATAAGCGCTTGGGTCTCGGTCAGCTCGTCGAGGATTCCCGCAATGCCTTGGGCGACTTCAGGCACGTCAGCTTCCAGAATAGGCAGCTTGCCGATGTCCCCCTTCTCCCTCACCGCCTTCTCCATCACCGGCCCGCGGCCGGGCACGATGTCAACGTTGACGCCGGCGGCCTTGAGTGGGACCACGATATCGGAAAAGAGGATGGCCGCGTCCACGTCGTGGCGGCGCACCGGCTGCAGGGTGATTTCTGCCAGGAGTTCCGGCATGAAGCAAGAGT
The DNA here is from genome assembly GCF_000478135.1 of Corynebacterium sp. KPL1818. NCBI lineage: Bacteria > Bacillati > Actinomycetota > Actinomycetes > Mycobacteriales > Corynebacteriaceae > Corynebacterium > Corynebacterium sp. KPL1818. The sequence goes on along the minus strand of NZ_KI515758.1, from coordinate 832,780 downwards.
CCAGCATGCTGATGCCCTCGCGGGCGGCGCGGTACTCCGGCAGGGAGCGACCAGCTTGTCGCATCAACCACACCGGCGGGCGGGAGGGAGTGCGGCCGAGGGCGGCGTCGATAATGGGGGCGCGGTTAAGTCGAGACATACCCCTCATTATGAATCAAAAGTTGGAGCAGGGGCTAATTTGCCGCGCCTTTGCCCGCGCGCTTCATGCGTGTCAATGGCGCCTCGGCTTGCGCGCTAGCCCTGCGTTCAGCGTCCGTCAGCCGTAGGCCAGCTGCGCACTAACCTCGCGTGAGGCGAGCGCTAGCCCTGCGATCAGCGCCCGTCAGCCCCGCCCGTGGAGGCTGCGGTGGGCGATAAACCGATTGGACTGGGGCCGGAAGAGCAGAACCACCGCGATAAGCAGCGTCACGGCGATAACCAATAAGCCAAGCCCGCCGATACCAAGCGCCAGGGCTGCGATATTGAAGAAGAGGGCAATCGCAATGACAACGGAAATAATGCGGCGCGCCCACTTCGATCCATTGGCGAGTTGCGCGGAAAAGAGCGCCAGAATGATTGCGCCTATGATATTAAACACCGCGACGAATAGGCGGTTCGACCGCACGTACTCGGCGACGCGCGAATCCGAGGGATCCATCTGCTCGCCGCCTCCGCCGAAGATGCCGACCATGCCACTGACCAGCATGATGACGGCGGCAACAACGAGAACCCAATACGCCCACTGGAGCGGGCGCGGCCACACGGACAAGTCTTGTTCCTGGGTGATGTTCTGTACGGGGCGGTTATAGTCGCGGGGCCCTGGGCGTTGATTCTTATCCGCAGGACCGTCGCTTTGACCATCATCGCGCCGGCCGTGGCCGGGGAACATGCTGGTCATCGGTTGACCCTGTCGTCATCGCCCCTGTTTTGGGAGCCGTAATTCCGCGGAGACTGATTGCGACCGCCTTTACCCTTGGGGTCCTTTTGCTTGGCGTCCTTCTCTTTGACGCCCTTCTCCTTGGCTTCCTGCTTTTCGCGCTTCTCGCGTTCTTTATCGCGGCGCGCCTGCTCGAGTTCCTTTTCCAGCTCGCGCATTTGCTCGAGCTCGCCGGTGTAGTCAAGGGTGTCGGGCTTAATGGAGAAGATGAGACCCAGTACGGCGGCGACGCCGACCAGGATTTGCACCATGCCGTCGGCGGCGAAGAGCCAGTCGGGGACGTCGGCACCCGCGGGCGTGACCATGAAGGTCAGAAGGATGCGGAAACCGAAGTAAATGGAAAAGGCGAACCAGATGCGGCGCGAGGTGCCCGCGCGTTTTGATGGCTCTGCCAGCGACTTCAGCAAAAACAGCAGCAGCACCAGCACGCCGATGGCAATGGCTGCCGACAGCGCCACCGATCCATAGGCAGCCATTTCAATAAAGGAATCCGATACCTCTTCGCCGTCCTCGCCACCCGAGGTGCTTTCGACCATCTGCTTGGCCTGTGCCATGAGCACATCGTGGTTGAGCAGGGTCAGCACCACGTTGAGGATCTGGTGGACGGTCTCGCCGACGACGACGCCCAGCCATAGCCACAACATGTAGACCACGGTCTCGGGGCGCTTGGAACCGCCCTTCGCGTCCTTGCCGCCCTGCCGGCCACCGCCAGTTTGATTCGGGCTCGGCTTCCCGTGCTGGCCGCGCTGGTTTCGCTGGTTCTGCGGTTTGCCCGACTGTGGCTCCTGCTGGCCGCGCGGTTTGCCGGGCTGCGGCTTGGGCCGCGATTCTCGTTGAGGCTCACGCTGCTTATCGCGCTGCGGCCCCGGGGTTCCGGGTTGTTGCCCCTGCTGGCCGTGCGGATCTCCGGGCTGTGCCCCTGGAGCACCCGGCTGCGGCTCCTGTTGACCGTGCTGCGGCCGCGGATCGCCTGGCTGTGGGCCTGGGTTGCCCGGCTCCGGCGACTCGGGGTGCGGCGACGGACGAGAAGAAGGCTGTGTCACAAAAATCCTTTACTTGAGCAGGCGTGCGGCTTCGGTGGCGAAGTACGTCAGGATCTGGTCGGCACCGGCACGCTTGAAGGCGGTAAGAGACTCGAGCATGATGGCCTCGCCATCGACCCAACCGTTTGCGGCGCCGGCCTTGATCATCGCGTACTCACCGGAGACCTGGTACACGGAGACGGGCACCGAGGAGGTCTCCGCGATTGCGGACAAGACATCCAAATACGGCAAGCCCGGCTTGACCATCACGAAGTCGGCGCCTTCCTCGATATCGAGCTCGGCCTCCAGCAGGGATTCGCGGAAGTTGCGCGGGTCCTGCTGGTAGGTGCGGCGGTCGCCCTCGAGGGAAGAGCCGACGGCCTCGCGGAAGGGGCCGAAGAAGGCGGAGGCGTACTTCGCGGAGTAGGCCATGATGGAGACGTCATCGCGCCCGGCTTCATCGAGGTCGGCGCGGATGGCGGCAACCTGGCCGTCCATCATGCCAGACGGCGAAATGATCTGCGCGCCGGCTTCGGCCTGGGAGCGGGCCATCTTTTGGTAGAGCTGGACGGATTCATCGTTAAGCACGCGGCCCTGGTCATCGAGGACGCCGCAGTGCCCGTGCGAGGTGAACTCGTCGAGGCAGGTATCGGCCATGATGATGAGGTCATCGCCAAATTCCTCGCGCAGGGCGGCAATGCCGCGGTTCAAAATGCCGTCGGGATTCCAGGCCACGGAGCCGGTGGCGTCCTTGTCCTTTTCCAGCGGAACGCCGAAGAGGTCCACGCAGGTAACGCCGGCCTCGAGGGCCTCTTCGGTCGCGCGGCGCAGCGAGTCAAAGGTGTGCTGGTACACGCCGGGCATGGAGGAAATCTCATTCGGCTCATCGAGACCGTCTGCGATAAACATCGGCAGAATTAAGTCCGATGGGCGCAGCGTGGTTTCGGCGACGAGGTTGCGCATCTGCGGCGTGGAGCGCAGTCGGCGGGGGCGGCGGGCAGGAAAAGAGCTCATTGGGTACTCCTTAGAGCGAGACTAAAAACTTACGCCTTCTCGACCTTAGTAGTCTTCTTGCGCGCGCGACGCTTCTTGCGGGGCGCAGGCAGGTTACCGGCGGCGCGGAGGGCGGCGACGTGGCTGGCGAGGGCATCGACAAGCGCGGGCACGTCCGCAACATCCGGCACGACATCGACGCGCAGACCCAGCTCTTCTGCGGCCGCGCTTGCCGATGGCCCGATGCACGCAATGATCGTCCGCTGGTGCGGCTTGCCGGCGATGCCCACCAGGTTGCGCACGGTGGATCCGGAGGTAAAGGCCACGGCGTCGAAGCCGCCGGTCTTGATCATGTCGCGGATTTCTGCCGAGGGCGGGGCGGCGCGCACGGTGCGGTAGGCCACGACGTCATCGACGTCCCACTGGAGGGCCTGGAGGCCATCGACAAGCGTATCGGCAGCGATATCGGTGCGCGGCAGGAGCACGCGGCTCACGGCGTCGATGTCCTCGACGTAATTGGGAAAGACCTCGAGCAGGCCCTCGGCGTTTTGCTTCTTCTTGTGCGGCAAAAGCTCCGGCACCATGCCCTTGGCGCGGATGGCATCGGCGGTCTTGGTGCCTACGGCGGCAAGGTGCACGCCGGCGAAATCGCGGGCGTCCAGGCCGAGCTGGGAAATCTTATCCCACACGGCGGTCACGGCGTTGACGGAGGTAAAGACGATCCACTTGTAGCGGCCCTCGACGATGCCCTTGATGGCGCGGTCCATCTGCGCCGGGTTGCGGGGCGGCTCAATGGAAATCGTCGGCACGTTTTGCGGGATGGCGCCGTAGCCTGCCAGGCGCGCGGACATGGGCCCGGCCTGTTCCTTGGTGCGCGGCACCAGCACGCGCCAGCCGTAGAGAGGGCGGTTTTCCCACCACGAGTACTTGGTGCGGTCATCGATGCTGCGGCCGAGCGTGACCACCAGCGGGCCGGACAGGTCCGCGTCCAGCTTGGCGATGGTCCCCAGCGTCGTCTCGTACGTGCGCTGCAGGCGCGTGGTGCCGTGGACGGTCACGAAAGCCTCGGTTTCCGCCGGCATGCCGCGCTGCTGCAGCTCGGTGGAAATCTCCGCGAGGTCATCCTTGGTGGCCTGCAAAACGATGGGCTGGGTGGCATTGGCGAGCGCGTCCCAGTCGGCACCATCGGTGACATCGGCCTCGGTGTACGTCGAACCCAGGGCTAGCCCGGCAAAAGACGGCACGGTTGAGGGCAGGGACATGCCCGGCACGACCTGGAATTCCAGGCCTGCGGAGGCCACGGCGTTGATCTCGGCTTTGATGGATTCGCGGTTGAGCGGGTTGCCGGTCACGAGGCGGATGACGTCCTCGCCATCGGCCTCGGCAAGGCACTCGCGCAGCTGGCTTACGATGTCCTCGCCCGGTCCGTAGACCACCGCGGCGGTTGGCGCCGGTGGGCGGGGCGGCTTGCGGCGCGCGCCCTTGGCCTTGGCATCGGCGCACATCTGCGCGTATTCCTCTTCCGCGGCATCCAACAGCTCTTGCGGGACGGGCAGCGCGGTGGCGACGGCATCGCGTACGCCCTGCATGACCTGCGGATCGGCCACGGCGATAGCGTTATTGGCCAGAACTTCGCGGGCGCGGACGGTCAGCAGGTCTGGGTTTCCCGGACCAGCGCCCACGAAGACGATCTTGCCCAACTGGGTGTCTGACACAGCATTGCTCATAAAGTTCTTTTCTAGATCTGGGCCCGCGGCACCGCACACGGACATGATCGCCTGCAGTGTTTCTCCCCGCGCCGTCGGTGGGTATCAAGGTCATAACGGCCAAAATCCCAGGCGCGACGTCCTGGGATGCCCTTAAAGGGGGCCGGGTATCATTGCAAAAAATGATCTATGGTATCTACACCTTAAATTATTAGCGCTTAAAGTAGAAATTACTGACCAAGTAGGTCGGCCGCGCCTTGGGCGAAAAGCTCATCAGAGACCCGCGCGCCCAACTCTGCCGCTTCCGCTGCGTCCGCCGCGGTGCCGGAGGCGGTGGCGGTCAATTGGCGGGAACCATCCAGCGCAAACACGCCGCCGCGCACCGTTAGTTGATCGCCGTTCCAGCGGGACGTGGCGGCCACGGGCGCGGTGCAGCCGGCCTCGAGCCGGGCGAGAACGGCGCGCTCGGCGAGGGCGGCGGCGGTGGCCTGATCATCGACAACGGCGTCGAGCGCCGCGGCGGCCTCAGTGCCGGCGACGGCCTCGATGGCCAGCGCACCCTGGGCGGGGGCGGGCATGAATAATTCTGGATCGAAGATATCGCTCGCCCGGTCCTCGTAGCCGCCGCGCAGCAGGCCGGCATAGGCCAGCACCACGGCATCGAGTTCGCCGTCGGTCACCTTGGACATGCGGGTATCGATATTACCGCGCAGCGGGCGGATATCCAGGTCCGGGCGCAGCGCGGCCAGCTGGGAGATGCGCCGCGGCGCCGAGGTTCCCACCCGCGCGCCCTCCGGCAACTGCATCAGGGTCATCCCATCGCGGGCGACCAGCACCTCGCGGCTGTCCTGGCGCTGCGGGATGACCAGGCGGAAGCGGTCATCTTCGGCCGTGGGCAGGTCCTTGAAAGAGTGCACGGCGATATCGCATTCGCTGCGGTACAGCGCCTCGCGCAGCGCCTGGGTGAATACGCCCACGCCGATGCGCTCGACCGGGGCCATATTGGTATCGCCTGCGGTGGTGACGATGTGGAGTTCGGAATCGAATCCGGCATCGATAAGCCAATCGCGGACGTGTCCTGCCTGGGTGGTGGCGAGCTTGGAGCCACGGGTACCAATCTGGAACATTTACGCCTCCTTATTCAGCGTGGGCAATTCATTGACGGCCACGGCAACGCCGGAGCCTTCCAGCTGCAGGCCAAAAAGCTCCTGCAGGGCATTTTCGCTGCTAAAGCTGCTATCCGATGCCGCCAGCTTCTTCGCCCGCACCGTCGGTTCATGCAGCAGTTTGTCGGCGACGCGCTTGAGGGCGCCTTGGACATCGGCAAGCTGCTTGCCCTCTAGCTCCGGGTGCTTTTGCTGCAGGCGAGCTGCCTCGCACTCCACGAGGTCCGCCGCGCGGCGGTGCAAGGCGCTCACGGCCGGTGCCACATCGCGCACGCGCTGTGCGGAGGTATAGGCGGCAAGTTCCTCGTCCACGATGGTGCGGGCCTGCTCGTGCGGGCTCGTACCGGCCGCGACGTCGGTGGCGGCCGCGGACAGGGACTTGCTAAGGCGCTCGATGTTCACCAAGTCCACGTCATCGATTTTCGTTGCCTCGTCATCGATATCGCGTGGGAGGGAGAGGTCAATGAGCATCAGCGGGTGCGCGGGCGGGATATCGCCGGCGGTGATGGTAAAGCCCTCGGCGCCGGTGGCGGAGATGGCGAGGTCGACATCGGCAAGCGCGGTGGCGCGGTCCTGAAAGTCCACCACCCGGGTGCGCACCCCGGCCTCTTCTGCGTGGCTGGCAAGGCGCTCGGCGCGCTCGCGGGTGCGGTTGGCAATCACCAGCTCGCCGATGCCCAGCCGACCCGCGTGGGTGGCCGCAAGCGAGGCCATCGCCCCGGCGCCGAGCACGAGCGCGGACTTGCCCTGTAGATCCTCCGCATCGAGGCGCTGCAGTGCCTGGTCAAAGGCGAAGGTCACCATCGAGACGCCGGCCTTGTCGATCTCCGTTTCCGAGTGCACACGCTTGCCGGCCCGCAGCGCGGACTGTGCCAAGGCGTGGATGCGCGGGCCGACCGTGCCCTGCTCGGAGGCGGACTGGTAGGCAGAACGCACCTGGCCGATGATCTGCTGCTCGCCCACCACCATCGAATCCAGACCGGAGGTAACGGACATGAGGTGTTCCGCGGCGGCATCGGCATAGCGCACGTAGAGGTAATTGCGCAGCTCTTCCTCATCGACCTGGGAGACTTCCTTGAGCACCCGGATGACGTCCTGCACGCCGGTGTGGAAGGCATTGGTCACCGTATAGACCTCGAGGCGGTTGCACGTGGAAATGATCATCGCCTCAGTCAGGGACTCGGCATCAACCAACTGCCCGCAGGCGGAATGCTGCACCACATCGTCCATGCTCAACTTTTCCAGCAACGCCACGGGTGCCGATTGGTGGGACATTCCCACAACAAGCACGCTCATGCTCCACACTCCTCAACCTTTTGATTGACCGCAATGGTTCCAAAGACTACCCCGCATGGGCGTGGAACCCGAATCGTCAGCGCAGCTCGGCAGCCAGCTCTTCGTTATCGACTTCCCAGCAGGCGAATTCTTCTCCGTCTATCACTACAACGGGAACGCGGTCACCGAATTCCATCTCGAGCTCGCGGCTGTCTTCCACGTTGCGCACTTCCAGCTGGGCGCCGGCCGCCTGGATAACGGGGGTAATCTGCTCTTTTACCCGTTTGCAGGAACCGCAGGTGGGGCGCACCATGAGCTCGACTAGATGCTGGGACATAGGGGCGGGATTCTCCTCATAAGGACGCCGACGGTGGAAACGTTTACTATGGACATATTAGTCCACCCCGCGTTTGCGAAAGCTGTTTATTCCACTCGTGTCCGCTATACCTCCCCCCGGATTCCCCGAATCTCCCCGCGACTTTTTGGCCAATTGGACGGCCTCGCGCGGCAATCTGCGCAACTTCTTAGAAAACCAGGCGCTGGCCCCTTTGGGCGAGGAAGAACAGCGCGCCGCAGGTGAGGCGGCCGCTGCCGCCGCCTTAGAGGAATTCGGGCTCGAGCTCGAGGACTTCGCCTCCGGCATCGCCTCCGTCTCCGGCTCTTATGATGCCGCAGGCTCCCCGCGCATCACGGACCAGGATCCGGACGTCCCCGTCGATGTGGGTGCTGCCGCCTTTTTTGACGTGGACAATACCCTCGTTCAGGGTTCCTCCTTGGTGGAATTCGGCTTTGGGCTCGCCCGCCGGCGCTATATCCGCATCTCTGAGATACTCCCGGTGGCCTGGAAGCAACTAAAATTCCGCCTCTCAGGCGCGGAGAACGCAAAAGACGTTGCCGCCGGCCGCGCGCAGGCCTTGGAGTTTGTCAAGGGCCGCAGCGTGGACGAGCTCATTGAGCTCTGCGAGGAAATCGTCGAAGCCTCCCTCGCCCGCCGCGCGTACCCCGGCACCACGCAGCTCGCGGAGATGCACCTGGCCGCCGGCCAACAGGTGTGGCTGGTGACCGCTACCCCAGTCCAGCTCGCCCAGGTCTTGGCGCGCCGCTTTGGCTTTACCGGCGCCCTCGGCACCGTCGCAGAGGTAGAAGACGGCAAGTTCACCGGCCGCCTAGTGGGCGATATCCTCCACGGCCCGGGTAAGAAGCACGCCGTGGCCGCCCTCGCTACCATCGAGGGCCTCGACCTGGACCGGTGCACCGCCTACTCCGACTCCGCCAATGACATGCCCATGCTCACCATGGTGGGCACCCCCGTGGCCATTAACCCGGACCGCAAGCTGCGCAACATCGCAGAAGAGCGCGGCTGGATCGTCCGCGATTACCGCTCCATCCGCCGCGCCATCCGCACCTATGGCCTTCCAGCGCTTGTCACGGCCGCCTTTTCCTATGGCGGCTGGCGCTACTTCCGGAAATAGCAGCGCACGCGGCGGAGCGCTCTCAGCGTAGAAGCAGCTTCGGCACTAAAACCAGAAATCCTCCGCCGCCGCGCTAAGGCACGGTGCGGAGGATTCCTAGGCTGTTGGGTTTACTTGCCCAACTTACGACGCTGCACGCGGGTGCGGCGCAGCATCTTGCGGTGCTTCTTCTTGGACATGCGCTTGCGGCGCTTCTTGATGACAGAACCCATAACAGGCGTCCTCACTTTCTTTTAGTACGTACTGTGAACCTGCCGGCGCCTGAAACGACAAAGGTGCACTCTTTGCCACCTTGGCCGCACATATGCGGGCCATCACGGCGTGCCGACACGAATGCGATCCATCTTACCTAGTCCCCAGCGCGTCTCCAAAAGTGGCCCCGATGGAAACCCGCGGCAAGACGTCGCGCGGGAAAACGAGACAGCGCCCACCACCGCTGACCAAGAGTGGCCAACAGAAGTGGGCGCTGCCTGAAAGGCGCGAGAACCTACGCTCCGTAAACGGATGCCTCGAGGTACTCGTTGACGGCGGACTCGTGAACGCGGAAAGAGCGTCCGACGCGGACTGCCGGCATTTCGCCTGCGTGAACCAAACGGTAGACAGTCATCTTGGAGACGCGCATGATTTCGGCGACCTCCGCGATCGTCAGAAAGGTTCCTTTTTCTTCATTTGCCATAATTATCTAACCCTTCAGCTCGTTACGCGCTGTAGGCTTCCCCTCCCACAGGACTTCACGCACGTGCTCGTTCCAGCCTATCGTGAAACATGTGACTAATGCGACCCACGTGCCAAATTTTTTCACAGCAGTTGTTCAGTTCACCGCCAAAAGCGCTGCGTAACAACCGCCTCATGGCTCCCGTACGGCCCCCGAGTGGTGTGAGGTAACTACACCCCCACCACGGGGAACTGGTCGCATTAGGTGGGCTTCTACCCCAGCTCCTTAGCCTTATCGGAGCATGCCTCGGCGGCGCGGTAGAACGCACCGCGCAGGCCGGACTCTTCCAGCTCGCGCACGGCCGCGGCGGTGGTGCCGCCTGGCGAGGTCACGCCTGCGCGCAGCTGCGTTGCCGAGCGGCCCGAATTGGCCAACATATCGCCCGCGCCAGCAGCCGCCTGGGCGGCGAGCTTTTCGGCGATATCGCGGGGGAGGCCGAGCTGCACGCCGGCATCGACAAGCGCCTCTGCCACGAGGAAAAAGTACGCCGGCGAGGAACCCGCCAGGGCGGTCGCGGCGTCGATATTCTTCTCCGGAATGACCGCAACCTCACCAACGGCCTCGAGCAGCTCCGTCACGCCCTGCATCTGGGCCTCAGTGACGTGCTCGCCGGCGGCGCAGGTGCACATGCCGCGGCGTACCAGCATCGGCGTATTGGGCATAACGCGCACAACCGGCACGCCCTCGCCCGCAGCGGCCTGCAGGGCCTCCAGCGTCAGCCCAGCAGCCATAGAGACCACCACGGCGTCCTTGGCCGGGTTAATCTCGCCCAGCAGGTCCAAGATGGCGTAAGGCTTGACGGACGCGAAGATATAGTCCGCGCCGTCCACCGCCTCGGCGTTATCCGTCGTGACATTAACGCCATAGTTGCTCTTGAGTTCTTCACCGCGGGAGGCGGTGCGGTTGGTCACCGTGATATCGGAAGCATTAAAGCCCGATTCCACAAGACCCGAGGTCAAAGCCTCACCGATTTGTCCTCCACCTAAAATTGCAATCTTTGTCATAGTCTCCACCATGCCAAAAATAACGACACCCGGCTACCTCCACGAGGGAAGCAGCCGGGTGGTTCTCAGCGGGTGGCTGGTTTAGAGCATGACCAAAAGCAGCGGACCAAAGGTCAATATGAGGCCGGTAATGCCTGCGAGGAACATGGAGAAGCCATCGCGGGCGGTGCGCAGCGCATGCGTGACACCAGCCATGATTGCGGTGACGCAGAGCGCCAGGATGGCCACGACGATGCGCGGGAAGTTATCCCAGAGCACCTCAAAGCCCTTGAAGATGATGATCGCCAAAACGATGCCCACAACCACCATGATGAGGATGGACATGGGATTGAGCTTTTCGTGCTCTTCGGTGATTTCCTCGTCCCGCACCTGGGGCAGCTCGCCGGTATCGTCGGACTTCTTTGCGGCCGCGGCAGGTTTTTGCGCAGGCGCGCCAGCCTTGCCCTTGGTTCCCGCGTCCTTGGCATCCTTGGCTCCCGCTGCGGTCGCAGCAGCGGCAGCGCTAGCTGCGCCTGCCTTTTCCTTGGTGCCGGATTCGGCGCCGTCAGCAGCGTCCTTGCGCTTGTCCTGCGAGGGCTGCGAAGACTGCGACTTGCCGATGCGCTGGATCACCGCAGTGTCATCCGCGGACGGCTGATAAGACTTCTTCTCGGCGTCCTGAGCACCCGCCTTGTCCTCCGGCTCCGACTGCGCAGGTTTCTTTGCTTCCTGCGCGTTAGTCTTCTGCGCATTAGCCTTCTGCGCGGGGGCAGGCTTGGCCGTCGGCTGCGAGGCAGAACCTGCTGCCGGCTTAGGAGAGGCGGTAGGCCCGCTCGGCTTGCCGTTCTGCTTCGGCGCAGGCGACGCGGTGGGGGTACCAGCGGAAGGCTTCTCAGCAGCCGGCTTAGGGGAAGCGGATTGGGGCTGGGATGGCTTGCTTTGCGCAGGCTTGCCGATGCCCGACTGCCCCACGCCCTGCTTCGAGCCTTCCTGCGTGCCCGCGGCTGGCTTCTCCGCGCTTGGCTTACCTGCAGCGGCCTTGCCCGCTGCAGGCTTGGACTCCGAGGTCTTAGACTCCGCAGCCTTGTTTCCCGCGGACTGCTCGTCCTTGGACTTCGGCGCGCGGATGACAGGAGCGTCATCGTCGATGGAGACGCTGGTGTGCTTCGCCTCAGGCGGGGTGGACTTTACCTTCTTCAGGCTGCCGGTGAGCTCGGCAACGGATACGCCGCCCTCATCGAGGCTCCGCCGACGGCGGCGAGAGGTTTTCTCGTCCTTGTCCGTGCGGTCCTTCTTATTGCGAGCCAGCAGCTCGGCCACGGTCAACTGTTTTTCGTCAGCCATGATCTCTTCCTATTCCAATCCCTTGTCGGTCCGGCGCAAAATAACACCTTCGCGCAGCGCCCATGGGCAGATTTCTAACTTCTCAATTCCCAGAGCTCGCATGCTTGCCTCGGCAACCAAAGCGCCGGCGACGATTTGGTGCGATCGGTTCGAACTTACACCCTCAAGGTCCGCTCTGTCTGCTGCAGTCATGCGCGTGATGAATGAAATCAACTGGCGCAGGCCCGGTGCGGTCAATGTGCGCTTGACGTATGGCCCTGCAGACGAGGGTGCCGCGCCGGTAAGGCGCGAGAGGGTACGGAAGGTTTTCGAGGTGCCCACGGCTAGGCCGGCGGGGCCCATCGCCTTCATCTGCGTGACGGCATCTTCAAGCTCTGCATCGATGAAATCGCGCAGCGCACTGACCTTCTTCTTCTCAGGCGGATCGGTATCAAACCAGTTGTGGGTCAGCCGGCCTGCGCCCAGATCGAGGGAGAAGGCTAGGTCAGGGTGTTCATCGGTACCGGTGGATAGCTCCAAGGAGCCACCGCCGATGTCCAGGTTGGTGATACGCCCAGCGGACCAGCCGTACCAGCGGCGAGCGGCGAGGAAGGTGAGCTGGGCTTCCTCCACGCCCGAGAGGATCTGCAGGCGCACGCCGGTCTGCTTTTCCACCTCATCGAGCACTGCTTCAGAGTTAGGGGCAGAGCGAACCGCGGAGGTCGCGAAGGCGATAAATTCGGCGCACCCGAGTTTTTCACCCAGCTCACTTGCCTCACCCACGGCGGACACGAGCTTTTTCAGGCCCTTTTCGTGGATGTTTCCCTTCTTATCCAGCTGCTCTACCAGCCGGAGTGGGGTCTTCCAATCGCTCATCGGAGTAGGCCGTCCCCCCATTGCGGCATCGACCGCAACGAGGTGGACGGTATTACTTCCAACGTCTAATACACCTAATCGCACACTAATAGCGTAGTAGGTCTACCGTGGTTAGGTGTGAATCGCCCAAAATCTGACACCGTTTACCTAGGTTTTCCCGCGAGCTCGCCGGCGGCGGCATCGATTAAAGCCGGGCGCGAAGAGGCCCCAGATTTTCCGCGGGAGTGGTTCGAATTTACCAACCCAAACGACCCTTACCACGTCTTTTCCATCGATCTGACATGGGTGGAATCGCACTACAGCTGCCAATTTGGCACGTCGGCGTGCCGGGGCATCGATAAGAGCCAGCCCGATGTGGGCTGCTGCGTGCACGGTGCATATATGGCCGATGAACAAGACCGCGACCAGCTTTACGATGCCGTCTCTCGCATGCCCGCGCGCTACTGGCAGCTGCGCCCAGCGGGGGTAGATGAGTTCCTGGCGCAAGAAAACACCGATGAGCTAGAGCCGTGGCTGGAATGGGATGAGCTCGACGGCGAGGACGGCGAACCGGAGCCGGCACTGAAAACGCCCATCGTGGATGGTGCCTGCATCTTTGCCAACCGCGCCGGCTGGGAAACGGGCACCGGCTGCGCTCTGCACCAATGGGCCGTCGATAGTGGCGAGGAACTTACCGTGGTCAAGCCGGAGGTGTGCTGGCAGCTGCCGCTGCGGCGCTACGAGGATTATGAAGAACGCCCCGATGGGCAGGAGATTTTGCGCACCACCATCGGCGAATATGACCGCCGCGGTTGGGGCAATGGCGGCGAAGACTTTGATTGGTACTGCTCTACCGATGGCGCCTGCCACGCCAACCCGCTGCCGATGTGGCAATCGCACGAGGACGAGCTCGTCGCGCTCATGGGGCGCGAAAGCTACGATATTTTGGCGCAACAATGCCGGGCCCGCGCAGAAGCCGCCGAACACGGCGTGAAGCTTACCCAGCACCCGGCCAGCATCAAGGCCGGCTGGTACTAGAGCTCGAATTTATAGCCCAACCCGCGCACCGTTACTAGGTGCTTCGGGCGGGAGGGGTGCTCCTCAATCTTGGTACGCAGGCGCTTGATATGCACGTCGAGCGTTTTGGTATCGCCCACGTAATCCGCACCCCAGATGCGATCGATGAGCTGGCCGCGGGTCAGCACGCGCCCGGCGTTGCGCAGGAGGTATTCCAGCAGGTCAAACTCCTTGAGCGGCATCGCTACCGGCTCGCCCGCCACGGTGACGATGTGGCGCTCCACATCCATCTTCACGCGGCCGCCGGAGAGGATCTGCTCGTCTTCTGCCTCGGCGCCCTCTGCGGCGTCCGCGTTGGAGGCCTGATCGTTGCCGCGGCGCAGCACGGCGCGGATGCGGGCGATGAGCTCGCGGGAGGAATACGGTTTGGTGACGTAATCATCCGCACCCAGCTCGAGTCCCACGACCTTATCGATTTCCGCGTCGCGCGCGGTGACCATGATGACCGGCACGGAGGAGGTAGCGCGCAGCTGCTTGCACACGTCGGTGCCGGACATACCGGGAAGCATGAGGTCAAGCAGCACGATGTCGATGTCATTATCGGCGAATTTCTCCAGCGCGGATGGGCCATCGAGAGCGATAATCGGCTCGAAGCCTTCCTTGCGGAGCAAGAATGCCAGCGGATCGGCCAGCGACTCTTCATCTTCCACGATGAGAATAGTGGTCATTGTGCTTTATCCTTTCGACGTGCTGCTACGCGTGCTACCGCACGCTGGAGCCCAGGAGCCGCCGCATCGACGGATTCCTTGTCTTCATTATCCTGCAAGTCAGCCTCGTGCGCTGGCTTCTCTTCCTTATATATGGGCAACTCGATGGTAAAAGTAGAGCCCGTGCCAGGCCGCGACCACAGCTTGATATTGCCCCCGTGGTTCGCCACCACGTGTTTGACAATTGCTAATCCTAGGCCAGTGCCTCCCGTCTGCCGCGACCGGGCTTGGTCAACGCGGAAAAAGCGCTCGAAGACGCGCTTTTGATGCTCCGGCGGGATGCCGATGCCGCGGTCCGTTACCCGGATCAGCACGACGTCATCCCCCACCACCTTCTGTGAGACGGAGACCGGCAATTCCTCTGGCGAATAATTGATCGCGTTGGAAATGAGGTTGGACAGCGCGGTTACCAAGAGGGAGCGGTCACCCATGACCTGCACGTCCTCGGAGGGACCTTGGGTCAGCCTGATGGAGCGCGCGTCTGCGGCGAGCTGATTGCGCGAAATCGCCTCGTCGATGAGATCGTCCACGAAAAGCGGTTCCATCTCCGGCAGTGCCTCGGCGCCCTGCAGCTTGGAGAGCGAAATGAGCTCGCTGACCATATCCGCCATGCGGTTGGCCTCTTTTTGTACCTTGGTACCGAAGTACTTCACATGCTCCGGGTCCTCGGGGTCTTGGAGGAGGGCCTCGGCCAGCAGAGCGATGCCACCCACCGGGGTTTTCAGCTCATGAGAGACGTTGGCCACGAAGTCACGGCGCGCGGATTCCATGCGCACGTTTTCGCTCTCATCGGTGCCGTAGATGATGATGAAGCGGCCATCGTTAAGCGTCAGCGGCTTGATGACGGCCTTGACCTGTGTGACGCGGTGCCCGGTGCGGCGCTTGGGGATGGCCAAGTCCACGGTGCGGGTTTCCTTATCCTCGAAGACCTGCTCTGCGGTCTTCCAGATCTCTGGGTTGACGGCGCGATCGTGGACCACGGACATCTCGTGCGCCGCTGGATTGGACAGGATGATTTCCTGGTTCCTATCGAGCACCGTCAGCGCCGTGGGCGAGCCTTGGACCGCAAGATGCAGGCCTTGGCTCACGGTGGTGACCTGGTTTGCCTGGGCATCGCTCGCGCGCTGGCGGCGTGCCATGCGCTCGCGCACCCGCGAAATTAATGGCAGCACCACCGCGCAGGCAACCACGCCCGCGAGAAAGACAAAAATTAATTCCACGTCATTAAGCCTAACCATTAGAAAGTCCCCAGGGAGCACCTCCCCGGGGACTTATATGCAGTAGTGGGTTACTTGCCACCCTGCGCGGCGACGGCAGCGGCCCCGGCCTCGGCGGCCTCTGGGTCCAGGTAGGTGCCGCCCTCGTTGACCACGGAGCCATCCTCCGCAATCTCGTACACCAGCGGGATGCCGGTCGGGATATTCAGCCCGGCGATGTCATCATCGGAAATACCATCGAGGTGCTTGACCAACGCGCGCAGGGAGTTGCCGTGCGCTGCGATCATGACTGACTCGCCCTTCTTAGCCCGCGGCAGAATCTCTTCCTCGAAGTAGGGCACGAAGCGCTCAACAACGTCCTTCAGACACTCCGTCTGTGGGACCTTGTCCAAGTCCGCGTAGCGGGGGTCGTTTGCCTGGGAGTACTCGGCGTCATCGGCAAGCTCGGGCGGGCGCGTGTCATAGGAACGGCGCCATGCCATGAACTGGTCCTCGCCGTATTCTTCCTTGGTCTCGGCCTTGTTCAGGCCCTGCAACGCACCGTAGTGACGCTCGTTAAGGCGCCAGTCACGGATGACCGGGATCCAGTGGCGGTCGGCCGCATCCAGCGCGATATTGGCGGTGCGGATGGCGCGGCGCAGCAAGGAGGTGTACAGAACGTTGGGCAGGATGCCCTCTTGCGCGAGCAGCTCGCCGCCACGCTTGGCCTCTGCCTCACCCTTTTCTGTCAGGTCAACATCGACCCAACCGGTAAATTGGTTGGATTCATTCCAGGTGGATTGGCCGTGGCGAAGAAGAATCAGTTTTCCGTTAGTCATGCCTCCAGCATGCCACGAAACCGCCCGGCGCGTCAGTGAGGCTAGTCTCCCATCGCGCGGCGTTGGTGGCAGTCAGGCACGGGAATCTGCTGGGCTTCGGCATAAATCTCCGTCAGCTCCCGGGCCGTGTTGGTCCAGCTAAAGCGCGCGGCGTGCGCGACGGCGGCCTCGCCCATGGCGATGCGCCGGGGGTCATCGTCCAGCAGCTGGGTCAAGGAATCCGCCCACTCCTTCGGATCGTGGGACGGCACCAACAGCCCGGTCTCACCATCGACGACGGCGATGGGCAGCCCGCCCACGGCCGCGGCAACAACCGGCGTGCCAGAGGCCTGGGCCTCGAGAGCCACCAGGCCAAAGGATTCGTTGTAGCTGGGCACCGCCACGATATCGGCGGCGCGGTACACCCCCACCAGCTCCTCGGGCGGGCGCGGGCCTAAAAAGCGCACGCGCTTTTGCACGCCCAACTCCCGCGCCAAATCCCTATACGCCTCCGGCGAGGCATTGGCCCCGGATGGCCCGCCGCAGATGAGCACCCGAAAATCGCGGGTGGGCTCGCGGTGGCACAGCTCGGCGGCGGTGCGGATGAGGACTTCGGGTCCCTTGAACTTTTGCAGGCGCCCCACAAAGGCGATGATCTTGGTATGCAGAGGGATGCCCAGCTCGCGGCGGGAGCGCTCCGTATTGCGGTCGGTACCAGGAGTGAAAAGGCCCACGTCGGCACCCGGGGAGACCACGCGGATGATATCGCGCTCGGCATCGTAGTGCTCCGCTAGATCGCGGGCCTCTTGATCGGTATTGACCACGAGGAGATCTGCATTATCCACCAATTGCTGCTCGCAGATGCGCCGCGCTTCTGATTCCACGGTGTCCTCGGCGGTGCGGTAAGCGTTTTTCACCGCGGCCAAGGTGTGGGCGGTGTGGACCAGCGGAATGCCCCAAAGATCGCGCAGCAGCCATCCCACTTGGCCAGACAGCCAGTAGTGGGAATGAATAAGGTCATATTTTTTGCCCTGCCACTTGGCAAATTGCACCACGCCGCCGGAAAAGGCCGCGAGCTGAGTGGGCAGATCTTCTTTTTCTAGCCCCTCAAAGGGGCCTGCCACGATGTTGATCACCCGCAGGTTGGGGGCCACGTCCACGATTTCTTTGTGGCTGGGGCGGGTCGCGCGGGTATAGACATCTACCTCGACGCCTAGCTGGGCTAATTGGCAGGCAATATTTAAAACGTAGACGTTCATTCCGCCGGCATCCCCGGAGCCAGGCTGCTCAATGGGGGAGGTATGCATAGAAATCATGGCGATGCGCATGTTGCCCCATCTTAGCGGCGCTATACTGGCCCCTGCCAACAACCTACGCTACCGAAAGGTCACGCATTGTCCGCTTATGAATCAAAGGCATGGCTCCAGTATTACCCGGAGTGGACGCCGCATAGCCTCGACTATGGCACCACCACCCTGTTGGACCTGTATGACAACAACCTCGAGGTCAATGGCGATAAGTCAGCCACGTATTTCTTTGGACGCAGCCAAAACTATTCCGAGCTGGACCGCCAAGTGCGCGCCGCCGCAGCAGGCCTTAAGGCCTTCGGCGTGCGCCCCGGTGACCGCGTAGCCATCGTCGCCCCCAATAGCCCGCAGTACATCGCGGCCTTTTATGCCATCTTGAAGCTCGGCGCCCAGGTTGTGCTGCACAATCCGCTCTATACCGCCCACGAGCTGGAAGGACTTTTCCAGGATCACGGCGCGCGCATTGCCATCGCCTGGGACAAGGCCGCGCCCACCCTGGAGAAGCTGCGGGCTACCACCAACCTGGAAACGGTCGTGTCCATCAACATGATCAACGCCATGCCCACCCTGCAGCGCGCCGCGCTGCGCCTGCCGCTTCCCCCGCTCAAGGCCAAGCGCGAGCAGCTTTCCGTCCCAGCGCCGAATACCGTGCCGTGGGAGGCACTGATTGGTGATGCCATCGGTGGCAACGGCAGCGATATTAAGACGCCGAAGGACATTGATAAGGACACCGTCGCGCTGGTGATGTACACCTCCGGTACGACCGGTGCGCCCAAGGGCGCGATGCTCTCGCACGGCAACCTCGTATCCAACCTGCTCCAGGGCAAGGCATGGGTCCCGGGCCTGGGCGATAAGCCAGAGCGCATGCTCGCAGCCCTGCCCTTCTTCCACGCGTATGGCCTGACCATGAACGTCACCTTGGCCCAGCTCATCGGCGGCGAATTGGTCATCCTCCCCGTGCCGCAGATCCCGCTCATCATGCAGTTGATGAAGAAACACACCCCCACTTGGGTCCCTGGCGTTCCTACCTTGTACGAGCGCATCGTCAAGGCAGCCGAGGAGCAAGAGGTTCCCATCAAGGGCGTGCGCGCGGCCTTCTCCGGTGCGTCCACCCTGCCTTCTGAGACCGTCAATAAGTGGGAGCACGCCACCGGCGGCCTGCTCGTGGAGGGCTACGGCCTCACCGAGTGCTCGCCCATTATCGTGGGCAACCCCATGAGCACCGACCGCCGCCCCGGCTACGTGGGCATTCCCTTCCCGGATACCGAGGTGCGCATCGCCAACCCCGATAACCTGGATGAAACCCAGCCGGACGGCGTTGAGGGCGAAGTGCTGGCCCGCGGCCCGCAGATTTTCAAGGGCTACCTCAATAACCAGGAAGCCACCGATGCCGCCTTCCACGGCGACTGGTTCCGCACCGGTGATATGGGCATCATGGAAGAAGACGGCTTCATCCGCCTGGTCAGCCGCATCAAGGAAATCATCATCACCGGCGGCTTCAACGTCTACCCGGGCGAGGTCGAAGAAATCCTGCGCGAGCACCCCAGCGTCGACGACGCCGCCGTGGTGGGCCGCCCGCGCGAGGACGGCTCCGAAGACGTCGTGGCCTGCCTCGATCTTGCCGATGGCGCCGCTCTCGACCCCGAAGGCCTCAAGGACTACTGCCGCGAGCGCCTGACCCGCTACAAGGTCCCGCGCACCTTCTACCACTTTGAGGAACTGGCCAAGGACCAAATGGGCAAGATCCGCCGCCGTGAGGTACAAGAAGACCTCATCAACCGCCTCGAAGCAGAGAAGAACTCCTAAAACACCTAGAGTTCACAACCACCATGCTGCGCACCATCGATACCCCCATCGGCCCGCTGCTGCTCACCGCAGACGCAGACGGACTGTCCCGCGTCGACTTCGTCGCGATCCAGTTGGGTCGCGACGGAACCAGCAAGGACCGCAACGAGGAAAGCAAGGGACACCGCGAAACCAATAAGGTTCGCGGCGAGGTGAGCGGCGGGGACGATGGGGGCACCGACAAGCGCGGTGCAGACATCTTAGATGCGGCGCAGGAGCAGCTCGCGGAGTATTTCGCTGGGTGCCGCCGCGAGTTTGACCTGCCGCTTAACCCGGCGCCGACGACGGAATTTCGCGCCCAAATTCACGCGCAGTTGGACACCATTGGCTACGGCGAGATCTCAAGCTATGGCGAGCTCGCCGCCGCTGTGGGTCGTCCCGCTGCTACCCGGGCGGTCGGTACAGCCTGCGGCGCCAATCCCCTGCCCATCATTAGGCCCTGCCACCGTGTGCTGCGCAGCGATGGAACGCTCGGCGGCTATGCCGGCGGCCTGGATATCAAGCGTTTTTTGCTGACACTCGAAGAAAACTAGAGGATTTCCTCACGTTCTGGGTATACTCGCCCTTTGTAATATTTTTCTTTACCAAACGAAATGGTAGCGCGTGTCCGCATACGAATCCCGGGCCTGGGTCAAGCACTACAGTGACTGGACCCCCGCCACGCTTGATTACGGCGATAAAACCATCGTTGACTACTACGTCAATAACCTCCGCATCAATGCGAATAAGTCCGCTACCTACTTCTTCGGCAATACGCAGAACTACGCGGAATTAGACTCCCAGGTGCGCGCAGCCGCCGCGGGCCTTAAGGCCTTTGGCATCCGGCCTGGCGATAGGGTCGCCATCGTCATGCCCAACTGCCCCCAACACGTGGTGGCGTTTTATGCCATCCAGCTGCTGGGAGCCACCGCGGTAGAGCACAATCCCCTCTACACCGCCCACGAGCTCGAGGGGCTGTTCCAGGACCACGGCGCGCGCGTGGTCATCGCCTGGGATAAGACGGCGCAGACGCTGAATAAGCTGCGCGCCACCACCCCGCTAGAGACCATCGTGTCCGTCAATATGATCGAGGCGATGCCGCCACTAAAGCGCCTCGCGCTGCGGATTCCCCTGCCACCGCTGGCCGCCAAGCGCGAGCAGCTGACCGGTGCGGCCCCGAATACCGTGGCCTGGTCCACGCTTATCGGTTCTGCCATCGGCGGCGACGGCAAGGACCTCGAGATTGCCCAGGTTACGCAGGACGATATCGCGCTTATCCTCTACACCTCCGGCACCACCGGAAAGCCCAAGGGCGCGCTGCTATCGCACGGCAATCTCATCGCCAACTGCGTGCAGGGCGAGGCCTGGCTGACGAATATGGACGCCACCGAGCAGCGCTTCCTCGCTGCCTTGCCGCTCTTCCACGCCTACGGCATGACCACGCTGTGCGTGCTCAGCATCTACTTCGGAGCCGAGCTCATCCTGATTCCGTCCCCGCAGATGCCGCTCATCATGGACATCATTAAAAAGCACACCCCCACCTGGCTGCCGGGCGTGCCCACGCTGTACGAGAAGATCATGGACGCCGCCGAGGACAAGGGCGTGGATCTCGCCGGCATCAGCAACGCCTTCTCCGGCGCCGCCACCCTGCCGGTTGACGTGATGGAGCGCTGGGAATCCATGACCGGCGGCCGCCTCGTGGAGGGATTTGGCATGACGGAGACCTCCCCCGTGCTCATTGGCAACCCCATGAACGGCAACCGCCGCCCGGGCTATGTGGGCCTGCCCTTCCCCGATGTTGAGGTGCGCATTGGCAACCCGGATAACCTCGATGAAACCCAGCCAGATGGCGAGCCGGGCGAGATGCTGGCCCGCGGGCCGCAGATTTTCCAGGGCTATTTCAATAATGAAAAGGCCACCGAGGAGTCCTTCCACAATGGCTGGTTCCGCACCGGTGACATGGCCATCATGGATGAGGATGGCTGGGTCCGCCTGGTCAGCCGCATCAAGGAAATCATCATCACCGGCGGCTTTAACGTCTACCCGGCCGAGGTAGAAGAAGTGGTGCGCAAGCACCCAGACGTCAAGGAGGTCGCCGTGGTGGGCCGCCCGCGCAAGGATGGCTCCGAGGACGTCGTCGCCTGCGTCATCCTGCGTGATGGCGCCGTCCTGGACCCAGACGGCCTCAAGTCTTTCTGCCGCGAGCGCCTGACCGGCTACAAGATTCCGCGCACCTTCTACCACTTTGAGGAGCTGGCTTCAGACCAGCTGGGCAAGATCCGCCGACGCATGGTGCAACAGGATCTGCTCGATCTCCTCAAGCAGAAGGCTTAGTATTAACCACCATGTCAAACCTCGAGTACGACGCCACGCTGACGGATTTCCTCGCCACCGCAGTAGCCAACTTCCCCCACCGTCCCGCCACCTTTTTCGGCGGCGAGACCTTGAGCTACGCGGAGCTTGATACCCGCATCGCCGTTGCCGCCGGCGCCCTGCGGGAGATGGGAATCCGCCCCGGCGACCGGGTAGCACTGGTCTTGCCCAACTCCCCGCAGCACCTCATTGCCTTTTTCGCGGTGCTGCGCCTGGGCGCGGTCGTAGTCGAACATAACCCTCAGTACACCACCCACGAGCTGGCCCCGCTCTTTGCCCACCACGGCGCCCGCATCGCCCTGGTCTGGGATCAGGTCGCCGCCGTGGTCGATGGCCTGGCCAGCACGGTAATCCCCGTGTCTTTGGAGGGGCCCCTTCCCCTCTCCGGTGCCCCGGTGCCCCACCGCCAGGCCGCGCTTGCCGATGCCGCCCTCATCCTCTACACCTCCGGCACCACCGGCCAGCCCAAGGGCGTGGTGCTCACGCACGGCAACCTCGCCGCCAATTGCATCCAATTGGAAGCCCAGGCCGATCTGCGCCCGGGCCACGAGCGCTTCCTCGCCACGCTGCCGATGTTCCACTCCTACGGATTGACCATGAGCGTCTTGCTCGCCGTGCGCTGTGCCGCCGAGATCATCCTGCTGCCCGACCCGCGCCCCGCGGCCGTGGTCAGCGCCTTGGCACAGCGCCGCCCGACGTGGATGCCGGGCGTTCCCACCATTTATGAGCGCGCCATGGGCGAGCTGGCGGCGGAATCTGCCTCCGAGGCGGCCACTGAGCCGACCGCCGAGCAAGCCGCCGAGCAGGCCGCAGACCTGGGCGGGGTGCGCTACGCCATTTCCGGGGCTGCATCGCTGCCGGCGCGCATCATCGAGCCCTGGCAAGACCGCACCGGCGGCATGCTCGTCGAGGGCTACGGGCTCACAGAGGCCTCCCCCGTGCTGACCATTAATCCGCTTGGTGAGGGGCGGCGCGTGGGGACCATCGGCAAGCCGCTTGCCGATACCGAATTGCGCATCGGGGATCCCGCTGACCTTGACCGCAGCCAACCCGATGGCACCCCCGGCGAAATCCTTGCCCGCGGACCTCAGGTTTTTGCGGGCTACCTCGATAATCCCGCCGCCACGCGGGAGGCATTCCACGGCGAGTGGCTGCGCACCGGCGATATGGGGGTGCGCGAGGCCCATGGCCATTTCCGGCTGGTGGGCCGGATTAAAGAGGTCATCATCACCGGTGGCTTTAACGTCTTTCCCAGCGAGGTGGAACACGCCCTGCTTAGCCACCCCGCGATAAGCCAAGCTGCGGTTGCCGGCATCCCGCGTGCCGATGGTTCCGAGGACGTCGCCGCCTGCCTGGTACTCCACCCCGGCGCCACCTTCGACGCGGAGGCGCTGCGCGAGCACTGCCGCGGCCTTTTGGCCCGCTATAAGGTCCCGCGCCATTTCGTAGTGCAAGAAGAATTGCCCACCGATCAGCTGGGCAAGCTGCGCCGCCGCCAGGTGCAGGACATCTTGGTGGCAGCAGTGTCCTCACACTAATCCTCAGCAGCGGTGGATTCCCGGCGCGGGCTACGTCCCGGTGCGGGGCTATTCCTCGCCGCGGGCGGCATCGGCAAAGATGCGCCCCGAGCGCTCTTCTAGTTTCTTCTTCGCGCGCACCTGCTGCTGCGCCGCGAATTCGGAGCGCGGTGGGGCTTGAATATAGCGCTCTGCGTGCAGTCCAAGTTGCAGCTCCTTGGCACGCAGGACCTCCGCATCGATCTTGATGCCCAAAATCAGCATCGTATTGGACAGCCAGACGGTCATAAATACCGCCATGACCGTTCCGAATGCCCCGTAAATGCTCACCCCGGCCAGGTACTTGATGTAGAGGGAAAATGCGCCCCACACCACCAGGTTCGTCACTAGCGCTACCACCGAACCCAAGGTGAGCCAGCGGAAGCGGCTGGGCCGAACGTTGGGTGCAAAGTGGTACCACACGGCAATGAGTGCCAGCGCCACCACGACCGTTATAGGGAAGCGCAGCCAATTCCACACGGGCATAAACATGCCGCCGATAAAGTCCACGGTTCCATGCAGCCCTAGGCGGAGTGCCACGGGTTCGATGACGCTGTCCACGACGGTATCGCGCAATAAATTGGCGCACAGAACCACCACCGCGCCGATGACGAGGACCACGGTAATGGCCCACATCAACGCCCATGTGCGGATGGTGCCGCGTCCCTCCACCCGGCCGTAGACAGTATTGGCGGTGCGTGAGAAGGCACGCACATACGCCGAGGCGGCGAAGAGTGAAATCAGGACGGAGACCACCAGCGCAAACGTGCCCTCCCGCGTGGAACCGATAATGGAGCTGACGATATTTCCGGCCTCTTCCGCCATGGAACGGGGCACGTACGTTTCGATGAACTGCGTGGTCAACGCCTCCACTTCGCCCCGGCGCGAAGAAAAGACCAGCGTGGCAATAGAATATGCCGCTAGGACAGTGGGCGCGAAGGCCATGAGGGTGAAGTAGGTCATCGCGGCGGCGCGGTCCATTAAGGCATCGTGGAAGAAATCAGCCCACACGCGTCGCATTACCAGGCCCCAGCTGTCCTTGCGCAGGCGGTTGCCGCGCGCCCACGGATCGACATCGGCGGCGGGGCTTTCCACGGTGACCAGGGTGGTAACGGTGCTTAGCACGATCTTTTGCTGTTGGGCAGTCTGCTTCCGGGCTTGCTTGCTGCCGGTTGCGGGGGCATCGTCCAAGGCACTCATAGTTACGCAGCGTATGCGGCCTAAGAATCTATTCTGTGAAGTGACACTCGCAGCGATTAGGCTGGGGAGTATGACTGAACAGAACCAAGAAAAGATTAACGTCAAGTCCTTCGAGCTCGACCACCGCCTCGTCAGCGCGCCTTATATCCGCGTGGCTGACCGCACCGATTTGGGCGGCGGCGTGGAGATTATCAAGTACGACCTGCGCTTCTGCCAGCCCAATAAGGATCACTTGGACACGGAGGCGCTGCACTCCGTAGAGCACATGATGGCCAACTTTATGCGCAACTACACCGACAAGCTCATCGGTTTTGCCCCTATGGGCTGCCGCACCGGCTTCTACGCCATCACCAACGGCATGGAGCAGGATGAATTGCTGCGCGCCGTTGAGGGTGCGCTCAACGATATCCTCACCGCCACCGAGGTTCCCGCCGCTAACGAAGAGCAGTGCGGTTGGGGCGCGCACCACAGTCTGAAGGGCGCGCAGGATGCGGCCCGCAAGTTCTTGGACGCCAAGCCGGAGTGGCTCGAGGTCATGGCTGCCTAAAAGTGCGCCGGCCGCAGCGCCGGGGCGGCTTTGCGCTGCCTGCCCGTGCCGCCCGTGCTGCCCGCGCTGCCAGTGCTGCCAGTGCTGCCAGTGCTGCCAGTGCTGCCTGCAAGCGACACTTACGTCCAAAACAACCGCGTTTCGCCAAAAATGAGGGCGAATTTGAGAAGAACGCGGTTGTTTTGGACGTTTTTATGCCCGCGCAAGCCTAATCCACGCAGGCCTAAACCCGGCGCGAACCTGGTGGATGCGACCCCGCCGCGGCGAGAGGCGCAGCCTAGTCCATGGAAACACCCAGCCACACGGGCTCGGGCACGAGCTCAACGCCGAAAGCCTCGCGGACGCCATCGCGGATAGTGCGGGCTAGCGCGACGATATCGGCGGCGGTCGCGTTTCCGCGGTTTGTCAGCGCCAGGGTGTGCTTGGTGGATAGCGTTGCCGGGCCGGAGCCGGGGTAGCCCTTTGTGAAGCCGGCGTTATCGATAAGCCAGGCGGCCGAGAGCTTCTCGTGCGGGGACGATTCGCCCTGTGCGGTGGCGACGGGGTGGCGGGGCATGCGGTCGGCGGGGGCATCGCCAAGCGTGGCGCGCACCTTGTCCTGGATGGCGTCGGCGACGCTGGATTCGACCACGGGGTTGGTGAAGAAGGAGCCTGCGGACCAGGTGTCGTGGTCGGCGGCATCGAGTACCATGCCCTTGCCGCGGCGCAGGGCGAGGACCTCCTCGCGGACCTGGGCGACGGGGCGGCGCTCGCCGGGGGCATCGGTAAGCTGCCCAAAGCGTAAGGGGCGAGAGAGCCCATCCGTGGTTAATTGCAATTCGACCTCGAGCACGACCGCGCGGCCGGTGAATTTCAGGTTGGAATAGCGGTAGGCCAGATCGAGATCGGAGACGGGAACCCACTCATCGGCATCGGTGCGCAGGTTATACAGGCGCACGCGGGTCAGGACCTCAGAAATCTCGGCGCCATAGGCACCCACGTTTTGCACCGGCACCGCGCCCACGGTGCCGGGGATGCCGGACAGGCACTCGATGCCGCCCAGGGACAGCGCGACGGATTCCGCCACGACCTCGTCCCATACCGCGCCGGCTTGGGCGCGCACGAGGCCGGTTTCGGTATCCATGTCCACCGCGGCAAAGTCGAGGACGACGGCGACCACGTCCACCTCGCCATCAGAAACCAGCAGGTTGGAACCGCCGCCAACCACGATGAAAGGAACTTTTTCTTTCGCGAGGTACCGCAGTGCCGCAACCGCTGCTTCAGGCCGCGAACAACGCAACGTGACCTGTGGCTTTCCCCCCACGCGCAAGGTGGTGAGATCGGCAAAGCTCGCCGTGGGATCCACGTCTACGCCGTCGATTGCTGTGAGTTGTTGCGTCAAAAATTTATCAAGCACGTATACCAAGGTAGTCTGTTAAGCATGTCAACTCGTAGTGAAAACACCGTAACCATCAATCAGCCTATCGACATGGTTCACAAGGCGCTGCTTACCCAGGGGTACTGGGAGTACATCGTGGAAAATCTTTCCCCGGAGGCAGGCCAGGTTCACGATTTCTCCGATAACGTAGCAACTCTCTACGAGGTCCTGCCGACCAACCTCTTGCCAGAGGCAGTGCGCGCCATGGTCTCGCAGGACCTCAAGGTCAAGCGCGTGGTCACCGTGGGCGAGCTCAACGGCCAGGCCGCTGACGTCAACTACACCGCAGACGTCAAGGGCACCCCGGTGGACTTCAAGGGCGAGATTTCCCTGGCCGGCGAGGGCGAGATGACCAAGCTGACCTACACCAACGAGATCTCCGTCAAGATCCCGATGATGGGCGCAGCCATCGAGCCGAAGGTGGGCGAATCCCTGGCAGAGCTCTTTGATAACGAGGGCAAGCTGACCGAACAGTGGATTTCTGAAAACTTCTAAGGCACTCCCAACCTTAGAATCCACCGATTCCCATGGCCGACCACGCTCATAACCTGCGCGCCAGCGCAGCAGCGGGTCGGCCTTTTGGCGTTATTACCCGCGGCACTACCAACTACAACCGGCTGCGGCGCTGCGATAGGTGGATGGTCGCCCACCCGGAAATCTCGGCGCTGTTGCGCCACGTACGCACCCCGCTCGCGCTCGACGTGGGCTATGGAGCCTCCCATACCACCACCGTGGAGTGGGCGCGGTGGCTGCGCCGCATCAATCCCCGCGTGGATGTGCGCGGGCTAGAAATCCACCCGGACCGGGTGCTGCCGCCGCGCGATGGCGTGCGCTTTGAGCTGGGCGGTTTTGAGCTCGCGGGCTACCGTCCGCAGGTGGTGCGCGCCTTTAATGTGCTGCGCCAATACGATGTGGACCAGGTTGCGGAGGCCTGGCAGACGGTGTGCTCGCGCTTGGCCCCTGGCGGGTTCTTTGTGGAGGGCACCTGCGATGAGCTGGGCCGGCGCGCGGCATGGATCCTGCTCGATCAGCATGGGCCAAAGACGTTGACGCTCGCGTGGGATCCCTTCGACGTGGCCCGCCCCTCCGATGTGGCCGCGCGCCTGCCCAAGGTGCTCATCCACCACAACGTGCCCGGCGAGCCCATCCACGAGCTCCTGCAGGCCGCCGACAGGGCCTGGGATCGCGCCGCCGGGTGGGCCCCGCACGGCCCGCGGGTGCGGTGGCGCATGGCGCAGGCCCTGCTTGCCGATGCCCCCTTCAACCTCCACCCTCCCCGCCGCCGGCTGCGCGATAATACGCTCACTGTGAGCTGGGAGAGCATCGCGCCCCGCTAATATCCAGCACACATTGCCACCGGCCGCCTCATGCGCCACACTGGTAGTCATGGCTGCAAAGAAATCGGGCGGATCGCTCGCTTGGAAAATTGTCGTAGGCGTCCTCGTAGCGCTGCTTGTTTTAATCCTCATCGCCGAGTTTGGCCTGCGCTGGTTCATTGGTAATCAGATGACCGAGGAGTTTAAAAATAGCGCCAAAGAAGAAGGCATCGAGGTCACGGAGGATCCCTCGGTAAGCTTCGGCGGCAGCCCCTTACTCTTTGGGCTTATGCGCGGCTCGATTTCCCAGATGGATATGACCACGCCATCGACCCTGCAGATCGAAGGCTCCCAAATCAAGGGGCAACCCGCCTCTGAAATCCACGTGGAAGATATGACGACGGATGCTGATAACCCCGTGGCCGGTTTCCTCCGCGCCACCACCACCGTTCCGGATGACTACCTGCTGGCTAGCTTCCAAAAAGGAATCTCAGACCAATCTGGCAGCGAAACCATTGGGAATATGGTGGTCACTGAAATCACCGCAAATGACCAGAGCGACGAGCTAGAGGTGAAATTCGGCGGTGGCTTGGCCAGCCTTTCGCTCAAGCCCAGCGCCCAAGACGGCAAGCTGGAGATCAATGCCACCGAGGCCTCCATCTTTGGCCTCTCGCTGCCTGAGCAAGCCACCAGCGCCATTTCTGATGCCCTGCAAGACGGCATGTCTGAACAGCTCGTTGCCAATGAGATGCAGGTCGAATCCGTGGACGTGGGCGATGGCAAGCTCACGCTGACCATCACCGGCACCGATGTCCCGATGAACGATATGGACCACTTCTCCGGCGAAAGCGGCGAGCAGAAGAAGGCCGCCTAACAGCGCCGTCCTAGGGCGGGGTCGGCCGCAGAAGCGGCCGACCTAGGGAGTGGGGGCCTAGGGCGCGACTTAGGCGGCGGGAAATTCTACGACGGGCAGCGAGCTGGACAGCTCGCTGCCTTTTTCTATGACAATCTTGTGAAAACCGGCCTGGGCGGCAGCGGTTTCCGCGAGGGACCGCGCCGGTTCCGCCTCCGGCAGGATGAGGCCCACGCGGGCAGGATCCGGGCAGGCCTCGCGGATGGCGATGAGCTCGGAGAGGATAGAGGTGGCATCGCTAAGCGTGGCATCGATGCTGACCCACACCTCTTCCGCGCCGGACTGGATGGCCAAGCGGGCCTCAGAGGCCTTGATGAGCGTGTGGTGGCGTCCTGTGGGATAACCTGCCACGGCGATAATCCCCGCCGGCTCGGCGGCCGCCGCCACCGTAACGTGGTGCGGCGAGACCAGCACATGCTGCCCAGCGGCCTGCTCCCTGACCTCGGCGGCGGAAGCGTGCAGGAGATTTTTCATGCTTAGTAGCTGTAGTCGCCGTTGATGATGGCCTTGAGCTGCGGGCGCACATCAAACCAATAAATGCCGGTGATGACCGTGCCAATCCACGCCAAAAATTGCAGGCCGGTAGCCATCGCAACCGCCGATCCCGCAAGCAGGCCTACCCATACCCATTTACCCTTGCGGTCGCCGGCCCGAAACGCGTCCTCGCGCGTAGATGCGGCGAGGACAGCCCCGATGATGGCAGCAATGGTCAGGGCCTGGAAAAAGTAGATGGGAAACTTATAGGCAATATCAATTAAAACGTACATGCAGATTAATTCGTGGGTTCGTCGGTATCGATAACTTCGCCATCGATAATATTATCGTCCTTGTCCGCAGCAGCGGAATTACCATTCTTGGGCGCGTTCTTCTTCTCGTTCACGCGCTCCTGGGCATAGCCATACGCGTCCTTCACGCCCTCACGGGTTTCCTGGTACGCATCCGCGAACTTGCCCTTGGCCTCAGAGATAGCCTCCGACTCGCGGGTTTCTTCCGCGGCCTTCTTAATGGACGCGCCCCACTGCTTGGCGGTAGTGGTGGCCTTATCCAGCATGCCGTCCTTCTCACCCTGTGGGCCCTGCGCACCTGCGCCCTGCGCGCCCTGGTTCTCGCGCTCTTCCTGCAGGCGGCCACCGAAGTCCTTGGCGGTATTCAGCGCGGACGCGCCAGCTTCCTTCAGGGAATCAAAAAGCTTCTTCTTCTCAGTCATGAAATCCTCCGTGTGATAGTTTAGTCCGGCGCATTAGGCGCCGAAAATGAGATGATTAACAGCATATATGGCCAAGCCTGCCAGGGAGCCGACGATAGTGCCGTTAAGGCGAATAAATTGCAGATCCTTGCCCACCATCAGCTCGATATTTTGCGAAGCCTCCTGCGCATCCCAGCGCTTAATGGTCTCCGGGATGATCGCGATGATCTCCGGGGCGAATTTCTCCACCGCATAGCGCGCAGCCTTGTCCACCAGGTCATTGGCCTGGGCCAAGAACTCGGAATCCTCGAGCAAACGGTGCGCTAGTTCCTTCACCTTGGCCGTCATCTTCTGCCGCAGGAAGGACTCCGGGTCATTGAACTGATCAATCAGCGTGGTGGAAATCGTGCGCCACATCGCCGCCGGCGCCTGCTGCACCTGATCAGAGGCGAGCATCTCTTGCTTGATGTTCTCAATGCGCTCGCGCATATCCGCATCCCATTGCAGGTCCGCAGCCAACTTTGACAGGTTGCGGCGAATGGCCAGGCGGGCCTCGTGGTTGCCATCGCGGCGGACTTCCTCGGCGAAATTAACGAGCTCGCTATAGACCTTGTCCCCCACCATCTCGCGGGCAAAACGCGGCGCCCACCCGGGCATGCGCTCATCAATCGCCGTAACCACCGTCGATTCCATGCCAAGAATCTTCTTGTGTGCCCAGTCAATGAGGTCATCCTCCAGCGGGCGCGCCTTGCCGTCCGCGATATAGCCCTCCAGCAACCGGCCCAACGGCGGCCCCCACTCCGGCTCCGCCAGGCGGTCCATGACCTGGGTACGGATAAACTGCTCCGCCTCAGCCGGGTCGAGGTCCTCCACCACGCTGGCGGCGCGCTGACCAATCCATTCGGAGACTTCCTCCGCCTTGCCGGGTTCTGCCCCCTGGCGCGCCAACCACAGCGGCAGCTCCGCATCCCGCACCTTAGCGCTCAGCGCATCCGCGGTCAGGAAATTCTCCTCCACAAAGTCCTTCAACGCATCGCCCACGCGGTCCTTATTATTTGGAATCAGCGCGGTATGCGGGATAGGCAAGCCCATCGGCCGGCGGAAGAGTGCAGTCACCGCAAACCAGTCCGCCAGGCCACCGACCATGCCAGCCTCCGCCGCCGCACGCACGTAGCCCACCCACACCGGCGCTCCGCTTTCCGATGCCTGCCACCACGAGCACCCCAAAAAGATCACCGCCGCCAGCAAAAGCAGCGACAGCGCAATCGCTTTCCACCGCCGCAGGTCCGCCCGGCGCGCCTCCTGATTGCCGGCCTGCGGCACACCGGTGCCTGACGATGCCGGCTCCCTCGCCGTATCGAGCTCTGCGTCCGAGCGGTGCGTCATGAATTCTCCTTGGAGTTCGTAGGTGCATTCGAGCTTCGCTCTATAACACTAGTTGGCATTGCAAAGGGGCAAGAAAGCTGGCTTGGCTAAAATCGTTTGATTAGGATTTGTATCGCCCCTAAGCCTTTAGGCAGCTGGGTAAAGGTGGGGATTGAGGAGCTGAAAACTTCCCACGGCCTTCACTTCAGGCGAGAATTAATAATCACTACAACGGCGAAACCAACATAGGCGATCAATGCGCCAGCAGTGCCAAAGCTTAAGAATGCTTTAGTTAAATTTGAAAAATCATCCCGGACTGCAAAACCTAAAGCCGACACAATCCCAGTGGTTATCGCAATAAAATTAACGGCGCTTGGAATCGTCACCTTATAGAGATGAATCTGCCATATAGTGACCACTGGTCCAAAAAGCAGGCTCATAATCACAAATGCATTGTCTTGCATGTACATGGCCCACAGGGAGGAGGAGACCGCTAACATACCCAGCGATGCGTAGGTGATTCCTTTTAACATAGTCACTCACGTATCTTTGTACATTCGAATCGAGGGTGGCTGTGATTTCTGTCGGCCTTCAATCCCTACGAAAAACTATACCAAGAGTGAAGGAAGAATGAGTTTTATAGGACCAGACCTCCAGGCTGATCGGAGACCGATGCTCCGCCATGGGCATTATCACCGTCTTGAACCCGTAGTCCAGGGGAATGATGAGGAACCATCAAGCGAGACACTGAAGTGCCCCGAGTTTTGTTCCTAGGCATTTGCCTTGTTTTCCATTATTGCCTGTGGCAAGTTCTGCTTCCAAAACTCGGTTTCCACCTCGACCGGGGTTCGGTATCCCAAGCTTTGGTGGAGCCTAGTCTCGTTCCACCATGACACCCACTCGAACGTCGCGATTTCTACCTCGACAACGTCATCCCACCTGCGGGTATGAATCAACTCGTTCTTGTGAGGGGCCGTTAACGTTTTCAGCCAGAGCATTATCATAGGAGTCACCAACACTTCCGGTGGAAGCGTCAATGCCATGCTGGGCAAGTCGCTCGTTGTAGACCACGCTGACATACTGCGATCCGTGATCCGAATGGTGAATGAGACCTGTTGTTTCCTCAGCACACTTGGGTTGCCTGGTTGAGAGTTTGCAGCGGCAAAGCTTCGGTCCGCATCGAATCTGACAGCGCCCATCCAACAATCCGCCGGGAGTAGACGTCGGTGACAAACGCGGTGTAGACGAATCCTTTTCGTGTCCGTACATAGGTAATGTCAGCCACCCACAGCTTATTCGGTCCTTGAGCTTTAAATTCACGCTCAACCAAGTCCGGGCGCAAATCAGGCACGTGAGCTTTTCGGGTTGTAATCGGTGATCCGCCTTTGCCTTTGCCAGAAACGCCAGCCAGGCGCATCAGTCGGGTAGCGTGTTCACGACCGATATCGATTCCTTCACGGCGAAGAGCATGCCACATTTTCCGCACACCGTAGACACCATAATTATCCCGATGAACAGCACTAATGCGTTCAACCAACGCAGCATCACGAAGTCGACGAGCACTTAACCCGCGAGCCTTGGACTGGCGATACCCACGCGAGGTGATAAACCCACCAGCCCGGTTATTTTTCAACGTCTTGCAGATGAACTCGACAGAGAAACGAGGGCCTGACCCCCGGAAAGTGGACACGTCGGGGGTTAGCTATGCTGCTCTAGTCAGTGTAGCTGAATTCTCGGCTTCAAAGACGTCAGGAGCTGAAAGATTGCACCAGGAGTGCCGTCGGCGTGTGTTGTAGCGCATGCACCACCGGAAGACTTCTTGGCGGCAGGAGATCGGATTGTCAAAGACTTTCCTGTCACGCAAGATTTCCCGCTTGAGCGTGGCGTTAAACGATTCTGCTAGGGCGTTATCAGCACTCGTTCCTACCGCTCCCATAGACTGGCGCACACCCAACGACGAGCAATAGTTCCTAAAGGCTTGTGAGGTGTACACGCTGCCGTGATCAGAATGGAAAATTGCCCCTTTAAGGCTTCCGCGGACTTTCCTGGCATGGGACAAAGCTTCGATAACCAGTGATACCCGCATGTGATCGGCGAGTGCATGTCCGACAAGTTTGCGCGAGTAGACGTCGATGACCGTGGCCAGGTACATGTTCTTGCCGCCCTTACACGGCAGGTACGTAATGTCGCCTACATAGACGTGGTTTGGCCTGTCAGCTGTGAATCTGCGGCCTACTAGATCTGGCATGACGCGGTGACCAGGCTTACGCCTGGTAGTGACGCATCGGCGGCGTTTGGTAAAGCCTTTAAGTCCCATGGATTTCATGATTCGTGCGACTTTCTTGTGATTTATCGGGCCAAAGCTCGTATCGGCTTTAAGGCTTGCAGCGATGCGTTTAGCACCATAAAGCCCGTATTCATCATCGAAGATGGTCTTGATTCTTGCACCAATAAGAGCATCCGAACACGTCTTTAACCTGCGTTCTTCGCGGGTTTGCACCCATTTGTAGAACGAGGAGCGATTGAGCTTTAACACCTGGCACATCCGCTTAACCGAGAATTCGGTTCGGTGGTCATAGACAAACTGGAAGCGGATCACCAGTGAGTCTCTTCGGCAAAATATTTCGCGGCCTTGCGCAGGATGTCACGTTCTTCGCGCAGCTTTGCGTTCTCTTTTTCTAACTGGCGGATCCGTTCGGAATCATTCGCTGCTTGGACCTTGTCGCGCATGCTTTTTGTGCGGGCACGTTTGCCGGTGCCGTACTTCTTGATCCAAGAATGCAGCGAGGCACGGTTGATACCGAGCTCTGCTGATGCTGAGTTCAGTGAGAGGTCCTCATTGTTTTCGTAGAGGGCCACGGCATCGCGTTTGAACTGTTCGGAGTACCTGGACATGGTGGTAGATTACCTTTCTTCCAGCCCGACTGGGCTGGATATCAGGTGTCCACCAAACAGGGGTCAGGTCCCGATTCCGGTTTTCATCGATGAACCGGATCATTTCTTAACGTTTCGGGTCGAGTCATGAGGCGAAAAAAGCCGAGGCAGCCTTCAACAACTCATTAGTATCGCGTAGCTCTTGATTTTCACGACGTAGCCTCGCGTTTTCGGCAGCCACATCTTCAGGCACAGGTTCTGGGATGCTCCCCGCACGCCGGGCAGGCTTAAGTCCATTGACGAGCTGTGTGCCATGAAACCCCCAGCTTTGGAGCTACTGCCTGGCACGCATCCTGCATTAACATATTTTCCGCCAAGATGCGGTCCTCCACGAGACGGACCACACGGTCCTTCGCATCCTGGTCAAATTTTCTCGGCATGTTCCAGATTTTCCCATCTACTCAAACGGAACAAAACCTGGGACACTTCAAAGATGGTCTTTATTCTTGCACCAATAAGGGCATCGGAACACATCTTTAACCTGCGTTTTTTACGGGTTTGCACCCATTTGTAGAACGAGGAGCGATTGAGCTTTAACACCTGGCACATCCGCTTAACCGAGAATTCGGTTCGGTGGTCATAGACAAACTGGAAGCGGATCACCAGTGAGTCTCTTCGGCAAAATATTTCGCGGCCTTGCGCAGGATGTCACGTTCTTCGCGCAGCTTTGCGTTCTCTTTTTCTAACTGGCGGATCCGTTCGGAATCATTCGCTGCTTGGACCTTGTCGCGCATGCTTTTTGTGCGGGCACGTTTGCCGGTGCCGTACTTCTTGATCCAAGAATGCAGCGAGGCACGGTTGATACCGAGCTCTGCTGATGCTGAGTTCAGTGAGAGGTCCTCATTGTTTTCGTAGAGGGCCACGGCATCGCGTTTGAACTGTTCGGAGTACCTGGACATGGTGGTAGATTACCTTTCTTCCAGCCCGACTGGGCTGGATATCAGGTGTCCACCAAACAGGGGTCAGGTCCCGATTCCGGTTTTCATCGATGAACCGGATCATTTCTTAACGTTTCGGGTCGAGTCATGAGGCGAAAAAAGCCGAGGCAGCCTTCAACAACTCATTAGTATCGCGTAGCTCTTGATTTTCACGACGTAGCCTCGCGTTTTCGGCAGCCACATCTTCAGGCACAGGTTCTGGGATGCTCCCCGCACGCCGGGCAGGCTTAAGTCCATTGACGAGCTGTGTGCCATGAAACCCCCAGCTTTGGAGCTACTGCCTGGCACGCATCCTGCATTAACATATTTTCCGCCAAGATGCGGTCCTCCACGAGACGGACCACACGGTCCTTCGCATCCTGGTCAAATTTTCTCGGCATGTTCCAGATTTTCCCATCTACTCAAACGGAACAAAACCTGGGACACTTCAACACCGCGGAACTGAGATTCGCCTACGACCTTGCCGGGCATACAGGTAGCACTCTTGCCGGTGCACCCCGCGGACGAACGCTCGGCGCTGCGCTGGTACAGATCAAAGTGCGACTGCGGCATTGATGGGAACAATTGCTGTTCCAGTCAAGAAAGGAATGAACGTTATAAATTTACGTCTATTCCTGATTAGAAAAGTTCCAACGTCGGTAGAGCGCGTTGAATAGTCTCGCTGCAGAAAAGAACACGATAAAAAGGAAAACCGAAGACAAGCAGAAGATTAAAATTGCTTCCACTAAGGTTCCCTGCTCGCTCTGGAGCGATATAATGGTCACCACGATAGCTCCTAAGAGAGACGCGGTGATTACTTGCTAAAGAGGCCAAGCCCCATTTTTCATCAGTAGCCTACTCAGCTCTTAAGTTATCTGATTCCACCTAATCATAAGCGCTAATACGGCGTTACGAATGGGGTCTTTGCAGCGTTTGCGACGGGCTTGAGTTCAGAGGGTCGTTGCAACATGCCCCGAACTGGGCCATTGGCATCCGTTGTCGACGTGCCTAGGTCATCAATCAGTTTCGCGATTTCTGGGTTAGCAAGCAGCTTCTTTTCAATCGCATCAATCTTGGCCTTATCAGCCGGATCTCGTCTCGCCATAGTAGTCATTCTGGTCCATCTCCTCATGCGGGTTAGGTACCCACACAAACCATTAGACACTCTCTCCAAGTAGGTTGCAGGGTCGATAGAATGTGGTGCAGCGGTCATCGTCATATGCCGTTCGGTGAGATGTGGTTGTTGAGTCGAAAGTTTCCGACGGTGACCGCCCTACTATTTTCGGGCCCACCATCAGCAAGCGTTACACCACACTAAGGGACGCAACCGCTGGATATCAGGTGTCCACCAAACTGGGGTCAGGTCCAAATGAGATGTTCTATGGGCCTAAATGGCGACATCATGAGGAATTAGAAAAAGCGATTCATAACTATGTCGACTTCTAAAACGAACGAAGAATCAAGCTTGAGTTCGGCAGATTAAGCATCAATCAACGCCGACGCAAGCTGCTACTCTAAATATTCCTAAAAATGTCCGCATCCCCTCTTGCTACTTAACCCCTATCTGCTTCAAATACAAGCAACCCCCGCCTCCTGCAGAGCTTATATGCGGTAGAGGCGGGGGTTGTGTAGAGTCAGTACAGAAACTGAGACGTTGCCTGAACTAGGCGTGCGCCTTAGTTAACTCGGCCGGTTTCCTTGCGGTACTGGCGGTAGTAGCGGCGTCCATAGTGGATGGTGCCGGCGGCTGCGATGGCCACCACAACCAAGGAAATGACGCCGATGGCGATGGTCAGGCCGTAGTTGCCTTCACCTGCGGTGCCCAGCGGGGTGTCCCACACGCCGAGGCCCCAGATGAGGATGCCGGCTGCTGGCAGGCAAGACAGGATCAAGCCCATGCCGACCCACGTGGAGGTGCGGAGAAGGGAAGAGTGAGGAGCTGCGAAGGATACTGGGTCGTAGCCTTCGATGTAGTTGTCCTGAATCTTGCCGGAGAACTCCGGATACGTTTCGCTCTGGTAGTCAGCAACTACGTGGGTGTTATCGCTCATGGCGGAGTCTTTCTGTCTTTCTCTCGTTCCTAGTATTCCTACGGAATAACTCTAGCTTAGTCGTCCTTGCCACGGAAAGCAGCACGTGCACGTTCGCGGGTAACGGCAGATACTGCGGTCAGTGGGACGCCAGCCGGGCAGACATCGGCACACTCACCGTAGAGGGAGCAGTGGCCGAAGTTGGATTCCAAATCAGCAACCATGTTGCGGGCACGGCTGCCGCGCTCTTCCTTACCCAGCGGCATCATGGACAAGTGAACCAGCTTGGCGCCGGTGAACAGGTGTGCCGCACCGTTCGGGCAGGCAGCAACGCAGGCACCGCAACCAATGCAAGCGGCGTGGTCCAGCGAGTACTCGGCGGTCTCGTGGTTGATGTGCATGGTATCGGCATCCGGTGCGGTGCCGGCATCCATGGATACGTAACCGCCCTGCTCCATCACGTGGTCCAGTGCGGAGCGGTCAACCACCATGTCCTTAATGACGGGGTACGCAGCGGAGCGGAAGGGCTCCAGCTGGATGGTGTCGCCATCGTTGAAGTTGAACAGGCGCTGCTGGCAGGCAGGGGTGTTCTGGCCCGGGCCGTGTGGGCGACCGTTGACGGTCAAACCACAGGTACCGCAGATGCCCTCGCGGCAGTCAGAAGCGAAAGCGAACGGTTCTTCGCCGCGCTCAACATAGCCTTCGTTGACGTGGTCCAATAGCTCCAGAATGGACATCTGCTCGGAGGCATCATCCACCTGGACGGTTTCGAATTTACCTTCCTGGGTGGGTCCGGCTTGACGCCAGATCTCAAGTGTCAATTTCATTACTTGTAGTTCCTTGTCATCAGCGGGATCGAGTCAAAGTACAGGGGTTCTGCGTGGCGGATGAACTCGTTCTTGTTCGCGCCCGGCTCCCAGGCGGAAACGAAGCACCAGTTTTCATCGTCACGCTCGGCTTCGCCTTCTTCAGAAAGGTGATCTTCGCGGAAGTGAGCGCCGCAGGACTCATCGCGGTCGAGGGCGTCGATGCACATGAGCTCACCCAGGTCCAGGTAATCGGCAACGCGCAGGCCGTATTCCAGGACTTGGTTCATGTCATTCGCCTCACCAGGGATGCGGACGTTCTTCCAGAAGTCATCGCGCAGCGCGCGGATCTTCTCGATGGTGTCCTTCAGGTCCTCGATGTTACGGGACACGCCGCAGCCGAAGTACAGAAGGTCACCCAGCTGGCGGTGGTAGTGGGACGGACCGTGCGGGTCATCGCCGTGGACCTGCATCAGCTTATCGATGCGCTCCTGGGACTTCTGCACGGCTTCCTGCGCCTCCGCGGAATCCTCGGCCAGCTTGTCCTCGTTGAGGTGGTCAGCCAAGTAGTTCGGGATAGTAAACGGTAGGGTGAACCAGCCGTCAACAGAAGCCGAAAGCAGAGAGTTAGCGCCCAGGCGGTTAGCGCCGTGGTAGGTCCAGGAGCACTCACCGGCGGCGAAGAGGCCGTCAATAGAGGTCATCTCGTTGAAGTCGGTCCACAGGCCGCCCATGGTGAAGTGGCAGGTAGGAGCGATGCGCATGGGGGTCTCGTACGCGGACTCACCAATGGCCTCTTCATACATCTGAATGAGGTTGGAGTAACGCTCGCGGATCTTATCCTTACCCAGACGCTCGATGGCGTCGCGGAAGTCAAGGTAGACCGAGTTCTTCAGCGGTCCAACGCCCAGGCCCTTGTTGATCTGCTGGGAAATTGCACGGGAGGCAACGTCACGGGGAACCAGGTTGCCGAAGGCCGGGTAGCGGCGCTCC
This sequence comes from Corynebacterium sp. KPL1818, assembly GCF_000478135.1. Taxonomy (NCBI): domain Bacteria; kingdom Bacillati; phylum Actinomycetota; class Actinomycetes; order Mycobacteriales; family Corynebacteriaceae; genus Corynebacterium; species Corynebacterium sp. KPL1818. Next base: position 793,872 of record NZ_KI515758.1, on the reverse strand, counting down.
AAGAAGTAATCGCGCTCTTCCTCCGGAATGGTGTTCGGGTCGCGGTCATCGCCCTCTTCCTTGGGGGACCAGATGCGGCCGTCGTTACGCAGGGACTCCGACATCAAAATGGTCTTGGACTGCCAATCGGAGTTAACTGGCAGGCCCGTCGGGTGGAACTGCACGAACGCCGGGGAAGCCAGGTAAGCGCCCTTGTCATAAGCGCGCATCATGGCGCTGGCGTTGGAGTTCTTTGCCAGGGTGGACATGTGGTAGACGTTGCCGTAACCACCGGTACCCAGGATGACGGCGTGGCCGGTGAAGGCCTTGAGCTCACCGGTAATCAGGTTGCGGGTGACGATGCCGCCCGCGCGCTTCTTGCCGTTGTCCTCGTAGGTGATGATGTCCTGCATATCGTTGTGGGCAAAAAGCTCCACATTGCCCAGGCCGATCTGACGGTACAGTGCAGAGGTCGTGGACAGCTGCAGCTGCTGACCTGTTTGGCCACGGGTGTAGTAGGTACGGGAGACCTGCACACCACCGAAGGAACGGGTGGCCAAGGTGCCGCCGTATTCACGGGCGAACGGGGCGCCGATGGCGTTCATGTGGTCGATAACACGAACGGACTCGTTAGCCAGGCGCCAGCAGTCAGACTCGCGGCAGCGGTAGTCGCCGCCCTTTACGGTGTCCTTGGTGTGGCGGTACGCGGAGTCGTTATCCACCTTCTTGGCGCGGGAGGCGTTGACACCACCCTGCGCAGCAATGGAGTGCGCGCGGCGCGGGGAGTCGTGGTAGGTAAAGACCTTGACGCCGTAGCCCAATTCACCAAGGGCTGCCGCAGCAGCACCCGCGGACAAGCCGGTACCTACAACGAGGACCTCGAACTTGCGGCGGTTCAGTGGGGAGACCAGGTTCATGTGGTCAACGTGGTGAGCCCACATATCCTTCATCGGCACGCCGTGCGGTTCCTGGGATTCCAGGATATTACCAGCGGAGACGCCCTCAACGATGGACTTTGGGTGCGAGAAGTTGGGGTGTTCACGCTTGAGTTCAGTAGTAGTCATGGGTTCCTATCTCCTTTAGCTGACCAAGCCCAGGGCAACGGACAAAGGCATAACGATGTTGCCGATGCATACAACGGCCGGGATGATGTAGGCCAAGACCAAGAAGGTCTGACGCCATTTTGCACCGGTTATACCCAGGTCAGATGCGGCGAGGCGAATGCCGTGGGTCAGGTGCAGGAAGAGGCAGCACATTGCCAGCACGTAGAAGATGGTGACCGGCCAACGGCTAAAGGTTTCGATCATATTGGCCTTGACGGAGCCTTCAACGAAGCCCTCTGGGGCCATCGGCTGTACACCCAAGGTGAGGTCCAGCAGGTGGAAGATGATGAAGAGCAGCAGCACGACACCGGTTACCAGCATGGACTTGGTGGCGAAGGAATCCAGGCCACCCATCAGGTTGGTGCGCTTGAACTTGCCGCGGGATGCCTTGGAGCGGGAAGCCAAGGTAAAGGCACCGTAGATGTGGGCAAGGATTGCCACGATCAGCACGATGCGGATGATCCACAGGGCAGAGCCATGCGGCAACAGCGGTTCACCCATAGAGCGCAGGAACTCGCCGTACTCATCCAGGGCGGGCTCACCGTTGTGTGCCGGCATGTACAGCTTCAGGTTGCCGGCCATGTGGCCGACGACGAAAAGCGCAAAGAGCAAACCGGTAACGGCCATGATGAGCTTCAGTACCCACGATGGCGTTCCGGGCTGCTGACGAATTGGTTCATTAGTGATGTGGCCGTGAGCGATTGCCTCACGGTCCGGATTTCTTAAAGTCATGACACCTCCATAGTCGTACTTACCTTAACCGGGCTTAACCGCTGGTTACTAGTTATTTTCGAGCGGCCAATTGCTCCTGGTTCGCAAGCGCGACTAGGCGGTGAGATCTTTTAGGTAAGGGTATCCTGAGAACAAGAATGCGAAAACGCTGTTACCTTGGGTACCTTCATTTCCGCAATGCAGATGTTTCATATTTGTAGCCCAAATTGTGAGCTTCGCCACTCCATGTTGCGCAAGTGATTAGTCCACCCCTTTATGTGTCAAACTTTCGCATGAAACCCCACAAACAGCGTGTCCAGGTAGCGAAGAGTCTTCACAAAATTTTCGCCATAAAGATGCACAGCCGCGCTCGCTACTAGTAACCTTTGGCGCATGAGTAAGACGTATGTGGGATCTCGCCTTCGCCAGCTTCGCCGTGAACGCGATCTCAGCCAAGCCTCCCTAGCTGGCACCCTCGGCCTTTCCGCCAGTTACGTCAACCAGATTGAGCACGATGTCCGCCCGCTCACCGTGCCGGTGCTGCTGCGCATTACCGAGGTCTTTGGCGTCGACGCCACGTTTTTCTCCCGCGACGATGATTCCCGCCTCCTCGCGGAGATCCAGGACGTCATCCAAGACAAGGAGCTCTGCCCCTCCCCGGTGGAGCTCCAGGAGCTATCGGAGCTGGTATATAACCACCCCACCGTTGCCCGCACGCTTGTCGATGTACACCGTCGCTACCGCAATGTGCGCGATAAGCTGTCGCTGGCTACGGACACGAGACGGACATCGGAAAGCGCCGCCGCCTTATCCATGCCGCACGATGAGGTGCGCGACTTCTTTTATGCCCGGCAGAATTACCTGGACGGGCTGGACCATCACGCGGAGGAGCTCGCCGGTGACCTCGGCGTTTCCGGGTTCGGCATTCGCGATACTGAGCAGGCGCTGGCGAACCGGCTGCGCGAGGAACACGGCGTAGAAATCGAGCTCACGGCGCAGATGGATGGCACGCTGCACCGCTTTGACCGCGAGAGCGGGAAGTTCACGCTCGCCTCGCGCTTGAGCGAGGGCCAACGCGCCTTCCGCATGGCCGCCGAGCTCGGCCTGCTCGAGGCCCAGAAGCAAATCTCCGCGCTCGTGGCCGATGAACCCTTTACCTCTGATGCCTCCCGCAGCCTGGCGCAACGCGGCTTGGCCAGCTACTTTGCAGCCGCCACGCTCATGCCCTATGCCATGATGCACAGCGAGGCCGAGCGCGCCGGCTACGACGTGGAGTATCTGTGCCAGGTCTTCGGCGTGGGATACGAGACGGTCGCCTCCCGGCTTTCCACCCTGCAGCGCGATAACTTGCGCGGCGTTCCGTTTACCTTCGTGCGCGTGGATCGCGCCGGCAATATGTCCAAGCGGCAATCCGCCACCGGCGTGCACTTTTCCAATAATGGCGGCACCTGCCCGCTCTGGAATGTCTATGAGACCTTCACCCGCCCGGGGGTCATCTCGCGTCAGCTGGCGCAGATGCCTGATGGGCGCAACTACCTGTGGATTTCCCGCGCCGTGCAGCACCACCAAGGGCGCTACGGCGATACCAATAAGCTCTTCGCCATTGGCCTGGGCTGCGAGGCCCGCCACGCCGATCGCACGGTCTATGCGGAGGGCCTCGACCTCACCAATCTCCACGCCGCCACGCCCATCGGCCCTGGCTGCCGTACTTGCGCGCGCGAAAACTGCTCGCAGCGCGCTTTCCCGCCCATTAACGAGGCGATCGATATCGATATTCACCGCTCGGCGGTCGCGCCTTACTAGCTGGGCTTTTAGCTGCACACAGCGAAACGGCACCGCGGTCCTCCTTTCTGGAGAACGCTGCGGTGCCGTTATGCGGTATAGGGGACGCTTGTTTAGAGGTTGATCATGTGGCCGCTGATACCCTCGGCGGCTTCCTTCATGGCCTCAGACAAGGTCGGGTGGGTGTGTACGTTGCGGCCGATTTCCTCAGTGGTCAGGTCGAAACGCTGCGCCAAGGTCAGCTCTGGCAACAGCTCCGACACGTTGGAACCCACCATGTGTCCACCGATGAGCTCGCCGAACTCGCCGTCAGCAATAAGCTTCACAAAGCCGGCGGTCTCATTCAGGCCGGCTGCCTTACCGTTTGCGGAGAACGGGAAGGTAGCAACCTTGATGTCCTTATCAGGGAACTTCTCCTTGGCTGCCTCTTCGGTGTAGCCGAAGGATGCGACCTGCGGGTTGCAGAAGGTGGCTCGCGGCATGTTGTTGTAGTCACCCAAGAGTTGGGTTTCTGCATCAGCAATGGTTTCTGCCGCTACAACGCCCTGTGCCTCTGCCACGTGTGCCAGCTGCAGCTTCGCGGTGACGTCACCGATGGCGTAAATGTGGTCAACGTTGGTGCGCATGCGGTCATCGATGTCGATGGCACCGCGCTCAGTCAGCTCAACGCCGGTGTTCTCAAGGCCAAAGCCTTCAACGCGCGGAGCGAAGCCGATGGAAATCATGGCGCGATCCACGGTCAGCGTGTCCTGCTTGGAACCATCCTTGGATTCCACCTCAACGGTGACATCGTCGCCGTTGTCCTTCACAGAGGTGGTCTTGTAACCGGTCAGGAGCTTCACGCCGAGCTTCTTGTACTGCTTGGCAATCTCCTTGGATACGTCCTTGTCCTCATTCGGCAGGACGCGGTCCATGAACTCCACGATAGTGACGTCCACACCGTAGTTGGCCAGCACATAAGCAAACTCCATGCCGATGGCGCCGGCGCCCACAATGACCATGGACTTCGGTGCTTCCTCGTTCAGGATCTGCTCTTCATAGGAAACGATATTGCCGCCCAGCTCAACGCCAGGCAGGGACTTGACCACGGAGCCGGTAGCGATGATGCAGTCATCGAAGGTAACGGTCTTACCTTCATCATCGCCCTCAGTAATCTCAATGGTCTTATCGTCCTTGAAGGAACCCAGACCGTTGATCTCGGTGATCTTGTTCTTCTTCATCAGGTAGTGAACGCCCTTGACGATGCCCGAAGAAACCTTGCGGGAACGCTTGTGGGCCACACCGAAATCAAAGGAAACATCGCCGGAGATGCCAAAAGCCTTCGCCTCGTGGTTGAAGGTGTGGGCAACCTCTGCATTCTTCAGCAGCGACTTGGAGGGAATACAGCCTACGTTGAGGCAGACTCCGCCCCAGTACTGCTTTTCAATAACAGCGACTTTCTTTCCAAGCTGAGCTGCGCGGATGGCGGCAACGTAGCCGCCAGGGCCCGCACCGAGTACTACTACGTCATAATGTTCGTTAGTCACGCCCTACAGGATACGTAACTTTCTCCTCATTGTCGCGTAATTGGTCACACTTGGGGGCACCCCACCCCATGCGGCGGTGAGAAGAAGGAAAGGGCCCTGCGAAGGGAGGCATCGGCAAGCAGCAGATGCACCCCCGCAGGGCCCTTGAGGCTTCGCAGGTTTAGATCAGGTGAAGGGAAACCAGCAGCTTGGAGTAGGCCTCCAACGCGGAGTGGATGAAGGGGCCGAGGAATTCGTTGATGGAAACGAGGACGGTATCGAAAACGTTCATTGAGGTTCTTTCTTTTGTTGGAGCGCACGTGCACAATCGCACTGCTTAGCTTTTCACACTAAAAGCACTAACGCAGCCATTTCTGCTGGCGTTACAGCTGCGCCGCGACTTCTTGGGAGATTATGACACACAAACCTCTATTGTCACAGTGTTTGTTATTATTAACAAAGGTACAGGCGTATAGAGCACCGCTTACCCCCGCTCATGCCCCAAATCGGCCTAGGTCTTTACCGGCGGGCATTTATTGGGCACTATAAATGGCGATATCTATATGGCTAAACACTGAATATACTTCCTCAATATGCCGATTTTTCGCGGCCGAAGTATAGTTATCGAGTCCACTCCCTACAGGAAAGAAGCACCATGAAGCGTCTCAATTCTGTCCTCGCGGCAGCTGCGGTTTGCACGGGCTTGGCTTATGCCCCCGTGGCAGGCGCGGCCGAGCTGACCCCGCAGCAGGTGGCGGGCGATGCCGCACAGTCCACGATTTCCCCGCTGGAGCCTACCCCGGAAATCGAGGGTAAGTCCTGGTACAAGAAGTACAAGGATGACGCGCGCGTTGAAAAGCTCGAGGCAACCTCGCCGGCGATGAACGGCCGGAAGATTCCTTTGGCCGTCGTCCGCGCCCAGCATGAAAACCGCCCGACCGTGTACCTGCTCAACGGTGCAGGCGGCGCGGAACAGGACATGGATTGGCTGAAGCTTTCTGATGCCGTTGACTTCTACCACTCGAAGGACGTCAACGTCGTTGTCCCGCAGGCCGGCGCTTTCTCCTACTACACCGACTGGATCTCTGAGCCGAATTCGGGCTTCCTCCAGGGGCCACAGAAGTGGGAGACCTTCTTGACCAAGGAGCTGCCGGGGGCCATCGAGAAGCACATCAATGCCGATAACCACCGCGCCATTGCGGGCATGTCCATGTCCGCAACCTCCTCCCTGCTGCTGGCACAGCACAACCAGGGCTTCTACGACGCCGTTGGTTCCTTTGCAGGTTGCGCGGCTACCGCGTACCCCATTGAGCGCCAGGGCGTAGAGCTGACCGTTGGCCGCGGCGGCGGCAGCGTGGACCAGATGTGGGGCCCGCTGGGTTCTCCCACCAACCGCTATAACGACGCCATGATGAATGCCGAGAAGCTGCACGGCACCGAGCTGTACGTGTCCTCCGGCTCTGGTCTGGCTAGCGAGGAAGACACGTTCTCCTACATCCAGTCCAAGGGCTACAACCCGCTCCAGGCAGCGCAGGGCTCCGCTACCCTGCAGGTTGAAGGCGGCGCCATCGAGGCCGGGGTGAACTACTGCACCCACAACTTCAAGGCCAAGCTTGACCAGGCTGGCGTGCCAGCAACCTTTAACTTCCGCAATACCGGAACCCACTCGTGGCCACACTGGAACCAGGATCTGAAGGATTCCTGGCCAGTATTCGAGCGGGGCTTCAATAGCTAAATTTAGGCTGCGCGCAACGGGCGGTAGGGTGCAATTATGACATTGCTTCCTACCGGCTTTTCGCGTGCGCATACTGATCCTTATACCGGCGTGAACTTCAACCTTGGTTTTGAAGTCACCCACTACACGCTGTACTTGAACTACCGCGTGGAGCCTAACCTGCTGCAGGGCGAGGCCATTTTGAGCGTGCGCGCGGTGGAGGAACTGACCTCCTTAACCTTAGATCTTGGCGGGGCGATGGTGGCGCGGCGCGTGACCGCCAAGCACGCGCCCCGGGTGGCCAAGTTCCGCCAATCTTCTGGGAAGCTGCGCTTGCGTTTTGCCTCCGAAATCCCTGCCGGAACCGAGTTTGAGCTGCACATTCGCTACGGCGGCAGCCCGCACCCCATCCGCACCACATGGGGTGAAATTGGTTGGGAGGAAACCGAATCCGGCTCGTTGGTGGCCAGCCAGCCCAATGGCGCGCCCAGCTGGTTCCCCTGCGATGACACGCCTTCTGAAAAGGCGACGTATGACATCATCATCACCGCCGATAGCCCCTTTACCGTCATTTCCAATGGTGAATTGGTCTCCCGCAAGGCCGGCGGTTCCACCACTCGGTGGCACTACCGCACGCGCCACCCCATGGCCACATACCTGGCAACGGTGCAGGTAGGCGAGTTCTCTTCATATTCGCTGGGGGCTGATACCCAGGCGTGGGCGCCGGCGTTCTTGCGCGAGCGCGTGCGCGAGGAGTTTTCCCAGCAGCAGGAGATGGTGGATTTCTTCTCCTCTCTCTATGGGCCTTATCCTTTCCCCGCCTATCAGGTCGTCATTACCGAGGATGAGCTGGAGATTCCCCTCGAGGCCCAAGGCTTGTCCATTTTTGGTTCCAACCATGTCAAGGGCGATCACGCCTTCGAGAGGCTCATCGCCCACGAGCTTTCCCACCAGTGGTTTGGCAATTCCGTCGGCCTTTCTGCGTGGAAGGATATCTGGCTCAATGAGGGTTTTGCCTGCTACAGCGAGTGGTTATGGGGCGAGCACAAGGGAGGCGCGTCCGCGCGCGAGGCGGCGCGCTCGCATTACCAGGTCTTGGCCCGCAAGCGGCAGGACATCAAGGTTTCTGACCCGGGCGCGCGCGATATGTTCGATGACCGCGTGTACAAGCGCGGTGCCCTCGCGGTGCACGCCATTCACCGGCTGCTTGGCGATGCCTTCTTCCCCACCCTCACCTCCTACCTCACCCAGCATCAGCACTCCGTGGTCGAGCCCGCAGATCTCCTCTCGTCCTTCCGGGAGGCTGCGCCGGACGCCGCTCTTTTCGATGCCACCGTTGCCGCATGGCTCGATGAAACCGCGTTGCCCAAGTTTCCGGACTAGTGGTTTTGGGCGCTATTTGCCGTGGTTTTGTTTATGGACAGGCCCGTACTAGTGGGGATTGTACAGTCTATTGACCAATTCCTTTCTTGCGGTTGCGCTGGTGTTTTATTGACCTAGAATAGAACATGAAAGCGAAACAGGAAGGAGGGAACCATGGAAACTGCTAAGCATACAGAAATCAATTCAGCGATTTCTGATGTGACTGCGGGGCTTACGCGCCTGCGCAACCTTATGCAGAATCCGGACGATCTCTCCTTCGAATTGCTCCACCCTAACTTCGAGCATTTAGAACGGGCGCTGGGCAATAAATCCACTATCGATGCCGCCTTTGCCTTTATTGCAGAGCGCGATGATGCCGGCAGGCGGGTCGGCTCCTCTAAGGCTAAGGACTATTTAGTCGCCCGCCTTGGCCTCACGGAGTCCGAAGCCGCCGCACGCCTGCGCAACGGCAAGAACCTCTTTGCACCCATCGAGGATCCTGAACCTACTCCCCCGCCAGCAGACGACGAGGCAGACGCGGCCGCGCAAAAGAAAGCCGAGGAGGAAGCGCGCCGCCGCGCCGAACGTGAGCGCCGCGCGGAAGAACAGCGCCGCAAGAAGCTCTTCGAGGAAGACCCTATCCCAGAGCGCATCCTCAACCTCATCGAACGGGAGCTGCGCAACCTCAATAAGTTCGCGGTCCCTGGGCCGCGGGAGCTGCGCAATAAGGCCTTGGAAGAGGCCAAGCGCCGCTCTTATGAATCTCTGCGCGATTGGCTGCGTCAGGCCATCCGCAAAGCAAATAAGCACGCCGTCGATCCCTCTGGGAAGCGCGATCCGCACGCGGCCACCCGCAAGCGCCGCTTCAGCATTTCTAACCAAGATGCAGACGGTGGCGTGCACATCTCCGGCTACCTCGATGCCTCCGCCGCCGCGGTCTTGGCCAGCGCCTTCGCCCCTGCCAAGAATAAGGGCAGCGAGAGCCTGAGCCCCGAAGACGATACCCGCACCTATGCCCAGCGCATGGCGGATCAGTTGACCGCGGCACTAGGCAGCTATTTGTCCGCGGGCCAGAAGAAATCGGATGGCCTCGGCTCCTTCTTCGTCGCCACCACTCTGGAAGAGCTACAAGCGATGAGCAGCGATACCCGCTTCACCACAAGCGCGGGAATCGATCTATCTCCGCTCGATCTTCTCCGCTTGGGCGCTGCGCAGCACGACTTTTTCTGCGCCGTCGATGACAAGGGCTTCCCGCTCGAGCTCGGTCGCACCAAGCGCACCGCTTCGCTATGGCAAAAGCTAGCGCTCGCTGCCGGGGAAATCGTGTGCACCCACCCGGACTGCAACCGGCCATGGCAAGACTGCGATGTCCACCACCTGCAGGCGTGGTCCCACGGGGGAGCTACAGACCTCCGGAACCTCACCCTGCTCTGCCGCCGGCACCACGTGGACAATAACGATAACCGCGATGGCGGCAATGGCATGGGGCATGCGGAAAGAGACCCAGAAACGGGCCGAGTGGGCTACCGCTCAGCGCATACCGGCGGGCTTTCACCCTCGGTGGAGCTCAATGACTCCCCTGCGGCAGAGCAAGCCCCGGCGCGCAAGCTCGCCGACCCGCCTGCTCAGCCTCATGCCCCGGTGGATTCACCACCCAGTTCCCCGGGCGATTCGCCGCAGCCTTCGGCTCCGGACTCACCACCTTCTCCGCCGCCTCCCGGCGCAGCGTGAGCATACCCTACCACCCACTCTCTACCGTGCCTTCAGGCCGTACGATCATGTCGTGCGGCCTAGAAGTGCGTGTACAAGCGTTTTGGGGCTGGCCACGCGCAGCGCTTGTACGGACTGCCCTACACTGGAGACTCATGCACACCATGCTCGTTACTGGCGGCGCCGGCTTCATCGGTGCCAATTTCGTGCGCCTCATGGCCAAGGTCCGCCCAGATACCCGCATCATCGTCTTGGATAAGCTGACCTATGCCGGCAACCGGGATAACCTTGCGGGGCTCGATGTGGAATTAGTGGAGGGCGATATCGCGGATGCTACGGTGGTGAATCCGCTCGTCGCTAAGGCGGATATCGTAGTGCACTTCGCCGCGGAGTCTCACAATGATAATTCCCTGCGGGATCCCTCCCCTTTTATCCACACCAATGTGGTGGGTACATATACCCTCCTAGAGGCCTGCCGGGCATACGATGTCCGCTTTCACCACGTTTCTACCGATGAGGTCTTCGGGGACTTGGAAATTGGGGCGGATACCAAGTTCACGGAGGAGACCGCCTATGCACCCTCCAGCCCTTATTCGGCCACCAAGGCGAGCTCCGATCACCTCGTGCGGGCATGGGTCCGATCCTTTGGCCTGCGCGCCACCATTTCTAATTGCTCAAATAATTACGGGCCTTACCAACACATCGAAAAATTCATCCCGCGCCAAATCACCAATATCCTCTCCGGGCATACCCCCAAGCTCTACGGCACGGGCGAGCAGGTTCGTGACTGGATCCACGTCGACGATCACAACGCGGCGGTGCTAAAAATCATCGAAGAGGGGCGGATTGGTGAAACGTATAATATCGGCGCTGACCAGCCGGACATCGATAATAAGCGCATCATCGAGATAATCTGCGAAATCATGGGACATACCCAGGGAGGTCGAGCCCTGTACGAGCACGTGGCGGACCGCCCCGGCCATGACCAGCGCTATGCCATGGACGCTACCAAGCTGCGCCGCGAATTAGAGTGGCAGCCCCGCTTTACCGATATCCGGGCGGGCTTGGAAAATACCATCGCCTGGTACCGCGATAACGAAACGTGGTGGCGCTCCCAAAAGGAATCTGTAGAAGCCCGCTATAAAGAGCAAGGACAGTAATTATGCAGGTACACAACACCGCCATTGAAGGCCTACGCATCATCGAGCTGGACGTACACGGAGATAACCGCGGTTGGTTCAAGGAAAACTGGCAGCGCGAAAAGCTTGGTGAGGCCGCACCAGAATTGGCTTCGTTCCAGCCGGTGCAAAATAATATTTCTTATAACCACACCGGTGCCACGCGCGGGCTGCACGCTGAGCCTTGGGACAAGCTCGTCTCCGTCGCGAACGGCAAGATCTTTGGCGCCTGGTGCGATCTGCGGGAAGGATCCGAAACTTTCGGGGAAATCGTCACCCATGAAGTGGGGCCAGAGACCGCCGTATTTGTGCCCCGCGGGGTTGCCAATGGCTTCCAAGCCCTCGAGGAAACTTCTTATTCTTATCTGGTCAACGAGCACTGGTCCCCCGAAGCGCGCTATACCGGAATCAACCTCGACGCCGTGGAGTGGCCCCTCGAGCCTCGCGAAGTATCAGAAAAAGACAAGCACTTGCCTGCGCTTGCCGACGTCACCCCCATGCCACCCCGCAAAATCCTCGTTACCGGTGCGAATGGTCAGCTCGGCAGGGCGCTGAAGCGGGTTCTCAAGAATGCCGAGTTCTGCACGCATGCGGAGTTCGACATCACCAATCCCCCGCAGCGCCAGTGGAAGCAATACGAGGCCATCATCAACTGTGCCGCCTACAACGACGTCAATGGTGCGGAAGACGATCGCGCCGCCGCCTGGGCCGTCAACGCCGAAGCGCCGGCCAAGCTCGCCCGCATTGCTGCCGAAAACCAGCTGACCTTCGTGCACGTATCCAGCGACTATATTTTCGATGGTTCTAAGGAGCTGCACACCGAAGACGAGATTCCCTCGCCCCTTTCCGCCTACGGGGCGTCGAAGGCCGCTGGCGAAACCGCCGCGCAAACCGCACCGCAGCATTATGTTGTGCGCACCTCGTGGGTATTTGGCGATGGCCCAAACTTCATCGCCACCATGCGCCGCCTCGCCGAAGCGGATAAGGAGCCAAAGGTCATTCATGACCAGCGCGGACGCCCCACCTTCGCTGAGGATTTGGCCAAGGGCATCGCGCATCTCCTGCACACCCAGCCCGAGTACGGAATTTATAATATTTCCAATTCTGGCGATACCGTCGGGCGCGATGAAATGGCGATGTCCGTATTCATCGGCTTGGGCCACGACCCATCAGAGGTCACGCCGGTAAGCACCGAACAGTATCGGGAAATCGCTGGCCCCGAAGCACCACGGCCCAAAGAATCAACGCTTGCCCTAGATAAAATCGAGGCCACGGGCTTTTCCCCGCAGAATTGGCGGGCCGCCCTCGCCTTGTACCTCGCGCTGTACCCTAGCGTTCCTGGCGAGCCCAGCAAGGCCAGCGAGGAGTAGCGATGAAAGGCATAATCCTCGCCGGTGGATCCGGAACGCGGCTTTATCCCATTACTAAGGGCATCTCTAAGCAGCTCATGCCCATCTATGACAAGCCGATGATCTACTACCCGTTGACCACGCTCATCCAGGCGGGCATTCGGGAGATCCTCATCATCACCACCCCAGAAGACGCTGGGGCCTTTCAAAGGCTCTTCGGGGATGGTTCGCAACTCGGGCTGATGATCGATTACGCCGTGCAGCACCGGCCAGAAGGATTGGCGCAGGCCTTTTTGATTGGGGAGGATTTCATTGGTGATGACAGCGTCGCGCTCGTTCTCGGCGACAATATCTTCCACGGCTTCGGCGGGGAGCTAAGCCAGTGCCGCAATCCAGAGGGCGGCATCATCTTTGCCTATGAAGTCTCGGATCCGCAGCGTTACGGTGTCGTCGAATTCGACCACGCCGGCCAAGCGCTCAGCATTGAAGAAAAGCCGGTGGAGCCGCGGTCTAATCATGCCGTCGTCGGGCTGTATTTCTACGATAATTCGGTCATCGATATCGCAAAGTCCATCACGCCAAGCGATCGCGGGGAGCTCGAGATTACCTCCATCAACGAGGCCTACCTGCGCCGCGGCGCGCTAAGTGTGCAGCGCCTCCACCGCGGCAGTGTTTGGCTGGATACCGGCACCGTCGATTCCATGAGCGAGGCCGCCGCCTACGTAGAGGTGATGCAGAAAAGGACGGGCATCGTCATCGGTTCCCCCGAGGTGGCGGCCTACGAAGCCGGATTCATTTCCCAGGCGGAGCTGGAGGCGCTAGCCCAGCCCCTCCTCAAATCCGGCTACGGAGAGTACTTGCGCGATTTTTAGTAGCCGCGCTCGATGTACTCGTCGATGCGCGCCGCTTCTGCGCCCACCGTCGTAGCATCGCCGTGGCCCGGCAAGACCTTCGTATCTTCCGGCAGGTTGAATACGACGTTGCGCAGGGATTCGATGATGACATCGAAGTCCGAGTACTTGCGCCCCGTCGCACCAGGGCCACCGTTGAACAGGGTATCGCCAGACAGCAGCGTGCCATCGACGTAGAGGACAACACAGCCCGGCGAGTGGCCCGGGGTGTGGTAGACGGTGATCTTCTCGCCGTTGATGTCGAACTGGCCGTTATCGGCTAGGTCGATGTAGTGGGCATCGCCATTCGCCTCTCGCCAGAGCATGTCATCGTCCGGGTGCATGTAGACATCCGCATCGAATCGCTTCGCCGCCTCCGGCGCGAGCTCGCAGTGATCGTTGTGGCCGTGGGTCAGGATGATGCCCTCAACCTTGCGATCGCCCACCAGCTCTGCCACGGCATCGAGGTTGTGGGAGGGGTCGACGATGTAGACGCTGGAGGCATCGCCTAGCACGTAGACGTTATTGTCCACGTCCCATTCGCCGCCGTCCAAGCGGAACTTGCCAGAAGTTACAGTGCTTTCAATCTGCATTAAAATTCCACCACCGAACGTAGTACCTTGCCGTCCTTCATAGTTTGGAAGGCAGACTCGACATCGTCAAGCGCGATGCGCTCCGAGACGAACTTATCCAGCGGGAAGTTGCCGGCCTTGTGCAGGGCAACGTATGCGGGGAAGTCGCGCTCCGGCAAGCAGTCGCCGTACCAAGCCGGCTTGATGGAACCGCCGCGGCCGTAGAGGTCGATGGCCGGGATGTCCACGTGGTCGGTCAGGTTAGGCACGCCCACCATCACCATGCGGCCGGCATGATCGCGGGAGTAGAAGGCCTGGCGCCACGTCGGCTGGATGCCCACCGCGTCGATGGAAACGTCCGTACCGAAGCCGCCCGTGAGATCGCGCACCGCATCGATGACCTCCTGCTCCGACATGCCCTTCGAGCAAATGGTGTCGGTGGCGCCGAACTCGCGCGCCGTCTCCAGCTTGGACTCGTCGATGTCTACGGCGATGATCTTCGCCGCACCCGCCAGCTTCGCACCAGCAATAGCCGCGACGCCGACGCCGCCGCAGCCGAAGATGGCCACGGACTCGCCCAGCTGGATATCGCCGGTATTGACGGAAGCGCCCAAGCCGGCCATGATGCCGCAGCCCAGTAGGCCGGCAGCTGCGGGGTCCATGTCATCGACCTTCGTGCACTGGCCCTCGTGGACCAGGGTTTTCTCTGCGAAGGAACCGATGCCCAGCGCAGGGGTGAGCTCGGTGCCGGCGTCCGGATCATCGTCCGCGAGTGTCATGCGAGCAGACGCGTTGTGGGTATTGAAGCAGTACTTGGGCTCGCCCTTCTTGCAAGCGCGGCACTCGCCGCACACTGCGCGCCAGTTCAGGACGACGAAATCGCCCTCCTCCACGTGGGTAACCGCGGAACCTACGGTCTCTACCACGCCTGCCGCCTCGTGGCCCAGCAGGAAGGGGAAGGCATCCTCGATGTCACCATCGCGGTAGGCCAAGTCGGTGTGACATACACCGCAGGCCTGCACCCGCACGATGACGTCATTGGGGCCGGGATCGGGAACGACGATATTTACGGTCTCAACTTCCGCGCCCTTAGAGCGGGCAATAACAGCTTTTACAGTCATGTCCACAACCATACCTACATTTTCAATATGGCCGCGGTAATGAAAATAGTTACTAGGAAGCCGCAATCACATTGGCCGCGTGCTCGTGGCCACGCTGGTTCATGTGGATAGGCAAGTTACCCGCGCCCGCCGTAAAGTCCACGAGACCTGCCCACATGCGGTCATTCGCATTAGCGCACATGCCGTTATTGCGGGTCGATGGCTTCATATCCAAAAACTGCACGCCGGTGCGGGCCGCCAGATCAACCTGCATCCACTGCGCCTTATTCTCGTAGTCCTGAACCATGGGCAGGAAGGTCGAATCCAGCGGCGTCGGGCCAACGTGGACGAGGCAGTAGTGCGGCCCCGAACCGATGGTGGGGTAGCCCACGATCTGAATGCGGGCATTCGGTGCGGCCTGCTTAATCCGCTCAACCTGCGGGGCGGTGCGATCCGTAAATTCCCGGCGGATCTGATCCATGTTCAGATCGCGGTGGTTATAGGTGTCGTTGAAGCCGGTGGTAATCAACACGCGCGCGGTATCTGGGGTCAGCGCGCCCGATCCGATGGCGGCATCCACCTGCTGCCAAATCTGCGGGCCGTTGGACATCGACACCGCACCAGAGCAGGAGAAATCGCGCACCGGTAGGCCCATCTTGGCGCCGGCCCGCTTCGCATAGTTGAAGGAGGTGGGGCAGTTTTCCCCGATTACCCGCGTTGGATTGAAGCGGTCCTTCAAGTATTCCCCGCCGTTCGGATCCGCCATGACCGAGTCACCGAAGGAAACGAGATTGCGCTCTGCCGCGCTAGCCTGCGGCGCCGCTACCGCCACGCCCACCACCGCAATTGCGGAAGCGACGACCGAAAATGCCTTGAGTTTTAGGGATTTCATTGAGGGACCTTTTCTTCAAACCTTGTAACTTAAGTGTAGATTAGTCACTCCAGTAACATTTTTCGAGTTAGAAGCAACATCATCTTTTCTTCTAACGATATCGATCGTAGTTATATTTTTGTTATCTTCGCCTTTTCGGAGTTATCTCTTTCATGAAATTGTCTGATGTTTCTTTCCACGCGTCCGCGCTCAGCCAGTTCTTCCCTGCTCTCTTCAAATCGGGGCTGATTACCCGGCAAGGCGGGCTGAGCGGGCAGATCAAGCTCCTGCCCAACCTCGCGCGCTACCGCTTCACCACGGCGCGTGAAATCGAGCAGGCCTATTTGACCTGCCCTGATCACCTCGCGCTTATCGATGACGACGGCGCCCTCACCTACCGCCAGCTGCGATCCCACGCGCAGAATTTTGCCCGCTACCTAAAGTCCCTGGAGCTGCCGGAGATCCGGCTCGGCGTCATGGCCCGCAACGGCCGCGGCATCATCATCCCGCTCGGTGCCAAGGGCTACGCTGGTGCCGGGATCTACCTACTCAATGTCGGTTCTTCCCCAGAGCAGTTGGCCGGCTGCATCGAAGAAAATGGCATTAATGTCCTGGTCATCGATGATGAATTCATCGACCGCGTCGATCCCAACCTCGATATCCCGGTCATCATCGCCCACGATACGGGGGCAAGCGATCTACCCACGCTCGATAAGATCGTGAAGAATCCCCTGGATATCGCTCTGCCTACCTTTCCCAAGCACGGCCCCATCGTGCTGATGTCCTCCGGCACGACCGGCATCCCCAAGGGCATCGTCCGTCCCGAGCCGACCTTGCCGGTTGTCCTCGCCTCCATCGTGGGCAATATCCCGTGGCGCGCCGATCAGCGCGTGCAGATGACGGCCTCCATCTTCCACACTTGGGGGTGGGCCTGCATCAATATCGCGTTGGGGCTGCGCAATACCATCGTTACCCGCCGCGTTTTTGAGCCGGAGCAGGTGCTTGATGATGTCCAACGCTACCGCCTCGACGGCATGCTCTCCTCCCCCATCTTTTTCAAGCGCTTGGTGGATCACGATCCCGAGGGCGCTTTCGATACCTCGAGCCTGAACTTCATCGCCTCTGCCGGCAATGCCCTTACCCCGCAGGTGGTCAAGGACACCAACGCGCGCTTCGGCCCCATCCTCTGCAATGTTTATGGTTCCACGGAGCTGGCGCTTGCCTCAACGGCCACGATGGAACAGGTCGCAGAAAACCCCGATGTTGTGGGCAAGGTGGCCAATGGCACCAAGCTGCGCATCCTCGATAAGGAGGGCCACCCCGTTCCCCGCGGCGAGGTGGGCGAAATTTACCTCACCAATTCCACCGCCATGACCGGCTATACCAACCCCAAGCTCAAGCTCAATCGGGTCGATGGATTGTTGTCGATCGGTGATCTGGGGTACATCGACAAGCAGGGCTTCCTCCACGTCGTGGGCCGGGCCGATGACATGATCATCGTGGGCGGCGAGAATGTCCACCCCCAGTCCGTGACCGAGGTGCTCGAGGCCATGCCCGGCATCGATGAGGTGCACGCGGGTGGCGTGGAGGATAGCGAGACCTTCAGCCGCATCGCCGTCTGGGCGGTGCCTACTGCCGATGCCGCCGGCCGCGATCTGACTGCCGATGCCATCCGCGCCTGGGTGCACGATAAGCTCGCCGAGCACTCCGTGCCCCGCGATGTGCACTTCCTATCCAAGCTGCCGCGCAATGCCACCGGCAAGGTGGTTCCGCGCCTACTTAAGCACGGCGACTAAGTTTTTCAATGCCCCACCACATCGGTGGGGTAAAGAGCACGGCAATAAGCCAATAAATCAACCAGAAGCTGCCGTTTAGCCCTACCACCGCGATGCTAACTACAAGGATCGCAGCCGTCACCGCACTGGCATATACGGATTTTCTTACATTATTATCGGACTGATTCCCAGACTCGGTTTTCGACTTCCCGCTGAGCTTCCGATCAACCGCGCGTATGATATCACCGCCAAAGACCAGCGAAAATGCGATATAAAAAGCTGCGAAACCGTGCATGAATCCCGCTTCGCCGTCAGTATGCAGAGTGAAAAATGAGAAAATTAACAAGACTATGTCAATAATTGGCGTAGCGATAAAGAATGCCAGTCCAATTCTTGGGGCCTTGACGATGTATCGGAGAACACCGCCCAGAATAAGGCACACCCAAAAGAGGATTTCTGCTGCGACGGTAGCAATAAGCACTGTCTCGTTCCTTCTCTCATCGAGGCCATATGGCCTGCTTCTATTGAAGGAGAGTTTATATTAAGGAAGAAACCCGCACGTATAAAAATGGAGCCGCCTGCGAGAATCGAACTCGCGACCTTTTCATTACGAGTGAAATGCTCTACCGACTGAGCTAAGGCGGCGCGCTGCTTAAGCAGCACTGGCGATTCTATCGCAGGGGTGGCGCGGAAAAGAAATCGGGGCTCAGGCCTCGTTTTTGGCGGGGCCAGCGTTTAACACCGGCCCGGTACTAGACAGCCCCAGCGCTAGAGGCAGGCCCGCCGCAGCCTGCCCACCAAGCCGTCGAAAGCAATCTGCGTGCCCACGTTCTGGGTCAGCTGCTCGCGGCAATAAGAAATGGCGGACTGGCACTCCAAGAGGCCCTCCTCGCTTACCCGCTGCGCCAGCTCGCCAGATAGTCCCGCGAAATCCGGGTGGGTCATCTCCACCTGCGCGCCCACCTTTGTCATCAGCGCGTCGCGGTAGATTCCGGAGAGATCGACGAGCACCAGGTCGAGGTTATCGATGACCCGTCGCTTCGCCTGCTTCTTGTGCTGTTCTTGTAGGTCCTTGATAGCGGAGCGAGCATCGCGCTGCGCCTTCGCCGCGCCCTTGCCCTTCGCGCCCACGCCAAAGGTATTTTCCAGCTTGGCCAGCTCCGCTTCTTCTTCCTCCTTGTGCGATTCCTTCGCCTCCGCATCCACCAGCTTGAGAAGCGAGGTCACTGCCTGAAAGCCCTGGGATTCGTGGAAGATGTCCTCGGCCAGGTTGATGGCCACAGCGCGGCGCTTTTGCACCGTCGGATCCGCCACTAAGTGGCGCGCCCTGCCCACGTGGCGCAGGGAAGTCACGGCGGCGAGGCGGGCATCGTGATCCGAGGCGCCTTCGCTCACCAGCTGTGCAACGATATTGTCCACCGACGGCGAGGGAATGTACAGGTGCCGGCAGCGCGAGCGCAGGGTCTGGGAGAAGTCCTCGGGGGCATCGGAAGGCGCGCACATGATAATCACGGTGCGCTCCGGCGGCTCCTCCACCGTCTTGAGCAACGCGTTGGCGCCGTTATTGTTGAGGCGATCCGCGTTATTGAAGATCACGACGCGCCACGGGGCGACCGTGGGCAAGCTCGCGGCGCGCCCGATGACCTCGCGCACCGTATCTACCGGGATGATGACCTCCTGCGGGTCCACCAAGACTAGGTCCGTGTGCTGCTTAGTGCCCAGCACGGCGCGGCAGGCCTCGCATTTTCCGCAGCCCGGTTCCTCCGGATCCGTGCACATGAGCGCGGCCGCGAAATCGATTGCGGCCAAGGAACGCCCCGAACCGGGAGGGCCGGTAAAGAGCCAGGAATGGCTCATCGCCCGCGGATCTGCCCCCGACATCCCCCGCGCCGCCCGCGCGGCACCCAGGATAGTGCGGGCTACACCTGGGGTATCTGCCAATCGTTGCGCAACGCTTCCCGTATTCACTCGCTCTAGCCTACTGGTCTTACTACAGTAAGTAGTTATGAACAGACTATTGCGTGGCGCTCGTTGGCTTATGGGAACCCAATGGCCGGTATACGCTGCCTTGGTCTTGGGCGCCAATCTCATCGGCGCCATCGCGATCATGACCTTCATCCTCTATTTCCTGCCCATGCCGGAAATCGAGGACTTTGCCGCCGAGCTACCCAACTTGAAGGGCGTGGCGGCGGTCTACCTCATCTTTGCCGTCATCATCGGCATCGCCGCTACCCTGCTGCTCTTCCGCCCCGTGCTGGACTGGCAGCGCAATCCTGATGCACACGATCCAAATATGGTGCGCACCCTCGTGCTGCGCATCCCCGTGTACCAATCCCTGGTCGCGGCCGCGGTCTGGCTCATCGGCATCATCTTGACGGTGGCAATCTCCAGCGGGCAATCCGGGCGGCTCGGGCTCGTCGTGGGTGTCTCCACCACCCTGGCGGGCCTGGTGGTCATCATCTTGACCTACCTGCAGGCAGAGCGCCTCGTGCGTCCCGTCGCCGCGCAAGCCGTCGCCCGCCGCTTTGAAGATTCCACCGTCGAACCACCCATCAAATATCGCCTGTTTTCCACCTGGCTGATGACCTCCGGCGTGCCGCTGCTCGGCATCGTGTTGGTGCTGCTGGGGCAGCACACCGGGCTCTTCTCCGGCGATGCCAGCGAGATCATCCCAGCCATCGTGGCGCTGGCACTCACCGCGCTGGCTACTGGGTTTATCGGCACCAGCTTCGCCATCATGAGCGTGGTCGATCCCATCGTGGAGCTGCAGGATGCGATTAACCGCGTGCGCCGCGGCGAGTCCGATGCCGAGGTCGATATCTACGATGGATCCGAGCTCGGCGTCCTGCAGGCAGGATTTAATGAGATGATGCGCGGTCTGCGCGAGCGCCAGCGCGTCCGCGATATCTTCGGCCGCTACGTGGGCACCGAGGTGGCCCAGCGCGCCCTTGATGAGCGCCCCGAATTGGGCGGCGAGGACCGGAAGGTCGCGGTGTTGTTTATCGATGTCATCGGTTCCACCACCTTCGCGGTCAACCACTCGCCCGAAGAAGTGGTCACGGAGCTCAATAAATTCTTCGAGCACGTCGTGACGGTGGTGCACCGCAATAAGGGCATCATCAACAAGTTCCAAGGCGATGCCGCCCTCGCCGTCTTTGGCGCGCCGCTCAACGTGTACGACTCGACTTCGATGGCGCTGCAGGCCGCCCGCGAGCTGCGCGGGGAATTGCGCGGGCTCGAGCTGCAGGCCGGCATCGGCGTCGCCTCCGGCCACGTTGTGGCCGGCCACATCGGCGGCGCGGATCGCTTCGAGTACACCGTCATCGGCGATGCCGTCAACGAGGCCGCCCGCCTGACCGAAATGGCCAAGGACACCCCTGGCCAGGTCTTGACCAATGCTGCTACCTTAAAGACCGCCAACGAGGCCGAACAGGCCCGCTGGACCGTCATGAAATCCATCGAGCTGCGCGGGCGCCGCCGCATGACCCAGTTGGCGCGCCCCATCCGCGCCAGCCTGGCAGAAAGGTGCGAAATCTAATGGCAAGCACCCGCCTCATCGTGCCCGACGCGGCGCGCGGAATGGCGCTTTTAGGAATCGCGATAGCGAATATGACCACCGCGTGGATCATCACAGAGGACCGGCCGGGCGCGTATTTCGGCGGCATCCTCAATGACAGCGTGCTCGATAAAACCGCCGTCGTCTTCGGCGCTTTCTTCGTGCACAACCGCGGCCTACCCATGTTTTCTACCCTGCTGGGCTTCGGCGTGGGGCTTATTGCGATGAGCCTGTGGCGGCGGGGATTTCCGCTGGGGGAGGCAAGGAGGGTCATCGCCAAGCGCTATGGCTTCCTCGCGCTGTTGGGCGCGGTGCACATGGTGCTGCTGTTTTGGGGCGATATCATGTTTGTCTACGGCATAGCGGGCATAGTCATTGCCCTGCTGCTCACGCTGCACAATTCTACGCTGCGCAAGATTTCTCATATCGCGCTCGGGGTGCTGACGGTGCTCGGCATCGCCACGTTTATTTTCTCCGCGATTGACGGCGGGCTCGATATCCCCGTCGATGCCGTTGGCACGGTAAATTCCTACGGTGACCTGCTGCTCAGCCAGCTTCTCACCCTGGGCGCGCAGATCATCTCCGCCCCGCTCATCGTGCTGATGTACCTGCCGGTCATGCTGGTGGGCTTTGTGTGGGCGCGCGAGGGCGTGCTTGCCGATGTCCCCTCTCACCGCCCCCAACTCCTGCGCTGGGTGGCCATCGCCGCCGCCGTAACGCTGGTCATTGGCACGCTGTGGTCCTTAGGCACCCTCGGGGTCATTGATGAGCGCTGGGCGAACGCCGCCAGTAGCGCCAATTCCACCCTCGGCGTGCTAACCGGGCCCGGAATCCTCGCCGGGCTCGCGCTTATCCTGCAGCCCGTGCAAGAACGCCTTGCGGCCGGCGCCTCCGTGCCCGCCTTCTTGTGGCCCTTCGTCGCGCTGGGAAAGCGATCCATGAGCGGTTATGTGGGCCAGTCGATACTGTTTTTCCTTATCGTGCACCCCTTCACGCTGGACTACGGCCACGAGCTAGGCGCCTTCGGCCAAGCCGCCCTCGCCTGCGGCGTGTGGCTGGTCACCGTAATCGGCGCCTGCGTGCTCGAAGCGCTAGGCCTGCGCGGGCCCTTCGAGGTGGTACACCGCCGGCTATCTTATGGCCCGAGCATGCAGCCGGAGCGGAGCTTACCCAGTCAGGACCTTACCTAGTCAGGGCATCGACTAGCAGGAAGTGCCCCAAGGCAAAGGCACCGGCCTCCGCCGCGCCCACCGCCCGGGCCACCTTCGTGGGCTTGGCTTGTTTCTTATTTTTCTTCAGTATCCGCGTCTTCTGCTGAGACTCAGCAAAAGACAGTCGCGCCCGCAGTGCCGTCAGGCCCTCCGCCGTTACCAAGAGATTGGCGCCGTGGCTCAAGCCCTTCGTCGCATCGGTGCGCAGGCGCGGATCGCCCGCCAGCGCCGAGGTGGTCAGCACCGCCGCGCCGCCCACCGCTACCGCGGTCCGGGTGGGCTGCTTGCGCGTGGCGAGGAGCGCCGCCGCCCACGCCATGGCGCGCAGGCCCCACCCGCGGGCATCGTTGCGCGCGCCGCGCCGATAAAGCACCCAAGAATATGCCGCGTGGCTAGCGCTAACGCCGGCTACCCCAAGGAAAGAGGGGTGATGCAAGCGGCGCGATTTTTCCGCCTGCCCCACCGCGCCGGCCAACAAGGCGGGGCTCAGGGTGGGGTCCTGCGCCTCCGCCGCCAAAAGCGGCAGAAGCGGCGCGCTCGTGACGGCGTGGGCCTTCTTCCAGCCAAAGAGGCGGGACCACACCGTGGACTCGCCTAGCGCTAGGTACGCGAAACGCCGCCAGCCCCGCGGCGTGCGCCGGGCTGGGTCGGTGACATCAGCAAAAGTTTCAGACACCGCGCGGGTCAAGGCCGCGGCGCCTTCCTCGGTGCGGGCAAGAAAATCATTCATGCCCGCCACCTTACTTATCTCTGCACTTATTTCTTCCGCGAGCCGGCCTTCACCACGTTCTTCGTGCCGGGCGAAGGCTTCGAGCTGGATTTCTTAGCCGCCTTCTTCGTGCCCTTCTTAGTGGCCTTCTTCGTCGATTTCTTGGTCGACTTCTTTGTGCTCTTCTTAGAAGACTTCTTTGTGGACTTCTTCTTCGTCTCCCCAGAGGCCTCTTTGGCGCGGCGCTCGGAAAGCAGCTCGTTGGCGCGGGCATCGGTAAGCTGCTCCGGATCGTCGCCGCGGCGCAGGGACGCATTGGTGGTGCCGTCCGTAACGTACGGGCCGAAGCGGCCATCCTTAACGGTCATAGGCTTGCCCGAAACGTCATTATCGCCGAGCTGCTTCAGCGGCGGCTGTGCGGCCGCGCGGCCACGACGCTTCGGCTCCGCATAGATGCGGCGGGCCTCATCCAGGGTGATGCTAAAGATCTGCTCTTCCTTAGCCAGCGAGCGCGAATCCGTGCCCTTCTTCAAGTACGGGCCGTAGCGGCCGTTTTGGGCGGTGATCATCTCCCCGTCGTCCACGCCCACCTCGCGCGGCAGGGATAGCAGCTCAAGGGCCTGTTCCAGCGTGACGGTCAGCGGCTCCATCGAGCTAAAAAGCGAGGCCGTGCCCGGCTTCAGCTTCTCATCAATGTAGTCATTGATGCGCTTTTCCTTTTGCTTCGCGGCTGTCTTGGTCTCCCAATTCTTGGCGCGCTTGCCTTCCTCGGCGCGCTGTTTATCCTCTTCGGCGCGCTCCTTCGCGACGATCTCCAAGGCCTCCGCCTCGGCCTTTTCCCGCTCATCATCGCGGACGACCTCGGTGACATAGGGACCAAAGCGGCCTTCCTTCGCCACCACCATGCGCCCGTTTTCAGGGTTTTCGCCCAGCTGGCGCCCGCCCTGCGAGGTAGCAAAGAGCTTTTCCGCCAGCTGTTCATTCAGCCCATCCGGGGTCACCGTCTCCGAGAGGTTGGCGCGCTGGTATTCCACGCTGCCGTCCTCGTTGGTGCCGATCGCGCGCTCGATATAGGGCCCGTAGCGGCCGACGCGCACGAAGACCTCGCGGCCCTCCGAATCGGTATAGAGCTTGAGCGAGTTGACCTTGCGGGCATCGATGGCCTCGAGGTTGACATCGATAAGCGATTTCAGCCCGCCATGCCGCGCAATGGAGGCCGCCTTGTGCTCGTTGGCCTCAGCGTTGCCAAAGTAAAAGCCGTTGAGCCAGTCCGTGCCATCCTCCGTGCCGGTGGCAATCGAGTCCAGCTCATCTTCCATGGACGAGGTGAAGTCATAATCCACCAGCTCGGTGAAGTTTTCCTCCAAGAGGCCCACCACGGCGAAGGCTACCCAAGAGGGAACCAGGGCGTTGCCGCGCGAGACCACGTAGCCGCGGTCCTGGATGGTCTTGATGATAGAGGCATACGTCGACGGGCGCCCGATGCCCAAGTCTTCCATCTTTTTCACCAGGCTGGCTTCGGTATAGCGCGCCGGCGGGTTGGTGGAGTGGCCTTCTGCCGAGACCTCTTCGGCCTTCAGATCGCGGCCTTGCTCCAGGTGCGGCAGGCGGTTCTCGCTCTTCTTGCTCGTATCCTCGTCGGCGCCGTAAGCCTTCAAGAAACCCGGGAAGGTAATGGTGCGGCCGGTTGCAGAGAACTCGACATCATAGGCGCCATTATCCGTGGTCGCGGTGCCGGCGACCGCCACCTTCATGGAGGTGCCCTTGGCATCGGCCATCTGCGAGGCCACGGTGCGCTTCCAAATCAGGTCATAAAGCTTAAATTCCTCCGCATCCAGCTGGCTAGACAGCTGACCCGGGGTGGCAAAGGACTCACCGGCGGGGCGGATCGCCTCGTGCGCCTCCTGCGAGTTTTTGACGCGGCGGTCATAAACGCGCGGGGAATCCGAGACGTATTCTTCGCCATAAATGCTGGTAGCGGAGCTACGCGCGGCGTTCAAGCCCTGCTTGGACAGCGAAGAGGAGTCCGTACGCATATACGTAATGTGGCCGTTTTCGTAAAGGCGCTGTGCAATGCGCATCGTGCGCTCAGAGGTAAAGTGCAGGCGCCGGCCCGCCTCCTGCTGCAGCGTCGAGGTCATAAACGGCGCATAAGGCTTGCGGGTATAGGGCTTGTGCTCTACCCCGGCTACTGTCATGCCCGCGCCCTGCAGAGACTTTTCCAAGGCCTCCGCTTGCGGCTGGGTGATGACGATGACGTCCTTGGTCTTCACATTTCCGCGATCGTCGAAATCGCGGCCCACAGCCACGCGCTTGCCATTGACCGCGGTCAGGCGCGCGTCAAAGGCCGACGGGCCCTCGCCACTGCCCGCCCCCGCGTCCAAGGTGGCGAGCAAATCCCAGTAATCGGCGGAGATAAACGCCATGCGTTCGCGCTCGCGCTCGACGATGACCCGCGTGGCCACCGACTGCACGCGCCCGGCCGAAAGGCGCGGCATGACCTTCTTCCACAGCACCGGGGATACTTCGTAGCCGTAGAGGCGGTCGAGGATGCGGCGGGTTTCTTGGGCATCAATAAGGTCATAGTCCAAATCGCGGGTGTTTTCCGCCGCCTCCAAGATGGCGGACTTGGTGATCTCATTAAAGACCATGCGGCGCACCGGCACCTTGGGCTTTAAGACCTCTAACAGGTGCCAAGCAATGGCCTCGCCCTCGCGGTCCGGGTCTGTTGCCAGCAAGAGGCTATCGCACTGCTTCAGCTTGGATTTGAGGTCAGCGACCTTTTTCTTCTTATCCGGGCTGACGACGTAGAGCGGGGCGAAGTCATCTTCCGGATTAACACCCAAGCGGGCCCAAGATTCCTTCTTGAACTTCGCCGGCACGTCGGCAGCGCCCCGCGGGAGATCGCGGATATGGCCCACGGAGGCCTCCACGATGTAGTTATCTCCCAGGTACGGCTGGATCTTTTTCGCCTTAGTTGCCGACTCCACAATCACTAAAGTTTTGCCCGGCTCGGCCGCTTCTGCCACTTCGACTTCATCCCTTTCGATGATGCGAACATTAAAATTTGTGCGCTTTCAGCAATCGCCCCTAGCGTACACAGGTGGTTTATACCGTTCTTCGCACCATATACTCGGTAACACCAAAAGGCTGTGTAGGGGGCACTTCGCACCCCCACCGAACCGGTCTATACTGACCTTTTTAGAAAGTCCAGCAGCTGTGAAAGCATTGTTGGGGACGATAGCACACCCACAACACACCCCGTGGAGGATTAGATGGTTGACACAGTAACCATGTGGATTGAAGCCATCATGGGCACGGAGTGGGTTTATCCCATCGTGGGCCTGCTCATTTTCGGGGACTGTTTCTTTCCAGTGCTCCCCTCTGAAATCCCACTGAATATGGTCGGCGCTTGGAACGGCTCGCAGGGATTTCCGCACCTGCCCACCATGTTCTTTGTGGCACTTGTAGCCGCCATGTTGGGCGATAACCTGTGCTTTTTGCTGGGCACGCGGTTCATGCCGCTGCTTAACCGCATTCAAAAAGGAACGAAGGCCTACGAGGCCCTCTCCTGGGTAAAACGCAATGTGCGCCGCGGCGGCGGCGCGGCCATTATCATTGCCCGCTTTATCCCCTCAGCCAGGCTCTTTATGACCATTTTGCTGGGGTCAATGCGCTTTCCCTGGCCGGTCTTCCTCTTCTTCGACACCATTGGCGTGATGCTCTGGGTATTCCAGGCTTTGGCCATTGGTTATGTGGGCGGCATGGCGTTTTCCGATACCCCACTATTTGCGATGGTCATCAGCATTATCGCCGCCATCTTCATCGGCTTGGGACTGCAAAAGGCCCAAAACAGCATCATGGAGTGGTGGGATACCCGCCGCGGCTACGCCGAAACGCCCTAGGGCTCTAACCCCCTGGGGTTTAGAGGATGGAAACGGCCTGCGCCTGGTCGCCCTTCGGGCCGGATCCAACCTCGAAGCTGACCTTCTGGTTTTCTTCCAAGGTGCGGAAGCCGCTGCCCTGAATTTCGGAGTAATGCACGAAGATGTCTCCGCCGCCGTCCTCGCGCTCGATGAAGCCGTATCCCTTTTCGGAGTTAAACCACTTAACGGTTCCTTGTGTCATGGTGAACTGAGTTCCTTTTCTTAAAGAGGTAGCGCGGATTGCCGCGCCGGTAGTTATTCGGTAAATGGGTCCTCGAGCAGTACCGTGAAGTATAAAACCGCACCAAGACAACATTGGCCTGTCAACAGTGTGACACGTTCCACGCCAAAGCGATAGATTTAACTCACAAGGGGGTAAAAATTGTCTCACCCGGCTGGCGATAACCCCATTGGTGAAGAGCTCCTAGAACTCATCCAGCGGCGCCTTTCTGAGTCCACCCTAACGTTTCACACCACGCTCCCGGCAAAACGGGCGCGCTACGCCGACTGGCCGGAGTGGGTGCTGCCGGGGTTGAAGGAGAAGGTGGTAGATGGGGGCATCGGCAAGCTCTATGCCCACCAGGCCGAGCTCGCCGAATGCGCGTGGCAGGGCCGTGACGCGGTAATTTCCACCGGCACCTCGTCCGGAAAGTCTTTGGGCTATCAGCTGCCCATCCTCACCCGGCTGGCAGAGGATCAGACCGCGTGCGCCCTCTACCTCACCCCCACCAAGGCCCTGGGATCGGACCAGCTGCAATCCGCGCTCGAGCTGTGCCGCGGGATTCCGGAGCTCAAAAACGTGGTGCCCGCGCCCTATGACGGCGATACGCCCCTGGAATCCCGGTCGGGCGTGCGCGATCATTCGCGCCTGGTGTTTTCCAATCCCGATAT
Organism: Corynebacterium sp. KPL1818; assembly: GCF_000478135.1. Taxonomy (NCBI): domain Bacteria; kingdom Bacillati; phylum Actinomycetota; class Actinomycetes; order Mycobacteriales; family Corynebacteriaceae; genus Corynebacterium; species Corynebacterium sp. KPL1818. The sequence goes on along the minus strand of NZ_KI515758.1, from coordinate 765,978 downwards.
GGTGCACATGTCCATGCTGGCCGCGCACGCGCGGTGGGCGCGGGTGCTGCGCCACCTGGAGTTCATCGTCATCGATGAATGCCACTCCTACCGGGGCGTATTCGGCGCCAATGTGGCCCTGGTTCTGCGCCGCTTGCTCCGCCTGTGCCGGCACTATGGATCGCGGCCCACCATCATTTATGCCTCCGCAACCATGAATGACCCGGCCCGGCATGCCGAGCGCCTCACCGGCCGCCCGGCGCACGCGATTACTGAGGATTCCGCCCCCACCGGCGCGCGCACGGTCGCGCTCTGGGAGCCTGGGTTCTTGGAGGGCGCAGAGGGCGAGCACGGCGCCCCCGTGCGGCGCGCGGCCACCACGGAGGCCGCCGAGATGATGGCAACCTTCATCGCGGAAGGTGCCCGGACCATGACCTTTGTGCGCTCCCGCCGCTCCGCCGAGGTCGTGGCGATGGTAGCCGCCGAGACCCTTTCCGGCAGTTTGGGCCGGCCGGATTTCGCGCAGCGCATCGCCGCCTACCGCGCCGGCTACCTGGCCGAAGACCGCCGCCGGTTGGAGCAGGCGCTTGACGATGCCTCCCTTTTAGGCGTCGCCACCACCTCCGCCCTCGAGCTGGGCATCGACGTTGGCGGGCTCGATGCCGTGGTCACCGCTGGTTTTCCGGGCACGGTGGCCAGTTTTTGGCAGCAAGCCGGGCGCGCGGGCCGCCGCGGGCAAGGCTCGCTCGTGGTGCTTGTCGCCCGCGATGAACCCATGGATACCTACCTGGTGCACCACCCCGATGCTCTCTTGGGCAAGCCGGTGGAAGCGAGCGTGTTTAACCCCACGAACCCCTATATCCTCTTTGGCCATATCTACTGCGCGGCGGTGGAAAAACCGCTGGATGATGCCACCATTGCTGAGTGGGGTGCCAGCGCGGTCATCCACCAGCTTGCGGAGCAAGGCCTCGTGCGCCGCCGGGAGCGCGGGTGGTTTGCCGTGCCCATTCCCGCTTCCAGCGCGGAAGAGCTTTCCCCGGAAACCGCCCACTCGGCAGTATCGCTGCGCGGCGGGGCGGGCGAGGAGGTCATGATCGTGGATGCCTCAGATGGCCGGCTATTGGGCACTATCGATGCAGCGCGCGCGACCAGCCAGGTCCACCCCGGCGCGGTCTACCTGCACCAGGGCGAAAGTTTTGTCATCGAGGAGCTCCTCCTATCCGATTATGTGGCACTCGCCCGCCCGGAGACCCCCGAGTATTCGACCACCCCGCGCTCTACTACGGATATTCGCATCGTGCGCGAGGCCGATAACCTGGTCAATTATTCCCCGGGCCTGTGGGTGGCGGACGTGGAGGTCGAGGTCACCGACCGCGTCACCGGCTACCAGGTGCGGCTTGCCGATGGCACCATCGGCGACGATATCCCCCTCGATCTCCCCGAACAGCGGCTGACCACCCGCGCCGTGGCCTATACCATCGACCCGCTGGCGCTTTCTGCGATGGGCATTACCGCCGCCGATACCCCCGGCACCCTCCATGCGGCCGAACACGCCGCCATTGGGCTGTTGCCGCTTATCGCCACCTGCGACCGCTGGGATATCGGCGGCGTATCCACCGCATTGCACGCGGATACGCAGCTTCCCACCGTCTTTGTCTACGACGGCCACCCCGGCGGCGCCGGGTTTGCCGAAGAAGGCTTCCGCCGCTTCCCCGAGTGGATCGCGGCCACCTTTGAGGCGGTGCGCTCCTGCCCCTGCGAGGCCGGGTGCCCATCGTGCGTGCAATCGCCCAAGTGCGGCAACGGCAATAACCCGCTGAGCAAGGACGGTGCCATCAAGCTGCTCGGCGCGCTCGTCACCATGACGCAGGAGGCCGCGGTTTAGACCGGGCCCGCCTTGGCCGTGGCGCTCTGGCCACGCACCGCGGCAACGGCGATGATATCGGGTGCATTGTCGGTGCATTCCTCAAGGCTCGCGTCGTTTTCCCGCGCGGTGCTGCCTGCCGCCGCACATGCATCTTTGCCGGTGGCTAAGGCCCACGCGCCGGCCACGGCGGCAAGGTCCGCGGCCACTTGCGCTTCATGGCGCGCGGTCACACGCGACCCCACCGCCGCGATGAACAGCAATAAGCTGATGATGGCGACGATGATTCCGGTGGCGGCGATGGTGGCGTATCCGTCCTCGCCGCGCAGTTTGCTAGTCATTGCCGGCCACCTCCGCGGGAAAGACCGCTTCCGCGCTCATGGTGCCGATGGGAGCATCGACGCTTACCGATGCCCGAATAAGCCCCGCACTTTCCTGCACGCTTACCCGGGCATCCTCGCGGGCCGGTTGGTACTCGACGCCGATGGCGTGCGACCTAGCCGCCGCGCCCGCCATGTCCACCGCCGCGATATAGGACGCCATCGTCGCGATCGCACCGATGATGCCCGCCGCCACGAGGACGAGGGAGCTTAATGCCAGGGCGGCTTCGATGGTCACCGAACCATCGTCATCGACTACCGTGCGCATGATTCCTCCTTTCTTGTGTTCTAGTGCGCGCGGTTAGCTCGGGGTATTCGATAGCGCATCGGTGATGATTCCCTCGATGGCATCGACCACGCCGCCGCCGTTGATAACCATGTACAGCACGCCGGCAAGTGCCGCGGCCGCAAGCGATCCCATGGCGTATTCAATGGTGCTCATCCCCTCATCGTTGCGGACAAGGGCGCGGGTGAGCTGGGAGTACTTAATAAATAGTGCAGACATAATGGAGAGTCCTTTCTTAAAAGGTGTGGTGGTTGAGTAGAAGTGAAAAATGGTGCATCTAGAAAAGCTGCGCGCCCAAGCTGATCACTACGGGCGCGAGGCCTAGAACGATAAATGCTGGCAGGAAGCACACCGCCAGCGGGAGGGCAATGAATACTCCTGCGCGCTCTGCTTTAGCCGTAGCGTGAGCAGATGCTTCGGCGCGCAAAGAAGTACAGATTCGCGTGCATCCGGCGGCTATGGTGGCGCCGGACTGGCCCGATAAGATGACAAGCCCCGCCACGTCCTCTAATCCCGCATGGCCCTTCATATGGTCCCATGCAGATTCCGTGGGCACGCCAACTCCTAGGAGCGCGGATACCGTCTCCCACAGGTGCTGGGTATCGGCCTCTGCCGTACGCGCGACTGCCGTAGCAGCGGCGTGCACCGTCAGGCCCGCACTCAGGCAAGCTGCGAAAAGCTCGATATCCCCGGCCACGAGGAGTGGATCCACGGTGGTAGAGGGCTGGAGTTTGCTCATCAATCCCCCGCGCGCTGTTGCGCCATCGCGCTTTCTTGGGCCGGCGCGCGGGGTCTTCGCCGTGTGCTGCGTTGCGTTCTGTTCCATAGCCGGTCCCAGCCGCCCCTTGGCGGCCGGCAGCCCAACGAGCACGGCCAGCGCTAAGCAGATAAAGGCCATCATGGTGCCGCCTTCCTGATGATGACGCGGGACCAGGCAAAGCCGCCGCAGGCAAGCCCCACCCCGATGACCAGCAGGATTCCGCCTAATCCCCCGCCGAGCAAGAAGCCCAGCGAATTAGCCCCCATCGCCCCGCCCATGGCGATGCCCGCTATGGGAAGACACGCCAAGACCGTGGCGGTAGCTTGGGGTCCTTGCAGTCCGGCCGCGGTGGATTGGTGGTGGCGGCGCAGCGCATCCATCCGGCTTTGGGCCTGCTCAAAGAGGCTTGCTACCGCGATGCCGTGCTGAGTAGATAATTCGAGCAGGTGGCCCAGCCGGGTAAGTTCCGCATCCGCATGGGCTCCTGAGAGCGCCACGTGTGGGGGCGCGCCGCGCGCCGCCGCAGTAGCGGTGGATTCTAAGGCCGCGCTCATATCCCGCGGCGTCGTTACGGGTAGGGACTCCGCCCCGCGCGATAGCGCGCTTGCAAGGGTTGCCCCGGCGCGCAGGTCAGCGGTGACGACCCCGAAGTATCCGGCCAGGGCCTCGCGGCCGCGCCGGCGCGCGCGGGCGGCCATGATGTCCTTGATATACCACGACACGCACCATGCGATGATCGCTGCCGCGACCGCAATGCTCATCCGCCCGACCGAGAAGAAGACCAAGCTGCCGCAGAATACGGCGCCCAAAATGACCAAGGAGCTGGCCTTTATCCGGCTGCCCTTGCCAGCGATGCGGGCAGCGCTCGAGGGCGCAGACAGCAAGAGAGCTGCGGCGAGCAATAAGAAACTAAGCATCCGCCTGACCTCCTGCTTCTTCGCGCTGTTCCTCCAACAGGGAGGCGGAGAATTCCGCAAAGCCGGGCGCGGGTCCCTCGGTCGCGCTCCAGACAATGCGCGGGGTGACCGGATTGCCCTCTAAGACGCCGATATGGGCCAGGCGCCGGCCGTGTGGCGTGCGCTCCATGGTGAGCACCACGTTGACAGCTGCCGCTAATTGCGAATGCAGGGCGCTGCGGTCCAGGCCGCCGAGTGCACCGAGGGCCTCCATGCGGGCGGGTACCTCAAAGAGGGAATTGGCGTGCAAGGTACCCGCCCCGCCATCGTGGCCCGTATTCAGTGCAGCGAGCAGATCGACTACCTCTGGACCACGAATCTCGCCGACGACGATGCGGTCCGGGCGCATGCGCAGCGCCTGCCGCAGCAACTGCGCCATCGTGATTTCGCCGCTGCCTTCCGCGTTTGCCCGGCGCGAAACGATGCTCACGCAATGCGGGTGGTGGGGTGATAGCTCCGCCGTATCTTCGATAACCACGATGCGCTCGCGCTCGGATACGGTTCCCAATAGCGCCGAGAGCAGCGTCGTCTTGCCGGAACCGGTACCGCCAATAACGAGGAAGGACACTCGCTTTTTCATCATCGCGATAAGCAGCTGGCCGATGTCTTCCGGCACGGTGCCATTGGCCACCAACTGCGGCAAGGTGGTCTGCGCCTGCCGCAATACGCGCAGGCTAATGCACGTCCCGCCCACTGCGGGTGGGCTTAAAAGTGCATGCACGCGGAGCACGACGCCATCGGGGCGCGTGACGCGGCCATCGGCAAAAGGCTGGGCATCATCAAGCCGCGTGCCCGAGGCCCCGGCCAGGCGGGAGGCGAGCTGGCGCACCTCCCCATCGTTGCGAAAGGTGATATCGCTGCGCTCGAGCCCCTCACCGCGGTCCATAAAGACGTCTTCGGGCCCGTTAACCACGACATCGGTCACGCCCGGCCGGGCCAATAAGGCATCCAGTGGCCCCATGCCGGTGGCATCTTGGCGCAAGCGCCGGAGCAGATCCACCACGGCGACGTCACTGATAACCCCTGCTTCTTCCCGGATCCGCCGGGCCAGGCTAGGGGCGTCGTGCACCAGATCCGGCTCGGCGGCAATGACGCGCTGCATCTTCTCCATGGTCTTTTCCATGGTTTCGGCCGAACTATCCATCGCCGCGCTCATGCCCCTACCTCCTCGCGCACCGCGCGGGCGGTCTTAGCAAGCGCTGCGGGGAGCCGGGCCGGTAATCCACCGATCTCGATGCTGCGGGTGAGCCCGCGCACGGTGGGCAATTGGGCGCTGACTCGGTGGTGGATGATGTCTTCTACCTCTGGCGCGCTGAGAGCCGCCCACTGCCGTTGGCGCAGGACCACCACGATATCGCGCCGCGCCTCATCCAGGCGCAGGATGAGTTGTGCGGCCGCTGCTGCCGAGCGCACCTCCGCGGCCACCACCAACACCACGTGCGTGCAGGCAGCCGGGATATTTTCGACCGTGCAATCCACCACGCACAGGCCCTCGCCCGCGTGCGCCGCGGACGTCGCCGCCGCCAAGAGCGTGGCATCAAGCGTGAAGGTGTCTTTCACCGTGCTGCGCGCTGCGGATAACACCGCTATGCCATCGGCGGTAGACGGTAAGGCGCGGTACAGGTCGGCGGCGTCGATGCTGCCATCGCCAATATTGAGCTCCGGCCAGCGAGCACCCGGCGCCGTTTCCACGCCGAGGAGGAGATCGAGGCCGCCGGAGTGCGCAGTGGCATCGATAAGCAGCGCCCGCGCCTGCTCACCCGCCGTGCAGTGGGAACGCGCCAGGGCCGCGGCAAAGGTGGAGGTGCCTACCCCACCGCTGGCGCCCACCACCGCGATGGTGGCGCTACCGGGGCGATCTTCTGGCGGGTGCGCGGCCTGGGCGATTGCCGCCAGCAAGTCCTTAATCTCCGCGGGGATAATAAAGGCGCGATCCGCATGGCAGGCAAGCGCTGCCTCATAATCGATGGGCCCTGGGTCCGCGGCGAGGAAAAGCACCGGGGCGGGCGCGGTCTGTGTGGCTTGGGCAGAGGCGATAACGCGCGCCATGAGCGCATCGACCAAGACCGTGTAGGCCCCGGGAAGGCTGCGCGGGATATCGCGGGGATCGGTGACCGTAATGACCTCGTGACTGGTCGCGGCGGCGGCATGGACCGCCTCGGCGCGCAAGGCTTCCTCGCCTATAGCAACGACGATGGTGGAGCGAGACTGTGCTGTATTCATGCCCCCTAGCCTGAAGCACCCGCGCCACCAGCACTAGAGACGTGACTTCCCGCCTGTGGATAAAAGCGCGAAAGCTACCACTTAGCGCTCGGTTAGTTGCATTTTCAACAAAGCCTTGTGGATAACCGTAGATATAGGTGACGGCCCGCGCATCGGGGGGTGCGCGCGGGCCGTCAGTAACCCGGCCTCGGGGGGCGAGCCGGGGCAGGCCACACTGTATATCGGGGCCTTGCACCGCTTATTATGACACGTTCACTACCCGATCACAACAGCTAAGAAAAATAATCTACCTGCACGGCCCTGACCTGCACCGAATGAATGTTCACCGCCTACCGGGTACGAGCGTACGGTTAGGCCGCGCGGGCGATAGCGTCAGCTTCCTTGCCGCCTACCTCCCATGCGGAGAGGTGAAAAAGCACCACCTCGCCGGGGCTGTCGCGGTAGCTCGCGCGGCACTCGCGGTAGGCCGTGGAATGGCGGTGGAAATACACCTCTGGCACGGCAAACCCGCGGGGATCGAAGCCGGTGTGTATGGCGGCCAGGCGGGCCGCAACCCGCGCCACCACGCCGCTGCGCGGGCCAAAGAATTCGCCGGCTGCGATTTCGGCGTGCACGACGCTTGGCAAGAGATCGCGGAATGCCGGGCCGCTCCCCTGCGCAATCAGGCGCGCCAAGCCCTGCAAGCGCGCGCTATCGCCGCTGGGAATCCCGTTGCCGCCGGCGGCAACGTCGATGCGTGCAAGCACTTGCAGCGGCGCGCGGGCAAAGGAGCGGACGGTGGAATCTACCATCTCAGGGGCTACCACGGAATACGCGCTGACCGCGCCGGCGAGCGGCCCGCTTTCCACATCACCCGGGCTAGGATGCGGGGGGATGGAATGCCCATCCAAGGCCACGCTGGCGCGCGCCCCGCGCATCAAGGACTCCGCGGAGATGACCTCATACCTGCGCAGCCCGGCCGGCCTGCGGTGGGCGCGCGCGATGGCCGCCGCGGCCTTTTCCGCACCTTCTTTCACCCCCGGGAGGCGAAATAACGGGGATAACGGGTCATTTTCTGGCATATACATTAGGATAGCCCTAGACGCCCCGAGCCCCGAAGGCCCCTACCTTTGGCGTGGCACCGTAAAACCGCGCTGTATCTATTATCATTGGGGCCGTTACAAGGTTTAGATGAAAAACGAGGAGAATTAATCGTGAGCAACGATGGATTATTTACTGACGGCACCGATCAATTCGCACCAAAGGTTAATTCGATTCCTTTGAGCGATGTTGATGCATCGTCCTCCGAAACCTCCATCGGCAAGTTGGTCTCCAATGCCACCGAGCAGATGTCCCAGCTCGTGCGCTCTGAGGTAGAGCTGGCCAAGACGGAGCTGGCGCAGTCCGCAAAGAAGGGCGGCATCGGCGCCGGTTTCTTCGGTGCAGCGGGCACCATCGCGCTGTACAGCTCTTTCTTCTTTTTCATCTTCGTCGCTGAGCTCCTCGCGCTCTGGCTAGATCGCTGGGCCGCTTACTTGATCGTCTTCCTCGTGATGATCGTGGCAGCCGGCGCCCTCGCCCTGCTCGGTGTCAAGAACGTCAAGAAGGTCAAGGCGCCGCAGAAGACCATAGATTCCACCAAGGAACTCAAGAACCTGATTCCGGGCAAGGCGCAGAAGTCGCTGGACCGCAAGGACACTCACGGCCTGTATACCTAAACCGCACGCACTACTAGATCCGCCTCAGCCTTTCCTGGGGCGGATTTTCTGTACACATAGAAAGGCGCCTTGCCCTCCATGGCCTTAGCACCACTTCCCCCCTCCACGGTTGAGCTGGAAGGACCCTTTGCGCACGAGTTTGTCCACACCCGGGGCATCCGCCTGCACGTGGCCATAGCGGGCGATAGCGCCGATCCCCTCGTCGTTTTTATTCACGGCGCTTTTGGCGGTTGGTTCGATTTCCAGGAGGTCATAGGGCCCCTCGCCCAGTGCGGGTACCACGTCGCCGCGGTGGATATGCGCGGCTTTGGCATGTCCGATAAGCCGCCCATCGATCCCGGCCAAGATATCCGCACCTTGGTCGGGGATCTGGATGGCCTCATCCAGGCCTTGGGCCACGAGGATGCCTATATCGTCGGCGCCGATACCGGTGGCGCGGTAGCGTGGTGCCTGGCCGCCGAGCGCCCCAATCGCGTGCGCGGCTTGGTTTCGGTCTCGGCCGCGCACCCGGTTGATATCCGCCGCGCCATCGCCGCCCGCCCCTGGGATTTTGGGTGGATGATCCTGCGTTCCCTCCTCTGCCACCTGCCCAAGGTCACCCGCGCGAATACCCTGCTGCTCAGCCCCCGGGCCTACCGCAAGGAGCTCAGTTTGGATACGGGGCCCGCGCTTGCCGATGCCACCCTAGAGTCCATCCTTGCCCTGCGCCTGCGCGCCTCCCAGATTGGCAAGGTGCGCCGCGGGATCCTGTGGAATCACCGGATGCGCACCGCCGTGGTGCCCTTGAACTGGTCCGAATTAGCCGTCAAGCGCCCCGTCCTTTTCATCCACGCCCAACAGCGCCTTTGGAACCCCGTCATCCAGCGGGCGGCCCTGCGCGCCCGCGCGGGGTTTAGCGCCACCTCGATCCCAGGTGCCAAGAACCTGCCCTTCCTCGAGGCCCCTGAGGAGTTCGTCGACGAGCTGCGCCGCTGGCTCGACGCGTAGGGCGGATTGCCCTACGCGGATCTAATGCGAAAGCTAGTGCGCCACGCACTCGCCGGTTTCTACTGGGCGCTGCAATTGGGTGACATCCCCAATGTGGCCGATGACCTCGTCTGCGGTCAGCGCGTATCCGGTCTCAGAATCGTCTACTGAGGCGCCGAAGATAACGCCCAAGACCTCGCCCGCGGTATTGACCAGGGGGCCGCCGGAATTGCCCTGTTGGATATTGCCGCGCACCGTATAGGAATCGCGCTCTACCCGGCCTTGGGAGTAGATATCTGGCCCGGCGATGGTGATGCGATCGCGCACCCGGGCCATTTCCGCGTTAAAGGGCCCGGAGTGTGGAAAGCCCATGACCATGGCATCGTCGCCGGTCTGGGCCGGCTGCTGCGCCCACGGCAGGGGTTGGATGCCCAGGTCCGGCGCGTGCAAGACGGCGATATCGACCTCTGGGTTGTAGTAGACCACCGTGGCGTCCTTCAGGCCTAGCTTCGTATCCAACCTCACCGTTTGGGTGCCGGCCACCACGTGGGCATTGGTCACCACATAGTCATCGGCCACCACAAAACCGGAACCCAAGAGGCGGCGGGAGCACTCTTCGGCATCGCCAAGCACGTGAATGATGGATGGGCGAATGCTGCGCACCAGCTCCGGGTCCTGCACGTCTGGGGCCGGGTCCTCAACGTCCTCGCCGCTGATGGACTTCTCCCACGGCGAAACCAGGGGCGGAAGGCCCGATTCATTGAGCAACGCCGCCACGCCATTGGGAAGGGAAGCCAGGCGCGGCGGGGCGGCCGCGTTGAGGTTGCTCAGGATGCGGGAATCGCGCAGACCCTGCCCCGCGGAACCGCCCAGATTGGTGGCCACGGGGATGGAAATCATCCAGATGACAATGAGCGCGATGAAGGACTGAAAGACCGCGCCGAAGAGCGAATCTATTCGTTGGGTGCTGCGCGCCTTCATGCGATCGCGCACGCTGGTGCCCAAGGAAGAACCGATGATCTGCCCGATGCCCACCAGCAAAACCAGGATGCCCACGAGCAGGAGCAGGCGCAGCGAAGGCTCGTCTACTGTGCGCAATACGCTGGGGGCTACGGCGATGCCCACCACGAGGCCCGCGCCCACGCCGATGGCGGAGAGCACCGCGGCGAGCGCACCATTGCGCCAACCACTGAGCAATGCTGCTAACACGGCAAGCACAATCAGGCCGTCAACAATGAGCGCAGCAGTCATGGCTTTGGTTCTTTCTCTATCGAAATCTCGTGCGTCTCCCGGCGCCTCAAGCGCGCGGGCAATTAGGACATCTTCTCATTATTGCGGGACTTTTTGAGAGTGTCACGCAGGTCTATGACCGAATTGTTATCCCACGGTACGCTCCACCCAGAATGATCCAATAATGCTGCCAGCACCCCGGCAGTAAACCCCCAAATTACGTAGTCATTGGCATAAAACGCCGGGCCTTGCCACTGCTTAAATCCCACCAGCAGGCGGTTGCGGGGGTCAATGAGCTCCCTAATCGGGACGAAAAACACATCATCGGTCTCCGCCGGGCTTGCGGGATAGACCTCGCCCGGCTGCTTCCAATGGGCCAAAATCGGGCTGACCGGATTGCCCGTGGCGCGAATGTGCAGCTGCTCCCACTGCTCTAAGGGCATGACCGTATGGCGCTGCAGGTCGGTTTCCTCCCATGCCTCCCGTAGCGCGGTATCAACCAGCGACGTATCACCCGGATCCCGCCGGCCGCCCGGGAAGGCAATCTGGCCGGAGTGCGAGCGCATGGACGGCGAGCGGTGTGTGAGCAAAATTTCGCCATCCTCCACGCTGTTCCCGCTCAGCAGCATCAGTACAGCGGCTTCCCGCTTGATCGGTACTTCTTCCTCCGAGCCATTGAGCTGCGAGGCCTGCTGCTTACCAATGAGCTCTTGCACCTGACTCGTATCGACACCCAGCGCGGGTTTTATCCACTCGGGCGTGTATTCGGGCCACACTTTACTCATCCGGCAAGCGCCTCCTTGACCGTCTTTTCAATCTCGTCCGCAGAGGTAAACGGCTGGGCCGCCTGTTTGATCACTTCGCCATCGCGGAGGATCACGGTCACAGGAACCACGCCCGGCAGGCCCAGCGTGCCCGCGAAGCTATTATCCGGATCCTGGAAGCTCGGCAGGTCTACCCCCACGTCATTGAGGAACGCGGCCCCGTTGGCGGCGTTTTTATCCGCGTGCACTCCAATGACCTTCCAGTCCGGGTGGGACTCTGCCACCTCGTCCAAGTGGGGCAATTCCGCGCGGCATGGCTCGCACCACCACGCCCACACATTGGCGATGGTAATGCCCTCATCCGCCTTCTCCCCTTGACCTGCCTCATCGCCGCCCAGGCATTCCAGATCCACCCCGGCGATGGGCCCCGCGGGGCAATCTGGGCGCTCGGCTACGTCCTGGCCGCCCGCTGCGCCCGATTCCGATCCCGCGCTAGGGGCCTGCGCCGAATCGCCCGCGCCGGTGTCATCCCCGCGCAGCTGCATGATCCCCACTACCACGAGGACAGCGATGACAATGGCCGCAATGACGGTGCCGAAGACGTATTTTTTCATACCGCTAGCTTAATGCAGCCGGGCACAGATCCCGCACCACGCAATTCCCACACTCCGGGTTCCGGGCATGGCAGACGCGCCGGCCATGAAAAATGACGCGGTGGGAAAACATCGTCCACTCGGCCTCTGCAATGAGCTTGGCGATGTCCCTTTCTATCTTCACCGGCGTCTTCTCCCCCGTCAGCTCCAGGCGCTGCATCAGGCGACTAAAGTGCGTATCCACGGTAAGGCCGGGTACCCCGAAGGCATCGCCCAGCACCACCAGCGCCGTCTTGCGGCCCACCCCAGGCAGGGAGGTCAATTCCTTTACGGTCTGTGGAACCTCGCCGTCGAATTCAGAGACGAGGCGCTCGCCGATGCCCAGGAGGTGCCCCGCCTTCGCCCGCTGAAACCCCAACGGCCGCAGGATCGCCTCCAAATCTTCCCTCCTAGCCGCCGCATAATCGGCCGCGGTGGGATAGGTGCGAAACAGCTCAGGGGTTACCGAGTTCACGCGCGCGTCCGTGCACTGTGCGGAAAGCACCGTGGCCACCAAAAGCTGGAGGGGCGAATCAAAATCGAGCTCGCACCGCGCATCGGGGTGTTCATGCGCCAATCGTTCATTAATGACGGGCGCTCTCTTGCTCGGGGCCGCGGTGGCCGGCAGTGATGAACTCATGCCGCCAAGCTTAGTAGGATAGGAATACATGATTTCACTTGTTATTTTCGTTCCGCTTGGCATCGCCCTTTTTGCCCTCCTCATGGAAAAATTGGAAGCGATTGTCTTCGCGGATTAATAGAAAACGCGCAGGCTGTAACGCTAGGGGCGTAAGTGATCCCATTTCTGTTATGTGAACGAAACAAGGGGCAGTACCCAAAAGTGACGAACTGCACTGTAAAATGGGGTACGCTAAAAAATTGACCCCGCTTGTTCCGCATTAGCGTGCCTCCCTGGAGCCCGCAAAAGGATGTGGCCCAAGCACTTTAGTGACTTATCGCAGTCGACATCCAAGGAGTAAAACGTGGAAGGCGTACAGGACACCCTCTCCCGCGCCGGAATCTTCCAAGGCGTTGATCCCGTAGCAGTGCAGAATCTTCTCGAGCAGATGGAGACAGTGCGCTTCCCGCGCGGTACCACCATCTTCGATGAAGGCGAGCCCGGCGACCGTTTGTATATCATCACCTCCGGCAAGATTAAGCTCGCCCGCCACGCCCCGGATGGCCGCGAAAACCTCCTGACTGTGATGGGCCCTTCCGATATGTTCGGTGAGCTCTCCATCTTCGATCCGGGCCCGCGCACCTCGTCCGCCGTCTGTGTGACCGAGGTCCAGGCCGCCACCATGAACTCCGAGCTGCTGGATAAGTGGGTAAGTGATCACCCCGCCATCGCCCAGCAGCTGCTGCGCGTGCTGGCCCGCCGCCTGCGCCGCACCAACGCCAACCTTGCGGACCTCATCTTCACCGATGTGCCCGGCCGCGTTGCCAAGACCCTGCTGCAACTGGCTAACCGCTTCGGCGTCCAGGAAGGCAGCGCGCTGCGCGTCAACCACGATCTCACCCAGGAAGAGATTGCCCAGCTGGTCGGCGCTTCCCGCGAGACCGTCAACAAGGCCCTGGCTACCTTCGCCCACCGCGGCTGGATTCGCCTCGAGGGCAAGTCCGTGCTCATCGTCGATACCGAGCACCTCGCCCGCCGCGCGCGCTAAACCAAAAAATTCCCTCCATCCTCCGTGCATAGCACCGAAGGTGGAGGGAATAAGCGTTTTAAGCCGGCAAGCTGCCGCGCAGCGTTTTAGTTGTCCGTACCGGTACCGGTGCCGTCGAGGTACTTCAACGCGGTGCGCGTGGACTGCTCTGCGGCATGGCGCAGCACCGGATCCACATCGTCATACATTTCATTGACCAGGGTGGTCAGATCCACGTCATCGCCCAGCCGGGAGCGGATTTCCCGGATCTGATCCAGGCGGTAGTGGCGGCGGTCAATGTACTTGCGCGCCACCTGCGAGGTATCCTCCAAATCCGGACCGTGGCCCGGGAAGAGCGGAACATCCTTGCCGCGAGATTCCAGCACGTCCAAGGCGTGCAGGTAATCGGCCAAATCGCCGTCGGTTTCAGAAAGCAAAACGGTGTGGCGCCCCGCGATGGTATCGCCGGTGATAATGCCTTCTAGCCGGGAATTTTCTACCTCCCCGCTCCACACGAAGAAGGACGTGGAGTCCGCGGTGTGGCCCGGCGTGTGCAGGACCTCCAGCTGCGGGGTGATGCCTTCCAAAGTCAGGATTTCACCCTTCTGCAACGCCTCCGCGCCATTGCAATAGCTGGGATCGAAGGCGCGGATGGGCGCGCCAGTCATCTGCCGGAGCCGCTGCGCGCCCGAAGCGTGATCATCGTGGCGGTGGGTAAGCAGAATTAAAGCCACCTCACCAGCATGACGATGCACAACGTTGAGGTGGCCTTCATCCTCCGGCCCCGGATCTACGACGATCGACCGGGAGTCTTCAGCGGCACTAATAATCCAGGTATTCGTGCCCTCGAGGGCGGTATAGCTGGGATTATCACAAAGAACTACGCCAACGGATTGGCTTACGGGACGCAATTGACTATATGCGGGGTGCTCCATGCCTACCAGCCTATCCGATCACTCAGCGATCTCTACGATCAATTCGATCTCCACCGGGGCATTCTTTGGCAAGGCCGCAACGCCGACTGCAGAACGAGCGTGCGTGCCAGCTTCGCCGAATACCTCCCCGATGAAATCCGATGCCCCGTTGACCACCGCGGGCTGATCTTCGTAGCCAGGATCCGAGGCTACGAAGCCGACGATCTTGATCACGCGGGAGATATTGTCCAGCCCGATCTCTGCATCGACAGCGGCCAAGGCATTGAGCACGGCGGTGCGGGCCTGTTCTTGGGCCTGTTCCGTGGTGACCTCAGCGCCCACCTTGCCGGTCACCGGCAAGGAGCCATCCACCAGCGGAAGCTGGCCAGAAGTCCATACCTGATTGCCCACGCGCAGCGCTGGCACATAAGAAGCCAGCGGCTTAGCGACGCCCGGCAGTTCCACCCCTAGCTCTTTCAAGCGAGCGGAAAAGCTCATTTACTCTGCCACCTCGCGCTTGAAGTAGGCCACCACGTTCTCTGGGTTCGGGCCAGGGGTGATGGAGACCAATTCCCATCCATCTTCGCCCCAAGAGTCAAGGATCTGCTTGGTGGCGTGGGTCAGTACTGGTGCGGTTGCGTATTCCCATTTAGTCATGGGTTTCATTCTAGCGATTTAATACGACTTATGCCGCCCCTATTCCGGAGCGTCACCGCTGGCGGGCGGGCAAATACCCCTCTGACCGCCTTAAATACCGACGAGTTCGCCGCCCTTAGCCAGGTAATTGGCCCAGTCAGTGATGTGGGGGTTCTTGCGCAGCAGCGCGCGGCGCTGGCGCTCGGTCAACCCGCCCCACACGCCAAATTCCACGCGGTTATCAAGGGCATCCGCCCGGCATTCCGTTAATACCGGGCAGTGGCGGCAAATAACGGCGGCTTTGCGCTGTTCAGCGCCGCGCACGAATAATGCGTCTGGGTCCTCATTGCGGCACTTTGCTTGAGTGACCCACTCACCACGCTCGGGATTTCGTGCTGTATTGGACATTCCCGCAGTCTTCACTCGAACGGTCATGGGTGAGTGTTCTCCTTCCCAGACGGAATACTATGTACCGAGGCCTGAGTCTATTCACTAGAACGCAAGATTGTCTACGAGGTCACACTTTAGGGGGTGCAGGTCACCTTCCCCATTGCCAGGCAGACCACGTAGGGTATTGGGGGTGACTGTCTTCAAATCTTTGTCCAAGATAGCCCTGTCCACGGTCTTGGTAGCCGCGCTCATCGCGCTCGCGCTCGCCCCCTTTGCGGGCATTTCCGGCGTGGCGATCGCCCGCACCAACCAGACCATGCAATCGGACCTGCAAGATCTAACAGCGGGCAATATCCCCGGCGTCACCACGGTGCAAGACGCCTCGGGCAAAGATATGGCCTATGTCTATAGCCAACGCCGCCACCCCGTAAGTGGCGATGAGATTTCGGACGCGATGAAAAACGCCATCGTCTCCATTGAGGATGAGCGCTTCTACGAGCACGGCGGCGTCGATCTCCAAGGCAATTTCCGAGCCTTGTGGACCAACCTCACCTCCGGCGGGGTCTCCCAGGGTGCTTCCACCATTGACCAGCAGTACGTCAAGAACTACCTCCTGCTCGTCTCCGCGCAAACCGATGAAGAACGGGCCGCGGCGACCGAGCAGTCCGCAACCCGCAAGCTACGCGAAATGCGCATGGCAACGCAGATGAATGAGGAATTGGATAAGAAGGAAATCCTCACCAATTACCTCAACCTGGTCTCCTTTGGTAACCATGCCTACGGCGTGGAGGCCGCCGCGCGGACCTACTTTGATAGCCACGCCGCAGACCTCACAGTGCCGCAGGCGGCGATGCTCGCGGGCATGGTGCAGTCCTCGGAGCGCCTCAATCCTTTTACCAATGAGGAAGAGGTGCTTGACCGCCGCAACGTCGTGCTCCAATCCATGGTGGATAACGGCTATCTGGAGCAGGCGGATGCGGATGAGTATAAGGGGGAGGAATTGGGCGTCGGCAAGCAGCCCAATACCCTAGACAATGGCTGCATCGGCGCAGGTGATCGCGGCTTTTTCTGCGACTTTGTGCTGCAGTACCTCGAGGAAAAGGGCATTGACCAAGACCAGCTCGCCCACGGTGGATATACCGTAAAGACCACGCTGGACCCGCAGGTGCAGGATACGGCGCTATCCGCGGTGCAATCGCATACCAACCCGGATGCCCAAGGCGTGGCCGAGGTCATGGACGTTATCGAGCCGGGCACGTCGGACCGCAAGGTCTTGGCCATGGTCTCCTCCCGCGCGTACGGGCTGGACCAGGACAATAATGAGACCCTCCTGCCCCAGCCCAACTCCTTGGTGGGCAATGGTGCCGGTTCTGTCTTTAAGACCTTTACCGCCGCGGCTGCCATCGAGGCTGGCTACGGCATTAAGAATACGGTTGATGTGCCCACCCGCTACGAGGCCGAAGGCCTTGGCCACGGCGGCGCCGATAACTGCCCCGCCAACCGCTACTGCGTGGAGAACGCGGGCAATTATAAGGCCACAATGTCGCTGCAAGAGGCGCTGGCGCACTCGCCCAATACGCCGTTTATCAAGCTCACCGAGCAGGTTGGCGTGGCGCCCATCGTGGATATGGCGGTGCGCCTTGGCCTGCGCTCCTACGGCGACAAGGGCACCTTTGATAAGGACACCTCCATTGCCCAGCGCACGAAGGACGCCAATTCCGGTTCCTTTACCCTGGGCCCCACCCCGGTCAATCCGCTGGAGCTATCCAATGTGGGTGCCACCATTGCCTCCAATGGCCGGTGGTGCGAGCCCAACCCCATTGACAAGGTCCTGGATAAAAACGGCAACGAGGTCTACCTCAAGGAAACCCCGTGCGAGCAGGCAGTAGACCAAGACGTGGCCCACGCCCTGTCCAATGCGCTGTCTGAAGATGCCACGCAGGGCACCGCCAAGGACGCCGCCCAGGCCGCCGGGTTTAGCTCCCCCATCGCCGCCAAGACCGGTACCACCGAGTCCAACCAATCCTCTGCATTTTTGGGATTCAACGACGGGCTCGCCGCCGCTCCTTATATTTATAATGACGGCACCGATACCCAGCCGCTGTGTACCTCGCCCGTGCGCCAGTGCACCGGCGCCGGCAACCTCTTTGGTGGCTTGGAGCCCGCGCAGACATTTTTCACCATGGCTTCGCAGCTGCCGCGGGCTACCCAGAGCGGGCTGCCCAACTACAATAAGAAATACGATGACGGCACCACCGGGGATAAGCTGCTCGATAGCGTGCGCGGGCAAAGCGAGTCCCAAGCCCGCAGCGCCCTTGAGGCCCGGGGCTACGTGGTAAAGACCTCGCGCGTCGTCGGCGGGGACGTCCCCTACGGCCGCGTGGTGCGCGCGATTACCGGCAAGGACGGCAAGAAGGAAGGCGCGGAGATTACGCTGCAGCTTTCCGATGGCTCCCCTGCCACCCAATCCCCCTCCAGCGGCGTCGGCAGTGCGAATGCCACCGGCGCACAAAATAACACCGGCAGCGCGAACACTACCGGTGTAAGCAACGAGGGAGGACATGGTGCCGGCGATTTCAACCTCAGTCCTGAGGACTTTGGAATCCGCCAAGAAGATATCGATAACTTCCGCAACGATATCCGCAACCTCCTCGGCCGCTAAAGCTTAATTAAGCTGGCCTTTAACCTCTGCGGAAAGGCGCTTGCCGTCGGCTTGGCCGGCGGCTTTTGCGTTGGCCACCTTCATGACCGCACCCATCTGCTTCATGGTGGGTGCTTCGCCGTTTTCCTTTTCTACCTCAGCAATTGCCTCTTCTACCAAGGCCTTAAGCTCCGCGTCATCGAGCTGGCGCGGCTGGTAGGCCTCGAAGAAGGGGACATCGACAAGCTCAGCCTCTGCCAATTCCGGGCGGCCGTTTTCTTCATAGACCTCCGCGGACTCGCGGCGCTTTTTAATCTCGCGCGCGATGACCTTGAGGATGTCTTCATCCTCCAGCTCGTGGCGGGAGCCGGTAGTTTCCTCGGCCTGGATTGCCGCGAGCAGCGCGCGAATGGCGCTGGTGCGCTGCTTTTCCTTGGCCTTCATCGACGTTTTCAGATCTGCTCGGATCGTATCTTTTAGCTCGCTCATGCCTTTCAATATACGTCCATTTAAGGCAGGTAGTGTAGAAGCTGTGAAACTTCAACGGATTCTTGGCGGCGTCACCGCCGGCCTAGGTGTTGCTGCTTGGGGCTTTAGCGAGCTCACGAAATTCGAGCTCAAGGAATACACTCTTCCACTCCTGCCCAAAGGCACCCTGCGCGGCGAAAAAGAGTTCCGCCTGCTGCATATTTCTGACCTGCACATGATCCCGGGCCAGCAGACCAAGATCGATTGGGTCTCCGCCCTCGATGCGCTGGATCCAGACCTCGTGGTCAATACCGGCGATAATCTTTCCGATAAACAGGCCGTGCCCGATACCCTGCGCGCGCTCGGCCCGCTGCTTGCCCGGCCCGGCGTCTTCGTATTCGGCACCAATGATTATTGGGCGCCCCGCCCGGTCAACCCCTTCAAGTACCTGCTGGGTAAAAAGCGCGAGCCCTCCTACGTTGACCTGCCCTGGCGCGGCATGCGCGCGGCCTTCGTGGAGCACGGCTGGTACGACGGCAACCAAGCCCGCCACGAGTTCAAGGTGGGCAATGTCCGCCTCGCCGTAGCTGGTGTGGACGATCCACACCACGACTTGGACGATTATTCCGAAATCGCCGGCCCGCCCCATGAGGATGCCGATCTCTCGCTCGCGCTCCTCCACGCCCCCGAGCCGCGCGTGCTCGAAAAATTCGCCGCCGATGGGTACCAGCTTTCCCTTTCCGGCCATACCCACGGCGGGCAGGTGTGCCTGCCTGGGTCGCGCGCCATCGTGACCAACTGTGGCATCGACCGCCCGCGCGCACAGGGCCTGCACGATTTCGGCCCGATGAAGATGCACGTCTCCAATGGCCTGGGCACCTCCAAATTCGCCCCTGTGCGTTTATTCTGCCGCCCCTCAGCCACCCTGCTGCGGATCACTGAGGTGGATTAGACCTGCCGTTTTGCCGATCTCATTCACCGTGCGTTAAAGTATCTCAGTACTGCTTTTAAGCAGTGACCGGGATATGGCGCAGGTTGGTAGCGCGCTTCGTTCGGGACGAAGAGGTCGCAGGTTCAAATCCTGTTATCCCGACAGTAGCCCGCAGGAAACTGCGGGCTTTTTCGGGTTAAATAGCAAAAAGTGTGTCTGGGTTTCAGCGCAAGCCTTGGCTAGCTTGTCTAAATAGGAGCTGAATAAACTGTTGTGGCTTATTCGGTCCTGCTGTTTGTTCAATCCACCGGAATGGCACCTGCATGTGGCATGCGGTGAGTTTGTTGAATTTTCCGATGCCCACTAACCGACCACGATACCCTATTTGTGCAGGACACATGAAGAAAATGGCACAATACTCAAAGGTGGGATGAACATAACATTGGCTTCTGCGTTCACCGACCTTGATACCCAGACCTGATGAATGTAGGGACGGGATAAGATCCCCCCCCCTGTTTGGGGTTCCTTTCTTTCGATATTCTAGACACCCGAGCCAGAACCACAAGCTCAGAGCGCACACAGCCTCAAGCAAGTGCACCGCTGTCACACTTTATGAGAAAATGGACAGCAGCCCGACGGAGACAACCAACGGGAAACCCAACCGGATTTAAACTGGACGGGTTGAACACAGAAAGGACGCAGCATGAGCAACACGCTTCACAAGAACGCGGCTGATTGCGGGAAGATGCTGGCATTTTCGGACTCTGCAGGTCGCGTAACCCACGTTGCGAAAGAAGACATGAACCAAGATATCGAGCTTCTTTACTCGAACCCCGATGCCCTTCGCGTATTCCGAGATAGCTTGGAAGATTACGCAGACGGCCGATTTGTGGATTTTGAATTCTAACTGACCAGCAAGAAGAAATGCCACGCTTCAAGATCCAGTTTGCTCTATCCGCCGCAGAAGACCTTAAGAAAGCGCTAGCCAAGTATCCCGACAAGAGGAAAAAGGTCAAGAAAGCAATTGGGTTCTTAGAAGACCCAGGCCCTTCATACCCAGGCCTTAACACGCATACCATGAAGGGTAAGATGGCCAATAATGGTGAGACCATCTATATCTCTTATGTAGAGAATCACACTCCCCAAGCATGGAGGATTTACTGGTGCTACTGGGGACCTGACAATATTAGAGTTCTGTACGTTGGCCCCCATGAATGAAGCATAACCACCGACAAAATCTTCAAACCCACCTTCGTCTGTGAAGGCGGGTTTCTTCTTCAGGCTGAAGTCTCCTAGGTTTTATTCCGTTTGAGTAGATGACAAAATCTGGAACACTTCAAACTGCGTTTCCCAACGGAACCGACTACGGAAACCGATGGTGCAGGTGGGCGGGTGGTTTCGCAAAAGACCCTTCGCCTAGCATTCCAGGGCCACCGTTTCTTAGGCCAGCATTCCGGTAAAGAATGCGATGGCAACGAGGAAGATGGAAAATACCCATGCGATGGGGAAGGCTATCTTGAGGTACTTGCCCATCTGGCCGTCCGCCAGTCCCAACGCCAACCACAGCGCTGGCGAAAATGGGGAGACGAAGGTTCCCACCACGTTGCCGATGATAAGTGCGCTCGCAGCGCCCATACCGCTGACGCCGAAGGACTCCACCGTGCCCTGGACAATGGGCAGTACCGAGAAGTAATACGCATCCGTGGAGGTCAACAGATCCAGCGGAACCCCAAAGAATCCCACGATGACGTGCAAATACGGCGCCACGCTTTCCGGCAGGATATTCACCAGGCTCAGCGCGATTTCTTCTAGCATCTTGGTCTCATTGAGCACGCCCAAGAACATCGCGGCCGCGATGATCACTCCGGCCATGGACAAGGCGTTGGGGGCGTGACGCCGCAAGGCGTCGCCCTGCTCCATCGCGCCGTCAAAGTTGACCACCAAGGCAATGGTGGTAGCAATGAGGAATGCGGGCGCTGGTGGCAACAAGCCCGAAAGCAGGGCGGCGAGCACGGCCAAGGCGACGACGATATTCGCGATGGTCACCCACCGGGCTTTCCGGTACCTGAACCCAAGTTTCTGCTGTTCTTCGGCCTGCTTGGCGGAAAAATCATCCGCCAACGAATTCACGTCCACTGAAATGGCGCCCTTAATCTCGCCGCTTTCCTGCAGCTTGGCCAAGCGGCGCTTTTCGCGCCACCCCAATAGGGCGGCGATGGCGAAGATGAGGACCACCGCCACACCCTGGATGGGCAATAGGTGCAGCCAGATATCGTTGGGGTCTTGCTCAACCACCGCACCGGCGCGCCCCAGCGGCCCGCCCCACGGGACCATATTCATCACTGAAGCGGCCAGGGCCACGATGGTAATCAGGGCGTAGCGCGACATGTGCAGCGCCCGGTACAGCGGCAGCAATGCGGGAATCGTAATAAGGAAGGTCGTGGAACCGGAACCATCGAGGTGCGCCACGATACCGATGGCGGCCGTGCCTATGGTCACGGCCATGACATTGCCGCGGGTCGCCTTGATGAGGCTGCGGATCGCCGGGGTAAAAAGCCCCACGTCCTGCAGGATGCCAAAGAAAATGATGGCGAAGATGAACATCACCACGACGTTGATGACAGAGCTTAAGCCTTCGCCAAAGAAATCCGCGATATCTTCTATGCCGAAGCCGGCCATCACAGCGCCGATGACGGGTACCAAGGTCATGGGAATGATGGGATTAACGCGGCCGCGGATGAGGATGCCCACCGTTACAAAGATGATGGCCAATCCCATCAGGGTCAGCCCGAGGGAGGTCTGCATTGCGCTCCTTTAAATGTCACTGGCGCCCGCGCGGCGCACGCCATTAGCCAAAAGACGTATGGCTAATGTTAAACACTACTGTGTGGTAGCGCACATTTCTGCCCATAACCGCATAAAACAACCCCACCTCACCGTGGATATATAGCTTTGGGTAAAAACGGGAAACGACGCGGCGCCCCTACAGCACCGCGTCGTCCCTATTCCCTATCACTCACAACGGCGCAAGCCGCTCGCCTACCCCCTAAGTAGGCGGTGTGAGCACTAGTAAGAATAACACTTATCGTATTCCAGCCATAGCGCTGGCAAATATTGCCAGCTTTATACAAGCTTTTGTCTATTTAAGTATAAATTTTCATACTTTAGCGCCGGATTTTTGAATCTTTTTGACAGGAACGAGCCATTTCACTGCACTCAGGCCCACCAGAGTGATAGCACCCAAGACGCCAAGGCCCGTCCACAGCACCACGGCCTCCCCATCGTTGCCAGCCACGGTCACGGCGGCCGTCGTCCAGTTCAGCGGCAAAAGGTTGGCCACTACCTGCCATACCTTGTCCACCCCGGCGATGGCCGCGGATTTCCACAGCCAGCCCACCAACGCGGTCTGTCCAATTCCAAAGAGCGCGGCAAGGATGGATCCCACGGTTAAGCCACACAGTTCGAGCAAGCCGCGCACGATAAGCGCTGAGGACAAGGCACCCAAGAACAGCGCCCCGCCGGCGGCCACGGCGGCGATGGGGGTAAGGCCGATGGATAGGACGTAAAGCAGGATCTCCCCGATGGCCACCGCTGCCAGCGATCCGCCGAGGACCATCAACCACGGGCGGAATCCCAGTTTCCACGCCACCCCGGCGGCGGATCCGGCCAGCAGGACGAGCGCGGAAATGAGCATGGCGATGACCGGGCTCAGCTGGCGCGCATCCTCGCCCGCCGCCACGTGCGCGGGAGGCAACGAGCGCTGCACCTCGCCCAGGTTCGATTGGTTTTGTTCTGCCATGCCGGTGAGCTTGCCGGCGCCATCGTCAAGCTTGCCCACCCCATCGAGCGCCTCATCCACGCGGCTATTAAGCTCCGCGATGGACTGGTTGAGCTGCTGCGCGCCAGCCACGGCCTGGTTGATGCCATCGTGGTAGGCATAGCCATTTACCGCCAGCTGATTGGAGAGATCGCGCGAGCCATCCTTCAACTTCTTCAGCTCCCCGGTCAGGGATTCATCGAGGCGGGAGTTTTCCACCTGCTTGCGCAGATCCCCCAGTTGCGAGCGCACTTGCTTCGCTTCCTTGGAATCATTTCCCTCCAAATCGCGCACCGTGCCATCGATGGCCTCCAGGATTTGGCCTTGGACGGCTCCCAGGCCCACGACCTGGTCGACGGCCCCGCCAACGGTATTGGCCAGCTCCGTCGCCCCTCCGCCGAGGGTATTGGTCCCCGATTGCAGCTGGTTCAGCCCCGCCACCAGCTCTTGCGAACCGTCGGCGAGCTTGTCGACGCCCTCTCCTAGCTCCCCCGCGCCCTTATCCAACTCGCTGGTGCCTTTGTTCAATCGGTCCGCGCCAGATTTCAAGATGCTGGCCTGCGCTTGGGCGCGGCTGGCTGCCTCGGCAGCTTCCTTGAGCTCTGGCGATGCCGAATTCGCCTGCGGTGCGCCATAAGGCTGCGCGGCGCTCGACCACGCGTGCGCCGGTTCCCACTGCGACCAGGTCGCCACTGCGGTACCAACGATAAGCGGCACGGCGAGCAATACGAGCAATAAGAGCGTGCGCCACCGCGAGGAACTCGCGGACGCAGTAGACGCGGTCGAGGCAAGGCTTTTGGTCATGCTAGTAACCTATCGCTGCAGGTCATTCCCTTTCTGCAGGCGCGCCGATCCCCGCGCATAACAAAGAGAATCTACTATTAAGACATGCCTATCCCCCGAAAATCCGTTCTCTCCCGCACGCTAGCCTGCGCGGCCGCGTTTCCGCTGAGCATGGCACTGGTGTCCTGCGCCGATGATGCCGATAACTCCGCCAGCCCTAGCGAGCCCCAATTTTCCGATGCCGTGGCGCAGTCCAGCTCCAGTTCCAGCTCGAGCTCCAGCGCTACGAGCTCCGCGGAGCCAACGACGGCTACTACATCCGATGCCCCAGCAACCTCGCCCGCACAGACGCACGCGCAGCAGCCCACCCCGCAAGAGGTCACGGTCACCACTACTGCCAAGCAAGCAAAGGGCGATTGCTCACCAGCATCCTTTGCTCCCCTAGCCCCCGATATGAGCAATATTGTGGTGCTCGATTGCGATGGCACTTGGGCACACTTTGGTCAAAACCAAACAGATTGGCTCGTATGGGCCCACTTTGTCGATGGCGCATGGACGGTCATCCGCCCGATTGGCCAAGCCACCTCGGGGATGAGCGAGCCGTGCTATGACGTGGATAAATGGCTTAACCAGGGCGCGCCTCAATTCGTTGCAGACGATATGCGCCGCTGCAACTAGTCCAGCGTAAAAAACCACAAAAGCCGCCTTCGGCCAACTGCCCCAGTTCACAGCAGATAGTCGAAGGCGGCCTGTGTCTTATGCCTCTAAGAAGCAGTACAACCGCAGCGGCGGGCTACTTCTTTTCAGCGAAGACCTCGCGCACGCGCTGACCCAAGTCCGGGTGGACGTTGGTCCAGTACTGGTACACGCGCTCTTCGGTTTCTTCGGAGACGCCGGCCATCGCGTTGGTGATATTGGTGACCAGGCGCTCCTTGGCGGCGTCGTCGTAGACGTTTTCGTACAGGTCGCGAGCTTGGACGAAGTCATCGTCTTCCGCGTGGCGCACGTACGGCGCGCGGACCAAGTCCTGGCCGTGAGGATCCGGGTTCACGTAGAGGTCCGCCGCAGTGGTGGTCTCGAGGTCCTCGCGGTTGTTTACGGAGGCATCGTCAAGCACGCCCGCGCCCTTTGCATGACGGTTGGGCGAGTACACCGGATCCTCTGGAGCATTGTAGAAATACTGCATTGGGCCCTCGTGCTCGTAGGTATTGACCTTCTCCGCATTGCGCGGCTGGTTGACCGGCAGCTGCTTGTAGTTCGGCCCGATGCGGTAGCGCTGCTGGTCAGCATAGGCAAAGACGCGGGCCTGCAGCATCTTATCCGGGGACAGGCCAACGCCCGGCACGATATTGGAGGGATCGAGTGCAACCTGCTCAATCTGGGCAAAGAAGTTGCGCGGGTTGCGGTTGAGCTCAAAGTAGCCCACATCGTGCAGCGGGTAGTCCTTCTTGGACCAGACCTTGGTCAGATCGAAGGGGTTGAAGCGGTAGTCTTCAGCCTCAGCAAGCGGCATGATCTGCACCTTGACGTCCCAGATGGGGTAGTTGCCCTCTTCAATGGCGTTGTAGAGGTCCGCGCGATGGCTATCCGGGTTCTTACCGGCTTCCACGGTGGCCTCTTCATCGGTGAAGTTCTCTACGCCCTGGCGGGAGATGAAGTGGTACTTGACCCAGAAGGCCTCGCCGTCTTCGTTGACCCATTGGAAGGTGTGGGAACCGTAGCCATTTTGGTGGCGGGTGGTCTTCGGGGTGCCGCGGTCACCCATCAGGTAGGTCACCTGGTGAGCGGATTCCGGGTTGCGGGTCCAGAAATCCCACTGCATATCGGCATCGCGCAGGCCATTAGCACCCAGGCGCTTTTGGGAGTGGATGAAGTCCGGGAACTTCATGCCATCGCGCAGGAAGAATACCGGGGTGTTATTGCCCACAATGTCGAAGTTGCCGTCTTCGGTGTAGAAGCGCAGGGCAAAGCCGTGCACGTCGCGCCAGGTATCCGGGGAGCCCTGCTCGCCGGCGACGGTGGAAAAACGGCCCATCATTGGGGTGACGGTGCCCTTTTGGAAGACCTTGGCCTTGGTGTAGGCGGACACATCTTCGGTGATGTGCAGCTCACCGAAGGCGCCGTGGCCCTTGGCATGCGGGGTACGCTCAGGCACGCGCTCGCGGTTGAAGTGGGCGAGCTTTTCAATGAGGTGAATATCGTTGAGCGCAACCGGGCCCTGGGGGCCGGCGTTCACGGACGTGTTCTCGGACGGCACGGGCTGGCCGGACGGACGGGTCGTGATGCCCTTACCTGCGGGACGCTGTCCCTTGTTCAGGATGTCATCAGCAGTGGAATTAGTCATGGTATGTCTTTGCCTCCTGGCAATCAGTCGATAATTTGGGGTCAATTATCAATCACGGACAACCCATAGCTTACTACGTTTAACGGCGCTGCGCTACCTTGCCCACGCACGTGTTGCTTGCCGGTGCCCCAACCACCGCAACCTTGGATAAGAAATCCAGGAGCTACTGGTAGATTCATTCAGGTGACACACCACTCCGCAGCAGACGACGCCCGCGTCACCGAGCTCGCCCTCCGGGCTGGGCGCGGCGACCGAGCAGCGCTTACGGAGTTCATCAAGGCCACCCAGGATGACGTCTGGCGCCTGCTCGCCCACCTGGGCGGCCCCGAAATCGCCGACGACCTCACCCAAGAGACCTACCTGCGCGTCATCGGCGCCTTGCCGCGCTTTGCCGCCCGCTCTTCCGCGCGCACCTGGTTGCTCTCGCTGGCCCGGCGCGTCTGGGTGGATAATATCCGCCACGACATGGCCCGGCCCCGCAAGTCCGCCACACAATACGAGGACGCCATGAGCTCCGCCGCGGAAAACTCCGGTTCCTGGAGCGATTGGATAGATGCCCGGGCGCTTATCGATGCCCTGCCAGCCGACCGCCGCGAAGCCCTCATCCTCACCCAGGTGCTGGGCTATACCTATGAGGAAGCGGCCAAGATTGCCGGGGTACGCGTTGGCACCATTCGCTCCCGCGTGGCGCGCGCCCGCAAGGACCTCATCGAGGGCGCAAATTAATACCCCCGAATGTTCGACCACCTAGACGCATACTTTCGCCGCAATACTTATCAAAGTGCAGGTACTTAGGGCAGCGCAGCGGGCGCATGCGGCCTGAGGGCGGGGTAGAAAAATACTAAAGTGACGCGATTTCAGCTGTGAAGTGACGGGTGAAATGTGATTCTATTAGATACACACACGTGATAAATCGACCGTCGATCCGGGCCCGCGCGTTCCCAAAGCCGGGCCCGGCGAGTGTGAGTAAGAGAGTTTCTCCCCTCATGATTAAACGCGCAATCGGAATTTCCATGGCGTTTATTGGCGTCGTGGTGGGCGCAGGCTTTGCCTCGGGCCAAGAAGCCATGCAGTACTTCGTAGCTTTCGGTGAATGGGGCCTGTGGGGCATCGCCCTCGCCGCCGCCCTCATGATGGTCACCGGCGTGTCCATCCTGCAGCTGGGCTCCTATTTCCAAGCGGTGGAACACACTGCCGTCTATAACAAGATCGCTTCACCAGTCACCGCCAAGATCTTGGACTGGTCCACGCTTATTACGCTGTTTTCCATCGGCTTCGTCATGTTCGCCGGTGGTGGCTCCAATATCAACCAGCAATTCCCCAGCATCCCCGTGTGGGTCGGCGGCACCGTCATGCTGATCCTCGTGCTGCTGGTGGGCCTTATGGATGTGGACCGCGTCACCCGCGTCATCGGTACCATCACCCCGTTCATCATCGTCTTCGTGGTACTGGCCACCGGCTACACCATCCTTACGGCCGATGTGGACTTCGCATCCCTGAATACCTGGGCCATCGATAACGTCAATACCTCGCTGCCTAACTGGTGGCTCTCCGCCCTGAACTACACCGGCCTGAACGTCATGACGGCCGTGTCCATGTCCATCGTCATCGGCGGTAACTTCCTAGATAACCGCGCCGTGGGCATCGGTGGCCTCATCGGTGGTTTCCTTTACCTCATCCTGCTGGCTCTGCTCGTCTTCGCCCTCTTCTTCGAGGCTAAGGACGTCAACGGCGAGGACATGCCGGTGCTGAAGCTGATTACCGGCATCCACCCGGTTCTCGGCATCTTGATGACCTTCGTCATCTACGGCATGGTCTTTAACACGGCCATCGGTATGTTCTACGCGCTGGGCAAGCGCCTGACCCGCAATAACCCGAAGCGCTTCTACCCCGTATACGCCGCATCCTGCATCATTGGCTTCATCCTGTCCTTCATCGGCTTCCAGTCCCTGGTCAGCAACGTCTACCCCATCCTGGGTTACCTCGGTTTGCTGATGATTGTCGTGATGGTTTATAACCGCATTAAAAACCGCGGCATGCTTGCCGATGAATCCGATCGCCGCATGCGTGCCCACGATCTCGTCGCCCGCAAGCTCGACCCTCGCGAGCGCTTTACCAAGAAGAATGAGCGCGAGCTGCGCATGCTAGCCGCAGCATCCAATATGGGGACGCAGGAATTTATCGATCACCTCGCCGAGGATATCCACGAGGAGCTCGAAGATGACGATGAAATCGACTATGACCGCGAGGCACCCGCGCCTTCCGTCACCTACGTCCAGCACACGAAGCCGGAAGTACCTTCCGTTGATAGTGACTTGGACTTTGGCAAGAAAGACGAAGACTAAGGCTTAAGCGCCACTAAATACAATTCGGCTCCTCCTTCCCGCGGTGGGAAGCGAGGAGCCGATTTTTCATATTGCAAAGCGCCGGGCAAGGCTTCGCAGCTCTGCCCGGCGCGGTGGTGCTTTGCGGCTATACCAAAAGTTCTGCGATCTGAATGGTATTAAGCGCAGCGCCCTTGCGCAGGTTATCGCCGGAGACGACGAGGACGAGGCCCTTGTTGTCATCTACGGTCTGATCCTGGCGGATGCGCCCGACCAAGGAATCGTCCTTGCCGGCGGCGGCGAGGGGGGTGGGGACATCGGCAAGCGTCACGCCTGGGGCATCGCCCAGAAGCTCGGTGGCCTGCTCCGGGGTGATGGGCTTGTCGAACTCCGCGTGGATGGTCAGGGTGTGGCCGGTAAAGACGGGGATGCGCACACAGGTGCCGGCGACCTTGAGGTCCGGCAGGCCGAGAATCTTGCGGGATTCGTTGCGCAACTTCTGCTCTTCGTTGGTCTCGTTGCTGCCGTCATCGACGAGGCTGCCGGCAAAGGGCAGGGCGTTATAAGCGATGGGTGCGACGAAAGGCCCCAAGTCCTCATCATCGAGGCCGGAACCATCGTGGACCAGGTTTACGTTGTGATCGCCCACGCTGTAGACCTGCGCGGCGAGTGTCTGCACGCCCGCCAGGCCGGATCCGGATACCGCCTGGTAGGACGATACGTGCAGCTTATTGAGGCCGGCGGTATCGTGCAGGACCTTCAGCACCGGCATGGCGGCCATGGTGGTGCAGTTCGGGTTGGCGATGATGCCCTTCGGCGGGTTCTTGGCCTCCTCAGGGTTTACCTCCGATACCACGAGCGGGACCTCTGGGTCCTTGCGGTAGGCCGAAGAATTATCCACCACGGTAGCGCCCGCGGCGGCGAAGACCGGGGCCCACTTCTCAGAGGTGGACCCGCCCGCGGAAAATACCGCGATATCGACATCGGCCACGGATTCTTCGGTGACCTCGGCCAAGTCCTCCACTTCGATCTGCTCGCCGCGGAATTCCAGCTCGGTTCCTGCGGAGCGGGCGGAGGCGAAAAAGCGCACCTTATCCGCCGGGAAATTGCGTTCTTCCAAAATGGAGCGCATCACGCGGCCGACCTGGCCGGTGGCGCCGACGACTGCAACGGTAGTCATTGTCTTCCCCTTGATTTGTTCTGGTTTAGCGTCCGGTTCCAGCATAGACGGTGGCTTCTTCCTCGCCGCCGAGCTGGAATTTATCGTGCAGGGCGCGCGCCGCCTTTTCTAGGTCCGCCTCGCGCGTCAGCATGGAGATGCGGATTTCGGAGGTGGAAATAAGCTCCATATTCACTCCCACATCGCGCAGGGCCTCGGTAAAGTCCGCCGTCACGCCTGGGTGGGACTTCATGCCGGCGCCGACGAGGGAGACCTTGCCCACCTGGTCATCGTAAAGCACATTGGACCAGCCGCCCTCGGACTGCAGCTTGCTCAATAGCTCCATCGCGCGGGGGCCATCGGCGCGCGGGCAGGTGAAGGTGATGTCGGTGGTGCCGTCCTCCAAGGAGGAGACGTTTTGCAGCACCATGTCGATATTGATCTCCGCATCGGCGATGACGCGGAAAAGCTTCGCGGCCTCGCCCGGGCGATCTGGGATGCCCAGCACGGTTACCTTCGCCTCGGATTTATCAGTTGCTACACCAGTAAGTACTGCTTCTTCCACGGGGATATCCTCCATCGAGCCGGTCACCAACGTGCCGGGGTCATTTGAATAAGACGAGCGAACTCGCAACGGAACATTGAAAGCGCGGGCGTATTCCACGCTGCGCAGGACCAGAATCTTGGATCCTACGGCGGCCATTTCCAGCATCTCTTCAAAAGAGAGCTTTTCTAGCTTTTGCGCATCCGGAACAATGCGCGGATCGGCGGTATAGACGCCATCGACATCGGAGTAGATTTCGCACACATCCGCCTTCAGCGCCGCGGCCAGGGCGACCGCAGTGGTATCGGACCCGCCGCGGCCCAGGGTGGTCACATCGCGCGAGTCCTTATTCACACCCTGGAATCCGGCGACGATGCAGATCTGTCCCTCCTCTAGGGCCTCGGTCAGGCGGCCTGGGGTGACGTCAACGATGCGCGCATTGCCGTGGCGCTCGGTGGTGAGCACGCCCGCCTGGGAGCCGGTAAAGGACTGGGCCTTCGCACCCAGGGACTCCACCGCCATGGCCACGAGCGCATTGGAGATGCGCTCGCCCGCGGTAAGGAGCATATCCATTTCGCGCTGCGGGGGAACGGGATTGACTTGCGCTGCAAGGTCAAGAAGCTCATCGGTGGTATCCCCCATAGCGGAGCACACCACGACGACATCATTGCCCTGCTTTTTAGTGGCCACAATCCGCTCCGCTACCGCGCGGATGCGATCTGCGGATTCGAGGGAGGAGCCGCCGTATTTTTGAACGATCAGGGCCACGGTGTGGTTGCCACCTTTCGTTTTAAAAGGCACTCCTGGGCGCAGGCACGCCACAGAAATACCTGTCGGACACTAGTCAAATTCCTATGCTACCCCGCAAGGCGCTACACCTCATCATAATTCCGAAACAATACTTTTATTTTATTCACACCCACCCCCGTGCATGCGCGAGGCGGCGGGGCGGGGGCGGCATCGATAAGCAAAATGCATCTCCGTCACTTTTTTACTAGCGTTGAGCGGGTGTTAAGCAACTTCCTGGCCGTATTCTTCGCGCTCGCCTCCGCGCTTACGGTTGCTTGGGGCACGGTCGTTCGCCACCGCATCGCCCTTGAAGCAGACGATTCAGTCATGCGCTCCGCCATGACCAACCCACTGTGGTGGGTCGGCACCGGCGCGGCCATACTCGCCTACGGCCTCCAGGTCGTCGCCCTGGGCTTTGGTACCTTGCTGGTGGTCCAGCCCATTTTGGTGCTCTCGCTCATGTTTACCCTGCCGCTTTCGGCCTGGTATGCCAAGCGCCCCATGCCCGTGCACGAGACCTTCTGGTCCATCGCGCTCACGGTGGCGGTCGGCGTGATGGTGGTCTACGGCCGCCCCGTTGCCGGCAATCCCCGGCCCGAGTGGAGCCAGTGGTGGCCCGCGCTGCTATTGGGCCTGGCCACCCTGGTCGCGTTGGGCGTGGCCGGCCATAAATTCCGCGAGCAGCGCCCGCTTGCCCTGGGCACTGCCTGCGGCGTCATCTATGGCTTCGTCGCGCTGCTCTCTAAGGCCGTGGTGGACATCTTCACCCACGAGGGCTTGAGCGTCTTGGTGGGCAGCTGGCAGTTCTACGGCCTCATCGGCCTCGCCCTGACCGGCACCGTCGTGCAGCAATACTCCTTTAACGCCGGCCCGCTGGCGCAGTCGCTGCCGGCCATGACCATCTTCGAGCCCATCGTCGCCTTCGGCTTGGGCTATATGGTCTTGGGCGAGAAATTCCTCATCGATTCCACCGCCGGCTGGCTCGTCATGATGGCCGCGCTCGGCGTCATGATCGCCGCGACCATCATTTTGTCGCGCAACCCGGTCAGCCAGCGCAGCTAGATGGCCCACTCGAATACGGCCAGCATATAGGCCGAAAACCAGGCGCCGAAGAGCACCCAGGCACCCACGCTTGCCGATGCCCCCTTCTTGCCCACCCACGGCACCAAAACCACCGCTGCGGGCAGTAAGAGGCGGGGACGGGAGTGCATGATGCCATCGGAAAGCAGCACATTAGCCATCAGCACCGCGGCAAACAGCCAGGCCGGCAGCGGGAGGCGTCCCCAGGCCAACAGCAGGCAGATGGGGGCGGCGATGATTACCGCGGCGCTGAGCAGGTACCCACCATTCGTGGCATTAGACAGCGTATCCGCCACCCAGGACACCGTCGCCCGGCCGCCGTCGAAACCGGAATTCCAGTGCTTTTCCTGCAGGCCAAAGTAGCCGCCGGCGCCGGATAAATGGCGATTGGCCCACAAGATATAGCCGGCTAGGGGCAACGCCGATACCGCCACGCTCAGCCAAGCCCACCAGGTGCGCCACGCCTTAAAGAGCACCATAAGCGCGAAAACCACGATGAGATCCACCGCTGTCAGGCGGACGAAAGAGGCAAGAAAAATCAGCGCCCCGGCCGCAATCCAGCGCTGATCGTGCAGCATCACCACTGCCCAGATCGCGAGCGCGCCGAAGAGCGCCTCCGTATAAGGCATGGCAAAAACGATGCTCATGGGCGCGCTGGTAACCACCGCCGCGCCGAGCACCTGGCCGCGCGTGCCCAGCCCCATCTGCCTAGCCAGCGCCATAACGCCCGCCGCCAAGGCGATGGTGAAAAAGAGGTTGAGGACCATCGCCGTGCCCGCAATATCCGTGCCCAGCAGGTTGCTGACTGCGCGCACCACCAGCGGGAAGCCGGGAAAAAACGCAAGGGTCGTTTCATCAGCCGGGGCATAACCCGCCCCGGCATAACCCGCGCGGGCGATGTCGACGTAGTAGTGGGCGTCCCATTTATTCAACAGCCCCCACAGGGAATCGCCTTGCGCCGCGGCCATCGCCGCGAGCACGCTGAGGCGAATCGCCGTGCCTACAACCGCCACGAGCGCGGCATAAAACCAGCAGCGCAGCGTGGACATCGCTGTAGGGCGGCGGGTGTTAGGAGCGATAGGCACACCAGCATGGTACGCCACGGGCCCGCGCGTCCCGTTGAATGAAATATGTTGCCACGCAGTGAGATTCTCTGTAGTGTGACCGGTATGACATTGCGGTACGACCTACTCCTTATCTGCCGCGGCGGGATTTCGGCCTAAACCTACGGCCAGCGCCCCGTCGCGGAGTCTGGCAATCCTTAGCCCAGCTGGCCGTCGCACTTCCCGACACCAAACACATTAAGGACACCGCACCCCATGTCTCCCAACGATTCCTTCATCAGCGCACCCCGCGAAATCACCACCCCTGCAGGCCCTCCCCGCGAGGGACAGCCCGCCTGGAATAAGCAGCGCGGCTCCTCCATGCCGTTCGAGCGCTACCAACCCTTCTCCGTCGAGGTCGAGGACATCGACCTGCCGGACCGCACCTGGCCGGGCAAGAAAATCACCCACGCCCCGCAGTGGTGCGCCGTGGACCTGCGCGATGGCAACCAGGCGCTGATCGATCCCATGAGCCCCGAGCGCAAGCACCGCATGTTCGACCTGCTGGTACAGATGGGCTACAAGGAAATCGAGGTGGGCTTCCCGTCCGCCTCCCAGACGGACTTCAACTTCGTCCGCGAAATCATCGAAGGCGATAAGATTCCAGAGGACGTCACCATCCAGGTCCTCGTCCAAGCCCGCGAGCACCTGATCCGCCGCACCTTCGAGGCCTGCGCCGGCGCCAAGAACGTCATCGTGCACTTTTATAACTCCACCTCGAAGCTGCAGCGCCGCGTGGTCTTCCGCAAGGACAAGCCGGCCATCAAGAAGCTGGCTACCGATGCCGCCGAGCTCATCAAATCCATCGCCGCCGACTACCCCGATACCAACTGGCGCTGGGAGTACTCCCCTGAGTCCTTTACCGGCACCGAGCTGGATTTCGCCCGCGAGGTCTGCGATGACGTGGTCGCCATCATGGATCCGAGCCCCGAGAACCCGATGATCATCAATCTGCCGTCCACGGTGGAGATGATTTCGCCGAATGTCTACGCCGATTCCATCGAGTGGATGGACCGCAACCTGGCCCGGCGCGATTCCATCTTGATTTCGCTGCACCCCCACAATGACCGCGGCGAGGGCGTTGCCGCCGCCGAGCTGGGCTATATGGCCGGCGCCGACCGCATCGAGGGTTGCCTGTTTGGCAATGGCGAGCGCACCGGCAACGTGGACCTGGTGACCTTGGGCCTGAACATGCTCACCCAGGGCGTTGACCCCCAGATCGACTTCACCGATCTGCCCAAGATCCGCGAGACCGTGGAGTATTGCAACCAGCTGCGCGTTCCCGAGCGCCACCCCTACGGCGGTGAACTGGTCTTTACCGCGTTCTCTGGCTCGCACCAGGATGCCATCAATAAGGGCCTGGACGCGCTGGCCGCAACGGTGCGCCCGGAGGCCAATTCCACCGACGTCAGCTGGGAAGAGCTGCGCGATGCCATCTGGGAGGTTCCCTACCTGCCCATCGACCCGAAGGACGTGGGCCGCGATTACCAGGCCGTTATCCGCGTCAACTCCCAGTCCGGCAAGGGTGGCGTCGCCTACATCATGAAGACCGACCACGGCATCAATATGCCGCGCGCCATGCAGGCGGAGTTTTCCACCGTCGTGCAGGAAATCACCGATACCGAAGGCGGCGAGGTCAATTCCAAGAATATGTGGGACATCTTCGCCACCGAATTCCTGGACCGCACCACCCCGCTGCAGCTGGAATCGTTCGAAATCGACAATATTTCCGCCGAAGATACCGATGCCACCGTCACCGCCACCGTGACCTACAACGGCAAGGAATCCGAGGTCACCGGCACCGGCAACGGTCCCATCGCCGCCTACGCCAATGCGCTGGAGTCCTTGGGCATCGACTTCGATGTCATCGATTACTCCCAGCAATCGCGCTCGGCCGGCGATGATGCCGAGGCCGCCTGCTACATTGCCGCCGACGTCAACCAGAACAAGGTCTGGGGCGCGGGCATCGCCGCTTCCACGACCCGCGCCTCCATCAACGCGATTACCTCCGCAGTAAACCGCGCATTGGCCTAACGCGGGCGCGGCCGGGCATGGTAGAAGATCGACTATGCCTTCTTCTACCTACCTCATCCCCCACCGCGGCCTCGGCGCGGTGCAGGCCTTGCTCATTCACGGTGCATCGGTGAAGGGCACGGAGGAATTTACCGTCACCCTGGCTCCCGGCCAGGAGGGCGGTTTAAGCGTGGAAACCCAAGAACAGATAGGCACCATTAGCGCCGCGGACCGCGCGGAATACCCCGAGATCGACCTGCTTTTTCGCGCCGGTCTCACCCCGGCCGCCACGGCCCAGCCGCATGCCGATGGCCACGTCACCCTCCTGCTTCCCCGCCCCGGGCTCTGCCTGCCAGCGAATAATCCGCCCGGCGGGCCCTATACGATGCTGGGCTACGCCCCGCCCATCGATATCACCGATCTCCCCGCGGATCTCGATATCCCCGCCCAGGCCCGGATGCACGTGCTGGTCAACCTCGTGCCCTCCGCCAACGCCGTCGACGTCTTCTTCGGCCCTAAATTCCTCACCACTCTATCCCCGGGCCCCTCGCTGCCCCCGCTTGCCGATGCCCCCATCCTCGCCCACGCCTACCACGCCCCGCGCGGCAACGATCGTGTGCTGAGCATCTACGCCGGCGACCCGCTTCCCGCCTCCAACGAGGACTCCGTGGCAGTTGCCACCCCCACCACGCAGGCGGCGACCGAGACTTTCGAAACCAGCAGTTTCCGCGCCGTCACCGCCACCCCGGAGCCCACGCGCCACACCGGGTGGTGGGTCACGGCCATAGCCCTAGTCGCCGTCGTGGCGCTGGTGACCGTATTCATCGTCGCGGTTTAGTGTCCACTAAACCGGATTAGGCAATGAAAAGGCCCGGCGCGCCCTGTCCCGCCACAGGAATTCCGGGATACTAGACTTAGGTTGATGAATAACACACCTGGCCCCTCCCCACGGTCGCCGCAGGCTCCTTCGCCGGCGACCATGGCGTCCCAGCATGCGGCTAGGACCCACGCCCAGGCGTCCCCTCACTCCGCAGCCGACTCCACCAACCCTGCCCAGCCGGAGACCAAAGCTGCGGCACAGCAGCGCAAGCCGGGCCCCAACTCCCAAAGCGAATCCAGCACCAGCGTCCCCAACAGCACAGGTATGGCCAAACCAGGCCCGCGCCGGCCTCGGCCGCGTCGCGCCGTCCGTCCCTCCGGCGGTCCTGCAACGCCGAAAACTCCAGCCGGCCCAACCGCTTCGTCTGCCCCGACCGAATCAACCGGATCAACCTCCGCATCCAGCGCGGACAACGCCGCGCAAAAGCAGCCGGAAAAAGCCGAGACCGTCACCAAGCACCCCTACGTGGCCCTCACGCTGCAGACCACGGGCATCCACCCCTCGACCGGGCGCATAGTCACCATCGATGCGGTGGCCTTCGATAATGCCGGCGATATTGGCCAGCGCTTCCACGCCGTGCTCAA
Source organism: Corynebacterium sp. KPL1818 (assembly GCF_000478135.1). Classification (NCBI taxonomy): domain Bacteria; kingdom Bacillati; phylum Actinomycetota; class Actinomycetes; order Mycobacteriales; family Corynebacteriaceae; genus Corynebacterium; species Corynebacterium sp. KPL1818. The sequence goes on along the minus strand of NZ_KI515758.1, from coordinate 729,195 downwards.
GCCGGATATCGACGCCGGCCCGCACCACCTCCACGGGCTGACCGTCGCGGATATCGAGCAGGCCCCTGCTTTTAGCAGGATCCTCAAATCGCTGGATAAGCTTATCGATGGCCGCACCCTCGTCGTCCACGATATCCCCTATACCTGGGGCTTTATCGTCGCCGAGGCCCGCCGCGCCATGATGACCGCCGCCCGCCAAAATCGCGCGCGCAACCGCGGTCGCAACAAGGGCAAGCGACGCCGCCAAAAGGTGGGCCACATGCCCGCCCCCGTGCGCATCATCGATACCTTGGCCACCTCGTATGCGCAAGGCGTGCGGTCGAATGATGTGCGGCTGAGGGGCGTCGCTAAGCAGAATGGCCTGGATGCCGATCCGAAGGCAACGGTGGAACGCGCCCGGCGCCCGGAGCAGGAAACCTCGCGGGAGGAGACGGAGCTGCTCATCCAGCTCTACCAGCACCAGCAGCGCGGCCCGGTGCGCAGCTATGCCCCGGACGATGTCCGCGCCGACCGCTTTGGCCTGCAGCGCTCGCACGTGCGCGTCGATGCCGCCGAAGCCCCCGTGCAGCACCACAACCCCGGCAAGTACGAGCCCGGCAAGGAGCTGCGCCGCGGCATGGAAATCGTCGTGGCCCCCGAAATCCTGGAGGACCCGGACACGATTATCTCCGCCCTCATGCGCGAAGAGCTGAACTATTCGGAAAAGCTCACCCGCGAGGCATCGCTTGTCGTGTGCAATGTCACCACGGATCTCGTGGGCAAAGCCATGCACGCCCAACGCAAGGGCATCCCGCTGATGTCTGATGCCGCGTTTCTCGATGCCCTCACCCGCATCGAAGAACCCACCACTGCACGGCGCCAGCCCCCGCAAAAAAGCGGTGGAAATAACCAGAGCAAGAGCCAGAAGCGGCGGCGCAGGCGCGGCGGGCGCGGCCGGGGGCGGCGAAATTCTGGCGGCTCGGCGCCCAAGAACAACGCCTAGGCCGCTTCCCCGACTACCCTAGGGGGCATGAGTTTTTCAGTCCCGGGTGCCTTGAAGAAGTTGCGCACCACCGCCGCGACATCCGCCGCGAAGCTGGCCACCACCGCTTCCCGCGCCACCGGCCGGGGCGCCGGCGGAATGATCGGCGGCCTTATCGCCAATGCCATTGACCCCTCCATCATGAGCGACTTGGGCGGCGGGCGCCCGGCCGTGCTGGTCACCGGCACCAACGGCAAGTCCACCACCACCCGCATGCTCGCCGCCGCGGTCCGCGCCGAACACCACGTCGCTACCAACGACGGCGGCGATAACATGGACGCCGGCATCATCTCCGCGCTCATGGCCGGCAAGGACGCCTCGCACCTCGTCCTCGAGGTCGACGAGCTGCACGTGCCGCACGTCGCCGATAACCTCAACCCGCAGGCGCTCGTCCTGCTCAACCTCACCCGCGATCAGCTCGACCGCGTCGGCGAGATCAACAAGATCGAGCGCGCCCTCCGCGGCGCCGTGGAGGCCCACCCGGACATGCTGGTCATCGCCAATTGCGATGACGTGCTCATGACCTCAGTGGCCTATGACGCCAAGAACGTCATTTGGGTTTCTGCCGGTGCCGGCTGGCTCGGCGATTCCGTCACCTGCCCGCGCACCGGCGGCCACGTCGTGCGCACCGAGGATGACTGGTACACAGTAAAGCCGCTTGCCGATGGCCGCGAGTTCCGCCGCCCGCAGCCGACGTGGGGCATCGATAAGCATGGCGTCATCACCCCCACCGCAAAGCGCCCGCTCAACCTGGCGCTGCCGGGCCGCGCCAATCGAGGTAACGCGGCGCAGGCCATCGCCGCGGCCGTCGAGGGCTTCGGCGTGGACTTGGACCGCGCAATTGCCGCGGCAGAAAGCATCGATGACGTCGCCGGCCGGTATTCCACCATCCACTGGAAGGGCCGCGAGATTCGCCTGCTGCTGGCCAAGAACCCCGCCGGCTGGCAAGAGGCCCTGTCCATGGTGGACCGCAGCGCCGATGGGCTGGTCATCGCCACGAACGGGCAGGTTGCCGATGGCATCGACATGTCCTGGCTCTGGGACGTAAAATTCGAGGGCTTTAACGGTCTCAGCGTCAAGGCCGCCGGCGAGCGCGGCACCGACCTTGCCGTCCGCCTCGTCTACGCGGATATCACCCACGAGCTCATCCCGGACCCCATGGATGCGCTCGCCGCCTGCCCCGAGGGCCGCATCGAGGTCCTTGCCAATTACACCGCCTTCCGCGATCTGAAAAAGGCCCTGTCCAAGGAGGCTAATAATGCTTAATATCGGCCTAGTGCTTCCCGATGTCCTCGGCACCTACGGCGATGACGGCAACGCCCTCGTGCTGCGCCAACGCGCCCGCATGCGCGGCCTCGACGCCGAGATTCACCCCATCCGGCTTGGCGAACCCGTGCCCGAGACGCTGGATATTTATACCATCGGCGGCGGCGAAGACACCGCACAGATTCTTGCCGCAGAACACCTCATTGCCGATGGCGGCCTGACCCGCGCCGCCACGTCCGGCCGCCCCATCTTGGCCATTTGCGCCGGCTTGCAGGTCCTGGGCGAGTCCTTCCGCGCCTCTGGCCGGGTTATCGATGGCGTCGGGCTTATCGATGCCACCACCGCCGGCATGCAAGACCGCGCCATCGGCGAGGTATCTTCCACCCCTACCGGCGGCGGCGTGACCGCCGATCTCACCGAGCCGCTTACCGGCTTCGAAAACCACCTAGGCGCGACCATCCTCGGCCCGTCTGCCCAACCGCTGGGAACCCTCACCCGCGGCAATGGCAACGCCGACCAAGCCGCCACCGCGGATCTCGCCGATGGTTCCACCCAACGCACCTATGAAGGCGCCGTGCAGGGCAGCGTCATCGCCACCTATATGCACGGCCCCGCCCTGGCCCGCAACCCGCAGCTCGCGGATCTGCTCCTCGCCCAAGCCATGGGCGTCTCGCTCGCGGATCTCGATCCGCTGGACATCCCCGCGGTCGATCGCCTGCGCACCGAACGCTTCAACGCCACCGAACCGCCGCGCTCCCAGCGCTAAACCTGTGGATAACTTCCCCAATTCACGGCCTTCACAACCAAAAAGAGCCAAGTTATCCACAGGCCGGGCGCGGCCGCCTTGTAGCTCCCAGTCCCCAACCCTAGGCTGCGGGGCATGACGTTATTGGAGCAGCTGGGGGACATCGCCAAGCGCGGCGTAGACCTGATTGAAGAGGCCTACGCCGCCGCTGACCTGCCCCTGCCTGCGGACCAAGCGCGCGAGCTGCGTCGCACCGCCGAGGCTTTCCTCGCGCCCACCAGCCACTCGCGCTACCAACGCCGCGCGCTGGCCGCCGCGCGCCGCAACCAGCACAGCCTGGGCACGCTCGCGCTCATCGCGCGCCGCTCCCGGCGGGTGAAGAATCCCACCGAGCGCTGGCGCTTCCGCGAAACGCTGTGCGCCACCGCCGGGACCACCGCCGAAGTGTCCCGCGCCGCCACCCGCCTGCTACGCGACATCGCCCCGCCGCCCGAGCGCGAAGACGGCGGGCGCCGCATCCTGCACGGCGAGAAAACCACGCTGAGCTTTACCGGTCCCGCCGCCGAAATGGCCGATATCTGGGCCACCGCGAAGGGCGATCCCCTCGCCTGGCTCACCGGTTCCCGCGCCGTCGCGCCGGCCAGCGTGACCACCAATGTCATCATCGAGCTGCCGGATTACTGAAGATCCTGCGCGGCGAGGGCTCCGAAGTCCGCCTCGCCATGACCAACGGCGCCACCATCACCGGCGCCGACCTTATCCGCCGCACGCTCGCCGGCGCCGGGCTTTTCACCCTCATCCAACCCGAGGAAGGCCCCGTCAATCTCTACCGCGCCCGCCACGCCTCCGCCAAGCAGCGCCGCATGCTCGAGGCCGAAGGCGCGCGCTGCGCCTGGCCTGCTTGCAGGCGCCCCGCCGCCGAATGCCAAGCCCACCACATCTTCGAATACGCCCGCGGCGGCCACACCCACCCGGCGAATATGTGCCTTTTGTGCCCGTACCACAATTCGATCAACGGCCTTCCGGGGCGCGGGCGGATGGCGCGCGTCAACGGGCGCATCGCCTGGCTGCCGCCGCATCCGCGCCACGCGGACCGCCCAGCCCACCCGCCGGGTTCCGCTGCACCGTCACATTCGGCTTCGCCGCCTGAGCCGAATGCGCCTCCCCCAGTCTTTACTGGCCGCGCCCCACGAGGGCCGACCGCCGCCGTGCCCTAAACCGCAAAACCGCTCAGCTCGAGTAAATCCCGAGCGGCACCGCGGTCGGTGCTGCGGACGCCTAGATGGTCAAGCGCCCCGAGAGCGCACGGGACAAGGTGAGCTCGTCCACGAACTCCAAATCACCTCCGAGCGGCATGCCGGAGGCCAATCTGGTGATCTTTAAATCGGGGAAGTCCCGCAATAGCCGCACCAGGTAAGCCGCGGTGGCCTCGCCCTCCGTGTTTGGATCGGTGGCGAGGATGACTTCGCGGATGGTGGGAGTGTCGTCGTAAAGCGGAGCCTCTGGCGTGGAATCCGCCAGCTCCCTATCCGGCAACACCCCGCCCAGCCGCTGGAGGAGCGTGGAAATATTCAAATCCTTCGGCCCAACATTGGCCAGCGGGTCCAGCGCACCGCCAAGCACGTGGTAGCGGCCCTCGTACTCGCCCGTGCGCTCGATGACCTGGATGTCCTTCGGCTCCTCCACGACGCAAATGGTGGAGGCGTCGCGCTGCGAATTGATGCAAATCCGGCACACATCCTCGCGCGAAATATTGCAACAAATGCGGCAGAAAGTAACGCCATCGCGCACCCCGCCTAAGGCATTTTGCAGGCGCTCGATATCCTCCGGTTCCATGTGCAACACATGAAACGCGATACGCTGCGCCGACTTCGGGCCGATGCCCGGCAGGCGCGAAAACTCATCAATGAGGTCTTGCAGAGGTCCTTCAAACACCACAACTCCCAAAATTACGTCAAGGCCGCGGCCCCGCTATCGGGGCAACGGCCTTTTAAGAATATCGCGCGGTTAGAAGCCGCCGAACATGTCATCCATCGACGGTCCACCCTGGCCGCCCATGCCCTGCGAGAGGGGGCCAATCTTTTCCTGTGCCAGCTTGCCCGCAGCGGCGTGGGCATCCTTAAACGCGCCCATCACCAGGTCCTGCAGCGTATCGATGTCCTCCGGGTCAACCACGGACTTATCAATCTGCAGGTCTACCAGCTCGGCGCCACCGGTCATGGTCACCTTAACCAGACCATTGCCCGCGCTGCCCTCAACGTTGGTGGCCAGGATTTCTTCCTGCGCCTTCTGCAGCTCGGCCTGCACCTGCGCGGCCTGCGCGATGAGGTCATTCATGTCATTAGGTTGTGGGGTGGAATCTTGTTCAGCCATAGCTTTCGTCCTTTCTCAATAGTTTTGCTACCGCCCGAGTCTACCGTGCCACAGTCCTAAACACGGCGTGCGCCTAGTTCCTTTTCCACGATCTCCATCGCCACCTCGGTGGCGCTGCGGTGGTCCATTTCGCCTGCGGACTGCGCGGCTTCGACCATGTCGCGTTCTTCGTCATCGCGGGTATAGGCCGGCGGTTCTTCCGGCGGCGGCTCGTCCGCGGGGCCCTCCGGCTCGGGCGGCAGCGGCACCCCGTTGCTAAATTGCGGCGTGCGCGCGAATTCCTCATCGCGCTGCTTCGCCACCTCGCTTGCCTTGGCGATGCGCGAGCGCCAACCAGGCTTACTCTCCGCCTCCTTATCGTCGCTGGGCTCGCGTTCGGGCGCGTTGGGGTTCCATTCAGGTTTGGTTTGCGGCGCCCGTGGCGCATCGAATCCAGCGGTCTTCGGGTCCGTGCCCACCACGCAATTGACCTCAATATCACGCTGGAATTCCTCCCGCAGCACGTCCACGATGACGGAATTATTCGCCGGCGCATTGATGCGTTCTGCCAGCGCACCGGTGGTATGCCCCAGCGTCAGCGTATTATCGCGGAATCCGAGCACGCGGGCTTCGGCAAGCATGATTTCAGCAACCTTATTCCGCTTGCCGACGCTCCCCCTCAGCTCCACCCATTTCCGCTTCACTGCCTCCACGAAGTCACCGTCATCGCCGCTTGCCGATGCCCCCTGGCCCTGCCCCTCCGACTGCACTGTCGCCTGCGCTGCCTGGGTCTGGCTCTGCCCCTCCGACTGTGCTGTCGCCGCTGGCACCGGTTTCTCCAATGGTTCCCCTTGGCCGTTGCCGCGGGCTGGGGCATTCTGCGGAACCTGGCGCTCCTGGCCCCATGGATCCGCGCCATCGTCAGTTTTTACGTCGTCGCCTGCTCCAGCAGGCGAAGCGTCCTTTTCAGGCACATCGCTAGACTGCGAATCCGTGGACTGCTGCTCAGGCCGCCCAGCCCAATCAGCCTGCGCCGATTGCGCATGCTCCGCGCTCGGTTGTTCTTGAGACAACTCAGATCGTCCCTGATTCTCAGCCCCTGTCGACTCCGTTTGCGCTGGCTGTTCATGTTGCGCCGCCGGTGCTGGCTGCGCAGACTGCTCAGCCGGGGTGGCCTGCGCCGACTGCGCAGGACCCTCATGCTCGCCACGCGATTGCTGCGCCGTTGCCTCCGGTTGAGACGATGGTGACGGTGATGTTGCTTGCCCCGACTGTGCCTCGGTGCCAGCGGCCGCTTGATTTGATTGTTGTGCAGGCACCTCTGAGCCAGTAGGGCCCGTGGCGGCCTGGTTTTGTCGTTGCTGTGGCTCCGCCGGTGCGGTGGAGCCCGGAGCAGGCTGGTTTTGCTGGGCCTGGGACTTTGCGCGGCGCCGCGCGATGATGGCGGCCGCTGCCGACTGCGGGTCTTGGGCCCCCGAAAAGGCGGGGCCGTTTCCCGCAGAGGGTGCCGCCTGGCCCGATTGTCCTGGCTGCCCTGACTGCGCTGCCTGCGCCGATTGTGCCCCTTGGCCGGCCTGGTTGGGCTGGCTTGCCTGTGCGGATTGCGGGGCGCCGCTGGGTTGGGCGGCCTGAGGCAATTGGCCTGGCTGGCTCGCGGCGCCCAGAGCTGCACCCGGCGCCGCGCCGGACGAGGTACCGATGAGCAGGTGTGCGCACATGATTTCGAGCAGCAGACGCGGCGAGGTAGCCCCGGTCAGATCGCTGATGCGGTCATTGACGGTGGAGGCAAGATAAGTCAACTGCGGGCCGGAAAAACGCTGCGCTTGGGCGGTGAGCACCTCGGCGCGGTCGGTAGGCGCGGAAACCAGGCCGGCATCGATGGCGCCCGGCACTGCCTGCAGGATCATCAGGTCGCGCAAGCGGTCGAGCAGATCCACCGCAAAGCGGCGTGGGTCGTGGCCGGCCTCGATGACGTTGTCGATCTGCGCGAAGAGGCCGGCCTTGTCGTTTTCGGCAAGGGTGGCGATGGTGTCATCGAGAAGCGTGACGTCCGTAACGCCCAGCAGCGGGCGCGCGAGGTCATAGGTCAAGCCATCGGGGCCCGCACCGGCCAAAAGCTGGTCCAGTAGCGACAAGGTATCGCGCGGGGAGCCACCGCCGGCCTCAATGACCATGGGATAGACGGCGTCTTCAACCTGCACGCCCTCAGAAGCCACGGTCTTTTGCAGCAGCCCCTTCATCGAAGGCGGGGTAAGCAGGCGGAAGGGATAGTGGTGCGTCCGGGAGCGAATGGTGCCGATGATCTTTTCCGGCTCCGTCGTCGCAAAGATGAAAATCACGTGCTCCGGCGGCTCTTCAACCACCTTGAGCAACGCATTGGCACCGGAGGGGGAAATCATGTGCGCCTCGTCGATGATGAAGATGCGATAGCGCGATTCCGCCGGCGCATAGTAGGCGCGGTCGCGCAGCTCACGCATGTCCTCCACGCCATTGTGCGAGGCGGCATCGAGCTCCGTCACGTCCAAGTTGCCCGGGCCGCCGGGCGCGAGCGACACGCACGAATCGCACTTGCCGCACGGCGTCGAGGTGGGCCCGTGCTCGCAGTTGAGCGAGCGGGCCATAATCCGCGCCGAAGACGTCTTACCGCAGCCGCGCGGGCCGGAAAAGAGGTAGGCGTGGTTGATGCGCCCCGCGTCGAGGGCGGCAGATAGCGGCGTGGTGACCTGCTCTTGCCCCACGACCTCGGCAAACGTTGCTGGACGGTATTTCCGGTATAAAGCCACGGTTAGCCAGTTTACCGGCTAACCCTCGCGCGACCAGTCCAGCAGGTCAATGCCCTGCTCGGCCACGGCTTCCTGCAGCTTGCCGACGCCCTCTTCCACCCCAAACGCATATTCCGCATCCGTCAGCATGACCAGCTGCAGCACGAGCGTCAGGCGGTCATCCTCGCGGTATTGCGGCGTCTGCCCGCCCCAGAGGTACGGGGCGATGAGCAGCCCGTGGTGCACGGACGGCTCGCCGGGGAGATCAAGAAGAGATGGTAGCAAGACGCCGGGTTGCGCGGGCAAGAGGCCGCCCGCCTTCTCCAGCTTCGCGGCGGCAGCCCCCACTGCAGCGGCGACTTCGGGCTGGCCCACGCGCGCTACAGTGACGAGTTCGCAGCGCACATCCAGGCCTTCGGCATCGCTGCGCAGGCCGGTATCGACGTCGTTGAAGGTGGTGGTGAGGGCGAGGGATTGGGCATCGGCAAGCGTGGCTAAACCCAGCCTGCGCCCGTCGACGTACCGGAACTCCAGGGGAGCCGGGATGACCTCGCTGAGCCACACGGCGGATTCGTCGGCGTTGATTTTAGCCCTCCGCCTTTTCGATGGCCGCCAGGAGCACGCAGGTGGCAACGCCGTCGATGGCTTCCTCGATTTCCTCCTGCGGCGGCAGCGACACCGCAAGGCGAATATTGCGGTCATTCTCGTCGCGGCCGTGCGGGTAGGCGGCGCCCGCCTTGGTGAGCACGATGCCGGCATCCTTGGCCAGCTCCCACACGCGGGTGGCGGTGCCGTCGACGACGTCCATGGAGATGAAGTAGCCGCCCTCCGGGTCGGTCCATTCCGCGACGCCGTACTCACCTAGGCGCTCATCCAGAATGCGGCGCGCGGCGGCAAACTTCGGCGCCAACAGCTCGGCGTGGCGGCGCATCAGCTCGCGCACGCCTTCTGCGGAGCCAAAGAACTCGGCGTGGGCGAACTGGTTAATCTTATTCGGCCCGATGCCGCGGATGCCCGCGTGCTCCAGGTACCAGTCGAGGTTGTCTGCCGAGGATCCGAAAAAGCTCACGCCGGAGCCCGCAAAGGTGACCTTGGAGCTCGAGGACATGGCCCAGAAGCGGTTGGGGTGCCCGCCCTGCTTGGCGATGTCCAGCACCGGCAAGACTTCCGGAAACTCCTCTGTCAGCGTGTGTACTGCATAGGCGTTATCCCACACGATGCGGAAATCAGGCGCCGCGGTGTCCATTTCCGCCAGGCGGCGGGTCTTGTCCTCCGAGATAAGTACGCCGGTGGGGTTGGAGAACATGGGGATGAGCCACATGCCCTTGACCTGTGGGTCCTGGGCGAGCTTAGCGATGGCCTCGACATCCGGGCCGTCGTCTTCCATCGGCACCGTCACCAGCTCGAAGCCAAAGAGCTCCGTGATGGCAAAGTGCCGGTCATAGCCGGGGATCGGGCAGATCCACTTGACGGTTTCTTCCTCGCTCCACGGGCGCGGCGAATCATTGGTGCCGAAGGTATAGGACCAAGAAATTAGGTCGAACATGATGTTGAGCGAGGAGCTATCGCCTGCCAGCAAGAGCTCTGGGTCAATATTGATTAACTCGCCCCACAGCTCACGCAGCTTCTTCACGCCCTTCAGGTTGCCGTAGTTGCGCAGGTCAGCGCCTTCAGAATCGGTATAGTTTCCCTCACCCGGCAGCGACAACAGCGCATTGGAGAGATCGAGCTGCGCCTTCGAAGGCTTGCCACGGGTCAAATCCAGCTTGAGGCCCTTTGCCTTCAGTCCCGCATATTCTTCGCGGACTTTCGCGGCAAGTTCTGCCAAGGCGGACGATTCCAGAGTGAGAAGCGACATTAGTATGTCTTACCTTCCATAGTGTGGTGCGACGTTTAGCCACCAATACTAACGCACCCTGCACAAAAAAGGGACCCCGCGCACCCGTCAGAGCCTCCTGACCCTTGCTGCATTCCTGCCCTGGGGGAGTTCAGAGGATGGACGCCACGCGGAATCCTGTCTTTACCTTAACGCCCACGGCCCGCATAAGCCAAATACACCGCCGCCCGACATCGCTTGGGGCGAGGCGGAAGGCTGTGGGGGCATCGGCAAGCGGCAGCAGTTCGGTGAGCGCCGGGTCCTGCCCTACCGAAACCCAATAATTGCCCAAAAATCGGTACTGACCAGGCGATTGGCATTCTAATTGCCACAGCTGCTAATGTTTCTTCTCGGAGGATTCGACTAGCGGCCTATGTCACACGCCTGGAACGCGTGCGGGGTTCACGCCCCTCGTGGGTTCAAATCCCACATCCTCCGCCACTGGAAATCCCGGCTCGAAAGAGTCGGGTTTTTCACATATCTACAGCCTGCTTGTTTAATCCGTGAAAACCCGTCAAAATAGAGATAGTTCCTTTCCCCATAAATTATCTCACTAGGACGCTCTCCCCATGGACTATGTCTTGGCTCTCGGCGAAAACCCCGATTTTCCTTTGTGGCTTCGCGCGACGCACCTCATCAACTTTGTACTCATCGGCATGCTCTTGCGCTCCGGGCTGGAAATGCTTTCTTCCATGCCGCGCCTGTGGTGGCGCAATGACTGCGCCCCTGGCACCGAATGGCTGCGATTTACCAAGCGCAAGCTGCCCAAGGAAGAGGGCGTATATACCTCTTTGATGGACGAGCTTTCGTGGTCACCGGTCGTGGCGCTACCGGGCCGCGAAAACATTGGCCTGGGCCGCCACTGGCACGGCCTTTCGGTCATGCTGTGGGTCCTCAATGGCCTGGTGTACGTCGTGCTGCTCTTTGCCACTGGCCTGTGGCAGCGCCTCATCCCCACGTCCTGGGACATCATCCCGGAGGCGTGGGATACCTTCAAGGTCTATATCAGCCTCAGCGCCCCCGGCATCGAGCACTTCACGCCCTACGATGCCCTCCAGCAGCTTGCCTACGCCTTCGTCATCTTCATCGTCGCGCCCTTCATGATGGTGACCGGTCTGGGCATGTCGCCGGCCATCCGCGTGCGTTTCCCGTGGTTCGTGAAGATGCTGGGCGGCCACCAGGGCGCGCGGTCGCTGCACTTTATCGGCATGGTCTTGATGTCCGCGTTCATCCTGGTCCACGTGGTGCTGGTCTTCTTCGTGCACCGCGAGCACAACATGGTCCACATCGTCTTCGGCGACGTTTCCACCGAGCGCTACATGCAGGCCTTTACCACCGTGGTCATCACCATCGTGGCGGTCATCATCTTCTGGATTGCCCTGTCCTACTGGACCTTGGCGGACCGCGCCCGGGCGCATAATTTCTTGGTCTCGTTCACCGAAATCGGCCGCAAGCTTTCGCTGAACCACTTCCACCCGCGCAAGCCCAAGGAGACCAAGGACTCGCCGATGCCCATTTCCTCCTTCCACTGGACCAACGGCCTGCCGCCGACGGAGAAGGAGTCCCCGGAGTGGACCGAGTACAAGCGCAATGGCTGGGAGAACTACGCCATTACCGTGGCCGATGATGTCAACGGCACCGAAAAGACCGTCACCCTTGAGCAGTTGCGGGAGCTGCCGCAGACGTCCTACATCGCCACGCATACCTGCATGCAGGGGTGGTCGGCGACCTCCAAGTGGGGAGGGCCCAAGCTTGCCGATGTCCTCGAGCTACTCTGCCCCCGCCCCGAAGGCGCCAACTACGTGCTCATCGAGTCCTATGGCTTGGCGCAAAAGATGTACGATAACCGCCCGCGCGAGCCTTTCTACGCGGCCTTCGATATCGAGACCGCCATGGAAGATCAGTCCATTTTGGCGATTTCGCGCAATGACCAGGACATCGATCTGCACTTGGGCGCCCCAGTGCGCGCCCGCGTGGAGTCGAACCACGGGTATAAGGCCGTGAAGTGGGTATCGCGCATTGCCTGGATTGGTGATTACGCCGACTACGGCGATGGCCGCGGCGGCACCCGCGAGGATTCCGCGCTCCAGGCCTTCAACGGCCGCATCTAGCATCGAAGGATTAGAATCTGTTTCTATGACCGATAAATCTTCTGTCACCGAAACCCGCATCGCCATCGAAGGCGTCCGCAACGACAATGACGTACGCAAGTGCCTGCAAAAGCTCTACGGCATCTTTGCCGATACGGGAATGGGCCAAGCCACCTTCGAGATGACCGGGGAGGCCACCGCGGATGTCGTCATCAAGCACTCCGAGTCCGTCACGGTGAACCCAGAAGTCATCGATGCGGCGGTGCGCAAGGCGGGGCCGTACCGCCTCGCCTAGTCGATGCGCGGCGGCTCGTAGCCGTCCTCTTTAAGCCACGCGATATGCGGTGGGGTATTCATGCCCCACTCGCTGCGCGCCCAGGCAAAGGTCTGGCGCACCTCGGCCTCGGAATAACCGCCATCGCGCAGGTACTGCCGGAAGCCATTCGGCCCGGAATCCTTGATCCAGAGCCAGACGTAGTCGTCGAGGGAGTCATCGGCAAGCAAGCTTTCTAAGCCCGCCGGAACGAACTCGCGCTCGGCGCGCACGCGGTCCGCTAAGTCCTCATCGAGGAAATCGTAGAGGTAGTCCATCGCGTCCTCGAGCTCGGCATAGTGTCGTGGGTCCATGAGCTAAATCTCCCGGTGATTGGTGCCGATGACCATGCGGTCGATCTCTTCCAGTATCTCATCCACGATGGCCGGATTGAAGGCCCGATCCTTGCGCAGGGCTAGGAGCTCGCTCTGGGCGGCGTTGAGCGCGGTGCGGCGGGCCTCCAGCGCGACACGGCGGGCCTCCTCGGCGCGCTGCTTGCGCTCGTCGTTATTCTCAGCGGGGTTTTCGCCATCGCCCAGGCGGTCCTCGAACCACTGGATGACGTTGGCGGAAATTTCCGGATCGACCGTTTCGGCCTCGCCGGTGGCATCGTCCTCGGGGCGGAATTGCGATAGCGCATCGATGCTGGCGGCGCGCGCCCGCGAAACCACCGCGGCGCGCATCTTATCGTTGGCGGCCTGCGAGGCCTCGGTGAGATCGAGCTGCCGCATCAACCACGGCAGCAGCAGGCCGGGCAGCACCATGGTGACCAGCAGGACGGTCAGGGCGATAACGGCCAGCTCGTGGTGGAAGGCGAAGACGCCGGTGGGAATGGACAAAACCAGCGCCAAGGTCACCAGGCCGCGCATGCCGGACCAGGTCATCAGCAGCACCTCCTGCATCCGCAGCGGGGCAACGTGCGGGCGCCCGCGCGAGACGTTGAGGCGGTAGTAGAAGAACATCCACACAAAACGCACCACGAAGGCCACCAGCGAAAGGATCACGCCGACCATGACGGAGTGCCACAAATCCGAGCCGACCTCCGCGATGGCGGTATTAACCGTCAGCCCGATAAGGCCAAAGGCGACACCGGTAAACAGCAGCTCCATGGTCTCCCAGAAAGACTGGCCGGAAAGCCGGTCCTCGGCCTGGATATCGGCGCGCGAGTTGAGCTCGACGGCGGCGATGACCACGGCGATAACACCAGAGGCCTCCAGCTCCTCGGCCACGAGGAAGGTGGCAAAAGGAACCACCCAGGTCAAAGCATTGCGCGCGACCACATCGTGGACGTGTGTAATAAACAGCGCCGTCAGCCGCCCGATGAGCCAGCCAATGGCAAGCGCGACGACGGACGAATAAAGGAAGCTCAGCACGCCGCTGCCAAAGGAAATATCCCCGCCCTGGGTCACGGCGGCGAGCGCAAGGTGGAAGGCGACGATGGAGGCGGCATCGTTAAACAGCCCCTCCGTTTGCAGCGTGGTGATGATGCGGCGCGGGATGCCGGCGGGCTCGGCCACCGCATCCACAGCCACGGGGTCCGGCGGGGCGATGGCCGCGCCGATGAGGATGGCGGCGGCGATGCTAATTCCTGGCAGGAATGCGTAGGCGGTCGCGCCCACGGCGAGGGTGGTGGCGACGACAAGCAGCACGGACAGGCTCAGGATGGTCACCCACTGCCCGCGAATCACGCCCCAGGACGTGCGCCGCGCCAGCGCCCACAACAGCGGCGGCAAGAAGATGGGAAGGATGAGCTCGGTGGGGATGTCGAATTGCGGCAGCCCCGGCACGAAAACGGCGCAGGCGGTAATAATCGTCAGCAGCGCGGGCCAGGGCAGCCCGACCCTATCGCCGATCGCAACGACGAAGACGGTCAGCAGCATGAGCCCGATGAGAACCAATAAAACTTCCATGGGCTCGATAATATTACGGACGCCAAATATACGGCTCGCGGCTCAATTCCTCCGGCCGGAATTGCGCGAGGAGCTCGGCGGCGGTCTCCGCCTCATAGCCCAAAGACTGCGCCAGCTGCTTGACGATGCCCCTCTGCTCCCCCATATCCCGCATCGTCACCGCGCCATCGCGCTTGGCCAGGCGCTTGCCCGCAGCATTCAGAACCAGCGGCACGTGCACGTAGGTCGGCGGTGCAATCCCCAATAGCGAGGCCAGGTAGGCCTGGCGCGGGGCGGAGGATAAGAGATCGTCGCCGCGGACCACCTGGTCGATGCCCTGGTAGGCATCATCCACAACCACTGCCAGGTTATAGGCCCAGCCGCCGTCCTGCCCGCCGCGGCGCAGGATGAAGTCATCGACGTCACCGGTGTAGTCGCCGTGCAGCGCGTCGTGGATGGTGAAGGTGGAGACATCGGCACGCAGGCGCAGCGCCGGTTGGCGATTCTCGGCGGCGAGCTGGGCGCGTTTGGTGGCACGTTGGGCATCGGAAAGCGCACGGCAGGTGCCCGGATACTGGCCGGGGATGGCATGCGGGGCGCGGGAGGCCTCGCGGATATCCTTGCGCGAGCAGTAGCACTCGTAGACCGGCAGCTTCTGGAGCGCCGCGGCGTAGGCGGCATCGCGATCCTGCTGGTAGATGACCTCGCCGTCCCACTCCAGCCCCAAGGCCGCAAGGTCCGCGAGCTGGCGCTCGGCCGCCGCGCGGGAGGAGCGCTGCTTGTCGATGTCCTCCACCCGCACCACAAACCTGCGCCCCGTCGAGCGCGCGTAGAGCCACGCCAGAAGCGCCGTGCGCAGGTTGCCAAAGTGCAGATCGCCGGAAGGGCTCGGGGCATAGCGGCCCGCCCCGGTGGTCGCGGAATTCATATTCCCAGCATACGGTTTGGCACAATAGTGGGCATGGAAAAATCCCCCTCCTCTCAAGTGCGCTTCATCCCTGTTCATTCCACTCTCTATCCCTGGCTCGTCACGATTTTCG
This sequence comes from Corynebacterium sp. KPL1818, assembly GCF_000478135.1. Taxonomy (NCBI): domain Bacteria; kingdom Bacillati; phylum Actinomycetota; class Actinomycetes; order Mycobacteriales; family Corynebacteriaceae; genus Corynebacterium; species Corynebacterium sp. KPL1818. The sequence goes on along the minus strand of NZ_KI515758.1, from coordinate 713,841 downwards.
TCGTGACGTTTTTGATTTCTAATATCAACGCCACCAAGGGCGTCCAGCTCGGCCCGCTCGTGACCGACGGCGCCTTCTTCCTCTTCCCGCTGGCCTATATCGTCGGCGATGTTTTGTCCGAGTGCTACGGCTTCAAGTCCACCCGGCGCGCCATCTACATCGGCTTTGCGATGGCCCTGCTCGCCGTGGTGTGTTTCTACATCGCCATCTGGCTGCCCGCGGCGGATTTCTATGAGGGCCAGGAGGCCTTCGCCGCCACGCTGGGCCTGGTGCCGCGCATCGTTTTGGCCTCCCTGGCCGGCTACCTGGTGGGCCAGCTGCTCAACGCGTGGACGCTGACCGCAATGAAGAAGCGCAGCGGCGAAAAGGGCCTTTTCTCCCGGCTGATCGCCTCCACCGTGGTGGGCGAGTTTGGCGATACCTTGCTGTTTTGCGCCATCGCCGCGCCCGTCATCGGCATCGACACCACCAGCGGGTTCATCAACTACGTGGTGGTGGGCTTTGTGTGGAAGACGCTGATTGAGGTCGTCCTCTTGCCCATTACCTCCACTGTTATCAAGCTGGTGAAAAAGCGCGAGGATTACCGCGCCTTCGACGCCGCGTAGTAGCGGCCCAGGAATTCATCGCGGTAGTCCTCGTAGTAGCCGCCGTTGATGGCGGCACGGATATTATCTACTAGCCGCACCATGAATTCCACGTTGTGGATGGTGCACAGCGTGCCGGCCAAAAATTCCTTCGCCTTGAGCAGGTGGTGCAAGTAGGCGCGCGAGTAGTTCTCCGTCACGTAGCCGCCGAACTCCTCGTCTACACCCTTAAAGTCCCGCTTGAACCGCGCATTGGTGAGGTTGAGGCGGCCATCGAGCGTGTAGACGCCGCCGCGGCGGGCCAAGCGAGTCGGCGCGACGCAGTCGAAGGTATCGGCGCCGGCTTCGACCGCGGTGAAGATGTCATCGGGCTCGGAGATGCCGAGAAGGTGGCGCGGTTTATCGTCCGGCAGTTCATCGCAGACCCAGCCCACGATGGTGCCGAGGTTCTGCTTTTCCAGCGCGCCGCCGATGCCGAAACCGCCGAAACCGCGCTGGCCCTTCTCCCGCGCGGCTCGGTCTAGGTCCAAGAGGCCGCGGGTGGCCTGGCGGCGCAGGTCCTCGTATTGCGCGCCCTGCACCACGCCCCACAGCGATTGCTTCGGGCGGTGGTAGCGCTCGCGGGTAAGCCGGTCGTGTTCCTCCAGGCACCGCTGCGCCCACCGGTGCGTGCGGGCGACGGATTCTTCCTGGTAAGTGCGCGAATCAATGAGCGTAGTCAGCTCGTCGAAGGCGAACATGATGTCCGCGCCCAGCCCATGCTGAATCTGCATGGACTTTTCGGGCGTAAAGCGGTGCTTGGAGCCATCGATAATCGAGCGAAAGTCCACGCCTTCCTCATCCACCTTGGCCATGCGCTCCCTTTTCGCGGCGCGAATATCCTTTTCGGTGAGATCCGCCAAGTCCATGGCGATGACCTTTTTAAAGCCCACGCCCAAAGACATCACCTGGAATCCGCCGGAATCGGTGTAGGTCGGCCCGTGCCAGTTCTCGAATTTCGCCACGCCGCCGGCCTCGTCCACGATGTCGTGGCCCGGCTGCAGGTAGAGGTGATAGGCATTGGACAAAATGGCCTGCGTTCCGGTGGCGCGAATCTGCTCCGGCGTCAACGTCTTCACCGTGGCCTTGGTTGCCACCGGGATGAACGCCGGGGTGGCGATATCGCCGTGCGGGGTGTGGATAACGCCGCTGCGGCCATGCTTGCCGGGGCCTTCGGGCAGGCGCTTATCGATGTCGAAACTTAAGTCCTTCATTCCTTTTCTTCCTCTTCTTCCCTGGCCTTCGCTTCCCATTCTTCCTCAAGCGCGGTGCCTTCGATGTCTACGGTGGGCAGAATCTTATCCAGCCACTTGGGCATCCACCACGTAGCGCGGCCCATGAGGAACATGGAGGCGGGGACGAGGGTCATGCGGACAAAGAAGGCATCGAAAAGCACGCCCGCCGCCAAGGCAAAGCCGAAGATCTGGATGAACGGCAGCGGCTGGTTGATAAAGGCCACGAAGACCGAAATCATGATGATGGCCGCGGCCGTCACCACGCGCGCGCCCTGGGTAAAGCCGGTGATGGTGGCCTCGTCGACGGCATTGTAGGGCCCCGACGTGCCCTTCGGATGCCGCGCGATGTGCTCGCGCATGCGGGTGACTAGGAAGACCTGGTAATCCATGGCCAGGCCGAAGGTCACGCCGATGAGGAAGATCGGCATGAACGATAGCAGCGGGCCAGGGCCCGGGACGAGGCCCCACAGGCCGTCTTGCCATACCAGCACCGTCAGGCCGAACGCGCCGCCAACCGAAAGCAGGAAGCCCAAGCCCGCCACCAGTGGCACCAGGAGGGAGCGGAAGACGACGAGCAGCAGCACGATCGCAAGTCCCACTACGATGCTGAGGTACGGCGCCATCGCATCGCGCAGGCGCTCGGTGATGTCCAGCTGCACGGCGGTCAGGCCCGTCAGGCCAACTTCGGTGCCGGTGGTGCCTTCGATTTGCTTCGTGGCAGAGCGCAGGGCGTGCGCGACATCGATGGTTGCTGCCTCCGTCGGCGAGGTCTCCGGGGTCACCATGATTTGTGCCGCGCGCTGGTCATCGCTGAGCGAAACGATTTGCGCGTGCTTTACCCCGCCGAGCGTCTTCAATTGATCCGCGGTGTAGAGGAAGGACGCGAGCGCCGCCTTATCTTCGGCACTCTTTGGCGCAGCGGCGTTTTCTTTGTCCTCGACATCGGCTACGGGGGCGATATCCGGCTCCGCGGGTTGTTCGCCGGGGTGGTCCGCGGGGTGCTCACCGGGCTGTTCTGCCGGTTGTTCGCCTGGCTGGTCGGGCGCTTCGTTGGGCGCGGGCTCAGGCGCTTGGTCGGCCGGGTGCTCGGCAGGGCCTTCGGCGGGCTCATCGCCGGCGCCTGCTTCGGCGTCGTCGTTTCCGCCCTGGGCCGCCACCAATGGGGCGAGCGCGGCGGAATCGGCGTTGATGGTGTGGGCATCGACAACCGCGAGGAACGGCCCGTTGATACCGGGGCCGAAGCCCTCGGCCAGCAGGTCGGCGGCCTTGCGCTGGGTGGTATCGGGATTCGAGGTGGTATCGGCAGGCAGCGCCAAATCCATGTGGAGCACGGGGGCGGTCATGGCGCCGAGGGAGAGGACGACGAGGGCCATCGCCAAGCCGGGCACCTTTTGTACCAGCCGTACCCAGCGATTGCCCATGGTCGGGCCGCGGCGCGCCTTGCCCTTGCGGGAAGAATTGCCGGCCACGCCGGGGATGCGGCCGGCAAATGCCTTGTCCCCCAAAAGTCCGAGCATCGCGGGGATGAGCGTGAGGGAGACCAGGACGGCGATGGCCACGGTGGCCGCGGCGGAAAGCCCCATGGCGGTGAGGAATTCGATGCGCGCAATGAGCAGGGCAAAAAGCGCGGTAAAGACGGTGGTGCCGGCGAAGACCACGGAAGAGCCCGCCGTTCCTGCCGCCATACCGGCGGCCTCTGGGGCGGACATGCGGGCCCGCTCGGCGCGGTAGCGGGACAGGATAAACAGCGCATAGTCGATGCCCACCGCCAAGCCAATCATGATGGCCAGCACCGGCGTCATGTTATTGAGCTCGATCCAGTGCGTGGTAATCATCATGCCGCATGCGCCCAGGCCAACCCCGATGACGGCCGAAATCAACGGCATTCCGGAGGCGACCAGGGAACCGAAGGTAAAGATGAGCACGAGGAAGGCCACGCCCAGGCCGATGACCTCGGAGGTGGAATTGACCCGAATCTCATCGCCAAACCCGGCACCGCCGGCCTCAACGGTAAGCCCCTGCTGCCTGCCAATATCCATCGCTTCCGTCACGATGTCCTTATCGGCCTGTTCCACGCTATAGGGCGATTCGGCATCGAAGTTGAAGGTGGTATAGGCAATGGTCTCGTCTTCGTTGACCATGGCGAGGTTATCGGCATCGGCACGCGCGGATGATTCCGGCAGCCCCATCTCCGTGAACTGGTGGATGACCTCGTCCTGCAGCCGCGGCGAGACCTCAAGGGGGTTGCCAAAGCGCATGGTATCGCCCATCTCCAGGTTGTCCTCGAGGTGGGAAATGACCGCGTTGATGGTCTTGTCATTGGCGGGATCCGAAAGCTTTTGGCCCTCCGGGGCCTTGAAGACCAGGTTCACCGACGGCGAGTTGGCGGGATTGCCGCCTTCCGGGAAGAGGTCCATCGTCTTGTAGGTGGCGTCGATGGACGGGGTGCCTTTGATAGCGAACTCGCTCGTCATCGGTTTCATCAACAAGGCGGTAGCGCCGCCGGCGGCAGCCAGCAGGACCACCCAGGTGACGATGACCTTCCATTTATTAAGGAATGACCAGCGCCCGAGCCGGTAGAGGAGTTTAGCCACGGGAAATGTACCTTCGCATTCGCGTAGTCGGACGGATTTAACTTCGCCCTAGTGTAGTTGCCGTGCCCCTTATTCCCTATTACTTAGCCGCCATACAGCCCGTATTCACAGACGATGCCAAGGCGGCCGCCCCAAAAAGAACCGTGGCCACCCGGTGCAGTCAAAGACTAGACTGGGCGACCACGGCGGAGCGGCTTAGACGATGCAACCGCGAGAGAGCGCTCGCTGTTTAAACGTACTTTGCCAGGTTCAAGCCGGGAAGAACGAGGTTAGAAAAGAAGGAGCCGAATTTCTTCACTCGTTCGAGAATGGCCGCAATAGCCCCATCCAGCTTGCCGAAGGAAGAGCTTCCTAGGGAAGAACCATCGGTCGCAGGTTTTTCTGCGGAGGGCTTGTTTTCTGAGGGCACCTGGCCAGACGGCTTATCGCTCGCGGAAGCCCCCTCGAAGGCCACGGTGAGATCCGTGTCGGCATCATCTACTGGCTGCCCCACCGGGTACTTGCCCAAGAAGATGTCAGAGCCAGTCTGGGTAAATGAGGTCGGGGCATCGGTTGTGGCGTAGCTCTTGCCGGTCTCTGGCACCAAAGGCTCGGAGAGCTTGAAGGTAGAGATAGCAGCATCATCCCCGGATTGGTCGACAGGCTGGTCCTTAAATGGGCCGGAAGCACCGGTAAGCTTATAGTCCGCGGTAATGGTGGCATCTTGACCTTTTACTTCCACCTTAATATCCGAAAACATCAAGTCCATACCGTAGGAACCGTTAGGCCCCAGCCCTGGATAGCCCTGAAGGTGCACAGACCCCTTGGTACCAATTGTTCCGTTGCCATCGGCGTCTAGGGTGGTCTCGGCTACATCGACGGGGAAGGTGAAATCCTTGCCCACCTTTTCTGCGCCTTCAGCCGGGGTAATGACACCTTTAGCAAACGGGGTACCCAAGTGATGAATGAAAGATTCTTTGATCGGCCAATTCAGTTGGCCGGATTCCACAGCGGCGATCTCGGTGGAACCATCAGCCGGAGCCTCAGCCGCGGTGGCCATAGGGACCGTAAAGGTGCCGAGTGCAACCGCACCGGCCGCAATAACAGATGTTGTTTTCATGAGATTCTCCTCTTGAGAGCATTGGTGAAGCCTTGCCTATAAATATTAGGCAAGGCTTACTTTAGTTAGTTGATTAGAAAAAGTAAATCAGTGACGCTCATCTAGTTCTGCGAAAACTCCCGAATTGAAAGCGAACGCGCGCTGTGCCTCAGACAACAAGACCTCTCGTTCCCCTGCAGTCAGCGAAAGGTTATCTAGACGCTGGCGATACCCCTTGCGATACGGAGGAATCTTGCCAATGGCAGTGAAGTCATAGAAGTTCAGCGCATCCGATTCAATGTCATAGAGTGCACCTAAGCGCGCAGCAATGACCTGCCCCCCGGAGACATCCCCGAGGTAACGGACATAGTGATGGGCCACGACCTCTACCGCGCTTCCGGACACCTCCTCCAAACGCGCAACATAGGCGGCAGTAGCTGGCAAGATTCGGATCATTTCACGCCAATCACCACCAACCAGAGCCGCCAAGTCCGCCTCCAGTGCGTAGCGCCGTTCGAGACGTGGATCGGCCACCGCGCTGCCGATCGGAGTGTGCGCCACGCTGCGGACGGCACGCTCCAACGACTCATAGACAAACCACAACTGGCCGGTCAGGTCGGCTGCAGCCGCCCTGCTCAACTGTCCCGACATGAGGCGCTGCATAAACGCAGAGCCTTCTGCATTTTCGTGAGCGTGCGCAGTTGCCTCGCGCAGCGCTGCAGACAATGGCTTATTGAGAGTAACAGTCACTGACTTCCTCCAAAGTAACGCTTACCTAAGTTCTAGATTCAATTTAAGGTTAGGCAACCCTTAATTACAAGACTGGGAAGAAAAATCAACCGAAAGGACTACCTCCCACCCACCGTCTGCGTCACGAGTGGCGCACTACCACAAAAAGAAGCGCGACACCGGACTTACTGCCGACGCCGCGCGCATCGCTTAGGCTTTTAGACTTTTAGCGATTGGCCGTTACTTTTATCGATGGAGAAGAGCACGGACACTATCTAGGGCTCCAGACTTTATAAAGGCCTGCCCCAAGATGGCGAACATGCTACCGATAGTCACCACACCCAAGATGTAGTTCCAAATCTTGGCGAACTTAGAGCCAAAGGCAGAATGTTCATCTGCACTCCCCTGATCTTTCCCTTTTTCGGGAGCTTCATTCGCCGGTTTATCGGATTCTGGCTTCTTAGGTTCCGGCTTCTTAGTCTCTGAAGACTCTGTATGCTTTGGAGTTTCTGGCTTCTGCGAAGGTGCTTGGCTCTGCGAGGTCGCCGGTGGCTGCGGAGCCGGCTCGTTCTGGGTCGTTTCCTCACTCTTCGATGGTGCCTCGCCCTGCGGAGCTTCTGGGGCCTCCGGGTTATGCTGATCCTCCGACTCTGGACTCTTCTTCTGACCACAATCTGGAGAAACGTTGAGGGTCAGCTGAGCTTCATCAACCTTGGGGCTATATTTAGGCCCATAAATTCCCATGAAGAGTACATCTACGCCTTCGGCCTTTTTGTCTGTCGTGCCTGGTTGCCGCTCGTAGGAAGTATCAGCGGTGGAGAGGGTGAGCGTGTTACCTTCCTTCTTCCATTGTCCCTTACCGTGAGCAAATGCTCCTTCTCCAGTACGCTTATTGGCTTCGGTTTGATCGTCCTTAGTGTACTGCGTCATATGCTTGCCTTCGACGTAATAGGCTTCGTAGCCACTACCAAGACGAACCTCATCCCCAGTTGTTTTTACAAAAGGACTCTTAACATTGGAGTACAGCGCATCATGGTGGCCGGTGAAGGTAATCGAAGAGTCCTTGGTCCTGATTTCAGAAGCGGTCACGTTGCCCTGCTCATCTACCGTGACCGTCGATTTTTCAGGATCGACATCAAATCCAAAGGTGAAGTCTTTACTGTCAGGCTCGCCGTTTTCCTGAACCGAGCCAGTAGTAGTCCAGTCACCTTGGGCAATAGGGCCTTTGATGTAGCTGCGCCACGAGTGTTTGATGCCCCAATTTAAGGAGCCGGAGTCGATGGTGCAGGTTTCTTCCGCAGAAGCATGCGGCACGGTCAGCGCTGTCGCCGCAAGGGCGGTGACCAAGATTCTTTTAAACATGGAAGTCCTCCAAATGATGTGAGAAGAGTGGGTTGATTGCGGGCGTGGCACGTTGTGGATGTACCCGCAGCCCGTCGACGGAAATAGGCCAGTCATATACCTGAGACAAAGTGCGACCGGTAAATACCTCGTCTACGCGCCCTTGGGCTGCTAGTCCCCCGCACGACAGGCACACGACATGATCGCAATATGCAGCTGCAGCGTTGAGGTCATGGAGCACCACGAGAACGGCAACACCGGCCTCGCGGGCAAGGGCTTTCACTGAGCCCAGCAGTTGTTCTTGATGCCGGATATCCAGCGCGGCCGTTGGCTCATCGAGCAAGATAACCGGGGTATTTTGGGCAAGCACCCGTGCGAAGGCAGCACGGGCGCGCTCACCGCCGGACAGAGTGCTGATGTCTCGGCCCGCGAGGTGTGCGACGCCGGCGGTATCGAGGGCGGCGTTAATAAAAGCATCGTCAAGGTCCGCGTAGGCAGTTCCCTCCCAAGGGCGACGCCCCATCGCAACGACATCGCGGACGAGGAATTCGAAGGACACCGAGACGTCCTGGAGCATTACCGCACGCGTGCGCGCGAGCTCCCGTGGTGGTGCCTTGGGGGATAGTCCACCCACGGTGATCTCGCCGGAATAATCGATGTCTCCGGCTACGGCGGCAAGTACCGTGGATTTACCGGCACCGTTCGGACCGATAAGTCCGGTTACTTCGCCCGCCTGGGCAGTAAAGGACACCTGATCCACGAGGATGTGCTCCCCCACGCGAACGGTTAAGTCTTTGACGTTTATCATCAGCGCACTCCTTTGCGCATCATGCGGCGCAGCAAGATGAAGAACGTTGGGCCGCCCACCAGGGCAGTGAAAATACCGATGGGAAGATCCGCAAAGGGAATCATCGTGCGCGCTGCCACGTCGGCGAAACCAATGAGGACGGCACCGCCCAGGGCGGAGGCGGGCAGTAGGATGCGGTTTTCTGGCCCGACGATGCTGCGCAACAGGTGGGGAACGATAAGCCCCACAAAGCCGATGAGGCCGGCAAAGGAAACAGCCGCGGCGGTCAGCACTGCCGATGCCACGATTGCCACGATGCGCAGCCGCGGCACGTTTACGCCGGTGTGCGCGGCGGCGCGCTCGCCGAGCGCGAGGACGTCCAGCTGCTTGCCCAGGCGCAGGGCCACCGCGAGGCCTACCACCACGATGGGAAGTACCGCCCAGACGTGTTTCCACTGCGAACCGTTGAGGGAACCCATCTGCCAGAAGATGATTGCTTCGCGGTTTGCGGTCGGTGCCAGGTACACCATGAAAGAGATGATCGCGTTGCATACCGCATTGATGGCGATGCCGGTGAGAATCAGGTGTACCACGGCCACGCGTCCGTTGTAGCGCGCCAGCTGATAGATAATGAAGGTAACCAGCAGCGCGGTCAGGAAGGCCGCGGCGGGAACGGTGAAGGTACCGAAGTACTCGATATTAAAGACGATGACTACGGCAGCACCGACGCCCGCACCGGAGGTAACGCCGATAATGGAAGGTTCTGCCAGGGGATTGGCGAATACCGCTTGCATCAGCGTGCCGGCAACGCCCAAGGCTGCGCCAACCACGAGCCCTAAGACCAAGCGCGGCAGGCGGATGTCCCACACCACGCTTGCGGTCAAGGAATCCTGCGCGTGCCCGGCTGCCAGAATGGGAAAGAGATCAGACAGCGGTACATAGTATTGCCCCAGCACGACGGAGATGAGTCCCGCGAGAACGGTGAGGATCCCCAGCAGTAGGAATACCCAGGTGCGCTGAGTCCGCCGGCGGGCGAAGGTATCCGTCTCCTTACTCATTGTCTGGGTCATACACAGCCTTTGCTAGCTTCACCAGGGTCTGCCCGGTCATGGGACCGAATGCCAGCGATTGACCGTCCGGAATGGTCACGATGCGCTTCTTCTGGCCTGCGGTGGTCTGAGCAACGCCGGGTCGATCCAGCAAGCCATCAATTCCGCCGGTGGATTCCAAGCCATTGGTCATCATGATGATCACCTCTGGATTGATGCGGGCCAGTGCCTCCGCGTTAGCGGGTTCTGCATAAGAAAGATTATTTTCCGCAGCCAGATCCACGCCGCCAATGCCTTCAATCAGGTCCTTAGCACCAGTGCCTTCACCCATGATGAAGAAGACGCCGCCGTTTCCGCGTGCGTACAGGAACGCCATGCGCATCGGATCATCGGGAACCAATTCCTTGATGGCTTCCCTTGCTTCTTCGATTTCCTTGTTGGATCGATCGGCTAGTTCGCGTGCGTCGTCGGGCAAGCCAAGGGCATCGCCAAGCGTGGTGATGTCTTCGCCCACGGAGTCAATGGTGCGCTCGGGTTCCATGACCACGGTGGTGACACCCGCCGCTCGAATCTGGTCGATAGCATCGCGCGGGCCAATGGAATGATCCACGATAAGAAGGGTGGGATTCAGCTCCAGCACCGCTTCCACGTTGATATTGTGACCGCCTTCGGTCACCACTGGGAGGTCTGCCAAGTTGGGCTCGGTGGAAGACACCGTGCGGCCGACAATATTATCTGCAAGCCCCAAGCCGCTGAGCGTCTTGGTATAGGTGCCATAGATATCCAACGCGAGGATGCGGGAGGCATCGGTGACGGTGACGTCGTAACCATCGGCATCAGTAAGCTCCACCGGAAGCGCCGGCTCCGCCTTATCAGTAACCGGCTCGATATCATCAAAGTCCTTGACGTCGCTGACGCCCTCAAAGGACCTGGGGTCCGAGAGATCGGCGGGATCCGGCAGCTGATCCGTGTAGCTACCCTGCACACCGCAGGCGGTAAGGCTGAAGATGCACAAGAGCGGTACGAGGAAACGAAGAACGAGTTTCACGGCAATCCTTCTAAGAGTTGTTCATGACAAGGCGGCTGGTGGAGCCACCGGCAATGATCAATCCGACGATGAACAGCAGTAGATAGGTGGTCGGGTTATCCATGTTTCCGCTGGGAGACGTGGCGGACTTGATCTTGAACTTGTTCGATCCGTCCTCGTATCCCTGCGAGGAATCACCAGCATGCGCTGCGTCCCCGGCTGCGGCATGAGCGCCACCCTTGGAAGCAGAGCCGCCCTTTCCGTTTCCGCCCGCGCCGGCACCACCGGACCCAGAACCGGAGCTAGCACCGCCGCCACCAGATACGGCGCCGCAATCAGCGCTTCCGCCCAAGGTGGCGTGGAAGCTCAGCGGATCCAACTGAAGACCCGGCTCATAGAAGTCGGCGAAGGCGTGAGAACCGGTTTCAGAAAGCGATACTGAAGCTTCACCAGATACGGCATCGGAGCCAACGTCCAGGGAGCTAAAGTTCAAGCTGCCAATGACGGTGCGTCCGAAGTCCTTCTTCTCGCCTTCCATATTGGAAGAATGCACGTCACCAATGAGTTCACCAGAGTTGCCGTTGAAGGTGATCTCCAAGTTGGCAATGTTCAGATCCAGCTTGCCGTGGTGGCCAGAGAACTGGATGCTTCCGCCATATTGCACGGAGCCCGCATTATCTTTTACAGCGCCGGAGTTACCCGTGAATTGGAAACGACCATTTTCATATCCCACGCCAGATAGATCCCATCGGCCTTGCGCAATAGAGCCGGTGATATAGGACTGGAAGGACTTCTTTACGCCCCACTGTGCTGTAGCTTGGGTGACACCAGTAGCTTCACAGACGGCACCGTCGCCGCCGGATGCACCCGCGCCCGAATTACCTGAGCCCGAGGCGCCGGAGTTAGCGGATCCAGATTGCGCAGGACCCGATCCCGCTGCTTTCCCAGTTCCTGAAGCATCGCCGCCTCCGCCCGAACCGGAGTTACTCGGTGACGATTTTCCCGATGCAGAGTTAGTAGAAGCCGAGTTTCCGCCAGTGGAGGTCGACGTACCCGAAGTAGAGCCACCCGAATTCGAGTTCGATCCGCCCCTGCTGTTGAAAGACTCCAACTCATCCAGGAATGCCTGGGTATTGCCCATGAACGTAGTAATCCCGTTCATCGTGTCATTGGTTTCAGACAGGATGTCCATGGCTTCCTTATTAAAGCCCGTGAAGGAACCCGTGATAGAGGTCAATGGGCGCTTCGAACCGCCACCGGAACCAGAGCCGCCAGAGCAAGAACCATCTAGCGCAATGGTCCCGGAGGACGGATCGAGGACTTCACCCTCTTTGTAGAATCCAGTGAAAAGTTTTACGCCACCAGAGGTCAGGGATGTTGAGCCGGCCAAATCTACCTTTTCAGCTCCGTCTTTTACCGGATTATCCAGATTGATGGTGGCGATCACTTCGTCATCGCCTTTGATTTGTTTACCGCGGCTATAGTCTTGCCGGTTCAATTCGTAGGAAACATAGTCCACGGAGATCTTCGCCTGGTTACCAGACGCCTTGACCTTGAAGTCCGACATCGTCATGTCCAATACTCCTTCATGGCCGTTAAAGCTCAGCGTGCCATTGAATGGAATCGTGACGTTTCCACCAGAGACATCAGGCTTTCCCGCGGTAAAGACAAACGCACCATCGCCCGTTTCGTCCCCCTTAAAACCAATGCCATTGGCACCCCAACCACCGCGGGCAATATTTCCCTTGATGTAGCTGCGGAATGACTCCTTGAGGCCCCAATTCCATGTGCAGGCCTCGTCTGCGTGGGCAACCGGAGTAGAAGATAGAAGCGGCGCGAATCCCGCCATGAGGAACGCCGCGACAATGACGCCGAAGGCCGACCTCCACAGTTTACGAATCATGTTAAGAACCTTGTTTCTCGCTAAAAGAATGTATAGGCTACGCTTACTTAGGTAAGCATATCCTGACCAATTTTCTTTCAGCTGTCAATAACTACCCCCAATAAGAAAACAATGCAGAACTACCCCCACCGAGACATCTTCACCAGCATCTACCCAGATGTCGATCCCACCCAGAGTTTCCCACTCACGATCGGTGAACGCTTATCCTTAGCGCTTTCCGTCGGCGTATTCATGTTTGGCGGCGTAAGCGGAAGCCTGCTCATCGCTGGCATCGGCCTGGCCTTTGTGGTCGCCTGCTCCCTAGCCCTGTCCCAAAAAGCCCCGCGCCGCATCCGCGCGGAGGCGCGCAGTCGATTCCCCCGGGAACCGTGGGCCGAACAACCCAGCCTGCTTGTTCCCGCCGTATGGGTCGTCATCGCAGTAATCGCGGCCCTGGCGTGGTGGTTCACCCCCGTGAAGTACCTCATGTGGAGCGCGGGTACCATGGCCGTCATCGCGGCTATCGCGACGTGGTTCCTCCCCACCGTGCAGCGCCGCCGCTCGCGGGCTGCACACGCAAAGCAGGATGCTTAAGCCACCCAAAGTCCCAAGTTCCCCCGCCGCGAAAAACTAAAATAGGCCCCGACCTGCATTAACAGGTCGGGGCCTTGCGCGGTGGCGGCGGGATTTGAACCCGCGGTTGGGGGTTACCCAACAATCGCTTTCGAGGCGATCACCTTCGGCCGCTCGGACACGCCACCGCGTTCCAGATTACGGGAGGACCCCCGATGCAACAAAATCGCCGCGCCAGCACTAAGCCAGCGCAGCGATTTCGCTATGAAGGGACTATAAAATTAGTCCTTCTTCAGGCCACCGATGATGTCGTTGGCCTTGTCCTTGATGCTGTCAGCAGCATCGGACAGCTTGTCCTTAGCCTCGGAAGCGACCTGGTCGGCCTTGCCCTCGTTGGCTACGTCTTCGTTACCGGTTGCCTCGCCGAAAGCTTCCTTTGCCTTGCCTGCGAGGTCGTCCTTCTTGTTTTCCAAATCGCCCATTTTCTCTCTCCTTAAATGAGTCGCTTACAGTGTGACAGCCACTATACTCACTTTTCGCGGAGTGTGGTGAAGAAATTTTCTAGCAACGCCACGCAGTCCTCTTCAAGCACGCCGCCGCGGACCTGTGGACTAAAGGGTGCGGTGGGGGCACGCAGGACATCGATAAGCGAGCCGCACGCACCCGTCTTCGGCTCAAAAGCGCCAAATACCAGCGAATTTACCCGGGCGGATTGCAGCGCGCCGGCGCACATGGCGCAGGGCTCCAAGGTGACCACGAGTTCGCAGCCGGTCAGGCGCCAACCATCGCCGTGGATGCGCACCGCCTGGCGGATGGCCTCGACCTCGGCGTGGGCGGTGGGATCGCGCAATTGCTCGCGGCGGTTGACGCCGGTGGCGAGCTCGCGGCCGGTGGCATCGTAGAGCACAGCCCCAACCGGCACATCCCCGGCGGGGGTCTGGCGCGCCACCGCGAGGGCGCGCTGCATGCGTTCCTGCGCGCGCTGCAGGGGCTTAGGCGTTATCAATGACGTCTTCTAGCTCATCCCCAAAGCCCAAGTCGCCGGCGATGCGCAGGAGCATATCGGAGGGCCAATCGTCCTCATCATCGATGATGTAGCCCACCTGATCCTCGGATAAGCCCAGGTCAGCGAAGATATCGAAGTCGCCCTCACCGTAGGGCTCGGCCTCTTCCGGGTCCACGTCTGGAATCTCGTAGTCATTGAGTTCCATGAAGTCCGCGGCAAAGTCATCGTCAACGCCGTAGGTGGCGTCCGAAATCAGCATTTTCACCCCACCGGGCACGGGCCGCACGGCAATAAAGTAGGCGTCCTCGACGCAGAGAAGGGCGAAAGCTGCGCCTTCGGAGCGCAGGGCGCGCACCGCGGTGATGGAGGTTTGCGGGTCCTCAAAGTCATCATCGAAGCTGCGCACGACCCATTGTCCCTCGTTGCGGGCGACGGTAACCGCGAAAGAGTAATTTTCGTTGCTCATACCTCGTGAGATTAGTCGTGTTGTGCCACAATTGTCACCGTGAGTTCTCAAGATGTTCAACGCCCCATCTGCATTATCGGCCTCGGCCTCATCGGTGGTTCCTTGCTGCGCGATCTCGCGGGCTATAACCACGACGTATTTGGATACAACCACTCGACGTCCGCCGCCCGCACCGCAGTCAAGCAGGGGTTTGACGTCAATGATGACTTGCCGGCGGTGCTTAATCGCGCCGAGGTTGAAGAGGCGCTCATTGTGATCGCCGTTCCCATGACCGCGGTGGGCAGCGTCTTGGATGCTATTCAGGAACACGCCCCTAGCTGCGGCATTACGGACGTGGTCTCCGTGAAAACCCCTGTGCGCCAGCAGGTCTGTGACCGCGGCATGGAGGATCGTTACGTGGGCGGGCACCCCATGGCGGGTACCTCGAAATCGGGCTGGGATCACTCCCAGACGGGGCTTTTCCGCCGCGCCGCGTGGGGCATTACCTACGATTACGCCGCCGATTATGAGGCGCGCGGGGAAAAGATTCCCAAGAAATGGATTGAGACTTTTACGGACGTCGTGCGCATGACCCAGATGGTGCATGCAGAGGCCGTGCCCATCCGCGTGGCCAACCACGATGCGGCGGTCGCCCGCATTTCCCACCTACCGCATATCTTTGCCGAGACCCTCGCCACGGTGGGCGATAATGGCGGCATTTTGGCGCAGTCCCTGGCCGCCGGTTCCTTCAAGGATGCGACCCGGGTGGCAAGCACCCGCCCGGATCTCGTGCGGCAGATGTGCGAGACCAATGCCCCGGCCTTGGTGGAGGCCTTGGATGAGGCGCTGGAGTTGCTTCACGATGCCCGGGAGAAGCTCGCCGCCCCCGAGCCTTCCATCGCTGAGCTTGCCGATGCCGGCTACCGCGCCCGCACCCGCATCGAGGCCAGGTCGGGCGCGCGCAAGGAATCGGTCTCCCCGGTCAAGATTTCCTCCCGCCCGGTGCTGCGCCTGCACCCCGGCGGCCCAAAGTGGGTGGCGCAGCTGCGCCAGACCGAATCCTTGGGCGGGCGCATCGAGATTTTTTAGCGGCGCGACTTGCGGGCGGCACCGTTGCCAGCACCGGTAGCGAAGGTGCGCGCGGCCGCCGCGGCACCGATAAGGCCAATGGCCGCTACCGTGAAGTAGATCCACGGGCGGTCGCCGCTGGTCTGCGGCGTTGCCTGCGGAGTAGGCGTGGTCTCCGCGGTCAAGACGGCGTCCTTATCCTTGCCGCTAATTACGCCATCTACCCAGTCCTTGGTGCCGGCGAGCGTGGTGATAGCCGCGCTTGGGGAAGGCAGATCCGGGTCCGCATTGGAGGTCCCCGCGGTAGCGAGGCCCGCAAGCTTTCCGTTAACAAAGAACGGTCCGCCGGAATCGCCACCCTGCATGCCGGCATTACCGGTGGAGTGGACATCGAGGATCGGGCTGCTGATCATCGGGGCCATGCCGCCTTGGCCAGGCTGCATTACTTCCCCACCGTTGCCGTCAGGCTTGACAATCTGCGGCTGCTCGGCGCCCGGCTTGGTGGCACCCGGCGAGACCACCTTGGGCTTATCCGATCCCGAACCAGATCCCGGCATCTTGAGGCCGGGCATGGCCTCTTCGGCCGGCACGGATTCGTAACCTTCAGGGACCTTCATGTCGGCATCCGGCTTGGAGCCGCCCGGCATCTTGAGGCCGGGCATGGCTTCCTCGGCGGGCACGGACTCGTAGCCTTCCGGGGCTTCCTTGTCGGCGCCCGGCTTCTGTGCGGCGTCATCGCTTGGCCCGCCGCCCAGGATTTCGGAGACCTTCATCTCTGCCATCGGCAGCTGGCCCTTGCGCGCCATGGAGGAGCTGCTGCTCCAGCCATACAGGGTGCCAAGGTCGCCGGTCTCTGGAATATCGGTGGAGATCTTGGCCGGCTTGATATCGGTGACGGGCTCGGTGAGGTGGAGCAATCCGGCATCGGAAAGCGGGGACAGCGCCCACGAATCCGCGTCGTAGACCTTGCCTCCCAGGCGGGCCTGGGTGCCTTCGTTATTGACGGACTGCAGGCAGTGGCGGGCGGTAAGCACCCACTGCTTATCCACCAGCGTGCCGGTGCAGTCGCCGAAGTTGCCTATCCGGCCCATCTTGAGCGCGGCGACGGTCTGGGACTCGGCGTTATCGGGGGCTGGTTCGCCGTGCTCAAGGGCGCTGGCGGGGGCCGCCAATAACCCGATGATGCCAGCGGTGGTCAAAGCGGTAGCAATTTTACGCGACATGTTAGTCCTTCTTTCCAGCAGGAACGGCGAGTTTAACGGCGGTGGAGACGGCCTTTTCAAGCGGGCCTTGGCCCAGGAATTTCCGCCAGATGGTGGCGAGTACGAGGAATAGGCCAATAAATGCCCACGCCCACGCGGTGTTGTGCAGTGAGATGTGGCTTTGCCAGTAATAGGCGGAGAGCACGTGCAAGACATACACGGTCAGAGACATCGTGCCCATTGCGGCGAGGGGGTAGACGAGCTTGGGTACCGCGCTGCCAATGAGCAGGCACAGGTGCAGCACTACGGCAGCCACTGCAACGGAGAGCAGGATTTCACCCGCGACACCGGTGTGGCCGGTAAAGCGCAGCCAGCTGGGAATATCCGGCTCGAAGCGGAAGTAGGTGCCAACCGCGGCAATCACCGCGCTGACCGCGGTAACAATCCACTGCAGCGCCGTGCGGAAGCTACCTGGGCGGATGTAGACCTCAAAGAGCAGCATGCCGGCGATGAAATACGCGATCCATGCCAGCAGCGGATAGACCTGCGGCAGGGTAAACGGCGCGTAGTGCACGGTTGAGGCGATGGCGGCGACGAAAAAGAGGGCCAGCTTCCACCACACGTTCAGCGGTGGTACCCAGGAGACCACCATCATGGTGATACCCATGGCAACGAGCACGACCTGAATCTGCCCGCCAACCGGGAGCAGTGCCAGTCCGATAAGCGTAATGATGGCGCCACGGGCAATCAGGCGCAGCAGCGTCTGTACGGAATAGTTCTTGCCGATGAGCATCATCGTCACGCCGGCGACAATGGCAAATAGCGCGGCCGGAAGGCCCGACAAAATGACCTTGGTACTCCATACCAACGAGGCCATGTGCAAAATAATCATGCCAATAATGGCAAGTGAACGAGCCAAATCCAGCCCGACGATGCGCGATGATGTACTCACCTAGCACTCTCCTTCACGATGTGATGGGACGCAGCGGTCTCCACCACGGCCCATGTTTTTAACGACTCTCTTTTTCTACAACGCGAGTCTGGGAGGTTGCTGTATCAACACTTTACATGTCCTGTACCTTATAAATGCCGTTTTTGGCCTGTTCAACCCCACGACTCCGCTTTCCCGCCAACCGCACACGATTGCACCCAATTTCCCGGCCTCAACACGCTCCGGAGGAGCCCGCCGTAGCGCACATCACCGCCAACTGCGCACATTTCATCCACCGTATAAACCCGCATCTACCTGCTATTTTGCTATAGCTAATCGATTGCCCCCTCCATACCTTTATTCTGATAGTTTCTTTTCTGTCAGGATGCTTCCTGGCACCTATAAAAAGCGCTCAAACTGCCTGGCAAATGGTCACTAAGTTGGGTCCCTCTTCATTCCCCCTCCTAAATCGACCGAAAGAGGACACGTGCTCAAAACCCGCGCTAGAAACTTAGTGTTTGCCGTGGTCGCTTCTGCGCTTGGCGATGGCCTCATCCCCACCGCTTTTGCCATCCAATCATTCAAGTTGGACTCCAGTGGCAGGCCGCTCACCTTTGCCCTCATCGCATTGTGGTCCGCCAAACTAATTTTATCGCTGACCCTCGACAAAATACCGACCTCAGCTTTTCCAGCCAGGATCATGGTTCTATCAGACTTTGGCAGGGGCCTGGCACAGGCCGGGCTCCTTGTCTACCTGACCCTTTTCCCAAACTATTGGGGCCCAGCCCTTATCGTTTCGCCCTTCCTCTATGGCTTTTTCGCCCCGTGGTTTGGCCCCAATAGGTTCTCCCTGCTCGCCGCTATCCTCACCGGCGAAGAGCGCCGCAAGATAAACTCCCTGCTTTCTACCATTGGCGATGCCCTCTTCCTCGCCGGCCCACTCCTCGGATCCGCCTTGACCTTGGGCCTGGGTTTCAAGGCAGTTCTGGCGGTAGATACCTTGACCTTCGCCATATCCATGGCATTTATCGCGTCATATTGGAGTGTTCGCAGCAAATCTGGGAACCAAGAAGAACCCGAGGAGCAAACCGAGTCCTCACCAGAAAAGGCCGCTGCCTCTGATATCAGGCTTCCCAGGTGGTCCGTTCACGGCCTGGTTACCTGGCTCATCGTAGCCACAACGATTGGCTTTATTGGTTCCGCAGCCCCGACCTCCGTTATGGACCGGTTCTCCGAATCTACCTGGGGATGGATCGCATCCGTCGGTGCGGCAGGCTCCCTCGTGGGCTCTGTACTATCGTCTTTTCCGGTGTGGAAAAAGGTGCACTGGAACCTCCTCCAGATAGCCCTATGCGCCGCTTATGCTGTACACCTCTTAGCACTATTTTTGGCGGACAGCATTTACGTTATTGCCATTGCCACCGCGCTAAGCGGCGCCTTGACCGCAGTCTCAGGAATTACCTGGGATGTTCTGGGGCAGGAACTACCTTCAGATGACTTGGTAAACCGCTTTGCCGTGCGCGACCAAATCGTAAACACCGTCGGCGTCCCCGCCGGCATGCTGCTATTCGCCTTCCTCGCAAACGCTAACGGTATTTCGCTATCCATTCTTTTTGTACTCTTGTCCTTCGCCGCGCTGGTATGCCTTGCCGCCAGATCTGTGCCACAGCAAAGCAATGCCTAATTCATGCGGTCCACCAACTCATACCGGCTTCAAGGCGAGCCGGTACTTGGCCCCTGTTTGGTGGGGACCTGATATCCAGCTCAGTAGGGTTGACAAGATTGGCGATCTACTGCCGAAGCTAATCCTAAATATGCACCACACAAGCCTGGCTACACGGTCATCATTCAGAGTGTTCAGGACTTCGGTATGCAGCGTGACAACACTATTTTTGCTGGTTCCAAAATTAGATCCCTGACATCTATTCAGAGGAGCCCCACCTAACCATACGGACGTTCGCACCGCCAGCACCGGATGGAATCAAATTTAGAAACCGGAATTACAGGCAAAACTATTGACAGCAGGCATAGCCGCCCCCTATTGTGTGAGATACGTCGCAGAAAGTGACACACGTCATGTTCCACAGCTTTCGAAAAGAGCTACCTGCCTGCCGTTATGGACATTAAATTTATTGAACGCATGAAGGAGAACATGTCACTCGTTTCCCAGTTCTACGACGACCCAGCCACCACACTAGGAGAAGCCGGTGGCTCTGGGGAAGTTTATCGGCACTGATTCAAGATTAATGGCATAGTACCTGGAGCACATCATGTTCACCTTACTGCATCAATAAATCTCATTTGACACACCGCAAGTTGCGGCGGGTCAAGAAGTTGACCCGTGAGAATTACCCACTTCGGAAATCCGACGCTGGGTTCATGCTGCGCGCATGAGCTTTCAGTCGCGGTTGTCAAACATTGAGAGACACGATGCAGGATTATACTGATCAAAAATTTTGGACCATCGTACGCAAGAACCATCCTGACTATCTACGGTGGTTCTTCGCTGATACAGCAAGCGCCTTAGGGGCATCCCTCGTAGCTATCCCTATTTCACTTGCGAGCTACTACCTCACTGGAAGCCTAAGTCAAGCGGGAGTGATTGGAGCCGCAAGCTCGGCAGGCTCGATGATCATGACGATCCCAGCCGGGATGATCATCGATCGTTTTAACAAGAAGAAGTTACTTCTCTTCTACGGGCTGAGCCAAATTGGTATCTGGTCAACCTTCTCGCTACTGCTTTACTTGGGCAAATTCAATTTCCCACTTTTGTTCTTCTTTAGCCTGTTTGCAGGAATGATTACAGGCACGTTCGGAGGCCTGACCAACGCCATTTTGAGATTCATCATTCCTGAGAATTTGCTTGTTCAAGCGCAAGGCCGTAACCAAACTCGAGACAACATTATCTGGATGCTCGGACTACCTTTAGGAGGCTTTTTCTACGGCCTAGCCCCGGTTATTCCCTTCATTGCACAAACGTTGTGTGGGTTGGGTCCGCTTTATGCTTCAAGAACCATCAGTACGGACCTGGGGAAGAAAAACAGTGAGCAAAAGTATTCGTTTAGACAGTTCTGGTCCGATAGCAAATATTCTTTGGCTTGGATTTGGAAATATCCGATGCTTCGGACAATCTTCAGCATCGATATCTTCTCCAACTTCGCCAACTTTTTCCTCATCGCGTCCATTGACCTATGGCTGGCATACCTCAAAGTTGATGGTTGGATAATCGGCTTCACCTCAGCCATGTTCGCCCTTGGAATGATTGTTGGAGGGCTTCTTCAAGACCGCCTCATCAAGCATTTGCCAGGAAGAAACATCATCCGAGCAACTATGCTTTGGGAACTACTGTGGTACCTGTTACTTCTTGTATTTTCTCAGTATTGGCCACTTATCGCAGTTGCAGCATTTTTCATCGTAGTTCCATCCATTGCGTGCAACTCATACTCCGGAGGACTGCTTGCGTTATCAGCACCTCCCGAAAAAATAGGAAAATGCTCGGCAGGAGCGCGTCTGATGATGGGATTGCTACCAATCATCGCTTCCGCCAGCGCGGGTGCATTCCTCGCTGCAATTGGTTTTCAGGCAAGCATGGCACTATGCGCTCTGTGCTCGGTTATCTCCTGTTTGATAGCGGCAAGTTCAGTCCTGCGCACACTACCTAAAGCATCCGAGTTCAATTTACTCCCCGTATGCGAGTAGGTCCCAAGGTCATCGACTGAAGTGTCCCAAGTTTTGTTCCGCTTGAGTAGATGAGGAAATTTGGAAGGGCCCGACCCCGGAAAGCGGACACGTCGGGGGTTAGGCCCGTTTCCCACAACTAAACCCCCTAACTGTTTGTGCAGATAGGGGGCTTTTTGTTTGTGCGCCCGGAGGGATTCGAACCCCCAACCTTCTGATCCGTAGTCAGATGCTCTATCCGTTGAGCTACGGGCGCAGTCCGTTGTGAAGCAGTGCGTACGCTCTGCTGTGCAACGAGAATTTACTATACCCACGGACCTGAAAACTAACAAATCGCCTGTACAGAGCCGTTTTCGGCGGGATAGCCAGAGGCGTATTGTTCACCCGCCGTTCACGCTTTAGCTCAGTGTGGAAGCGGGGAAGGCTATACGAGGGCGGAGGCTTCAGCATCGGAAAGCAGGGCGCCCTGGAAAGCCTGCAGGGTGGATTCGTGGTCGAAATCGATACCAATGAGCACGAGTTCCGTGCCAGGAGTTACGCCGTTGGCGGCCCACAGTGACGCTGGCATGATTTGCAGGTTTGGCCCGGCCTGCTGCCACGCGTGGGCCACGCGCAGATCGGTATCGATCCAGCAATACCCCTTGGACCGCACGAGGCCCGTGCTTGCCCGGAGGGCGGCGATGAGGCGCTCGCGATTAAAGGGGCGATCGGCACGAAAGACGACTGAGGAGATGCCGTATTCCTCGGTTTCTGGAGTGTGTGGATTCGCAAGCTCTTCGGCATAGCCATGATAGGTGGCAGCGGTGGCGGTATTAAATAAATGCGCATCGAGAACTAGCCCCGGTTCGATTACCCCGTGGGTCACCGGCACCACGCGAGCCCGCGGATTCATGGCGCGCACAGCGGCAATGACGCGCTCGGTTTGGGCGGCATCGACAAGATCGGTCTTGGTAATGAGGATAAGGTCGGCGAACTCGACTTGATCCACTAAGAGATCGGAAATAGTGCGGTCATCTTGGGGCGTAGCCTCGATGCTTTCGGAGACGAGGCTGCGGCCGCGGCGCAATTGGTTTAAGACGGTAGAGGCATCGACGAGGGAGACCATGGTGTCGATGGGGGCGGCATCGGCAAGCGTGGTGCCATCGGCAAATTCCCACTCAAAGGTGGCGGCCACGGGCATGGGCTCGGAAATGCCGGTGGATTCGATGACAATCTGATCAAAGCGGCCGGAGCGCGCTAGCTTGCCCACGGACTCGATAAGGTCTTCACGCAGGGTGCAGCAGATGCAGCCATTCGACAGCTCCACGAAGCGATCCTCGCCGCGCTCGAGATGGCCTTCGCCGGCAACGAGGACGGCATCGATATTGACCTCAGAAAAATCGTTGACGATGACCGCCAGCTTGCGCCCCTCCCGGTTCGCGAGCAGGTGGTTAAGTAGCGTGGTCTTTCCGCTGCCTAAAAATCCGGACAGCACGGTAACAGGTGTAGCCATCCTTTAATGGTAACGTTTTTCATTAAAGGATGGCTATTGGGGCTTAGTTCCTAGACCGTCAGCCCGAAGATCGGTACCGCCAGCAGGAAGACGGTAAGGGTAATGAGGAAGATACCGATGACGTTGAGGCCAACGCCGCCCTTGATCATCTCGCCAATCTTGACGTAGCCGGAACCATAAGCAATGGCGTTCGGCGGGGTTGCCACCGGCAGCATGAAGGCACAGGTTGCAGCCAAGGCGACCGGGATGGTGAGCAGCAGGACGTTGATATCGCCTTCGGTGGTCAGGCCCACGCCCACAGCGACGCCGCCCATGATGGGGATGAAGGTGGCCGCGGTGGCGGTATTGGAGGTGATCTCCGTTAGGAAGAGGACCAGAGCAGCCACGGCTGCGACGATGAGCACGATGGGCAGGGAGCTGAGTCCCTTGGCCATCTCACCAATCCACAGGGACAAACCGGAGGAGTTGAAGGCCGAGGACAAGGAGAGACCACCGCCAAAGAGGAGGAGGACGTCCCATGGCATTTCATTGGCCGTCTTCCAGTCCAGCAGGCGGATGCGGCGCTCCGAATCGGCCGGCAGGATGAACAAGAGGATACCTGCGGCAATACCGACGATGGCATCATCGTAGTTATCAAAATCGCCAAGGACGATGGGCAGGGATACCCAGGCCAGGGCGGCCAGGATGAAGATGATGCCGGTCATAATCTGCGGGCGGGTCCATGGGCCCAGGGCCTTGATTTCGTCGTTGATGAGCTCGCGGCCGCCGGGGATTTCGGTCATTTCCGGCTTGAAGATGGTAATCAACAGCACCCATGCGATGAGCAGGAAGGTTAGCGCCAGCGGCACACCGACGGCCATCCAGCGGCCAAAGCCGAGGGTAACGTCCCAGGTATCGGCCATGTACGCGTTCAAAAACGCATTCGGCGGGGTACCAATCAGGGTACCCAGCGAACCGATGGAAGCGGAGTACGCGATGCCCAGCATGAGGGCGGTGGCAAATTTCTTCTGCTTATCCCAACCGCCAACGGTCTCTGCGGTAAGCGCCAGCACGGACGTACCAATCGGCAGCATGACGACGGCCGTTGCGGTATTCGATACCCACATGGACAAAAAGCCGGTGGCCAGCATGAAGCCCAAAATGAGGCGGCGCGGCGAGGTACCGATGAGTTTTACTACATAAAGCGCAAGGCGGCGGTGCAGGTTCCAGCGCTGCAGCGAGAGCGCGATTAGGAAGCCACCCATGAACAAGAAAATGGTGGCAGAGGCATACGGTGCGCCGACTTCCTTAATGGTTCCCACGCTAGCGAGCGGGAAGATGACCAGCGGAATCAGCGCGGTGGCAGCCAGCGGGATGGCCTCAGTCATCCACCACACACCCATGAGGATGGTCACCGCCGCAACGGTGCGGATGGCGCTTAGCGTGTAATCGGCTTCCTCATCCACGCCGGTGGACTGCTGGACAGTATCGATGGCATTCGAGGGGAAGATGAAAAATACGAGGATGGCCAGGGCGAGGCCAATGAAAAGGCCAATGAATTGGCGGCGCCATTCATTGCGTGGGGCACCGGGATCCTCAGCGCCCTCTGATTGGGCGGTAGATTCGTGAGTATGCGGGGTGGTCATGCCGCGAACTCCTTCACTAGAGAGACTTTTAGCAGGGCGGGGTGTGATAGCTCTGTCAATTACCAGCAATCGAGCCAGATCCTTGGTGCATCCCGAACATCATTCAGTCCGTGCAGAGCATGCTAAGACCCTACAAAACATTTGCACCAGAAACCACAAACTTTACGGAATTCACCCCCACTGCTTTTAAAATTCACACACCGCAGCTACTCATAATGTGAAATCTCCCCCACCGGTTGGCTACCCCCGCCCGGCGCGCCAGGCCCCGTATGCCAGGGGCCTTTATAGCCCGAGCACCGACTTGGCGATGAGGAAATAAATGATCAGACCCGTGGCATCGCAGAACGTGGAGATAAACGGATTGGAAAATACGGCGGGGTCCGCGCCAATGGTCTTTGCAACGATGGGCATCAGCCCGCCCACCGTGGCGGATATGGAACAGATTAAAAACAACGTCGAGCCAATGACTAAGCCAATATCCACGCCGTAGACCACCGTTGCCAGGCCGAGTCCCGCCAAGCCCAATACGGCACCAAGCAGCATGCCCACGCGGAGCTCGCGCCAGAGGACGGCGAGGAGGTCGCGCCCGCGGACATCGCCAAGCGCCAGCGCACGGGTCACCGTCGTTGCTGCCTGGTTTCCCGTATTGCCGCCGGTACCGGTCAGCAGCGGGATAAACAGCGATAGCACCACGGCCTGCGCCAAGGTGTCCTCGAAGGCGTCTAGGACCCGCACGGTCAACAGCGCAGATACCGCAAGAACCAGCAGCCACACGATGCGGGACTTCACCAATTTCAATAGCGGCGTGGACAGGTACGGCTGCTGCAGGGCCTCGGTACCACCGGCGCGCGCGGAGTCCTCGCTATCCTCTGCCTCGACGATGTCAATGGCATCATCCCAGGTCAAAAGCCCTACCAAGCGGTCCGAATCATCCACGATGGGCAATGCCAAAATATCGAGCGGCAGGAACCACCTGGCGGTTTCTTCCGCATCATCATTGGCATTGGCGTAGATGGGGCTTTGCATGATGTCCCCAATCGTGGTGCCCTCCTCCGCGGTAAAAATCTCCCGCAGCGTCACCACGCCCACTAGGCGGCGATCCGCGCGGGTAATGGGCACCGCATAAATGGTTTCTAGCTCATCGGCCTTCGCGCGCAGGGTCCGCAGCGCTTCCTCCACGCTCATTTCCGGATGGATTCCGGGGACTTCGGGCGACATGCGGCGGCCCACCGAGCCCTTGGTGTAGCCCAAGACAACCCCGGTGACATCCCGCTTCGATTTGGTAAGCGAGCGCAGCAGCCGATCCGCAATCTCCGCCGGCAGCTCATCCAACAGGGCCACGCGGTCTTCCGGCTCGAGTTCATCGAAGAACTCATAGACATCAGCATTGCCCAGCTCATCGATGATATCGGCCTGGTGCTTGGCGTCCAAGGCATCAAATACCACGATGGATTTACGCCGCGGCAACAAACGCAGGGCCAGCGCGGCGCGGATGGCATTTTGCCGCTCGACGATGGCGATGAGCTCCTGCAGCGGAACCTCATCAAGCAGCGCCTGCAAGCGGGGTGCCTTTTGCGGGTCAATGGCAGAATCCTGCTTCAACCATGCCTCGACCGTATCGCTGGCCTGCTCAGTAGTATCCGCCATCGCCGTCACCTTGCCCTTCTCGCCCCTCATACCGCGGCGCCGGTGGCCACAGTAATTGATATAGCCTCACATAGATTACGCGTATCCCCCATCAGCACACAGCACTGCGGCGGAAAACTTTGCCTTTAGGCAAAAACACCCCACAGGGCAAAGGCCGCGAGCAGGGAGACCAGCCCCGCGCTACTGGCCAAGACGGCGGCGCCGGGGAGGTGGCGGTGGGTTCGCAGGGAGGCATCGACAAGCGATGCCCGCTTCCGCACCGCCACTATCAGCACCAGCACACCAGCCGCGAGCGCCAGCAACGGGAGAAACACGCTGACGCTGACCACCCGCATGACCCCTAGGAGTATCACCGCCAGTGCGAGGATAGTGCGCTGCCACGATAGGCGGGTGCGCTCGGGCTGCAAGCCGGGGTCAAAGAGCTCCCCATGCGGCTGCGGGCTAGGCAAGTAACTCGCCTACCAGCAGCACGGCCGCGATAACGACGATGGTGCCCACAAGCACCGGGATGGCGATGCTAAAGGGCAACGGGCGCTGTTGCCGCAAGGCGCGCTCAGCCCGCTTCCATTGCACCCACGCGACTACCGGCAGCACAATCGCCACCACCAGCATGAATGTGGAGACCACCGCGCGCAGCGTCGCCGGCAGCGGCACATCGAAAGCCTCTAAGGCCACTCCCCCGGCAATCAGCGCGAGCGAGGTGCGGATCCATGCGAGGAAGGTGCGCTCATTCGCCAGCGTAAAACGCGGATCAGGGTCGCTTCCTACCCCAAATACCGAGCGGGGAAACCTCGAATCGCTCATGCCTTCCTACCTTATATTCAATGTCCACCCTTGGCGCGATAAGGCTGCGAGCCTACCCGCCGGCCACCTCGTTATGATCGGGGCCATGATTGAAGTCGCAGCAATCGTTTTCCGCAATTCCTTTGGCCACGTGCTTGGCGTACGCAAGGCCTCATCCACGAAGTTCCAGCTGCCGGGCGGCAAGCTAGAAGAAGGCGAAAGCCCTGTCCAGGCCGCTGCGCGCGAGGCAGAAGAAGAAATCGGCGTCCGGGTTCGCCTACCTGAACTTACTGAGCTCGGCACCTTCACTGCCCCCGCTGCCAATGAACCGGGCCAGACCGTCCGCGGGTATATCTTTACCTACCCGCGCCCCGTCATCGCCCACGCCGCAGCCGAAATCGCCGAAACCGCCTGGATCGATCCCGCCGACCCGCAGTGCGAGCTTGCTGATCTCCTGCGCAGCGAGGTTTTTCCGGCGCTGTAAAGTGGTCAAGCCCGCGCATCAACAGAGAGCCACGCCTACACCCCGTCACCTGCGCCAGGGCAGAATCATGAGCCAGCGAGTCACCCTGGGATCAACGGGGTGCGGTGTACTACTTATTTCGACTGACGCCCTGCATTCTCCGCCCACACGCGCACTCCCACAGAAGCAGCAGTCAGAACAACAATGAAGATGGTCACTAAGCCGATGCCTATTACATCGGTCAGCCACAAAACAATTAACACCAAAGAGGCAACTGCTAAAGCGAGCAAAATTCCGTTCTTTATCTTCTGCGCTTTATCCATAGCGCCATTATTCACGATAAAAATTCACCACGTGACGAGTTCATCCTTTTGAAAAATCTCCTTGCGCTCCAAAAGCGCCCTCGGAGAACTGCATTTCCACTTCATGCCCGTAGCGAGGGAATAGTCGTGTCCCTGCTTGCAGAATAGGGGCCTGGCTCCTGCTTGGTGGCCACCATTCTTTGTCGTTTACCCCGTTTAACCCGCCGTTTAGGACTGCCGTTTAAGCTGGCAAAATGACGAAATCCCGAGCGCAATTGCCCGGGATTTGTGTGGCGGAGATGAGAGGATTCGAACCTCCGGACCCCAGAAGGGTCAACTCCTTAGCAGGGAGCCCCATTCGGCCGCTCTGGCACATCTCCAAGTTCAGAAAGAACCGTAAAAGACAATACCTGCCGCATGCGCCACGGCCAAACTAACCCCCTGGTTTTGTCCCCGGTTTTCTTCCACGCGCGCAGGAGGGACGACCTAGAGTGGTAGCCATGATTCGCTCCGACTTACGCGCCATCCCTGGCTACGTGCCCGGCGCGCGCCACGATGATGCCCTCAAGCTCTCTTCTAATGAAGCCACGCAGCCACCGCTGCCTGAGGCCGCGGAGGCTATGGCCCGCGCCGCTGCCGAGGCCAATCGCTATCCGGATATCGCGGCCACCGAGTTGCGTGAGGATCTGGCCGAGCACTTAGGCGTGAATTTTGACCAGGTTGCGGTGGGCACGGGTTCTTCCGCGCTGTGCCAGCAATTGGTACAAATCACCACCACGCCCGGTGAGGAAGTGATTTTCCCGTGGCGTTCCTTTGAGGCTTATCCCATCTTTGCCCAGGTGGTGGGTGCGCACCCCATCCCGGTTCCGCTCGATGCGGACCAGCGCGTGGATTTGCCCGCAATGGCGGAGAAAATTACCTCAGATACGCGCCTGATTTTCGTCTGCAATCCGAATAATCCTTCCGGCACTACCGTGACTAAGGCGGAGTTTTCCGAATTTATGGACGCGGTGCCAAGCGATGTCCTCGTGGCCCTCGATGAGGCCTATATCGAATATAATCGGAATGCCGATACCCCGCTGGGCACCGAGCTTTTTGGCACCTATCCCAATGTGGTTTTCCTGCGGACCTTCTCCAAGGCCTATGGTTTGGCTGGGGTGCGCGTGGGCTATGCCTATGGCCCAGAAGACGTCATCGCGGCGCTGAATAAGGTAGCGATTCCGTTTTCCATCAATGCCGTGGCCCAGGCCGGTGCCCGTGCCGCGCTAGCAGCGCAGGATTCGCTGCGCGAGCGCACCGAAGAGACCTGTGGGCAGCGCCAGCGCGTAGAAAAGGAACTGGCAGAGTGGGGTGTTCCCCACTCGGAGGCCAACCACGTATGGCTGCCGGCGGCGAATATTGAAAAGCTAGGAACGCCGCAGGAATTAGCCGCACGCCTAGCCACACGCGGCGTGCTCGTTCGCGCCTTTAGCGAAGGCATACGCATTACCATTACAACTAAGGAAGAAACTAACGCCCTGCTCCGGGCGTGGAACGATACCGTAGGAGGCTAAATGCGTTCGTTAACCAATTTTGCCCTCAACGTAGTCGCCATCGCGATTGCGCTCTGGGTCGTAGTGGGCATTATTCCCGGGATTTATATCACCCCGGATAAGCTGGGCAATTTCATTGCCGTGGCCATCGTTTTCATCATCATTAACGCGGTGGTCATGCCCGTCCTGCGTTTTATCGGCGCCCCGCTGACCTGCCTTACCCTGGGTCTATTCGCGCTCGTCATCAATGGCGCCGCCCTGCTGATCGTGGAGTGGACGCTTAATACCTTTGACTTAGGAATTGGCCACCTCGTGGTCAATTCCTGGGGCTCTGCAATCTTCGGCGCCATCATCTTGTCCCTGGTCAGCAGCCTGGTCAATTTCTTTACCAGCCCACTGCGCAAGCCGGTTTAAAGGAACGGGTTATCCCCCGGCGAAGGGTGGCAGCACGTCAACGCGGGAAACGCCCATGAGCGGTGAATCCGCTTGGGTGTTCCCGGCGCCATCGATAAGAAAATTACAGCGCCCCAGCACCTCTTTCATGCTCATACCGGCCTCTGTGGTGCCGGTGTGGTCCTTGCCCAGCTGCTCTATGAGCTGGCCTAAGGTGGTGGGCGCTTTTACCTGCTCCGAAGCAACGCCGGCCGCGGCACGAGCGGCGGCGAAATAGTGAACGGTCAACATGCTTTCTACTATGCCCGCAGGCTTCGAACGTGTCGAACTCGCGGGTAAACTTGGCTCTATGCGCACTCCCGAAACCCACGCACACGAGGTCGCGGCAGCCCTCGGCCCGCGCCAAGTCATCTCCCGGCCCTTAAGGCAGGCACAGGAGATGGTCCTTGCCGCCGATGTCTATGCCGCCTTCCCCTCGCCGCGCTTTAGCAATTCCCAGATGGATGGCTACGCGCTGCCCGCCACCGCAGCCGGATCGTACGAGGTCGGCCCCACCATCGCCGCCGGCGCGAATCCCACCGAGCTGCTGGATGGTCCCTTGCACACCGCCTGCCCCATCATGACCGGAGCCAAGGTTCCAGAGGGCACGGCATCCATCGTGCCGATTGAAAAATGCCAGCCGCAGGAATTCCTCCAGCCGGGCGAGACCATTACGGTTCCGGCCACTGAGGAGGGCCAATTCATCCGCGGGATAGGCACGGACCTCGAGCAGGGCGTTCTCCTGGCCGCCAAGGGCCAAAAGCTCACCCCGGTGCGCCTGGCCGCGCTGGCCTCCCAGGGCATCGAGGAGGTCAGCGTTTATCGCCCAGCCCGCATCCTTGTGTGCACCGGCGGCGCGGAAATTGGTACGGGTGTTACTGCTATTCCCGATGCCAATGCGCCGCTCATCTCCGCTATGGCCCACCGCGCCGGCATCGAGGTCGCCGGATACGTCACCACCGATGATGATCCAGAGGTGCTCACCCGCGCGCTGGAGGAGGCCACGCAGGACTACCTCCCCGATGCTATCGTCACCTCCGGCGGGATTTCCGCAGGTAAATACGAGGTCATCCGGCAGGTGCTCACCGGCTGGTTTGGCCACGTGGATCAGCAGCCCGGCGGGCCGCAGGGCATCGCCAGTTTCCATGGCACCCCGGTCATCTGCTTGCCCGGCAATCCGATTTCCACCATGGTGAGCTTCCGCCTCTTTGTGGCCCCCACCCTGGGCTGGGCGCCCGCAGCATATCGCGTACCAATCGCGCACGCCATCGAGGGCCTACCCCACAAGGATCAATTCCGCCGCGGGTACGCCGAGGCGCAAGCCCGGGTTACCGGCGGCGCTAGCTCCCACCTGCTGGCCCAAGCCGTCGATGCCACCCACCTCATCCGCATTCCTGCTGGTAAGAGCCTCAGCGCAGGAGAAGAAGTAAAGGTCTATCCCCTATGAGTTCTGCTCGCACCGCCATTGTTTTGGTCGCCTCCACCCGCGCCGCCGCCGGGGTCTACGAAGATCGCTCGGGCCCCATCGCGGTAGATTTCTTGCGCCGCAAGGGCTTCGACTGCCCCGCTGCCCGCGTGGTGCCCGATGCCGATATCGCCGCAGCGGTGGACCAGGCCTTCGCCGAAAAGCCCGCGGTCATCCTCACCTCCGGCGGAACCGGCCTGACCCCGGACGATCTCACCGTCGATGCCGTCCAACCCCACCTCACGCGCGAGCTTCCCGGCATCGCCATGGCCTTTTGGAATAAGGGCCTAGAGACTATCCCCACTGCGGTGGCCTCGCGCACGGTCGCAGGTGTCAATGACACCACCTTTGCCATGACCCTGCCCGGTTCTACCGGCGGGGTCAAAGATGGGTGCGCCGTGCTAGATGAATTAATCGTCCACATCGTCGATATGTTAGAAGGAAAACATGAGCACTGATCCCTCTTATGTCGCCGCGCAGACCGGGCTCACTGTCGGCACGATGCTGACCGAGCAGCCCCTCGAGCCCCTCCTTGCCGCGGTCAAAGCTGAGGTCATCACCCCAGCCATGGGCGCGGTGGTCACGTTCGAGGGCATCGTGCGCGACCACGATGGCGGCCGGCCCGATGTCACCCAGCTAACCTATACCGCACACCCCAGCGCCCCGGAAAAGTTGCGCGAGATTGTCGATGAAGTAGCAGGCCAGCACCCCGTGCGCTTGTGGTCGGCCCACCGCACCGGCGATCTACAGGTGGGCGATCTGGCCTTTACCGTCGTCGCCGCCTCTGCCCACCGCGGCGATGCCTTCCGCGCCGCGGAGGCCTGCGCCGATCGCGTCAAGGCCGAGGTTCCCATCTGGAAGGAACAAAGCCACGGCGATGGCTCCGTCAACTGGGTGGGCCTCGAATGAGCATCCGCTATGCCCGCCAGGAAGCCCTGTGGGGTGATAAGGGCCAACAGAAATTGGCCGACTCCCACGTCGCGGTCATCGGCGCGGGCGGGCTTGGCTCACCAGCGCTGCTCTACCTAGCAGGGGCCGGGGTGGGCCGCATCTCGCTTTTCGATGACGACCTCGTCTCCCCCTCCAACCTCCACCGGCAGGTCATTCACACCACCGCCTCCA
This sequence comes from Corynebacterium sp. KPL1818, assembly GCF_000478135.1. Lineage (NCBI taxonomy): Bacteria > Bacillati > Actinomycetota > Actinomycetes > Mycobacteriales > Corynebacteriaceae > Corynebacterium > Corynebacterium sp. KPL1818. The sequence goes on along the minus strand of NZ_KI515758.1, from coordinate 681,730 downwards.
TTGGCACCGCAAAGACCGAATCGGCCGCGGCGGCGGTGCGCGCCCTCAACCCTGAGGTGGAGCTCATCTGCCACGGCCGCCTAGAATCCGCCACCGCCCTCGAGCAGCTGCGCGGCTGCGACGTGATCCTCGATGGGACGGATAATTTCGACGCCCGCTACCTGTGCTCGTGGGCCGCCCACAGCCTGGGCATTCCGCATATTTGGGCCTCTATCCTGGGCTTTGATGCGCAGATGAGCGTCTTTTGGTCCGGCAAGGGCCCTGTGTACGAGGATGTCTTCCCCACCGCCCCGGCTCCGGGCGAGGTTCCGTCGTGCTCCCAAGCCGGCGTCTTGGGCCCCATCGTCGGCACGGTGGGATCCGCGATGGCCTTGGAGGCTTTGAAGATCATTACCGGCGTCGGCACCCCACTTATTGGCACGCTCGGTTACTTTGAGGCGCTATCTGGGACCTGGGAGTATATCCCCATCCGCCCCACCGGCGCGCAGCCTACCCAGCCAGCCGATGCCCCCGAGGTCCGCGAGATCCCCGCGCACGCCCCGCTTATCGATGTCCGCACCGACGCCGAGCGCGCCCGCGCCGCCATTCCTCATTCAACGCATCTGTCCCTCGACCGCATCCTCGCTGGCGAAGACCCAGACATCGGCCAGAGCGATGCCGCCGTTATCTACTGCGCCAGCGGCATCCGCTCCGCGCAAGCCGTCCACGCTTTGCGCGAGCGCGGATACTCACAGGTGGTTTCCCTGCGTGGCGGCATCAACGCGTGGTTGGAACAGCACGGCATGTCCTAGCCCAGCCGGGCGATGGCCCTTCTAGCGCCTTTGTTTGTCTTCCCTGCCGCGAACAAAGAGGAACCAGATAAGCGGCCCCAAGAAGGGAAGGGCAAAGGTAGCGGCGATAAAGAGCACCTTGGCCGCAATCGTGTACCCAGAAGCGATAATAGAAATGACCGCCGCAATCCAGAACGCGACGAGCAAAAGGATGGGCAGGAACCCGAGGAACCACCACGTGTCATTAGGGTTAGTGGATTCCGCTGCTGCTACATAAAGTTCCGAGGCACTCATGATGTCCTTTCGTCGAGTAATGTTTATCTCTAGGACAAAGCCAGCAAACAACCACACCTGACTTGCCCTGTACATTTCCAAGATTAAGTCTGCGCCGGACTAGGCGCGTCATCCCCCGGTATGAAATGCCGCAGCAGAATCCCACCGATCTAAGAGGTCTTCCGGTGCCCCGTCATCTCTAGGTTCGCTTTATCACCATCTAAGGTGAGGTTTCCCGTAAGTTCATGCGTGGCCACAGCACCCGATTCGCCTTCCCCATGGGCACGCCACGTTACGGTCACAGTATCGTCAGTCCACTCCAGCTGATTAATATGCCTGCGTGCTGGCTCCATTCCATTACGGGTCCAGTCTTCTACCTGGGTAATGTAATTCAGGTCATTGTCATAAATGAGCAAATTATCCGGCCAGGCCACGCCGCCTTGATCGCAGACATAGGTAATGACAGCTTCATCTTTGCCATCGCCGTTGATGTCGGCGTAAGCACCCTTAGGGGTTCCATCCTTGTTGAGCTTTAGCCCGGCGGCAGCATTGGGGTATCCAGTCTTTAAATGCTCGGGCAAAGTCCCATCCACCAACGTGCCGGAGCCATGATCACACAACGCTGGTACCCACAGCGAATACAGATCCTCGACCGGGATGATCTTATTCTCCCCAGAACCTGCTTTTCCCTCGGCCTTTTCCGTCACGGTTTCCGTGGCTGGTTCTTCCTTAGAGCCCTCGCCATCAGCATCGGCGCCATCAGCCCCGGATGCGATGGCCTCCTCATTGGCAGCCGAGTTCACGCTGGAACCGGTGAAATTCGGCTTATCGTCAGCATTATTAGCTTCATCGGAATTTGAACAGCCGGTAACAAAAGCGACAGCGGCTACCGCGAGGATCGCGCAAGAAGAAGAGAGAATTTTAGGCATAAATGCAGCATACCGCGTCGCGGTGACGAAAACGTAGACCTCCGGATCAAAAGCTACTGGAACATAGGCTGTCTCTCCTACCCATCTTCACACTCCTTCCACCTGAAGTGTTTGAAGTGGAAATATTCAATTATGGTAGCCTTACCTAAACTAGGTATAATCCTCATGCTTTGAAGGGAGTCTCTGCCGCTGCAAATATCGGCCCTAGGCGGGATTCGGTCTCAACCAACGGTGGTACCGCTGGGGCATCGGCCAGCACCAGCTGAATCCGCAGGGGCGAACCACTAATTTCCATGGTGCAGACGGCAGCGTCCGATTGCACCTTTGGTGCAGATGTATCGCAGCGCCATTCGCTTCAACGGCCTGGAGGCCGCAAATGAATCGGATGTGCTGCGTATCTCCGGCTAGAAACCGCAGCGTCTTGGAGATCAGCCGCCAAAATGGGCGAGGTTTAGAAGATGAGAAGCGAGGGCCGAGACGAATGTTAGTCCGAAGGTGAAGGTGGCTGCGAGGTTGAAATCCATCCGGAAATATCGCGAAGTTCTGGGAATTTCTCTTCCCATCGCTGGAGTGCAACTTGCCGGAGTTGCATTGACCACCACGGACGTATTGATGCTGCAATCCGTGGGCGTACTGGCAATAGCCGGCGGCGGCCTAGCGATGCAGCTGTACAACCAGATCCGCACGATGTGCGTGGGCATGGTGACGGCCGGCTCAAATCTTGTGGCTGAAGCAGCAGCAAAAATGGAAAAAGAGAAAACCTCTTGTCAAAATTGCGAGACGGGAGCAGAGCAGATCCGGCGGGCTGTGCGCTCCTCCTTCGCGGTGGCCACAGGCACTGCAATTCTCGGCGCGTTACTGGTCATCGCCCTAGGCGGATTGGTCCTTGTTCTGCCCATCGACAAGCACGTGGCCCAACTCACCTTCGCCATGACCCTAGCGCTCGCGCCCGGTCTAGTCCCGATGATGTGGCTCAATGTCCTGCGTCAATACGCCGTGGGCATGCGAAAACCCGGATCCCTGCTAACCATCACGCTGATATCGATATTTATAAATATCGCATTGAACTGGTTATTTATGACATGGGCAGCATCGGACTACTGGAAGGTAGCGGGCATCGGGCTTTCTACAACTGTCATCCAACTGCTTACCTTCCTGGCCTTCCGGATTGTGATACTGCGCATTCCCGAGCTACAGCCCTACTTCCACATCCTTCCGCGTAAAGGAGATGGGGAGACTATCTGCCGCCTCGTCCGCCTCGGGATACCAGTCAGTCTGACCTATGGCTCGGAGGCTGCAATAACAACCATCGCCGGTTTAGTGATGGGGACGTTCAGCCCACAGATGCTAGCGGCGCACAATATTGTGAACCAACTGGCGTACATCGTTTACCAAGTGTGCATCGGCTTTTCTCACGGCGGCTCGGTGCTGATCACAAGGGCTCGGGCCGAGAGTGCCGACTCAGTACGCGAGATTACCCGGCGCATATTGTTCGTCGTGTTCACGTATCTGGGAATAATGGGCGCGCTGTGGCTTCTGCTGGGCAGGTGGGTACTGCATCCTTTCTTAAAAGAGGCAGATCCCACCACCTTTCACATTGCCGTCTTGCTCCTATGTCTCGCGGTACTGCAACAGTTCGCCAAAGGAATCCAAAACGTGGCAGTGGGCCTACTGAGAGGCCTGAAAGACACCACCTCAGGGCTACGCTGCACCCTCATCGGGTACTGGCTGGTTGGCGTCCCCGGAATTCTGACATTTGGAAAGCTCCTCGGATGGGAAGGATATGGCGTCTGGTTAGGACTCATCATGGGTTTCGCAACCACGGCAGTACTGCTACTACGCACATATTCCTGCCGCCTGAATAAACTGACTTAACGGGAATGTTGCGGGGGCAAAAGCTTCATCACCCATTGAAAAAAACAAAGGTATGGCTAACCTAATAGATCCACTTGGAAGAAAGGATTGCCTTGTCCCTCACGACAACTAGGGCTCGCGGTTTTAAAACCCCACGCGCCCCTCACCACCGAATGGCCCGCGTAGTCGCCTCAGCCGTCACCGCCACTGCCCTCCTTATGACCGCTGCTTGCAGCACTAACGATGAACAACAAACCGCAGATAACGGAGAAAAGCAACAGATCACCGACATTCTCGGGCGCGAAGTCGAGGTCCCGAAGAACATCGATCGGGTCCTCATGGGCGGACAACGGATGCTTTACACGACATCCATCCTCAACAAAGAAAACCCACTTCAGGGCATCGTTGCCTGGCCAGATGACCTGGAGCAGAACGACCCTGGCACGTACAAGAAGTACGAACAGAAATTCTCAGAGATCGAAGATATTGAGCAAACTGGCGAAGTTTACGACGGCTCGATGTCCGTTGAGCAAGCTTTGAATTCCCGTCCAGATGTCTTCATTGTCTCCGCAAGCAGCTTCGAAGCTGCTCAGGATGCTGGCATCGTAGACGGTCTAGAAAAGGCCGGAATCCCCACCGTTACCGTCGACTACTTCACCGACCCGGTGAAGAACACCGCACCGAGCGTGCGCTTGCTCGGCAAGGTACTCGGCCACGAGAAGGAAGCGGAAGAGTATGCCGAGTTCTATGAGTCCAAGGTGAACATGGTTCAGGAGCGCCTAGAAAAAGCCAAGGCCACCCCCACACCGACCTTCCTCTGGCGAGCTCCCGGCTACTTCGACTGCTGCTCTACCTTCGCTAAGTCCAACCTAGCCCAAATTGTTAACGCAGCGGGTGGCGAAAACGTGGGCGACGATATGATCGACGCCAAGCAGGGGCAAGTCTCTCCCGAGGCGCTAGCTGAAAAAGACCCTGACGTCATCATCGCCACCGGCGCAGACTGGACCGGTGCCAAGCAGCAGCCAAAGAAGAATGGCTTTGTTCCGCTAGGTTACGATGAATCGACCGAACAGGCAGCCCAAGACTTCCAGCGCGTCGTTGACGGGCAACCTGTCCTCAAGGAAATGCGGGCTGTCAAGGACAAGCGGGCCTACGCTGCGTGGCATCACTTCTACGACTCCCCGTACAACTACCTAGCCATCGAGTGGTTTGCCAAAGCCATGCACCCCGATCTGTTTTCCGATGTCGACCCGCAGGCCGATTTGGAAGAACTACATGAAAAACTCCTCCCCGTGGAAGCTAGCGGTACCTTCTGGACTGGTCTGCCATGAGCAGCGGAGCACGAGCGCAATCAATTACCACTGGAAGCGAGGTGGACGACCAAAACTCTACCCCGCAACGGCAACGCCCCCGGTCAAACTGGTACCGAACAGCTAGCAGGCGAAAGGTAGCGATCATCGCAGGGCTTACGGCCCTGCTATGCGTCACCATTGCCATAGATTTCCTCATCGGCAGCAGTTTGAACGCAAATGAGGCGCTCTACGTGCTCTTTCATCCCAGCGATTCCCGCCCAATTGACCGGCAGATCATCTTTGATATACGTCTGCCTATGACCGTCACAGCGGTGCTCATCGGTGGCACCCTCGCTGCTGCCGGCGCAGAGATGCAAACCATCTTGGATAACCCCTTGGCAGAGCCCTATACGCTGGGCATTTCCGCCGCTGCGAGCTTTGGCGCAGCCTTTGCCACCGTCTCAGGATTCACCGCGGCGGGAATCGGGGCAGCGCTGGGAATGGCGGGCAGTGCTTGGGTCTTCGCCCTCGCGGCTTGTGCGGTGATCGTCCTATTCTCTCGGTCAAAGAGCTCTGGTACCGAGGGAATGATTCTGCTGGGCATAGCCATCGTATTCCTCTTTGATGCTCTGCTAGCGCTAATGCAGTACCTCGCCTCGCAGACTCAATTAGAGCAGGTGGTTTTCTGGACCTTGGGCAGCCTTACGCGCGCTACGTGGCCTCAGATCGGCCTTCTCGTGGTCATCTCATTAATCGGAATTGCCTACTTCTACCGCAATGCCTGGACACTGACCGCGTTTCGAATGGGCGACGACCGCGCTAGGTCCATGGGTATCAACATTCCAAAGCTGCGCACGTACACACTGGTGGGAGTCTCCCTCATGGCGGCAACTGCCGTTTCGATGGCCGGAACAATCGGTTTCATCGGACTCGTCGGCCCACATATCGCCAGGATGCTCGTTGGTGAGGACCAACGCTTCTTCCTTACCACGTCCATCATCTCAGGTGCACTTTTGCTGACCTCAGCCTCAGTAGTATCCAAGCTGATCCAGCCTGGGGCGATTCTGCCTGTCGGCATCATCACCGCGATTGTGGGCGTTCCCGTGTTCGTCGTCCTCATTGTTTTGCGACGCCGCCCCCGGACCGTCTCCCCCACCTAATGATCGCCTCTTCCAGTACTTCCTGCCCCAGAAAGGACCCCCTCGTGGAACAACTGCCCACGGTTCCGCCAGAACCCACACTTCGGGTAGATAACCTGTGCTTTTCCCATGGAGACGCACCGATACTGAATGACGTATGTCTCCCAAAGATCGAAGCTGGAACCGTCACCGCCCTCGTCGGCCCTAATGGCGCTGGTAAGTCGACTTTGCTGCGCTGCATGGCTAACCTATGCCGATTCAGCGGCGACGTCACTGGGCCCGAGGCAGTATATTTGCCACAGGATCCCCCGCCGGAAAGCACCCTTACTGTATTCGAATCGGTGCTTCTGGCACTCCAGCATTCCCGGACGGGATTCAGCGGACTACGGGTAGCCACATCCACACAGGACCGAGTCAGCTCGGTCCTCACGCGGCTGGGGTTAGAGGACCTAGAATCCCGAACAATGTCCCAGCTCTCCGGCGGCCAGCGTCAATTAGTAAGCTTCGCCCAGGCCATCGTATGCCGGCCGCAGGCATTACTACTGGACGAGCCAACCAGCGCTCTCGATCTAAGAAATCAGCTCATCCTCATGGAGCATATTCGCGCCTATGCAGCTGAAGCACCCGCGGCGGTCGTGGTTTCAATGCACGATCTTTCACAAGCAGCGCGCTTCGCTCACCGCATTGCGGTACTCCACGCGGGCACTGTATACGCACACGGAGCAGCTGAGGATGTGTTAACCGCGAAAATGTTGCGTGAAGTCTACCGCGTAGAAGGAAAAGTCACCCTTACTGACGACGGCTCTGCAGCAATCACCACATCCAGAGCCATATAAGGGGTTGCTCGAGTTTATCTAGCCGCATCCGGTCAGATTCTAGGGCCTGACCCCGGAAAGTGGACACGTCGGGGGTCAGGACCCTTCAGTGCTTTTAGGTGTGGACTATGTTGACAAGCTGATGCGGCGTCAGCGCCGGATGGTGGGTAAGAAACCCAATCTCTGGTAGAGCTACGTCGGCGGGGTGGTTATCGGGACTGCTCTAGTGCTTTGTCTACAACATCTTGGTTGAGATAGAAGCCGTCGCCTTTTTGCACCAAAGCTCCTTCATCCACGCGTGTGTTCCACCAGATTTCGTAGGGTGCGATACTGCAGAGGAAGCCTGACTTTCTTTCCTCGATAAGGAATGAGTGGGTCAGCAGTTCGTCTAGAGAATCTGGCTTATTGCCGGTTACGTCTTCAATTCCTTGGAATGGGGCATCGTGTTGAAGAGCCCAGTACACCAAATCGAGGAAAGCGAACAGTTCTGGAGAAATCTTTGTAACGTTCAACGTCGTCTTTTCAGCAGCCCTGCGAATATGACTCTCCAGACCAGGTGTTGGCGTTAGCTGGATTGCTCGTTGTAGTTTGTCGACAAGTGGTCCCTGAGTGCTTCTTTTGTGGACATAGTTTTTATCTTCCTGCGTTTCGTCTTCGTCGTCATCCACATAGTCAGGATGAGGGCCAAGAAGGTTGAGAAAATCAGCAAAGGAATCAGCGATTTTAACTATTCCTTCAGGGCCGTCAGCTTCATCATCGCAGTACAGAACACTCAAATGAGGGTATTCTTCAAGCCCGTAGTTGATTGCGAGGTATTCGTGCATTCCAGATTCGGAAATCCCAAACAGCAAAACCTCATTTGGAATTTCATACTCATCGGCTAGAAAGTGGCCATAGTCAACGAGATCATTCGGATCTCCCTCACGGGTTTGCCCATTGCCTAGGATCTGCTCGACAGATAGCTCATAGGAATCGTCACCGTCGTATGGGAATGTTAAAAAGGAGTTTTTGAGGGAAAGAATTCCTGCTCCTGACTTTTTAATTAGTTCTCGGTATTCTTCTGGGAGCTTTTTGCCTAAGGCTTTTTCCAAAGAGCGAATACGCAGTGATGTGCAGTTTTTGCCTGGAAATTCGAAGTCAATCGGGTTACTCGTCATTTTGGTCTCCTATGCGTTGATGTTCTTTCCCCACTTGGCGTATCCACCGGAATGGCGGACTGCGTTATGGAGATCTCTTGGGATTAGTTGCATTCTTCCCGTATCTTGATGGTGATGCCAGACTAATTGATTTTCTCTACGGTATTTGGCATCGATACCCAAAGCTTTATCAGCGGCTCGAATATCTTTGTACCGACGGCCAGTGGGAGTAATAATGAGATCCGGTTTTACCCCTTGTTTCATTACACCAGCATCGTATCGTTGAACATGATTCGTGAAGTCAGGGAACCCTTCCTTTGTGAATGGAATATCCCCGTATGGCCAATTTTCAGGCATGAGCGACCGGTCGCCGTTTCTCCACACGCCTCCAGCGTATCGCCCGTTAATAGGATATCGACCGTTAGGCAACGGCTTAACAGTTGAGGGATATTTGCACTTGGAAGCAATGGTTGCGTAAGAGTGTGCTCCTGGCGCTGGAGTGTGGTACACACCTGAGCGAATGGTCAAATGCTGGGTTCGATAAGTAGCAACTCCCAGCCCAGCACAAGCGGCTGGTATTAGTGCGTCGTCGAGTGCAGCTTTGACCGGAGAATATTGAATAGCGCGTTTAATGGCGCCAGTTTTTCCAATCAGCTTACGGATTGCAGGTATAGCCTTGATGAGCTTTCCTGCTTTTCCTATAGGAAGTAGGCCAACTGCTGTCCATAAACATCCCGACACGTCACCGTGAAAGCATTTTAAGACATCGGTAACGCCAATAAGATCAAGGATGAGGTCTAGGCTTTCTTTTCCAATAGCGTCTTTAATTTTCTGTAAAACGCTTTTTGGTTCCGTTTTTATAAGACCTTCGGCTTGTGCTGAGCGCGCTTGCTCTAGTTCTGCCATTTCTTTTTCCCAGGCGGCAAAATAAGCGTCATTAGCAGCCTGGGATGCCAAAGAAGCATCTTGCCCTGCAGCGTTTGCTGATTGACGTGCAGAAGCTGCGGACGTAGCCGCGGCCTGTGCCGCTGATTGTGCAGTCGCTGCGTAGGATGCAGCTTGATCTGCATTGGATTCAGCCTGATTTGCATCTGCCTCTGCTGAATTTGCTGCCTGATGAGCTCGCTGCTGCTGTTGGAGAGCGAAAGAAAGTGCTTTACCGGCAGACGCAACATGATTTTGAGCCTGTTGCGCTGACTGCTGTGCGCTTCCTGCCCAACGTTGAGCTTGACGTGCATATTCTGCAGCGCGCTGCGCGTCACCAGTTGCCTGTTTGTGCGCCTGCTGAGCATTAGCTGCTTGTTGTGACGCTATTTCTGCGGCATACTGTCCAGTACTGAGTAAAGCGTCTATTTCTGCATTATGAGCATTGCGTTGCTCGTCCAGCATCGCACGGCGGTACTGCTCAACTGAGATGAATTCATTGAGCTGTTGGCGATCTCCAGTAACTGCCGCCTCGGGCCTGACCCCCGGAAAGTGGACACGTCGGGGGTTAGCTATGCTGCTCTAGTCAGTGTAGCTGAATTCTCGGCTTCAAAGACGTCAGGAGCTGAAAGATTGCACCAGGAGTGCCGTCGGCGTGTGTTGTAGCGCATGCACCACCGGAAGACTTCTTGGCGGCAGGAGATCGGATTGTCAAAGACTTTCCTGTCACGCAAGATTTCCCGCTTGAGCGTGGCGTTAAACGATTCTGCTAGGGCGTTATCAGCACTCGTTCCTACCGCTCCCATAGACTGGCGCACACCCAACGACGAGCAATAGTTCCTAAAGGCTTGTGAGGTGTACACGCTGCCGTGATCAGAATGGAAAATTGCCCCTTTAAGGCTTCCGCGGACTTTCCTGGCATGGGACAAAGCTTCGATAACCAGTGATACCCGCATGTGATCGGCGAGTGCATGTCCGACAAGTTTGCGCGAGTAGACGTCGATGACCGTGGCCAGGTACATGTTCTTGCCGCCCTTACACGGCAGGTACGTAATGTCGCCTACATAGACGTGGTTTGGCCTGTCAGCTGTGAATCTGCGGCCTACTAGATCTGGCATGACGCGGTGACCAGGCTTACGCCTGGTAGTGACGCATCGGCGGCGTTTGGTAAAGCCTTTAAGTCCCATGGATTTCATGATTCGTGCGACTTTCTTGTGATTTATCGGGCCAAAGCTCGTATCGGCTTTAAGGCTTGCAGCGATGCGTTTAGCACCATAAAGCCCGTATTCATCATCGAAGATGGTCTTGATTCTTGCACCAATAAGAGCATCCGAACACGTCTTTAACCTGCGTTCTTCGCGGGTTTGCACCCATTTGTAGAACGAGGAGCGATTGAGCTTTAACACCTGGCACATCCGCTTAACCGAGAATTCGGTTCGGTGGTCATAGACAAACTGGAAGCGGATCACCAGTGAGTCTCTTCGGCAAAATATTTCGCGGCCTTGCGCAGGATGTCACGTTCTTCGCGCAGCTTTGCGTTCTCTTTTTCTAACTGGCGGATCCGTTCGGAATCATTCGCTGCTTGGACCTTGTCGCGCATGCTTTTTGTGCGGGCACGTTTGCCGGTGCCGTACTTCTTGATCCAAGAATGCAGCGAGGCACGGTTGATACCGAGCTCTGCTGATGCTGAGTTCAGTGAGAGGTCCTCATTGTTTTCGTAGAGGGCCACGGCATCGCGTTTGAACTGTTCGGAGTACCTGGACATGGTGGTAGATTACCTTTCTTCCAGCCCGACTGGGCTGGATATCAGGTGTCCACCAAACAGGGGTCAGGTCCCTCAGCTGCAATCTTTACTTCATCACCGCCAGTATCAGTTAATGCATAAGCCTGCTGAAGTTGATCTAAGTAGCGGGCTTTTTCGTAGCCTCCCTTGTTGATGAATCCGTCCAACGCGGTAAACGTTCCCTCTTTGAGGGCCGCGTCAGCTGCAGTTTGAACCTGCGGTCCTGCTTCATCTCTTAAAGCCCAGGCTTGTTCAATAAGCCCAGGAATACGCATTTCTGGAACTGTCACGTTGACGAACTCATCGATAGTTACGTCATCTTCATAGCCGGCTTCATCAGCAGCATTACGTATTTCTTCGTTGGGATCGTTCAGTGCCCAATGGCTGACTAGATTTAGGTTGTCTTCATATACCGCATCTGGGTATGCATTAAAAGCATATTCAATAAGGTCTTCTTCATTGTTTCCCGAAAGTGCCACTTTGGCTGCCCCTGCTACAGACGGGGTACCAACCTGCGCCGCACTTAGCGCAAGTTGGCGAAGATCAGATATTGCGTTTTCGGAAGGAGTAAATTCGCTTTCGTCGGCTGGAAGAGAAGAACGTATCTCTTCCATTTTCTGAGTTAGATCGTTCCTGCGTTGTTCTTCTTGATTCCTATTTGCGTCTGTGGTGTCTTGAACTTCGCGTGCAAGTCGAGCTTGGTCTTTAAGGAAATCCCGTTCTGTACGAAGTCGTTCTTCGGCAACGGTTAATGCTTGCTCGTGGATAGATTTAGCAAGCTGGATGTTGTTTCGTGCTCGTTCTGCAGATTCACTAGAAAGCTGAGCGTGTTGCCCTGCAAATTGTGCTGCATAGTGAGCATTTCCTGCTTCACGAGCAGCATCATCTGCTGCTTGTGCTGATTTTTCGGCATGCTCTGCAGCTTCTCTAGCGGCTTTGCGGGTTTGCTCTACCAGGCTACGGATAGTCGCCACTATCCGGTCAACTTCGTTAGCTGCTGCCCTGGCACGTCCTGCTGCTGCTCTAGCGCGTGCGGCGCCTGCGCGAGCTTCATTCGCCGCCTGCTGGCTAACGCCTGCTGCATTAGCTGCATCTGAGGCTGCAGCTGCGGCTGCGTCCGCGTTACGGGCAGCTGATCCTGCTGCCTGACCTGCAGATTGAGCATGTCCTGCGGCCCCCTCCGCGTAGCGATAGGCTTGTTGAGATTGTCGTGCAGCCTGGGCTGCATTGCGGGCATTCTCGGCAGCTACCCGCGCCCCTCGTGCTGCAGCAGCATCGTAAGCCGCAGCATTTGCGGCAGAAGCCGCTTGTGCTGCAGCGGACTGAGCGCGAGCAGAAGCTGCCGCAGCTCTTGATAAAGCAGCAGCAGTCTCTTGAAGAGCAGCTCGCGCCTCATGAGATGCAGCTACAGCTTGATCAGCCATATTGGCTGATTGAGTAGCTAATTTTCCAGCTGCTGTTGCAGCATTACCTGCTCTTTGTTGCGCAGAATCTGCTGCTAAAGCTTCATCGCGTGAACGTTCTGTCGCAACTCGTGCAGCTTCCGCGGCTCGCGCTGCACGATCCGCTTGCATCCATGCTTTGTTATTTTCCTCTGTAGCTGTCTTAGATTCTTTAATCGTAAGATCTACCAGCTGGGACACCGTCATATGCTCAGCATCTTGATCAGCAGCCACATACTGCCCATAACGAAGAAATTCGTCAATTGCTGTATCTGTGCCAATTCGGAGTGCTTCAGATGCGTTAGCGGAAACAGTTGGCAATTCTGAATCTACGAGCTCGTAGACTTCCCTGCGCTTATCATTTGCCCGAGCCTCATCCTCACCCTGGGCAGCAAATTCACTGAGCGCTTCTACTGTGTCCTCGCGCAGAGCTTTATCAGCAGCGGATTTTAGACTTGTTCCTTCTTCAGCTTGAGCCGCCTGCCACGCTTGAGCTCTATCGTCTTTACGTTGAGCTTCTTGCCATCCAGTATCAATAAAATTACTTATCTCATCAGTCGAACCCGATTGAAGAAGACGATTTGCTTGCTCTTGTAACTGCTGTCCACCAACTGTTGACAAGGTAGTAAGTATTTGGCGCAGATCTTGTAGCTGTGCTTCTTCGCGACCGCCATTAACATACGCAGACCACTCGTGTTCCGATCCGCTTAGTGCAGCAATTGCTGCTTGACGCGAAGACTCGAAAGAAGTATCGAGCATGCTCACCGCGAAGTCACGTGCGTCTTGCTCTTGTAGAGCTTGCTCGGAAACTCTCAAACTGTCAGTTTGAGCTATAGCATTTGCTGAAGAAAACGTTGTGCCCAAAATAGCCGCAAGTAAGACACAAACAATGCGAACCATTTCTAATTGCAGAGAGATTGTTTTGCGCGGCATGCTCTTAACCTCTTACTTTCCTGGAAGCGCTAACGCTTGGTCAACAAACCACACAGATTCAGCACTCTTGAATGAAGTTGTCGTTACGCCCTGGGAACCTCGTGTTGTCAGAACGCGAGACTGATTTAGAGCCGAAGACAATCGCGTTCCCGTAGGAGTTTCACTGACTGTGGAAGGACACCACGTAGCTCCTTGGGGAGAAGGGGAAGACAATGCTGATACCGTTCCGTTTGTTCGCATCGTCAGATACACGCCAGGATATGCAGCGGCCTCAAGCGATATGCATTGGGAGCCGTCTAAAGCTGGGACTACTTTAAAAGAACCATCAAGTCGATCGTTAAACTGTGAGTTTCTATCAAGCGTGGATAGCTCAACCCCAGACCAAGAAAGACGAAGAATTCTTCCTGCTGCATTGCGCCCTGCAGAACGCAAGCTAACGACATTCGGGGACTCAGCGTCGATATCTAGATTGCCGGTTGCGGCTCCGGTAGAAGTCGCAACCGGCGTAACTTGAATTTCCACAACGGTAGAACCACGGCGATCAACATCGATGTTTTGTACGCCTCCGGGTTTAACGACACGCTGCCAGTAGACATCACCGCCAGGGAGTTTAAAAGCAACAGCTACCGGGACTTTAAGCTCATTAACGATTCCGTAGGAACCGGTAATGCTAAGCGCAACCCAACCAGTCGGCTTTGTTAAGAAAAAACAAGCTCGAGAGCCAGATAGGGAAGCCGAATCGACACGAATGTATTCAGAAGACGTACCACATTCCTTTTGGATGATCCCGCCATCGCCGGCAGTGATCTCCACATCGTCTGCACCCAATGCAGGAGATACGCCTAGATTCATAAACGCTAAACCAGAAAGTACACCTACAAAAAGACGTTTAAAAGAAAAGTTCATTATTTTTCCTTAAATTTAAGTAGTCCCTGCCTACTTAGACAGGGGGATATAGGTGGTTTTCGAAGTGTCAATGGTCGATCGCAAAGTTCCGGCGAACGTTCCCCAGATCTGCGAACCAATATGATCGGAGCTGAAAGGGCCCTGAACTTTAGAGGTTTGAGTTGGACCAAAAGATTCAATAATGAGCCGTACCCACGTTTTATCCGAGTCGGTATAGGACGCCTTTGTCTCCTCATTGTCAAAAATGAGATCGCCTTCATCCACAGGAGGCTCCGTAACCTCGTCGAAGCGAACATTAAGAACTCGGCCATCGCCTTCTGGATGATCATCGGTAGTGACCAAGGAGAAACCGTCATCAGAAATCCGATCCACGGTTACTTTGTTTTTAACTCCGCCCATACCTGTAAAAGTGCATACGGAGCCCTCGGTAATTTCGTCAGGACACCCCGAGAGAGGAAAGTACTTATCCATGTTTTGGATAACCTCTCGATAGACACCCGTTGCATGCCACCGATTAAGTTCCGACTTGGAAAAGAGAGGGTAAACCTGACGGTAGCTAGAGATTTTCTTTTTATCGAAGGAAGCCAAAGCCTTGCCAGTAGGTTCAAAATACTGAATAGATCCGCCCTGGAAATCCTGCTTTATGCCTCCGCCCGCAGCATATTTTTCCGATGTGGGAAACTTCAAAGAGCTACGCTCCCATCCCTGACTTCCCCAAAAATCCCGAATGGGCCCAGAAATACTGTGACCTCCGCTAGCTGGTGACCAGTAGATAGATCCGCCCTGAAAATGGTTGTAGCGCCCAGTCTTTTCCGGGGTGAGCAACTCATCGGTGGTTGGGTACCCTAGCTCACCGGTCTCCCATCCTTGCTGAGCCCATTTATCACGAATTCCTCCCCACACTTGATGAGCATCAGTCTCTGGCGACCAGTAGATAGACCCGCCCTGAAAATGGTTAAACCGCCCCTTACCATCAGGGGTCTTCAACTCATCAGTAATGGGATACCCCAAGGCCGCGCCTTCCCAGCCAAGATCTCCCCACTTGTTGCGAATACGCCCACCTACCTGGTGAGCAATTCCATTATCTACACCAGCATGCCAATAAATGGAGGCATCCTTAGCGAACACTTGGAACCGACCATTATTTTTAGCTACACGCTCATCAGTTGTAGCGTCACCAAAAGTCTGCCACCCACCAAGCCGGTGATACGCCTCTTCAATACGACCCCCAATCCAATGGCCGTGAAAACCTTCGCACTTGAAATACCAGCACCAGCAAAAGTAACACTTGCGCATACCGCAATAGTTGCAGTCAACTTCTTGGCGAATTTCATCCGTAGCCCTTTCATTCCACCACACTTACAACAGCTAAACTCCAGATAATTGGCAGCTAAGGTTAGGGTAGCCTTACGTATACGGGTAGTCCATAGTTAAATATTTAGGGACTTTCTTAAAGCCTAAATAATTCACCAAAACGCCAGGTAGCACATGTACATTCTCGATTTTCGCACCCTCGAACGACACTCGAACCAACCTATATGGGGGTATACTAAACCCTGATCTAAACATTCATCCTGCACATACAGCCTGGACAGTGTAAGAAACTGAGAGCTTCCGCCCCATTTGGGCAAGGTGGGGTCCCGGTGTTATGCCTTGTAGTTGTCTCTGTAATCTGGTAATAAGCAGCGGAGGTCATGTATGGGGGTATTAATTTCGTGGGGTGGGCCTAGGCAAAAGCCAGCCTCAACAATCCCACACAAGAATGGCGCACTAGAAGAGACATCGTCTGGGACAACTGAGGTTACCCTCGTTTAGTGGACACCCGATTAGTGCGGATCTTGTGTCCGTAGGAGAGGATGTTCATTGTGAGTTCGTCAAGGAAGAAGTACACCCCGGAGTACCGGCAGGAGGCCGCCAGACTGGTCATTGAGTCTGGGCGCCCAATCGCTCATGTGGCTAAGGAAATTAGCGTATCAGCCACAATTTTAGGCAGGTGGGTCAAACTTGAGCGGGAACGCCAAGGCTCGGTAGATGGCCGCAGTGATGCCGATATACGAGCCGAAAACGCTCGCCTGCGTCGTGAGTTAGCTGAGGCCAAGATGGATAATGAGTTCTTGTCAAAAGCCACCGCCTTCTTCGCTGCGAAGCAACGCGATCGGAAAAATTTGAGCTAATGCAGCCAGAGCAAGGCGAACTACAGCATCAAACGAATGAGCAGGTTATTAGAGGTTTCTCGTTCTGGCTACTATAAATGGCAAAAGGCTCAAGCAGTACGGCTTCGCGGTGAAAATCAGCGTCAGAGATTCCTCGACCAGTTAGACAGAAAAATTCATGACATCTGGCAAGATTCTGACGAAGTCTACGGTGCCCCACGGATTACTGCAGAACTCGCCGAGGATGGGGTCTATGTCAATCGCAAAACCGTGGCCAAACGCATGCGGATGATGGGTATTGAAGGCATCTCACCCAGGGCGTTTGTTCCCGTAACGACGATTCAATCCAAGCGGAAGTCCACGCTTCCAGACCTAGTGAAACGCCTATTTGATCAAGGGCAGCTTAATCGAGTGTGGATGTCGGATATTACCTATCTACGCACGAATGAGGGCTGGCTGTACCTATGCGTTATCCGCGATGGACACTCCCGCCGAGTCCTCGGCTGGTCCATGGATAGTGTGCAGGATTCTTACCTAGTTGAACGTGCACTGCGCATGGCTTACACCCTGCGTGGTGAAGTACCCGACGGCGTGGTCTTCCACGCCGATCGTGGTACCCAGTTCACCAGCGAACAGCTGTGGCAGGTCTGTCAAGAACTAGGGATTGCACAATCGGTCGGCCGTACTGGTGTCTGCTTTGACAATGCGATGGCCGAGTCGTTCTGGTCGACATTGAAGACCGAATTTTACGATCGGAAGAAATGGCGAACCCGCAACGAAGCCCGGAAGGCGGTGGCTCGCTGGATTGAGATTGTCTACAACCGGCGCCGTCGCCACTCGTCCATCGGGATGGTAAGCCCCGTCGATTTCGAAGCCCAGCTCGCTGATCAAAATGGTAATAAGAAGGCCGCTGCTTAACCCCTAAGCAGCTTAACTACGTGTCCACGATTTGCGGGCAACCCCACAACGGCAAAGTCACCGTCCGCTACGCCGGCAAACTCTTCCACCTAGGCATCGGTCGCGCATTCAAGAAACAAAAAATCCTCATGGTCATCGCCGACAACCACATCACTAGCTGCGACCGAAGAAATCATCACCGAGCACTACATCGACACAGCCCGCGACTACCAAAAGCCGGGCCTGACCCCCGGAAAGTGGACACGTCGGGGGTTAGCTATGCTGCTTTGGTCAGTGTAGCTGAAGTCTCGGCTTCAAAGACATCCGGCGCTACAAGATTGCACCACGAGTGCCGCCGGCGCGTGTTGTAGCGCATGCACCACCGGAAGACTTCCCGGCGGCAGGAGATCGGACTGTCAAAAACTTTCCTATCGCGCAAGACTTCCCGCTTGAGCGTGGCGTTAAACGATTCTGCTAGGGCTTCTATCAGCACTCGTTCCTACCACTCCCATAGACTGGCGCACACCCAACAACGAGCAATAGCTCCTAAAGGCCTGTGAGGTGTACACACTGCCGTGATCGGAATGGAATATAGCCCCATAAAGACCAAGCTCATCATCAAAGATGGTTGTGATTCTCGCACCGATAACGGCATCAGAATACATCTTTAACCTGCGCTTTTTACGGGTTTGGACCCATTTATAAAACGAGGAACGATTCAGCTTTAACACATGGCACATCCGCATAAGCCGAGTATTCGGTTCGGTGGTCATAGACAAACTGGAAGCAGAACTCCAGTGAGTTGCTTTAAGCAAAATATTTAGCGGCCTTGCGCAGGATGTCACGTTCTTCGCGTAGCTTAGAGACCTCTTTTTCGAGCTGGCGGATCCGTCTCACGATTCATTCGCCGTTTGGGCTTTATCCTGCATGGCTTTTATGCGGGCACGTTTGCCGGTGCCGTACTTGGTGACCCAAGCATGCAGCGAGGCACGGTTGATACCGAGCTGGGCTGATGCTGCGTTCAGCGAGAGGTCCTCATTGTTCTCATAGAGGGCCACGGCATCGCGCTTGAACTGTTCTCAGTACCTGGACATGGTGGTAGATTACCTTTCTCCCCAACCCGACTGGGCTGGATATCAGGTGTCCACCAAAAGGGGGTCAGGTCCGCCCTACTGGAAAAAAGGAGACCCACCCCTGGACCCAAAACAGGAAAAACCGGCACCCCAGAACAAAAACAACTGAGATGACGGTTTGTCAACGATGTCGCGACTGACCTGTCAAGCATGTCGCGACTCATGACACCTGCGGAGACGGCGGGATTTGAACCCGCGGAGGAATAAACCTCGCCGGTTTTCAAGACCGGTGCATTCGGCCGCTCTGCCACGTCTCCATCGTGCCGAAAAGGCAACTTGGTTAGCTTACTAAACCGGTCCGCGCGAATCACATTGCCCCACGAGGAAATGGACGTGGCGCACACCACACCTTCTCCATTAGATTGGCGGTATGAGTGCTACACAGATGAAGGCAATCGTCCAGACCGATCCTGATACCCCACGGTCGCTAGAGCTGCAGGACGTAGACGTTCCCGAGCTGCGTTCCGGCGAGGTACTGGTGAAGGTGAAGGCCGCGGGCGTCAACCGCGGCGATATTCTGCAGACGATGGGCGCGTACCCGCCGCCGCCAGGGGCATCGGACATCATCGGCTTGGAGGCCGCCGGCGTGATTGAGGATGCCGGCGATACGGACTGGAAAGCCGGCACCGAGGTGGGCTGCTTGCTTGCAGGCGGCGGCTATGCCGAATACGTCGCGGTACCGCAGGGCCAGCTACTTCCGCTGCCCAAGGGATTTAGCCTGGAAGAAACCGCGGCCGTGGTTGAGGTCGGCTGCACCGTGTGGTCCAACCTGGGCATCGAGGCGGGCCTGCACGAGGGCCAGCGCGTGCTCATCCACGGCGGTGGCGGTGGCATCGGCACCTTTGCCATCCAGGTAGCAAAGGCGCTGGGCGCTGAGGTGGCTGTTACCGCCGGATCGCAGGAAAAGCTGGAGCGCTGCCGAGAGCTTGGCGCGGATATTCTCATCAACTACAAGGAACAGGATTTCGTCGACGAGCTCAAGGGCAGCTGCGATGTCATCCTGGATATCATCGGCGCAAAGTACCTGGAAAAGAACATGAAGTGCCTGGCCAAGGACGGCAAGCTCATCATCATTGGGATGCAGGGCGGCACCAAGGCGGATATCAACTTGGCCCCCATGCTGCCGAAGCGTCTGACCATTCAGGGCACGACGCTGCGCGCGCGTGACTTGGATGATAAGGCGGAGATCGTCGCCGGCACCATCGAAAACGTCTGGCCTATGCTGGAAGATGGCCGCGTCAAGCACGCGCTGCATGGCACGTACCCGCTTGCCGATGCCGCCCAAGCCCACACCGCCCTCGACAGCGGCGAGGTCACCGGCACGCTGGTGCTTACGGTGTAGCTTCCCGGCACGCCTTACTCAAGCGAACCTAGGCGAGCGAGGCAACGACGCGAACGAGATGCTCGATATCGTAGTGGGTATTAAACGGGCCTAATGCCACGGTGACGGCACCGCCGATCTCTTCCACGCCCATTTCCGTAAGCAGCGGCGTTTGCGGGGCCAGGGTGGTGACGAGCCCATTATCAAAGAGGCGCTTGTACACCGTCTCCGCGGGCACGCCCTGGACCGCAAAGGTAAGGCGCGGCAAGCGATTATCGGACGCACCCGCCGCCGCCTCGCCGGTAATACCCAGGATGTGCACGGCGGGAAGCGTGCTCAAAAATGAGTACAGATCCGCGCGCAAGTCCTCGAGGTAGGCGCTCAGGGCGGTCATGGACTTATTAAGCCGCACCCGGCGCGATCCCTTATCCCCGCCGGCCAGGGCCGCGAGGTGGTCCACCAGCGGCCCCACGCCGCCGGCCAAGCCGGAGGAGACGGGAGTTTCTAGCTTGCGGCCGTCTTCCTTGGAATAGATGGGATTTAGGGCATCCAGGCGGCGGAGCATGCGCGTATCGCGGAAGACTAAGGCGGCCATTTGGGGCCCGCCAAGCAGGCCGATGTCGATGCCCACGATATCCGCGCCCAGCTCATCGAAGCGGATGGGGCGGTAGGGCGCGATTGCGGAGACATCGAGAAGCGTCCAGGCACGCGAGCGCCCCCGCACCGTGTCAATGATCTCCTCGGCCGGGGATACCGTGCCCAGAAGCTCATGCGCGGCGGAAAAGGAGACGAGCCTGGTGGAGCCATCGACAAGCTCCGCGAACTGGAACCCCGGCAATTCGCCGGTGCCCAGATCCGGCTGCGCCCAGCGGATATCGGCGCGCACCTCAGAAAAAGCCGAATACAGCGTGGGCGGATCCAGCTTGGACAGCACCACCGAGGAATTGCTGCCCAATAGCGGGCGTGCCGCGCGCGCTAAGGATTGATACAGCACGGGCAAGGATGGGCCAAGGACTACGCGGTCCGCCTTGGAACCGGTGAGATCCGCAATGGCCATGCGCGCTGCCGCGTAGTTGCCATCGCCTGCCAACCGACCCGGCTCTGGCGCGGCCGAGTGGGCGCCGCCTGGGCCCTCTTGCGTCGCTACCGCCGTCGCCATCCGGAAGGACCGGGCAACACCGGAGGTCACGCGCTCCGAAATTTGGGGCACCGCGTGCGCGTTGAGGTACGTCCAGCCATCAGATAGCCCGGTGTACAAACCTCGCGCACTAAAGACGTCATAGTGTGCCGAAGCTGCTGGCATTAGGTCCCCTTCTTCATCGCACTGAACAACTGCCACCACGTGGCGGTCGATTCCCTACTGTATACGCATTTGGCTTCAGTTTCCCAAATCTGAATTTTCCCTGGGCATCGCTGTTTTCGCAGGCTAGCGGCGTGTAGTTCCCCGTTTGCCCAGCACGCGCGCTAGGGTGTTGGGCGTGCAAGATAACAATCAACTGCGCGCTGATATCGCCCGCATGACCTCCCAGCCAGAAGGCGAGGCCGTTCCAGCGTCCCAGTCCATGACCCTCAAGGCTGCTTTCGCGGACCTTACGCGGGGTGCACAGCAGCGTGAGCTGTGGTTCAAGCTGGGCCTGCAAGATATCAAGCAGCGCTACCGCCGCTCTGTCCTTGGCCCGTTCTGGATCACCATCGCCACCGGTGTGATGGCGCTTGCCTTGGGCCTGCTGTATTCCATGCTTTTCCAGATTCCCGTCGCGGAATTCCTGCCCCACGTCACCGTGGGCCTTATTATGTGGACCTTTATCTCGGGCTGCATCAAGGAAGGCGCCACAGTCTTTATTGAAAATGAGGGATTGATTAAGCAGCTTCCCGCCCCGCTTTCGGTGCACGTGTACCGCCTGGTATGGCGCCAAACCCTGTTTTTGGGCCATAACCTCATCATCTGGCTCTTGCTTATTATGATCTTCCCGCGCAACCTGGGCTGGGAATTCTTCCTCTTTATCCCCGGGCTGCTGCTCCTGCTCATTAACGGCGTGTGGGTCACCATGTTTTTCGGCATCATCGCCACGCGCTTCCGCGACGTTGCCCCGCTGCTAGAGGCCCTGACGCAGCTATTGTTCTACGTCACCCCGATTGTCTGGATGACCAATACGCTCAAGGACCAAGGCGGTGCGGTGGCAGACCGCGCCCGCATCGCGGAAATCAACCCGCTGTATCACTACCTGGAAATCGTGCGCGCCCCAATGATTGGGGAACCCGTTGCTGCCTACCACTGGTGGATCGTCATCGGCTGCACAGCCATCGGCCTGTTCATCGCCGGGCTAGTCATGCGCAAGTGGCGCTTCCGCGTGAGCTACTGGGTATAGCCTCCCTTCCTTTACTCCCATCCCCACCATGAGGCTCGTTGAAAGGATAAAAACTAATGGTCTCAATCGATACGTATAACGCGTGCGTGGACTTTCCCATCTTTGATGCCAAGTCCCGCTCCCTAAAAAAGGCCATGCTTTCTACCGCGGGCGGTGCCATTGGGAAAAATGCCCACAACACCGTGGTGGTTGAGGCGCTGCGGGATATTAACCTGCACCTGCGCGAAGGCGATCGCGTCGGGCTCGTTGGCCACAATGGCGCCGGCAAGTCCACGCTGCTGCGCCTGCTCTCCGGCATCTACGAGCCCACGCGCGGTACTGCCGATGTCCGCGGGCGCGTCGCCCCCGTCTTTGACTTGGGCGTGGGCATGGACCCAGAGGTATCCGGCTACGACAACATCATCATCCGCGGGCTGTTTTTGGGCCAGTCCATCAAGCAGATGAAGAAAAAGATGGATGAGATCGCGGAGTTCTCCGAGCTGGGCGATTACTTGTCGATGCCCCTGCGCACCTACTCCACCGGTATGCGCGTGCGCCTGGCACTTGGCGTGGTGACCTCCATCGAGCCGGAAATCCTGCTGCTGGATGAGGGCATCGGTGCCGTCGACGCCGCCTTTATGGCCAAGGCCCGCGTGCGCCTGCAAGAGCTGGTTAAGCGCTCCGGCATCTTGGTCTTTGCCTCTCACTCCAATGACTTTTTGGCGCAGCTGTGCAATACCGCGCTGTGGATCGATCACGGCGAAATCCGCTCCGTGGGCGAGGTATCTGAAGTTGTGGGCCAGTACGAGGGCCCAGAAGTAGGCGAATATGTCCGCGATCTGCGCCAGCGCTTTGAGGGCGAAGAGGCAGCCGGGTAGAAGCTAGCGCAGCATCCCTAGCAGCTGCTGGCTCAGCCCGGAGACCTCCACGTGCAGGTCATCCGGGCGTTTATAATTGGGGGCCGCCACGCGCGCCGTCACGTGCCGCTGCGAACTATTCTGCGGCCCCGCCTTCTCTTCTCCTTCAGAAACCACCTGGTAGCCCAGCTTCTGGCTCACCCGCGCCGAGGCCTCATTGTGCGCCACCCAGCTCGTGCTCATCGCCTGCGCGCCTAGGTAATCAAGGCCAAAGGCCACCACCGCGTGCCGGGTGAGCGTGCCCACGCCTTGGCCTTGGAACCGGTGAAAGACCCAGGAACCGGTCGCGATTTCTCGCGTCGTAGCGAAGTCCTCCGCCCGCGCATCGATGGTGCCCCGGATTTCTCCTGAGTGCGCATCACGCACGATGAAGTCCAAGGACCATTTCTCTGGGCGCAGCTGCGCCCGATTGGTCCACCGGAACTGGGCCGCCGCTGCAGGGGCATTCATCCCGGGATTAAAGAGCCACGGAAAGGCGTAATTCGGAATGTTTGCGCCGTAGATATCCTCTGCCGCCACACCGGCAATTGCCGCAATATCCTCATCGCGCATCACGCGCAGTTCCACGCCAGGGTGGGTTGTATCGCCCGCGCGAATCGTCAGCCCGAACGGTGGCCACATGCTTTCCATAGAAAGTCAGCTTAGCCCACGCGGAGTGTTTATCCGCGGCAGATCCATTCCCCGGTGGCAAGATGGAACGCATGACTGCCACCCTTGATTCCACCGGTACCACCGCTGCCGTCATTGTCACTCACCAGCGCGCGGACTTGCTGCGCGCCTCGCTCGAAAAGGTAGTCAACCAAACCCACCCCGTCGAGTGGGTCATCGTGGTGGATAATGGCGCCGAAGATGCGGTCCGTGACGCGGTGGAATCCCTGGCAGGTGATCGAGCGGTCTATGTGCCGTCCAAGACCAACCTGGGCGGTGCGGGCGGTTTCGCCCTCGGTTTTCTTACCGCGCTATCGCTCGGTGCCGACGCCGTGTGGTGCGCCGATGATGATGGCCGCCCCGCCGATTACGGCGTATTAGAAGAGCTCTACCGCGTGGCAGGAAATAATAACCTGCACGAAGTCTCACCTGCCGTGTGCAATATCGACGATCCCGGCCGCCTGGCCTTCCCGTTGCGCCAAGGGTTGGTGTGGCGCCGCCGCATGGAGGAACTCGAGGGAGACTTCCTGCCCGGCATCGCCTCTCTGTTTAACGGCGCCCTGATTTCCGCCGCGGCGATGCAAACCATCGGCGTGCCGGATTATCGCCTCTTCATCCGCGGCGATGAGGTGGAATACCACCGCCGCTTGGTCAACTCCGGGCTGTCCTTCGGCACCGCCTTGACCACCAGCTACCTGCACCCAGATGGCTCGGATGAATTCAAGCCCATCCTGGGCGGCAAGATGCATACCCAGTACCCAGAAGGCGAGTTAAAGCGCTATTTCACCTACCGCAACCGCGGCTACCTGCTGTGGCAGCGCGGCATGCGCAAGCTTTTGCCTCAGGAATTTGCCCGCTTTGGATGGTTCTTCTTGGTCCAACGCCACGATCCGGCAGGCTTCCTGGAGTGGCTTAAGCTGCACAACCGCGGGCGCCGCGAGGATTTCCGCCGCCCCCGGTAACCGCTCCTAAGGCGCGCCGCGGGCCTATTTTTCCTTAAAGATAAAGACCCGCTGGATGGCAAAGTTGGTCACCGTCGCCACGCCCTGGGCAATGACAAAGGCTATGGTGTCTTTCACCGCGCCCTCAAAGCCTAAGGAAATCAGCGGCTCATTGAGCACCCAGTACAAGAAGTTCTGCACGGCAAAGGTGGATACGTATAACACGCCCACCGTCGCGGCCGTGCGGCCGGACACCTTCGTTCCAAAGGTCCAGCGCGCATTGGCCAGGTAGGCAGCGATGGTGCCAAAGACCCAACCAATCGCCTTCGCCCCAGAGCGGTGCAGACCTAGATGGGTCAATAACAGCGTCAACCCATAGTCAATGACGGCGGCAAAGACGCCTACCGCAATAAATCGCACCAGCTGCTGCTTCAAAGAGCTGGAGGGGCGCTTTACTTCTGCAGCATCTTCAAGTGGATTAGTCACAGGCAGTTAGCTTACCCGCGCAGCAGCGCGCGGTACATGTCTAGGCGGTACACCGGCGCTGCGGCGTCCTTGCCGTAGGCACCAATCTGGGATAGCTGGTGCAAGGAGGCATCGCACAGCGCGCGAATCTCCGCGCCCTTTAAAGTGTTGCCATCATCGTTGACCCAGCCCAAGGCATCCATGGTGGTTTCCACCACGGAATCGGTGAGCTCATCACCGCCCATGCAGGATAGCGCCAAGGCCATGGACCAAAAGGCATCCTTTCCCTCGTTGGTAACCTCGCGCGGCAGGCTAGCCAGTGCCTCAGCAGTGGCCGCGGGCAGGTCGCTTCCGCGGTTTAAGTCCATGGCCTGTAAGAGCGGAACAAAGTCATAAAGCTTGGTGCGCTCGATGAGCGCCCTTACCTGGGGTTTAACCTGTGCCAGGACTTCATCGGTTACCTTTTCACCGGTTAATTCCCGGTTCACCGCGGTAAGTTCAAAGGGCGCGAAGAGGCTGCCCGAGCCGCCCACGCACAGCGCGCTGGGGGTGCCGTTATCACGGGGATAGATTTCCGCGACCACCAGCTCAAAGTCCCAGAGCCCCCACACAAAATCGATCTGGTCTCCCTCACGCCAGAGGAATTCGGAAGCTTGACGCTCTGGATCAAGGCGCGGACCGCGGGCATCGGTGTGTTCATAAAAATGCCACGGGGACTTTTCATCCGGCAGCCCAAAGCAGATATGCAGTACTTTCTGCAGCTCGTGCAGGGTAAGTGCATCGCTAAAGCCGATTTGGCGGTGCACCTCCTCATCCGCGCGGATATTGGAGGCTTGGCAAATAACGGTGAGCGGTTCCCGCTTTAATGACAGCAGCGGGTCAGCACGGCGAGCCCGTGCCTGTCCAATATCGGTGACCCCTGCATTCATGGGCCCCACCATACGCAAATTTTAAGAAGCCAGTTTTTCTATATCGCGCGCTTCTAGCTCGCTGATAATAAACGTCGCGGCCGCTCCGATTGCTCCCAACAGCGTCCACGGGCGCTTAACGCCGCGCTTGCGCAGGAAAGACACCACCTTGCGGGACACGGCTACATCGGCCCACAAAGCAAGGCCCACCAAGATGAGCACCGCGGCCAAAATGGCCCAGAGCTTTAGGCCCTTATCCGCAAATTCCTGCGGGGAGCGCGGTTCATCGCCGTCCTCTTCGGCCTGGGCGTTGGTATAGGCCACCAATGCGCCAAAACCAATCGTGGACAAAACGTAAGCGGTGATAAGGCCTTTTTTGGATTTGATCCAATCTGGGTAGGAGGTGACGATGCCCTGTGCGGCCGCTTGGGTGATTCGGCCTGCCAAGGTGTCATCGAGGGCATAATTATCGCGGGATTTTTCTGCTACTTCGTGGTTGTTTGTCATAGCGACCACTCTAAGCGGCGGTAAGCTATTGCGCATGTACTCGGAAAAGACAGAGCATATGACGCCGGCCCAGCAAGCCGCTCAAGATGAGCGTGCCGAGGACGATAAGCGCAACGGGCATTTTGAAGCAACAGAGCACACCAATCTGCCGCTTAGCCCCTTTATGACGCGCCTGATGGCAGAGGAAATGCCGATTTTGGATTCCACTTCGCGGCGCCGCGTGTACGAGATTTTGGGCGCCTACGAAGGGCCCACCATTGAGTCCCAAGCAGGCCTGCCGGAAGAAATCCGCGAGATCATGGATCTCTGAAACACACCATTCGGGGCCGCCTGTGTGCCCCACGATGTTTTAAATATCACGAACGTCACTCCAGCCACCGCACTATGAGCTAGGTAGGCTGGTACATCGATACAATCCGTCGAGCAAAGAGTAAGAGATGGAACTACATACCACCGAAAAGTCCCTGCACGGCTGGGGCCGCACCGCCCCCACGACCGCCCATGTGCTGTCCACGGAAGACGTGGACGTCATCAAGAACGCAGTGGCACAGGTTGCGGAAGATAACTCGGACAAGCCCGCCCACCTGCGCCGCGGCGTCATCGCCCGCGGCATGGGACGCTCCTATGGTGACCCCGCCCAAAATGGCGGCGGCCTGGTCATCGACATGCAAAAGCTGAACAAGATCCACTCCATTGACCCGGAGACCGCGCTTGTCGATGTCGATGGTGGCGTCACCCTCGACCAGCTCATGAAGGCCGCGCTGCCCTATGGCCTGTGGGTTCCGGTCCTGCCGGGCACCCGCCAGGTCACCATCGGCGGCGCCATCGGCCCCGATATCCACGGCAAGAACCACCACTCCGCCGGTTCCTTTGGCAACCACGTAGTTTCCATCGAGCTGCTGGTTGCTGATGGCCGCGTACTCCACCTCACCCCAGAGGGCAGCGACGATGACCCCAGCGGTGAGCTCTTCTGGGCCACCATCGGCGGCATGGGCCTTACCGGCATCATCCTGCGCGCTACCATCCGCATGACCAAGACGGAGACCGCCTACTTCATCGCGGATACGGATCGCACCGATAACCTGGAAGAAACCATTGCCTTCCACTCGGATGGTTCGGAGCACAACTACACCTATTCCTCCGCCTGGTTCGATGTCATCTCCCCAGAGCCGAAGCTAGGCCGCTCCACCATTTCCCGCGGCTCGCTGGCCACCTTGGCGCAGCTCGAGGAATTGGCCCCCAAGCTGGCGAAGGATCCGCTGAAGTTCAACGCGCCGCAGCTGATGACCGTGCCGGATATCTTCCCGTCTTGGACGCTGAATAAGCTCAGCCTGTCCGCTGTGGGCTTGGCCTACTACACCATGGGCGCGCCGGCGAAGAACCAGGTCAAGAACTTGACGCAGTTCTACCAGCCGCTCGATCTCATTGGTGAGTGGAACCGCGGCTACGGTTCCAAGGGCTTTTTGCAGTACCAGTTCGTCGTTCCCACGGAGGCCGTGGAGCCGTTCAAGGAGATCATCCGCGATATCCAGCGCTCCGGCCACTACTCCGCGCTGAACGTATTCAAGCTCTTCGGCGAAGGAAACCGCGCGCCGCTGTCGTACCCGATGCCGGGCTGGAACGTCTGCGTGGACTTCCCCATCCGCCCGGGCTTGGGCGAGCTTCTCGATGACCTGGATCGCCGCGTCATGGAATTTGGCGGCCGCCTGTACTTGGCAAAGGAATCGCGCACCTCCGCCGAGAACTTCCACCAGATGTACCCGGGCCTAGAAGGCTGGCTCAAGACCCGCAATGACATTGACCCCACCGGGGTCTTTGCCTCCGATATGTCCCGCCGCCTCGAGCTGCACTAATCACTGGACTCATCACCACCCCTCATGAAGGAGATTTTTTAAACCATGCTTAATGCAGTAGGCCAAGCCCAGCACATCCTGCTTTTGGGCGGTACCTCTGAAATCGGCCTCGGCGTCGTTGCCGAATTCCTTGAGCGCGGCCCCGCCAAGGTCACCCTGGCTGCCCGCGCCCAGTCCCCGCGCATCGAAAAGGCGCAGGCTGACCTGGAGGCCCGCGGCGCGGATGTAGAGATCGTAGACTTTGATGCCACCGACTTTGAATCGCACCCGGCGGTCATCGATAAGGCCTGGGAGCGCGGCGATGTCGATATCGCCATCGTGGCCTTTGGCACCCTGGGGGATCAGGAAGAGCTGTGGCAAAACCACGACAAGGCCGTAGCTTCCGCCCAGACCAACTACACCGCGCCCGTCTCCGTCGGCGTGCTGTTGGCCGAAAAGTTCAAGCACCAGGGCCACGGCACCATCGTGGCGATGTCCTCGGTGGCCGGCATGCGCGTGCGCCGCTCCAACTTTGTCTACGGTGCCTCCAAGGCCGGCGTGGATGGCTTCTACATCAACTTGGATGAAGCGCTGCGCGGTACCGGCGCCAACGTGCTCGTCGTCCGCCCGGGTCAGGTTCGCACCAAGATGTCGGCCGAGGCCGGCGATGCCCCGCTGACCGTCAACGTCTCTGACGTGGCCAAGGCCACCGTGCAGGCAGTACTGGATGGCAAGCAATCCATCTACGTCCACCCGCTGTTCAAGTACGTCTCGTTGGCATTCAAGTTCATCCCGCAGCCTATCTTCCGCAAGCTGCCGTTCTAACCGCGGTTCCGGCGTGCCTCGCAGCGCGCAGGGTACGCAGGGCCCCTAAAAGGCCCGCGGCCCTGCGCACTTTGCTAGTTAATAAGCCAGCTCACACCGCGCCTTATCCCAGAAGTGGGATTAAGGTATGCGAAACTAAAGGGCATGACAAGCCCAGCTACGCCTTCCCAAAAAGCTCCAGCGAGCGAGAAGAATCGCACCACCGCGTATCACGCAGATGCACTCCCCCACCGCTCTACCCTGCTGGGTATCCTTTTCGCCGCCCTCGGTGGCGGCATCGTCACCCTCCTTGGTTGGTATGCCTTCAAGGCGGTATCCCTGCCGTCCTTTAATACCTCCATGGTCACCCGCGCGCTATCTACCGTCGGCGTCGTCATCACCTTGGTTCTAGCCGGTGGATTTAGCGCGTGGTGGATTTATGACCACTACAAGGAGACTTTCTCCAGGCCGCGGTGGCGCACGTGGGTGACGTACGCGGTGACCTACCTATCGCCGGCCCTTCTCACCCTCGCGTCTATCGGCCTGCCGCTTTCTGCTTCGCGCTTGTGGCTCGATGGCGTGCAGGTGGACCAAGCATTCCGCACCCAGTTTCTTACCCGCTCGGTGGATCAAATGGGCTATGCGGACATGAACTACCTGGACATGCCCACCTTCTACCCGCTGGGCTGGTTCTGGCTGGGAGGGCGCCTCGGCTCGTTGCTCGGCGTCCCAGGCTGGGAGGTCTACCAGCCCTGGTCGCTGATTTCCATTGCGGTAGCAGGCTGCATCCTCGTTCCCATCTGGCAGCACCTCACTAAGTCCCTGCCCGTGGGAACCGCCATCGCGCTGACCACCACCGCCGTCACGCTCACCATCGCGGCGGAAGAGCCGTACTCTGCCGTTATCGCCATGGGTATTCCTGCCATTGCGGTCTTGAGCACTAGGGCTTTCCAGGGATCACGCTTGTCCATCCTTGCGGTGGCGCTGTACCTGGGTATTTCCGCCACGTTCTACACGCTATTTACTGGCGCGGCCGCGCTTACCGTCGTGAGCCTCATTGCGGTATTTACCGCATTCTATGAGCGCACGTGGCGCCCCATTATCCGGCTTATCATCATCGCGGTTATCTCTATCGCCATCGCGCTGATTGCATGGGCCCCCTATCTCTGGAGCGTGCTGCACTCCTCTGCCCCGCTGCAAACCACCGCGCAGCACTACCTGCCGGAAGAAGGCACACAGCTTCCGGTGCCCTTCTTGTCCTTGAGCATCGTCGGATTCCTCTGCTTGGTCGGCCTGGTCTACATCGTCATGCGCCTGCAGAACGCGGAGATGCGCGCGCTCGGCCTTGCCCTCATCGGCATCTACGGGTGGATCATCTTATCCATGGTGGTGACCCTGGCCGGCACCACGCTGCTGAGCTTCCGCCTCGAGGTCATCGTGGTGCTGCTCTTTGCCACCGCCGGCATCCTCGCCCTAGGGGAGGTGCGCACCGTTGGCATCCACCGCCTGTACCCCGCCAGCTTCTCCAGCGCGGGTAATAAGCGCCTGACCGCCGTCTTCGGCGTCATTTTAACGCTGGCGGGTGTGTTCTACGCCCAGCAGATCCCAGAGGAAAATGAGGATGCCATCGACTACGCCTACCGCGATACCGATGGCTACGGTGAGCGTGGGGACCGCTTTACCAGCGATTCCTCCCACCACTACCTCGATATCCACAACTTCATCCAGGACCAGGGCTATACCGCCAATGAAACCGTGGTCCTCACGGATGAAAAGACGTTCATGGCCTACTACCCGTACTGGGGCTTTAACGCTTTTACCAGCCACTATGCCAATCCGCTGGGCGAGTTTACGACCCGCAATGACCAGATTGAAACCTGGG
Source organism: Corynebacterium sp. KPL1818 (assembly GCF_000478135.1). Classification (NCBI taxonomy): domain Bacteria; kingdom Bacillati; phylum Actinomycetota; class Actinomycetes; order Mycobacteriales; family Corynebacteriaceae; genus Corynebacterium; species Corynebacterium sp. KPL1818. The sequence goes on along the minus strand of NZ_KI515758.1, from coordinate 650,778 downwards.
CTAATGATTCCTGGGAGCAAAGCCCCGAGGAATTCAAGGAGTCGCTGGATTCCACCCCATGGCGCGGGCCAGATGTCATGATTTTCCGCGGCGATCTAGACAATAAAGACGACGGTTACAAGCTGCACTTGGCCGAGGATATTTATCCCAACCAGCCCAATATTCGCTTCCGCGCGGTCTTTTTCAACGCCGAGGTTTTTGACAAGGGCTGGGAGCTCAAACAAACCGGTCCTTTCGTAACAGCGGTACGAACCCAGTAAGTTCACCCACACTTCGCCCGTGTTATCGGGCGTGGACCCAAGAAGTACGGCTTATCTGACGTACACTAATCGCCGTGTCAGATAGCCTAACTGTGAATTCGAATAAAGCGAGATCTTCCGGCTTGAGCTTTTCCACCGCCCCAAAGGGGCTGCGGTGGACGGCGATCATTGCCGGATTGATTGGCTTCTTGTGTTTTGTAGCCACCCCGCTGCTGCCGGTGGATCAGACCCAGTCGTCTTATGATTGGCCGCAGCATGATTCGGTGCAATCCATCAACGCACCGCTTATCTCCGTGGCTCCCGAGTCGCTAGAGGCCACCATCCCCATGTCCGCGGTCAATGAGCTGCGCGATGGCCAGAACATGGTCTATGGCACCGTGCCGCCGGAGTCAAAGAAGGCCTCGAACCGCGGGCTCTTCGTCCGCGCCAACGATGACGGCTTATCCGTCGTCTCGCTCGATGAGGTGCTGCTTACCCTCAACGCCAAGGAGGTAGCGCAGCTTGACGATGCCGCCAAGCTCAAGATCTCCGCCACCGGCGACGGCACCACCGTCAGCGTGGGCAAGCATAAAAAGACCACCGACGACGATCTGCGCCCACAGGTAACCGGCGTCTATACCGAATTGGACGATAAGGCCGACGTGCAGCGTTTGGTTGATGATGGCCTCAATGTCCACGTCGATATCAACTCGCGGTTTACCTCTTCGCCGTCGCCGGTTAAGACCATCGCCATGTGGCTGGGCGGCGCCATGGTCATTGTGTCCCTCTACTGCCTCTGGCGCATCGACCGGCTTGATGGCCGCCGCTTGAAGTTCATGCCGGAATCGTGGAAGAAGGTGCGCCCGCTTGATGGCGTGGTCGCCGCCATCTTGGGATTCTGGTACATCTTTGGCGCCAATACTTCAGACGATGGCTTCATCTTCTCCATGAGCCGCGTCTTCGATAACGCCACCTACATGGCCAACTATTACCGCTGGTACGGCGTGCCCGAGGCGCCTTTCGGTGCGCCGTATTACGACCTCGTCGCGCTGCTGTCCCAAATCTCCACCGCGTCCGTGTTCGTGCGCCTGCCGGGCTTGATTGCAGGTCTTATCACCTGGTTTATCCTCTCGCGCGAAATGCTGCCGCGGTTTGGGGAGGTCATCGACAAGCGCCGCGTTAGCCACTGGACGGCCGCGCTGATGTTCCTAGCCTTCTGGCTGCCGTATAACAATGGCATTCGCCCGGAGCCGATCGTGGCCTTCGGCGTCATGCTGACCTGGGCGTCGTTTGAGCGATCCATCGCCACGCGCCGCCTCTTGCCCGCCGCGGTGGGTACCATCGCCGCTACCCTGACGCTGGCCGCTGGACCAACCGGCCTATTTGCAGTCGGCGTCTTCCTCGTGAGCGTGCCCCACCTTTTCCGCGCAATGAGCGAGCGCGTTCCCGCCATGGGCGGCGGCTCCACCGGATGGCTTGCCCTCATCGCACCATTCTTGGCGTCTGGCACCGCCATCATGGTCGCAGCATTCGGGGATCAAACCTTGGCCAATGTCATGGAATCCACCCGCGTCCGCTCTGAGGTCGGCCCGTCGCTGCCGTGGTATTCGGAATACGCCCGCTACTCCACGCTCTTCCAAGAATCCGTGGACGGCTCGCTGACCCGCCGTTTCGCCGTATTTACCATGCTGTTTTGCCTGGCACTTATTGCGGCGGCGGTCATTAAGGATCGCCGGATCAGCGGCATCGCCGTTGGCCCTACCCAGCGCCTGCTCATCATCGTGGCGCTGTCCATGTTCTTCCTCATGTTCACTCCAACCAAGTGGACGCATCACTTTGGCATCTATGCCGGAGTAGCCGGTGTCATTGCCGCGCTCGCCGCCGTGGTCCTCTCCCGGTTTGCGCTGCACTCGCCGCGCGCCCGCACCTTCAGCATCGCGGCGGTCATCTTCTTGCTCGCGCTAACGTTCGCGGGCTGGAACGCATGGTGGTATGTCTCCTCCTTCGGCATCCCGTGGTGGGACCGCACGGTGCAGTTCAAGGGTGTTGAGGCCAATAAGATCCTGCTGGCCATCTCTTTAGTCGTCCTCGCGGTTGGCGTGGTGCAATCCCTGCGCCACGATCACCGCAAGCTGCAGGCGCAAGAAGACGGCACTGTGGAACAGTTCAAGGACGACGCCGCGGCCAAGGTATCGCGCTCGGCCGGCATCATGTCCGCGCCCATCGCGCTAGCCTGCGCCATTGTGGTGGCTTTTTCCATGGCCTCTTTTGCCAAGTCCACCATCGCCCAGGCGGATTCCTACTCCGTGGGCAAGGGCAACCTCGCGTCCCTGCGCGGCGATACCTGCTCGCTGGCCAACGAGACCTTGGTGGAGACCAATACCAATGACTCCTTCCTCACTCCGGTCAGCGGTAGCTTGGGCGATTCGCTCATCAATGAGGACGAGACCCATGCTGGCTTCGGCCCGAATAATATCCCTGAGTCGATCGAGCCAGAAGACCAGAATTCGGCTTCCGTTGGTGCCATCGGCGGCAGCTCGGGAGACTCCGATTCTGCCTCGCAGGACGCGACCTCGGGCTCGGATACCGAATTGGGCGGCGATGACTCCGATTCTTCTGGTTCCTCTGATTCGCAGGAGACCAAGCGCAAAAAGGATGAGCACGCCCGAGAGACCACTAATACCTCTGAGGGTGGCGTGCGCGGCACCGAAGGCGTCAATGGCTCCACCATGCACTTGCCCTTCAACTTGGACTACACCACCGTGCCGGTCTTGGGCTCGTACTCAGAGGACCAAGAGGCCACCTCGCAGGTAACCACCCAGTGGTATAACCTGCCGGAGGCAACCGAGAAGACCCCAGTGCTCGCGGTTTCTGCGGCCGGCAATATCTACCACCATGACGTCAACGGCGTGGAACAAGACGGCATGGAGCTCACCTTGGAGTACGGCACCATCGATGAGGATGGCAACGTCAGCAATAAGGGCGAAGAGGAGATGTCCGCCGTCGGTGCAACCCCCAAGTGGCGCAACCTGCGCATCCCGATGGATAAGCTGCCTGACGATGCCAACGTGGTTCGCCTCGTGGCCAAGGATGACTCCACCGACGAGGATGACTGGATTGCCTTTACCCCACCGCGCGTGCCGGAGTTGGACACCATCAATAACCAATTCCCCAAGGAAACCCCAGCCTTGCTGGACTGGGCGGTGGCCCTGCAGTTCCCCTGCCAGCGCACCTTTGACCACTACGCCGGCGTGACCGAGATTCCGGAGTACCGCATCCTGCCGGATGCCTCGGCGCAGACCTCGCTCACGGAGTTCCAATCCTTCGCCGGTGGTGGCGCCATGTCCACCGCGGAAGCGGTGAACTACTCCTACGAAATCCCGAGCTACCTCAACAACGATTGGGCGCGCGACTGGGGTGCCATTGAAAAGTACGAATTGCGTACCGATTCGCAGGGCAATACCCCGGCCGACGCGGAGATTGATTACGAGGACGTTACCCGTTCTGGACTGTGGAAGGAATCCGAGATGAAGATTCGCCCCGAGGACGAGCAGTAGGCCCACTGTCCCCGTTGCTGCGGCCCGGTCCGGACTGAGAGCCGGACCGGGACCGGGATCGGGACTGGGGCCGCAGCCGACGTACCAGCCAGTCGCCGGCGAAGAAGAGGGGCAGCGATGCTCCAAATAGCGGCGCAATGATCGAGTAGATCACAACCCCTGCCACCACGGCGGGGGTTATTTTTAGCTCGGGGAGGCGGCGGCGCGGCTTATTCCACCACATCCACAGCCCGGCGATGCTGATGACGAGAAGGCCCAACGCCAGCGCGGCCAAGGCCACCTGGCTGTAGATGCCGAAGAGGGTGCCCATGTGCAATTGGATAAGCCAGGAGGTAAGCCGGGCGGCCAGCGGCCAATCCGCCGAATTGATGCGGTCGATGACACGGCCATCTGCGGTTACCGCGACGGCATCGCTACGCAGCTTGTATGCCGCGCGCCCCTCGCGCACCGTCCAGGCATCGCCGACCTGCTCCGGCGGGGTCATCCGCAGCACCCCGGTAAGCCCCTCACTGCGAGCGGTGGACAAGGCCGTCTGCGCGCCCTCGAGCACGTCGTTGTCCGTGACCTCACCACTGCTATGCCCAGCGTGGCCCTCGTGACCTGCGTGGCCCTCGTGGCCAGCATGCGCGCCGGAACCCTCGCCTGCCCCTGTGCCGGCACCGGCTTCTGCCACAGAAGTTGCCACGGACGGTTCCTTCCAGTTGAGCTCCTCGCGCACCTTGCCAATATTGCTGCCGGCAACCATCGACCAGGTCAAGCCGGTGATGGTGAGGAATAGGAAACCGGGCAGCAACCAGCTGCCCAAGCGGGCGTGTATCCGCAGCGCCTTATTGTTTTTCTTCTGGGTTTTCTTCCTGCGCTTGAGCCACAGATAGACACCGGCGATCGTCAGCGCGCCGAGCCAGGACGCAGCGAGCTCCGCATAGATGCGGCCGGGCTCGCCCAGCCACAGGGTGCGGTGGCCGTTGGATAGCCACGTGCGCAGTGGCAGCGCCCGCGAGCCGCCGTATTGTTGTTCTTCGCCGGTAATGCGCAGGTCTACTGGATCAACGAATACCGCATGGGTGTAGCTAGGGCTCTTAGCATCTGGATCCGTGAACAGCACGCGGGTGGTCTCTTCTGGATCTTCAGACGCCTCCACCGCGGCCACCGCAGCGCCGGGGTGTTGGCGCTGCGCCGCGGCGATCTGATCGTCCAAGCTGCGTGGGCTGCCCTGCGCGGTGGCGGTGATTTCATCGTGGTACACCCACTGCTCAAGGGTGGGCGCGAGCGCGTAGAAGAAGCCGCTGAGCGCGGCAACAATGAGGAACGGCGCGACGATCACGCCGGCAAACTTATGCAGGCGCGATAGCGCACCATGAGTTGTAGTCTTCATGGCTCACTAGTCGCAGCCTTATTGGCATAAGTTCCCGATTATCGCTGAAATAATGGAGCCTTAATCTATTGCGCCAGCTCACCGCGCAAAAATTCGGCTGCATCCTGCACCCGTTGGCGCGCCACGGCCGGGGTGGACACGCGGTGGGTGGAGACGTAATCGCGCTCGTGCGCCTGCGGGATGTGGACGCGATCGGCTACCTCGTCCTCGGTCGCGGTCTGCACGAAGGTCTCAGGGAATTGTTTGGGCAGTTCATAGCCCACGCGGTAGTCCTCCGGCAGGTTGGCCAGGGCGCCTAAGTCGGGGAAGGTGAGCAAGAGGGCATCGGCAGGCGCGAGTGCTGCCAACGCGCCGCCGGAAGAATATCCCCACGTGGTGACGTGGGAAGCGCCCTGCTCGCGGGCGTAATCAATGGCGCGGTTGACCGCCGCGACCATGTCTTTGACCGTATGCTCCGGTGCGAGCGGATAATCCACGTCAATGATCGTGGTGCCGGAAAGCTGCGCGGCGGCAGCGACCTCGGGGCGCCACTGCATTTCCAGCGCCTTACCATCGCCGCGCCACCAGCCGCCGGAGTGCAGCGATACCGCCCACCGGCCGGTGGGCTCAGAGGGACGAAAAATGGCGCCGACCTCGGCGGATTCTACGGTAATGCCGTCCGTAAACGCCGTGCCGGGCAGCGCATGATTAACTCCGGTGCCCAGAACCATCATGGCGGCGTGGGTGATGCGGTCTGGCAGCAGTGCGCAATACTGGTCCGCCTCCGGCGAGCCACCGCCGGCCCAAGGCGGGCGGAAATCCGGCGTCTCATAATGGGCGTCGATATAAGAAACCAGCTGCTCTAGCTGTTCTTCCTCGCTCATCTGGCGGTCTTGCCCGCCGATGCGCCATTCTTGGCCGGGCTCTAGCGGCCGGTGCGGATCTTTATCGTGTGCATCAGTCATATCCCCGAGCCTACGCGTGCTCAGGGCGCGCACAAGGCGGGCTCGGGGAGAACTAATTTACCAGATGGTGACTCGGTCCTCAGGGGCCAGGTACATCGGGGAGTCTTTGTCTACGTCGAAGGCCTCGTAGAACTCGGCGATATTCGCGGCGATGAGGTTGCAGCGGAACTCCGCGGGCGAGTGCGGGTCAATGGCCAGGTACTGGGTCGCCATCTCCGGGCGGATGGCCGTGCGCCAGACGCGGGCCCAAGACAAGAAGAAGCGCTGCAGGCCGTTGTAGGTGTGCTCGGCCAATTCCGGCTCGGCGCCATCGACTACAAACTCTTCTGCTTGGCCCAGCAGGTCAATGCCCTTATCGGCGCAGTAATTCTTGTAGGCCACCACGGAAATTCCCAATCCGCCCAGGTCACCAATGTTTTCACCCAAGGTGAACTTGCCGTTGACGCCGGCGGATTCGGTACCGGCATCCTTTAGCACCGTGGGGACCTGGCCATCGAATTGCTCCACCAGCTTTGCCGTAAGCGCCTCAAAGTCCGCGCGGTCTTCATCAGACCACCAGGAGTTCAGGTTGCCCTGGCCATCGAATTGCGAGCCCTGGTCATCAAAGCCGTGGCCAATTTCGTGCCCAATGACAGAGCCAATGGCGCCGAAGTTCTCAGCGGCATCCGCATCCGGGTTATAGAACGGCGGGCGCAGGATGGCGGCCGGGAAGGTGATGTCATTGACCACCGGGTTATAGAAGGCATTGACGGTCTGCGGGGTGGTGACCCACTCATCGCGGTTGGCGGGCTTGCCAATCTTTGTCAGCTCATAGTCGTGGGAAAAGGCGGACCCGGCGCGGGCATTCGCAATCAGATCCGCGCCCTGGTCAGAAATCTCCAGCCCGGAGTAGTCGCGCCAGGTATCGGGGAAACCAATCTTGGCCTTGAACTGCGAAAGCTTTTCTAGGGCGCGCTCGCGGGTCTGCGGGGTCATCCACTCCAGCTGGGAAATGCGCTCGCGGTAGGCGGCGATGAGGTAGTCCACCAGCTCATCCATTTCGCGCTTGGAGGATTCTGGGAAGTGCGCGTCCACGAACTCCTTGCCAATTTCCTCTCCTACCAGGCTCTCGGCCAAGCCCACCGCGCGCTTCCAGCGGTCGCGCTGCTGGGTGGCGCCAGAAAGACGGGTGCCGTAGAACTCGAAGTTCTTGGCGCCCACTTCCTCCGGCAAGAGGGCGGCGCGGGAGCGCAGGATGTGCCAGGTGGCCCACAGCTGCCAATCGGCCATGCGGTCAGCGGTAAAGAGCTTTTCCAAGTGCTCCAGGTAGGACGGCATCATATTGACCACGCGGTGCTCCGGCAGCTTCCCGCCGGCCAGCAAGGCTTGGGTGATGGAGGGCAGCTCAGAAAACTCGCACGGGTTATTGGTCTTTACCGCATCGCGGGTAGAAACCACGTCCCAGTGGCCCGCCGCCAGCTCTTTTTCCAGGCCCACGATGCGCTCGGCTGCAACCTCGGTGCCGAGGCCAAATAGGCGGGTGGGCTCGATAAAGCCCAGCATCTCGGCCACGTGCTTTTCGTAGGCGGCCAGGGTTTCCGCGTGCGCTTCTTCGCGGTAGTAGGCTTCATCCGGCAGGCCCAACCCGGATTGCACGATATAGGCCACGGCTTCTTCCGAGCCGGAGTCCTTTTCTACCCAGAACGTCGCCGGCGCCCCCACGCCCTCGCGCTCGAGCTCGCCCAAGCGGTGCGCCAATTCCGTGGGGTCGGCGGCGCTCAGGCGGTCAAGGTCCGCATCCAGCGGGGCCATGCCAGCATTGTTGACTCCCTCAGTATCCATGAAGGATGCATAGAGCTTGCCGGGGCGACCATCGTTATCTTTGACGATGTCATGAACCAGTTCTTCTGCTTCATCGCGCAGCGCGTGGAAGGTGCCATCCACACCGCGATCATCTGGGACAACGTGATTTTCTACCCAAGGTCCATTGACCAATTGATAAAGATCTTTCATGGTTGCCACTGTAGGCCAAACCTTCCAGTTAAGGTATGGACTATGGAAAAATTCCGGTTTCCACCAGCCCGGCCGCGCAGCCTATTTATCGCCGTCATCGCCTTCGTGACGGTGGTCCTTGCCTTGCCCGCTATCGTCCACGCGGTGCTACCGACGCACCACGCCGATGTGGAGCAGGTAACCCTGTCTGATCCCAGCCACGACTGGGATATTACTGTCTCCGATCTGTACTGCGAGCGCGATTATGCCTCGCTGGCCAGCGTTGGCTGGACCTGCGGTGACGTCACCGTGCAGGCGGTCATCGTGGAAGATACCGACGACGATGAGCACACCCTGCGCCGCATGGTCCGGGCCTATGGCATGGCCCCAGGCCTTCCCGAGGGCGAGGTCTACGAAGGTAAAGATGGCGCCCTCGCGCTTGCCGATGCCCCCTCCTCCACCGCCGCCATCTCCATCAACGGCACCGGCGCGGACGAGAATAAGGACTGGGTGGTCACCGTCACCGGGGATTCCGCAGCAACGCGCACGACCACTCAACGCCTCTGGAGAGCCTTTGGGCAAGAGGAACTACCAGAAGAAGTCACCGCTGATATCGAGGAGTTTTCTGGAAAGGCCTTGGTGTAAAAATGTCTAAGCTCTTTCGCACCGCGCTGTGGATTTTCTCCGGCCTGGGGTTTATCGGATTTATCTCCCAGTCAGTCATTACGCTGTTTATCTCGCCGCTGATGGGCATTATCAGCTTCCTCATCGCGGCGATCCTAGTCGCGGTAGTCATAGCGCTATTGCGCCTGAGCCCGATGTGGGCGCGCCCGGCGCGCGTATGGGCACCGCTTGCCTTTTTATGGGGCTCCGGCATGGCCATTAGCTTGGCATCTATAAGCTCCCCGGCGGTCATGCAGCTCGCCATCAATTCAGGCTGGGTCGATTCCTTCATGTCCTGGAGCGGCGCCTATCCCGAAGAGATTTCCAAGGCCGCAGGCGTTTTATTCGTCCTTATGTCCTTCCGCCAACTCAACCGTCCCTGGCACGGGTGGATGGTCGGCGCCGTCGTGGGCCTTGGCTTTGAGGCCAACGAAAACATCCTCTACGGCTCCATGGGCGCTACCACCCACCCGGATAGCGATTTCGCCGGGCTCATACAGATGTGGGGCCTGCGCCTTATCGCCGGCCCTGGCCTGCACGTCTTGCTCACGGCGCTGGCCGGTTGGGGCATCGGCTGGGCCCTCTACGCGGCGGCCAAGCCGCTCTGGTGGCGCATCGGCGTGGCACTCGGCTGCCTCGCGGTATCCTTCCTCCTGCACTTTGGCTGGAATTACCTGCACGATTCCGATATCGCGGCCGTCATCCAAGCCCTCTCCGTGGCAATCATCTTGTACCCGCTGAGCGTCTGGCTCATCCTGCGCGGCAATAAATACGCACACAACGATGACAGCTACAGCCACAGCACCGCAGAGGAGGCGCTAGCCTTCACCCGCTAACCCCAAGCCGTGCTTGTTTCTCCCAAAATGTCCAAAACAACCGCATTCCGCCAAAATTTCCCTCGATTTTTGGACAAACGCGGTTGCTTTGGACGCCTTAGCCTTCCGAAGCTCTCCCGGGCGCATAAATATGTGGTTTATGGCACATGTTAGTAGTGACATTCGCTACACTCGCTTCAAGGCGCTTTTGCCACCTATCCTCCACTTAAAGGACTGAAGACCTTCATGAATGCCCCAACTTACGAGTCCCGCACGGATAACAGCACGGAAAGTACAGAGGGGGCAGCTCCCGAAAACTCCGCAGAGGAAGCCAACCGGCAAAAGGCAGTGGGCTCCACCCTGTCTTGGGTCATCGCGCTTTTTGGCACCGGTGTTGGTGCCGGCATCCTCTTTTTGCCGCTCAACGCAGGTGCCTTCGGATTTTGGCCGCTCGTCTTCGCCACCGTCTTCATCTTCCCGTTGGTGTATTTTTCCCACCGGACCTACGCCCGCATAGTTAGCGGCGCGCCACCAGAACAGCACGGCAAGGACGTCCTGGAGCTGGTGCGTTACTACCTGGGCCGCAATAGCGGCCTATTCATCGCAGTATTGTACTGTCTGGCCATCGTGCCGACGGTGCTCATTTACGGCATCAGCATCACCAACGTGGTCGATAGCTTCATCGTCAACCAGCTCGGCGGGCCGAGTATCAATCGGTGGATATTGTCCATTGCCTGCGTAGGCGTCATGACGGGCCTTTTTGCCATCGGCCGCCGCCCCATGCTGTGGCTGGCCCAAATGCTGGTCTACCCGCTCATCATCGCCCTGGCGGCAACCTCCATTTACTTGATCCCCAAGTGGGATTTCGAAAGCTTCCTTAACGTTGAATACGAAGGCGGTATCTGGGGAATCCTTAAAGGTATTCTGCTCATCCTGCCGGTTCTGGTCTTTTCCTTTTCCCACATGGCCGCGCTATCGCAGTTCTCCGTAGACGTGCAGCCGGCCTACGGCAAGAAGACGGAGAAATTCGTCTCCCGCGTGGAGCTCTATACCGCCGCAATGCTCGTGGTATTTACCATGTTCTTCGTCTGGTCCTGCGTCCTCGCGCTCGGCGCGGACGGATTGAAGGAGGCAGCCGATCAAAACATCCCGGTGCTGTCTTATTTCGCCAACGTCACGGGCACGCCGTTCATTGGTTATATGGCACCGCTTATTACCATGTGCGCGATCATCTCTTCCTACTTCGGGCACATGCTTGGTTCCGAGGAAGGCACCGAGTACCTCCTGCGCATTGCCGTTCCCCGCATGGCCAATAAGCTCTCGCGCCGCGCGCTGCTCAACACCATTTATGTCATCGTATTCGTGGCAACGACCCTCGTGTCCGTATTCAATCCTTCTATCATGGACATGATTTCCGTGGTCGGCGGCATCTTCGTGGCATTCTTGGTCTATCTGCTGCCGGTCTACATGTTTAAAAAGATCGATGATTATTCCCAATTCAAAAACGACATCTGGAATTACTTCGTCTTTGGCATGGGCCTTGTCATCATGGCCGTAACCGTCTGGAACCTGATCTAAAGGCCAGCCCTCGGCGCTTATTGGCAGACCCGCACCTGGCTTACCTGCGCCAGGGCTTGATTAGCGTTCGCGCACGCTTGGCGCTCAAGGTCGGCGGCGGTGCGGGTGGCATCGCGAAGCGCCTGCTGCGCAGGTTCTGGCAGGTTGAGGTCGTTTTCGATGCGCGCGCCGATGGCCTCACTGGACCCGCCGACCGGCGCATTGCCGATGCCGCGCGTGACATCCGCGGTATGGGTCTGCGCATCGCCATACGTATTAGCGGCTACGGTAAATCCATGCCCAGTAGATACGGAGGCGTGGATGGTGCGGTCATCGGACCAACCGAATTTGGTGCCCCATACTCCGGGAATGTGGTCTGTGCCGAAATCCTGGCGGTACCCATCCGCGGCCACGGGAGCCGCGGTGGCCATTCCCGCGAAAATGGGCGCAGCGATGGGGTCGTGCTGGATCTCCGCGGTAAACCGCGCGATATCTTCGGTCGAGGTCTGCGTGGTTCCCCAGTAGCCGGTATAGTGGGTCTCGCTCAGCCCGAATTCCTGGATGATGCTGGGAATGGCCTGCGGGTAGCGGCGGTCCAGATCGCTGGCCACGTTATCGTCGCTATAGCGGATCATATGTTCTACCTGGGCTTTATCGGCAACAGAACCGTACTTGAGCACCCAATACCCCAGGTAGATCTTGCTCAAGGATAGCGCCGGGCGGGACTCATGACTATTGGCGGTAGAGACGGTGGCGCCGGAATCGTGCCTGACGGTGATCTGCGTGCGAGCGGGCACGGAGTGGGGATCGAGGCTGACCGCCTGGGCAGCGGGGATGGTCACGAAGGAAAGTGCGGTAACGAGAGAACTTATTGCCAGCTTTTTCATAACGCATTTAGCGTAGCCCTGGATGTACATCGCCGCAGGCTATAAATGCAAAAAGTTTCCCTATTGTACTATCTATTGCAGCAATACTTCTAGGTCCCGCGCATCCATGCCGTGCTTATGCATGGCGACGCGCCCGTGGGAGTGCTCGATGCCCCACCCATAGCGCTCTTGTTGTATCCGCCAAGCGTTTAGTTCGTACTGCGCGGCAATAAATACGCAAGCAACGATGACAGCTATAACCACAACACAGCGGAGGAGGCGCTATTTTGTCCGCCATTCTTACGTTCCCCAGACTATCGCTTTAGGCCGTCGTAGCCGCAGCAATATAGTTCTGCAGTGCATCGCCCAATTTCTCTAATTGCGCGCTAGCAAAATGGCCCGGATTCCACACCAAATACAGCGGTACCCCCTGAAGGCTTTCGTCGCCCGCAGTAATTTTTAGCGGTACCAAGTTAGCCTCGGCAATTGCAGTACAAATCGCAAGGGCCTTCTCCGCTTTAGCTAACGCCAATAAGGTGGCGGTGTCATCGCATTCAATCATCTCTCCGAGCGGGGCGCTTGCGGTACCAAGGAAGGCATCAAACAGAGTGCGGGACACGCTGCGGTGGCTAGGAAGCGCCAATCTGTGTTGGGATAGCTGCGCAATATCCACGTTGTCCCGCCCGGCCAACGCACAGTTGGGCGGCACCCAGGCGCGAATGGGGGCTTGCCCCAACGCATGAAAGCAGAGGTCATCTCGTGGGGGCAATGGAGACACCACGGCATCGGCATTGCCTTCCAAAGCATTAAATGCTGCATAGTGTTCTATCGGCTGTGTGGTGACCACTGGAATACCTTCTTGAGCGGTAGCAATCAGAGGCGCCACGATGGTGGAAATCGTAGTTTGTGTTGCAGCAATAATTAGCCGTTCTACGACACCTTGCCGCAGGACTTCTGCGGCACGTTCGGTACTTCGGTTTTCAGCATAAAGGCGACGGCACGAGGGAAGAAGTGACCGAGCCGTATCGTTCAACCGCAATGAGGTAGCAGGAGAACCAGTTGCACCCGCGCCCCGCTCCAACAGCTCGAGACCGACCTCTTTTTCAAAGCGGCGCAATTGCCGGCTCAATGCCGGTTGGGTAATGCCGAGCTTAGAAGCCGCTGCGGTGACTGTGGGCGAATCCGCCAGGGTAAGGAAATATTTGACGCGTTGTATATCCACATACCTATTTTAAGCATTGATTATGCGCAATGGTAATAAAATAGCAGCGGTTTAGGCATTAGACAGGCATAGCATCAGACTTGGATAATGAATGAAGTAATTCAGTGCACAATTTTAAGGAGTGACTGCTATGACTCGTCGCCATGTTGGTACCGCTATCGCCGAATCCCTGGCTGCCCACGGCACCCCTCGGGCATTCCTCGTCCCTGGGGAAAGCTTCCTGCCTGTCCTGGACGGGCTGTATAACTCACCTGTAGAAGCGATCGTGTCCCGCCAAGAAGGCGGCGCTTCCTATATGGCAGAGGCTTACGGCAAGGCTACGGGCGAGCCCGGTGTTGCCATGGTCACCCGCGGCCCCGGCGCGTCCAATGCCTTCGTAGGAGTCCACACCGGCTGGCAGGATGGCACCCCAATGGTTATCTTCGTCGGTCTCATCCCCTTCTCTGACCGCGACCGTGAATCCTTCCAGGAATTCGACCCTAAGGCGTGGTTTGGCACTCAGGCCAAGCAGGTTTTCGTCCTCGATGATCCAACGCGCGCCTCCCGCGTCGTGGCAGAAGCCTTCTTCCAGGCCAAGCAAGGCCGTCCCGGCCCCGTGATCGTGGGACTACCAGAAGATGTGCTCTACCAGGACTTTGAAGGCGAAATTGAAGCGCCCATCCCAGTGACGGAGGGGGCCGTTTCTGCAGCGGATGCCGCTTATGTTTCGGAAAAGCTGGCCGCTGCCAAAAAGCCGTTAATTTTTGCCGGCGGCGGCCGGTGGACCCCAGAATCCGCGCGAGCGATCGAAAAGTTCGCGGAAATCAACCAGATTCCCGTGGTGCACGATTTCCGCGCCAGCGACCGCATCTCCTTTTCTTCGCCAGCCAATGCCGGTTGGTTGGGCTATGGCCGCAATGATCAGGCCGCAGAGCTCCTTTCTGAAGCCGATGTGCTACTGGAGGTAGGAGCTTTGCTTACCGATGTCCCCTCCGACGGATATACCTTGCGCCAAGATCCCCATGCGGAAAATATCGTGGTCAACATCGATACCGGCCTACGTGGACATTCCGGAGCCATCAGCCGCCATATCTTGGCTTCCCCCGTTGCCTTGGCGGAAGCCCTCGACAACATCACCACCGGAGAGGTATCTTCAGCGCAATCCGAGTGGTTTAAAAACGCTCGTCGCGCTCACCAGGAGTTCTCCACCATTCCAAGTGAGTCGGACTGGCGAGCAACCTCTGCAGGTACTGCACATATGGAAGCAGTCATTAAGGCGTTGCAAGACCAGCTCCCGGAAGAGGCCATTTTTACCTTTGGCGCGGGTAACCACTGCATTTGGGCACAACAATTTCTGCCCACCCAGCACTACCCTTCTCAACTAGCAGCGCGCAACGGGTCGATGGGTTATTCCGTACCAGGTGCGGTATCGGCGAAATTGCAATTCCCTGAACGCCCCGTGGTTGCCATTGCCGGCGACGGGGAATACCTGATGAATGGTCAGGAACTTGCCACGGCTGTACAATTCGGGGCACCATTTTTGACGGTCATCATGACCAACGGTGAATTCGGTACCATCCGTGATCACCAAAAGAATCACTTCCCAGACCGTGTTTCCGGTACGCAATTGGCTAATCCAGATTTTGCCGCCGTCGCCAAAGGGTACGGTGCCCATGGAGAATCAGTGGATGCGGACGCGGATGTTGCCGGAGCCATCGAACGCGCTTTGACGGCAGTAAATAACGGCATTCCGGCCGTGGTCAATGTGTATACCGATCAGGATCTGTCATTGCCTGCGGCGCGATAAAACCGCGCTATTTAACAGGGTGCTTTAGCCGATAGAGCACCATTCCTATGTAGAACGCATCGGCAGGCACTAATGGTGATAACCCTGTTACTCCATGAAAGTGCTTGAGCCGGTTAATGACTGTATTGCGATGACAATCCAGCGCGCGGGCGGTGCTTTTGATAGAACCGTCCGCAAAATAGGATGTGACTGTATCAATCAACTTGGTGCGTTCTTTGTCCGGCAATCGCTCCATACGGTTTACGGGCTTATCAGTACCGCCGGGAAGCAGATGATACGCATAACTGCTTAAGGCTATGGGCAAAGCTTCCTCGGCTAATATCGGCCCCGCATCCCGCATCACCTCAGAGGCTTCTACCGCCGCCGCCATATCAATAAGCCCGCCACTACACGCGCGCACTGCGCCGATCCCTCGTTGGGCTGGCAGAACAATGCTAGAAACAGCCTTCGCAGTCATCTCACGGGCACGATCTAAGACACAGGATTCCTCTGGTGCTAACGCGTCTGCAGCCTCTGGACTTGCCGTTGGTGCCGCCTCATTACCTCGTGCTGTTGCAACCGGGTAAAAAGCGCAAAAAGCCTGGCGCACATAAATACCCCACGCCAAACCGGCCGCCAGATACGGCGCCAAAGCCTGCTCCAACTGGGCGGCGTGTGAGGGACCAGCAACGAGAACATCATAAACCTCATGCTGTTCCGCCCCTAAGGCCTGGGCAATGGACTCTAATTGGTTCTGACTTAGCTCTGGGGCATTAAACAGTCTTTCCAAGTGACGATGTGCACTGACCCTTGCGTCATTGCGCATTGCCGCTTGTTGCTGCATAAATGCCACCCTGACTTGGGAAGAAATCTCATCAACGGCAGCTTGTACCCGCTCTGCATTTGCGATTAGAGCACGTTGAGTCTGTGGGGTGGAACGCTTGGCTAGCCCGCGCCAAAGAACGATGAAGTCTAGGCGCATAATCTCTACCACCGCAGTAATGGAAATCCCTTGCAGTGCCCGCAAGCGGCCAAATTCCTGTAAGCGCCTATCAAGCGCTGCTTGCTCGCCAGCAGGAAGGGCCGACTCGCCCTGGGGAGCATCCCATAGTTTAGTAATCAATGCGGTAAATACCGCCCGTGAAGTTTCCCGCAAATCCGACTCATCAACGGCGATATCACCGTAGGGGCTGCGTGCTAAAAACTCCGTGATGAACTCATCGACGAATGTGCCCACATCCCCTTCAATACTGCGGACGAGGTCATTCCACTCTGTATCCAGGCTTTCTGCGGGCATTGCACCTCCCATTACCAGCCTCAGCTCTCTCCAACCTCTTTTTGTGCAAATGCACAATGAAAGCCACTATAACCGATCATTTTCTCAAATTCACTAATAAAACGTAATATTACTCGCTAATGTATTTCTTTGTGATGCACACTACAAAGAGCTGAGGAGAGCCTTTTATGTCTGCTACATCGACACAAGACACACCGGAATTTATCGAAGACTTTCATACCATGTCTTCTTTCGGTGCCACCTCAGGCGGCGGAATCGACCGTCAGGCAGCCACCGACGAGGATGCTGCCGTACGCCGCTGGTTCCACACTTGGCTAGAAAGCCACGATTTCCGCGTCGAATACGATGAGATTGGCAACCAATACGGATTGCTCAATTTCATAGACGGTGCTGACTTCGTACTCACTGGGTCCCACATGGATTCCCAACCTCTAGCAGGGCGCTTCGACGGTTCTTACGGAGTCCTGGCTTCCGCCCACGCAGCGCTTGAAGTCAAGCGCCGAGTGGCGGCTGGCGAGCTCACCCCCACCCATAATCTCGCGGTGGTCAATTGGTTCAACGAAGAAGGCTCGCGCTTTACACCTTCCATGATGGGTAGCTCGGTTTATACCGGAAAGATGGATCTCACCAGCGCCTATGAATCAACTGCGCTGGATGGGACCACTGCCCGCTCTGAACTGGAACGCCACGGGTTCATCGGCAGCTTTACCCCACCCAAGGCCGCATCGTATGCGGAAATCCATGTCGAGCAGGGACGCGGCATGGATAACTCCGGTGCCACCATCGGGCTCGTGGCTGAGACGTGGGGCGCCAAAAAATTCCAAGTCACTGTCAGCGGCGAACAGGGGCACACTGGATCCACCCTTCTGGCGGACCGTCAAGACGCACTCTTTGGTGCTTCCATTGTGATTTCGGAACTACGCCGCTATGCCGAAGCCCGCGAAGGACACCCGCTGCAGGCCTCCGTTTCGACCATGAAAGTCCTACCCAATTCCCCAGTCACCATCGCCCGCGAAGTGCAGATGAACCTGGACCTGCGTTCCCCAGACTGGGACACGCTCAATGAGGGCTACGCGGCAGTACGCGACATCGTTAGCAAAGCCGAATTAGAAGCCAAGGTAAAAATTGAACTCACCCCCACGCATGAGTGGAAGCTATCGCCTTACCAACCAGAAGGCGTCCACCTGGCCGATGCGGTTGCCACTGAGCTTGGCCTCAAGCACGAACAAGTCCAAACCGTAGCGGGGCACGACTCGACCAATATGAAAGATACTTGCCCCACCGTCATGCTCTTTATCCCCAGCGTAGACGGCATCTCTCATAATGAGGCAGAGTTTACGAAAGATGAAGATATGGAAGACGGCGTGCGCATGATGACAGCCACCCTGACTGAGCTATGCCAGGGCGCACTTAACGCTTAAATCGCGGACCGTGGCAGTCAAAAGACTGGCTTTTCATTCCATCCGCCCCAATTAATAACTGAGGACCATTATGAGTACCCCAATTCACGATCCGGCGAACACAGAAAACACTGATAATCCTTCCTCGCCGGGTGATAATTCGCAGCAAAAGCAAAAGGACGAAACGACTGGTTCCACTCTTTCCTGGGTAATCACCTTGTTTGGCACCGCCGTTGGTGCCGGCATTCTTTTCTTGCCGCTTAACGCCGGTTCGTTTGGCTTTTGGCCGCTGGTATTTGCCACAGTTTTCATCTTCCCTCTGGTTTACTTTTCTCACCGGACTTATGCTCGGATCGTCAGCGGTGCCCCAAAAGAACAGCACGGCAAAGATGTCCTGGAACTTGTACGCCATTACTTAGGTCGCAATGGTGGACTTTTCATCGCCATTTTGTATTGGTTGGCCATCGTCCCAACGGTGCTCATTTATGGCATCAGCATCACCAACGTGGTCGACAGTTTCATTGTCAACCAGCTCGATGGCCCCAGCATTAACCGGTGGGTACTATCTATCGTCTGCGTTGGCATCATGACTGGCCTTTTTGCCATTGGCCGCAAACCCATGCTGTGGCTAGCGCAAATACTGGTCTACCCGCTCATCATCACCCTGGCTGCCACCTCGTTCTATTTGATTCCAAAATGGGATATCCAAAGTTTTATCCACTTTGAGTATGAAGACGGTGGCTTAAGCATCCTGAAAGGGATTCTGTTAATTCTGCCAGTCCTGGTCTTTTCCTTTTCCCACATGGCAGCGCTTTCACAATTCTCCGTAGATATGCAGCCCACTTACGGCGATAAGACGGAAAAACATGTCTCCCGCACGGAGGTCTATACTGCCGCTCTGCTCGTCGTATTCACCATGTCCTTCGTCTGGTCATGTGTACTAGCCCTGGGCGCAGACGGTATGAAGGAAGCGACCGAGCAAAACATCCCCGTGTTGTCCTATTTTGCGAACATAACGGGCTCCCAGTTCATGGCCTACATGGCACCGATTATCACCATGTGCGCAATCATCTCTTCTTACTTTGGGCACATGTTGGGCTCTGAGGAAGGCACTGAATATTTGCTGCGCATCGCTGTACCTCGATTGGCAAATAAGGTGTCCCGCCGTACCTTGCTCAACATCATTTACATCATTGTGTTTACGGCTACCACCTTAGTGTCCGTCTATAACCCTTCCATCGTGGACATGATTTCCGTGGTCGGTGGCATCTTCGTTGCCTTCTTGGTATACCTACTGCCCGTCTACATGTTTAAGAAGTTTGATGACTATTCCCAGTTCAAGGATGATATCTGGAATTACTTCGTCTTTGGAATGGGCCTTGTCATTATGGCCGTAACGGTCTGGAACCTGATTTAAAGGCCTCCTTCCCTCTCCGTCCTTGTCAATTCAAAAGATTGTCATTATATTTCAACGTCGATCTCTCCACTGCTGACATTCGATTTTAAGGAGAAGCACTACGATGCTACGCGATGATTTGCACAAATTCCCCGACTACAAGCCCGGTAAAACTGAGCCAAATAAGCTCAAGCTTTCTGCAAATGAAATTCCAAATCCACCCCTTCCATCCGTTCTGGGGGCTATGACGCAGGCGGCTTCTGTGGCGAATCGGTACCAAATCAATGGCTCACCAGAACTGCGAGCGGAACTATCGACTTATCTGGGCCTACCAGAAGAAAACATCGCGGTAGCCCCAGGAGCATCTGCCATTGTGCAGCAGGCGGTGATGGCTACCTGCCATACCGGCGACGAAGTCATCTTTCCATGGCGCTCTTTTGAAGCCTATCCGCTGTATGTGCGCATGGCTGGCGCCGAACCCATAATGACTCCGCTTACACATGATGACCGACTAGGCCTCGATGCAGTAATCGATGCAATCACCGATAGAACGCGCCTTATCATCCTGTGCAACCCTAATAATCCCACCGGCACCACCATTAGCCAGGAAGAATTCGAAGACTTCATGGCTCGGGTACCGAAGGACATTGTGGTTCTCCTAGATGAAGCCTACTGGGAATATAACGATGATCCGGATAGCCCAAATGCGGCCAAGGAGATTCAGAACTACCCAAATCTTATTGGTGCTCGGACTTTCTCCAAAGCCTTTGGTCTTGCAGGCGCGCGCGTGGGCTATGGCATGGCATCACCCGAGCTTGTCGATGCCCTCAATCTCCTCGCCTTGCCACTCACTGTCAGCTACATGGGCGAGCTGGGCGCTATCGCCGCACTTCATGCTCAAGATGAGCTGGATGCACGCGTGGATGAAACCAAACGTCAGCGCACCCGCGTGGCACAGGCCCTCGGTGTTCCCGAATCACGCGCCAATTTCGTCTGGCTACCACGAGGTGATGCTAAAGAAGTAGAGCGAAAGATTTCGGAGGAAGGCATTATTATCCGCCGTTACCTCGATGAGGGCGTGCGCGTTTCCATCACCACCGAGGAAGAGACAACAGCCTTCCTCAACGCTTGGGAGCGCGCCGGTATCCAGCCTTGGGAAGGGGAAACCGGCGACTAGGCCGGGTGGTACAAAGGCCAAACCGGCTTTACTTAAATTCGTGAAATTTGTCCACGACCGCCTGCAAGCCCTCGCGCCACAAGTGCTCTGGAATAGCCAGCGAAGGCAGGAAGCGAATGACGTTGTGGTCAAGACCACAGGTCAATATAAGAATTCCTTCCTCCTTCGCAGCGGCGGCAATCTTATGCACCAACTCCGGGTCCGGCTCACCATCCGCTGTGACAAACTCCAGTGCCAGCATCGCGCCGCGACCGCGGAAGTCGGCAACACGCTCATCCTTGATAAGCTCTGCCAGTTCCTCTCGCGCAATGTCTTCCAAGCGGGTGGCACGGGCACCGAAGTCTTTTTCTTCGAATTCTTTAAATGTGGCCAAAGCAGCTGCACAGGCCACCGGGTTACCGGTATAGGTGCCGCCAAGGCCGCCTGGTTGCGGAGCATCCATAATTTCGGCACGCCCAGTTACAGCAGAAAGCGGCATACCAGAGGCAATGCCCTTCGCAGTAGTGATCATATCGGGGACAATGCCCTCATGTTCACTAGCAAACCAGGTACCAGTGCGCATCATGCCAGCCTGGATTTCGTCTGCGATAAAGATGACGTCATTATCCTTACACCACTGAACAATGGCGGGAAGATAACCTTCCGCAGGAACAACGAAGCCGCCTTCACCCTGGATCGGCTCGATGACCACACAAGCCAAATTAGAGGCACCGATCTCTTGTTCCAAAGTAGTAATAGTGCGCTTTGCGGCTTCTTCTCCGCTAAGGCCATCGCGAACCGGATAAGACATCGGTGCGCGGAAGACATCCGGCGCAAATGGCCCAAACCCTGACTTATAAGGGCTTTGCTTGGCGGTCATCGCCATAGTGAGGTTGGTGCGGCCGTGGAACGCGCGGTCCATCACGGCCACACTGGTTTTACCACTGTAATTGCGGGCAATCTTGACCGCGTTTTCTACAGCCTCCGCTCCAGAATTAAATAGGATGGTGCGCTTTTCGTGATCACCGGGCGTCACCGAGTTGAGCTTTTCCGCAACTTCGATATAAGAAGAATACGGTGAGATGGGAAAAGACGTATGAGTGAAATGCCCGACCGCCTCCTGTACTGCCTGTACAACCGCCGGATTAGAGGCGCCCGCAGAGGTCACTGCAATGCCGGAAGCCAAGTCGATGAATCGGTTTCCATCTGCGTCTACAAGGATTCCGCCATCGGCATCCACCACGTAGCCAGGCAAACCTGGATTGAGCCCAGCCGGCAGTGCAGCCTTACGCCGGGCATCCCATTCAGCACTCTTTGGGCCAGGGAGCTGTCCCTCTACCTTGCGCGTTTGCTCCAAACGGTATTCAAGCTCTCGCATATCGTGTCCTTTCCACACAGTGATTTTCAACCTGTCTAAATACATTGTGACCGCCTACATAGATTCTCCTCTACGTACACTATGGTGGAAATTTCCCACTGTGATATACAGACCGTATAGCTACTCCGACAGCAAGCGAGACTTTTATGAGCACCAGTACTTTTACCTGGCTTTTTCACCAAAGCAAACTACAACTGCGCCCGCTTCATTCTCCACACCAGTCTTTCACCACGGTCCAAGCCAGTGAACTTAAAAATCCCACCGAATTCACCAAGGAAGGAGCAGTCGTCCTTACCTTGGGTCTGGCCTTTGAACACTCCCCGGCGGACTTCTCTCTCTACGCACGCACGCTGGCCTCGGCCGGTGTACACGGCATCGGATTCGGAACCGGCTTGGTTTTTTCTAAGGTGCCTCCCGAGCTAGAACGCGCATGCATAGACCATGGCCTTACGCTATTTGAGGTCCCCCGTGCCATTCCGTTCATATCCATCATCAACGCTGTAAATGCGGAGTTCACCCGCCAAGACCAAGAACAACGACGCGTATTTGAGCGCCAACAAGAGCGATTAAATCGTGCTGCGACCCAAGGCATTAATTCGCTCATAACTCATGCCGGAAAAGAGCTACACGCCGCAGTCACCCTCACCGATGCCCAGGGCATTGAGATTGCAAGTGCTACGTATCAAGGACTCGATGCGTTGAAAACAACGAATGATTCCAGTTTCTCTGTCTCGGACTCACCGTCAACGGCACATTCTGTGAACTCTAAAAATTCAGGGAACCTATCCACGGTAACTACCTACTTCCAGAGCAATTCCCAGCATCGTTACGGGCTCACAGTCTGCGCCACCGAAAAAAAGGCTCTTTTGACCGCGCGCTAATCCGACATGTAGTCGGGCTAGCTGGCTTGCTTCTGCAGCCCCCGTGGTCCACTGCACAGGACCTTTTGGGACAGCTAGCCCTAGCTGTGCAATTGGAATCCTCAGTGCCAATGCTCCTAGAGGCTGCATTTTCAACACTCTCCACATCCGATAACGTCACCGCTTACTTAGTGTGCGCTGACACCCCAGCACAGTTACGGCGAGTCCTAGCTTCACTAAAACATACGACCGCACAAGGCGGAACCAATTACTTCCACCTGCCCGTAGATAACTCGGCTGCTCTAATCGTCACCGCCCCCGCAGACGATGTATCGCAGGAAAAAGTACTTTCCGCACCCAATCTTCCAACAGTGCGTGTTTCAATCCTTCCGCGAATACCCTGGCGCGAAGTCAATCCCGAGCTAATAGCGCAGATGAATAAACATGCACATAGCCTTGACCGCGGGACGAGCGGCGTCTACTCATCACCCGCACCAGATTGGCTACATAACCCGTACGTCCGCGAGGCACTAGAAAAACGCCGCCGCACCACCATAGATGTCTTAGCTGATTACGATACCAAGCACGGCACACAACTACTTCCCACTCTTCAAGCATTCTTGCTCGCTGGCTCTCAAATCGCTTCCGCCTCGGAACGCCTCGCGGTCCACCGACATACCGTGCGCGCCCGAATCGGAAAAATTCAAGCACTCTGCGGAGTCGACCTCGCAGATCCGATTGTTAGCGCTGAGCTCCTACTCCTAGTGGTCAGCGACTAACTCTCCCGAACCTGCACATCATCGCTTCGTTGGTGACGGCCTCCCATGAACCCACCGAGGGCAGTCGCAAGAGCAATAATGATGAGGATGATAATGGCTGGAACTATGGATTGTTCTTCATAAAAGGAGTTCAACCAAGTAGCAATGAGTGGCAAAAGCCCCGAGATTGCCCCTGATACGTTGTAGCTAATAGCCATTCCGGAATAACGAAGATTGGCTGGGAACATTTGTCCCAATAACACACCAATAACAGAATAAGGAATGGTGGCAAAGCAAATCCCCAAAACGATGGCCACCGTTACCAATGCCATATTCCCAGTGTCGATCATTAGCCACAATGGCCATGCCGCAATAGCGGTTAAAATGCCGCCGAAGACAACCACTCGACTGCTGCCAATCCTCTCTGCAAGGCGGCCTAAAAAGAACAAGATGAGTATCTGGAATACAGCGGCCAAGACAGTCGCATTGACCAATGACTGCCTTTCTAGCCCAAGCGCCGAAGAACCATAACTCAGCACGTATGTGTTCATCACGAAGAATCCACCGATACCCAAAAGCGCAGCGAGAGTCGACCACAAAAGCTGAGGCGCGCATTGAGTAAACAGCTCCTTGAGCGAACCTTTTGGTGCGCTTTCTGCTTCATTTTCCAAGGCCCGAAATACAGGAGATTCTTCAACCTGCATACGAATCCATAGCGCTACCCCGAGCAAAGGGAAAGCTGCAAGGAATGGAATTCGCCAACCCCAAGAATCTACTTGGGCATCGTCCAGCATAAAGACCAAGGCAAAAGCACCGGAGGATAGCAATGTACCTGCAGGCGAACCGACTTGTACGAGCGCGCTTCTCTTCCGGTGCGTGTTCGATAGCGAGCGTGGTCGCGCCACCCCATTCACCACCAACTGCAATACCTTGCAGAAGCCGTAACAATGTCAGCAGGATAGGCGCGGCGATGCCTATGGCAAAGTAATCTGGGAGGACACCTACCAGCCCAGTTGCAGTACCAATAACCACAATGGAAAGAATCAATGCGGGGCGGCGTCCCCATCTGTCGCCCATTTGACCAAACAGCACGCCGCCTAGCGGACGAGCTAAAAATCCCACACCAAAAGTGGCAAAGGATGCCAACGCCGCGGTTGCCGGGTCCCCTGATGCAAAAAATAGGTGATTAAAAATCAGAGCCGAAGCTGTACCGAATAAGAAGAAGTCATACCATTCCAAGGCAGTACCGACGAATGCCGATAAGGCAATCCGTCCCATATCTTGGCTTACGACTTCCTCACTTATATTTTCCTCGTTCTGGTGCGTCCCAGAAAGGGCCGTTTTGTGTGGTTCGGACAACTTTTTCTCCGTTCATTAGCTTGGCCAACACTTTATACAGACTGTGACCCAGCGCAAATAAACTTATAACAAACCTAATTTTTTACAATATAATCATCTTCATATTGGATAAATGCACAATTCAACGAGCTTTACCGGCAATCCCTCCCCCTGAAGATTTCCCACCTGTTAGGGTGTGACCCAAGCAACCATAGGGAGTTACGATGCAGTTCAGCACTATTATCCGCAATGTTCATCTGCCCTTAACGGAGACGAACAGGCTATACGATATCGCCGTTTTCGGGGAACAAATCGCCAATATTGCCCCAGCGGGAGAGGCCCCTTTCGCTTCCTCAGCTCACACAGAATTCGATGCCGAAGGAAGCTATGCCCTACCTGGCTTCAACGATGTCCATGCGCACTCGGTATGGTTCGGCGAAACCCTCTTAGAGATTAGCCTTGCTGATGCGCGTAAATGTTCCACCGTGTATGACGCCCTAAAGCGATCACTCGATGAGGTTGAGGGTGAGTGGATCATCGCCTCGGGCTTTAACCCACATCTGTTGAATGACGGCCCCCTCGATATCAATACCCTCGATTCCATTACCAAGGGGCGGCCCCTCCTTATAAAACACAATTCGGGGCACGCAATAACAGTGAACTCTGAGGCCTTAGAACGCGCCGGCATTGGCACCCACCCTGAACAAAAGATCGAAGGGGGAACCATCAATGTGGATGAAAGCGGAAAGGCTACTGGAGTACTAGATGAAAATGCTATGCGCCCGATTAATGAGCTCCTCGAGCCGAAGTCCCTTCCTCACTTGGAAAAGGCATTAGCGGCGGCATCCAAGGTCTATGCCGCAGAAGGCCTTACCTCTGTCACCGATGCAGGAATTGCCGGTGGATGGATTGGGCATTCCCCGCTTGAACTGCAGGCTTATCAAAATGCTCGAGACAATAATCTTTTACGACACCGTGTACAGACGATGATCACACTAGACGCCTTGCACGACCTTCCCCATCACGCCGATGATCCAAAAGCTCTGACCCTCGATACCGGAATGCGCACGGGATTGGGAGACAACCGCCTACAAATTGGACCTACGAAAATTTTCACAGATGGGTCCATCCTCGGGACGACGGCGGCTATGACTCATGACTATTGTCAGTGTGCGGGAAATTCCGGTTATTTCCAGCACGACCCAGAAGCCATGCAAGCCAGCGCACTGCGTGCTGCCGCCTCTGGTTGGTCTTTAGCCATGCACGCACTCGGCGATGCTGCCGTAGACCTCGCTATCGACACCATCGACAAGGCAACCGCCGCTTATGGCCGCCCTACCATTCCTCACCGCATCGAGCATGGTGGGGTCACCACTGATGCACAGGTACAACGCATCGCAGAACTCGATATCGCATTAGCCCCTCAGCCACATTTCATTAAGGCTTTCGGCGATAGCATGGCAGAGCTCTTGGGGCCGGACCGAGTTAAAGATTCTTACCCAGCTAAGAGGTTACTAGATGCCGGCGCTGTGCTGCCTGGAAGTTCTGACCGACCTGTAGCTGAAGGGGCCCCATTAAAGGTAATTCAATCTTTTGTAGAAAGATTGACCTCTTCTAATAATGCATATTCCCCTGCTGAGCGCATAAGCGTACGGCAAGCTATCGATGCCTATACGATTGGTTCCGCTCGTGCTACCGGTTGGAGTGGACACAAGGGCAAAATTGAAGAAGGATTCCTTGCAGATATCACCTTCTTGCAACACAACCCGCTTGAAACCCCGACTGAGGAACTATCTACTATTCCGATTAATGCAACTATGCGTGGTGGAGAAATCATTCATCGCGCATAGCGTCATCGCCCAATAATTCGCTTAGGTCCCGCGCATCCATGCCGTGCTTATGCATGGCGACGCGCCCGTGGGAGTGCTCGATGCCCTCGCGGTCCCAGTATTCTTCCGCGCGAACGGGATCGTGGCAGGCACCATTGGCGCGGACCACGCGCCACCAGGCGGCGTTACCACCGTGCTTATTCATCACGGTGCCGACATTGCGGGCCCCGCACCCGGCGAGTTTTGCCACCTCCCCGTAGGAGGACACATTGCCGGGCGGGATAATGGCCACTATGGCTAGCACGCGCTGTGCCAAATCAGAGGAGTCTGACATAAACGCCTCTTTCCCCGCGCTTAGTCCCTGGTGGGGTTGAGCACGTCATCGGATTCGGTGGGTTCATCCTCGGGGGCGTCTTCGACCTCGGTCAGGGTGATGGTCGCCCCAGTGGAATCCGCGAGCAAGCACATGCGCCCGAAGGGGGAATCCCATGGTTCACGGATGATTTCACCGCCGAGCTCTACCGCTTTCTTGGCGGCGGCATCGATATCGCGCACCCCTAGGTAGGTCTGCCAGAAGCTTGGCACCTGGGGTGGGAACTGGCCTTCGGCATTCCACAAGCCTGCAAACGGGGCGCCGTCTTCTTCCGCGGTGGCGTAAATGAAATTCTCGTCCTCGGACTCCATGGCGCGAATCTCCCAGTTGAATAGCTCGCCATAAAAGTCCATGGCCTGCTGGAATCGCGTTGTGGCGGTCAGCTCGTGCCATACCGGGGTGCCGGGTTCGCCACCGGCAACGAAGTGCTCCGGGCCGGAGGGCTGGATGAGACCGAACATGCCACCGGCGGCATCGGCAAGCAAGGCCATGTGGCCCAATTCCACGGGCTGGGGCGCAGCCAAGATGCGCCCGCCGAGGTTCTCCGTGCGCTGGCAATCGCCGTCGATGTCCTTGGAGAGGAAATAGGTCATCCACGTATCCGGCATCGGCGCCTCGTCCGGCTGTGGGATGAGGCCAGCGATGGGAAGGCCCTGCAGGCGCGCCATCTGGTAGGGGTTTTCCTCCTGGGACTCGGCAGAGATTTCCCAGCCCAAGACCTGCTCATAAAAGTGGGCGGACTTGCGCGGATCCGAGGTGGTCAGATCGATCCAGTAGGGCATGCCTACTTCGGCTTCAAATGCGGGCATTTATAGATTCCTCCACTTTTCCGGATCAAAGTCATCGTCTGCGGTGGCTTCATCAAAATAGTCATCATCGTCGGGCTCGCCCACGCACGCGCAGGTGCCTTCGATGCACACCTCATCGCCAATCTGCAGCGTGGCGCCGCGGCGGGTTTCGGTTTCACCGTTGACCGTCACCGCACCTTCTGCGATAAGTTCCTTGGCTTCACCACCGGTGCCGACCAAGCTAGCCAGTTTAATAAACTGGCCCAATTTGATGGACTCGCCAGAAATTGCAACCTCAAGCATGCCGCCCAGCTTACCCAGAGCCCGTTCCCGCGCGGCTATGGGTGGGGGTGGACAAACTTAGTCACGCGCGCGCAGCGAGACCGCCGTGCCCGTGGCGGTGACCAAGAGCATGTCATTATTGGTGCCCATTGGTGAATAGTCGAAGGCGATGCCCACCACGCCATCGGCGCCCAATTCCTGGCCGCGGCGCCACAATTCATCCAACGCCGCCTCGCGGGCCTTGATGGCTTCGCTTTCATAGCCAGAGGCGCGACCGCCGGTGATATTGCGTATCGATGCCCCGAAGTCTTTGAGCATATTGATACCGGTAACGGTCTCACCAGCGATGATGCGCAGGTATTTGGTGATTTCATAACCGTCGACGGTATTTGTGGTAGTAAAAATCATAACTTCAGGCTACATCGCAATAAGCCCGCGGATGCCTTCAAAGAGGATAACCACGCCGAGGAACAGGAAGACGATGCCACTGACGATGTCCACCCACGCCGAGTTCTTGGCCATCCACTTCGATACCGCGCGCGTGCTCAAGCCGACGCCGACGAAGAGCACCAAGCTTTCCAGTACCAGTACCGCGGCGACGACGACGTTTCCGCCCACGCCCATTCCTGGGTCGATGAAATTGGCAAAGATGGCGCCGAAGAAGATGACCACCTTGGGGTTGGAAAGATCGCAGACCAACCCCATGCGGTAGGCCGTCTTTGCCTTGATGATGCCGTCCGGGGTGAATCCGCGCGGTTGGGGTGCCTGCTTTTCCGTGCCCACGACGGTGGCGGGTGCGCGCCGTTCCCGCAGGCCGGAGGAAATCGCGCTATAGGCCATCCACAGCAGATAGCTGCCGCCTAGGACCTGCAGGAGCACCAGGATGCCCTCATGCGTAGAGATCAATGCCGAAAGCCCGGCGAGCGACGCGATGGTCCAGAGGGCAAGGCCTGTCGTGCTGCCAATGGCCACCCACACCGCCGCGCGGGTGGACCGCGCACCCAGGCGGATAATCTGCACTACATCCGGCCCCGGCGAAGCCATGGCCGCGAACCATACGCCCATCAGGGTCACAAGGGCACCTATAGCCACCTAACACCTCCACATTCGTATGCATTTTTACTAACGCATTCAACTGTAGGAAGTGTCTCACCTGCAGCGAAACAGGTAACTACTGTGACTTCAGCAGCGCGGTGGCGCCCTCCCCGGCCATCACCACACCGAGCAGGCCAAAGACGAGGCCTGAGACCATATCGATGCCGGCGGAATACCGCGCCGTCCACCGCGCGGCCGCGCGCACGAGCAGCGCAAAGGCGGAAAACCACGCGAAGGACATGGCCGCGAGGATTAACGCCACCGCGATAGTCCACCCCACGGACATATCCGGGCGGATGAATTGGGCGAATACCGCACCGAAAAATACAAGAGCCTTGGGGTTCGACAGGTTAGTCACCAGCCCCAGCTTGAAGGCCCGCCAGTTGGTCATGTCTTCGACGTCGGCATCGCCAGCCGCCCGCGCCTGGTCCGCATAGTCTTCCGTGTCCACCTCGCGGGCGGGTGCGCGCCGCGCGGCTAACCCACTGCGCAGGGACGATACGCCCATGTACAGCAAGAAAAGCCCACCGAGCAATTGCAAGATGCTCAGCACGCCCGGCCGCGCCGTAATTAGCGCCGATAACCCGGCCAGGGAGGCGACAATCCAAAAGACCGTCCCGCTAAATACCCCCACCGCGCACAATAGCCCGGCGCGCGTGGATCGTGGGGCCACGCGGATGACCTGCACGATATCCGGGCCCGGAGACACCAAAGCCGCGAGCCAAATCCCCATCAGGGTAAGAAGTGAGGAAATGGTCATGAACTAGATCCTTGTACCAGATAGAGGTTTCAGTCTGTAAATAATAGTAGTGAAGTGTCCCGAGTTTTGTTCCTAGGCATTTGCCTTGATTTCTATTATTCCCTGTTGCGGGTTTTTCTTCCACAATTCGGTTTCCGCCTCGGCCGGGGTTCGGTATCCCAGGCTTTGGTGGATCCTTGTCTCGTTCCACCATGACACCCACTCGAATGTCGCGATTTCTACCTCGACAACGTCATTCCACCTGCGAGTATGGATGAGCTCGTTCTTGTAAGAGCCGTTACGTTTTCAGCTAGAGCATTGTCGTAGGAGTCACCGACAGTCCCAGTAGAAGCGACAATCCCGTGCTGGGCAAGTCGCTGGTTGTAGACAACGCTGACGTACTATAAGCCGTGATCCGAATGGTGAATAAGACCTGTTGTTTCCCTCGCACACTTGGGTCGCTTGGTTGAGTGCTTGCAGCGGTAATGCCTGAAGTGCGCATCGAGTCCGATAATGCCCATCCGACGATCCGTCGGGAGTAAACGTCAGTGACAAACGCGGTGTACACAAAGCCTTTCTTCGTACGCACGTAGGTAATGTCGGCCACCCACAGCCTGTTTAAGGCCCTGGGCTTTGAACTCACGCTCCACCAAGTCTGGGCGCAGATCCGGCACGTTGAGGTGTACGGGTTGTGATAGGTGATCCGCCTTTGCCTTTGCCAGAAACACCGGCTAGGCGCATCAGCCGGGTAGCGTGTTCACGACCGATATCTATTCCGTCACGGTCAAGTGCATGCCACATTTCCCGCACGCTTAAGACACCGTCATTATCCCGATGAACAGCACCAATGCGTTCAATTAGCACAACCGTCACGAAGGCGACGAGCACTTAAGCCCTCGGGCTTTGGACTGGCGATAACCACGCGAGGTGATAAACCCGCCAGCCCGGTTATTTTTCAACGTCTTGCAGATGAACTCGACAGAGAAATGATTGCGGTATTTATCGATGAACCGGATCATAATCGAGGCTTGGGGCCTGGTCGTGAGGCGAAAAAGCTGACGCAGCCTTCAGCAACTCATTGGTATCTCGAAGCTGGTGATTTTCACGGCGTAGCCTGGCATTTTCGGCAGCCAAATCTTCAGGAACAGGTTCTGGGGTGTTTCCCGCACGACGAGCAGACTTAAGTCCATAGACGAGCCGTGTGCCATGAAACCCCAACTTTGCAGCTACTGCCTGGCACGCGGGGCGCATCGACATGTTTTCCGCCAAGATACGATCCTCTACAAGACGGACCACACGGTCCTTCGCATCTTGGTCAAATTTTCTTGGCATATTCCAGATTTTCCCATCTACTCAAACGGAACAAAACCTGGGACACTTCACGTGTGAGAAGGTTTCGTGCACAACTAGTGACATGAACTTTTTATTGCTCGGTGGTACCGGTTTCCTTGGAGGACACATAGCGACTGCAGCAGTCGAGCGAGGACATGAAGTTACTTGCCTTGCAAGGGGTAACGGGAAGGTTCCCAACGGAACTGACTTTGTGAGTTCGGACCGTGACCGTGACGGTGCGTACGATGAGGTTGCGGGGAAAACGTGGGACACCATTGTGGATCTGACGAGTCAGCCGAAGCATGCGCGGGATGCGGCGGCGAAACTCGAGGCCAAGCATCGTATATTTGTGTCCTCGAGCAGCGTATATGAGGATCAAGGAAGTATTTCTTCTGAGTCTGATTCCGTAGTCGCTCCGCTTGAAATTGACTACATGAAGAACATGGGGCAGTACCCAGCCGCAAAGTCTGCTTGCGAAACGATTTATCGCAGCACAAATCGGTCGGTAATGGTAGTTCGATCCGGTCTGATCGCCGGCTACGGCGACGAAACAGGGCGCAGTGGTTACTATCCGTGGCGCTTCGCGCATCCCACAGGTGAGAACGTGATCGTCCCAGACCCGGCGTTTCCCGTCGCTATGATTGATGTGAAAGACCTTGCAGGCTGGATAGTTGAGTCTGCAGAAGTTGGGACTTTCGGAACCTTTAACGCTACGGGGTTTGCTACTTCCTTGTCCGATGTGTTCAAGATTTCGCGTGAGTTAACCGCATCGGAGGCTACGGAACGGTTACGTCCACTAGTGTGGTGTAACGCTTGCTGATGGTGGGCCCCGGAAAGTAGTGGGCGGCCACCGCCAGTTAACCTTTCGACTCAACTACCACATCTCACCGAAAGGCCTATGACGATGACCGCTGCACCGCATTCTATCGACCCGACAGCCTATCTGGATGATCTGCTCGCCCAAGCATCTCCGGATTTGATGCGCCAGATGCTGCAAGGGTTTATCAACCAGATCCTCTCCGCCCAGGCTGACACCGTCTGCGGCGCCGAATACGGAGTTGTCTCCACCGAGCGGGTCAACCACCGCAACGGGTATCGCCACCGCGACCTTGACACCCGTGTCGGCACGATCGACGTGGCGGTGCCGAAACTGCGCCACGGTGCGTTCTTCCCAGACTGGCTGTTAGAGCGCCGTACGCGTACAGAACGGGCCTTATCGACTGTGATCGCCACGTGCTACCTCAAAGGGGTTTCCACCCGCAGGATGAATGATCTGGTGGCAACACTTGGGATTTCCAGCATGTCGAAATCGCAAGTCTCACGCATGTCAGAAGAACTTGACGACATGGTCGCAGACTTCAAAAATCGCCCACTAGACCCCGGCGGGTACGCCTTTGTGTCGTGCGACGCGCTCACGATCAAAGTCCGTGAAGGCGGCCGGGTGGTCAAATGTTCAGTGCTGCTTGCCACCGGAGTCAACGCCGACGGGTACCGCGAAATGCTCGGCATGCACGTCGCCACCGCGGAATCCAACGCGTCGTGGAAAGGCTTCTTCCAGGACTTAAAAGCCCGCGGACTTACCGGGGTATTCCTTATCACCAGTGATGCCCACGAAGGCATCCAGCACGCCATTTCCGAAGTGCTGCCCAATGCGTCGTGGCAGCGGTGCCGCACCCATTTCGCGAAGAACCTCTACGAAAAGGTCCCGAAAACACAATGGCCGATGGTCTCTGCGATGTTCCAGACGATCTTCCAGCAACCTGACGCCACATCCACCTGGGCACAAGCCCGCGAAGTCGTCGACCTGCTGGAGCCGAAATTCCCTCACGTCGCGGCGTATTTGGAGGAATCACTCGATGAAGTGCTGGCGTTTACCGCAGCTCCGAAACCAGTCTGGACGAAGGTGTGGTCAAACAACCCCACAGAACGGTTAAACCGAGAGATCCGCCGGCGCACCGACGTCGTCGGCATCTTCCCAAACCGTGAATCCATCATCCGGCTTGTCGGTGCGGTCCTAGCCGAGCAACACGACGATTGGATCCAACAAAAACGCTACATGTCACTGACCGCACTCGAACACACCAAACACCTCATGCACCACCCAGAAGAACATCGTGACGACCACCACCAGCTAACCGCCTAACCAAACCCCGAACTTCATATCGAGCCGAAAGCACAAACGGCTACACCACTACACGGGACTTGACTCAACGCTGATGAGGGTGGGGTCTTTTGTCAAACACACTGCCCAGGTAGTCGCGGGCTGTGTCGATGAGACTCGACAGCACTCTGAATAGATGTCCGTGGTATCAAGGCCGCTGAACTATTCAAGTTGCGGGACGAAAAGAGTCTCGCAGTGACGCTTGGTCCCTGAGCAAGTTCGATCCTTCCACGATCTGCACTGGAGACGCCAAGCGCTCGGGGCCCTTGACCGGCTGGGGCACGTGCCGGGTGGTGGCTCGCCCACAGCCCCCGTGCCCACACGCACCGAGAACGGACAGGCCACCGGGTACGATCCCAATTCCACGGAGACGGACCGTGAACTCGAATGACGTTCCTGGCCCAAGGTGTGTCCGCTCGGCGTGTGGTTTAACCCTTATGAGACTTGCCGGTCACAGCCTCAGCGCTTCGCTTGCGCAGCCCGCAGGCCGTTCAAGATCACGATCACTTCGGCGACCTCGTGAACCAACACGACGGCGGCCAGGCCCAGCACGCCGCTGATCGCCAGTGGCATCAACACGATGATGATGGCCAGAGACAGCACGATGTTCTGGTTGATGATCCTGCTTCCTCGGCGGGCGTGCTGCAGCGCCTTCGGGATTAGCCGGAGGTCGTGGCCGGTGAAGGCGACGTCAGCGGACTCGATCGCGGCGTCAGAGCCGGTCGCTCCCATCGCTATGCCCACCGTCGCACCCGCCAGTGCCGGCGCGTCGTTGATGCCGTCGCCGATCATCGCCGTCGGCGTCTTGGAGGAGAATTCGGCGACGATGCTTGCCTTGTCCTCAGGGCGCAGCTCGGCGCGCACGTCGTCGATTCCGGCGATTCCAGCCAGCGCCCGGGCGGTGCGAGAGTTGTCGCCGGTGAGCATGCTTACTTCCACGTCGTTGGCGTGCAGGGCCTGCACGGCTTCGGGCACCTCGGGCCGCAACTCGTCACGGACCCCGATCGCCCCGGCGAGAGCGTCATCGACGGTGACCAGGACGCAGGTCTGGCCCTCGGACTCCATGCGCTCAACGTCTGCTTTCAGTGGCCCGGCGTCGATCCATCGGGGGCTGCCCACCAGCACCCGTCGGCCTTCGACGGTGCCGCCGATGCCATGCCCAGCTTCCTCGCTGATGTCCGAGGCGGTGGGCGCTTCGGGCCCCGCTGCCGCGATCGCCGCAGCGAGGGGGTGTGTCGATTGCTGCTCAACTGCTGCCGCGAAGGAAAGCACCTGCGGCCGATCGAATCCGTCTGCCGGGACCACTCCGGTAACCTCAGGCTGATTGCGGGTAAGGGTTCCGGTTTTGTCCACTGCCAGGTGACGGATGCCGCCGAGTCGCTCGAACGCCGCGCCGGACTTGATAACCACTCCGAACTGGCTGGCCGCGCCGATCGCGGCCACGACCGTCAGCGGCACGGAGATTGCCAGCGCGCACGGCGACGCTGCGACCAGGACTACCAGCGCACGGATGATCCACGTCTCAGGGTCGCCCAGCAGCGAGCCGATAACGCCGACCAGCACCGCCAGGATCATCACCCCGGGCACTAGGGGTTGGGCAATCCGGTCGGCGATCCGGGCGCGGTCGCCCTTTTCCGCCTGCGCTTGCTCGACTAGGTCCACGAGTGTGGTCAGCGAGTTGTCCGTTCCAGCTGCGGTCGTCTCGACCTCCAGCACCCCGGCGGAGTTGATCGCTCCCGCAGGCACTTCGTCGCCGGGCGCAACCTCCTCCGGAATGGATTCTCCGGTGATCGCTGAGGTGTCAAGGCTGGAGCGCCCGGACCGAATGATGCCGTCCGTGGCGATCCGCTCCCCGGGGCGCACGAGCATTAGCTCGCCAACCTCGAGGTCCTTCGCTACGACCTCGGCCGCTGTGCCGTCGCGCAGCACCGTCGCGGTCTGCGGTACCAGCTTCAACAGCGCCCGCAGTCCGCCTTGGGCCCGGTCCATCGCCTTGTCTTCCAGTGCCTCGGCGATCGAGTACAGGAACGCTAGCGCCGCGGCCTCTCCGACGAATCCGAGGATCACCGCACCGACCGCGCTGATCGTCATTAGCAAGCCAATGCCGAGCTTGCGCTTCATGACAAGGTTCCGGATCGCTCCAGGCGCGAACGTGTAAGCGCCCAACAGCAGCCCAACCCAATACAGTACCGTCGCGGGCGTCTCCAAGTCGGACCAGTCCAGCGCCAGTCCTGTTATGAGGGCTACGCCGGAGAAGATCGGCAGCAGTAGCTCAGGGTCCTTCCACCATGGCCGATCGAGCTCGTCGATCTCCGTGGCGGGTTCGTGTTCGCATCCACATGCTGAACTCATACGTCCGCTCCTTTCTCGCCGCAGCCGGGCACCGAGCACTCAGTGTCGATGCAGGGGGCATTCTCGTCGACGGCCAGTGTCGCGTTGACTAGCGCTTCGAGCGCTGCCGCGAGGTGCGGATCGGCGATTTCGTAGCGGGTTTTACGGCCCTCCGGCTCAGCGACGACAATGCCACAATCGCGCAGGCAAGACAGGTGGTTCGAAACGTTCGAGCGGGTCAGATCCAAGCTTTGCGAGAGCACAGCCGGGTAGCTCGGACCGTCTAGTAGGGTTATCAGGATTCGGGAGCGCGTCGGATCAGCCATGGCCCGGCCGAGCCGGTTCATGACGTCGAGGCGCGAAGCAATAGTCAGCATATGCTGAACTATACAGTGTTCGGTGAACTATTTAAAATGGGCTGAACTAACAGTCACGCGAAAGTCCTGCGACCTGCAAGAATTAGTCGATGGGATAGGCGATGACTGGTCCTTCACGGTTCGGCTGCCAACAACGAGGGGGCGACGTGGGCGGCGAAATTCTCCAGAATCTTCACGTGAATGTCCACACCCACCCCTGTGGGGATGGTGATGAACAGGGTGTCGGCGGACATGACGGCGGCGTAGGTGCGGCCAGCGACACTGACACCAGGTTCTCCCTCAAGGGCTAGACACTCACGGACATTGCGTACGGGTCGAACCACACGTAGCGAAGCTTTCTAATAGCCAAATGACTAACTCTTTTCGCTGGTATCCGGGAATGATACTTCCTTGAAGTCGGCGGTGTTGGCTACCCCACGTACGAAGTACTGGAACTGCTGCTTGGAAACCACTTAGGTCTACGAAGCCATAGCCTTCAAGCTACATCGCAGGAAAATTCCATTTCACGGTCGGTATGGGCCTTTTGCAGTTGGTTAATTCGAAATTCGTTCACCATCTCCTTAGCCACCCGCACGATTAACGCGGTGTTTCGCCATCTTCGCGCGCGGCGAGCAGCTCCTTCAGGTGCGTATCGATGTCATCGAGCTTCTTAATAACGGCAACGGCGAAAACGATACTAATGACTACAGCGATAATGCTGAGCATCACTGACCTCCTTTACTCTGGCGCTTCATTCCAGCTTCATTCCATTGGGGCCGATTCCTTGCCCGGCGATTAAATCATGGTTCTGGCCAGGCGGAGGGGTGCGCGGTGGGGAAAGGGGGACGTCGGCAAGCAAAAGCGCCGCGCCCCACAATGGGAAACGCGGCGCTAGAGCAATCCCGCGGGAGGGTGCTTAGTGGTCAGCGCCCTGGATGGAGTGCTTGTGATCGCGGACTGCTTCGCCCTCAGCGTAGAGCGGCATATCCTGCTTAGCCTTGTACCACTCGGCGTGGTTCGGCTCGAGCGGCGTGCGGCCGGCAATAAGGTCCGCAGCCTTCTCGCCCACCATCATAGTTGGGGAGTAGATATTGCCGTTGGGAACCGAGGGGAATACGGAAGCATCGGCAATATACAGGCCATCGATACCCCATACGCCCATGGTCTCTGGGTTCACCACGGCCATGGGATCGGACTCATCGCCCATCTTGGCGGTGCAGGATGGGTGCAGTGCGGTCTCGCCGTCATTGCGGACCCACTCCAGGATTTCCTCATCGCTCTGGACCTCTGGGCCCGGGCTGAACTCGCGGGCGCCAACTTCCTCCATTGCCTTGGTATCCAGCAAGGAGCGGGCGACGCGGACGGCTTCTACCCATTCGCGGCGGTCCTGCTCGGTGCGCAGGTAGTTAAAGAGGATGGAGGGCTTTTGCCGGATATCGGAGCTCTTGATGTGCACGTGGCCCTTGGTATCGGAGAACATCGGGCCGACGTGCCACTGGAAGCCGTGCTTAACGTCGGCCTTTTGGCCGTCATAGCGCACCGCCATGGGCAGGAAGTGGAACATCAAGTTCGGGTAGGCCTCATCCTCGTTGGAGCGCACGAAACCGCCGCCCTCAAAGTGCGAGGTGGCCACTGGGCCCTTCTTCGTCAGCAACCACTGCAGGCCCATGAACGGCCAACGCCACTTATCCAGGTAAGGCTGGGAGGATGCGGTGGACTTGGTGGTCTCGTACTGGATGTAGACCTCGAGGTGGTCCTGCAGGTTTTCGCCGACGCCTGGCAGGTGCTTGACGACGTCGATGCCGTGCTTTTCCAAGATCTCGCGGTCACCCACGCCAGAGACCTCTAGCAGCTGCGGGGTATTGATGGCACCGGCGGACAAGACGATCTTGTCTGCGAAAACGCGGTGGGTGCCACCCTGCCACTCGTATTCCACGCCCACTGCCTTGGTGCCTTCAAAGAGGATCTTGGTGGTAAATGCGCGGGTACGCACCTCAAGGTTGTCGCGGTCCTGGTTGGGGTACAGGTAGGCGCGGGCAGCAGACCAACGCTTGCCGTGCTTGATATTGCGATCGAAGGGGGCAAAGCCTTCCTGACGGTAACCGTTGACGTCATTGGTCAGGTTATAGCCCGCTTCTTGTACCGACTTAAATAGCGCCTGGAACAGCTGCGAGGTAGCAGGACCGCGGGACAGGTAGAGCGGGCCATCGTGGCCGCGGCGCGGATCATCGTCTTCTGCGGCAGCGGTGGTTTCCATGCGGTTGAAATACGGCAAGCAGTGGGCAAAATCCCAGTTATCCATGCCCGGGTTCTGACCCCACTTTTCGTAGTCCATGGGGTTGCCGCGCTGGTAGATCATGCCGTTGATGGAAGAGGAACCGCCAAGCACCTTGCCGCGCGCATGGTAGATGCGGCGACCATTCATCTCCGGTTCCGGATCGGATTCATACATCCAGTCATAGTTCTTTGCCCCGATGGGGAAAGAGAAACCGGAAGGCATGTGGATGAATAGGTCCCACAGGGAATCCGGGCGTCCGGCCTCAAGAACGAGCACGCGGGTGTCTTTGTCCTCGGTCAGGCGAGCCGCGATGACGGAGCCGGCAGAGCCACCGCCGACGACGACCACATCGCTGACCTCATCCGTCGCCCTCTTTGTCGAGCGCTTCTTAGTCAACTTATCCACAATACCCATAAATCCCCTTCCTTCTGTGAGCCATCTCACGCGTAGTTCTCGCCGTCTTTCGGGCGGATCCATTGTATCCTGCGCAAAAAATCTGCGCTTTTTCGCTTTCATTTATGCACAATAGCGCCCCCAGAATACACATCCGGTGGACGTTTTCCCAGATTAATGTATATTTACGGTGTTCGGATATGCATCTAAGTAGATGAAATCCGGGGTCTTTACGCATAGATTGCCCGCATATGATTTATGCCACCAACCTATCTCTCACCCCTCTTTTTCGGGGACTATGGGGCACTCGTGCGAAGGATTCGGTACTTAATCGATCAAGACTAGGAGAAGTAGATGGCTAACCTTGGTCCGCACGACCATGAGGAGTCCCGCACAGGGGACTCCGACACCTCTCTCGCTCGCTCCGCTGGGGATACTCGCTCAGCTGGGGACAAGGGCCGTAAACCGCGCAACCAAGTACGCGCCATCGTCGGCAGCTACAAGGCCGAAACCGGCGATGATGTCGGCGCCGATGAGGTGGCCGCGCCCAAGCCCAATTGGCCGGTCTTTATCATTTCCGGTGTCCTCATCATCGCCATGGCGCTGTACGCGGGCTTCGGGCAGGAGTCCGCGGCGAATACCCTCGCCAGCGTCACCGGATGGATCGGCACGAACCTGGGCTGGTTCTACGTCCTGACCGCCACCATCGCCGTGGTCTTTGTCCTCTACATCGCCTTTTCCAATACCGGCAGCATCCGCATGGGACCGGACCACTCCCGGCCCAAATTCAATACCTTCTCGTGGGTATCCATGCTCTTTGCCGCCGGCATCGGCGTGGACCTCATGTTCTTCGCCGTGGCCGAGCCGGTCACGATGTACATGGATCCGCCGGTGGGCGATGGCGAAACCATGGAGGCCGCCAAAGAGGCCGTGGTCTATGCCATGTTCCACTACGGGCTTACCGGCTGGGCGCTCTATGCGCTGATGGGCATGGCTTTTGGTTACTTCGCCTACCGCCTGAATATGCCGCTGGCTATTCGCTCGGCGCTGTACCCGCTCATCGGCAAGCGCGTGCACGGACCCATTGGTTCGGCCGTGGACATTGCCGCCATGCTGGGCACCGTCTTCGGCGTCACCGCCTCCCTGGGCATCGGCGTGGTGCAGCTGTCCTACGGCTTCCACCTCATCTTTGGCATCGAGCAGGGCCTGGGGCTGCAATCAGCACTCATCATCGTCGCGGTGGTCATCGCAACGCTATCGGCCGTATCCGGTGTGGATAAGGGCATTCGCTTCCTCTCTGAGCTCAACGTGTACCTGGCCATCGCGCTGATGGTTTACGTCGTGGTCTTTGGCAAGACCGCCTACCTCTTCGACGCCATCGTCACCAATATCGGTGACTACGTCTCCAAGTTCCCCTCCTGGACGCTGGAGACCTTCGCCTTTGCTGAGGACCAAGCCAGCGTAGATACCTGGATGCAGTCCTGGACCCTCTTCTTCTGGGCCTGGTGGATTGCCTGGGCGACCTTCGTCGGCCTATTCCTGGCCCGCATTTCCCGCGGCCGCACGCTGCGCCAGTTCATCCTGGGCACGCTGACCTTCCCCTTCCTGTTCATCCTGATGTGGATGTCCTTCTTTGGCAATACCGCCCTGGACATGGTGCGCTCCGGTGATTATCCGGAATTTGCGGAAAACGCCATCAACGTTCCGGAGCAGGGTTTCTATGACATGCTCCAGGAATTCCCTGGCTCCGCCATCGTCATCTTCCTGACCACCTTCATCGGCCTCCTGCTGTATATCACCTCGGCGGACTCCGGTGCGCTGGTCATGTCCAACTTCACCTCCCGCATCACGGATAACCGGCAGGATGGCGCCCGGTGGCTGCGCATTTTCTGGTCCATTACCGTCGGCGCGCTCACCTTGGCGTTGCTGCAGCTCGATGGCATTGCCACCGTGCAGTCCGCAACCGTGGTCATGGGCCTGCCCTTCGCGTTCGTGGTCTACCTCATCATGTTCTCGCTCTGGAAGTCGCTGCGCCTGGAAATCGTCCAGCGCGAGGCCCGGAAAACCGCCTTGCACGGCGCCATCAGCAGCCGCACCGAGCGCGAGCCGAGCGATTCCAACCTGTGGAAGAACCGCCTGGACCGCGCCAACTCCTTCCCCACCAAACAGGACATGGATGACTACCTGCGGGGAACTGCCGCCTACGCCCTCGAGCAGGTGGCCACGCAAATGCGCACCCGCGGCTATGACGCCATCTTGCTTACCAGTGAGCTTCCCGATGCCGAATTGCCCCAGCTCGATCTCGAGGTCCGGCTGCACAACGAGCGCCAATTCCGCTACCAGCTCTTCCCGGTTTCCGCGGAGCGACCGGACTTCTGCGAGGGCGACGGCGAGTACTACCGCCTGGAGGTCTACGACATGACCGGTTCGCTGGGCTATGACGTCTACGGCTACTCCGAAAACCAGATCATCAATAACGTGCTGGACCTGTACGAGCGCCACCTGGCATTCCTCTACATGCAGCAAAGCCAGCCGGGCGATTCCGATGTCTCCGATGGCGCCGAGCCGGAACGCACCTGGCGCGAAGATAGTTAAACTGGCGGGCAATACCGCCGCAATTAGAGAAAGGTTGCTTGCACTTTGAGCACCCAGAACACCTTGTTCGATCCCACGACCACCGAACTGCTCCAGGGCGTGCACTCCGGTGATGCCCCGAAGTCGCTCTTCATCAACGGCCAGTGGGAGGCCGCCCAGGATGGCGAGACCCGCACCATTATCTGCCCTGCCGATGGCTCCACCGTCGGCGTCGTCTCTGAGGCCTCCGAGGCAGATACCCTGCGTGCCATCCAGGTTGCACGTGAAACATTCGATAAGGGCGAGTGGGCCGCAACGCCGTCCGCCGAGCGCGGCAAGATCGTCATCCGCCTGGCGGATTTCATCCGTGAGCACAAGGAGCTTTTCGCCCAAGCCGAATCCGCGGATACCGGCAAGCGCTACGAGGAATCCCTGGGCGATATGGACGATATTGCCAATGCTTTCGAGTACTTTGGCACCTTGGCCCAGCACCAAGCTGGCCGCGTGGTCGACCCGCAAGATCCCAACCTGCGCTCACGCATCGATGCCGAGCCGGTGGGCGTCTGCGGCCTGATTACCCCGTGGAATTACCCGCTGCTGCAGGTGTCCTGGAAGGTAGGCCCGGCTCTTGCTGCCGGCAATACCTTCGTGCTCAAGCAAGCGGAACTGACCCCGCACACCGCGATGCTGCTCATGGCGGCGCTAAAGGAATGCGGCCTGCCGGATGGCGTGGGCAACCTCATCACCGGCGCCGGCGCTAACTGCGGCAATCCGCTCTCCCAGCACCCCGACGTGGATATGGTCTCCTTCACCGGCGGCCTCGTTACCGGCAAGCTGATTGCAAAGAACGCGGCCGAAACCGTCAAGCGCACGGCGCTAGAGCTCGGCGGCAAGAACCCGAACGTTATCTTTGCTGATGCCAACTTCGACGTCGCCGTGGATAATGCGCTCAACGGCGCCTTCTTCCACTCCGGCCAGGTCTGCTCCGCCGGCTCGCGCATCGTGGTGGAAGAGTCCCTGCACGATAAGTTCGTTGCCGCACTGGTCGAGCGCGCCGAGAAGATCAAGATCGGTGGACCCACCGATGACAAGGCCGAGACCGGTCCGCTTATTTCGGCCGACCACCGCGAGAAGGTAGCAGCCTACGTGGACAAGGCCCGCGAACAAGGCGCCAAGATCCTCACCGGAGGCCGCGCCGCCACCAGCGAGGACACCAACGGCCAGCACGGCACCGGCACCACGGATCTGGGCCAGGGCGTGTACTACCTGCCCACGATCATCGATGGCGCTACCCGCGAGATGGACTGCGTCCACGATGAGGCCTTCGGCCCGACCGTGACCATCGAGACCTTCACCACCGAAGAAGAGGCCATCGAGATCGCAAACGATACCGAGTATGGCCTGGCTGGCGCGGTGTACACCTCCGATGCCGGCCGCGCCGAGCGCGTTGCCCGCGCCCTGCGCCACGGCACCATTTGGATCAATGATTTCCACCCGTACCTGCCGCAGGCGGAATGGGGCGGCTACAAGCAGTCTGGCAACGGCCGCGAGCTGGGCCCCACCGGCCTTGCCGAATACCAAGAGCACAAACACGTGTACCAGAACCTGGCCCCTGCCGCATGGGATCAGTTTGGCCTGCAATAAGGCTCAAGCAGGAAGATAAAGCCTAGGCCCCGCCCCGCCGCTGCTCTTTGCAGAGGCCCGCGGGGCCTTAGCTTTGCGTGCGCGGCTTAATGGTCATCGTATCCACGTTGACGTGGGCCGGTTGGGCGGCGACCCAGCGGATGGCCTCCGCAATGTCTTCTGCCACGAGGTTGAGCTGGCCGTCATACACCTTGGCCGCGCGTTTCTCATCGCCCTTGAAGCGCACCAAGGAAAAGTCCGTGGCCACGCGGCCAGGATCAATCTCGGTAACGCGCACATCGTGATTTTCTAGCCGCAGCGCGCGGGAAATCACGCGCACGCCGTGCTTAGCGGTGTTATAGCCGGAACCGCCTTCGTACACGGTCCAGCCAGCAATGGAACCGACGTTAATAATTAGCCCGGAAAGATCTGGCACCCGCTCTAACTTGGGCATGAGCGCCTGAATCATGCGCACGGTGCCGAGCACGTTGGTCTCGTACATCCACTGCCAGTCCTCAATGGAGGTATCGACAAGCGGCTCCAAGCCCTTGGCACCGCCGGCGTTATTGACCAAAAGATCTACGCGGTCGAGGTGGGAGACGAACTTGGAAACAGAAACATCGGAGGTAACGTCCAGCTCATAGGCCTCGCCACTGATCTCAGAGGCAAGCTGCTGCAGGCGGTCTGTGCGGCGCGCGCCCACGACAACGTGCCAGCCGTCCTTGGCCAAAGAACGCGCGGTGGCCTCCCCAATGCCAGAAGAGGCGCCGGTTACTACTGCTACTTTCTTTTCACTCATGCACCCCATGCTACGCAGCGCGCGGTACGGTGCAGGGCCTTTTACTTAAAGTGCGTCCTCGAGCTCAGCAAGCAGGGAGTTTGCGCGCTCGTAGGAGTCATCGCTGGGACGGAATTCGCCATCGTTCCAGTCGGTGAAGATATTAAAGTCCAGCTGGTTGCGCAGCTGTGGCATGGAGAAGTTAGCCACGACATTGCGCCATGCCTCGACCGCGCGCACGCCACCGACGGAGCCATAGCCCACGAAGGCCACCGGCTTGCCCGCCCATTCCGCGCCGAGCGAGTCGTAGGCATTCTTGAACGGACCAGGCACGGAGTGGTTGTACTCCGGGGTCACGAAGACAAAGCCATCGCAGGCATCGACGGCCTTGGACCACTCCTGCACGTTGGCGTCATCGTACTGCTTATTCGCCGCACCCGGAACAACTTCGCTGGTAAGGATGGGAACATTGAACTTCTTGAGCTCCAACAGCTGGTACTCCACACCGTTCTCGCGGCCTTGGGCGAGGTCATTGACCCACTCGCCTACTGCCTGGCCCGCCGCCTTATCGCGGGTAGAGCCGATGATGATGCCAATTCGGGACATAAGAAAAACCTCTTTCCTTCAACCTTTATGTAACCCGCCCTAGCCTACCGCGCTCGCCGAAACTTGTCTGATGGTGATATTGATTCTGCCTTCCTGCAGCCCGCATCCCTCCGGCAGCGTGCCATCATTTACCCGCACGACCCCGTGGTAGGCAAAGCGCTTCGGCCCGCCAAAGACCACCAAATCACCC
The DNA here is from genome assembly GCF_000478135.1 of Corynebacterium sp. KPL1818. Classification (NCBI taxonomy): domain Bacteria; kingdom Bacillati; phylum Actinomycetota; class Actinomycetes; order Mycobacteriales; family Corynebacteriaceae; genus Corynebacterium; species Corynebacterium sp. KPL1818. The sequence continues at coordinate 606,493 of NZ_KI515758.1, read as the reverse complement.
GAGCACAAAGTCACATCGTCCCAGGGCTTAGTGCGATTTTCGGTATGGCCTATGCGAAAAAGGGCCTCATCCCCAATCGAAAGCGAAATCACGGGCGCGGGCGATCCCTCAGAGTCATCCACGTGCATCCCCATCGCCGAGCCGGGCGGATAATAATTCACCAGCGCCATCTCCGGCACGAAGTTATCCACCCATGGTTCAAGCTCCGGGGCAACCTGGGCCGCCTGCCGCAGCGCCACCGGGGCCAATTCCCGCAAGCTATCCGGCACCGGCGGCACCCGCGTGCCTTCCATATTGTCCACGTACCGGTAGCTGGGATAATGCCAATAGCGACCAAGATGCAGCTGAAATACGCTCATCTGCCCACCCGATTTCAGCCGCGGCTGCACCATCGCCATCGGCGTATGCGCATACGCACGAGCAATCTCCCGCGTCTCTTCTACAAGGACCTTTTGCTTGCCGATGCCCACCCACCCCGGCACGTGCCCCACGCCCGGCGCGACGTACGCATTCGGCCGCGGCAGTGAATCAAAAAGCATTCCTCCACTCTAATCGCCACCGCCGTGGAGGCCTCTACAATGGCTCACATGGATGAACAAAAGCTGCACGACCTGCAACGCTACGGCACTTGGGAGCGAATGACGGGTGGGCAGTGGCACCTGCCGGGCATGGGGGACATCGACAAGGAGCACCAGCGCACCTTTGGGCTGATTGGGCAGTTCAACGATCTGCACAACACCGATAAGGAGCAGGCGCAGGCAATCTTGCGGGAGATCCTGCCGGAGGAATCACACGTGCCGGGGGCGCACGCGCCGCTGAATATGGAATACGGTTGCAATATCGTCTGTGGGGAAGGCGTCTTCATCAACTTTGGCAGCAGCATTTTGGCCCAGGCCAAGGTCACATTCGGTGATCGCGTGTTGATTGGGCCCAATTGCTCGTTCATTACGGTGGGCCACCCCGTCAACGATCACGCGATGCGCGAGGGCGGGTGGGAAATCGCCCACCCCATCACCGTGGGGCGCAATACCTGGTTTGGGGCCAATGCCACCGTCATGCCGGGGGTTACCATTGGTGAAAACTGCGTTATTGGTGCCGGCACGCTGGTGACCAAGGATATCCCGGATAATTCGCTGGTCCTGGGTACGCCCGGCCGCGTGGTACGCACCCTGGACGGCGATGAGGATTCCTGGGAGCGCAAGGATTTGGACGGCCCCGTGGAAGGTTTTGGGGCCGCGCAGTAAATGTTCGATCTCGCCAGCATTGGCGCGGGGCTGCCCGTAGCCAAGACCATCGATTCGCTGCCCCACACCGGAAACGTCGTCATTCAGGCACCGCCCGGCACGGGTAAAACCACGCTCGTGCCACCGGCGCTAGCCAATCATTCCGCAGGGCGCGGCAAGGTCATCGTCACCGCCCCGCGCCGCGTGGCCGTGCGCGCGGCCGCCCAGCGCTTAAGCACCCTCAGCGGCACCCCGGATAAGGTCGGTTTCGCCATCCGCGGCGAATCCCGCGCGGGCAGCGAGGTCGAGTTCGTCACCCCGGGCGTGCTGCTGCGCCGCCTGCTGAAGGATCCGGAGCTCGAGGGCGTGGCCGCCGTGGCCATCGATGAGGTTCACGAACGCCAGCTGGATACGGATCTAGTGCTCGGCATGTGCCTGGAGCTGGCCGAGCTGCGCGAAGACTTCCGCGTCATCGCCATGTCCGCAACGGTAGACGCGCAGCGCTTTTCCCAGCTCATGGGCGCGCCCGTCCACACCACAGAGGCGGTGACCTATCCCCTGGATATCCAGTACGCGCCACAGCCGGGGCGCGCGGCGGGGTCGCGGGAGTTTTACGGGGGCATCGCCAAGCAGGCGGCCCGCCAACACGAATCCACGCTGGTCTTCGTGCCCGGCGTGCGCGAGGTCAACCTAGTGTGCGAAGAGCTGCGGAGCCATAATGTTTTCCCACTGCACGGCAAGCAGACCACCGCGGAGCAAGATGCCGCGCTTTATACCGATGATCAGCGCATTGTGGTGGCGACGTCCATCGCGGAATCCTCGCTGACGGTGCCTGGCGTGCGTGTGGTGGTAGATGCCGGGCTGGCCCGCGTTCCCCGGCGCGATGCACAGCGCGGCATGTCTGGCCTGGTGACGGTCTCCACATCGAGGTCGAGCGCGGACCAGCGCGCGGGCCGTGCCGGCCGTGAGGCGCCGGGTACGGTCATTCGCTGCTATTCCCAGGACGATTACCAGCACTTTTCCCCGCACACTACGCCGGAGATCCTGTCCGCGGATCTCACGCAGGCTGCGCTGTTTTTGGATTGCTGGGGCGCGGGCCCGGATTTCCCGCTGCTCGATCCGCCGCCCGCCCAAGCCCTTGCGGCCGCGCGCGCCACCCTCGAGCGCATTGGCGCGACGCAGGAACTCGCCCTGCTGCCCACCGATCCCCGCCAAGGCGCGGCCCTTATCCGGCACGGCAGCCAGGCGGCGCCCACCATCGCCGCGCTTGCCGATGCCCCCACCAACACCACCGATCTCACCCGCCGCCCCGCACCGCAGAAGGAAATCAGGCGCCTGTCTCGCCTGGTGGAGGATCTCGGACCCGCTGACCCTGGCGAGGTCGTCGCCACCGCCTATCCCGAGCAGGTGGCCAAGCGCGTGGGCGAAGATTACCTGCTGGCCAGCGGCACCCGCGCCCGGCTACTGGATAACTCCGGGCTGGCCGGCTCGCCGTGGCTCGCCATCGCGGAGGTCACCCTCTCCAATGCCGGAAACCCCATCATCCGCACCGCCGCGCGCATCGCAGAATCCGCCGCACTGGATGCCATCGGCGTGACCGAAGAAACCCGCGCCTTCCTGCGTGGGGGCCGCGTGCGCGGGGTCAAAGTCCGGGCGGCCGGAGCAATTGTGCTGTCCGAAACCCCGGTTAAGATCACCGGCGATGCCGCCGCGCAGGCCCTTGCCGCCGGCATCCGCGAAGAAGGCCTCGGCCTATTTACCTTCAGCGAGAAGGCCCAGAGCTTAAAAGATAGGCTCCGCCACCTGCACGCGCACTACGGCGACCCCTGGCCGGAAGTCGATGCCGCCGATCCCGCCGAGTGGCTTGGGCCCGAGCTGCACCAGATTGCCGCGGGAACCCCCACCGCCAAAATAGACATGTACCCCGCCCTGCAGCGCCTGCTCCCCTGGCCCGAAGCCACCCGCCTGGACGAGCTCGCACCTCAGCGCCTGCCCGTGCCCTCCGGCCGCGATGCCAAGATCGATTGGTCGGGCGAGCGCCCCGTGGTCCACATCAAGTTGCAAGAATGCTTCGGCCTGGCCGAATCCCCGGAGTACTGCGGCAACCGCGTGCAATTTCACTTGCTCTCCCCCGCCGGCCGCCCGCTGGCGGTCACCGATGATCTTGCTAGCTTCTGGTCCGGCCCCTACGCCGGGGTGCGCGCCGATATGCGCGGACGCTACCCCAAGCACCCGTGGCCCGAGGATCCGTGGAATGCCATCGCCACCGCGCGGACCAAGAACCGGATGTAGCCTAACCCCATTGCTGCCAGGATAAATAGCAGCTCATGACCACTACCAAGGTAAGCAGGGCGTAGCGGATAAGCTTCGTCCCGCCGCTGAGCACCGTCCGCGCGCCCACCTGGGCGCCAAGAATATTGGCGGCGGCCAACGCGATGCCAAGGGTCCACCACACGTGGCTGCCAAGGATGAAGGTCACCAGCGCACCGAGGTTCGTGGCGGTATTGACCACCTTGGCCATCGCCGCGGATTTTAAGAAGTTCTGGGAGAAGATGAAGGTAAAGGCCATAATCAGGAACATGCCGGTACCCGGGCCAAAGATGCCGTCATCAAAGGAGATGGCCGCCACCGCCACAAGCCCCGCCCAGGTGCGCCATCCGCCGCGGATCCCGGGAGACTCGGTGGTGCCAAAGCTCGGCTTAAAGGTCACGAAGACGCCCACCACCACTAAGAGCACGATGATGAGCGGGCGCATGATCTCACTATTAAGATTCGCCGCCACACTCGCGCCCAGCCCGGCGCACACGAGGGCGATGAGGGCGTAGCGAACGAGCTCCCCTGCGGGCGGGCGCACCTTGCGCGCCAAGGTCACGGCCGCCGATGCCGTGCCGGATACCGCCGCGAGCTTGTTGGTGGCCAGCGCCGTTGCCGGCGCGAGCCCCGGAACCACGGCCAGCAATAGCGGAATTAGCACGAGGCCTCCCCCGCCGATGACCGCGTCGATCCAGCCTGCCCCCGCCGCTCCCACAAGGAGCACCGCCCACTGCGCCACGTCGATATCCATGAGGAGATCATAAGCCCCGCGGCGGGGAGGTCTAGACTCGATCGGAGACGAGCAGAAGATGGGAGAATACGTGGCACAGCGGCACTGGGGAATAAGCGTAGACACCCACACCATCCTGCGGTGGGGCATCGTCGTGCCCGTCTCCGTCCTCTTGGGCTGGCTTTTTAGCATGTGGCACGTGCCGGCCGCGTGGATTTTGGCCGCGATCATCGCCTCTGGCGCCATGGCCCTTATCACCGGTGAAGACCTCAAGGTCAACCGCAAATTTTATGGGCTATCGCGCGGATTCATCGGCATCATGGCCGCGCTGCCGCTGACGGTAGTTTCCTTCGGCCAATTGGTGGGATACCTGCCGGCTGCCATAACCATGTCCTTTGTCACCATCGCGTTGGGAATTTTTTGCGGCGTCATGCTGCACCGCCAGCGGCCACGGGACGTCTCCTCCGAAACCGGTATCCTGTCCATGCTTCCCGGCGGTGCCTCGCTCATGCCCGCGCTTGCCGATGAACTCGGTGCCGACTACCGCTACGTCGCGCTCACCCAATACCTGCGGTTATTGATCGTTTCCGTATCCCTTCCCGCCGTCGTGACCTTCCTCGATACGCCGGCCGGAAGGGGCGGTGACTTAAGGCTCGAGGCGGAAACCACCTGGTGGATCATCGCATTGGTGCTCGTTATCGCGCTGGTCGGCGAAAGCCTTGGTAAATTCCTGCACCTGCCCGCATCTGCCGTCCTCGGACCGCTGATCTTAACGGTGCTGGCCTCGTTCTTCCTGCCGGAGGGCCATACGTTAGAGCCGATCTATGCCTTTAAGGTCATCGCCTTTTTATCCATCGGCTGGGTCTGCGGCGGCGGGCTGTCGCTCCCCGCGCTCAAGGCCTTTGCCAAGCAGCTTCCCGCGACGATTCTTTCCATTGCCGCGGTCCTCGGCCTGTGCGCGGCCACGGCGTGGCCGCTGATGCACTGGCTGAATATCAGCTACTTCGAGGCCTACCTAGCCACCAGCCCCGGCGCGCTAGAAACCGTGCTCGCGCTCTCCGCGGAAGGCGGGGCTGGCCCCGTGGTTATCGCGGTGCAGCTCACCCGCCTCATCGCCGTGCTGGTCATTGCGGGGTACCTGCCGCAGCTCATCAGGGCCGTCAGCAAGTTTTCCACACGGCGCTAGCGTGCGCGGCTAGCCTGCGCGTTTAGTTATTGAGCACGGCCTCGCGCAGCACCGACATGGGCACCGAGCCAAGAGCCAGGGCCTCGGAGTGGAATTCGCGGGCGCTCATGCCCTGCTCTTCGGCGGCGGCGCGGGTTTCTTGCCACAGGCGCTGGCCCAAGGCATAGGACGGGGCCTGGCCCGGCCAACCCAGGTAGCGGTTGACCTCAAAGTTGAGGTTCGCATCATCCATGGCGGTGTTTTCGCGCATGTAGGTCTTCACGTGGGCCTTATCCCATACGCCGGATACGGTGCAGTCCGGTAGCTTCTTGCCCAGGTGCAATCCGATATCCACCACGACGCGGGCCGCGCGCAGGCGCTGGGCATCGAGCAGCCCCATCCGCACACCAGGATCATCCATGTAGCCCAGCTCGGCCATGAGCTGCTCGGCGTACAGGGCCCAACCCTCGCCGTGGCCGGAGTTCCAGGTAACTGCGCGGCGCCACAGGTTCAAATCCTCTTGCACCAGGGCAGAGCCCAGCTGCAGGTGATGGCCCGGCACGCCCTCATGGTGCACGGTAGTCAGCTCCTGCCAGGTGTGGAAGGTGTCCTGCCCCTCCGGCACGGACCACCACATGCGGCCCGGGCGCGAAAAGTCATCGCTGGGCGGGGTGTAGAAGATGCCGCCGGTGCCCGCTGGGTCGATGCAGCACTCGATCTCTTCGACTTCTTCCGGAATGTCGAATTCCTTGCCGTTGAGCTCGGCGATGACCGCATCGGCCTTGCTCTGCATCCACTCCACCAAGGCATCGGTACCGCGCAGGGTATAGCGTTCCTCGTGGTTCAGCTTGCGCATGGCAGAGCGCACCGAGCACTCCGGACCATAAAGCTCGTGCGCGATCTTCTCCTGTTCGCCGCGCAGGTAACGCACCTGGTCAAGGCCCCATTCATAGGCCTCGTCCAAGTCCACGGAATCGCCGACGAAAAGCTTGGAGAAACGCTCGTAACGCTCGCGGCCCACCGCGTCCTTATTAGAGGACTGCGGCTGCAGATCATTAGACAGCCAATCCGAGAACTCGCCAAAGGCCTCCTTCGCCTTCTTTACCTCGGCGGAGTCGGGGTCGAGGCCGAGGCCCTCGAGCATGGAGTCGGCATCGGCAAGCCGCTCGCACTGCACAATGACCTCAGAGATCTGGCGGTGCGGTGCCACCATGCCGTGGGAGGCCGCCTCCTTCAGGGACTCGCGGTAGCCATCGAGGGAACCCTTGACCTTGGACAGGCGGGAGCGAATGGCCTCGCGGTCCTCCTCGGTATCCTGCGGCATAAGCAACAGGGAATCCCGGATGGTCTGCACGGGCGAGGCAATATTATTAAGGCTGCGAATATCCTCGCCGTGATGGTGCAAATCCAGATCTAAGCAGAGACGATCCCGTAAGACGGCGGCGGTGACATAATCCACGTCATCAAAGTCATCCTCATCATCGGATTCATCGGTGGTGTCATCCAAGGCATCTAGATCCGCAACCATATCGCGGGTGCGATCAGCGACCGCCTCAAAATAGTCGGGGGAAAAATCCTGCAATTCGCCTTCAAAACCGTCAATGCCCCACGCGGTTGCATCAGTTGGGGATAGCTCGGCTAGGTCGTGAACGAAGTTATCGCACGAAGCGTCCAGTAGAGAGGGCTGGCGCTTAGCGGTCTGCTCAGAACTCATAAGAGGGAAGTCTAACCCTTTATCTTGTTGATAGGCCACCCAGCCCCACCCAAATGTTGCAAACTTGTTAGCTAATCGTTGTTCCACTTCGTGCCCGGGTAGTGCCACTGGGCAAAACCATCCAGTACGGCCGCGGGATTTTCCTCTATGACCAGTGCTTTTACAAAGCGGGGCAGGATGAAGCCCGCCTCAGCCATGGCGGCATACATGTCATAAAAGGGCTGCCAAAAACCTTCCACATCAACCAAGCCAACGGGCCCGCGAATGCTGCCCAGCTGTTGTTGGGTCAGTACCTCTGTCACTTCCTCCAACGTGCCCACGCCGCCGGGCAAACAGATAAAGGCATCCGCCAGCTGCTCCATCCGGGTTTTCCGCTCGGCCATAGAATCCACGACCTCGAGGCGGGTCAAGCCTGGGTGGGAGATCTCTAAATCCACCAGGGATTGCGGCATGACGCCAGTGACGGTGCCGCCGGCCTTCAAGCAGGAGTTGGCAACCTCACGCATGAGGCCGATATTTCCGCCGCCATAGACCAAGTTCAGCCCGCGACGGGCAAGCTCGCCGCCCAAGTGTTGTGCCGCTGCGCTATAGGCGGGCGAATTGCCCACGGCGGAGCCGCAATAAACCGCTACTGATTTCATGCGCCCCAGCATAGAGAATTTTCGGCCGACCTCCACCTTTAGACCATTCGGTACATACACCTATGAATAGATTAGACAAAGCAGTCTGTGACACATATACTTTCTTTCATGATCAAACCTGGCCCCGTGTTCACCCGCCCCCGTACACCGGCTGCTAAGTGCCTTCACCTGGTGCGCCTGAACCCGATCATTACCCGTAGTGAGCTGGTAGAAGCCACCGGACTCTCCCAGCCCACCATTACCCGCGCTACCACCGCGCTCCTCAACGCAGGACTCATCCAAGAGCGCACCGACCTCACCCAATCCCAGGGCCGGGGCCGCCCTACCGTTCCCCTCGAGGCCGCGGATAATAACTGGGTACTCGGCGGCATAGCCGTCGGCACCTCTGAGACCTACATCGGCCTCTATGACATCAAGGGCCGCACCGTTTCAGAAGAAGAGATTGCTACTCCTGTCGCCCGCCTGACGGAGGAAGACTTTCTTGAACACATCATGGCCGGCATCAACCGCATGATGACGGGCCTAGATCGCCGGCTCGTGGCCTTGGGGATTACCACCTCGGGCACCGTGGATGAAGAGGGCCTAGTCACCGCGGATAACCTGGGTTGGCACGGCGTGGATATCGCGGCGCGCCTACGCTTCCAATTTAGCGTTCCCGTGGTGGTCACTTCTGCCATTTCCGCCATTTTGGGCTCGGAGACCCAGGCTGCCGAGATTGGCACCTACGAGCGCGTGCTCCTGCTCTTCGCGGATGATTCCTTAGGATCTGCGCTCTCCGTCGATGACGAGGTCAATTCCATCATCCCGCTCCCGCAGACCCACTCTGACGTGCTGGGCCACGGCGCTTCCGAACACCTCTTGGCCACCCAGTCCATTCTGGAGGCCGTGCGCCGCCACGGTATCGAGGCCAATACCCTGCACGAGGTCGCGACCATCGCCGAGTCCAATTCAGCCGTGCGCGCCATTTTGGATGAGCGCGCCCGCCAGCTGGGCCAGATTACGGCGGACATGGTCCACGAATACGCACCAAAAACCGTGGTCATTGCCGGCGGGGCCTTTACCGGCGATTCCCGCGCGCCCCAGCTTTTTGCTTCCACCGTGCGCGATTCCGCCTCGGAGGATCTGGAACTGCGCATGATTCCAAGCCACAAAGAAATCGTGCGCGCCGTCGCCCGCACCGTGGCTACCGATCAGCTATTGCGCGAGCCGTTAGAGCTCGGCCGCTCACTCCAGACCGCGTAAAACCTCGCGCGCGGAGTCGATGCCGGTAAACAGGTGGGATTGCAACCCGCAATAGGTAGCGCCCTCGATGTAGTCAATGCGGTCATCGAAAAAGTGCGTGTCCTTAGGCTGCGCCGCGAGCGCGTCCACCGCCACCCGGTAGGCCTCAGGATGCGGCTTGGCCACCCCGATATCGCAGCTCAACGTTACCGCCGCACACTCTGCCAACCACGGGTGCTGCGCGCGCACCTGTTCCGCCAGGGTCGTGGGTATATTGGATAAAATCCCGACGCTAAAGCCCTCCCCGATGAGCCCTTTGACCAGCGCTACCATCTCTGAGTCCGCCTCGAGCAGGTACTGATTCTCGCAGGCCACGGCCCCAGCGCAGTCAATGGGCTCCATACCCGCACGGGCGGCTATCTCGTTCCAGTAGTGGCTATCGCTAAAAATTCCGGCATCGTAATCGGGCCGGAAATAGTTATAGGCCTCCCAGAATGCCTCCGGGTTCGCAGGCGCGAGGAAGCGCTCCAGTTCAACGTGCGCTTCCGGCGTGGCGGGGCGCAGCAGCACGCCGTACAGATCAAACAGCAACTTCGGCATAATGCGTCCAGTTTATGCGCGCCTAGTAGCTTGGGTCTGCACGGCCACAATCCCCACCGCGGTACCGGCGATAAAAATCACCAGCGCCGCCGTTGCCTGCGCCATCGGTAACACGATGAGCACGGCCAACGAGGCCAGAATCAGCATTCCACTCAAGGAATATAAGGAGCGGTTGACCAGCCCGCGCTTGCCGATGACCCCACACGCCAGCATCACCACCCCCGCAAACGGACTCAGCATGAGCGCCGCGGTGGTCAAAAAGATGCCGAGGGTCACGTGGCTTGAGATGACCGCAGCACCGATGATGAGGCTTAATGCCAATACCGCCAGGGTGGCAGAGAGGGTTGCTTTGAGGTGTGCAGACATACGTCAATCCTCCCACAGCAGCCCAGTGCTATGGGAGGATTGATTTAAATCTTGATGTGTTTGTTATTCACAACTTAGGAGTTGCGGTTAGCCAAACGGGAATCGATGCGCAGCAGGCCAGCGCCATCGTTGCCCACCAGCTTGATCTGGTCGATGATCTCAGAAACGGTGTCCTCTTCCTCGATCTGCTCAGCCAGGAACCAGTCAATGAGCTGACGGGAGTCCAGGTCCTGGATGTCAAGGGCAACGCGGGCGATCTCGCGGATCTGCTCGGAGACCTTCTGCTCGTGTGCCAAGGAAGCCTCGAACGCATCCAGCGGGGTGGCAGCCTTGATGGAGCCAACCGGGATATCGTTAAGCTCTACGCGGTAGCCGCGTGCCAAGAGGTGATCCGCAAGCTTCTGTGCGTGGACGCGCTCTTCGCTAGCCTGAGCCATGAACCAGTCGCGCATGCCCGGGAAGGACAGGTTGTCCATCTCGTAGGCCAGCTGGGTGTAGACCATAGCGGCGCCGTGCTCGTTAATGACCTGATTGTTTAGCAGAGTTTGCAGCTTCTCATCCATTGCTAAATCCTTTCTGTAGGAATCAATTAATTGGTTGTAGGCACTACAATACCCAAATAAAATCTCCCGTCTAGCAAGGTATGCTTAATCAAACCCGCACCTCAGGGGCATTTTTCAGGTTGGATCACCTAAGTTAGTTAAGACAAAGCTGCTCCACGGCACGAAGTTAATATCGCCTAATAGTTCGAGGTCATTGCCCTAAACGGTCAATCTCGCCGCGCTAGTCCACTCCACCCAACGCTTCTCAGCCGGTACGCTTACGCACATCACGCTCGCAATGTGATATTAATCACCCAGTTGCCCACTCAGGCGCTCCAGGCGCTGCGCGCTCGCCCCATCGAGGCCCCGAAACTCCACCTCAATGCCGCGATCCGCGTACTTTTTCTGCACCGCATCCAGCGTCGCCACCGTCGAGGCATCCCAGACCTCGGCATCGGAAAGGTCCACCACCACGAAGTCCGTATCAAGCGTGTAATCAAAGGCGTAAACCAAATCATTCGAGGAGGCGAAGAAGAGCTGGCCATGCACCACGTAGGTATATCCATCTACCAACTCAACCTCCACGAGGTGCGCCACCCGGCGGGCAAAGCCAATCGATGCAGCCACCACGCCTAAGACCACTCCTACCGCCAGGTTATGCGTGGCCAGCGTGCCCGCGACCGTCAGCAGCATGACGAGGATTTCAGAAAGCGGCATCAGCTTGAGCGTGCGCGGGCGGATGGAATGCCAATTCACCGTCGTCGCCGCCACGAGGATCATCACCGCGACCAGCGCGGCCATCGGAATGCGGCCTACCGCCTCGCCGAAAAGCAGGCACAGCACGAGGAGGAAGGCGCCGGCGAGGAACGTCGACAAGCGCGTGCGCGCCTGGGATACCTTGACGCCGATCATGGTCTGGCCAATCATTGCGCACACGCCCATGCCGCCAATCGCCGCGGCCAATATATTGCCAATGCCCTGGCCAAAGGATTCGCGGGTCTTATCGGAGTGGGTATCCGTAATGTCATCGACAAGCTTCGCCGTAAGCAGCGATTCCATGAGGCCCACCAGCGCCATCCCAAAGGCGTAGGGCGCAATGATCTGCAGGGTCTCCAGGTTCCACGGAATATCCGGAATGAAAAGGCCCGGCAGCGTCGTGGGCAGCTCGCCCTGGTCCGCCACATCCGGCACCTTCCACCCCGCCGCGACGGCGATGATGCTTACCACCACGATGGTCACCAACGGCGCCGGAATTGCCTGGGTAAACCGCGGCAAAACAATCATGATGGCCAGGCCTATAGCCACCAGCACATAGACCATCCAGGGGACATCAATAAGGTGCGGCAGCTGCGCGGTAAACATCATAATTCCCAGTGCATTGACGAATCCCGTCATCACCGAACGCGGAATAAAGCGCATGAGCTTAGCGATGCCCACCCACGCCAACAACACCTGCATAATACCGGCCGCAAGCACCGCCGCCACCACGTAATCGTGCCCATACTCGTGCGCGAGCGGGGCCACCACCAGGGCAACCGCGCCCGCCGCCGCAGAAATCATGGCGGGCCGCCCGCCGGTAAAGGCGATGGCCATCGCCATAATCACCGAGGAATACAGCCCCACCCGCGGGTCGAGGCCGGCGAGAATGGAAAAGCTTAAAACTTCCGGGATCAAAGCAAGCGCCACCGCCAGTCCGCCGAGCACTTCCTTGCGCAAACGCGCAGGTGAGGAAAATGCAAAGCGGAAACTGGCGATGACGCCGGTAGGTGCAGGCTGCTCGTTAATCACGCCTGCACATACTAGTAGCTACTACGAGCCTTCCTGAAAGGAGCCATCCGCCGTAATGACGGGCAGCACCGACCAGGCAAAGTTGATCCACTTATCCGTCTTCTTCCACGAATAGTCCGGCTCGAAAATGGTCTTCGGCTTGGTGTAGACGACAGCGGAACGCACCTCATCGGCAGTTTCTTCCAAGAAGTTCACCACCAGATCCAAGGTCTTGCCGGAATCGGCCACGTCATCAACGACGAGCACCTTCTTGCCCTTGAGGGAATCCGTATCCAACTGCGGGGACAAGATGATCGGCTCATCCAAGGTCTGGCCAATATCGGTGTAGAACTCCACGTTGATAGCGCCCATGGCCTTGACCCCGATGGCATAACCAATGGCACCGGCCGGGATCAGGCCGCCGCGGGCAACGCCCACGATCAAGTCAGGAAACCAGCCGGATTCCACGATTTGCTCCGAAAGATTCCGGCTCGCTTCGCCGAAGACTTCCCAAGTGAGGTTCTCCCGGTCCGGGTGGATCCAATTCTCAGTCACGATTGCGCGGCTCCTTTTGCGTCATGGGCTTTCTTTGTAGTTTAACTAGCGATACCTACCAAGGGAAAGCAGCTACCGGAAAGGAACCTCTCCCAGCGTCCGCCGCAGCTTGCGAGTGCGCAGGCGCTCCGGATTTTCTGCCAGCTGTTCCACCGCGCGCACCGCGCACATGACGTGGGCTTCCTTGGAGTTGGAATAAAACGCCTGGGCCTGCGCCGGCAGCTTCGGCACGGCGTGCAGCGGCAGATCCGACACGGACAGCAGCGTGCCATAAGGCACGCGGTAGCGGTACCCATTCGCCGCCAAGGCGCACGATTCCATGTCCACCGCCACCGCGGTAGAAGTGCGCAACCACTCCCACAGATCCCGGCTGGTGCGCCACTCCCAATCGCGGTCATCGGTCGATAGCACCGTGCCGGTGCGCATGAGCGAATTATCGCTACCGTAGACCTCATCGACGGCCGCCTCCAGCATGCGCTGGACCTCTGGAATGGCCGGAATCGGTGTGGAAGAAACCACCTGTCGGTCCAAGATGTGGTCGTGGCGCTCGTAGGCATTGCCCAAGATCAGGTCACCGATGCGCATGCGCCCATCCATGCCGGCGCAGTGGCCAATCATGATCCAGGCCTCCGGCCGCAGCACGGCCAAGCAGTCCGTAATGGTCTTGGCATTCGATGGCCCCACGCCGATGTTGATCATCGTGATGCCATCGCCACCTGCGGTAATGAGATCGAACCGGGGCATCTGAAAGCGCGAGGTCAGCGTTAGCCCATCCAGGTCGAGGTCCACCGCATCATTAGGGTGAATGGTCTCCCCATTGGGCAATACCAGCGCCGTATAACGCGAATCCTCCTTGGTCAGCTCGCGCAGGCCGAATTTCACGAATTCCGTGGTATGCATCGCGTAATTGGTAAACAGAATGTATTTCTGCACCGTATCGACCTCGATGCCGGTGTAATGCTCAATGCGCGCACAGGCAATATCGAAGCGCTGCGCCCCGAAGTGAAAGAGCGGCTTTTCCCCGCCGTGAAACGCATCCCACTCGCCATCAATAATCGCATCATTGACCTCATCCAAGGTCGGGCGCGGAATGGGGCCGCGTTCCTGCGGCGCCGCCGGGGCATCTTTGATGTATTCCGGCGGAATGCGCTCATCCGATTGGCCCACGAAGATATCGCACGGATAATTGTTAGTCAGCCGAGTCAGCTGCTCGTGCAAGTACTCTCGGATGATGTGCGGCTTGGAGACGACCGCAGAATACTTGCCGGCCTCGTCCACATAGCCAAAGGGCTCGGAGCGGTCGATCGGCTGCCATTTACGGATCTCCACGGTCACCTTGGGATAAACCACATGGCGATAATCATCGAGGGTGCCGGAGGCAAGAGCCTCGCGCGCCATCTCGCACGAGGTTTCATAATGCTCAATTAAGCGAGTCACCGCTTCATCTACGGAGTGGACATGCTGCAGATCGGTCATAACCGCGAGTTTAGCGGGGACAGCGCAGTACGGCAGCGGAGTCTTTTCCAGCTCTGAATCCGGAACACCCACTTGGTATCGTTAGCTCTATGCCTGCCACTAATATTGGGGTGGAGCTTTTTGCCGCCACCCGTGAATTTCCCGTTGATCTTCCCATTCCCCCGCGTGAGGATGAAGCACCCGCCGCCTGCTTCGACGACTAACCCCTTGGATTCTAGGGGTCGTTGCAACGATGATGGTTACTTTGGTGTGATACTACCGGTTTGTGTCAGGGCGTTGGTCATTACTTCGGCTGGGGTGCGCCAGTTGAGTGCTTTGCGTGGTTTGTGGTTGTGAATGTTGGCGATCATCTCCAGGTCCTCGGCGCTGTAGATGGACAGGTCGCTGTTTTTGGGAAGGTTTCTCCTGAGCCTGCCGTTGGTGTTTTCGTTGCTGCCTCTCTCCCACGGTGATCCTGGATGGCAGAAGTAGATGGGAATGTCAGTGGCCATGGTAAAGGCTTTATGGCCAGCCATTTCACTTCCTTGGTCCCAGGTAATTGATGACCAGAGTGCTTTATCGATTCCAGCGACAGCCTTGTGCAGGGCTGTGAATACTTCTTTGCTGGTGTGCCTGCCTGGCAGGTGGCCAAGGACAACAAATCGGCTGACGCGTTCTACTAACGTGATCACCGCGGATTGGTTATTTTTACCAAGGATGAGGTCGCCTTCCCAGTGGCCTGGCAAAATACGTTCAGTAACCTCTTCTGGCCGGTCGTCGATGAGGATCATGTCGTCAACGAAGCGTTGCTGGGCCGGTGTGGTGGTGCGTGTGTGGCGTTTCTTGCGTTTCTTTCTGCCGGTAGGCAAGTCCAGGCCAAGGTCTTTGAGTCGTCCTTTGGACTGTAGATAAAAGGCGTCATAAATCGTTTCGTGACTAATGCGCATGTCCTTATCCGTGGGGTAGTCGATGGGCAGGCGATTGGAAATCTCCTCCGGTGACCATTGTGCCCGCAATTGTGCGCATACATAGTCCCATAACCTTTTGTTGGCCAGCAGTTTCGGTATTTTCGGTCGCAATCTCCGCGCACAAGCCTTTAACTGGGCGGTTTCTGCACGATACGGGCCTTCAGCGCTGTGGTTTCTGCGTACTTCACGCTGAATTGACGAGGCACTTCGCCCTAAACGGCGCCCGATTTCCCGCAGCGGCACATGCTCACGAAGAAGGTCGGCGATAATTACGCGTTCTTCAAAGCAAATATAGCGATCACTGATGCGTTTATACGGATCCACACCGCCAGGCAAGGCAGGGGCACAAAGCCGTCCAGATTCGATGACGTCATGGCGTTGGCGCAGCGCTTTCATGAGTCTTTTATACGTGGTGGCATCCTCGCCGACAGGTATGAACTCTTTACGTGGCCCTCCGGATTTGATGAGTCCTTTTTCGAAGTCTAAAGACAATCGACGATCAATTCCTATCCCAGCCCCAGCATCACCAACAGGCAAGCTCGCCAACCGAAGGCGTAAGTATTCCACCCTTAACTGTGTTTGGCGGACTTTCCGGGCATACCTCGTTAGCCGGATATGGCACCCAGCTTCTGTAGCAACGGCATACGCAGCGGTGGGATGCATTCCACACGTTTTGGCGGCTTGGTGTACTGAGAGTCCGCCTTGAACTAGTTCTACAAGCTGTAAAGCCTGGCTACCGCGGCGATCAACTCGTTTGGCTTTATGTATGACTGGCACTCCGTGAGCATGGCAAAAATTCAAAGCATGCACGTAATGACAGCCAAGCTCACCAGCAGCCGAGCGAACGCTACGCCCACTGCCAACCATGGCCACCAAGCCACGACGATCCGACTCAGACAACGAATGAAACGGGCCCACAACTCCAGGCACAACAACACCCTCCTAAGGGAAAGTGTTGCAACGACCCTCTGAACTCAAGCCCTCCCGAGGCATAAACGAAGGCCCGCCGACTGCGCATCGGCGGGCCCTCTCCCCATGACTAATCTCTGGCACTTAGCGGCAAGGAGTGGAGCGCCCTACGCCGTAAGCACCGCCCGTGATTAGGCAAGCCTAAGTTTACAAAGATTATGGCGTGAGGTCAAGGGCTTTCTCCATAAATTTCTTCAACTTTTCTAAAGAGGCCATTTACCTGCATTAACGCGTATGATTGGAAGGCATGGCTGTCGAATCTCTTGCAGAGTTGAAAAGCATTATTTCTGAACAACTCCTCAAATTCGGGCGCGTGAACGAGGAAGATGCACCCGAAGAAAAAGATTCGCCACGCCTTGGCATCGCCTCCCCGGCCGCGGCCAGTGCTTTGCAGGATGACGTCGCCGACGAGATCGTTGACCGCCTCAAGGCCGAAAAGGACAAGTCCAGTCCCGGCGATTCCGCCCTCGATGCCGATGCCGCAAGGACCCTGCCCCTCGGCGCACGCACGAAGCCGCGCGGCGTTTTCGAAGACGATTGGGGCGCCCGCCCAAGCGACGAGCGCCCCTGGCCGGTCATCCTGATCCACGGCACCTGCGATACCAAGGGCGTCTGGCAAATTATGGGCAATATCTTGCGCCAAGACGGCTGGGCGGTCTTTGCCCCTGACTACGGTCACCGCGCCACGCAGACCATCCCGGAATCGTCGCAGCAGCTCGGCGCGTATATCGATACCGTGCTCGCCGTCACCGGAGCAGAAAAGGTCATCTTGGTAGGCCACTCCCAGGGCGGACTGCTCGCGCGGTACTGGATGCGCATGGACGGCGGCGCCGAAAAGGTCGTCCACCTCATGAGCATCAGCGCGCCTAATCATGGGACGACCCACGGGGGCATCGCCAGTCGCCTCATTCGCACCCAACGCCAAGAGGCGGTGATCCGCTCCATTATCGATGGCTGGTTTGGCCCCGCCGGCATGGACCAGGTGGTGGGCAGCGAGGTGCTTCGCAATGTCAACCGCGATGGCGACCTCGAATCCGGCGTGAGCTACACCTGCATTGCCACGCGTTCCGATGCCGTCGTCGTCCCGCCCGAAACCTGCTTCCTCGACCCAGAGGGCGCGCCCGAAGGTGCGGTGCGCAATATCTATATCCAAGATTTTGACCGCCATGCCGTGGTCATGCACGAAGATATGCCCATGGATAGGCGCGTGCACGCCATCGTGCGCACGCTGCTCAGGATGGTAGAGCACACGCCGCGTTGATTAAATCTCCAACTCATCGAGCAGGGCATCAAAAGCCGGGCCCACCTGCGTGCGCCACAGCGTATCCACCTTCTTATCCCCGCGGCCTGGCCCGCCATTGATAACGGCCACGCGCTTGCCCTGCTTCTTCGCCTCAAGCACAAAGCGATAACCGCTCATCACCGCCAGCGAAGAACCGGCGACCAGCAGCGAATTAGCCTCATTCAATAGCGCAAAGGCGGCATCCCGCCGCGTGGCTGGCACGGGCTCGCCAAAATACACCACGTCCGGCTTGAGCAGCTCCGATCCGCAGCGCTCGCAGCCCGCCATCCGGAACGCCGCAACGTCTTTCTCATCCAGCGTCACGTCACCATCTGGGTTAACTTGGTCCCTTTCCACGACTAAGCGCTCTAGGTACCCCGGGTTCGCGGCCGCTAGGCGCGCATCGAAGTGCCCACGATCCTCATAGTGACCACACAGCAGACACACCACGGTTTCCATATCACCGTGCAGCGTCACCAACCTCTCCGTACCCGCCCTTTTATGCAGGCCATCCACGTTTTGGGTGACCACACCATTAACCAGCCCGGCGCGCTCCAACTCCACGAGCGCATAATGCGTGCGATTCGGCACCGCAGAATCCATCACGCGCCAGCCCACAAAACTACGCGCCCAATACCTATGGCTAGCGGCCGGATCATGGCGAAATTCCTGATACGTCATCGGCCGGTGCCTGCTCAGCGAGCCCCGCGGCCCACGATAATCCGGAACCCCCGATTCCGTCGATACCCCCGCCCCCGTCAGCACCATCACCGGCCCGTCGCGCAGCTGCTTGGCGATGTCCCCCAAAGCCTGCCCCGCCTCCGTATGCGGCGCCGTCTCCTCCACGACACGCGCAATCGATCGCAGCGCGGACTGATGAGCATGGGCTACAGCGGGATCCATACCCACCAATCTAATCAAGCGCCTTCAAGTACTGCTCAACGGGGACTACCTGCGCACCATTCGCTTCGAAGGAATGCTGGCCGCGGTATAGCACTGTGCGGTTTGCGGGTTTGATCTCCAGCTCTTCACCTACAGTCGCGAGATGACGCGTGTATTTGGAATGATAGGTCTGCGATGCCTTGATTTCATAAGCCTTAGGATCGCCGCCCGTAAAATCCAATAGGTCGATTTCTCTTTTAGAACTATCCCGATAGAACCGTAGATCCGGCTTGCGACCAGAGTGAATATGCGTTTTCATGGTTTCTGCTACCACCATATTTTCACACACTGCACCTGACTGTGGATGCACAGAAAGTTCTTCTGGTGAAGAAATACCAAGAAGGTGGCACAACAGGCCAGTATCATAGAAATACAACTTCGCGGTCTTAGTAAGCACCTTCCGGGGATTGGAATGGTGGCTGGGTAAAGAAAATATGATGAAACTAGACTCCAGAATTGAGACCCAATTTTTTACCGTCTGGAAAGAAACATCAATCTCATTTGCGATTGCGGAATAGTTGATTAAGTTTCCAGCTTGCAGCGCACAGACCTTAATGAATCGCCAAAAGCTATCACTATTCCGAACATTGAGTAACCCACTCACATCCCGTTGGAGATAAGTCTGCACGTAGTTTTCAAAATAGATTTCCGGAGGAATTTGAGCCTGGTACAAGCGCGGATATCCACCACGAACCATAAATTCATCAACGGTCAGATCAGCTGATATAGAGCGAGCTTCCATGAGGCCGAAGGGCAACAAATGACTGATCCCAACGCGGCCCGCCAGCGATTGCGTTATGGATTCCATAAGCAAGAAATTTTGCGATCCGGATAAGATATATTGCCCAGGGCTTCCCACTTCATCCGAGCGAAGTTGGACAACGGAAAACAGGTCCGGTGCATATTGAGCCTCATCTATAATCAACGGTCCACGTTGGCTCGAAAGGAAACCCACAGGATCTTCTTGTGCCACCCTTCGAATACTTGGATCCTCAAGATTGAGGTATGACAAGTCCGGAAACATTTCTCTCAGAAGAGTCGACTTCCCAGACTGCCGCGGCCCCGTCACGCTGACAACTGGAAACCATTTCATTAACTGCGTTATAGATCCACTGAGCTGCCGAGGAACAAACATATATTTACCAAATTTCGCAAGTAGGACGCACCAAATTTCTAAAGTAGAGAGTACCAAATCTCTAAAGTAGGACGCACCAAATTTCGCAAGTAGGATTACCTACCCGCAGTTCACGGCTGTTTTTCAATAGAAAAAGAGCCGCCTGCCATGCGGCAGCGGCTCCTTATCTTGGTAGTGCTAGCTCTCTGGTAGCTGCTCTACGTATAACCACTCGGAATCTAGCTCCCCGTGGCGCGAGCACTTGGTGTGCCAGCCATCGGGGCGCACCTGGGCCACCATGCGGCGGCCGCAGATCTGGCAGTAGCGCGGCACGTCGAGGCCGGCGGCTGCGGCGGGGTGCAGCGCGAAGACCTCTTCGATCGGCTTGCCGGTATTGGGGTGGAAAATTGGCTCGTCCCCGGCCAAGACGGCGGTTGCCAACTCAGAGTTCGGCTCGGACACTACAGAGCCTTGATCGGGAGATCGATGCGGCCCAGCATGTCCACATCCTTTTCGATTTCCTGAC
The DNA here is from genome assembly GCF_000478135.1 of Corynebacterium sp. KPL1818. Taxonomy (NCBI): domain Bacteria; kingdom Bacillati; phylum Actinomycetota; class Actinomycetes; order Mycobacteriales; family Corynebacteriaceae; genus Corynebacterium; species Corynebacterium sp. KPL1818. Next base: position 586,400 of record NZ_KI515758.1, on the reverse strand, counting down.
CCAAGGTGGTCAAATAGTTGCCGGCAATGATGGCGTTGATGCCGCCGAGCAAACCGCGCTCGGTGCCGTCATCGCCAAGCGAAAGCTCGCGGCCGCCAGCGAAGCGGAGGGTGGTGGAGGGCATCGCCAAGCGGAATGCAGCAACGGCGCGCAGGCCCTCACCCAGCGGAACCAGCGGACGGTCAGCGAATGGGGTGCCCGGGCGAGGGTCGAGGAAGTTCATCGGAACCTCGCACGGATCGATCTCTGCCAGCTGGGCTGCGAACTCAGCGCGCTGCTCCAGGGACTCGCCCATGCCGATGATGCCGCCACAGCAGACTTCCATGCCTACCTCGCGCACGTAGTCCAGGGTCTTCTTGCGCTCTTCCCAGGTGTGGGTGGTGACCACGTTGGGGAAGTAGGAGCGGGAGGTCTCCAGGTTGTGGTTGTAGCGCTGTGCGCCCATGTCCTTCAGGCGCTGTGCCTGCTCGCGGGTCAGGGTACCCAGGGAGCAGGAAATCTCGATGTCAACGGCATCATTGATGGCGGCGATGGCCTCGCCCACCTGATCCAGGAGGCGGTCATCCGGGGACTTCACCGCAGCAACGATGCAGAATTCGGTAGCGCCGGTCTTAGCGGTCTTCTGTGCCGCCTCCACCAGCTCAGGAATGTTCAGGCGCACTGCGCGCACTGGGGACTCAAAAAGGCCGGACTGGGAACAGAAGTGGCAATCCTCTGGGCAACCACCGGTCTTGATGGAGATAATGCCTTCCACCGATACGTCCGGGCCGCACCACTTCAGGCGGGTCTGGTGGGCGATATCAGCAATTTCTTCCAGCTGGGAATCTGGAACCTGCAGTACTTGTAGTAGTTCTTCCTGGTTAAGGCCTTTGCCTTGCTCCAGAGCTTTCTCACGGGCGATGTCGATGATGCTCATGCAGTGAACCATACTTGAACGCCGTTCAACTTTGGCCAAAATCACAAAATTTTTTTCGCGGGATTACCCTAAGGGGCATGACGCTTTACGATGACACCCTCGAACTCCTCCAAGAACTCATCCGCAATGCTTGCGTAAACGACCTCACCCCGGATTCCGGCTTTGAGGTGCGCAATGCCGATACGTTAGAGAACTTTTTTGCCGGTGAAGACGTCTCCATCGAGCGCTTTGAATCCCACCCGGGACGCGTGTCCATCGTGGTGACCGTCCCCGGCGATCCCGCCAAGGAGCCCCTCACCCTTATGGGGCATACCGATGTCGTCCCCGTCGACGAACCCAAGTGGACTAAGCCGCCCTTCGAGGCACTCATTGAAGACGGCAAGCTCTACGGCCGCGGTTCCGTAGACATGCTCTTTATTACCGCCACCATGGCCGCCGTCACCCGCGAGGTAGCGCGCGCCGGCAACCCCGGCGGAACGCTCGCCTTCGTGGGCATGGCCGATGAAGAGGCCCGCGGTGGCCTGGGCGTGCGGTGGATGGCAGAAAACCACCCCGATGCCTTCTCTTGGAAGAACTGCCTCTCCGAGACCGGCGGTAGCCACCTGCCCGGCGCGGTGGGCTTCAACGTGGGCGAAAAGGGTGCTGGCCAGCGCCGCCTCCACGTCACCGGCGATGCCGGGCACGGCTCGACTCCCTACGGCAAAGACTTTGCCATCGTAAAGATCGGCGAGGTCGCCCGCCGCATCGCCGAGGCCGAGCCACCCACAGCCTCCAACGAGATCTGGGAGGGCTTCGTCCGCACCTTCAAGTTCGATCCTGAGACCGAAAAAGAGCTTATCGATGGCACCGGTGACTACACCAAGTTCGGCAACCTCGATGCCTACGCCCACGCCTTTAGCCACACCACCATCGCCGAGACCGTCCTGCGCGCAGGCGGAGCCATCAACGTGCTTCCTTCCCACGCCTACCTCGAGATGGATATCCGCCCCTTCCCTGGGCAAACCCAGGAAGACTTGGACGATTTCCTCCGCAGCGCACTGGGCGATCTCGCCAATGAGGTAGAAATCGAGCACCTCATTACCGAAAACGCCACCCAGTCCTCCACCGATACCGAGCTCTGGCACACCATTGAGGCCACCGCCAAAGAGTTCTTCCCCAATAAAGACGTCGTCCCCGTCCACGCCACCGGTGGCTCCGACCTCCGCTTCGCCCGCCGCAAGGGCGGTAACGCCTACGGCTTTGCGATGCACGCCGAGGGCCGCGATATGGCCAGCGCCAACTCGCAATTACACAGCCACGACGAGCACCTCTACCTCGAGGACCTCGATCTCACCGTGCGCGCCTACCACAGCTTGGCCAACCGCTTTTTGGGTCTGACCCAGTAGCACTCCCCTCGCTTTTACGCGGTGACCTGAAAATAGATCCCGGCATGCGCACTGCAGCCGGGATTAAACATATGCCCACACTCCGGGCATGCCTCGACAGCAGAATACAGCCGGTAATCCATCTCGAGGCCGCAGGAACCGCAGAGGGCAGCGGGGGTATCAACAAGCATGGGCCCAAACTCATGATCCGTCAGCTCCGCATGACACAGCGCGCACGCGAAGTACTCGCCGCAGGTCGCGCACTTATTGGCCACCACGTCGAGCGGGGAATGCCAATGCTTGCACCGGCCCTCCGCATCAATCGCGCCGCGAATCTTCATGGTTCTGCCACTCCTTCTTCTTCGCCTCCGATTTCTTTGCATTGCGCACCGCCATCACCCCAAAGGCAATGGCAATAACTATAGGCATCCACACCCTGCTGTAATCCATCAGGAAAACCACCCACTCCGGCGGTTCAAAGTGCACCGCAAACTGCGGCGCGGGCAAGGTAATCTGCGGTGGCTCCGGCAGGTTCGGCAAATTTGGCAGCGGAAGGTAAATCTCCGGAAAATCTACATCTGGCAGCTCCCAATCCGGCAGCAAGCGCGAGAGGATGCGGCTAATAATAGGAGCCAAAACAATCATCGCGATGGCCCACCCAGACTTCCCCAGCCCACCGAGCAGTGGATACAGCACGCGCTTGAAGGGGCTTTCTTCCATTGCCCGGCGCCGCTTTTCACCCAAGGAGCCCGGCGGCGGATCAAAGGCCACGGCCTCCTCCCCATCGCGGTAGTAGACATCCTGTATCTCCCCAAAGGGCGTGGCTTGGATATCTACATAAGGCTTAGTCCGCGGCGCACTATTCTCACTGAATGAGAGATCGTTTTCCAGATTCTTCTGCAATGAATAACGGCCGCCACGCGGCTTGTCGTGCCGGCTGCGAACCTCGCCGTTGACCACCATCTGCATGCGGGGTGCAGGATTCTTGCGCCAGAGCTGGAGGCGGTGGATAAAGGGGGCATCGCCAAGCACCGGCGTAAATTCCTTCGGCTCCTTGGGCCATTCGCCCTGCTCAGCGAACTCGGCATCGTAGCCGCGCTCAACCTCGAGCAGGCCAGCCTCAGGGTGATCCAACCGCCAGATTTCCATCAGCGCTTCCTCAACTTGGCGCCCAATTTGCTAGCACCCAACGCCAAAAGGACCACTACCGGCAGGTAAATCCATGTCCCCTCGTTGAAGTACATCTCCATGGCCGCGAAATAGGCGATGCCCGCAACCCAGAAGATGGTCCATGAGTAGCGGAATGTGGCGGCATCGATAAAAGCAATAAGCACGGTAAGCCCACCCATGATGCCGAGCAATACCGTGCCGGAAACCGCCTGGTAAATCGCCGGCGGGAGCACCAGGAAGTTAGCGATCATCGCCAAGGGCGCCCACCACTGCCACCACGCGCGGCCGGGTTCTTCCTGCGTTTCCTGCTCCTCACTCATACCTTCCTCAAGCTAGCACATAAATTTGCTTTTTAAGCTGGTTATCCTGACGGAAGAATATGCACTCCTACCTGCAAAAACGCCTTAAAACAGGCGAATGTCCGTAGGGTGTTCTATAGTGTTTTTCGTACACACGTTCACACCACAAATTTAGGTTTCAAGTGCCATGGAAGATCCCTACTTTTCCACGACCAACACCAAAAACCCCACTACACGCTTAGCTTTTGAAATGCGGAAGACTGAATACGAGTTCTGGACTGAACAGATCCCCGATCTCGATTCTGATTTCGAATTAGTCACCCAATCCCTCTACCGCACCACCGGAGTTAATGAAGGGCGAATCGGCCATATCCTGATGGCCCTGTACCGCCTGGAAGAGCTCCCACAGCTAAAAGAGCTGCAACACGAGCTCTATCACTTAGATTTAGACCGCCTCATTGCCATCAATAAATCCCTTAACCGCCTGGGCAACCCGACCCCGGAGGTAGTCGCGCGCATCGATGAGCAGCTCACCGCCTACCTCACTCCTACCCAGGCCAACCAGGCCATGCGGACGCAAGCGCAGATTAAAAGGAAGATAAATGAGCTCATCAACCTTGAAGATGACACCCTCGCGGTCAAAAAGGGCCCGACGCAGCCGCGCTATACCTTGGAAAATTGGGGAAGCAATACCGCGGCGATGACGCTAAGCGCGGATCCCTCGGTGATGGCATGCGTCGATAAGTGCATCAAGGAAACTGCACTCAAGCTGGATTGCTCGCTTGCCGATGCCGCCATTTCCCTCCTCACCGGCAATACCGAAGCACCCCAGGTCATCCTGAATGCCTACAAGGCAACCGATGTTCCTAACTCCCCCGCGTTCATTGAATCCGTTGGGTGGCTCGACCCAGCGCGCTCCAACGCGATGCCGTATTCCAAGATTCGGGAAATGAACTCGGATAAAGAGGTAAAGGGATATGTCACCCCGCCGGATATGGCAGCATACCTCGAAGGATTCGACGGCACCTGCCGCTACCCTGGGTGCAACCGTCCTGCCACGGTGTGCCAGAAGGATCACCGCATCAACCACGCGGATGGCGGACCGACCACTCCAGCAAACCTGGCGTGCCTGTGCCAACATCACCACAACATAAAGACCGATGGCCGGGCCTTCTACGTCATGGATCCGCACACCCGGGACATTATTTGGCTCTTCGAAGACGGCACCTGGACCGTCACCGAGCCTTCCGGCCCACTGGCGGAAAAGAATAAGAATTGGGTGCAAACTTTTGCACAAACCATGACCGCCCACCGCACGCGAGCCTACGAAGAGGCCCACGAAGCACAGGAAGAAGCAAAAACCACCCCTAGGGAGGAGGATTAAAAACGCCGGCTGCCATACATTGGCAGGCATGATGCAAAACTTATTTACGCTCGACGAGCTGGTTATTTCCCAAACTAAGTCCCTCCTCAAAGATCGATTCATGATTTCTGATGTCAACGGGACCCCAGTGGGCACCATTGTGCAATCCACCAGCCTTAAGGAGATGGTGTTTAAACCCTCCCGCAGCTTGGAGGTCGCGCTCACGGATGCCGAAGGCAACCCCCAACAAACAGTCATGACGATCTCGGATCCGGCGAATTTTTTGAGGGATACCTACGAAGTACACCTACCGAGAATTGAACAGCCCATGGCCGTTATCACCAAGCGCTTCTCCATGTTCAAAACCAAGATGGAATTAACAATGGAGGGCTTTGCCGACGTCGAAGTGCACGGCGATTTCTGGGATTGGAACCTCACCATCACCTCCCAGGATCGCCAGCTTGCCGATGTCTCCAATAAGTGGACCGGCATGGGCAACTACTTCATGGGTAAAAACACGTATCTCCTGCGGATCGCGCCAGACCTCAACGAGCAGCAGCACGCCGCCATCATCGGCGCCGTAATGAGCATGGACATGCTGCGTACGAAGAAAAAGAAAAACAGTAACTAGGTGCGCACATGGGCATCATTGCAAACGGTGTTTCAGGACTGGTCCCACTGTGAGCACGGAGGTTCCAATCCCGGATACGGCCAGTGCCGCGGCCGGGCCTATGGCGCTCACGACAGGCGCCCCGATGATGTACCCGATAAGCATTGCAGAGCTATTTATCGATCCCATCGTAGAAAGGGCTTTGGGCTTCACCCCATCAGGTACGGTTCCCACCACGATGATTCGCAGTGCGGCCACTTGAATGGCATTGCATACTCCGCCAAGGAATGAAGTGCCCCGAGTTTTGTTCCTAGGCATTTGCCTTGATTTCTATTATTGCCTGTGGCGGGTTCTGCTTCCACAATTCGGTTTCCACCTCGGCTGGGGTTCGGTATCCCAAGCTTTGGTGGAGCCTTACCTCGTTCCACCATGACACCCACTCGAACGTCGCAATTTCTACCTCGACAACGTCATCCCACCTGCGGGTATGGACTAGCTCGTTCTTGTAGGAACCATTAACGTTTTCAGCCAGTGCATTGTCATATAAGTCACCACACTTCCGGTGGAAGCAGTGATCCCGTGTTGGGCAAGTCGCTGGTTGTAGACCACGCTGACATACTGCGATCCGTGATCCGAATGGTGAATGAGACCTGTTGTTTCCTCAGCACACACGATTGCCTGGTTGAGAGCTTGCAGCGGCAGTGCTTCGGTGCGCATCGAGTCTGATAACGCCCACCCAACGATCCGTCGGGAGTAAACGTCGGTGACAAACGCGGCATACACAAAGCCTTTCTTCGTGCGCACGTAGGTAATGTCGGCCACCCACAGCTTATTCGGGCCCCGGGCTTTAAATTCACGCTCGACCAAATCCGGGCGCAGATCCGGCACGTTGAGGTGTACGCGTTGTGATTGGTGATCCGCCTGTGCCTGTGCCAGAAACACCAGCCAGGCGCATCAGCCGAGCGGTTTGTTCACGACCGATATCGATTCCGTCACGGTGAAGCGCATGCCACATTTTCCGCACGCCGTAAACACCGTAATTATCCCGATGAACAGCACTAATGCGTTCAACCAACGCAGCATCGCGAAGTCGACGAGCACTTAAGCCCACGGGCCTTGGACTGGCGATAACCACGCGAGGTGATAAACCCACCAGCCCGGTTATTCTTCAACGCCAGCGCAGATGAACTCGACAGAGAAATAATTCCGGTTTTCATCGATGAACCGGATCATTTCTTAACGTTTCGGGTCGAGTCATGAGGCGAAAAAAGCCAAGGCAGCCTTCAACAACTCATTAGTATCGCGTAGCTCTTGATTTTCACGACGTAGCCTCGCGTTTTCGGCGGCCAAATCTTCAGGCACAGGTTCTGGGATGCTCCCGGCACGGCGAGCAGGCTTAAGTCCATTGACGAGCCGTGTGCCATGAAACCCCCAGCTTTGGAGCTACTGCCTGGCACGCGGCCTGCATCGACATATTTTCCGCCAAGATGCGATCTTCCACGAGACGGACCACACGGTCCTTTGCATCCTGGTCAAATTTTCTCGGCATGTTCCAGATTTTCCCATCTACTCAAACGGAACAAAACCTGGGACACTTCACACCAACGCCGTGTCCACTACTCGGGGGACACCCCCGCCCACCTCGGCACTCCACCCCTGCTGTGGGGGTTACTCGTAGCGAAGCGAGCTGAACATCCCGGTTTCCATGTGATAGGCGTTATGGCAGTGAAATGCCCACTCACCGGGGTTGTCAGCGATCAGGTCGGCGATCACGGTTTCACCGTGGCGGAGAAGGACGGTGTCCTTGCGTAGCCCGCCGCTGCCGGGCAGCGCCCACGTGTGGCCGTGGATGTGCATGGGATGGGGCATCATGGTCCTGTTGCGCATGACCATCCGCAGGCGCTGGCCCTCCTGCACGGTCGCGGAGGAGGATTGGCCGTCGGTGAGAATGCTCCATTCATACGGCATCATCTGCCCGCCCAGGTCGATGCTGACTTCTCGGTCTGGTGTGTCCTCGGGCAGGAGTGCACGGTCTGCTGGCTTCAGGGAGGACAGAAGCAGTCCGGTGGACGACAACTCGGGGAAGTCGACATCGGGGTGGGGGGCCTGGCCGCCGGCGGTACGGATGACGGCGAAGGCACGGTCGTCCTTACCCACCGCCAAAGCCGTGAGCGGGAAGATACCGTCGTCGAGGATGACCTCGACGTCGACACGCTCGCCCATCGACAGGTAGATCGATTCGGTCTCCCTGGGTTGGACAGGGAAGCCGTCGGTGTGGGTCACGGTCATGCGGTGGCCACCGAGGGCCACCTTGAAGATGGTGTCACCGCCGGAGTTGATAAACCGCAGGCGGGCCTTGTCGCCCGGGCGAGCCTCGAAGGTCCGGTGAGCACGGGGGATACGTCCGTTGATGAGGTAGTGCGGATACATCACATCGCCGGCATCCCCGCCCAGTACCCGGTCCGGGGTGCCGTGCATCATCTGGCCGTGACCTCCCATCCCCTTCTTCCCGTTATGGTCGCCTGAACCCATTCCGGTGAGCTTGTCGAGCTCATCGTCGGGAGTGCCCTGAATGCCATCGACCCAGTCGTCGAGCACGATGGTCCACTCGACGTCCTGGTCCTCAGCGTCTTGCGGGTCACGGACGATCAGTGGGGCGTGGAGGCCGCGATCAAGCTGCAGGCCGGAGTGGGAATGGTAGAAGTAGGTGCCACTGTGGGGGACTTCAAAAACATAGGAGAAAGACTCGCCAGGTTCAATGGGGTCCTGGGTCATGCCGGGCACACCATCGGCTGCGTTGTGGAGTGCGATACCATGCCAGTGGATGGAGGTGCTCTCAGGAAGTTCATTGGTGATATCGACCTGGAGGACGTCGCCGGCGGTGGCCTCAATGGCCGCATCCCCGGTGTCAGAGACGTATCCCCACGTCTTGGCTTCGATGCCGCCGATATCCAGAGAGAGGGGCCGGGCGGTCAGTGTCCGGCGCACCGTCGGCTCACCGAGCGCAGTGGGGGTGGGAGTGGGGCGAAGAGAGGAACCTGGTGCCGAGGCAGCGGGTCCAGGGTCGCTGGTGCAGGCGGCCACGGCCCCGGTGCCGGCGAGGACGAGCCCGCCGAGCAGAAACTGTCGTCGGGAAAATCCATTCATCATGATTTAACCTTCCTTGGTGTTAGATTTCAGTGACACGGGAGACAGGCGCAGGTGAGGACCCTGCTGAGCCATCACGTCAGGTGCAGGTCTGTGACACAGGTGGCACCATCGTCGGCGGTGGAAAACTCCGCGGTGCCGGTACGCCCCTGGTAGCTGACCTCAATCAGGCCGGTGGCATCATCGGGAAGCCAGAAGCCAATAAACCCGTTGTCGAAGGTGGTTGTCGCCTCGTCCACCAGCACCTCACCGGTCGCCTCATCGGTGATCGTGATCTGGATATCCTCATTGTCGAGTTCCCCCAGGCAGGTCGTGAGGCTGTGGTAGAAGCAGTCGTGGGTGGAGGTGAGATAGGGCGCGATCGAGACATACGTCTGATTGTCGGGAAGATCGACCACGACTTCCTGGTCATCGCTCGAGAGCAGCAGTTCATCGGCACGCACTGAAGCGATCAGATCCGTGGGACGCTCAGTGACCTTCTGCCGGTCGAGGTGATCAATGATCTCCACCGCGTCCATGGCGGCCAGGCCATGGGTAGTCAGGAATGTATCCCGGGACACCGTCCCGTCGGCGGTGGGTTCCGGGTCGGCGGCCGAACACCCCGTGAGGGCGAGGGCAAGGGCGGCGGCTGCGATCGCTGCTCGTTTCACGTCAATCTCCTTGGATCGTGGTAAGACCGTGAGAAGACACCGCCTCAAGGTCGATGTCATACCTTTATCTAGCACGGGTGCCTGACGGACTAGAAATCAAAAGCCCTGCTCACAGCCTTATAACAGGGCGAAAAGGGGGTGGATTCGGTGGGCTGGGTCACCACCGGGACACCACCCCACAGCCGTGGGCGATGTCCTTCTACCCGCCCCGGGTATGCGGTGCAGGCAGTGAAATCCCTGGTGGCGCCTGCTGAACCGACCAGGGGAGGCGATGCCGCCGGCCCGGGGTGGGGCACAAGGGTGACGGCAGTCGAAGGGTGATGTTTGAAGATTTGATGAAGATTGCCCCGCCGGGCACTGAGCGAGGGTGGTATTCCCCCCTGACCGGAGCAATACTGGGGCCTATGGCTGACCGCACACCGACCACCGCCACGCCCCCGGGGCGGGTGCTGGTCGTCGATGATGAACAACCCCTGGCTCAGATGGTGGCCTCCTACCTCATCAGGGCCGGCTTCGATACCCGCCAGGCTCACACCGGCACCCAGGCCGTGGACGAGGCTCGTCGCTTTTCCCCTGATGTTGTGGTGCTGGATCTGGGGCTGCCCGAACTCGACGGCCTGGAGGTGTGCCGACGGATCCGCACCTTCTCGGACTGCTACATCCTCATGCTCACCGCACGGGGCAGCGAGGACGATAAGATCAGCGGTTTGACCCTGGGGGCGGATGACTACATCACTAAACCTTTTAGCATCCGGGAACTGGTGACCCGGGTGCATGCGGTGCTGCGCCGCCCGCGCACCAGCACCACCCCACCGCAGGTGACTACCCCCTTGATCGTTGGTGACCTCATCCTTGACCCCGTCGCCCATGAGGTACGGGTGGGGAAGACGACCGTGGAGCTCACCCGCACGGAGTTCGAGCTGCTGGTTGCCCTGGGCCTGCGCCCTGGCCAGGTGCTGACCCGCCACGACCTGGTCACCGAGGTCTGGGACACCACCTGGGTCGGTGATGAACGCATCGTCGATGTCCACATCGGCAACTTGCGTCGCAAGCTCGGCACCGACACCCAGGGCCGGGGGTTTATCGACACCGTGCGTGGCGTGGGCTACCGGGTGGGGCAGCCATGAATCACGGACCCGGCCTGACCTTCCGCTTCCTGGCCGCCCAGGTGTTGGTCGTGGTGATAAGCCTGCTGGTGGCCGCGGCCGTGGCCACGATGGTGGGCCCGACCCTGTTCCATGATCATATGTTGATGACCGGCCGGGAGGACCCCTCGCTGGAGCTGTTCCATGCCGAGCAGGCCTACCGGGGCGCTAACCTGATCACCCTGGCCGTCGCCCTGCCCACCGCCTTGATCAGCGCCCTGCTGGCCAGCCTGTGGTTATCGCGTCGTCTGCGCACCCCCCTGCAGGATCTCACCCGCGCCGCTACCAGCCTGACGGCCGGCAACTCCCGTATCCGCGTGCCTGCCGGAAAAGCAGGCCCCGAGGTCACCACCCTGGCGCATGCCTTCAACACCATGGCCGACCGGCTGGAACACACCGAACAGGTCCGTCGCCAGATGCTCTCTGATCTGGCCCACGAAATGGGCACCCCCTTATCGGTGCTCACGGTCTACCTCGATGGTCTCCAGGACGGGGTCGTGGACTGGAATAATGCCACCCACACGATCATGGCTGACCAACTCACCCGCCTGACCCGGTTGATGGAAGACATCGACGATGTCTCCCGGGCCCAGGAACACCGGATCGATTTGGACCTGGCGGAGGAAGGGCTCGGGGATCTGCTCCATACCGCCGCTGCTGCCGCGGGGGAAGCTTATGCTGACAAAGGCGTCGATTTACAGATCGAGACCATTACACACACCGCCCGGGCGCTCGTGGACCGGCAACGCTTCGGCCAGGTGATGAGCAATCTCCTTTCGAACGCGCTACGACACACCCCGGCCGGCGGGCAGGTCCGGATCAGCGTCCACCGACAGGGGGCGTCCACCGCACTCATCCACGTCGCCGATGACGGCGAGGGCATCCCGCCTGACCAGCTCAGATACATCTTCGAACGCTTCTACCGGGGGGATGCCGCCCGCAGCCGGGACGACGGCGGGGCCGGTATCGGTCTGACCATCTCCAAGGCATTGATCGAGGCCCACGGCGGCACTCTCACCGCCACCTCCCCCGGACCCGGTCGCGGAGCGGTGTTTGCCCTCCGCCTCCCGCTGTCCCCTCCCGACAGTGAGGAGGCTGCTCGGTGACCACACCCTGCCCCGCATGAGAGCCGCGCCCTCCACCCATTGAAAATATACCCCTGGGGGGTATATGCTAGAGAGTGGCATCGCCGCATCCCACCGACTCGTAGGAGCTTTCCCATGATCACCTCCCCGCCCCGCCTCTTGCCGATGGCCTCCCACGGCTGCAGCTGTTGCGGACCTGCCTCACGTGCCGACACCGCCTCCATCCCTGCCGCCAGCGACTCGTCAGCAGGAGGGTCCTCCCCTAGCTACCAGGTCACCGGCCTGACCTGCGGGCACTGCGCGAAAAGCGTGACCCAGGCCCTTCAGGCCCTCCCCCAGGTCGACGACGTCCAGATTGATCTCGCTACTGGTGGAGTTTCCACCGTCACGGTCACCGGTGTCGTACCTCCGGAGATCGTTCGCCGGGCCATCGAGGAGGCTGGCTACACCGTCTTATCCTGATCAGTTTTACCCATCATCTCGACCCCGACCGGGTTGAGCGAAAGGAACGTCATGAGCACTCCCCACCATTCCGGTGATCACCATGGTGATCACCCCGCTCCGGAAACAGACCACACCCACCACCCAGATCATGCCAGCCACGAACACCACGCAGATGCCGACACCCACGGCCAGGCAATGCCCCACGATCACCCGCATTCCGCCCCGGACGAAGACCACCACGTTCATGGTCACGGCGAACACGCCGGACACAGCACCGCAATGTTTCGGGACCGCTTCTGGTGGTCGCTGATTCTGTCCATTCCCGTCGTTATTTTCAGCCCCATGGTCGCCCACCTGCTTGGCTACCACCTCCCGGCATTCCCCGGATCCACCTGGATCCCCCCGGTGCTGGGCACGATCATCTTCGTCTACGGCGGAACGCCTTTCCTCAAGGGCGCATGGAAAGAACTGAAATCCCGCCAACCCGGGATGATGCTCCTGATCGCCATGGCCATCACCGTGGCGTTTGTCGCCTCCTGGGTCACCACTCTGGGGCTGGGTGGTTTTGACCTGGACTTCTGGTGGGAGCTGGCCCTGCTGGTGACCATCATGCTGCTGGGCCACTGGCTGGAGATGTCCGCTCTCGGAGCCGCGTCCTCCGCGCTTGACGCACTGGCTGCCCTGCTGCCGGATGAAGCCGAGAAAGTCATCGACGGGACCACCCGCACCGTGGCCATCTCCGAGCTGGTCGTCGACGACGTCGTTCTGGTGAGGGCCGGTGCCCGGGTGCCGGCCGACGGAACCATCCTCGACGGAGCCGCCGAATTCGATGAGGCGATGATCACCGGCGAATCCCGTCCCGTCTTCCGCGACACCGGTGACAAGGTGGTCGCCGGTACTGTGGCCACCGACAACACCGTCCGCATCCGGGTGGAGGCTACCGGCGGGGACACCGCCCTGGCTGGGATCCAACGCATGGTTGCCGACGCCCAGGAGTCCTCCTCCCGGGCCCAGGCCCTGGCGGATCGGGCGGCGGCGTTGTTGTTCTGGTTCGCGCTGATCTCCGCTCTGATCACCGCGGTGGTGTGGACCATCATCGGCAGCCCGGACGATGCCGTCGTGCGCACGGTTACGGTGCTGGTCATCGCCTGTCCGCACGCCCTGGGCCTGGCGATTCCGCTGGTCATTGCGATCTCCAGCGAGCGGGCCGCGAAATCCGGGGTGCTCATCAAGGACCGGATGGCGCTCGAGCGGATGCGCACCATCGACGTGGTGCTCTTCGACAAAACCGGCACCCTGACCGAGGGTGCGCACGCGGTCACCGGTGTCGCGGCAGCTGTCGGCGTCACCGAGGACGAGCTACTGGCCCTAGCCGCCGCTGCGGAGGCCGACAGCGAGCACCCCGTGGCCCGCGCCATCGTGGCAGCCGCGGCCGCCCATCCCGAGGCCTCCCGTCGGCAAATCCGTGCAACTGGTTTCAACGCCGCCTCCGGCCGGGGAGTCCGGGCCACTGTCGATGGCGCTGAGATCCTCGTGGGCGGGCCGAACATGCTGCGCGAGTTCAACCTCACCACCCCGGCCGAGCTCACCGACACCACCAGTGCCTGGACCGGGCGTGGGGCCGGTGTGCTCCATATTGTCCGCGACGGTCAGATCATCGGTGCGGTGGCCGTCGAGGACAAGATCCGCCCCGAATCCCGCGCCGCTGTGAGAGCCCTGCAGGAACGCGGGGTGAAGGTCGCGATGATCACCGGCGACGCGCAACAGGTGGCCCAGGCGGTTGGTCAGGACCTAGGCATTGATGAGGTCTTCGCCGAGGTCCTGCCCCAGGACAAAGACACCAAGGTCACGCAGCTGCAGGACCGGGGTTTGAGCGTGGCCATGGTCGGTGACGGTGTCAATGACGCCCCCGCTCTGACCCGCGCGGACGTCGGTATCGCCATTGGTGCCGGCACGGATGTGGCCATGGAATCTGCCGGGGTGGTCCTAGCCAGTGATGACCCGCGGGCAGTGCTGTCGATGATTGAGCTGTCCCAGACCAGCTACCGCAAGATGATCCAGAACCTGATCTGGGCCTCTGGCTACAACATCCTCGCCGTGCCGCTGGCTGCCGGAGTGCTCGCCTCGATCGGGTTCGTGCTGTCCCCGGCCGTGGGCGCGATCTTGATGTCTGCCTCGACCATCGTGGTGGCCCTGAACGCCCAGCTGTTGCGCCGCATTGATCTGGAGCCGGCTCACCTGGCTCCGACCGACGGGAAGGAGGAACACAGTAGGTCGATATCCCCCGTAACCGTTACTGACTGACCTTGTCTCTCGACCCCTAACTCACACCACCTTTGAAAGGAACGCTCATGAAACGCAGCATTACCCTCGCCGCCTTGGTACTGACCTCCACCCTGGCGCTGACCGCCTGCAGTGACGCCACCGACAACTCCGACGATGCCGACACCACCAGCACCACGACGGCAACCGCAGAGACCAACGAGACCCACCAGGAAGACACCACCACTGCCGACGAAGAGCACGGCGGGCACGACCACCCTGCCGACGGCGGGGCACCGCCGGCAGGCATTGAAGAGGCCGAGGATCCCACGTACCCGGTGGGCACCGAGGTCATCCTCACCGCTGACCACATGCCCGGCATGGACGGGGCCACCGCCACCATTTCCGGGGCGTTTGACACCACGACCTATTCGGTCAGCTACACCCCCGCCGAGGGTAGGGCCCCGGTTACCGACCACCGCTGGGTCGTCCATGAGGAGCTCGTCGATCCGGGTCAGGCCCCCCTGCCCGACGGGGCGAGCGTTGTCCTGGATGCCGAGCACATGTCCGGCATGAAGGGTGCTGAGGCCACCATCGATTACTCCACCGAGGAGACGGTCTACATGGTTGATCTCACCGTCGACGGGATGACGATGACCAACCACAAGTGGGTCACCGAGAGCGAGATCCAACCCGCCGAATAGTCCACCCACCCTGAACCGCGAGACCAGACAAGGCACCCGCTCCAGAGTCGGTCATCAATCGCTGCCGACCATGCCGCAGCACACCAGCCACACACGGAACCTGCACGCCCACAGGGCCCACGCTGAGGTAGACCTTCTGTGTCACTGCTTCTCTTAGTCAGGGAAATATGCCCTGGAATGACCCTGGTGACAGGAGTTCATTCCAGGGCTTTGGGTGCTGTTGCAAAGTTGGGGCAGTAGGAAGGGCGACGTGAACTAATCACAGCCATGGGTATTTTCTCGGGTCGTCATTTCCCCCGTGACATTATTCTGTGGGCAGTGGGTGGTACTGCCGCTACGGGGTGAGCTACCGCGCTCTGGAGGAAATGATGACCGAGCGGGGCGTGCCGGTTGATCACACCACGATCTACCGCTGGGTCTAGAAATACGCCCCTGAGCTGGACAAGCAAACACGGTGGTACCGGCAGGTACCTGACTGGCAAGCTAGTTCCTGGCGGGTGGATGAGACCTATATCCGGGTCGGCGGCAGGTGGTGCTAGCTCTATCGGGCGATCACCGCCGGTGGCCAGACCTTGGAGTTTTACCTCTCTTCGAATCGGAACGTGGCCGCAGCGAAGTGTTTCCTGGCCAAGGCCGTCAGATCCAATGCGTCAGCCGGGTATCCCAGAGTGATCAACGCCGATAAAGCACCCTCCCTAGCCAGGGCAATCGCCGAGTTGAAGTCAGAGGGAATCTGCCCGCCAACATTGGAACACCGGCAGGTGAAATACCTCAACAACATCCTGGAAGGCGACCATGGTCGGCTGAAGCGGATTCTCGGGCCGAAAGGCGCGTTTAAGAACCGGATATCTGCATATCGGACGTTGAAAGGGATGGAGGCGATGCACTCATTGCGGAAAGGGCTAGGCGCGATGTTTGCCTACGGGCAACCGAACCCGGACGCGGTGATCGTCAACCGGGTCTTCGAGACGGCCTAACAACGCCCACACGCAGCGGCCGTCAGGGAATGAGAAACTGAGTCTTCGCTGCTCTCCGCCCAACTTTGCAACAGCACCAATCAAAAGGAGTCCAAATTGTGCAGCCACCCGACGATGACGTCTTCGGCCGCACCTTCGTAGTTGCCGACCCTGATGGAAACCTGTTCCGCGTCAGCCCAGTCGTTTAATTCTTAAATTGGGATTCAACAACTAGGAAATCCTCCAACAGCCCAAGGAAAACATCTCAGTTGGAGGATTCCAATTGCCCCGAAGCGGGAGCTAAAGCCAGAACGTCAGATCAAAATAACAAGCAAAATGACTTGTTGACACCATCGAAAACAAGAGTTCGACAGAAGAGAGCGGGAGTTAGGATGTAAATTCCCACACTTGCAATCCTCAACCGCCAAAGTTCAGAAAAACAAAGAAACCGAAGGTCACGAACCCTTTCGAGTTTGTTACCTCCGGTTTCGCAGTTTGTTCAACTGCTCATTGTGTGCTGTTCACATCCCATGGTCACACGGTAATTCTTGTGTACAGCTCCCGAGCAGCACTTATGTAATCTCCCGAGAATAAATTCCGCCTCAACTAGGCCAAAAAGTCGATGAAAGACCGTGCTATAAGTGGCCTCAGCAAGCAAACTTTTTTACTTTTGCCCTCCCGTTGACGGCAGAAGAAACTCGCCCTGCCGAAGCAGGACGAGTGTTAGTACATGCGTGCTAAATAGTTTCCAGACCTTTTAGGTTCGAGGTGGAGCCTTTACCGGGGTACAACCAAGGTCTTCTTCAATCATGCGCAGGCGCTTTTTCATCGAATCCTCCGATGGCCGCCGCCTAGCGTATGAATCCTGAATAGCCCGATTTGTTGCAGCTATCCACAGAGCAATGGTGATATAGAGCATTGGCTCTCGCCGAACGCCGCGCCTCAGGTTATCCATACCTGTGACGTAGTGGGATTTCATAATGGAAAACCGTTGTTCAGTAATGGCACGTGCGGATTCGTAGTAGGCGGTGTGCTCCCACGAGCCTGGCACTAGCCCCCACTGGGCCCGTTTCCACTGCTCAGGCGTGTAGGTTTGAGTAATACTCGAGCTTGAGCAGCACCGGTACCGTGTGGCATCCCAGGACGGTGCAACAGTAGGGGCTCCATTTTCGGCAGAAACCATGGAAGCCGGCTTAAGCGGGCATTTCACCCTGCCTTGGACGGCGGGACAAACCAGATCGATTTTCACCGGAAGATCACCTTCAACTTCTTGTTTACTGGGTCTACCGCGGGTCGCCCGTTTACGATACGGACGCGAATTCGTGCCCATCAGCAGTGGAAATAGGGCTTCCATCTGTGCATCATGCTGTTCGAAACCGTCCGGTTCGTCGAGAAGATCCACAGTACGGCGGGTGATTTTCCCGTCACCTGCCAGGTGACGGGCCATGGGGCAGTAGAAATCGCCTGCGATCTGGACTGGGCCGCTCGACATGTCAGTCGTTCCTGGCGCATCTGAGGCCATGATGGTGCGCCACGAGATTGGATACCGCACAATAGGCGCGTACCCCGCATCGAGTACAACATCAGAAAACTGACGTTTGACGTTGTAGCCCATGTCCACGGTGAGAAAAGGGATCCGACCGCGTTTCGTGCGCTGGTCAAAGCCATTTTCTTGGTGGAAGCGAAGAGCACGCTCCAAGCTCATCACCGACCCGGAGCTTGGTTTGTCGATTGATATGGCGGTGATCACCGACGGTATGCCATAGACCGCCTGGGGTGGCCCGACCCGACTGACTGCAGTCACACCGAGGCCTACACCGCCTTTGGTGATGCGTCGGCTTCCGGCCTCGGCATGCAGGGAGTGGTCCTCGCGATCGCGGATGTAGAAGGCGCCGGAGTATGCTGCACCGCGTTGCTTATCGTCGCGGCTGCCCAGCCCTTGGGATTGACCAGCCAAATCGATGATCGTCTCATCCGCAACCACGTCGCCCTTGTATCCCGACGGGGACGGGTCATCGATAGACCCAGCTACGATGGCATTAACAACTTGGTGGAGGCGCTCACTGGCGACCACTGAGGCCTGCTGCTGCTCCTCGGTCCGCGCAGCCATCGTTTGACGATGAGCTCCGTTTTTGTCTCGGCGGGCACGGATATCCGGTAGAGAATCCAGCGGTTCCAGATATCTGGTCAGCCACATGGCGAATGCGCGGTAGGTTCCTTCCCCACTATATCCGTGCAGGTCAAGACCCAGTCGCTGCTGAGTGTCGCTATCCAGATCCCAGAGGGTACGCCAGATCTCTGCCATGGACGGCGCACGTTGAGTACCAATCAGCGCTAGTCCTATCGTTAAGACGGCAAAGATGGAGTAGCGTGGGCCAGTTGCCGTGCGCCCACCGATTCCTTTTGCCTGCCGTCGATAAAAATCGATGAACGTATGTGCTCCAGATTTGTCGATCACTTGTGCGCATTCCTCCAGGTAGGTGCGCGAAAAGGTCAACTTTTGTTCCTGTAGTGCGATCGTCATACCTCTGCAGCCTCCTTGGTCCGCAGCAGCGCATGCGCGATATCCGCGGACGAATAGTCCGGCAGCGATTCATCCAGGTCGTGCAGAATCCGTAAATCCGCGATGCCAGCGAGCTTAAGCAGCATTGCTGCGGGTATAGCCGGATCTGTGGCCAAATCGACCACCCAACGATTTCGCAATGCGGCCGCATTAAAACGCGGAAAACCCTGCTCATCCAACCTATCTGCAACATGACAAATTGCGTTGCGTGGCATGGTCTGCCCCACACAGGGAAAGACGAACCCACCGCCAGCCTCTTGGGCGCGGGTGAGCAGACGGTGCCCACGAATAGGGCACACGACCGGCACCACCCGACTAACCACGCCCTTTTTGCGTACCGCAACAACGACGACGGTTCTTTCCTGAAGTTCTAGCGCAGTGATATCGGTTCCGCGGAGACGTCGGATTTCTCCTGCCGACAAACCCGCTCCGGTGGTGAGATCCAAAATCACGAGCAGCTGCTGGCGCAAAGAGCCGCTCAGCGAGGGCACGATGGCGTACAGCTCATCTGCCAGTGGCTCGGAAGCTGGCGCGACAGCCTTCCGACGCGGACCGCGTGAGCGGTGCGGCTCTGGAAATTGGTTCGGATACAGTGCCCTACCTGCGGCGTACAGTATAGTGCGATAGGTGCGCTGTGCTCGACGATTGAAAACGTCATCTCTAAAAAGCCATCGATCGACAGCCTCCCTGACCAAGGCTCGCTCCTCATCGACCACACCATATACCAGCCCCTCGTCGTACAGATACCGCGCTAACACGCGGCACGCTTTCGCATCGGCGACCTCATCAAGCTCGCGCGTATGGGCCTGGACCAGCGCGGCCCTCTCGATTGCCTGCGAACGCAACGGGCCTACAGGACGCCGGATCCCCACATCCCGAAGTCGGGCATACCGATCTGCATCAGGGACGGTCCGGCGGGTCAAGCGTCGCACACGCTCAGGTGCTATATCTCCGGCCACCACCGTCAACGTCGCCGTACCACCAGCTCGACCACTCTTGGTTGGTTCGGAGCTTGGTGCTGCTGCTAAGGCCTTAAAACGCCCCATGATCGCACCCCGATTCCACGACGACGGGAGCACTGGAAAATTCGCGATTGCAAAACGCATTTAGGCATGACAAGATTGAGCCATCTCCTTCACATAGGTAGAACGTGTTGAATGGATATACTCACGAAAATTTCGACAAAAATTTTCGTGACCGCAGGGCACGATCTTGCAGGATCGGGCCCTGAATTTGTTTTCGGATTTGTCCGATAAGCAGTCTTAGGTCACAGATGCACCCCCTGCACCCTGACTATCATCACCACGGAAGCGACCTGCTTCGGAAAGCCACTGCGTCATCACATGCGACATGGAGCACCCGCGCTTCGCTGACTCAGTAGAAAGCTTCGCCACGAATGGCGCAGGCAAGCGTAATTCGACGCGCACAATCGCGTCGTCGGGCACTACCCGATGGGCCTTACGGCCAAAATGCGCTGACGGAATTTCCATCAACCCTCCTTCACACAGCTACCGACTCGCGACACGGGTGTGCCACGAGAACACAGACAAACGCCTGCGCCAGCCAGAAAAAATCCTGGTCAGTAGTGACATTAAAGTCACTTCAAATCAGTAACCCTGTGTGGGTTGTGTACCTTCACGTCAAAGCGTGGCCCGTCATGGGCTTTTATAGATTACCGGCTCCAACCGGTACAAAACAAATCATTCAATTACCTGCGCATTTGTCTGAGTTTCCACCACCGATCAACTTCACCCGCGTCATCTTGAGGCAGGTTTGCCATACCGCATGTAGAGTTCTGTGGGCAGAAGCTTCCTCACGTGGCCGACTACCTAGAGGAATCACTCGATGAGCTGTTAGCTTTTACTACCGCACCGAAACCGGTATGGACCAAGACCTGGTCCAATAACCCCACCGAACGGCTCAACCGAGAAATCCGACGTCGCACCGACGTCGTCGGGATCTTCCCACACCGTGAAGCCGTCATCCGGCCGGTCGGGGCCGTCCTTGCGAAACAACACGATGAGTGGATCCAGCAAAAACGCTACATATCGCTAACAAGCCTGACCCAGACCAAGAAGATCATCGCTGCCAACCTCGTCGACGACACTCCCACCGACGACAAGGAGATCGCCGCCTAATGCTTACCCAACCCCGCCCCCGAAACTAACCACATACTCGAAAGCCAGATACACCACTTCCCAGGACTTGACCTAAGGTCTATGCAGGACATCGTTTCTGCGACGCGTCTTCAACTAATGATGTTTGATAGAAACATGACTAAACCACACATCGAAGCCGCCAAAAGAGCCTCTCAAGTGTTGTACAACAGCGTCCTCAACGACCTCGACGAGGACAAGGCAGGTATCGGATGGATGACCGATCAAATCAATTGGAAGCACTCCGCGCTAATCGGCGAGTATCTCCTATCATCAATCAGCGGTGTCGAAACAGCACTGTCCACCAGCGCATTGTGCAATGAAAAATTCAGAGAACTCGAACTCTCTCAGAATATGAAAATTGCCCATGTCCAGAACTCTGACCGTAGCGCGAGGGATCCAATTCCGCCAGAGTTGAGCACGGTCTTTCATTCACCAAACAACGAGCTGCTCCACGTATTTAAAGACCATTCACTCATCTCACTCGCACAAGCACTAGACCGGCTCGCAGCAGTCACAGTCGCAGTCGGCGGGTTCAAAGAAAAACTCCTCCATACCGACTGCGGCAGAATCTTAGATATCGCAGCCAAAGCTCACAAAAACGGGAAATCCGGCAACACACTTCGCCCAGGAATTTTTGCCGACGTCGGAACTGCCGGGAGACAAGAACAAAACAACCTCTTAGGACTATTCCTAGACTGGCAAAGGCATGGTCCAGAAGATTGGCTCCCCTGGCTTAGGCAATATCGCAGCACAATTGTTCACCGCGCCCCATTCGTCAACTGGACCGCTCATACGAAAGGTCCCCATCAAAATCCGGGTGAATCAGTCATTCGACCCTTTTATCTACAACCAGGGTGGGCAGAAAGCGAATCGATGTACCGAACTGCCCGAAAAGGAATCCAAGACCTCCTCCTTATGCAACCAGCTCACACGATCCTGAGCGGATTGACTGAATCTACCGCACAGTATTGTCATTCAGTTCTCCGCTATGCCAATGAGCTTTGGAGTAAACGACGCGCGAACCCCGAACTTATCGTTCAATCCGCCGGAATGTGGCCAGAGCTGGAGTCCTCGAGCAAACTTTCATTCAAGGGATACAGCCCAAATCTCAAGATGGCCGGAAATTTTCTCGCTATCAACCCAGACCGAGTGAAACGACTAAAAGCCACGCAACTCCTAGATCGTCCAGCTGATAAGTGGCGTTCTTAAAGCACTTTGGCAGTCAGGGCATACCAAAACTTCACACGTCCATGTCTTCGGGCGCCGCGCGCAGGTCCTTTTGAATCCGCCACCGGAACTTGCTTAGACGCTTTTTCGTATCCCCCACTGCTTGCAGCGTCGAGCATTAACCGCCGCGTGGTCCGCAAACGCGTTGAGAACATGGTCGCTGTGGCTGCGAACCCAATGGACCCGCACCTCCATGCCCGCTGACCGCGCTTTTTTAATCTCCCGCCAGCAGTAGGCGATGTGCTCGTTACCCAACGAGGATGTGGACTTCCGCCAGGGGTGGAATAAAGCCTCGGTGGAGGATAAGTGACGGCTTGCGCAGCTGATGATGGAGATCCACATCCTTCCCGGAACGGCCGGAAACAAACGATTCGACCCCACGCGAGTCAAAATCGTCTGGAAAAACTAACCCCCGCTGTCCACAATCGTCAATTCGCTAATTGTGAAACAGTCACAATAATGGCACACTATTTCGGACATCCCGTGGCTGTAATTTCAGAGCCAAAAAACCTGCCGAAGCACTCAGTGTACACAATCGAGCCATGTAGTTAATGCCTTAGTGAAGAAAGTTACCCCGTGAACAAACAAGAACTTGCCTCCCTCATCTGGGAGTCGGCCAACAATATGCGCTCCAAGATTGAGGCCAATGAGTACAAGGACTACATCCTCGGCTTCATCTTCTATAAGTTCTTGTCCGACCAAGTAGAGCAGTTCATGCTCAATAACGACGCTGAACCGGAAGACCTGCCAGATACGCTTGTTGAGACCGACACTGACACCGTGGCCCTGGTGCGTAACAACTTGGGCTACTTCCTCACCTACGAGAACCTGTACTCGACGTGGCGAGACTTGGATAACGACTTCTCCATCGCTCACGTGCGTGAGGGTCTGGCTACCTTCAAGCGCAACATCGCCCCGGAGCGCAAGCACGTCTTCGACGGCATCCTTAACACCCTGGACACCAGCCTGTCGAAGTTGGGTACAACCGACGCTGCCCGTACCTCTGCCATCAAGAAGCTACTGGACCTTATCGATGACATCCCCACTGATGGCAAGCAGGGCTATGACGTGCTGGGCTACATCTACGAGTACCTCATCGAGAAGTTCGCGGCCAACGCGGGCAAAAAGGCAGGCGAGTTCTACACCCCGCATGAGGTCTCTCTCATCATGAGCAACATCGTCGCTGACCACCTCAAGGGCCGCGACGAGATTCAGATTTACGACCCGACCTCCGGCTCTGGCTCCCTGCTGCTTAACATCGGCCATGCCGTCGCCAAGCGCATGGGTGACCCAGACCGTATTAAGTACTTCGCCCAGGAGCTGCGCGAGAACACCTACAACCTCACTCGTATGAACCTGGTCATGCGCGGCGTGAAGGCGGACAACATCGTCGCCCGCAACGGTGACAGCTTGGCCCATGACTGGCCGATGTTCGACGAGGCCGACCCGGTGCAGACCTACAAGCCGCTCTATGTGGACGCAGTAGTCTCCAACCCGCCCTACTCCCAAAAGTGGGAACCCGAAGGCAACGAGGCTGACCCGCGCTTCGCACGGTTTGGTCTAGCGCCCAAGACCAAGGCCGACTACGCCTTCATGTTGCATGAGCTGTTCCACGTTAAGCCTGATGGCATCCTCACCGTCGTCCTGCCGCACGGCGTACTGTTCCGTGGTGGCTCGGAGGCCGACATCCGTCGCAATCTCATCGAAGCCAACCACATCGATGCCATTATCGGCCTGCCTTCCAACATCTTCTACGGCACCGGTATCGCGACCGTCATCATGGTGCTCAAGCAAGAACGTGACCGCGATGACGTGCTGTTCATCGATGCCTCCCAGGGCTTCATCAAGCAGGGCAAGTACAACCACCTGCGCGCCCGTGACATCCAACGCATCGTCGATGCCGTTCACAACCGCGTGGACGTGCCGCACTTCGCTAGGGTAGTGACCCGCGACGAGATTCGCGCCAACGACCACAACCTGAACATCCCACGCTACGTCTCTGCCACCCTGCCGCCTGAGTCTGTAGACCTGTACGCCACTATGCACGGCGGCATTCCCACCAGCGAAATTGACACCCTGGAGCACTACTGGACCGCCCTGCCGGGGCTGCGGGAGGCACTGTTCACCGAGAAGACAGAAGGCTACGCGGAGCTGAAAACGACCAACCTACGCGAGACGATCGACCAGCACCCTGCAGCCCAGGCACTTCGTGACCAGGTTGGCGCTGTACTATCCGACCTGCCGGAGAAACTGCACGCGCTGCTGGTGGATGGCGCAGCTACCGTGCCTATTACTACCACCGAGGACCAGCTCAAGGCCAACCTGTTCGACCGCCTCGATCGCGTGCCATTGGTCGATGCCTACGAGGGCTACCAGGTACTACATGACAGCTGGGTCAAAACCGCCGGTGACCTGGAGATCATCCAGACCGAAGGCCTCGATGCCGTGCGGGTCAATGACCCCGTGATGGAGTGGAAGACCAAAGAAAAGAAGAAGGTCTATGTCCAGGTCGGATGGGACGGGCGCGTTGCTCCCAACGAGTTGGTGCAGACCTTCTACCTGCCGCAGCAGAAGGACCAGGTAACGCAGCTAAGTCGCGACGTGGACACAGCTGTATCTGAGCTGACGCAGCTCGTCGAGGACTTAAGCGAAGACGACAAGACCGATCTGGCCGAGGTACTTAACGACAAACAGGATGCCTTCAAGAAGACCGAGCTAAACAAGGCCATCAAGGACCTGCCGAAGCTGGCCAAGGGCGAGACCTGGCCGGAGGGCAGCACCGAGGCTGCCATGCTCAGCGCCAAGGCGCTCATCGCCCAGCGGGACCAACTCAAGAAGAACCTCAAGACTGCGCAAGAGCAGCTGGAGAAAGACACCTACGCGACCATCGAAGCGCTTACCGACGTGCAGGTGGATGAGGTGCTCACCGCCAAGTGGATTACTGCACTTATGGGTGACCTGCGCGAAATCCCTGGTCATGTGCTCGCTGGTCTTTCAGCCCGCGTACAGGCGCTGCACGACAAGTACGCCGTCGCGCTGACCGACCTCGACGTGCAGGTTCGCGAGACGGAGCAAGAGCTGGCAGGCCTACTGAGCGGGCTTACCGGCAACGCCGCCGACATGCAGGCCCTGGCTGCACTCCAGGAGCTGCTGGGCGGTGGTCGCGATGCGTAGCCGCAACGTGCCCGCACTGCGCCTGGAGGGGTTCGACGGTGCGTGGAAGACGACCAGTATTGGTGCAGTCTCAGCTCTCCACAACGGTCGTGACTACAAGCATCTGGGGGAAGGTTGTATTCCCGTCTACGGGACCGGTGGCTACATGGTGTCAGTGGACCAAGCTCTTTCTCACGATGAGGACGGACCTGACCCCTGTTTGGTGGACACCTGATATCCAGCCCAGTCGGGCTGGAAGAAAGGTAATCTACCACCATGTCCAGGTACTCCGAACAGTTCAAACGCGATGCCGTGGCCCTCTACGAAAACAATGAGGACCTCTCACTGAACTCAGCATCAGCAGAGCTCGGTATCAACCGTGCCTCGCTGCATTCTTGGATCAAGAAGTACGGCACCGGCAAACGTGCCCGCACAAAAAGCATGCGCGACAAGGTCCAAGCAGCGAATGATTCCGAACGGATCCGCCAGTTAGAAAAAGAGAACGCAAAGCTGCGCGAAGAACGTGACATCCTGCGCAAGGCCGCGAAATATTTTGCCGAAGAGACTCACTGGTGATCCGCTTCCAGTTTGTCTATGACCACCGAACCGAATTCTCGGTTAAGCGGATGTGCCAGGTGTTAAAGCTCAATCGCTCCTCGTTCTACAAATGGGTGCAAACCCGCGAAGAACGCAGGTTAAAGACGTGTTCGGATGCTCTTATTGGTGCAAGAATCAAGACCATCTTCGATGATGAATACGGGCTTTATGGTGCTAAACGCATCGCTGCAAGCCTTAAAGCCGATACGAGCTTTGGCCCGATAAATCACAAGAAAGTCGCACGAATCATGAAATCCATGGGACTTAAAGGCTTTACCAAACGCCGCCGATGCGTCACTACCAGGCGTAAGCCTGGTCACCGCGTCATGCCAGATCTAGTAGGCCGCAGATTCACAGCTGACAGGCCAAACCACGTCTATGTAGGCGACATTACGTACCTGCCGTGTAAGGGCGGCAAGAACATGTACCTGGCCACGGTCATCGACGTCTACTCGCGCAAACTTGTCGGACATGCACTCGCCGATCACATGCGGGTATCACTGGTTATCGAAGCTTTGTCCCATGCCAGGAAAGTCCGCGGAAGCCTTAAAGGGGCAATTTTCCATTCTGATCACGGCAGCGTGTACACCTCACAAGCCTTTAGGAACTATTGCTCGTCGTTGGGTGTGCGCCAGTCTATGGGAGCGGTAGGAACGAGTGCTGATAACGCCCTAGCAGAATCGTTTAACGCCACGCTCAAGCGGGAAATCTTGCGTGACAGGAAAGTCTTTGACAATCCGATCTCCTGCCGCCAAGAAGTCTTCCGGTGGTGCATGCGCTACAACACACGCCGACGGCACTCCTGGTGCAATCTTTCAGCTCCTGACGTCTTTGAAGCCGAGAATTCAGCTACACTGACTAGAGCAGCATAGCTAACCCCCGACGTGTCCACTTTCCGGGGGTCAGGCCCGACGCCGTAGGCATCGGTCGAAAGGGCACCATCAGCAAGCCATACATCCTGAAAGCTCCCTTCTGGACTGTTGACACGTTGTTCTACGTTGTTCCGAACCAAGAGACTGACCTAGCGTTCTTCTACGCATCAGTATTGCAAGTCGATTGGATGGCGAAGAATACTGCAACCGGGTTACCTAGTCTGACTAGCCAGACCATCAACAGCGCAGATATCTCCATTCCGCACACTCTCGAAGAACAGCAGGCCATCGGCGCTATCTTCACCAACCTCGACGATGCCATCAACCAGCACACCAAGAAGCACCAAGCTCTGCAGCAGGCCAAGACTGCGCTCATGCAGCGGATGTTCCCGCAGGAGGGCCAGACGGTGCCGGAGCTGCGGCTGGATGGCTTCGACGGTGAGTGGAAAGAAAGCTCGTTGAATGATCACGTTGAATATTTCAGTGGGCTGACCTATTCACCAGGCGATGTTGTGAAGAATGGGGGCACTCTGGTACTTCGGTCAAGCAATGTGAAAGACGCTACGCTTGCCTTTGATGATTGTGTGTATGTCCGCTCCGGCGTCGTGAACGTACAAAATGTCAAGCCAAACGACATTATTATGGTCGTCCGAAACGGCTCCCGCGCTCTTATCGGAAAGCATGCGTTGGTGAGGAGGGAACTTCCGCCGACGGTCATCGGTGCATTCATGACTGGTATTCGAAGCAAACAGCCTCATTTCATGAGCGCCCTATTCGATACTGAACTCTTCGAGTCTCAAGTTGCGAAATCAATGGGTGCCACCATCAACCAAATTACGGGCGGGATGTTTGCGAAGATGCATTTTTTGTTCCCACCAACCCTCGAAGAACAGCAGGCCATCGGTGCGGTGTTTACACGGCTGGACACGCTCATTGCTACCGAGGCCAAGTACATCGAGTCCCTTAAGCAGGCCAAGGCGGCGCTGCTGCAACGGATGTTCATCTAAGGAGCAGTTATGACCACACCATTTCGTTCTGAGGCTGAATTCGAGGCTGCGCTCATCGACCTGCTCACCCGCCACGGCTGGAGCAAGGAACTGCTGCGTTTCCCGACAGAGCAGCAGCTCATCGACAACTGGGCGGACATTCTTTACGCCAACAACCGGGGCCGTGACCTGCTAGGCGACGTGCCGCTCACCGAAGGCGAGATGGCGCAAATCATCGAGCAGGTCAACAACCTGCGCACCCCGCTGGCGCTCAACGAGTTCATCAACGATCGCACCGTGACCATTACCCGAGATGCACCGCAGGCGGCAAACTTCGGCTCTGAGATCAGCCTGAAAATCTACGACCGCCTAGAGATTGCCGGTGGCCAGTCGCGCTACCAGATTGCCGTCCAGCCGCGCTTCCAGACCGCCAATGAGCTGCTGCCCACCCGACGTGGCGACTTGATGCTGCTCATCAACGGTATGCCGGTCTTCCACATCGAGCTGAAGCGCTCCGGTGCGCCGGTCTCCCAAGGTGCGAACCAGATAACCAAATACGCCCATGAGGGCGTCTACCAGGGAATCTTCTCCCTGGTGCAAATCTTCGTCGCCATGACCCCAGAAGAGACGATTTACTTCGCCAACCCGGGGGCAGGCAAATTCAACCCGGACTACTTCTTCCACTGGGCAGACTTCAACAACGAGCCGATCAACCAATGGGACGACGTGGCACGTGCGCTGCTGTCCATTCCGATGGCGCACCAGCTCATCGGCTTCTACACCGTCGCAGACCGTGCCTCTGGCAACTTGCTGGCGATGCGTTCCTACCAGTACTATGCGGCCTCGCGTATCGCTGACCGTGTGGACCGTCACGACTGGGACAGTGGCGACCAGTTGGGCGGCTACATCTGGCACACCACCGGCTCCGGCAAGACGATTACCAGCTTCAAGACCGCTCAGCTCATCGCTGACTCCCACAACGCCGACAAGGTGGTGTTCCTGCTTGACCGTGTTGAGCTGGGCACGCAGTCGCTGGAGAACTACGTCAGCTACGGTGGCGACAGCATCGCGGTGGAGGACACCTCCAGTGCTGCCAACCTGGCAACGCTGCTCAAGGACAAGCGCTCCACTCTCATCGTGACCTCACTGCACAAGATGAGCCGCGTCAATCCTGAGACGATGAAGACAGCTGACCTGGACCTCATCCGTTCCAAGCGCGTGGTCTTCATCGTCGATGAGGCGCACCGCACCACCTTCGGTGACATGCTCGCCTCCGTCAAGCACACCCTGCCGAACGCGCTGTTCTTCGGCTTTACCGGCACGCCCATCCATGACGAAAACCAGAAGAAGCATTCCACCACGGCCACACTGTTCGGCAATGAGCTACACCGCTACTCAATTGCCGACGGCATCCGCGATAAAAACGTGTTGAGCTTCGACCCTGAAATGGTGGAGACTTTCAGGACGCATGACGTGCGCACCGTGGTCGCCCTCCAGGCGGCCAAGGCCAAGACCGTAGAGGAAGCGCTGACAGACCCGCAGAAGGCGGCAGTCTACAGCAAGTTCATGGACAAGAAGCAGATCCCTATGGCCTCTATCTATGAGCTGGAAAAAGACGATAAGGGCAACAGCACCTATAAGCGTGTGACCAAGGGCATCGAGGACTACCTGCCAACGACCCAGTATGAGAAGGCAAACCACCGCGAGGCTGTCGCCAGCGACATCAACGAGCATTGGATGCAGCTCAGCCGCAACAGCATGTTCCATGCCATCCTAGCGACTTCCAGCATTCCCGAGGCCGTGGAGTACTACCGCATCTTCAAGAAGCAGTACCCTCACATCAAGGTCACAGCACTGTTTGACCCCAACATCGACAACACCGGGGACAATCAACTGCTCAAGGAAGACGGCCTGCTGGAGATTCTCCGCGACTACAACAACACCTACGGCCAGCACTTCACCATGCCGACCCATGATGAGTTCAAAAAGGACGTCTCCAAGCGCCTAGCCCACAAGAAGCCTTACAACACCAAGGCCTTCCTCGACGACCGCAGCCAACACATCGACCTGCTCATCGTGGTGGACCAGATGCTCACCGGCTTCGACTCCAAGTGGCTCAACACCCTCTATCTGGATAAGGTGATCGAGTACGAGTCCATCATCCAGGCTTTTTCGCGCACCAACCGCATCTTCGGCCCGGAAAAGCCCTTCGGGTCCATCCGTTACTACCGCAGGCCGCACACTATGCGGGACAACATCGACCGGGCGGTAAAGCTCTACTCCGGCGACCGACCCCTCGGCCTGTTCGTGGACCACCTCGATGACCACCTCACATCCATCAACGAGTGCTTCGCTACCATCGAGGCGCTGTTTACCGACCCGAAGACCGGCCAGCCGGACTTCTCGCAGCTACCCGACCTTGAGGCAGACCAAGGCGAGTTCGCCAAGACCTTCAACCGCATGTACCGGGAACTTCAGGCCGCGCAGGTGCAGGGCTTCACCTCGGACAAGGACACCTACTACTTCGATGCCCTGACGGAGCCTATCGTGGTGGAACTTACCGAGGACACCTACACCACGCTGGTGACCCGTTACAAGGAGCTCGGCAAGGCAGGCGACGACTCAGAGCAGTCGCCTGAGGATGCACCCTTCGACATTGACGTGCACATCAAGCACATCGACACCGACCGCATTGATGCCGAGTACCTCAACAGCAAGTTCAAGAAGTACCTCAAGGCCCTCCAGGACGGCGTGCCGCAGGATGTGCTCGATGACCTGCTGGAACAGCTGCATGCCAGCTTCGCCCGCCTGAGTCAGGATGACCAGCGCTACGCTAACCGTTGGCTGCACGACCTCCAAGCAGGTGACGTGACCCTGCAACCAGGCAAGACAGTGCACGACTACATCAACGAGTACCGCATCACCGAGCGCGACCGACAGCTGGTACGACTGCATGAATGTCTAGGGCTGGACATGGCGCAGCTGCGACGGATACTCGACGCCCGGGTCACGGCGGCAACCATCAACGAGTATGGGCGTTTCGATGACTTAAAGGCATCAATTGACCTTGGCCTGGCGGCGGCGTACTTCACGGAAGACACCGGAGCAAGGGTGTCGAAGTTCAAGGTCCGTGCTCTGCTGGACAAGCTGCTACGCACCTACGTCATCGACGGCGCGTTGCCTGCTGACCTCAGCGTGACCGAGGAAGAACTGACAGGTGAGTAGGTATGTTGATTGGATATGCGCGCGTCTCGACCTCGCGACAGGGGCAGTCGCTGGACACGCAAAGCAAGGCCCTCATCGACGCTGGTTGCGACCCTAAGCATATCTACAGCGACACCATTAGTGGTGCCAAGTGGTCTCGCCCCGGCCTCGATGATGCCCTCGCCTACATGAGGCCGGCCGATACCTTGGTCGTGACCCGGCTAGACCGGCTGGGCCGCAACATGGTCGAAACCGTCACTACCATCTCCGACCTAGCTGACCGGGACATCAATGTCCGGGTCCTTGATCCTGCTCTGGACACATCCCGTCCTGCAGATAAGGTCGTGGTCAACATCATGGCTTCTCTAGCTGAGTGGGAGCGTGACCTCCTTATTCAGCGCACTCGCGAGGGTGTCGCCCATGCCCGAGCACAGGGACGAGTTGCGGGCCCGAAGCCGAAGCTCAGTAAAGAGCAGAAGCAACAGGCTGCGCTATTGGTCGAGAACGGCCAGTCAGTGAAGTCAGTCGCCAGGTCCTTCAACGTCTCCCGGCAAACCATCTACAGGGCTATCCGTGAGGTGGACGATACTAAGTAAACGAGTCTGCGCGAAACGAAACCCCCAGGTGGAAACACGGTCAGAAAGTGCACACCCGGCCCGTAAGGTGTTGGGCAGAAACGACCCGAACACCACCTCTAGGAGTGAAAACATGGCCACCAAGCCGCTGTCAGCCGTTCGCCTTGGCATGGAAGTCAACAACATCACGCTGGCGCACTTCACCACCGAATCCGTCACCCAATTCCTCCACCACGTCGCAGACCTCGTCGAAAACCGCGTCGTGCGCTCCGCAGGCGACTCCCCCTGGTTCCCTCAGACAACCGTTCACTAACGCGTCCTTCACGTCGAGCGGCCTGCGTCCATTGCCTCGCTGTGTGCCACGAAAGCCCAGCTTTGGTGCCACGATCTTGCAGGCTTTCTGCATCGAAATATTCTCCGCCAGAATGCGAGCTTCCACGAGGCGGACCACACGGTCCTTCGCCTCCTGATCAAACTTCTTCGGCATGTTCGAAGATTTTCACATCTACTCAAACGGAACAAAACCTGGGCCCTTCATATCACCCGCGAATTTAAATGGATATAATTAGACCCATGTTGATTTCAGGTACCGCTTTCTTGCGGTTGCGCACCAACCGCTAAGGCGGTTTCCTACCCCGTAGGTTAAAAACCGCTCCGGTCCTTTAGCCGGGCGGCTATTTGTCATGCCCGG
The DNA here is from genome assembly GCF_000478135.1 of Corynebacterium sp. KPL1818. Taxonomy (NCBI): domain Bacteria; kingdom Bacillati; phylum Actinomycetota; class Actinomycetes; order Mycobacteriales; family Corynebacteriaceae; genus Corynebacterium; species Corynebacterium sp. KPL1818. The sequence goes on along the minus strand of NZ_KI515758.1, from coordinate 554,258 downwards.
CTCCCTTTCAAATCCAAGGAGCACACCTGATGTCTGCATACGGACACGGCCGTCACGAGCATGGCCAAAATTTTCTCACCAACCACAAGATCATCAACTCCATCATCGACCTTGTGAAACAAACCTCCGGCCCCATCATTGAGATCGGACCAGGAAGCGGTGCCCTCACTCACCCGATGGCCCACTTGGGGAGGGCGATAACGGCAGTTGAAGTGGACGCAAAACTAGCTGCCAAAATCACACAAGAAACCTCCTCGGCGGCGGTCGAAGTGGTCCATGATGATTTCCTTAACTTCCGGTTACCCGCCACTCCCTGCGTCATTGTGGGAAACATTCCCTTTCACCTCACCACTGCCATTCTTCGAAAGTTGCTGCATGCGCCAGCATGGACTGACGCTGTACTCCTCATGCAGTGGGAAGTCGCTCGCCGCCGGGCCGGGGTAGGCGCAAGCACGATGATGACGGCTCAGTGGTCCCCATGGTTCACATTTCACCTGGGTTCTCGGGTACCAAGGCCTGCTTTCCGGCCACAGCCAAACGTTGACGGGGGGATCTTAGTGATCCGCCGGGTGGGTGACCCGAAGATTCCGATAGAGCAGCGCAAAGCCTTTCAGGCGATGGTGCACACCGTTTTCACTGCCCGGGGACGCGGGATAGGGGAAATTCTCCGAAGGGCAGGGTTGTTTTCATCACGTTCAGAAACACAATCATGGTTGCGCTCGCGAGGAATCGACCCCGCGACCCTACCTCCCAGATTGCACACCAACGACTGGATCGATCTCTTCCAGGTGACTGGTTCCTCTCTACCTCACCATCGACCCATTTCACCATCGGGAAGTAGTCAACGACCTCCTCAACGGAAAAACCGAAGCCGGCGGCGTTAATCCCCACCAAAACCGAAATCCACCAGTAGTACTAAAAGGGCTCTTCCGGTTTTAGAGTGCATTGATTAGTTCGCCGGGGGTTCGGGCGTGGCACAAGATATTGGGGTCCTTGGCTTTGTAGGAAAAAGGTATCTAATCCATCCGTACAAAACTAAGGACCTACTGTGCAGCCTAACGGAAATGTCATCGTCGATACCATCTGCCGCACCGCAAAACTAGGAACTACTATCACCGGTGCCACAGAAAACGGTGACGTCACTGTTATTGAAGCCGAACCCGTCGAGCCGATCAATGAATGCCCTACCTGCGGGCAGCCTGGAGTATTCCGCGACCACGTCATCCGCAGCCTGGTCGATCTGCCCATCGTCGGCCACCCAACAACTTCATGTGCGCCTTCCACGCTACCGGTGCACCAACAAGCGTTGCTTGCAGAAGATCTTCCGTGCTGGCCTTGCCTGCGCGCCCGACAATTCAAAGACCACGGACCAGGTGACCCACTGGATCCTGCAACGACTCTGCCTAAATCGGATGAGCGTTGCCGCTGCACCCAAGTCATTAGGCCTGGGGTGGGATATGAAGTGTCCCAGGTTTTGTTCCGTTTGATGAAACCCGTTTTTGAAACAACGTACGGAGCACAACGCACGCCGATGCCAAAGCTTCCGCAACATCGACTACCTCATCAAACCCACGACAGTGGGATTCACACCCTCAATCCCCACGCGTGCAATCTTCGCACCTCAAAGATTGAAAAATGAAAGAAACCGGAGGTAACATACCCTTTCGAGTTTGTTACTTCCGGTGGTGCAGTTTGTTCAACTGCTCATTGTGCCCGGGGCGGGACTTGAACCCGCACGTCCTTATCGAACACTGGCACCTGAAGCCAGCGCGTCTGCCAATTCCGCCACCCGGGCAGGGTGTGATTGTCAGTGCGACTAGATAAAGATAGCACAGGAAGCACATGCAATTACAAATCAGCAGGAAAAGCGGATTATTTTGCGCATTTAAAGGCGAAAATCTAGGAACTTTCGCGCCGCCGTCTACGTTTGAAAGGGGTGTACAAACTATAATGGCTACTACTGATCACTACTGATCGCTGTATAGCGGAAAGGAGCAAAATTCGTGGCGTTTTTAGAAAGGCTGGCGAAGCTCGATTCCGCTATGCAACGCGGCCTTGATAACGGCATGGCTTTTGTCTTCGGCGGCAAGGTCGTTCCTGCAGAGATTGATGAGCTTTTGAAGCAAGAAGCCCAGGACAATCTCGGCCACGGGGACGATGACAAGCTCTATAGTCCCAATGTCATGACTGTAGGTGTCTCCTCCAAGGATTTGGAGAACTTGTCGCAAGACCCCGATTTGCCTGCCGATTGCGCAGACCAATTATCTCGCTTTATCCGCAATAACGGATGGTCCCTCGCTGGTCCCGTCATTGTGCGGATTGCGGAGGAATCGGGCCTGCGCACGGGCCAGCTTCGTGTGTCCTCGTTTATAGATCACGAGCCCACAGAAGAGACCGGTTTCGAGGCGATTTTCCACGACTTTGATGGTCAGGAGGACCAGATGACCAACCCGCACGAAAATAATGCGGATGACGCAGCTACTACCGCTTTCATTGCGCAAGATGACCAACCCGCGCCGCAAACGCAGGGCCCCGCAGTCAATTTGATGTTGCAGGATGGCTCTTCCCGCGTCTACCACGTGCAGGAAGGGTCAAATATTATTGGCCGCAGCAATGATGCGGATTTGCGCCTGCCGGATACGGGCGTGTCCCGCCAGCACGCGGAAATCACGTGGAACGGCGAAGATGCCGTGTTGGTGGATTTGCAGTCCACCAATGGCACCACGGTCAATGACACTCCCATTGATAACTGGCTGCTTGCCGATGGCGATGTGATCACCATGGGCCATTCCCACGTCGAGGTCCGCATTACGGGCCTTGATTCGCATAGTTACTAATTCACACTGAGGAAGGGAGGCCGCCATGGATGCAGTCATCATGCTGGCGCTTCGCATCGGCTTATTGGCTCTTTTGTGGGTATTTGTCCTGGTGGCCTTGAATGCCATGCGGCGGGATACCAATAAATCCGCAGGTGCTATGCCACAGCCGTCAAAAATGGGTGCGTCCCCGCGCAGTCACGCTGCGGTGAAGCAGCTTTCTATTGTGGAGGGCCCCTTGCAGGGATCCCACATGAATTTGGGCACGCTCGAGGAATGCACCTTGGGCCGCGCCGCTGACTGTGATTTTGTCACTGGGGATGATTATTCTTCCGGCCATCATGCACGCCTATTTCGCCGCGGCAGCGAGTGGGTAGTGGAAGATTTGGAATCTCGCAACGGAACCCTCGTCAATGGTGTGCGCATCGACCAACCTGAGGTAGTCGGCGCGAACTCCGAAATTAAGCTAGGCCGCACTACCGTGAGGTTGAACGCATGACACTGAAGCTAAACTTTTTTGCCAAGTCGGACCGCGGGCTTATCCGCGGAAATAATGAGGACTCCGGATACGCCGGGTCTCACCTGCTGATTTTGGCCGATGGCATGGGCGGGCATGCCGCGGGTGAGGTCGCCTCCCAACTCATGGTCAACCACCTCGAAATCCTGGATCAGGATCCGGGTAAGGAGGACACGGAGGCGCTCCTTGCGGCTGCTGCCGATGACGCCAATGAGGCCATCAGCGAGCACGTCACCGCCCACCCGGAGACCGAGGGCATGGGCACGACGCTGTCCACGATGCTGTTCAATGGCACCACCTTTGGTGTCTGCCATGTGGGCGATTCGCGCGCTTATTTGCTGCGCGATGGCAAGCTCGAGCAAATCACCAAGGATGATACCTATGTGCAGTCCTTGGTGGATAAGGGCGAGCTGGCTGCAGAAGATGTTTCTTCCCACCCACAAAAGTCCCTCATCTTGAAGGCCTATACCGGGCGTGCGGTGGAGCCGACACTCTTTACATTCGAAGCCAAGGCGGGAGACCGCATTCTGCTGTGCTCGGATGGACTGTCTGACCCGGTTACGGCTTCCACGATTGAGACTGCCCTTGGCCAAGGAAGCATCGAACAGGCGGGCTCCACCCTCGTGGATCTCGCCATACGTTCGGGCGGACCAGACAATGTCACGGTCGTCATCGGCGAGGTTACGGAAGAAAAGCCCGCCACCCACGAGCCTTTCCGCGTCGGTGCGCTGGCGGGTTCGGTAGAAGAGCCCACTCACCCGGATTCATCTGCGTCACGCGCCGCCAAACTCACCCGTAAACCCCAGGTAATTCCGCCGGCCGTCATGGCCGATGAAGACAATGCGGCCAAGGACTCCGATGAAGAAGAGGCAGAGGACGAGCCTTCTCGACGAAAAGTCGGGTGGAAGGTCCTCATCGCGCTCATCATCATCTTGGCGCTCGTTATCGGCGCAGGGCTGTGGGTAAAGAACTTTTTGTCCAATAACTACTACGCCGAGACCAACGATGCCCAGGAAATCACCATCCTGAAGGGCGCGGATTATTCCGTATTTGGCAAGGATTTAAGCTCCACGCACCAATACGTGTGCATCAATGACAAGAACTCCTTGCTGTTTTCTGCACAGAAGTGCAAGGGAGACTTCACCCCGTTGAAGGTCTCTGACCTGCCCGAGTCTGAGCGCGGCGCGGTCAACCACATTTCCGCCGGTGATCTGAGCAAGGTTCAGGATCAGATTAATGACCTGGGTGAAAAGGCACTCAAGCCATGTATCACTGCACCGAGCCAAAAAGATAATAAAGACACCAAGGAAAACAAACCTGGGGTCACTTGTAGGGAGGTGTAGCTGATGCAGAAGTTTTTTAGCCGAAGAATCGAACTCGGCCTCCTTATTCTCGCCGCGGCTGTCTTTGCCATTACCTTGGTAAGTTTGGAGCTGTCGCAAGATAATGCGCTTACGACGGACTTGATCTACCTCATCGGTGGATTCATTGGTGTCTTTACCATTGCCCACTTGGCAATGTGCTTCTTGGCGCCCTACGCGGACCAGATCATGTTGCCTATCGTGGCCATCCTTAATGGCATTGGGCTTATCGTTTTGGCCCGCTTGGATTTGGTCAATGATCGGGGTCTCGCGGTCCGTCAGGTCATGTGGACCGTCGTTGGATTGGTGCTCTTTGTGCTGGTCCTGGCGGTTGTCAAGGACCATCGCTCACTCACCCGCTACTCCTATATCTTAGGCGCAGCCGGCCTCGTACTGTTGGCGCTGCCATTGGTGTGGCCACAACCTGATGGCGTTGAGGCGCGCATTTGGCTGAACTTCGGGCCATTTTCCATCCAGCCGGGTGAGTTCTCCAAGATCATGCTGATCTTATTCTTTGCCATGCTGCTAACGCAGAAGCGATCCCTTTTTACCGTGGCTGGCTATCGTTTCTTGGGAATTTCCCTGCCCCGCTTGCGCGACCTCGCCCCCATTCTCATCGTGTGGGCCATCGCCATTATCATCATGGGCATTTCCAATGACTTCGGTCCGGCATTGCTGCTCTTTAGCACGGTGCTGGGCATGCTATTTATGGCTACCGGCCGGGTTAGTTGGCTATTTATTGGCCTCGTCCTCGTCGGTATCGGTGGCTTTGGCATTTACCAGGTATCCGAAAAAATCCAGCAGCGTTTTTCCAACTTCATGGACCCGCTGGCTAACTACGACAACACCGGCTACCAATTGGCCCAGTCCCTTTTTGGTATGTCCTCTGGCGGTATTTCCGGCAGCGGCTTGGGCCAAGGACACCCTGAATTGGTGCCGGTGGCACACTCTGACTTCATCCTCGCCGCCATCGGCGAGGAATTGGGCCTGATTGGCCTAGCTGCCGTTTTGGTCCTCTTTGGCATGTTGGTGACCCGCGGATTCAATACCGCGTTGCGTACCCGCGATACGTACGGCAAACTGGTCGCTTCAGGCCTTTCTCTTACTTTGGCGGTACAGGTCTTCGTCGTCACCGGTGGCATTTCCGCCCTGCTGCCGATGACCGGCTTGACCACTCCTTTCATGTCCGCCGGTGGTTCCTCTCTCATGGCTAACTATGTACTGTTGGCGATTTTGCTGCGGATCTCTAACGCGGCACGCCGACCCATGCAGGAGAACTCGAGCAACGCTCCGAGTGACACCTCCATGTTCCCGTCGGTTCAGGAGGCTTACCGATGAACAAATCCATCCGCCTAGTGTCCCTATTTGCCATCGTCTTGACCGCAATCCTGTTGGTGAACCTGACGGTGATTCAGGCATTTTCGGACGATAAATACGCGCATAATGCTAAGAACTCGCGCGGGTTCATTGAGCTGCAGACCACCCCGCGCGGCCAGATCTATTCCGGCAATACGGTGCTGGCGCAATCCACGGAAAACCCGGATGAGACCTACTCCCGGTCTTATCCCATCGATTCGCCTGCTTTTGGCAATATCACCGGATACTTGTCCAGCCAATTCGGCGCTTCGGAATTGGAATCTTCGCAAAATGACATTCTCAATGGCACGGATGATTCCCTGTTCAAGCAGCACTGGCTGGATACCATCGCGAATAAGCCCACCCAGGGCGCCAATGTAGAGGTCACCATAGACCCAGCATTGCAACAGGCCGCGTATGACCAGTTGGCGGGTCCGGGATACGAAGGTTCGGCGGTTGCCATCCAGCCATCGACGGGCAAGATTCTGGCCATGGCCTCCAACCCGGGCTTTAACCCGAATTCACTGGTCGGCGAGTCCGCCGATGAGGCGTGGACGGGTTTGCAGGAGCAAGCGGGCCAGCCGCTGGTCAACCACGCAGCGGCGGATACCTTGCCACCGGGATCTATTTTCAAGATCATTACGACTGCGGCCGGGTTGAATAATGGATTCAATCCCTCGTCGAGCCTGACCGGTGCCAACGTGATTACCCTGCCGGATGCCGTCACGGAGCTGACGAACTACGGCAATGAAAAGTGCAACGGCCAAGATTCCGTCACCCTGCAGACCGCGTTCGCGCTGTCGTGCAATACCGCATTTGTGCAGATGTCTGAGCAGATTGGCGCGGATGAGCTGCGCAAATACGCGGATGCTTTCGGCATTGGTGAGAAATACGATCTGGGAGTCTCTTCTTCCGGGGGTACCTTGGGTGACCTGCCGGATGGTGCGGCGACGGCGCAATCGGCCATCGGCCAGCGCGATGTCACTATGTCCGCGTTGCAAGCGGCAGTCATGGCCGGCACCGTGGCTAATAAAGGCACGCGCATGGAGCCTTATCTAGTCAATCGCATTACCGATGCCCAGATGAAGGACATCCGCACCACCAAGCCCAAGAAGGGCGGCGAGGCCGTCACGGAAGAGACCGCATCGACCATTCAGGATTTGATGTTTGCCTCCGAGCGTTCTTCGTGGGGCTACGACGGCAATGGCTTCGCGTCTAAAACCGGTACCGCCGAGCACGGCGAAGGCTTAGCTCCGCACGTGTGGTACGTGGCCTTTGATCCGGACCGCGATATTGCCGTCGGGGTCGTCGTCAAGAACGGCGGTAACCTGGGCGAATCCGCAACGGGCGGCAGAGTCTCTGGCCCAATTGGTCGTGCCATCTTGAGCGCATACCAGGGGGAGCAGTAATGAAGAATACCGAAAATAAGGACCATCTCCAGGACCTCATCGGCAGCGACTACGAGCTGCAGTGGATCATTGGCCACGGTGGCATGTCCACGGTGTGGCTTGCCGATGACACTCGCAATGACCGCGAAGTAGCCATCAAGGTTTTGCGGCCGGAATTTTCCGATAACCAGGAATTCCTCTCCCGCTTCCGCAATGAAGCGGAATCGGCCGAATCTATCCAGTCCGATAACGTGGTGGCCACGTATGACTACCGCGAGCTGGAAGATAATGGCCGCAAATTCTGCTTCATGGCCTTGGAATACGTGCGGGGAGAATCCCTCGCGGACCTGCTCGCGCGCGAGAATACCTTGCAGGAAGAACTCGCGCTGGACGTGCTCGAGCAGGCGGGTCACGGCCTATCCATTATCCACCGGATGGGATTGGTGCACCGCGATATTAAGCCCGGCAACCTGATGATTACCCAAAATGGGCAGGTAAAGATTACGGACTTTGGCATCGCCAAGGCGGCTGCCTCGGTACCGCTCACGCGCACCGGCATGGTGGTGGGCACCGCCCAGTACGTTTCGCCTGAGCAAGCGCAGGGCAAGGAGGTCACCCCTGCCTCGGATATCTATTCGCTCGGCGTCGTAGGTTACGAGATGCTCGGCGGTAAGCGACCCTTTTCGGGCGATTCCTCCGTGTCCATCGCCCTTGCCCACATCAACCAAGAGCCTGAACCGCTGTCGACCACGATTAGCGCCCCGGCGCGCGAGCTCATTCGTATTGCGCTGCGCAAGGATCCCAATACCCGCTATGCCGATGGCAATGAGTTCACGGTCGCGGTATCCGATGTGCGCCTGGGCAAGCGCCCGCCGCAGCCCAAGTCCATTCCGCCCCACCAGCAGGCCCCAGAGCCTTCGCCCTCGGCATCGACGGAGATGCTTGCCGATGTCGCCCAGCCCACCACCATTCATCCGGCGGCGGGGACGGCCACGGGGACGCCAGCTCCACAGCGCAAGTCAGCACCAGCCCCGGACAATGATTCGAAGGGCGGGAAGTCTTTCCTTAAAGGCCTGGGTATCGTCGCGGCCATCGCCCTGCTTGCCGCGGCCGGCTACGCCATCATGAACCTCATGAGTAGCGAGGGCGGCGACAGCGAGCCTTCGTCTACCCAGGAAACTTCCGTGGTTACCGAATACCGGGATCCCACGACCACGCAGGTAGAAACCCTAGAGGAAGAAGATACTAATGAGACGCCGCAGGAAGTGACGGTAACGGAGACGGAGCCCACGGATCGGGAGGGCAACCAGGCGCCGCGCGATAATCACCGGCAGCCGCAGACCCCGAACCAGCAGGCCCCGACGCGAAACCAGCAGGCCCCGAATACCCCGACGCAGCAGCGTCAGCCCCAGCAGCGCCAGCCGCAGGAGACGCACGTCGAAAATACACCTGAGCAGAAAAACACAGTAAACTCACAGCCCGATGAACTCCCTGGGGATTTATCTGACCTATTAAGACAGGATGGTGACTAAGCCATGGTCAATGACCGGTACCGGCTCGGTGAGATCATCGGCTCCGGCGGCATGTCCGAGGTATTTGCCGCAGAGGACACCACTTTAGGCCGGCAAGTTGCGGTAAAAATGCTGCGCACGGAGATGGCTCGCGATATCAACTTCCGCGAGCGCTTCTACCGCGAGGCGCAGAACTCGGGCAGGCTCAACCATCCCAATATCGTCGCGGTCTATGACACCGGCGAGACCGAGATGGACGGCATGACCATCCCGTATATTGTCATGGAGAAGGTCAACGGGGCCACGCTGCGCGATATTATTCGCGAAGATGGCCCGCTGCCTGCCCAAGAGGCGGCGGAGATCCTCAAGCCGGTCGCGGAGGCCTTGCAGGCATCCCATGAGGCGGGAATCATTCACCGCGATATCAAGCCGGCGAATATCATGCTCACCAATACCGGCCAGGTGAAGGTGATGGACTTTGGCATCGCCCGTGCATTGGATGATTCGACCTCGGCGATGACCCAAACTTCTGCCGTTATCGGTACCGCCCAGTACCTTTCCCCGGAGCAGGCGCGCGGCAAGAACGCCGATGCGCGTTCTGATGTCTATGCGCTGGGCTGTGTCATGTACGAGGTGCTCACCGGCCGCACCCCATTCGAAGGCGAAACCCCCTTTGCCGTGGCTTACCAGCATGTGCAGGAGGAACCGACCCCGCCTTCGGAGCTTATCGATGACCCCTCGTTGACCCCCACCCAGCGGGTCAATATCGATGCAGTGGTACTGACCGCGATGGCCAAGCACCCCGCGGACCGCTACCAGTCTGCGTGGGAGATGGCCGGCGATTTGGATCGTCTGCGCACGGGCCAGGTCACCGAGGCCGCCCGCATGCACGTCAACGAGGACGATGCCACAACGGCGATGCCCGCGCCGGCCACCGCTACTGCTACATCCCACCGGGCACCGATCGAATCGACGCGTCCTACCGGAGCACCCGAAGAAGATGAAGGCGGCGGCTGGATGAAGTGGCTCGCGCTGCTCCTCGTCGCGCTGTTGGTCGCCATTTTGGGCTATTTTGCCTGGGATTTCTGGAGCAGCGACGATGAAAAGAATAGGGATGGCCGTAACCAAACCGAGGTAGCGGAGCACAATAGTGTCATCGTGCCGGAGGTAGAAAACCGCCCGCGCAATGAAGTGGTCAAAGAGCTCGAGGACTTGGGACTTCTCGTCACCGTGAACGAGGAAGCTAACCCCGATATCGATCGCAATAATGCGATTCGCATCAATCCGGCCCCGGGTTCGGAATTGCAGAAGAACGCCTCGGTGACCTTGACCGTTTCTTCCGGCAAGGAGATCATCGATGTCCCGGATATCACCGGCATGAACTTGGATCAGGCCGCGCAGGTCTTGGAAGAGGCAGGCTTGGAGCTGAACTCGGATATTTCCGAGCGCAACGATGACGCCCCCGCCGGCGAGGTAATCCAGCAAAACCCCGCGGGTGGTACGCAATTGTCCAAGGGCTCGAAGGTCCGGGTGACGGTGTCTAAGGGCATCGAAAAGAAGCGCGTTCCTGATGTCTCCGGCTTGAACGAGGAGGATGCGCGCAGCCGCCTCGAAGCCAGTGACTTCGACGTCAATGTCCGCGAAGTCGATTCCTTAGAGCCGGAAGGCACCGTGCTGAACGTGTCCAACCAGGGCGCACAGCTGGAAAAGGGCCAGACCGTCACCATTGAGGTATCCAATGGGATGCTCATGAAGGCACCCGAGGTCATGCACAAGAATCAAGGACAAGCCGAGAATGCCCTGCGCCAGGCGGGCTGGAATGGCCAGCTGCGCGTGGGCGAGCCAATTCCTACCGGCGCCTTGGTCGATAGCAATAAGATCGGTTGGGCATCCATCAATCCTGGCGATACCATCCGCAAGGATCAGGACGTGGAGGTTCGCATCTGGAAATTCGAAGCCTCGGCGCTACTGCCGTAACCACCGCTGCTGGTATCGTAATTCATCAGTAAGCACTGAGATAAGAACTGAAGTCTAGAGAAGGTCTCTTATGCCAAAGTCAAAGATCACCCAGAGCTCTGCCACCCAGGTATCGAGCTCTGCCGGGGCGAATCGCACCCCGGTCAAAATCAACTCTGAAGGCACCCCGAAGTGGTACGTGGCCATCATGCTTGGCCTGATGGTCATTGGCCTGCTGTGGCTCGTGGTCAATTATCTCGCCGGTGAATCCATCCCCTTCATGGCGGAGCTCGGCGGTTGGAACTACGGGATTGGTTTCGGCCTCGCCCTCATTGGTTTGCTCATGACCATGGGCTGGCGCTAGACCGCCGCCAAAAAGAAACCCTCGCCGCCACCGCAAGGTGACCGCGAGGGTTTCCGTGCTTAGGCCTTAGTGTTCAGCCGGGCGCACACGGGCAACAGAGACACTCTGGTCAGCGCGGCCCTCGTGTTCGATATCTACTCCAGCGATCTGCTTTACCGTGGGGCAGACCACCGGGGTAATCAGGTTGATGCCGCGCTCGCGCAGCTTCTCGGACTCCACCGCGATGATGGGGGTCCCGGCGCGGACAACATCGCCCTTGGCCGCGAGCTTGGTAAAGCCCTCCCCGTTCAATTCAACGGTATCGATACCGATGTGAATGAGCAGGTCGAGGCCTTCTTCGGTCCGCATGCCGAAGGCATGGCCGGTCTTGAAGACCATGGTGATGGTGCCATCTACTGGGGCACAGACATCGAAGGCATCGATCACGGTAGGAATAACGGCAAAGCCTTCGCCCACCATGCCCTGAGCAAAGGACTCATCGGGGACCTCAGAAAGCGGCACGACGGTTCCCTCGAACGGGGCGTGGAGCTGAATATCGGTGCCGATCTTCTCCGCCGGGCGAGCCTCTTCGCTGGGCTTCGCCGACTTCGTAGCTACCGAGGCGGAGCCGGTGCGCAGTTGGTGGTTGACCTCATCAAACATGAACTGCACGGAGGGGCCCACGATGACCTGCACGTTCTTTTCGGAAGGGTGGATGACGCCGGAAATCCCGGCGCGCTTGATAGTGGGGTCATCGACAAGCGCGCGATCCTTTACACCCACGCGCAGGCGGGTGGTGCAGTAATCCAAGGAATCGATATTGTCCTTGCCGCCGAGACCCTCGATGATGCGGGAGGCGGACGCGGCAGTCTTGTCATCGCCCGTGGCGGCATCGTCGTCTTCAGGGGCGTCCTCTTCATCGCCGCGGCCTGGGGTCTTCAGGTTAAACCAGCCGATGAGGTAGTAGAAGATAACGAAATACAGGGCGAAGAAGATAACGCCCATAATTAGGAGCATGTACCACTTATTGGCCAGCGGGTTTTGCGAGGACAACAACATATCCACAAAACCTGCGGAGAAGCCGAATCCCGCGGTCCATTCCATCGCGGAGGCGATAAAGACCGACAGGCCCGTCAGCAGCGCGTGCACCACATAAAGCAGCGGGGCGACGAACATAAAGGAGAATTCCAGCGGCTCGGTCACGCCGGTGAAGAAGGAGGCTAGGGCGCCGGCGGCCATGAGGGAGCCGATGACCTTGCGGCGGCCCTTATCCGCGCGCAGGTACATGGCCAGGGCGGCACCTGGCAGGCCGAACATCATGATTGGGAAGAATCCGGCCTGGTAGCGTCCAACCACTCCGTCCACGGTGCATTGTCCGTTTTCCCAAATACCAGGGCACTCTGCGGCGGAGGTAGCCGCGGCGGCCGCGTCGATAGTGGATTGGCCGGATTGGAAGTTACCGATGTCGTTAATACCAATAACGTCGAACCAGAACACGGAGTTCAGTGCGTGGTGCAGACCCGTCGGAATGAGCAGGCGGTTGGCCACGCCGTAGATGCCCGCACCCGCAGCACCGAGGCCCTGGATGGAGGTACCGAAGTTGAAGAGCGCGTGGTAAATGAAGGGCCATACGAAGTAGAGGATGGCGGAAACCACGATGGCGAAAAGCGCAGTGAGGATGGGGACGAGGCGGCGGCCAGAGAAGAAGGCCAGGAAGTCCGGCAGCTTAGTGCCATGGAAGCGGTTATAGACCATCGCCGCCATGATGCCTGCAAGGATGCCGAAAAGAACGTTGCCGTCACCGACTGCATTCCAACCTTCAGCCGCCCATTCGACGGCTTCGTCGCCCGTAAGAGCCTCGGGATCTTCGATGCCGCGATAGCCGGCCACCGCGTCGGGGCCCAAGAGCTTCATGAAGGTGGCATACGCCAGGAAACCGGACAGTGCGGAGGCACCATTGGAGTCTTTGGCCAGGCCAAAGGCGATGGCAACGGCGAAGATCCAGCCCAGATTATCCAGCACGGCACCGCCGGAGCTGACCAGCAGCTGCGCGACAACGTTATCCTGGCCGGCAACGCTGGCTATCCAGTAGCCAACGCCGCCGAGGATCGCCGCGACAGGCAGTACTGCCACGGCGCCCATCAGCGCCTTTCCGAGCCGCTGCAGCGGCCCCATAATATTGAGTTTCACGAGAGGAGTCCTTTCAAAGGTGTAAAGAGGTAAAAGAGGGCTTCAGTGCGGACGGTGCTCATCCACAAAGCGGTAGTACTCGTAATCTTCCAACTGGGAAGCCGCGTCTTCATCGAGAATCACCGTGGCCCGTGGGTGTAGCTGGAGGACCGAGGCCGGGCAGTGCGCGGACAGCGGGCCCTCCACCATGTCGCGGACCGCGCTGGATTTTTCGGTCCCAGTGGCCAGCAGCAATAGGTGACGGGCCTCGCTGATGGTGCCGAGCCCCTGGGTCAGCGCATAGCGAGGAACACTGTCCGTGTTCTCGAAGAAGCGGGCATTATCCTGCACCGTCCGCGGGTGCAGCGTTTCCAGGCGCGTGCGCGATTGCAAGGAGCTGGAGGGCTCATTAAAGCCGATGTGCCCATTGCCACCGATGCCCAGCAGCTGGATATCGATGCCGCCAGCATGGCGAATGGCCTGGTCATAGGCGGCTGCGGCGCGGTCCGAGTCCGCGGCATCGCCCTCGGGGCTCTGCACTAACTCATCGATGAAGTCGACGTGACTGGTAAATACGCGGCGGATGGTGGAGTAATACGACTGCTCATGGGAGCGAGCCAGCCCCACGTATTCATCGAGGAGGAAGGCTCGGCTGCGAGCGAAACTCACCTCTTGGCGCTCGTAGCGGGCGGTGAGTTCTTGATACATCGCTACCGGAGTAGAACCCGTGGCCAGGCCCAAGGTGGCCCCGGCGTTGGCATAGCGGACGAAGATATCGGCGGCGGCAATAGCCACCTCTGCTGGTGTGGAACGAATGAGGATGTCCATGCAGTATTTCCTAACGTGAATCAGTATCTGTCGCGGCGGTGATGTCAATGCCATCAGCGATGACGCGCATGGGCTCGAAGTGCGCATTCAGGCCCACGAGGTTGGCGCGCTTGCCGGGAGCCAAACGCCCTATGTCCTTATCCCCCAGTACGTCCGCGGCCGTGGTGGAGGTAAACCGAACCGCCTCCTCTGCGCCGTGGCGCGCGGCAAAACGCGCAAATTGCTGCGCCAAGGTGGAGGTTCCACCGGCGATGGCGCCACTGTCCACCCGCGCCACGCCATCGGTCACGGTAACGGGCAGGGAGCCCAGCTCATAGGAGCCATCGGCCATGCCGGCAGCGGCCATTGCATCGGTGACGGCAAAGGCGCGGCGGTTATAGGCCATGTCTACGGTGCCATCGGCAAGATGCACGCCATCGGCAATAAGCTCTACCCCCGCATCGCCGGCCTTCGAGCCGGTGAGTAGGGCGGCCACCGTGCCAGGGTTGCGGTGGTGGATGGGCGGCATGGCGTTGAAAAGGTGGGTGCCGGTCACGGTAACGCCCAAGTCTTGTGCCTGCTCCATCACCCGCAGCGTGGTCTCATAATCGGCTTCGGTATGGCCCAGGCTGGCGATAATATCGTGCTCGGCGCAGACCTCAAGGAGCTCTGCAGCGGCCGGGGTTTCTGGGGCGAAGGTAATGGACCGCAGGTGGCCGCGGGCGGCATCGATCACCGCGCGGAAAAAGTCTGGGTCTCCCGGCACGATGCGCGATGGATCCTGCGCGCCACACTTGGCCGCGGCGATGAATGGACCTTCCATGTGGATGCCGGCGATGTCCCCTTCTTCTGCCAGCGTGGCAAGCAGCTCCGCCCGCACGCACAGCTCCGCTTGCGTTCCAGAAACCATGCTGGCTATCAGCGTGGTGGTGCCGTGGGCGCGATGAAATCGCGCGGCGGCGCGGCACTGGTCATAATCACCATTGGGAAAGCTTCCCCCATTGCCGCCGTGATTGTGCAAGTCCACAAAACCTGGGACCCACAGCAAAACGTTTGGGTCACCGGATTGCCAGGCCGCGTGCGCTGCGGGGACATCACCAAACGAGATGTCTTCAATGCGCCCGCCAAAGTTCAGCGCACCAGCGCGCAGCTCGACGTTCTCGTCGATGTACAGGCCTTCTACGCGGCCCTTCGTCTGTGTCTGCATATTTCGTTCACTTTTCTGTTGTGTAGGCAGGCACCGTCCCATAAACGCGCCGATATCCCAGCGCAGCACTATGTTATAACCTATTGGTACCATAAGCCGTTGTCAATGGGGTCACTTTCAGTTTTTAATGTGAGATTGTCACCTTCACTAGGTTAGGGTTATTGCAGCCCCTCACCAGTCCGTGCCCCGGACATGGCGGGATCCTCATCTCAAGGAGCACACCATGACCAGTCGTTCGCCCGCACCGCCGCGGCACCGGTCCCAGTACGTTCTCTTGGCCGGCTTAGCCGTCTCGGTGGCCTATGCCGCCGTTCATATCGCGTTTTCTGATCCCGCCCTGATCGAAGGCACCGCACCCGCGCGCCTGTCCTTACGCAATTACCTTGGCCCAGTGCTGGGCTCTGGCATGGTGTGGGCGCTATTTGCCTACCTTATGGGCAAGGCGTGCGCCCACCGGTGGACCACGGCCTTTTTCGCAGGAGCCGGCATACTCCTGCTCATGTTGGCGGTGCACTACGGGCTGCTTTCCGCCTTTGGTATCTACGACTGGCAGACGGCGTTTTTAGCTAATGGCGCGTGGTTCCTCTTTGCCCTTATCGCCGGGCCACTTTTCGGCGTGGCGGGGGCATTTTCCCACAGGTTGGGCTGGCTAGATTACGTCGCCGTGCTCGGTTTCGTGCTGGAGCCATTAGTCACCGGCCTCATTCCCGGCAATAGTATCGAGCCGCAGACCACGACCACCCCCGGATATCTTGCCGCGGTGACGCTGTGGATGATCGGTGCGGTATTCCTCTACTGCGAACGCCACGCGCCCATTAAGGCGTAGCCGCACTTTCAGCGGCCCACCACCCGGGCATGCCATGGACGCCGGCCCCAGGTGCGGTGGACCCCGATGCCATGAATACTCCCGGCGCGAGCCGGTGCGGGTGCGCGGAAAGGCGCGGGCGCAGCACGGTCTGCAGCCCGGTCATGGCGCCACCGGCGATATCGCCACCCACGAGGTTGGGGTTCCAGCGCTCCAGGTCAGCCGGGCTCGTCGCGCGGGTGGCCAGGATGGTATCGCGAAAACCTGGTGCGAAGCGCTCGATCTGTCGCGCAATGAGGCCGGTCACCTCCCGTGGATAACGCTCCTCATAGCCGTGCGGCAAGTGCGCATAGGTCCACAGCACCAGCCCGCGCGACGGGTCGGCCACGTACTGTTGACACACCATGACCAGGGGATTTACGGGCATGCGGCGCTTGCCGATGTCCCTTTCCGCCCCACTGATCTCCTCCACGCTGCCGCCTACGTGGACGGTGCCGGCTTGGCCCACGCGGGGATCGGCCCACGGCACGGGTTCGCTTAGGTGAAAGTCCACCTTGTACACCGCGCTGCCATAGCGCCACCGCCGCAGGTTTCGTCGAGTCCGTGCAGGAAGGTCGAGCCCGCCCAGCCTAAGGATCTGGCGCGGGGTGAGATTGAGGATAAGGGCATCCGCGCGGGGCAGGCTGCGCACATCCGTGATGTCGGCGCCGGTGTAGATGCGGGCGTTGTGGGAGCGGAGGAGGGAGACGAGGGCATCGGCAAGCGCCTGCGTACCGCCTTCCACCACTGGCCAGCCGCGGGTCATGCCGAGCGCGCCAAAGAGCAGGCCGAAAGCGGAGGTAAAAGCCCTGGTAGGCGAGGTAATGGCGTGCACCGCGCTACCGGCGAATAAGGCGCGGGCCTGCGGGGAAGTAAATGCCGCCCGCGCGAGCGCGCTCGCCGGGAGCAGGCCCGGCGCGCCGAATTGCGCCAAGCGCACCGGGTGCTCGGGCCAGCGCACCAGCGGGGTGAGCGCGTTGTTCACGTGTGCGTCGATATTGCGCACCACGTGGCCGTGCAGGCGGGTCCACGCCCTGGCATCGGTGCCGAGCCCCGCGGCGGTCTCCTCTAGGGAATTGTGGAGAATGCCCGCCGGCGCGCCCTCCAGTGGATGGGCCATGGGATAGCGCGCATGGCGCCAGCGCAGGCCGTGGGATTCCAGATCGAGTGCGCGGAAGGCCGGGCTCGCGATGCCGAAGGGGTGACCGGCCGCGCCAAGATCAACGATGGTGCCCGGAAAGATCTCCGTCGACGATGCCGCTGCCCCACCCGGGTGGCTGGCGCGCTCATACACATCCACGCGCCAACCGGCTGTAGCAAGGCGGGCCGCGGCGGTGAGCCCATTGGGCCCTGCGCCGACGATCACGGCGTGCGGTTGTTTATCCACAGTCCTCCTTGTGCAGGTCAGTGGCCCCAATCTACCTATTCGCCCACACGATGGGTACAAAGTTATCCACAGGCTGTGGAAGAAACCTGTGGAATATTTATTTCACAGACTTATCCCCACCCTGTGGATAAGTGTTTTCACGGGCTTCCACAGGTGATTTTTCGGCCGCCGATACCGCTATAACCTGTGTGATCAGGGAAAACTCCGGAAAAGCGTTCGGTAAATTACAAGAATGTGGTTATCCACAATGTGGATAACTATTGTGGATTTCTTTCGCACACCCATTCCGGTGATCAAATTCCACAGTTATCCCCAAACCCCAGCTCGCAGGGCCAATAACACAATGATGACCGCACCGGTAAGAGCGACACCCGCCCAGCGCACGGATTTATTTCGATGAAAGAGGAAGAAGCTCAAGATGATGCCGGTGCACAAGCCACCAAGGTGGCCCCACAGGGAGACTCCCTCTGCGACGAAGGTATAGCCCACATTGACCAATACGAGGACGATGGGCGCGCGCAAGTCCATCCCGCGTTGCCGGAAGACGCCCACCAGCATGCCCATCAGGGCAAAGATCGCCCCGGAGGCGCCTACCGTGGGCGTGCCAAAATCGAACCACAGCACCATGGCGGAAGCGCCCAAACAAGAAACTAGGTACGCGGCAATGTATAGCCCGGTATTTAAGGCGCGCTCTACTTCCCTACCGATGAGCAGGAGCATCACCATATTGACCGCGAGGTGCCCGCCGTCCAAGTGCATGAATTCCGAGGACAGCGCCGTTAGCGGCGCATCGGCGTACTGCGGCCCCCACAAGGCCCAGTCTTGGCTCAGCGTGGAGAGAAAGAAGGTCTCGCCCAATGTGCGAGCTTGTACCGCGGTAATTGACCACGCGATGATGCAGATCGCGGCGATGGTCGAGGTAACGGGGGCGGTTCGCAAATAATTTTTCACCATGGCGTAGAAGCTGACCCTTTGTTGGCATTCGGATAAAACTAAACGAACCCGGCACCACAGGAAGGAGTGTGGTGCCGGGCGCGGTGCGAGAAAACGCTTAGGCGATATCGATGGACTCGATGACAACGTCCTCATGCGGACGGTCCATCCGGTCGGTGTCGACCTTGCCAATCTTGGAGACGACTTCCTGCGAAGCCGGGTCCGTAACCTCACCGAAGATGGTGTGGTGGTTGTTCAGGTGCGGGGTCGGCGCCACGGTGATGAAGAACTGGGAACCGTTGGTGCCTGGGCCAGCATTGGCCATGGCCAGCAGGAATGGGCGGTCGAACTGCAGCTCTGGGTGGAACTCGTCCTGGAACTGGTAGCCCGGGCCACCGCGGCCGGTGCCGGTGGGGTCGCCGCCCTGGATCATGAAGTTATCGATGATGCGGTGGAAGATGGCGCCATCGTAGAACGGGCCGGACTGCTCGCCCTTTGCGTTCTGGGTGGAGTAGTCCTTTTCGCCCTTGGCCAAACCGATGAAGTTTTCAACGGTTACCGGTGCGTGGTTACCGAAGAGATCGATAACAATATCGCCGTAGTTGGTATGCATCGTTGCAGTTGCGGTCTTCTGAGTCATGCCAGCCATTGTAAAGAATTTACTTCCTCTCCGCTGTGCAAGACATAACGCTCTCAGCGATCGCGCTATCGTTATCCTTATGATTCGCGCGTTGCTCTTCGATCTCGATGACACCCTGATGGATCACACCGCCGCAGCGCGGGCCGGCGTAGATGAATGGTGCCGGCAGCGCGGGCTAGATACTGGGCAGCACCAGCGTTTTGCCGCCATTGAACGCAAGTGGTTTACCGCCTATGAGCGCGGCGAGGTCTCCCACCAAGGCCAGCGCATCGCCCGTTGCCGCGAATTTTTGGGCGAGGACATGGACGATGCCGCAGCCCTTGCCGCCTACGACGGCTACTTAGCCGCCTATCAGAGCCAGTGGCGCGCCTTTGCCGATGCCCGCCCCACCCTCGAGTGGGCGCTCGCATCCGGCTTCCGGGTGGGCATCCTTACCAATGGCCAGCGCGAGATGCAGCAGGCAAAACTGGAGGCGGGAGGCCTCGCGCTTGTCGATGTCCCCCTTATCCCCACCGTCGAACTCGGCTACCCCAAACCGCAGCGCCAGGCCTACCTGGCCGCCTGCGATCGGCTCGATGTCACGCCCACGGAAACACTGATGGTGGGCGACTCACTGGAAAATGACGTACTCGGTGCGCGCAGGGCGGGCCTGCGCGCTGTGTACCTCGACAGGTCCGGAAAGGGAGAGGGCGATGTGTCTTCCCTTAGTCAGCTGACAAAGCTTGTCCCCCAAATAGCCAGCTAACCACGAGGGCACCGGGATCGATGACTCCCTTGCTGCGATCGCCCAGATAGGACGCGCGCCCCTTCTTGGCGGCGATCTTTCCGGTTTCTTCCACGCCCTCGCGAGCGGCCTCGTACAGGGCCTGGAGCGTTTGCTCGTCTGGGCGCTCTGCACCGATTTCTTTCGCCTTTTCAGCAGCCGGAATGAGCGCATCGAGCATGGTGCAATCCCCGCGCTGCGCGCCGCCAAGTTCCTGAATAAACTCCGCCGCGCTGCTTAAACCTTCCGCTAAGGTCTGCGCGCGGG
The DNA here is from genome assembly GCF_000478135.1 of Corynebacterium sp. KPL1818. Taxonomy (NCBI): domain Bacteria; kingdom Bacillati; phylum Actinomycetota; class Actinomycetes; order Mycobacteriales; family Corynebacteriaceae; genus Corynebacterium; species Corynebacterium sp. KPL1818. Next base: position 533,993 of record NZ_KI515758.1, on the reverse strand, counting down.
CCATGTCGTTGAAGAAGCTGCCGAAAACCGCGCCCGAGGTTCCGCCCGCCAGGACGAGGAAGCGCTTGGCCAAGCCGGTAAAAATCTCATCATCCGCACCGCGCAGCGGCAGTTTAATGCTTTCCAGCGCCGCCTCCATATTGGTGCCGAAGTCCCCATCGCCGGCCTTGCGGTCAAGCTCGGTCAGCTCCTCGATGGAGGATTGCACGCGATCGACGAAGTCACTCAACCACTGGTTCTCTTCGCCTTCGGTAGGCAGTTCATCTTCGAAGGTAATCCGCGCCGCTTCCACCTGCTTTGTACCGCCCAAGGTATGGGGCCAGGCGGGGGCTGAAGTTGGGGCATCGATAAGCTCAAGCAGCTCGTCGTCCGCCTTGAGCAGCGTGATGGATACGCCGTGCATATTGACCGCGGTGACGAAGTTGCCCACCATGGAGCGCACTACCGTAATTCCTTTCTCCGCCAGCTGCGCGGACGCCTCGCCGAATACCAGGCTCAGTTCCAAAGGCGTGGTGCCGCCCAAACCGTTGACTAGGCACACCACCTCGTCGCCGCTGCTGATGTCGAGGGCAGCACCCAGCTTTTCCAGCACGGTGGCCACGATGGCATGGGCATTATCAACCTTTTCCGTGTGCGTGCCGGGCTCGCCGTGGATGCCCACGCCGACTTCCATGTGCCCATCGTCCAGATCAAAGGTTTCGCGCCCCGTGGTGGGCAAGAAGCCAGATCCCAGTGCCACGGACATGCTGCGGGATTGATCGGCGGTGCGTTCAGCGAGCTCGGTGACCTTATCCAAGTCATCACCACGGTACGCCGCGGCACCGGCCACCTTTTCCACCAGGATCGTGGCACCCGTACCGCGCCGGCCGGGACCCTCGCCGGTGCCTTCGGTAGCAATATCATCGGCAACCAATACGGAACGCGTATCTACGGCCTCTGCAGCATTGCGCGCCACGGTGAAGTTCATGACATCGCCGGTGTAATTCTTCACAATGTGCAGCACTCCCCTGCCCTGGTCAGCCCATTGCGTGGCTTCGCTGACCTGGACCGCATTCGGGGAGGTAAACAGCAGGCCCGGGCAGGCAGCGGCGAGCATGCCTTGCCCAATGAAGCCGGCGTGCATGGGCTCGTGACCGGATCCGCCACCGGAGATGACCGCGACCGCCGGTTTATCATCGGCCGTGCGCAGCGGGGTGCTGCGCCCGATGAAGCCCGCGTCGTGCCAGGTGGCATCGGGATGCTGGGCGATGAACCCGGCCAGGGAATCAGACAGGAAGGATTCTTGGCTATTGCGAAATGCTGAGTGCTTCATAGCGCCCACGGTAATCCGGATCCGGCCATAGCGTCGCGGGTGGGTACAAGATCACGAAAACGCTATGCAGACCGGCTGCATAGCGTTTCCTTCAAGAACCTAGAATTTCTCAGCTCCTATTTAGAGGGCGTTGCGCACCACATCGCGGGCTTCCACCATGTTGCGCAGGGAGGTTTCGGTTTCCTCGTAACCGCGGGTCTTCAGACCGCAGTCCGGGTTAACCCACAGGCGATCCAGCGGCACGTTCTTGAGAGCGGCGCGGATAAGCTCTGCCATTTCCTCCACGGAAGGCACGCGCGGGGAGTGGATATCGTAGATGCCAGGTCCAATCTCAGAGTGGAAGGTCTCATCGATATCCTCCAGCAGCTCCATGCGGGAGCGTGCCGCCTCGATGGAGGTGACGTCTGCATCGAGGCCGGCGACGGCGTCGATGATCTGGCCAAACTCCGAGTAGCACAGGTGGGTGTGTACCTGTGTGGTGGGCTTGGCCTCGAGGGCTACCAAGCGGAAGGAGCGCACTGCCCAGTCCAGGTAGGCCTTGCGATCCTGCTCGCGCAGCGGCAGCAGCTCGCGCAGGGCTGGCTCATCGATCTGGATGATGTCGATGCCGGCTTCCTCCAGGTCACGAACCTCATCTGCCAAGGCCACGCCCAGCTGGTCCGCGGATACGGACTGGTGCACGTCATCGCGGACGAAGGACCACGCCAGGATGGTGACCGGGCCGGTCAGCATGCCCTTGACGTGCTTTTCCGATAGCGACTGTGCAAACTTCGACCACTCGGTGGTCATAGCAGCCGGGCGGGAGATGTCACCCACCACGATCGGCGGACGGGTGCAGCGGGAACCGTAGGACTGTACCCAACCGTTTTCGGTAGTGACGAAGCCATCGAGCAGCTCCGCGAAGTACTGCACCATGTCATTGCGCTCCGGCTCGCCGTGGACCAAGACGTCCAGGCCAAGGCGCTCCTGCAGCTCGATGACGGACTTAACCTCGTCCTTGAGGGCGGAGTTGTAGTCAGCATCAGAAAGCTCGCCCTTGCGGTGCGCGGCACGCGCCTGCCGGATTTCCTTGGTCTGCGGGAAGGAACCGATGGTGGTGGTCGGCAGCTCAGACAGGCCGAGCTCCTTCTGTGCTTCCTTGCGCTCGTTGAAGGCCGGCTCGCGCTTGACCTCGCCGTCCGGCAGCTGAGAGATGCGCTCTTGCACGGCGGCGTTGTTGATGCGCTCGGATTCAGCGCGGGTGCGCACGGCGCGGTCGCTGACGCTGTAGGCCTCTTCGGCTGCCTCTGGGCCCTGTACCAGGGCGACGACTTCCTTGACCTTTTCATTGGCAAACGAGAACCATGGGGCGACATCGGCAGGCAGCTTGGATTCTGCCTCGACGGAGTGCGGCACGTGCTGCAAGGACACGGAGGTGGATACGGACAGTTCATCGATGCTGCCGGCCAGGTCCTCGTACTTGGAGCGCAGGTCGCGCAGGTTGGCGGCCCAAACATTGCGGCCATCGACAAGCCCCGCGACGACGTGGGTGTTCAGGTTCTTGACGCGCTCGAGGTAGCCGTCATCCAGGGCCAGGGTGCCGACGGAAAGGTCAACCTGAACGGCCTCTGGCTTGAGCTCTGCGATGACATCAAGTCCCTTACGAGCAGAGCCGTACGGGGTGGTCAGGTAGACCTGTGGGCGCTCTTCTGCACCCAGGATGGCGGAGTAAGCCTGCTTGGTATATGCGGCCAATTCCTCATCGCTGGCGTTGGTCAGATCTGCAACGAGGGCAGGCTCTGCCAACTGGATCCACTCCACGCCAGCCTTGTGCAGCTCCGCCAGTACCTCCTGGTAGGCGGCAACGGCATCGTCTAGGCGTTCGAGCGGGGCCTTGGCGGCACCCTCGGCCTGCTTGGACAGGGCCAGCAGGGTGACCGGGCCAACGAGGTACGGGCGTACGGTGTGGCCTGCTTCGCGGGCTTCTTCTACCAGCTTGATAATGCGCTGTGGGTGCGCCTTAAAAGCGTGGTCATCGGCAATTTCCGGGACGATGTAGTGGTAGTTGGTGTCGAACCACTTGGTCATCTCCAGCGGCGCGGTGTCCTTATTACCGCGTGCCAGGGTGAACTCATCATCGAGGGTTTCACCGGCAACGGCACCGACGGTCAACGCGGTTTCGAGGACCTGGTCGTAGTAAGCGACGTCTGCCGGGATGGCGTAATCCTCGGTCAAGCCGAGGTCGCGCAGGCGGTTGTAGGTATCCAGGCGCAGCGAGTGTGCGGCGGACTCGAAGGTCTCCGCATCGATGCGGCCGGCCCAGTAGGACTCAAGCGCGCGCTTGAGCTCGCGGTTGGCGCCAATGCGGGGATAGCCCTCAATTGTCGCCTTGGGGAAATTAGCGTTGGTCATTGTCTACTCCGATTCGGGTTAGTAGGTCGTGAGTATTGTCGGGATTGTTGTGGGTATATAAATGGAGCCCGCTCGCCCCACCAGCCACGATGTCGCGGGCTAGTTCGGCGGTCAGTTCCATGCCGGTTTCGTATTCTTCTTCTGGGGTTGTCGCTGCCGCGAGCGCCGACCGCACCCTTTCAGGCACGGCGAGCCCGGACAGCTCACCCATTCGCTCCACCCGGCGCAGGCTGGTCATGGGCATGATTCCCGGAATAAGGGGAATATGCACCCCGGCCAGTTGGGCCTTTTTGGTAAAGCGCAGGTAATCCTGGGCGTCGAAGAATAGTTGGGTAATGGCGAAGTCCGCGCCGAGGCGTTGCTTTTTGAGCAAGACGTCAAAATCTTCATCTTCGTTTTTAGATTCAACGTGCCCGCTGGGATAGCACGCGACTCCGACGGCCAGGCGACCAGCGGCGAACCGCGCGGCTTGCTGCCTTTCTAGTTGCCGGATGAGGCTTATCAATTCATCGGCATGCTGCGGATAGTGCTCCGGCAAACCTTCCTCTGGCAGGTCCCCGCGCAGGGCCAGCAGGCCGCGGACACCGGCATCGACCAAGCGGTTGGTCCAGCCGATAAGTTCCGTGCGCGAACCAGCCGTGCAGGCCAGGTGCGCAAGCGGACGCATCGAGGTGGTGCGCGAAATCCGCTCGATAAAGGCCGTCGTCCCTTCGAGCCAACCGGACCGTTTGGAACTTGTCACCGCAATATAATCCGGGTGGTAGCTTTCCAAGGTTTCCAGCAAACGGTCAATTTTGGCTTCATCGGCATCATGGCGCGGCGGAATTACCTCGAAAGATAGCGCCAAACGCTCCGGCACCATTAACTCTTCTTCACTCATGGAATCCAACGGTGCTGACGCCGAAAATCGCGGGCTCATAGTCACCTCCTTTTCCCGATCTCAATTGCTGTCTGGAGGAAAACGTACCAAGCTGTTCAGTTTGCGGGGTAGCACGCCGCTAATGGTATTACCTTTGCAGGCCCATAAACAGCGCGGTTGGCCAAAATCGACGTGAATATTAATCCACCAATCTGAACCAAGCGGTCTATTTTATGGGTGATTCCACCCCCTGAATCACCCGCCAAAACAGTGGTGGGGTGCCAGGCTGGCCACTATGCTGGATGGGAAAGGACAGATAAATCTCATCTAAGGAGCACCTGCACTCATGAACCCCACCGCAGTGAATATGGCGTTGAAGACCGGTTCCAACCTGTGGAAGCAATTGCGCGATTACCGGCAAGAAAAGTCCCGCGAAACGTATACCGCGCTCGAAGAGGCTGCCCAGCAGATGCAAAAGGAAGACAATAGCGCCTTCGATGAGGCCCGCAAGCAGGCAGGCGCCGTAACCCAGGCCGCGCACTCCCGCCTAGAGCGCGCCCTAGAGGAATTCAATAACTACCGCGAGGACGCCGTCGAGCGTTTCGATGAGGCCAAGAAGGAAGCCACCAAGAAGGCAAAGAAGGCCCGCAAGCAAACCAAGAAGAAGGCCACCAAGGCTGCAAAGAAGCAGACCAAGAAGGACAAGAAGTCTTCCAAGTTCTGGACCGTTGCCGGAATCGTTGCCCTGCTCGCCGCGGCAACCGGTGCAATTTACGCTTGGCTGCGCTCCAATGACAAGCCTTCCCAGACCCCACCGCGCGTGGATGACTACCGCGGTGGCACCCAAAACACCGCCCCAGATTCCACCTTGGTCTACACCTCCACCAGCGAAGCTAAGCACGAAGCCGATTCGGACCTCGCCGAAGAGGGCGCTGTGCGCGATGAGGAGCTCTTGGGGTCCATCGATGAACAGCTGGCTAAGCACCGCGAGGAAGAAGAGGCCGCCGCGGAGGAAGCGGATACCACCCGCATCACCGATGATCACCAGAGTGAAGGCAAGCACCGCCTGCAATCTGACGAGCAGTAGTTCCTTTCGCACCCCCGCGGTGGGGTGCAGTAGGCGTTGCCTAGATCTCATTGCTTTGCCTATTTAAAAATCTCCTGCTTGAATTCACCCATTAAGGCTTTCTACAAGGAGATAAACAATGAGCTTTGAGTCTCTCACCGTCAAGCTCAAAGACGGTTCAACGTACTATTTCCCCGCAGGCCCAGTAACCGATGATCCCTCCCCGCGCGTGGATAACCTCCGCTTTGCCATCGATAACGGCGCTACCTTCCGCTCCGTTGACGAATCCGGTGAAATGCGCGAGTTCAACGGCGCGGACGTGCATAACTATCACTTGGCTTAACTAGCCCGGCGGATTCTTCATATATCCTGGGGATTATGGAAATTCGCGCGACACAAGAATCCGATCGCACTTATATAGCTCGCCTCAACTTCCTGACCGATACCTTCGGTGATGAACGAGGCGAGCTTTCTTCCGGTTTTGCCGATGATTTTTCCTTTTACGTGGAAAATTGGGAGCCCAACCAGGGAGGTTTCATCGCTTGGGAGGACCTCGTGCCCGCCGGCGGGGTGTGGCTCAGTTGGGGTACCGAGGACAATCACGGTTACGGGTTCGTGGAACCGTCCATCCCAGAATTTGCCATCGCGGTAGAAAGCCGCTTTGCGGGCCAGGGCATTGCCACCGCGCTTATCGATGCCGCCATTTCCCTCGCCCAGACCCTCAAAGCGCCCGGTATTTCCCTGGCCGTCCACCCCGATAATCCGCGTGCGCAGAAGCTTTATGAACGCTTGGGATTCGAGCATGTGGGTGTGTACGCCGAGCATTACATCATGGTCAAGCGCTTTTTATAACCCTATGCATGACTAAAGTCCGGATTCTTTAACCAGAATCCGGACTTTTCCTGTGGAGCATAGGAGAATCGAACTCCTGACCTTCTGCTTGCAAAGCAGATGCTCTACCAATTGAGCTAATGCCCCAGTGGCTTGTACTCTACTACTGCAGCCGCTCATTCCAAAAATGCCGATGAAACCGCGCCACAGTGATTTACTTCTATCACTTTTATCACACGCGGTTTATCCCGTAATTCCCTTCGCAGTGGAGTAGGCTGGCTAGTCGTGCCCATCTGTCCTCGTTCCTAGGAAAAGTATGCATCGTCTTCTTACCTCTGCGCTCACCGTGCTCGCCACCGCTGCCCTTCCCGCCTGCGCCAATGCGCAATTCCTCGAAGGCACCCCGAAAGTAGCCGGCTCCTCAGAACCCAATATCCAATCCGCGGTTTCTGAGATTCAGACCGATATTCAAAGCCGCATCGACAGCACCCGCGCGCAGGCACAGGATCTTGTTTCCTCGGTAGCGCCGCAAGACGAGCCGCAGAACGAGGCTGCACCCGCACCGGATCCCCAGCCTGGGGCCGCACCGCAACCAGCCCCGCAGCCACAGGGTAACGGCGTAGATTGCCCGAATTGCGTGGCCCTTACCTTTGACGATGGCCCAAGCCCTTATACGAACCAGCTCTTGGATACCTTCAAGGCTAAAAACGCTCACGCCAGCTTCATGGTGCTAGCGGATCACGCCTACCAGTACCCCCAAGCGCTCCAGCGCATGCAGGCAGAAGGTCACACCATTGGCAATCACACCAAGACCCATCGCCAGCTCAACCAGTTAGCTTACGGCGATATTGCCCAAGAAATCGACGCCGGCAATGCGGCGATCCGCAATGCCACCGGGCAGAATCCAAAGTGGCTGCGCCCGCCCTACGGTGCCACCAATGAGACGGTTGACCAGGTAGCCAGGGATAAGGGCTTGTCGCAGGCCCTATGGAACGTGGATACCTTGGACTGGAAGATCCGCGATTCGCAGCACGTCTGCAATGCCGCCGTCCAGGATGCTAACCCAGGCTCCATCGTCTTGATGCACGATATTCATCCGACCACCGTCAATGCGGCCGAGTGCATTATCGACGGCCTGCGCGCCAAGGGCTTGGAGCCGGTCAGCCTCGATGAGTTGCTGCGCACCCCGGTAGACGGAAAGCGCTACTACTCCCGTTAATGATTGATTTCTCCCGCACTGCTGATGTCGTAGCCCCGCAACTCCTTGGCTGCGTCATCACGCACGCTGGGGTGAGCATTCGCCTTACGGAGGTCGAGGCCTATTTGGGCACGGACGATGCCGCCGCCCATACCTTTCGTGGGAAAACCCCGCGCAATGCCGCCATGTTCGGCCCGCCCGGCCGGATGTACGTGTATGCCTCTTACGGCATCCACCGCAATGTCAATATCGTGTGCGCGCCCGAAGGCGTGGGCCAAGGGTGCCTACTGCGCGGTGGTGAGGTGCTATCCGGGATCGATACCGCCTTTGCACGACGCGGCACCAGCGATTTTCATAACCTAGCCCGCGGCCCCGGGAACCTCGGAAAAGCTCTGGGAGCAACGCTGGAGGATAACCACCTACCAGTGCAGCTTTCTGAGCGCGAGTCTGCACCGGAATGGGTGCGCGGTCCGCGCATTGGTATCTCCAAAAACCAGGAAGCAGCCCTCAGGTTTTGGATTCCCTTTGATAAGACCGTTTCCGGCCGCCGCGGCTATCCCAAAAAGTAATTAATAACGGCCGCCGTAGCGCTCATCGCTTTCGATGGCTTTGATGATGCGCTCATTGATTTGGGTCATCTGATGAATCTGGGCGCGGGTCAGGTTATCGATAACGGATCGGCGGGCCTGCTTGGCGTGGCCCGGGGCGGTTTCTACTACCTTGTCCCAGCCGCTATCGGTAAGGTGCGCCATCGTCGTCCGCCCATCATTGGGGCAAGGACGCCGCACGACCCAACCCTGGCGCTCCAAACGGGTAACAACCTGGCTCAGACGGGACAGGGAGCCGTTTGCGGTGATGGCGAGGTCTCGCATGCGCATCTCATGGTTCTCAGCCTCTGATAGCCGTGAAAGCACCGTATATTCGAAAAAGCTTAGCTTGGCATCATCGCGCAGCTGCGCGTCTAGAATATTGGTGAGCCGGACATTCACGCTCATCAGGGACATGAATGCTGCTAGTTCATCCTCTTCCAGCCAAAAGTCGTCCCGCTCGGTCATGAGGATTATTTTAGCAACTGGACTTCAATTCTAAAATAATCCCAAGTATCCGGAGCCCCGTACCAGTTATCCGAGCCTGGACTGATCCGCCTAGTGGCTGGTGGGTGCCAAGCGAGCTGGGTCCAATTCGATCCGGCGCAACAACTGCGCATTGAATGCCACCACGATGGTCGATAGCGACATCAATACCGCACCGGCCGCCGGGGAAAGCACGACACCGATGGGTGCGAGTACGCCTGCAGCCAAGGGCACGGCGATGATGTTGTAGCCAGATGCCCAAATAAGGTTTTGGATCATCTTGCGGTAGCTAGCGCGCGACAAGGTGATCATTGAAAGCACCGACCGCGGGTCATCGCTGGCGAGCACGACCTCGGCGGATTCCATGGCGACATCGGTACCGGCGCCAATGGCGATGCCGACTTCCGCGCGGGCCAAGGCTGGGGCGTCGTTGACGCCATCGCCAACCATGGCCACGGCCAGGCTGCGCTCCTGTAATTCGGTGACCTTGGAGTCCTTGTCCTGCGGCAGGACTTCGGCAAAGACCTCGTCAATACCCAGTTCTTCGCCAACGGCCTCGGCGACCTGCGTGGCATCGCCAGTGATCATCGCAACCTTGACGCCCTGCTCTTGGAGGGCCTGTACGGCCGCGCGGGATTCGGGACGAATCTTGTCTTCGACCGCGAGAGCGCCAATGATCTGACCATCGCGCACGACATGCAGGACACCTGCGCCGCGCTGGGACCACTCTTCAACCTGCACATCGAACACCCCAGGGGTGGCAAGCTCTAGCTCGCGCAGCATATTCGGTCCACCGACGAGGACCTCTGCCCCATCTACGGTGGCCTGGATTCCCCGGCCGGCGGCAGCACTGAAATCGGTGCTGTGCAGCTGCTCCTGGGATGCTTCCGCGTGGTCTTCGGCTGCCTTGACGATGGCGCGGGCCAACGGGTGTTCACTATCGGCCTCGGCCGCGGCGGCCACTGCTAGCAGCTGCCCCTCGCTGATGTCCTCAACGGTTGCGACACCGGTAACGGCATGAGCGCCTTCGGTTAGGGTGCCGGTCTTATCGAAGAGAACGGTGTCGATGGTGCGCATGCGCTCCAACGCCATACGTTCCTTGATGAGTACCCCAGACTGTGCGGCCTGCTCGGTAGAGATCGCAATGACCAGTGGGATAGCCAAACCGAGGGCGTGGGGGCAAGCGATGACGAGCACGGTAACGGTGCGTACCACGGCGTCGCTTGGGCTCCCGATAATGGCCCAGACCACCGCAGTAATGAGGGCTGCGATTAGCGCAAACCAGAAGAGCAACGCTGCGGCGCGATCGGCAAGAGCTTGGGCGCGGGAGGAGGATTCCTGCGCCTCGGCGACCATGCTTTGGATACCACCCAGGGCCGTATCCCCACCGATGGCCTCTACTTGGACGCGGACGGTGTTGTCTGTGGCTACCGTACCGGCGACCACGCGCTCACCTTTATCGCGGAAGATGGGCCGGGATTCACCGGTTATCATGGATTCATCAAATTCGGCTGAGCCTTCAACAATGGTGCCATCGGCAGGCGCCCGGGCGCCAGCGCGAACCAGTACTATGTCATCCACCGCCAGCTCAGAGACTGGCACGGTGTGGGTCTGCCCATCGATGATCTTCTCGGCCTCGTCAGGCAAAAGTTCTGCTAAGGCGTCCAAAGCGGAGGAGGCCGCGCCGAGTGCGCGCATCTCCAACCAGTGGCCCAGCAGCATAATGACGACCAAGAGGGCCAGCTCCCACCAGAAATCTAGGTCGAATCCTCCAATCCCTAAGGTAGTGACCCATGAGGCGACGAACGCCACGGTAATAGCCATGGCGATGAGCAGCATCATCCCGGGCTGGCGGGATTTCAGTTCCGACCAGCCGCCTTGCAGGAACGGCGTGCCGCCATAAATGAAGATGATGGTGCCCAGAACCGGGGGAATCCAGGATGAACCTGTGAATTCGGGTACGCCATAACCGAGCAAGTCTGCGACCATAGGGCTGAAGATGACGACCGGTACCGATAGCAGCAGCGACCACCAGAAGCGGCTGCGGAACATCGCCGCGTGATCGCCGTGTCCGTGCCCGTGGCCGTGTCCATGCCCGTGCTCGTGACCGTGGTGGTCACCGTGAGAGTGCCCTTCGTGGCCGCCATGATCTGTGTGTTGCGTATGATCCGCTTCCGCGGCCTGGTGAGCACCGGAATGCTCACCGTGTTGGTGGGAAGTACTCATAAAATTCCTTTCTTCTCCTCCCTGCACCGAGAGGAGTCCTAGCGTCGGTGGAACACAGTGATGATTACTCTCCCCACCATATACCCCGGGGAGGTATATTTACAGGAAAGAAAGGAACCCTTTTCGCATGAGAGGCGAAGTGGAGCTGCCGAGATGGCCACCCAGCTTAAACGGGCCTAGCCCCGGGAAAGTGGACACGGCGCGGTCAGGCCCGGCCCCATCAGCTCGGCTATTCTTCAACGTCATTGCAGATGAATTCGACAGAGAAACGGTCCCGTGTTTTATCGATGAAGCGGATCATAACGGAGGCTCTGGGCCTGGTTCTGGGAATTTTCCTGCACGATGGGCCTAATGTGCCCATTGCCAGGCTGTGTGCCATGAAACGCCGAGCTTCGGGGCTACCACCTGACACGCGAGGTACATCGACCATTCTTCCGCCAAGCTGCGATCTTCCACAAGTGGGACACTTCAGGTTTCACCTGCTGTTTTCGCCTACCCAAAGTGGAAAAAAGAGGTAAAGAAACGACATATGGGGCACTCCATTTTAGTTGGAGTGCCCCATATTGGCTTTAAAGAGGAAGTTTAGTCCTCATCACCCGAAAACTTCTTTCTCATAGTCCAATCTATCCAGAACCAAAGACAGAACAAGATTAATCCTATCACTGTTCTAGGACCGGTGCCTAAATCTAGGACCAACCCGAAAAATAGGCCCAAAAGTATCGCTAATACAAGAAATATGATCCAGGTAAGTCTTGGGTGATATTTCTTAGGTTTTAGTTTCTGCATTCATGTGCCCCAACTGGATGCGGACGATCTCCCATGTTAGATGCAATCCTAATCTGATAGCAGGTGTTGTGGTCGTATTCGGGGATTGCCTTTGCTGTTTCAACAATATCAAGCGCGTTGATGCCTGCTATCGGACAAACACCCCCAAAACCAGTTTGATAGGCGTGGAAAGCTTCGAGAGGGTACAAGAAGCAAAAAGTCCGGCTCCCTTAAGGAAGCCGGACTGATGCTGTGGAGCATAGGAGAATCGAACTCCTGACCTTCTGCTTGCAAAGCAGATGCTCTACCAATTGAGCTAATGCCCCATTGTTCCGTGGTGGGCCTAGCTGGAATCGAACCAGCGACCTCATCGTTATCAGCGATGCGCTCTAACCGACTGAGCTATAGGCCCTTTAGCGGAACGAGATTTAACTTTACATACTACCCCGGAAAAAACACAAATCGGCAGCTCAAAGAGGTTTTTAAAGGCGCTCTTCGTTGGCCTAATGAGTACCCTACTTCGCGCTTAAAACCAGAAAATGCCGGCAACCGTAGCTGCCGGCATAGTCTCTCACTCACAGTGGTCTAGATGTCATCCAAGCTGACCTTTAGCCCGCCGAAGACATCCACGATGGCGTTATAGATGACGGCCATCAGCGGTGCGAGCAAGGTGAACAGGACGGCGAAAATAACGCCAATCAGCGCGCTGGCTGCGATCACCACGCCAAAGGTGACCTCAAAGCCGCCGCCGACGCCACCAACGAGGCTATTGACTGACTCCCATATGCCCACCTGGTGCAAACCGATGTACAACAGGCACACGGCCAGCAACCACGCGATGAGTCCGACGAGTGACAGGGCCAGACCAACGCGAAACGCCGAGGTGGGCGAAATGTGGTGGATGGTTACGTCTCGTCGTTCCATGTCCTACTCCTCGTCCTTGGAGGCATCGCTTACCTTGTGGTGCTCTTGCTGGACCTCATCGACGGTCTTTTCGCCCTTGGCCACAGCCTGCGCGTCTTCCTCACCATCTTCTTCAACATTGCGGTCGATGGCAAGCAATTCGACATCATCGGCAAGGTCAACCAAGCGCACACCCATCGTGGCGCGCGAGGACGGACGAATCTGGTTTACTTCGGTGCGAATAACCCCACCGGCGGAGGTAATGGCGAAGATTTCATCGTCTTTATCAATCGAAATGGCGCCAATGAGCTTGCCGCGCTTCGGGGTGTACTTGAAGGTCATCACACCCAAGCCACCGCGGCCCTGCGGGGTGTATTCCTCAATGGCGGTGCGCTTGCCGTAGCCACCCGAGGTAGCAACGAGTAGGAACTCGCCGTCGTGGACGACGGACATCGCCAGCAGCTGGTCATCGCCGCGGAAGCGCATCCCCTTCACGCCGGCGGTAGCGCGGCCCATGGGGCGCAGCTGGTCGTCATCGGCAGTAAAGCGGATGGCTTGGCCCTGCTCAGAGGTCAGCAGGATGTCATCGCCCTCAGAAACGAGCTGGGCACCGATGAGCGCATCGCCCTCGTTGAGGTTGATGGCGATAAGCCCTGCGGAACGAGCGGACTCGTAATCGGTCAGGCGCGACTTCTTCACGCGGCCCTGCTGGGTGGCCAGGACCAAGTATGGCGCATCCTCGTAGGACTGGATCTGAATGACCTGGGCGATCTTTTCCTCCGGCTGGAATTCCAGCAGGTTGGCCACGTGCTGGCCGCGGGCAGCGCGGCCGCTCTCTGGTAGCTCGTAGGCCTTCAGGCGGTAGACGCGGCCAAAGTTGGTAAAGAACAGGATCCAGTCGTGCGTGGAGCAGACGAAGAAGTTTTTCACAATGTCATCTTGCTTGAGCTCCGCACCGCGCACGCCTTTGCCGCCACGCTTTTGTGACTTATAGGTATCGACCTTGGTGCGCTTGGCATAACCGGTGGCGGTAATGGTGACCACGACGTTTTCGCGGGCAATGAGGTCTTCATCGGTGACCTCGCCGGAGGCAGGCAGGATCTCGGTGCGGCGCTCGTCGCCGTACTTTTCGACGATCGCCTCCAGCTCATCGTGGACGATCTGGCGCTGGCGCTCCTCGTGGGCGAGGATGTGCTTGAGGTCTGCGATCTCTTCTTCGATTTCTGCCAATTCATCGACGATCTTTTGGCGCTCCAGGGCGGCCAGGCGGCGCAGCTGCATCGCCAGGATGGCATCGGCCTGGATATCGTCGACATCGAGAAGCTCCTTCAAGCCCTCGCGCGCCTCATCAACGGTGGGCGAACGGCGGATCAGGGCGATGACCTCATCCAACATATCCAGCGCCTTGACCAAGCCGCGCAAGATGTGCGCGCGCTTTTCGGCCTCATCCAGGCGGTACTGGGTGCGGCGAACGATGACCTCAATCTGGTGCGCAACATAATTGCTCAGCATCTGATCCAGGCGCAGGGTACGCGGCACGCCATCGACGATGGAAAGCATATTAGCGCCGAAAGAGGTCTGCAGCTGGGAGTGCTTGTACAGGTTATTGAGCACCACGCGGGCAACAGCATCGCGCTTCAGGGTCACAACAATGCGCATGCCCACTCGGTCAGAGGACTCATCTTCGATCTTGGAAATGCCGGCGATCTTGCCGTTGGCTACGGACTCCGCGATATTGGAGATGAGGTTATCGGGGTTGACCTGGAACGGCAGCTCCGTGATCACGATGGTCTGCCGGGAACCGGATTCCTCGATGGAGGTGACACCGCGCATGCGGATGGAGCCGCGGCCGGTGGTATATGCATCCTTGATGCCCTGATCGCCCACGATGAGGCCGGCGGTGGGGAAATCCGGGCCCTTCACGCGTTCCATGCAGGCCGCGAGCGCGGCATCCTCGTCCGCGTCTGGGTTCTCCAGCAACCAATAGATGGCCGAAGCCAACTCATTGAGGTTATGCGGCGGGATATTGGTGGCCATGCCCACGGCAATTCCGCCGGAACCATTCATCAAAAGGTTAGGCACGCGGGACGGCAGGACGTCCGGCTCGCTGGTCTTGCCATCGTAGTTGGGCGAGAAGTCCACGGTATTTTCGCGGATATCGCGGACCATTTCCATGGCCAACGGGGTGAGCTTGCACTCGGTATAACGCATTGCGGCGGGGCCGTCGTTACCGCGGGAACCGAAGTTACCCTGGCCATCGACAAGCGGGTAGCGCATATTCCAGGACTGCGCCAAGCGCACCAAGGTGTCATAGATGGCCGAGTCACCGTGTGGGTGGAATTGACCCATGGTGTCAGAGACCGGGCGCGCGGATTTCACGTAGCCGCGCTCGGGGCGGTAGCCCGAATCGAACATGGCGTAAAGAATGCGGCGGTGTACCGGCTTTAGGCCATCGCGCACCTCAGGCAGCGCGCGGCCCACAATGACGGACATGGCGTAGTCGATATAGCTCGACTCCATCTCCTCATTAATGTCAATAGGAAAAATCCGATCAAAAAGATCGTCGTTATTGTCACTCATAAGGCCAAATTCTACCTTCTCCGGGCTTTATCGGCCTTATTTGCCGCACCGGTGGTATCACTGTGGTATCACTGGGGCATGGCAATGACATTGCGGCTTACCGCAGAACAAGATCACGCCCTTACCCTCTTGGCCTCCGCGCAAGGCACCTCCAAGCACGAGGCGGTGGTGCGTGCCATCGTGGCGGCGGCCTCGCGCACGCTTGCCGATGCCCACGTGCAAGCCACCGCCCGAGAGCTCCTCCCCGGCCGCGCGGACCTAGAAGCAGAAATCCGCAGGGCACGGAAGACCCAGTCATGAGCGCCGAACAGCTGTACCTAGTGGCCCAAGAGTTTTGCGCCCGCTTTAAGCTCCGCATCATCAATTACTCCGCTTTAGTTGCCGCCGCCGCTGCCAGCACCGCGCGCCTAGAGGGCATAGCCATCCACGGCGATGAGCAGCAGGCAGCCCAAGCCATGGCGGAGGTTTTAGAAAGGGTGCCAGCGTTAAATGCTGGAAATCAGACCTTCGCGCAGTACTGCGCCCGCGTCTATATGGCCACTAAATTCGCGTAGCTGCAGATGCTTTCCTGATTCCCACAGTCGTCACCACGCCAAAAATAGCCCACCACCTGCATAGATAGCATTGCAGGGGTGGGCTGTACTCATCTGGTACTGGGGTAGATGTAGCTGTGGCTGTAGCTATTTCACTTGGGTATGGACCACGAAGGTTCCATCTTCCCGAGGCGTGACTTGGCAGTACCAGTCGGAGCGGAGCGAGGCGCCAAATTTATTATCCGAATCGACATACCCACGGATTTGCCAGTATTCCTCATTGCTTCCCGTCTTCTGGATTTCGAGTTCTGTCTTGTCTGGGAATACGGCGGAGGAGGGGGAGGTGAGCTTGTCGGTGATGCGGGTTTGGCATTTTTCGATGGCTTCATCGTCCGTCATGCCGTTGATTTCTTCGGCGGTGGGAGAGCAGGCGGCGGTGGTGATGGTGAGTGCTGCGAGGGCGAGAGTGAGGGCTGTCTTGTTCATGGTTTCGAGTATAGGTCGCGGGGTTGGGTTTTTACTACTTGTAAATATGTGATGTACATTACATAGTAATCCGCTTTACAATGTAACCCGGTTGCCTTAAACTTAGAGATGTAAGCAAGAAAGCAACCCGAAAGGAACAAAACAATGACCGCCTACACCACCCGCAACGAAGCTATCGACCGCGAGATCATCGCCCCGCTCGGAGAGTACGCCGCACAGCACGATATCGATGCCATTGCGGACGCAGTACTCACCACCACCGGCGAGGGCACCGATTACCGCTACATTCTCCGCGAGGATGTGGACTTCTGGGATGTAGTCGCACAGCACGCACTGTAAAAATTAGCCTAGATGGTCACCCGCGGGGGTTCGACTCCCCCGCTAGGCACCGCGCCACCCCTGGCGCTACCACCCCACCTCCGGAAAGGACATTTTCATGTACGCCCTCACCACCCCGAATAAATCTTTCACCCTCACCGGCGATACGCTCGAAGACCTGCGCAAAAAGCTCATCGATTTTCATGAGGAGAATCGCCGCGACCCCCAATACGGCGACTACCTAGACCAATTCGAAGCGGTCTATCCACGCGATGAATCGGAACTTGATGACGATGAGGTGCCGATTGTGCCCCGCGCCCTCACCGGCGATATTCTCACGGGCATGGCCCGCATGATCTGGGATGTGCCCACTGTCTCCCTACGCGAGGAGGATGGCACCGACATTCATCGCCTCGGAGATACTCTGCACTACATGCTCGATATGGACACCGACGCAGCTGTGGATATTTTGCGCACCTACATCGGGCAGGTAGAGGACATTGACGGGCGGAGCATTGATGAGGATGCGATATGCGAGCAGGATACCGATTTCCTCATCGGGGCGGTAAAAAGCGCCCGCGCCGCTGGTGACCTAGGGCAAAAAGAGCTCTTCGCGCTGGAAGACGCCGCGAGCGAGTACCAGTACGCGGTCGATATAGCCGAGGGCCTACGGCAGGAGCGAGACCGCGCTATCCGCGCCGCGCTAGCTGCTGGCGCTACGCAATCCCAGGTGGCACGGGCTGCTGGAATTAGTCGCCAGGCTATCTCGAAAATGGGCCGATGATGCAGGTAGGTGACACGGACGGGCACGGCCGCTACGGCCTCATAGATGAGGACGATAGTGGCTTGCTCTGCCATGAGTGCGGCAAGCGATACAAGCACCTCTCGACCCATATCGCGATGGGGCACAAAATGCGAGTAGCGGACTATAGGCGGGCGCATGGGCTGCACGCTAAGCGGCCTTTGGCGGCCCGCTCTGTGCGGGAGAATATGCGCCGCTCTTGGGATGAGCACCGCGACCAGCATTTAGCCGATTTAGATAGATACCGCGACCCGACTAAAGCGATCGAGGCATCACGCGAAGCGACGCGGAATAAATCAGCAGGTGCCACGGCGGGACAAAAGGCATCGCTACAGCGCCGCCGGGGCCGCCCCCTCACCGAGGATGAGGTTACTGCCCTACAGTCCACCGCCACCATCGGCGAGTGGTGCCAGGTGGCATACCGCATACTGGATGACCCGGCGGTATCAATCAGTTCCCTCGCCCATTCTGTCGGGATGAAGCCCGTTACGGCGCATCATCGATTGGCGAAGCGGCGCCCGCCGGGGTGGGAGTCACCGGGTGCTGGTAATCGGGTGCGGCCGAAAGACCCCTAAAACGACGAAAAGACCCCACCCGGGGCGGGGTGGGGTTTATCCGTTAATAACATCATCGTGCACATCGGGCGGGAGCTGCGCGGAATCTAGCTCCACATCATGCTTTTGAGTGATACGGCGCAGCCCATTAACAGCAGCCCAATACTTCCGGCGGGTAGTCTCCACAATCTCCTGTAGGGACTCCACCCGGTCACGAAGAGCGTCAATCTGGTCAGACTGGGACTTCAACTCCTCCTGCTGCGCGTCAATGCGCCGCATGATGGAGTCGGTGAACGCTTTCCATTCTGGCTTGTCCGACTCGATGCGTTTGGCGTCGCGGGTGGCTTGGGCTGTGACTTTCGTTCCTAGGTAGGTGAGGATGGCGGCGCCGATAACGCCTATGAGTGTTGCGGCCTCACCGCTGATTGTCATGGTGCCCCCTTTATCTCGGGTACCTCCAGCTTATCGGGGGCGCGGCCCCTACCAAACGCCCACAATGCCAAAAGGGTGATGGTGGCGTAGCCAATAGCGGTGACCCACCCGCGCCCACCGGAGATAATGAAAGACACTGCCCACATGAAATGAATACCGATGCCCAGGCCAACGGCCAGGGGGCGGGCGTGCCGCAATGGGATGGCGGCCAGGCAGAAAAGGCCGATGGTGAGCCACGCCCACGACCACGTGGATGGCTCCGCCAGCGTCTCCAAAAAATGCGCTGGCTTACGGCGCTGGTCCACAATCATCGGCAGGTAGGAGGAACCTCGCACGATGACGGATATGCCGATAATGGCGAGGCCAGCGGCATCACTGGTGAGCCACGTGCGCATCTTGCAGGAATCCATACGTATCACTCCCCTGCTGTGGTGGGGCCACTGTAGACCGGCAGACCGGAGGCCGACGGCTCGGTGGCTTCATGCTTGGGCTGGTACTCTACAGCGCTGCGGTAGGCGGAGGCTGCACCGGCGATTTCGAGAATCGCAGGCATAAGCTTTTCAAGCTCTAGCCCACCCGTGCGAGACTGGTCCGGGGCCTTAGGCAGATTAGCTGCTGCGGTACCACCTGTGATGGCTGCACCTGCACCAGCGACAGTACCAAGCAGTAGGGAAAGGTCTCCCATGCCGAGAGCGTTGACTACAACTGCGGCCAGGCCAACGAGTCCGGAGATGACGTAGATGATGAGGCGGGCCCAACCCGCCGGGTTCAGCTTAGACTGCATTGCTTTTACTTCTCCTCAATCTTTTTCTCGATACGCGCCACATCGGCTCGCAGTGCCGCGACCGCATCGACCAACGTCAAATTCTGGCCTTTTTCGTTTTGTCCTAGCTGGGGCCAGCCCTTACCGCCGGGGCCGCGTAGCTGCCGCCAAATTTCCTGGATAGCGTCAAACTGCGGGCCTAAATAGCCTGTGATGAAGTCGGTGAAGTATTTTTGTGTGAGTGCCACTGGCGTGTCCTTTTTCTTCGGTGTCGGTGCCGCGTTGGTCATTTGGTCGTACCATTCTTGGGCGCGGCGGATGTATTGGTCGTGGTACTTGTGGCCGGGACGCAGGTGGTAGGGGCATTCAGTAAATCCACCGGACTCAATGCTGTGAAATCGCACATTCCCACCGCTGACAGGGCGTCCGAGCTTGTAGTAGACGCAGATAGCGGCGACGAGGTGAGCGCCCTCTTCCAGCGTCTTTTCTCCGATGGGCCAGTCTTGCTCGGGCCCAGCGCTGTTGGAGTGCTCAATGGCGATCGTCTTTTGATTCGAGTCAAGGTTGCGGTTCGCCCATGCGGTGTCTCGGTCCCATACGGCTTGCCCGATTTCTCCGGTGGGTGACACGGTGTAGTGTGCGCTGGCTTCGCGGGTCTGCCAGATGTCCCAGCAAAAGTCGAGGCCGCCGACACCGCCCATGTGGTGGATCGTGACGTGCTTGATTTTCTGTCCGCCGCGCCCGGGCGTGAAATGTCGTGACAGTAGGCGTACCCGGTCTGGCTCTAGTGTTTTCCAGTCTTTCAATTTGCCCTCCTTTGGGCATGAAAAATAGCCCCATGACCTGCGCGGTCAGGGGGTGATTGTTGAGTGAAAAATACTTTAAAAACTATCGTCAACCAAGTTGACAAATAACGCTATGTAGCGTTATTATAATAGTGTGCCGGTGAGAGAGGCACAAAGAAACAACTAAACAGTGGAGGGAGGTGACAGTTGCGTGTATGCAAACGTCATCATGACGCTAACGCTCCTGGCCATGATTACAATCTGGCTCGATGAGCGTAAGCGCTAAATAGCACCCCGGTTCTCAATAGAGCAAGTATCGAGAACCGGGGGGCTACCCCCACAATACCGAAAGGACACAACCATGCGATACACACTCATAGGAACAGGCGCCGCTCTCATTAGCATCCTAGGCGGCGCAACCTTATGGCTAACCCCAGCCTTCATCATCATCGGATACGGAATCGACCGAGCCAAAAAGGAACGCCGATGAACCCTATCATCATTGATAAAGGCACCGGGCGCGAACTTTGGCCAGGTGAGCAATGCGCCCGCTACATCGGAGTTACCCCTCCAACGTGGAGAAATTACTCCGCAAATGACCGCACCCCTGCCTTTGTTGCCACCCTCCTCGGCAATATTCGCCTCTGGGACGCCGAAGAAGTCAAAGCATGGCATGCGTCCCGGCCGGGCTCACCGGCACAGCTCCGCCGTTAGGCCTCCTGGCTGGTTTCTTCCCAGCTGCCATCTACACCGGGTTCGGCTCGGTTGCTGTCGGTGGTGGAGCGCCATTGCTTGCCCTGGTGGGTGACTTTCGCCCCTGCGGGGTAGAGCTCGTCCTTGTTGGCGGGTTCTTTCCACGCTGGCACGCCCGGGGCCTCCTCCGGCACCGCGTCTTCCTTAGGTGGGTTGTACACCTCCCAACCCGAATCCGGGGAAGACGGCCGAGCGTAATTCAGTCCGTCGGCGCGGTTGATGTAGATACGGCCCTCGTCCAGTACCGCATCACCGCGCATGTAGGCCTGGGATTTCTTCGAGCTCGGGTCACGCCACGCGGGCACGATACCATCACCATTTATCGCGGCTTCCTCAGTCGCCACCTCCGGGCGCGTAATCTCACCCTGCGCGGCTAGGTCTTTCACCAATTCCACTTCCGCTTCTTGTACGGCGGGTAGGGCTTGTCGGCGCTGCACCTCATCATCAAAAATCCAGCGGCGTAGTTCCGCAAAGCGGGCCTCGTCTAGGGCCTGGATTTGCTGCTTAATAGTCTCCATTTTTCTCCTTAATTGATGCGTTCCCATGTGCGTGGGTCATTCCACGGGTAGTGATAAAACGACGATTCATGCGTCACCAGAGCACGGTAGGTGCCTTCAGCTGCGGCTGCGGGGTACTCCCCACGCCCAATGGTCACCACGTCGCCTGCCTGGTAGGTGACACCTAGTTCGAAGTGCCGTTCATCACTGCTTCCAGTAGCTTCTTCCCCGTCGTCAACCCTGTCGTCAACGGCGATTCCGGGGGGCAGCGGTCGTTCCGCCCTGCGTATGCGCCTGGTAGGCCAGCGGGTCCACCCCGTAGAATTGGATTTGGAACCATCCGTCGCCGCCGCGGCCGCCGGGAGTGTAATTGTTGAAAAATCCACCATTACCACCAGCGCCGCCACCACCATTCGTGCCGGTACCCGCGTTGCCTTGCCCGCCACTACCAATAGTCATCGTGGAAGTCCCGCCCCTATGCGACGAGTAATACCTCCCGCCCTGACCAGCGGTAATATACGGCGACCCAGCAGTCGGGTTACCCGTGATACCACTACCACCAGCAGCACTGGTACTACTCCGGGATGAGGCCCCGTATTTTAGATACGACAGCGTCGTGCTAGTGCCACTGCGCCCGTACTCCAAAGATGCGCTACGCCCGCCACTACCGCCCTTGCCTAGCGTTAGGGATAGGCTTGAGCCGGGCTGGATACTATCCGACGCAAAATGCACGTCACCACTACGCCCGCCGGAGCCTTGCGAGCCGACACCACCATTACCGGCTTGGCCGCCAGCGCCACCACCTACGAGAATTGCGGTGAAAAACGTCGCCCAATCAGGCACAGCCGGGGCACTATTATTCGTGCGGGTATATAGGGCAGTGCGATTCCAAATGATTTTATCGCCCATGAGCATCGCCCCCGCCTCACGCGTACCCACATACGCGCCCCTAATGTCCCCCGTTCTTACAGTAGGCATACCATCACCCCGTAATCACATAAAGCGTATTCGAATCTTTGGATTCGCGGTTATACGCGGCCTGAGTACCAGCCCAAAAGCCACCGCCCCCGCCGCCGGATTCCAGCGCGCCTACACGGTCACGTACCGCACTGACCTGCGAATCAACGTATTGCTTATTGGCCACGTGCCAGTCATCTTCAGGCTCACCAGCGGCCTTTACCCACCCATCATTGTCAGTGACAACGACGCACTTGGGAAAAACGAAAGCACCCGAGGCACCTACTGTAGGGGTGATAGTGCCACCGTCTTCCGTGTACTGGGCGAGGCGGTCAAGCACCTTGGCCTTATCCTGCTTACCCTCTGCCTTGCCGTCCACGTAGGACTTAGTAGCCGCGTGATTATCACCCGACGGGGCTGGCAGGCCACGCAGCTGGTTACCCCGCATGTCCACATGCGTGTTGAAATCCCACTGGTCAGGCGTGGATATCACACGGTCAGCGTCCTCAGTGAAATTAGTGAGCACTAAGCGATTATCTTCGCCCAACACTACATTCGCTTGAGCACTTTTATTTTGAAACGCGATACTCGGCTTAATTTCCTCAGTAGCTTCAAGGAAGACTTCGGAAAAATTAGCTGATGCCCCCTCGCGCACCACGTCACTCAACGTTTCCGTGAACTCCGAGCGCGGAATCAAATCCGCGTTCTGGAAATCATCCACGGTGACGTACTGGGAAAAGTCGATGCCGTCGACGGTGCCGGGTGGGCCTTGTCGGCCACGCTCACCCTGCGGGCCTCTGAGGTGTGGGGACTGCTTTCCGTTGACGGTGACCTGGTCACCATCCCAATGGGTGGACTCCGCTATCTCTCGCACCTGCTGCGCGGATTCATCAGCTCGCCCGGCGGCACCCTCCGCGTCACCAGCAGACGACGCGGCAGCGTTGGCGTGCCCCTCAGCCGTGGACGCGTGACCCTGGGCGGCATCGCGGGCTTCCTTAGCACCATCCCACGCCGCACGGGCCTCACCCCGCGCCCCCTCAGCACGGTCAGCAGCACGCCCCGACTCCTCCGCAGACTGCTGCGCCCGAGAGGCATGCCCCTCCGCCGTAGTGGCCTGCTCGCGGGCCGTATCAGCCGACGCGGACGCAGC
Source organism: Corynebacterium sp. KPL1818 (assembly GCF_000478135.1). Classification (NCBI taxonomy): domain Bacteria; kingdom Bacillati; phylum Actinomycetota; class Actinomycetes; order Mycobacteriales; family Corynebacteriaceae; genus Corynebacterium; species Corynebacterium sp. KPL1818. Next base: position 510,759 of record NZ_KI515758.1, on the reverse strand, counting down.
CTCAGCCTGCCCCCGAGCCAACGAAACCTGCTCCTGCGCCGCATTGGCATGCCCCTCGGCAGTCTTAGCGTGGCCCTGGGCGGCAGACTCCGATTCCGCTGCCGCCGACTCACTCCCCGACGCACGACCAGCCGAAGCCTCCGCCGCAGAAGCCGACCCCCGAGCCTCCTCGGCAGAATCAGCAGCCTCACCTGCCGATGAAGCCGCCGCCTCCGCATCCTTACGCGACTTCACCAAACGCGAATCCATCGCTGACTCAAACGACTTCAACTTCCCCGATAGGCCAACCGGGATAGGGACATGCAAAAAGTCCCACCCATTGATCTCAATAATCGCCCGACCAGTGCGGACAATATCATCATCATCAACGAATCGGCCTTTAAGGCTGCCGCTAATTTCCTCCATCATCGCCTCCCTTATAGACGCTGCGATATGGAAGAAATTATGAGCCAAACGCGCTTGCGGTTAGTTATTGGAGGAGCCGCCGCCGTATCCTCCGCCGGTGTGAATCTGGTACATCACCATCGCATTATTCACCGAGCCTAGCGGCAATTTGACCTCCAGAACTCGGCCGTTAAACATCGTCAGCTCCTCACGGTAAAGCGCGCCATTATCGTATTGCACGGACGCGATAACCGACCCGGACCAAGTCCCCTTGCCCTCAATCTTGAGCGTGCGACTGAACCGGGGCATATCGATACGGATATGAGAATCCCACACCGCCTGCTCTTTCGCCGCATACAGCATACGAGTCATATCCCGAGACATGGACTCCTGCGCATACTGCAGGGCCTCATCGGCCCGCCTATTGGCCTGCGAGGTGCGCTGGTTCGCCTCCGCAAGCTTCCGGTTTAAGGCGATGTTTTCCGCGAGGACTTCCTGAATCTTGACGTTCGCCTCATTAATCTGCTCCTGCTTCAACCGGAACTCGTTCGTGATGGAGTTGAACTCACCCTGATGGCCCCATAGGCGGGCTTGGAGCTGCGCATCATACTGAGAGAAGTCCGCCTGCTTTACGGTCTTAGCAATCTCCGCAGATAGGTCACCCATCGACTCCTGTAGGGGCTTAGCGGAATCATCCACGATCGCTTTCACCGCACCCTTAGGCACCTTGCGGGAGGGGGCGAGGAGTGCCTTACGACCCGCTTTCTCCTGCGCCTGCATCTTCCGCTCCAGTGAAGCCATGACGCCGTTCTCTTCACGACCGAGAATGGGTTCCACCTCAAGCACCGATGTGGAGGAAGATTTAAGCGTGTAGCCCATTATGACCTCCGATACGCGAGTGTCCTTATCCACGAAACTCACACGATCGCCCGGCTTCCAACCCGGCACTACACGCCCATCCGGCAGGGTCACATCATCACCAAAGACAACGGTTTGATGATGGCCGGGGGCGAGACTCATCGCGGTGGTCCCTTGGGAGCGCGCCCACTCGCGGGCTATCTCCGCCGTCGGATTCGTACCACCGGTCGAGGAAAGGTTCATGTACTTTTCGCGGAGGAAGAACGGGCCTGCCTGAGCGATGTTTACACGCCCGCCCGCCTTACTGAATGACACCTCGGTGCCATCAATCGTGGCGTGAGGCTGCACATCAATATCCAGCTTCTCCACCTCACTAGGGAAACCGGAGGAGGTAGGCAGATAGGCGGAGGCGGATTCCGCATCCATCCTCCCCACGGTGCCCTTAGGCTGCAGCACGCCGGACTCTAGGGCGGCGATAGTCTGCGCATCCAGCTGCCCACCACCGATGAGCATGGCCCCATCCGGCCCCGTCTCCGTCGTCGACCACTTTCTTAGCCCACCGCCGGGGGCGGATGAGAATACGACACCCCGCCGGTCACGGCCTTGATGCTGCCATACGAGCGTGCCAGGAACCTGCCGCTGCTGGTCTCCCTCGGCCCGGTAGTGGGCATTATCAGCCTCGAAAGCGACTGGGGTAGCTAGTACCCACTCCACGCCTTCTTTCCATGCGTAGGCCTCACCCTCGTTGATGTAGGCGTATGCGGCTGCGGTGGATTGGAGCTTCTCCCCCTCCGGGGTGCGTAGCAATCCTGCCTCGGCACACGCCTCCAGCTTGCCCACACGCCCATCCTCAAAAGTGCCCTTCCCCCAGTGGGTTACGAAGTGCGGGCGGTGAGCACGGGCACCCGGCCCGCCACGCACCTCCTCACGACTGGTGACGAATACTTCCGCCGGGTCGAGCTTGTCGTAATACCCGATAGGGCGCTCTACTAAGGTTTCAAACGGCAGCCAGCAAATACCCGACTTTGGTTCCCCTAATACGGCGCCATCCTGTAGTTGCCCCTCACCATGCCAGGAGTTATCCGGCATTGACGGGGATTCCATCTCTAGCTCCGCGCCGACGATACGCGGCCCCGCCGTAGCGTTAGGCCACATCCCCCGCGTCAATTGCTTCTGCGCCCAACGGCGCTCCATCACACCCGTGTAGAATTTCGCCACCCCACGGCCTGGGACTTCCTGCCCCGGTAGGAGCTTCCGCACCTCCACAAACGAATCCGACCCCGATAGTGGATTATCCAGCACGTCGGCTACGTAATCCTCGGTGCGCACCTCCACCTCAACCGGGTCACCCTCCGACTCCACCAGCACGTAGGTTGGGAGGCCGGTACGAACCGCCCCGCTCGACACCAGCCGATGTGTGAGCTCACCAATGTGAGTGTTCACCGTATCCGCCGAGGAGTCCGCCGCCGACGTCACCGTCGAGCGCGCCAACATGCGGTGGAAGTGCTTGTGCTCCGACCATAGATTCACCTGCGCGTACTGCGTACCATCGTCATTCTGCCCAGTCTCTACCGACTCCACATACCCATCCCAGTGAACACCGTTGATGGTGAATGTGATTGGTACGGGAATGTGCCGACAGCGGCGGAGTAAACCAAGCTGCGGGTGATCCGCCCCGAGCGTCACCCGCCCCGTATCCACAGTCCAGTCCGCCCGCGCCTGCAGGCTCACCTCCCGCCACGGGGCAAGCGGCCACCACCTCGACATAAACGGATCCCACACGCGGGAATCAATCTGCTCATGACGAGGGGTGTGCTTCACTACCATGCTCGACTAAACTCCGGTATCCACTCGATGGTCAGCTTAAAATCATCACCGGGGCGGGTCGCCTGCACCTCCACCTCCCCTACGTGATTCCGGTTCTCTACCGGCATCGGCCAGAATGGCACGACCATACTAAAGTCTGGTTTGCCAGATCGGTCGGTGACGTGACGGCGTTGGGGGTGCGAGTCAATGGCCCAGCCCTCGGCGGTATGAGGTAATTCTTGCCATTCATCGGCAGCGGTCAGGCGGAGCTTCACGCCCTCATGCTGGCCGGTGATGGTGAATTTCGGACACACATCCTGGTCGCCGTCGATGCGGAATGAGACCTTGCCGAACTCACTATTGGAGTCGAGTTCTATCCGGTCGGTGAACCGGCGGCTGGTGTTCCCTACTAGCTCCAGCTGCACCGCGACCTTAGCGAACCGCGCACCGCCGGGGGATTGAAACCACTTCACCCTTGAGACATCCGACGGTCGCACCCGTAGCCATCGGTAGCCATGTTCCGCCGAGGTGACCGAGAGGCCGAGGGGCTTCGACCCGTCACCCAAGCTTGTGAGGAACCGGTCGAGCGTACCGCGCACATCACGGGACTTCACCAGCACATCCAGCTTGATACTGTTCGTATCCGTCCGCATGCCCCGCCATACACCGGCGGCATCATCCCAAATATGGTTCTTCCCGAACCCGGACAGGCCCTCCGGCACATCCTCTAAGAAGATGCCCTCACGCCTCCGCCCCGGGCGGGATAGCGCCACCGGCTCACCATCCACACCCCACAAGGTGAGGCGAAATTTCTTATCCCATACGCGGCTCATAAATAAGCTCCTTATTTAACGTTGTTTAACCATGCTCGACAGCCCGGCCATGACCTTGTCCTCCAGCTGGGCATTGACCGTCACCGCACCTGTGAACTGCGTGTCGATATTGGTGGTGTCGCCACCGCCCATGCTTTCGAACACGCGGTTGGCCGCATCACGATAGGCGGCCTGGCGGCGGGCCTCCTCGCTCGCCATGCTGGAGCGCTGCGCCGCATTCAGCGCACCCGGCACCACATCCGAGCCACCAAGCTGCTTGGCGTAGAGGCCATCCGCGACAGTCTCCGGCAGGCCCTCAATAAGGCCACGCCCAGCCGCTGCCGCGTCCGCCGCCGTATCGGCCATACTGTCCACAATCGGGCGCATGAGGGCGTTAGCGTTCCACCCGTTCTCAACATTGAGTGACGACCATGCCCCAACGTCCTCGCGGCTAATCTCACCGAAGCCGCGCTCACGCTGCGAAAGCATCATGCCTTCCGAGGAATCAGCGCCCCAACCGGAACCGCCAATGGACATGAGCACCGACTTGTTGCCACGGTCGAGCTTGTCATTCACCCCTGCGAGCTGCTTATTCTCCTGCTGCAACTCATCCAGCTGGCGTTGTAGGGTATCGCGCATCTCCGCGAGCATGTCGGCCTGCGGGTTGGTTTCCTGCTTGAGGTCGAACTGCTTCCGCGCCCGCTCAATCTCGGCCTTCCGCTGCTGCCGGTCGAGTTCCGCCTTGGCCTTAGCCGTCATTAACTCCGCCGCCTCGGCACCGTACTTGTTCTCCATCTGTTTCTTGTACAGCGGGAGATTAAACGCGCCGGAGGTGGCGTCGAACATGTTGCCGACATCCTCCATCGTGCCGCCAGCCATGCCCACGGCACCGCCAGCCAAAGCACCCGCCACGAGACCACCGCGGGCGGCATCAACGCGACGCTTATCATCCGGGGAGAGCTTGTTGTACTCCTCCCGCGCCTGATCCTTGTAGGCCTTCTCCTGCGCACGGCCCTCGGCCACACTGGTACTACCCTCAACCAGCGCCTTGAAGCCAGCGATACCCAGCCCCATGGCGGCAGGGAGTGCAGCCCCGCCCGTGGCGGCGGCCATAGCACCAGCACCAGCAAGCTGTGCCAAACCACCAATAATTCCAGCCGCACCCTTAGCCTGCTTTTGCTTACCCTGCTGCTCCCGAGCCAAAGCGGAGGCGGACACGCCCAGCATATTCGCGGCTTCTGCTGCGGCGTTCGCCATCTCCTGCGTCGCCACCTTAAGACGCTCATTCTGGATGCGGGCCATCTCCTGCTGGTAATTCAGCTCAAAGGTGGCCTCCTCCATCTGGATGCGGCGCTTCCATTCATTCTGCGCCGCCTCGGCACGCGTCAGCTCCAGTTGCTTCTCTGCCACCGCCACGCTCGATGCGGAGAGCATCGCCAGCCGGTCAGTATCCAGCGCCCGCTGGGACACGTCGAGGATGCCCTTAGTGCGGATATCAGCAAGATTCACCTCAAGGTCTGCGTACTCCGCATTATGGTCATGCCGGGCCATGGCGAGGTCGAACTCGGCCTGCTGCTGCGCCAGCACCTCCGCATGGCGGGCATTAGCACCCTCCCGCTCCAGCTCACGTAATGCTTGGGCCGCATCCATCGCGGATTTCTGTGCGTTGATGTTATCCAGTTCGGACTGCTGGCGGGCGTCCGCAACCGCGTTTGCCCGATCCATGTTCTCGGCCATGAGGCCGAGGGTGTCCGCGACGGTGCCTAAACCGTCGGCGATGTGGTCAGTGAGGGAGGCGACGGCCTTAATCGGTGCCATCACCAGCGCAGTATTGTATTTAATCTGCGCTTGTTCCAGCTCACGGATGGCCTTCTCTTCCGCCTCGCGGGCTTCGGTTAGCTCCTGCTCGGCCTCCGCAATCTGCTGCGCCGCCTTAACCTCATTATCAGAACTCTTCTCCTTGAGTTCGCGGATCTTCTTCTCCGCCTTCTCAATATCCTCATTCTTCCGCTCCTGCGTGTAGGAACGGGAGATGTCCTTCTCCTTGGCCTTATCGAGGTTCTTGTAGGCCTCGGCGAGCTTATCCGTTGCTTCCTCGTCGGACTCTACGGCGCGCTTACGGAGGTCGGCGAGTTTCTCCTCCGCCTCCGTGATATCCATCGATGCGTTCTTACGGTCGGCCTGCGCCTCCCCCAGCTGGTTGAACGCATCAATAGTTTCATCATTGACGCGCAACCACACGTCCCAGTTCGGGGTTTTGACATCAAGCGCGGCGGCCACCTGGGCTTCAATACCGCCCTGCCCAATGGCATCCTCTAGCTGCTTCGCGACGGAGAGGATCTGCTGTGCCGCTGGCTCCCCCATCGTGTCACGGTAGGAGTTCTGCCCCACGAATGGATTGGCGAAGTTCAGGGCATTATCCACCTGCCACTTAGGGATGCCTGCCTGCTCGGCGAGGGCGTACGCCTGGTTCTTTTGAGCCGCCGGTACACCGCTACCGATGGTTGCGCCGGGTCGGTTGGATGCCAGGCCGGGCGCGTCGAACATGCTCCCCGCCGTTGGGGCGGAGATGTTGGAGTGGGAGGCGCGCTTAGCCCCACCACCACCGCCGGAGGCCCCGCCACCGAAGTCACCGATATCCAAATCGGTGCCGTTACCGTTGATGGTGACGCCACCGTCTCCCGTGGGGCCTGCCTCCTCATCACCGGAGTTAGGCAGGTACATGAAGTTTGTGAAGCCGCGCCCATCGAGTGGGCCTGCGGCACCACCAATGGTGAAGCCTTGGCCAGTGTTTCCGCCGGATTCAATGTAGGTGCCGTCAGGCAGCATGAGGGCGGTGTGACCGTTCGCACCTCCGCCATAGTCGTACCAGCCAACAACCAGCTCATTGCCGTTACCGCGCCCGTTCTCGAAGCCCTTTGCGGCAAGCCACGACCCCTCGGTGACGGTGGACATGCGGGAATCGAATGGGTTCAAGCCCAGCCACGTGTTTACGACGGCGGACACCGCGCCAGAACAGTCCATAGAGGATGGGGAGAATCCACCCATCACGTACGGCCCATTGTTGTAGGGCTGTAGCTGCTCAATCACGTCGGCGGACTTAGTGCGGCCACCGTCGGCGAGGGCGGGGAGTTCCGCCGCGAGGCCCGCCAGAATCATCCGCGGGTTGTTCGTATTGATGCCCTGCAGGGTGTGGTGATACCGGTCGGAGGAGTTATTATTGATGACCCACTCGCCAGCGTTGACGCGGGCCACCGCCTGCCCCATACCATTCACGCCGAGGAAGCCGTCTACCTGCTCGGTACCGGGGCCGCTTCGTGGGAGCTTGTAGCCGGAGTCCCGGCCAACGCTTCGCACCCCGGGGTATCCACCGGCGGCAAGCGCGGGGATCTCCCCACCCTCCGCAAAGGCGGGTACACCGACACGGCCGCCATGCTCATGGCCGAACCACTCGCCAATCTTCTTACCAACGAAGGTGATCTGTTTTACGGGATTAATGCTGTTCAGGAGGTTAATAACAGCATTACCCTTGCTGATGACGTCGGAGTTATCGCCCTTCATCTTCGAGTTGGTGCTGTGATTATCCACATCATTCAGCTGGCTGTGAGCATCGGCCACGCCCGCGTCGAGAAGGAGCTTATCCAAACCTGCGACCGGCGTTGGGGACTGCTGGTTCAGGTACTCCAAATCACCCCGGGCGATCTCACCATTGGCGAGGAGCTGGTCAATGAGTAGCTGCGCCGTCGGAGATGCTTCCTGAATATCCAGCTGGTCGACAATCGCCCGTGCTTCATCCGCCCCGAACTCCAGCGGGGTGGTATCCATGATGGTCTCAATCGTGATGGATTCATCATCAATCTCGGCCATCTTCGCGGTGATGGACTCCAAATCGCCCATAACCTTGTCATTAGGGGCGGTGATATCGTACTGGATTACTTCACCGGCATCATTCTTAATCTCTTCGTATTTAATGCCGAGTTCGTCCATCGCCTTGAGAACATCACCGTCCGGCGGGTCAACCCGAACCTTAGTGCCCTCCTCCAGCGGGTACAGCGCCGTCCAAATATTCCCCAGGGACTGCACCGCTTCACTAGCACCATCCAGCTCCACTAGCGTGCGGATAACCTCGGGGGCGAGGCCATAAGATTCAAGGACGTGGCTCCACTGCTCATCAAACTCGGCACCAGTCAGCCCCATCTGCTCACGCAGATTATCCAGCTGGGGTGACATCTGCTCCCAAATGCCACTAATGTCACCACCACTGGTGGCAACATTCATCAGCTGGTTCGACATATCGCCCAGCGTGTCCGAAAGGGCGCGGGCGTTCTGGTTCGTGTAGTCCAGCTTCTCCCCATTGAAAAGGGACTCGCCCAACCCGAACTCGGCCTTGGCGATACCCTCCATCTTCTGGCCCAACTCTTCAATGTGCTGGGCTGCCTCCATGTTGGCTTGGTCGGCGGTCTGCGCCATGAGGCCCATAGCCTGCATGGTCGATTTCAGGGCAGAAAGTTTATCCTCAGCGGAGGCGGATGAGTCCGCTAGGGTGCTGATACCAGCAGCGGCTTGCGCGGCAGCCGGGTCAAGGTCACGGGCGGCCTCCGCCGCCTCTAAGGCCTTTTCGCGGGCCTCCCGGAGCCTATCCGCAGCGACCCGGCCTGCTTCTTCGTTGTTATTCCAGAAACTCCCGCCGGTATTCTCCAGCTCACTAAGCATCTGCTGGTATTCGCTGCCACCCTCAGCGACGATACGGCCCAAATCATCCCACGCATGGCCATTATCCTCCAGCTTCCCCTTGATCATGTCGAAAGAGTCGCCCATCACCTGCAGTTCGTGATTGATCTGCATGGTATTCATGCCAGCTAATTCGTCAGGGGAAAGACCTAACTGGTTTTTATCCAGCTTGGCGAAGAACCCATCTAGGGATTGCCCGACGCGCTCAATATCAGCCACCGCGCCTTGGGCGACCTTCCCCAGATCCTCCATCTGTAGGTCATTCAAAGCGCCCTTAGTGCCAGCCAAACTAGCGTTGAGACGTAGGAGCGCCGAATCTGCTTCGCCGGTAGTCTCAGTAAACTTCGCCTGCGCATCACTAGCACGCTTCGAAGCGCCGACAATTTCAGTGACGGCAAAGGCGGCTGCGCCCATAGCAATCATCCACGGGCCGCCTAAAGCGTCTACCACACCACCGGCGGCGCTCTTAATGCCGGACATACCGGCCTTAACTACGCCGGTAGACCGAGCAAATTTCTTACCACTATTAGCCGCATTATTATAGGCGACACCCATGCCCGCCAAGGCGGAGTTCTGGCTAGTCGCCGCGAGCTGAGTAGCGGCAGTGAACGTGGAGATTTCCCGGCCCGTGGCACGGTAGTAGGTCTTGAGGTCTCGGACGCCCTTGCCAGTGTCCACAACGGCGGTTTTGAACGCCGTCATTTTTCCAGCGGCATTTTGCCCCATCGTGGTGTTAAGCGCCGCCTGCGCAACCTTCAACGCCACAATGGCCTTAGTCGCATCCTTAATCGGGTCAGGCAGGTTCATCACAGCTTCACCCATCGATACGATGGGCGACACGTCAATATCCTTAATCCACCGGGTCATGCCCTGGGCGGACACGCGGACTTTCTCTGCACCGGCCTTAATCGCAGGGGATAGCTTTTCGAACACGGCGGCGGCTGTGTTGTTTAGCTCCGCACCCATATTTTTCAGGGTGCCTGAGGTGGTCTCCGCCATCTCACCCATAACGCCGGAGAGGGACTGCACGGAACCCGCGGCGCCCTCCGAACCGTTAATGATGCCGTCCGTGAGGGCCTTAATTCCCTCCTCTGCTGGCACCGCGCCGGTGGAGACCATCTTCTGCATTTCCTCGGTGGTGACACCGAAGTGGTTTGCGAGGATAGCGAGGCCCTGAACACCACCATCGGCGAGGCGGTTTAGGGTCTCCATCGAGATTTTGCCGGAGGCGGCGGCCTGACCGAAGGCATCCGACATGTTGAGGAGGGCTTCCTCACCCTTGCCTGTGGCGGCGGCGGCCTCACCCAAGGCGGTGACGGTTTGATTAGCCTGCTCCGCTTCAATACCAAAGGCGACGAGGGTCTTACCCGCGTTAGCCCACGCGTCGAACGAATAGGTGGAGCGCATGTTCGACTCGACGAGCTTATCCATGTAGACGGAGGCCTCATCAGCCGACCCCATCATCACGCCCAGGGCCTTGGTCGTATCCTCAATGGAGGTGACCTTAGAGAAGCCGTTCTGCATGACCTGTGCGGCGCCCGCCACACCAGCAATACCGGCGGCAAAACCACCAAGCTTGCCGACATTATTTCGCAGCTTGGAGGAGAACGTATCCGTGGATGCCCCGGCGGAATCAAACTCACCGCCCACACGGGATACGGAGGCGGCAGTCTGGTCAAGGCTGGAGGAGGCCTCCTTAGCCGCCCCTGCGGCCCGCTCCAGAGGCGCGGAGTCCGCACGAGGCGACACGCGCTTATTTGCTACCTTATCCAGCTCGGAGGAAGCGGCGGCGGTGGAGGATTGAATCTTATCCACGCCCGACGTATCTGCCTGTGGGGCGACCTTCTTCTTCGAGGTCTTATCTAGCGCACTATCTGCCTTGCGTGTGGAGCGCTCCAGCTTCTCCACCCCGCCCGTATCAGACTTCGGGGCAATGGTCTTTCGGGATAGGCGTTCGAATGATTTGTCAGCCTGCCGGGCTTTCTGCTCAACCTGACTAATCTGGCGGTCGAAGTCGCCAGTGTCTACGGTGATTGTGAATCCGAGATCTCCGAGGTCAAGCGCAGCCATGCTAATGCTCCTTTTTTAGCGTTGGTGTTTTCCGCAGCCCCAACCCGCGAGCAAGCGCGGTGTCTTCGCTTAGGAGGCGTACTAACCGTATTCTGAACCAGCGCCACCTGCGGTCGGATAGAACGCCTGATCCAAAATCGATGCTAAAAAAGTGCTGGAAGTCCGTCTCTATATCATCCCACCTGGAGAGTAAAGACGGCCATGTGAGTAGGGATTCGTCCACATCGGGTTTAGGCTGGATTTGCTCCGCCCACCACTCGCGAACATACTCCCCAAATGTTTCTAGGATGTAGAGGTCTGGCGGGCCGCCGCCGGGATCGTTCTCCGAGTAGGCCCCCGCGTAGGGGTTGTACCAGAGGTCACTATCTTCGGCGTATGCCCACCCGTCGGGGTCGCGGCGTAGCCTATCCCACTGGTCACGCCAGCACCCCTCAGGATCATCTAGTCTTGCTGGGAGTCGTTCCTCTTCTGCTTGAGAATATCCACTGCTTTTCCCAGCTCGCCAGTCTCAAAATACGCCTTAGCCAGGTCATCACCCTGCACGTACTTGAAGTGCACGGCGGATACGAGGCGCTCCAGCTGGCTATAGGTGGCCCCAGCCTCCATGATTTGTTCGAGGATGCCGCCACTAATCTTCGCGGTCTTGGGGTTGAACTTGGAGCCGAGGAGCGGCGCTACGCGCTTCCACACGCCCATGCCGGAATCCTCATCTGCCTTGCGGGCGTTGTAGTAGTCACGGTGGAACTCTAGGACTTGCTCCGCCGTTGGGGTGACCTTGTAGTCCTCGCCCTTGAAGGTGAATGCGATGTCGTACTCGTCGAGCTGTTCGTCGAGTTGTCCGAAGTCGGTCATGCGGGTTGCCTCCCAAATGGTTGGTTGTCGTGTACGGGGATTAAGTCTGCCGCCTGGTGGACTGCGGTCAGGGGTATGAGTAAAGGCCCGCACAAGGATGGTGTTTCCTCGTGCGGGCCTTTGCCCTGTGACTACGAACCCCCAATGGGGCGTATTACGTGACTAGGCGGCCAGGGATTCGGAGTCGGTATCCCCCTCGGAACCGGCCTCTTCCTCACCGCGAGAATCATCAATGGAACCCGCGGACTCCTCTTCCTCATCACCGGTGGAGACGTTCGGCACGCCCTGCGGGTGAATAATCTTCAGGAGTTCCTCCACATCCACCGGCTCGGACGCCTTACGCTCCGAACCCTTCTTCACGGAGTGAATACGGGTCGGCTCACACGAGGACTTCAAGTCGGAGGTGAACGTACGGAGGTCGTTAGCGCCGCCAGAGCCGGAGGTGAAGCTGTTAGTAGCGGTGCCCTCCCAGCCCTCATCAATGTCGGTGCGCCATACACGGAAGTCAACCTTGCCGTCTGCGCCGAGTTCCTCGCCAGTAGCCTTGAGGAGCTGCTGATCCTCGGTGAGGAGGTCGAGGTCACCCTTGCGGGCGAACTGGCCCTCAACCGAGACGGTCAGGGAACGGGAGGTCTTTTCCTCGGATGTCCAGCCGTTGGAGTCAATGTCGGATGCATCAACGGTCTGGGTTTCGATGTTTGGGGAGAGGGAGGTGACGCCGCGAACAAACTTGTATTCTGCCGAGTCGGCACCTACGGGCTTGACTTGTAGTGCCCAGCCTCGGTTGAGCTGCTTATTCAGCTCGCACGAGTTGGGAGCAGTCGCGAACTTGGTGTTAGCCATTGCTGTGCGCTCCTAAGAGTCGGTCGGATTGGGTGCTGCCAGCGTGGCCGAGTAGGTGTCTACGGCGTGCCAGCGATCATTGCTGTCCAGTAGTGGTGGATCATTGATGATCCTCCTGCAGGATAGGAGTCGCGTGTGTGCGGTCAGGTCAATATCCGTGAGGTCGTGGAGGTGCTTGTAAGCCTCGGCGGCATCATCGAGCGGGGTGTTGTGGTCGCGGGGTGCGCCACGGAACGCGAGACTAAAGCGAAGGTTTGGGTTGGAGTCGGACACGCTCTCATCAATGATGATGTTGAAGATGGTGAGGGCGCGGTCTGGGTTATCCTCCAGCCGGTACGCAAACACCGCCGGTACACCATTCACCTCACGCTGGTTTACACCGGGTCGGGCGCATACCCCACAGTCAGCGAGGTACTCGGCGATGTCGTAGACCACGGTCTGCCGGTACGAGGCCCGCCGCGTATTGTCTTGATGAAACTCGGCCATTGGGTTTAGATTCCTCCCTTGATGTGGTTCCGGATTACCTGCGCAACCCTGTCCGCATTCTCATTCTTCGCTGTCTCCAAATATTTGGCTTGCCCGGCCCTCGGGTGATTCCAGCCGGTCTCCTCATGCTGACGGCGGATGTACGGCAGTCCCCCATACCGGACACCACCTGCCACCTCACTACCGGATGATTGGGCGGGTATTGTGCTGGCGGATTGGCGGAGGTTACCCGTCTCGCCCAGCGGGGTGAGTGGTACGGCTGCGGCCTCCACTACCTGCGCCGCCGAAGTAACACCGCGCTGCGCCCCGGCTTGAATCTGCTTCTTTACCGCGTCGCCTTTCCAGCGGAGAGTCATACGATCGTCACCTCCACGTGGTCGGGGGTGAGGCCTGTGCCGGAGTAGGCGCGGCGTGCGCTCACCACTTTGCGTTGGGGTTTCGCCCCGAAATCATCCGGCAGGGTGAGCACATCCCCCGGCTCGGGTAGCGGCCCGTCCACATCCCAGTTGATGGTACCGGCGGCTAATACCTCTTCCCCGTGCTGATTAAGGGCGCGGTGCGATTCCATGTTGATGGATGCTTTCACCGTCTCCCCCGGCTTGAATGTGGTGCCACGCATGGTGCGGATTTCCTCCCCCTGTAACTGAACCTCATGCCGGAACCAGAGGTCACGGAGCGTATCACTGGTTTTGCTGCGCCTGCTCATGCTTACACCGCCAGCCATGGTTTGCCGGAGAGGAGGCCCGCATCATCCAGAATCAACTGCGCCCCCAACGCCAGACCACCATTGAGGAGCAGCGACCGAGCCTCGGTGGCCTCTGAATAGTCCAGCGTAATGGAAGAGCCGTTGTTAGTGGAGGAGGATACGATAGCCTCCGCTGTAGCGCCGCCGGTCTCCAACTCGTCAAGGAGGTCAGCATCCACCCACGCTTGAATCTGCGCACTCGTCGCGTATTTAAACGCGTCCACCACGAACTGGTTAGTAGGCATCCCGGCCTCGTCCACCTCATAGATAGCGCCGCGTGTTGCCCGCCGCATGAGGATGGAAGCGTAATTAATGAGACGGTCGAGGCGGGCATCCTCCAGCTCCTCATAGAGGTCAGTGTCGGCATCGTTGAGGAGTTCTGTTCTGTCAATGTAGTTCATCTGTAGCCGCATAAGCGGGCCTCCCAAAAGATTATTGTCATCTAGATACAAGAAAAGCGAGGAGGGGGAAATAATCACCTATACGCGCCACGCCACTGTCTGGTGGCGTCACCTAACGGCACGTGATGATTATCTCTCCCTCCCCGCCAAACTCACAGAGGAAAGTCAGTGCACCGGCCCTACTGGACTCCAGCCAGCAGCACCCCTCACCCCTGCGGCGATAGCAGGCTCAAACAAGCCTTACATCTCGGCGTCGACGGCAGTACCACCGCCACCACCAAGGGTGCCTTCCTTCACGTCCGCATCGAGGGTGACAACACCCTTCGGGCGAACCACGGCAGCACCGGACACCATAAGGCCACGCACGATGTCGCCGAAACGATCCGGGTCACGGAATGCTTCCAGTGTGCGGAGCTGGGAGGCGTACGCCAGGGCGCCCTGAACACCAGCAATAATGGTTTCCTTACCCGCGGTGGTTGGCGCATTGACGGACTGGTAAATGTTCAAGCCCAGCTGCGGCAGGGTGGAGATGAGGCCGTTGCGGGCCACGATGTCGGTACCGGCGGCGTGAGCCTGGGTTACACGACGGTCAGCCAGAAGCGCGGAGCCAAAGTTCGGGCCGACAACAACCCAGCGTGGGGAGGTCGGTGCGGACACCTTATTCAGCTCCAGCGCCATGCGGCGGAGAGCGTCCCACGCGGTGATCTGGTTGTCGTTCGGGCGGTAGAAGTCGGCACCATCGAAGATGGGGACGGTGTTCAGCTTCTTGCCCGCACCCTCCTTGAGCTTCTTCGCAATGTCGGTGTCCACCTCGTTAGCCATTGCGGAGCCATGCTCACTAGTGGCGGCGTTACGGAAGTCACCTGCGGCCTGGATAGCGTCCACGTCGTTGACGCGGAAGCCGTAGTAGCGCTCGGTATCCATCACCAGCTTAACGTCGGTGGTTTCAACATCGTCGTACTCCAGGTCTTGAGTACGGTCGTGCTCCTTGATGTTGGCGGAGCCGATGGTGTTGATGTGGACGGTATCGCCGGAGTTCTGCAGCATGGCCTGGAAGCGAGTGTCGGCGATTTCCGGCTGCGCGTAGATGAGGGACTTCTGGTAGGGGACTTCCAGGCTTGGTGCCCAGAGCTTAGGAATGAAATTCTCAACGGACATTGATTATGTCTCCTAGTTCTTGTAGAGGTGTTCCAGCTTGCCCTGCTTAGTCAACTCGAAGATTTCCTCGGCGCTCATGTCGTCGAGGTCGTCAACGGTGTACTTTTTCGGGCCGCTGTTATCGGTCGGATTAGACGTGTTACCGGAGGATACGGGTGCCGCCTGGGCGCGTAGCTTCGGGTTAGCGTCTACCGTCTCCTGAACGAGTTTCTCCACCTGGGAGGTGTAGTTTTCGGCGGACGGGTCGAGGTTCGCAAGCGCGTTGGAACCTCGCAGGTACGGGATGATGAGGGCAGGGTCACCCTTAGCCTTGGAGACCGCCGCATTCAGTGCGGTGGTCTCACGGAGCTGCCGGTTCTCCTGCTCTTGGGCTTCCAATTTCTCCTTGTAGGAGTTGATGACTTCCTCCGGGGTTGCTTCCTCCTCAACGCCGGAGAGTTTTGCCAGGAAGCCGCGCATTTCCTCAAACTTGGAGTTGAGTTCAGAGTACTTGCTGGATAGTTCCGCGTTCTTCTTCTCCTCATCACGGAGGCTGGTGCGGCGTGCAGCGGCCTCATTACGCAGCTTGCGGAGTTCCTTTTCCACATCGAAGTCGCCCTGGTCAGACTTACTGCCCTGGGTGTCGTTTTCTTCGGCGTGTGGGGTGGTGTCCTCGGCCTGCACCTCCTGGGTGTTGGTCGTGTCCTCCCCCGTGGTGTCCGCCTGCTGGTCTGAGGTCGTGTTGGTTGCCTGTTCATCGGCCATTGTGATGAGTCCTCCCGTAACTGTGCTTGTGAGTTCGTCGTGGACGGCTCCTGTCCGCTCCACGATTGGGAGTATGCCCCGGGTGTGTGTGCGGTCAGTTCGTGCGGAGTTGCTCGCGGTGGTAGAAGCGTGAGAGGAACGAGTACGAATTAACGTGTTCGCGCTGCGCCGCCTGCCAGTCCTTTACCTTCCGCTTAGCGAGGGCCGCTTCACTAGGGGTGAGGGCGACGGCTTCACGCTTCCTCCACCGGCGGATGGTGCGCTCAATCTGCCGTTGCCGTTGTGTAGCCTCGTATTGGCGTTTATTCTCCTCCGGTGTGGTCTCTGGCGCTTCGGGGGTTTTATCGCCCGGGATGTACGCCACATCACGATGCTTACAGTTAACGTGGTGATATCCGGCGGCGATAGCGTCACGGAGGGTTGCCTTAACCGTCACAGTGACGTTACGACCCGTGCCTGGGTCTACCATCACACGAGGCCCCGCCGGGCCACTAATCGCCAGCAGCTCATTCTGAAACGGGAAACACTGCGGAGCCGACGCCGGGTGCCATGAAGCACGCACCAACTCCACCCCCGTCTCCTCATAGCCTCGCAAGTGCCCCTTCTGCCGAACATTGTTCCGCATCGTCCGCACCGCCATATCCGCGTACACGTCGATACTCCACCGGCGGCCTCCCCTATCTACAAACCCGGTTATTCCCTTATCGGCAAACCGGTTGAGTGCTACCTGTAGGGCGCGGGGATGATCCATCCCCTCCACCGTGGCGGCCTTGACGGTAGCCATCATGACTTGCCGGTACACGTCCCTAATCTCGCGGGCCACCATCACGTGCTGTGAGCGGAGCGCCGCCGCCGTCTCCGACGAGATACCACGCCACACGTCAGGCCGAACGCCCCCCGCCTGTAGCTCCGCACCGACTTCCTCATACACGGCACGTATCGCCGCATCATACTCATCGGCGGCAACCCGCCCGGCCTGCGACTCAACCAAACCCCCGACACGGTTCAGCTGCTTCGCAACCGTATCCAAAAGGATATTCAGCTGGCGTTGCCGCGCCTGCGGGGTATCCGCCTCCAACGCTTTACTAATCGCATCACGCAAAGCGAGGAGTAGCACCAGCTCAACATCCTCATACATGCCGACGAGGCGGCGCGCCCCAGCATCCCCATCATTAGGCGTCGTCACCAGCATCACCCGTGCTAAATGGTGCGTCGCCCGCCTCCAAGGTTAGGGGGTCGAATGCGTTCCGCGCTCGTTCGTCAGCGCGGATAGCTGCTACTTCATCTTCCACCTGGTCGGGCGTCCACTCCGGGTGCTGCTTTCGCACCGCGGTGGCGAGGGACATAATGCCCGCCGAGTAGGAGGAGGCGGCGGCGTTAATCAGCTCATTATCATTCACCTCAACCTGGTCAGGTAGGGCCACCAGCACGGGTTGGGTTGGCGGTGCGTAACCGTTGAGGTCGGCATCCAGCTGTAGGTATGCGGTGAGCATGGCGGAGAGGTGCGCCCGCTCCATACGCGACTTGGTAGCGGCGGTGGCCCGCGTCCGCTTCGTGCGTGCTTTCGTCTCCGTCGCCGTCATATCCCCCGATGCTTGCGGATCCATATCCACCGTGAACGGGGACAATCCCAGGGCGGATACGGCCTTGCGGATATCCGAGTCAATCAGGGTGAGGTACTGCTCCACACGCATATCGAACTGGACTTGCTCGAAGATGGGCTTGTCCTCCGCAGTGACATTGGGCCTGGTCTTGAATACGTCGCGCATGAAGTCGAAGAACTCGCCCCGGCCCGGCCCTTCGGTGTCGAGGAGGTTTTCATCCACGAAGAGTCGCCCGCGTGCGGCCTCCACCTCATGCTGTAATTGTGACCAGTTGTGGTCAATATCCTCAAAGATTTGTGCGCCGCGTGACACGTCCGACGCGGAGTAATACCGGAGGAGTGGATGGTTCCGCCACCGGCGTTGCGGATGGTAGTTCGGCATCATGTGCGCCGTTGGGGCATCCGCCCCCGTCTTGAGGATAGTGCCGTCGGTAAGACCAATATCCATAAGATGCTTCGTAGCTTCATGCGCCTCGAAGTCCACGGGGCGGCCAACGTTATCCTCCGTACCCTCGTAGAGCTGGTACTCAATCTGCCCCGGGGTGTGCTCCTGGAAGAGACGGAACACCGTATCATCCTTACCCTCCGTAAAGGTGTCCCAGAAGAGGATGGAGGACTGACGCCCATTCTCGAACTGGCATATCGCATTATCAGCATCAATCCATTCAATCCACGGGTGCGGCTGCACTTTCTGGTTCCATACGACACGGCCGAATACCCACCCGAGGGAGCCAGCGCTGTACACCGCATTCCACCATTGGGCGGCGAACTCGTCGGAGGTTACGAGCCGGTCGAGTGCTTCCTTAGCCCGCGTATTGCCTTCATCCTCCGCCGCGAGTTCAGCCTGCGGTGGCTTGCCCGCCATGTAATCAGCGAGGGCGGTGGTTAGCTCCTCCGCCACCGGCAGGTGGTGCGTGATGAGGTGCGACTTGCCTTTATCGCTTGTGGGCCTGCCGAGGAAAGCGCGGGAGGTTTTACCGACGATGCCGCCGTTGAATTGGCTGCGGTGCTGGTATGGCTGCGGCCCGTACTGGCGGGAACGCCGCTGGTTAATGACTTCGAGTTGGCCGTTGAGGATGGCGTCATCGCGGCGGATGGAATCTAGGGCGGGTTCGTAGTCTTTTGGCGGCCAGGGGCTCTTCGGTTCGGGCATGCTCATGCGGGTTTCTGTCTCCCAAAATTAGGTTGATTTCAGGGCGTGCGCTGGGGTTTCTTTTGGGCATTATCCGCCGATGAGGGTTGCGGTCGGAACCCCCGGGTTAGGCGCGGGCCAACCAACCCCTACCGCAGCTGCCATCCTCCGCCCCAGATGCAGGAAACGACGGAATACCCATTTTTGTGCGCCACGGGGCCTTAACCGACCCGGGCATACAGCACTCACACCACTGAACAGTAACCCCACGGCGGGGTGAGGTAGTGGGCTTCTTCGGGGCATCTCAATCAGGCGACAACCCACTCCCCTACTCACCCAAGTCTCACCCCTAACCAACAAGGGGCCACTATGGGGATAGTGTGAACGCCGCATCTACTCCGGCCGGTAGCCAGGGATAATCACCCCCGAGGCGCGGGTATAGGCAGCTTGCGGCCACAACACAACCACGTTAAAAGACCAACGGCAGGTTCTATTGGTGGCCCGCGATTCACATCATCGCACCCGTGGGGTTGCGGTCATTCCGCATGCTTCCCACGTGGCGGAGCCAGAAATGTCGGGAAGAGAACACGGCATACCGGGCGGCGTCCACATGGTCGTCATTTTCTTTAACGGGCGCATCCTTACCGCCCTCCGTAGCTCGCGGATCCCACCGGTAGGCCGGTATCTCCTCAATCAGGCGGGGGCATTCCTCCGCCACTGTAAGCACCCCGTTAGTGAGCAAAGAGTCCACGGTGCGGATGCCATCCACGACCTTATTTTTCGCGGCGGCGACCGTATGGCGACGGCGCTGGAGTTCCTCTTTGAATGAGGCGGCGGCGGGGTCGAGGTAGATGGCCCTCGGCTGGTTCGGCAGGCGGCTCAACCATTCCTCCAAACTGTCGGCCAGTTCCATGTCGGTGAGGCGCGTACGCCCACCGAGGCCGTTGGTTTGGGGTGACCATTCATGCGTGAGCTGTAACCCCTCATCGGTCATCGAGAGGGCGTAGCCCGCGGTGGGGTGGTTCGTGCCGTAGTCCACCCCCACAGCCAAGACCGTGCCCTCCTGCCGTGGGGTGACCATCGTATCCGGATTCCACGCCTCAAACACGGCACCCTCGGCGGAGACCCACTCACCTTGAATCATGCGGCGGTAGAAGAGGCCACTGTAGGAGGCGCGCATACGCTGCCGGTATTCACTCGTCAGGCCCGGGTTATCCTCCATCGTGAAGAGCTGCGCATAAGTATCCGTCTCCCCGGGCTTATCAATGAAGTCGCGTTTGAGGTAGTGCGCCGGGGTGGCCGGGTTGGTAGTGGCGAACACGCGTGGAGGTTTCGGATTACCGGTGGCGCGCATACGCGACCAAATCATCTCCCACACATTCTGCGGGCATAAGGTGAGCTCGTCGTAGAAGAGGAGCTGGAACGTGCCACCACGGATGCGGCCCTCCGCACCCTTATCATTCACACCGATAACGAGGACTTCCCGCCCGAATATCTTCGCGGTCGGGTTACGCCGCGTGTAATGGATGTACGGCGCTGCGGTAGCAAACACCGGCTCCGTCATCAGGGGGAGGAAGATGTTCTGGTACACCGTGTCGAGGGTTTTCCCAGCGATGACGATAGCGCCGGAGGTACCCGCTTCTTTAATCTCCCCCAGCATGAGCATGAGCCACGCGAGGGTTTTGCCAGACGATACGCTCCCGTACCACACGTTGAGGGAGTGGGTGGACTTCCCGATAGCTTCAATCTGCTTTCGGGAGAGTCGGAAGTTATGCGAGGTCTTCGTCGTCACAGTCTGCGACCTCCGCCTCCGCTGCAATGGTCTGCCTAATGTTGGTGATCATGGAAGAGAATTCTTCACCTCCGGTGACCTCCACATCAAGTTTGATGGCGCCCTCCACACCCCACAAGGCGGCGAGCTTCGTGTTCACGTCGATGATGAGGCGGGCGGCCTTAATGTCCCCGTCGAGTGCCTTCTTCCAGTAGGCGGCGTGGAGGCGGTTGTACCGGCGGTCGAGCTTAGCAAATACGGTTCGGGCCGCATCTGGCTTCGCCTCATCCATTGCCTTGTCGTAGTCAAGGCGGGCCTGGGTCTTGCTGATGCCGAGCTGTTTGCCGATGACTTCAAAGGTGGCTCCGCCGTCGTGGAGGGTGACGACTTTGGCGGCTCGTTCGGCGCGTTCTTTTGTCATTCCTCTGCGTGGTGGCATGTGCGGGAGTCTCCTTTTTTGTGCGGGTTGGGCAGTGGTATTGGGGGAAGCTGTTTAGGTTGCGCTCTTGTCGCCTTGCCAGATGCGTTGTAGTCCACCGTGGCGGGGTTTGTGTGCGGCTTGGTGGTAGCCGATTGGTCGTATCACTCCTCGTTTCCGCCAGGCGATTAGGAGGCCTCCCCAGGCGTTGTTGTGCTTGGGTGTGAGGCCGTCGGGAATGTGTTGGCGGATGGTGTCGGTGGTGAAGGGTTTGCCGGTTGCTGCGAGGTGTTTGATGGCTTTGTCGGCGTGGTGTGCCCAGTCCCCTCTTATGTGGGCTTCTTTCATGTAGGGGGCTTGGATTAGCTCTAGTTCTTCGGGGTTGTGTTGTTGCAGCGTCATGGTGGTGATTCTGCCGGTTGGGGTGGTGCGGTCAGATGCTGCTTATGAGTGGGTATTTAGGTTGATCCATTTTGGTTCGGGCGGCCATGAGACTGTGCGGTGCCAGCGTTGGCGTCCGGCGTAGGTTTTCCCGACTGCCAGGGCTTGTCTGTGTAGTGATTCCAGAGCCTGCTGTGCGTCTGAAATGGGTATTTCTGCCTGGGCTGCTATGACCGAAGCGGATAGCGCATCATGACGATTCCCCGGGAGCTCCTGCATTAGCGTGTCGCGTAGCCGTGAGCTACGGATAACATCCCCGAAGTAGGATTCCTCCCAGTCAGCGCGGCCCTTGTCTGCACCTGTGACCCCGCCGAGTGCGTGGACTCTCAGCCACCGTCGGTCAAGTGTGCCGCCATGCGACATGGCGTAGGCGGGGTGCACGGGAAGATTATGGCCTGCGAGGTAGGCGAAAATATCCGTTGCGGCCCACGTGCCAATAGGGCGGGCTGTGCGCTCTGTAGCATCACCGAATCGGTGCTGTACTAGTGTGCGGATGCGTGACTCTTCTGCCCTAATGCCGGTGATGTGGCGGGGGCCGAATCGCTTTTCAATGAGTCTCCACCCGATATCAGCGTCGTGTTTTGTGCGCTTCACTGTGGTGGTGTCCCACCAGCGGTTTGGTTGCGGTGGGAGCACTAGTTCGTGGTATTCGAGGTGCGGGTGCCGTTCTCGCATCATGTCACGCACCTGGGCGGTGCCGGGTAGTTCGTAGCCGTCGCTGACGAGGGAGACGATGGGGATATTCACACCTGCCCGCCCTGCGAGGTCTACTAGGACGGTGGAGTCTTTTCCCCAGGAGGTGGAGAGGTAGCAGTCGCCTGTGTCTGCGAATCTGCGGATCGCCTCAATGGCGTGTTCTGCTTTGGCTTCTGCCGCTGGGTATAGGCGGTGGTCGTAGCGCTCCAGGCTTTCCCACGCTTGGAGATCTTGTGGGGTGTGGCGGTCACTGCTGATTAGCATGGTTTCACCCACACAATCTCTGTCCGGGGGCTGCTGTTGGGGCCCATGCCGCGGGCTTGGGCGGCGAATTCGTGCCGCTCCCACCCGTCTAGTGCTTCGTCGTAGAGGCGTGACGCGTACCCGCTGATTACCACTTTGGCCTTGATGCTGGTGATGGTGGCTAGGAGTTCTTCGTGGTCTTCGGTGGTCATGTCGTAGGGGTATGAGGAGCCGGAGCGGGTGGATGGCAGGTAGGGCGGGTCGAGGTAGAGGAGGACGTTTTTGCCGCGCCCGTACATGGTGATTGCTTCCAGTGCGGGGCGGGAGTCAATGCTGACACTGTGGAGGCGTTGCGCTACGGGGAGGATGCGATCTGTGAATCGGTCTAGTTGGCGTGGAAGGTTAATCCCTTTGGGTTGGTAGTTGATGTAGCGTGCCCACATTCCGCCGTGTTCGGTGGTGCGGCTTACTCCTTGGGTGAGGATGGTGAGGGTGCGGCGTGCCTGTTCGATGGGGTCGTCTGTGTCTGGGAGGTCGCGTAGAGCTCCGTAGTATTCGATTGGTGAGTGTGGGGTGAGTGCGAGTTTGTCTGCGAGTTCTTGGGGGTGGTCGCGGATGATGCGCCACAGGTTGATGAGGTTTCGGTCACTGTCGTTGATCGTTTCAGCGACGGAGCGGGGTTTGGCAAGTAGGACTGAGAGGGAGCCTGCGTAGGGTTCTACGTAGTGGGTGTGGTCTGGTAGTAGGTTGACGATTTTGGGGGCGAGTCGTGATTTTGACCCTAGGTATGGGAAAGGTGGTTTTATGCGCATGGTGTTCTTTCGGTGGGGTGCCAGTAGGGTGCGCGGGTGCGCATCATGGTGCCGTGGGGGTTAGGTAGGGGGCGGTCTTGCCAGCCGTCTTCGGGGCCTGCGGTGATGTGCCAGCGGGTAATGTGGCCGTGGCCGTTGCGGTGCCGCGCCCCTAGGTGGGTGATGTGTGCGAGGAGTTGGCGGACGCGGGCCTCGTCTTCGACGTCGGCATTCCATTGGATGGTGTGGTGCCATGTGGCGGCGAGAATGACGTTGCGGGCTTTCATGGGGCCTAGGCCGGAGTGGTGCTCTTTGGCCTGGGTGTATGCGGCCATTGCCCCGGTGGGTGGGCGGCGGCGTATCTCCACACTGGTGTGGTGTACGGGATCGGTGTACGGGCGGGAGGTGCACCAGCCCCAGTAATCGCCGCGTTGCCAGGTGGCTAGTCCTAGGTCGAAGTCGTGGATATGGCTATCCGTGATGGTAGGAATGGTGTCTCCGTCGGCTTCGGCTTGCTGCCAAGCGGCCCAGGCCAGTGGCCCGTCGAGCATTCCCACCTCGCCTATTACTGGGGTGTCGAGGTGTGCGGTGATGGTGGCGTGCATGACTACTCCCCCAGCTCATTAAGGAGGTCGATGATGTCCTGCTTGTGGTCGGTGAGGTGCTGTGTCCATTCCTCTAGCTGGTCGGTGCGGTCACTCTGGTCGCGGAGTGTTCCGGCCCCGTAGCCTTGTGCGGTTTTTGCGCCGATGGTGACCTGGCCGTGTGGTGCCCAGAGTGCGAGAGCGGCATCAAGAATGGCGTGATGCATGGCGGTGGCTGCTGGGGTGAGGGAGATAGTGCCGTGTAGGCATGAGCCTGCTGCCAGTGTTTGGGTGTCCCAAATCATTTGCGCAGTGTCTACGTTATCCACTACCTCCAGGTAGCGGCCTGCTGGGCTGGTGGCTTGGTCGTGTCGGGTGCCGAATTCTTCGGTGCGGTATGCGGCGGCACGACGCGCACCTCGCAGGTGCTTGGGGAGTCGCCAGTCGTTTTCCTGGCAGACAAGGATGAGGTCACTGGCACGGAGGGTGCCGGTGATGATGTCCGACTTGGCGGCGTAGCCGAGCATGGACAACGCCGGGTAATGCTCTTCGACTCGGCGCATCATGTCGAGGTCGGTCTTGGCTCCGGTGGAGGATACGGCCCCGCCAGTCCACAGGAGATCGACGGTGCCCTTGCTCAGGGTGCCCGGCTCAATGTCGAGAGTGTGGGCGGTGTGCCATGCGAGGGCGTCACGTAGTGCATGACGAATACTGGCGGCGGAGAGGAATGGGACGCGGGAGACAGTGCCGTCTGGCTGTACCACGTCCTGGGTGCGCAGCAGGGAAGTGTTTCCTGCGGTGCCTGCACCGTGGTGGAACGGTGCGGTCAGGTCAATGGTCAGGTTGATGGTGGTCTGTGGGGTAGGGGTGATGGTGGTCATTAGAACGGAATCTCCTCAGTGGTCTTGGTGGTTTTGCGGGTCTTGTTCTCGACGGCTGCGAGAGCGACGATGTAGACGATGTTCTTGTCGACATGCGCGGACCAGGCTGGGTAGTCCTGGTCGATTACCTCAGCGGCCTTCTTGACGGTCTTGGCTACGGCGGTGCGCAGCGTCTCAATCTGGAGTTTGTGGGCTGCGGTGGTGATGGCCTGCCCCGCATTGTCACTACCGGCGGCGGCGGTTTGGATGGCGGTGGTGGCGCGCCCGCCCCAGAAATCAATACGGCTGGGGCCGTCGTCGGCGAGGGAGTCGCGGAGCGCAAAAATCAGGTCAATGGTGGCCTGGTCAAGCTGTTCAGGGGTTGGGGTAGTCATTCTCTTCCTCCATGATTGGTTTAGTGATGCACCACAGGGCCAGCTGGGTGATGGGTGCAGTGCGGTATGGGTCGAGCTGTAGGGAGTGGTGTCTCCACGCCTCCAGCTGCTCTGCGGTTTTGATGTAGGCAGGTGTGCCAGCAGTGATTGCATCGGCGGGGACTCCGAGGCGGCGTAGCGCCAGGACATGCCCGAAGACGTGCCGCCACTGGTCGGGCGTGGCAGTGATTGTGGTGTCTTCCATGCGTATCGTCCACTCCCCCGAGCCCATGTTGGTGCGTGCATAGGGCAGGACGTGCTTTTGGCCGGATACGGCGATGCACACCACCCACTCCCCTGCTGGTGGGTTCATGAGCGTGTCGATGACGGGCCGGGTGTTGCCCCGATTCGTCTGACACAGGCCGGGCACGTGCAGTGGTGCTTTCTCAGCACTGTCTGGCAAGGCTTCGCTTGGTGCGCATATCCATGTCCACATGCGGGGTGATTCTTTGCCCTTGCCTGAGCAGCACCACAGTGCTGGTGCCCCTACCCTGCCACTATGTGCATTCCAGAGGGACTGGTCGGTGAAGTTCTCCCCCAGGGCGCGTTTCGCGTCCGCTGTGGTATCTTCGCACTCTCCGGTGACGGAACATACGGCTGGCTGCTCTTTGAGTAGCTTGCCCTTCGCCCCGGTCACACGCGGTTTTCCTGCGGTTTCCCAAATGAGTTTTTGTGCACTAGTCATGCTGCCTCCTGCACGATGAGTAGGCCACATCCGTAGGCTTTCCCAGCTCCCACACCAGCGCGCTGAATGTCTGCGAGTGTGTCGCAGCAGGCTACGGTGCCGGTGCCGGTGAATATCACGCGCCGGTGGTAGATAGTCATCTCATGCCGCTGACCCCTAGCTACGGGCATCAGCGTGGCATCCACCTCATGGATATTGATTGCGGAATCCAGCTTTCGGTGCGCCCACGGCACCCAGTCCTCCTCACCGAGTGGGGTGCGCTTACCGCGCCTCCCCTTGCCCCGGCTCACACATACAGTGGGATTAGCGATCAGCGCCCACTGGACAGGCACACCAGTAATCGGGGTGATGGCCTCCACACTGTGGGTGCGGGTGATGACTCCGGGCATCACATCCGGCCAGTGGACAGGCTCATCGTGTTGTATGACGAGGGTGCGCCGGTCTGGTAGTGACCAGAGGAAATTCCCCTTAATGTCGTGCTTGAGTGTGCGGTGCAGTGCCTGCGAATCGTGAGCAAGCCTCTTGGTATTCCTGCTTAAAACGCAGGTAGTTAGTGTGGTCATTTGCTGCTTCCGATGCCTTTTCTCCGCGTTGGGTTGTGTGCGGCGGCCGATGCGGTTCCAGTTGATGGGGTCGATGGTGTCGCCGTACTCGGCATAATTCGGGGCGGTTGTGGTCATGGTATTACCTCCCAAGTGGTTGTGCGTTTCACCCTTCGAGTGCCCCGTGGTCTAGTAGGTGTTCTAGGGCTTCCTCCGCGGAGTCGAATGCCATGCTGTGCGCCAGCCATTGCTGCGCTAGGTGTGGCGGGAGTTGGAGGCGAACGGTAATGAAGTCCGCGTAGGGGGTATCCTGCGCTTCTTCTTCCGGTAGCTCTTCCACCGTGTTTAGGCCATCGAGGAGGGCATCTAGGTCTGCTTGCTCATACCCGGTGGCGTCGAGGTCTGGGAGCCAGTCGAGGAGGTCTACCAGGGCCTCGTTGTTGTAGTCCGCCTGATCGCTGGTTTTATTGTCTACGAGGACGATTTCAGCGGCCTGTGTCTCATCCACGTCGATGATGTAGCACGGAACCATCGTGTAAGGCTGGTCTTGAGCTGCGTCAGCGGCCTGCTTATTGAGTTCCCGCATAGCAGCAAGGGTGTGGTTCCCCGCGAGGACGGCCCATTCTTCCCCGGTTTGGGAGCCGGTGTTTACGAGTAGGGGTTTGAATAGGCCGTGCTGGTGGAGACTCTTTTTGATTGCGGGAATGTTGCCCTTGCGCGGGTTACGGGCGTAGTTGTGTAGCTGCTCAATCGGGAGGTGTTCGAGGGTGCCTTGGGGTGGTTGTGTGTCGCTCATACGGCTTAGTGTGCAGCGGCAGCCCAAGCGGTCAGTTGGCCGCTAGTTCTCGTTATCCATACTATCTAGCTCCGCCACCTTTATGGCATCTAAGCGCTTGGCTGCCGTTTTTCTGTCGCCTTTGACGAATACGAGGATGTCTTGGTGGACACGGGCAAGGGAGCGTCCTCCCTCGAACATTTTCTTAGCCCGAATAGCTCCCGTGCCGACGTTGTTGACTAGCACGGCGTCGTTGGCGAGGTGCCATCCGTCTGGCATCGCGTTCATCATGCACGCCTTCATGTCTCGGAGGTCACCCCTTTTATCACGAGCGGAGCCTACGACGAACGCTGCGAACCGGTTAGGGCGTAGGCACCGGTCTACTTCCTGCAGGGTGACGGCCATAGCGGCGTTGAAGTCCTCTGTGGACAGATTGGAGATGTCGGCTTCGTCGTCGGAATATTGTTCTAGGTCGTAGTAGGGAGGGCATCCGATTATGAAGTCGAATGATTCAGCCTGGTTATCTTGCATTGTTTTGGCGGAATCTCCATCAATCCATACTGGTTTGTCTACTCCGTGTGGCAGGTGTCCACGCTCTTTTATTCTGTCTGCTTGCTTTCGGTTCTCCACGCACTGCTCTGCGCGTAGCTCGTGCCCCTGATAATGACGGTTCAGCATGGCTCCCACGATTCCTCTTACGCTTCCGCCTGCCCACGGGTCGAGGGTATGGTCTCCGGGGTTACTGAACCAAAGATAAAGAACTTCACATAAGGCGGGGTCGAACACGCTGGTTCCCCTGCCTTCATTATACGGTTTTAATTGATCTTCATATTTTTCGAGTATTTCCTTATTAGTTAATTCACTATTAAGTGCCAATGCTTTGTTTTTAATTTCGTACCAGTTAATGAAATTACCTGACGGCGGAGCGTAAATTAATTGCCCAGCCCGCCCCTCCTGCGCAGCTACGCCTAATTTCAGCCATGACTTCTTGCGCTCTCGCCACTCACCTCGACGAGTATCAATAACCGTCGTGGGAACAACCAAAAATCGTTCCGCCAGAGTCAACGCGGCAGCCTCCGCGACCTCATCCAGAGAGTAATCCTCCTCATCACTCGCTAAATCTGCGCCACTACCATCAAGCTGCGTAAGCTCCTCCAAATCGTCGGCATCGTATCCTGTGCCGTCGAGGTCGCCATCCATCATGCTCAGGAGTTCCAGCAACTCATCATTATCGTATGAGCCAAGGTCGGCGGTGCGGTTATCGGCCAGGACGATGCGGGCGGCGCGCTCCGCATCCACATCAACCATCCATACCTCGACCTCCTGCCAGCGAGGATCGTCGGGGTTTTCTTCCGCTAGTTCCCGGATCGCTTTCACGGTGTGGTTACCGGCGAGAATCTCGTTTGGTTTATCGGTGTAGGTGCCCTTATTGACGATTACGGGGCGGAAGATACCGTTAGCGACGATGCTTCCTTTGATAGCTTGTACGTCGCCTCGGCGTGGGTTTTTGGCGTAATGGTTGAGCTGGAGGAGGGGGACGGTTTGGTGCTCCCCGATGTTGGCTGTGTTTTTGGCTGTCATGATGCGGCAGCGTAGGGCTTGTGTGGTGGCGGTCAGGCTGTGGTTGTGGTGGTGAGTGCTCCGGCCTTGTGGAGGTATTTGGCGAGGATGATGGAGGCCACTTCACTCACCGGCTGGCCCTCCCTCGCGGCGAGCCATTTGAGGTGCCGGAGTAGCGGCACTGGGCAGCGGAGGCCCCTATCCACGCCGCCGTCCCGCTTACCGGAGGCGAGGCGTAACTCCTCATTGCTGGTGGAGGTTCCGGCATACACGCCCCAGGCGAGGGCCTCGACAATGAGGGCGTTGGGGTAGATGCCGCGCTTCTCCGCCAAGGCCTGCGCGTCGGTGAGGAGGGTGGGGTGGAGCCATAGTGTGGTGGCGGTGACCTCACGGATAGCCGGATCATTACGGAGGCGGTTGTAGGCGTGGTGTTTCTTGTAAAGGTTCTCCAGCTCCGCCTTGGTGGCCTCTGCTGGTTTATGCATGTACCCGCCTTGTCCCCTGTAGGTGGCGGGTGATGATGTCGGTGACGAGTTGGGATTGGGTGATGCCACGCTCCTTAGCGAGGTCAATGATAGCCGTGGCGGCTGCTGCTGGGAGGCGCCAGGTGCGCTGGATAGAGACTTTACTGCTGGCGGGTGTTTGTCCCGTAAAGACTGGTGGGGGGTGGGTTTACGAGGCCTTGGAGGATGATGTCGGTGAATACGGCGGTGGCGGAGGTCTCGAAAAGTTCGGCCCGTTCGATTATGCGGCGTTCGAGGTGGCGGGGTGTGTGGTAGCAGACGAGGCGGGGTTTGAGGTCGGGGTCGGTGCGGAGTTCGAGGAGTGTGCGGTGCTTATCGAGGAGGGTGGCGGGGTTGGCGCTCATGCTGCTTCCTCCTCATTGTTTTCGGTGGCGATGTGGAGGAGGGTGGCGACGCATTGGCCGATGTCTGCTGGTTCGTTGAGTGCGTAGTAGTACTGGTTGTAGTGGGTATCAGCGCCCCAGGCTTCGCCGGTGGTGGCGTCGAGCTTGAAGTAGGTGTCCGGCCCGGTGTAGATGATTGGGCCGGTGCTTGTGGGGGCGGTGCGGAGGCCTGCGAAGGCCGCGAGGTTGGCTATGGATTGGGTGATGAGGGTATGCCTCATGGCGGGGTTTCCTTTCTGTGCTTGGGCCATTGCAGTGGCCGTGGTGCCCGTGGGGAGGCTTGAACTCCCCCGCCTGCCAGTCGGGCTGCTTCGTTTACTTGGCGGTTACGGTGATTGGGGTGTAGCCGGGATAATCCTCCGTGGTGGCTTTGCCTTCGGTGTGGAGCTTGCCCCATTCGAGTGCTTTCGCATGCTTGGAGGCGTGTTCTTCGCAGAAGTTGTAGTCGGTGAGGGTGGTGGCTTCTTTGGTGCAGTGGCTGTTCTGGCATTTCATGGTGTGGGTTTCCTTTGGTGTTGTGGTGGTTTAGAGGGCTGCGATTGCGGCGTTCATGGCTTCGTTTTGAAGTTCTGCGATTTGGCGGGCTGCGCGGTCTGCGCGTGCTTGGTGGTAGTTGTATTCTTCGCGGCTGGTGACATTGTTGCGCTCGGTGATGATGGTGTTGTATTCATTCTTCTTGTTGGTGATTTCCTGCTTGTAGTTCATGGTATTTCCTTTCGGTGTGGGGTTGCAGCCCCTTGCTCTCTTGCTTACATGATCTACTATACCCCACTATTTACGGATTGTAAAATCATAGGGTTATTGCAGGCCATTACCCGAAGAGCCAAACCCATTATCAGCCCGCGCCGACACCTCCAACGACTCCACACGCTCCAACTCGACCTGCGGCAGCTCCTCCACCACTAATTGCAGTACAAACTCCCCCGCATGAAACCACACCGGATCCCGCGACTCATTATGCAAGCTCGCCTTAATCGTCCCCGTGTAGCCCGCATCAATAATCCCCGTGCCATTCGATAGGCACACGTGCCGCTTCACCCCGACGGAGGAACGCACAAATAGCTTCCCCACGTATCCGGCGGGGATATTTACCCGCACCCCAGTATCGGCCACAGTATGTCCACCCATCGGCACTCGGGTGCGCTCAATGACGGCGAGGTCAAACCCGGCATCATCGGGGTGAGCGCGGCGCGGCTCCCGCGCCCCATCCTCCAGCATGAATGGAATCGTCAGCATCAAAAATATCCTTCCTATCGTAAAAATTGTTTACATTAGGCCCGTGCGAGCGCCGGGGCAGCCCGCCGGTATAACTCCCGCTCCCGCTCCTCCCTACCGGGTGGGCAGTCCTTGGGTGGGCACGGGAACCATAGCCCCGCTCGGACGAGGCCAATATTATTATTTTCCAGCACATCGGCGGCGCATTCAGCGAGCACCGGGCACCCCTCGCATAGCTCCTCCGCTATGCGGCTTTTCTCATCCCGGCGGATACTCCGGTCGCGATCCAGGTCGTACCGGTTGGGGTCATCATTCCGGCATTTGGCGCGGTTCCACCAGTTCTCTGGCTCGGTGCTGGTTTCAGGCTCAAACGGGGTGTTGCTCATAATGGGGTCTTATTCTGCGGCCTTGCGACGGTGCTTGCGGATGAGGTCAGCGGCGTGACGTGGCTGGGACATGTTCTTCGGGTTGTGCTTTGACTTGCTCATAGTGGTATCTCCTGCGGATGATTATGGGGTCTGGTGGGGTGCGGTTGGTGCGCGTGATTATGGGTTGGTGTTGCAGCTTGGTGTCTTAGAATTAGCTGTTTGCCAGTAGTGAGGAATGCGCGCCCCTCCCCCGCCGGTGGGTTACCCGGCTACGCTTTCCCATTCCTCTGGTGTGAGGTCGCCGGGGCCAAGGATTGGCTTGTCGTGGAGTTCGTAGTACTCCTCGAAGCTCGCACACAGCGGCTCGCACTCCGGCTTGATATACCAGTCTTTAGTCACGTGTGGGAGGCCCTGGCGGTCTGCCCACGAGGCTTCGACGAGTAGGGCGATTCCTTTTTTGGTGAGGTTATTTTTTACGCGAGTGTCAGCGATGAGTATAAGGTCTCCATCGTCGTTACGTTCGTTATTGATGGAGGCCCAGCCGAGTGCCATTTTTTGGGCGTGAGTGAGGGTGGCGGTTTTCATTCTCGGGGTTTCCTTTTCTGACTAATTTTTCGCTTGCAGGCGAGGGGTGGGGGTTATAGGGAGTTGTTGGCGACTACGTCCCAGAAGTCTTTGGTGTCGTCGATGTGGAAGCCGGTGGAGGTGGCGGTGATGAGTTCGTCTGCGATGGCGTCGATGTTGTGTTCGTTGGCCCATTCGCCGAGTGGTTCGATGATTTCGTACTGGATGGCGTCGTTCTTGGTGGTGTAGGTGGTCATTGTTTTGGCCTTTCTTTGTGCTCTCTTGCTTACATTTATCACTATACCCCACCGTTTACATTTTGTAAAATCACGTGTGTTCGTTAGGTAAAATAAGGTCCCGGCGGTGCCTCCGCTACCCATAAATCAACCCACAATTTCCCCTGCTTACCCCGCTCTGGAGGCCACAAAATGGGCTCCGGCTTCCCCATAAAATACGGAGTATCATCTTCCACGATCCCCAGCCCGGGAATACGCTTCGAGCCTCCCGCCAAAGCGTCCATAAGCGGCTTACTAGAGGCCGTCACATTATCCGTATCCCGCCGTCGCCTATCTGGCACGCGGTAATTCATCTGCACCAGCAGGTACCGCTTCCCCTCCGGCATCCGCAGCCCCCGCCCCAGTAGGTGCAGGGTCTCCTGAATCTCCCGCTTCGCAGCCGCACGCCCATACACCGCACCCCGCGAGGCGGGCGACGCATCATTCATCGATAGTGGAGGCTTAGACCACGGCAGCTCAATACGCTTCCAAAAAGTCAGATCCTCGGGGTACGTCATCACCATCGGCGGGTACTCAAGCATGGCCTATACCCCCGCCTCGAACAGCGGCATTTGCACCGCGAGGACAGTATTCCGCTTCGGCGGGGCACTATGCCGCTTCCGGTCGATATGCTTCCGCAAGCCCCGGTGAGCGCTGCCTACATTATTCTCCCGCTTCCATGCGGTATACGCCGACCGGCACTCGGTACAGAAGCCCCTCGCATAGTGCTTCACGTACCCCTCTGGAGTGATGGCGCGGTGCCACTTCACCATCGGCTGATGACAGTTTCTGCAGCGATCTGGAGCCTGGGCACGCTGCTCCCGTACCGCCGTCGGTACCTCCTCCCGCTCCGCTATCTGGGAGAGTCGCATCATCGTCTCAAAATCGCCGTAGCACACCACCCCGGCCTGGATTACATCGGAGGCGGGTGCGGTGCCGGAGTCATTGAGGCCACTGCCGGAGGTGAGGGCATTTTGTGCGCATTCCCGTCGTATCGGGCATTGCTCGCACATTGTGATGGCGGCGCGGACAGCGGCGGGGTTCGCGGCGTTAGGGTTGATGAATGCGGTGTTTTTAGTCTTGTGGCAGGCGGCCTGGGTGGGCACGTGAGGCTCCTAAAAAAGGGGTGGTTGTGGTTGTCCCTGCCTATTTTTGTTGCCTCGATCCTATGTACCAATAAAGTCCGCACATATGTACCAGTGCGGACTTTATCGAACAGTGTGGGGGTGCCCTCCTACCCCACCCACGCGAGGTTCGACTGCAGCGCCTCAATCAACTGGCCCGCTTCCTCACGATTCAAATCAAACTGCGACCCACCAGCATCAAGGGTGACCACAGAGTACTCATCCCCCGGCGTATCGTCCGAGAAATTAGACACGGTCAACGTCCCCATCGGGGTGCTAATGCGCTCCATTCACGTCTCCTACTCGTCGAAAATTAGTGACCACAAGAATAGAACACCCTAGCGACATGCGCTGGGTGTTCCACCCCCACGGTTTTGGTTTACCGCTGCTTAGAACGGAGGTTCGGAACCCCCACCGCCGAAACCACCGGTCTCGGAACGCGGCTGCGAGTTCCACGGGTCACCCTGCGTACCACCGGAAGCGCCGTTCGAGGCGTACCCCCCACCATTATTCTGCGCGGAGACACGGTTAACCTGCGCCTCCTGCCCAATCATGGATACGCCCACCTGCTGCGCCATCATGGTGAATACGGTTTGCTCCCCCTGGTCGGAATTCCACACCTCCGGCTTGAGGTCGCCGGTGACGATAACCCGGTCGCCTTTACTGAATGTGGAGCACGCGTGCTCTGCTTGCCTACCAAATACGGTGGCAGAGACCCATACGGTCGGCCCGTCAAAATATTCGCCGTTGCGGTCGCGTTGGCGTTCACTCCATGCGACGCTTAGGCGGGTCATTGGTTTGCCCTGTTGGGTGTGCTTAAGTTCTGGGGCTTTACCCAGATTCCCGGTGATGGTTGTGTTTGCCATGCTTATTATCCTTTCTGACTGTGCTCGGCGGTCAGGCTGCCGGTTGCTGATGGGGTTGCAGCCCCAGGGTGGTGTTACCGGTCTCCCGCGAGGATACGGGTCACTAGTGGCCGTGAGATTCCCGTCCGCTCCGCCAAAATACTGGCTGGCACCCCAGCGGCTTTTGCCCTCCGGAACGCCGCCGTGCGGCGCTTCTTCGCTCCCTCTATCTGGCTGTGTAGGGTGAGGATTTCCTCGTGGGTGGCGACGGCTTCGTCCTCAAATTTCTTTTTTCTTTCCTGCAGTTCCTGCTCGCTCATGCTCATGCTAACTATCTTTCCACAGCTCCCTCCTGCTACCTCCGGTCCGCTCATAATTCCTCCCATTCGCCGATCCAGCGGCGGATGTCGTGGCTACTGCGTGGTTCATGGTCGGGGTCGGCTACGGCGTCGCCGGTGATGACGTTTTGTTCTCGGTCATACTTAGCGTTTTCGTTCGGGATTATT
Source organism: Corynebacterium sp. KPL1818 (assembly GCF_000478135.1). Taxonomy (NCBI): domain Bacteria; kingdom Bacillati; phylum Actinomycetota; class Actinomycetes; order Mycobacteriales; family Corynebacteriaceae; genus Corynebacterium; species Corynebacterium sp. KPL1818. The sequence goes on along the minus strand of NZ_KI515758.1, from coordinate 476,530 downwards.
TTCACTTTGGCGGTTTGCCATTCCCCTGCTGGTGGTGTGCCGTCTGCTTGCCAGGCGCGGGGCAGGTCGGGGCGTGGGGTGAGGTTTTCGGGGATGGTGAGGCGTCCTAGTTGTCCTTCATGGATTAGCTCACAGAATCCCTGGTGTTTGAGACTGTCGTCTACGTAGATTGCGAGGTTGGTGCGCTCGTCGGGGTCAGGGAAGTCACACCACATTCCTCGGCACTGTGCTCTTTCCTGTGGGGTCATGTCTGCGAAGGTGGTCATGCTTTGCTCCATTCTGTGACGTGGCGGTACATGCGGGTGCCGGGGGCTACGTCGAAATAGTGTGGGTCTTGTGCGTCGCCGTTCCAGCTTCCCCGCGGGTGCGGTTCGGTGGTGAGGGTTTCGGTGTCCATGTCAGCGATGGTTTGTATGGCACGGAGGGCGGGGAGTTGTGGCACATAGCCTGCGTATCGGAATTCTTCGAGCCAGCACTCCGCTTCTCCGGGTGTCATCGGGGGCATTGGTTCTCCTCCGCGTAGTTTGCTGCTGCCAGCAATGCGAGGCCAATTTGATGTGCGTTTGCTATTTCGTGGCCTGCCTGGTGTTCGTAGGTGACGATCATTTCTCCTGGCACTAGCTCAATGTCGCATCCGGGTGCGCTCCAGCAGATTCGTTTGTCTCCGCCTTCTTCGTCTTCTTCTATGATGTTGGACGGCTCTGGAAGGTCGGGGGTGAGCAGGCCCATATCGTCGAGGGTGTCAGCGATGTCGTCGCCTAGGCTTTGTGGGGAGTGGGAAGACTTATTGAATAGAGATACGAGGATCTTGTCTGCGATGACCTGCGCGGCGCGGCGGCGGTTATTCATTCATTTTCCTTTCGATGAAGTTCAGATATTCTTCCCATTCGGGTTGTTCGCGGGTGAGCTGGGCTTTTTCTTCCTGCGTTGCTTCCTCGCGTAGGTGGAGGTCCATGTGGACATCTTGGGCGAGCTGCATCTGGGCGGTGAAGTGAAGTTCATCCCAGTGCTCCATCACCCACCTGGTTGTGTGACGGAGGAAATAGGACCGTCTTTCGCGGCAGTGGCGTAGGGCGCTGACGATGATGTGCTGGTCATGTGGCAGCAATATGGGGTCGGTCATTGTTTTTCCTGGTGTTGTAGGCTGGTGGTGTACACCGCGTCCGCTCAAACTTGTGATGACGCGGTTTTCCTTATTCCTCGTCTTGCTCGTAGGCGGTGATTGCTTCCCGAGTGAATTTCACGGCTAATTCCGGGGTGACTCTGCTGACACGCAATACGTGGTCTCGCTTGGCATCATCATTGAGGTCGTAGACATTTACACTGATGGTGTCTTGCGAGCCTTCGAATGATGAGCCGACTATCGTGTAGGGGCCTTGGTAGTCGTGCAGTTGATAGTCGTGCACGATGCAATCTATGCCACCGTGGCTTTCCCAGAAATCGTTAACTTGCACGTGGCATCCCAGAAGCTCAAAGAACTTTTCAACGGTTGAAATAGCGGTTTCTTTCGGGGTCATTATTTCTCCTCTTGGAGTACGTAGCGTCGGCCGGTGGGTGCGAGCCATTTCGGTGGTAGGTGCTTTATAAGCCACTCATTGCCGCAGTATTGGGCGACGGTGATTAGACCATTTTCTGGGTCTTTATCTAGCATGACGTTTTTCGACTGCGCTGGGCCTGCGGCTTCTGCGAACTTATGTTCACTTTCAACCCAATCAATATCGTGCATTGTTCGGCCTTGCGGCATAGATTTTTCGAGCATTTTCCGGTAGTTAGTCATGACTTCTTCGCGATTATTCACGAGGTTATTCAGGGCCATTTTCATATGATGGTTTAACTCTTCGGAGGTCATGCCAGTCCTGTTTTGGATGTCCTGCATTAGCTTTTTAGCGAAGCTATTTTTAGTCATTGTCAATTTCCTTTAGTGTGTAGCGGCGACCAGTCGGGGTGAGATACTCGGTGTATGCTACAAGCGTTCCGCATTCTGGCTCGCCGGGAACGATAAATTCGATGTAGCCTTCTTTGCCTTTTCGGAGCATTATGACGCGGCCAAACTGGTCGCTCGTGGCTTCTGCGAGGTAGTGCTTCTCGTCGTCCCACTCGATGTCGGCCATGGTCGGAGGGGTGGTGTGGGCGAGGATGAAGTTAGCTGCGGCCTGAATTTCGGGCGAGCTGACTTCACAGGACTTGTTCCACTCCGCCCATTGGCGGGCGAGCTGCGCGTCGATGATTTCTTGGCGAGTGGGGTCGGGCATTAGGGGTCTCCGTTTCGTGTCGATTATTACGGGTTGGGCGGTAGACCCAGTACGGGTCTGGTGCGCACGGAATATCGGGCGGGTAGTGCAGGGCGCGTTCTACGCTGCGTAGCCACCTCCACCCGTGCTGCTGTGTTCGGACGGGGTGCCAGGCGAACCAGCGCTGCCACGGGCCAGTGCTCATTCCTGCACCTCCTCTAAATCAATTCGGTAACGCCTACCGGTGACGTATAGAGTGTCGCCCATAGTGAGGAAGTGGTCAGTACAGATTGGGCTGGCTACGGTGAATACACCGTCATCGTCTCGGTCTAGGATGTAGTACGGCAGACCGTCCTCACTCTGCACCTGTAGGGCGTGAATACCATGCCCTCCAGCGACTTTTGTATCCAGATCTTTCTGAGAATACGAGCTAAGCGGCCGTAGGGGGAGGGCTTTTAGAATCTCGTTCTTCCACATCAAGAACTTTTCTGTGTCGCCACAGAAGTCGGCTGCACTCAAGGCTGCATTCGTTAGCTCCTCTAATGCGTTGTGTGCATCGGTGAGTTCTTTATGGGTTGGTTTAATCATTGGTATTTATCCTTTCTTGCCAATGACGGTTACAGAAAGATGTAAGAGAATAGCTTCCCAGCGATAAACCCGAGTAGGGCAACTACCAAAAGTTTTAAAAGAAACGGGAGGGAAATCATCGTTCTTATCCTCTCTGTGTATGAGGGTGGCACCCCGCCAGCACAGCGGGGGCCGGGTGTTTAGATTCCGTCTTTCCACATGTCGTAGGCTGCGTCGCAGTTCCCGACCGGCTCGTCGGTGTCAAGGACTTCGATGTCGAGGATTTCGCCCATATCAGCGAGTGCCGCTTCGAAAGTTTCCGGGTCTTGGGCTTCGTAGTAGCCGCAGTGAATCGCGTATCGGAGGTCATCATCGTCTGGGCTGATGGTGACGATGTGGGTGCTGGCGGGCTGGTTGTGGTTGTGGAAGATGGTTACTTCGCATACGGCGTTCATGGTGTTTCCTTTCTGTGAAGGGGTTGCAGCCCCTTTTCCTTGGTACGTTTATTACTATACCCCACTATTTACGATTTGTAAAATCATGTGTGTGGATTAGGTTAATTCGCACATCATCCCACGGATTGCCGTCGCCGCACACTGCGGCAGCACCCCGTTACCGAGTGCCTTAATCTGCTGATTTCGAGTCAATCCTGGTACCTCGGTCACCCACCCCGCGGGCAGACCCATGAGCCATTCAATGAATTCGGGATTGGTGGCTGCGCGTGATTCCGGGAAACGTGGGTGCAGCTGCCGGTCGGGGTGGTCGATGACGATGGGCGGCGGTTCGCGGCCGGTGAGCATGGCCCAGGTGAGGATGGCGGGCGCGGTATCTCCCCATCGCAGTTTCATCTCGTGGTTGATGTTGGCGGCGCGACTAAGCCCGGCCAGTGTGCTGTGCAGGTCGTTATCCCAGGTGATTTGCGGCGCTGGTCTGCGGGTGAGTCTGCCCGCTTGTGGTCGGAAGCCGTCGGGGTTGGTAGCCAGGATGAAAAGGCGTTCGCGGTGGTGCGGCGCTCCAACGTCGGACGCTCGTAGAGTTGTCCACTGCGCATCCCACCCGATTTCGGCAAGGTCTTTGAGGACAGTGTCAAGGCCGAGTGTGAGATGTCCGAGCACGTTCTCAAACACTGCGAGTCGAGGTCGAAGAGACTTAATTGCGGCGTAGACATGGGGCCAGAGGTGGCGTTCATCATTGGTTCCTTTCCTGTGCCCTGCCTGCGAAAAGGGCTGGCACGGGTAACCCGCGGTAAGAATATCGATTGGCTGGCTATCTCGTACCTCCTCCCAGTCCACGCGGGTTACATCCCCCAGGTTGGGCACCTGCGGGTAGTGATGTGCGAGGATACGGGCTGGGGCCGGGTCAATCTCCGCAAACCACGCGGGCTGCGCATCCAACACCTGCCGCACGCCCATCTCTAGGCCGCTGTAGCCTGCGAACATGCTGCCGATCCTCACTTGGATTCACACCACCAATCCGTCTCCGGGGCCTTCGTCGCGGCGTTGTAGTGGCTTGACTCTCGGTACACAGTGCCGGGGCCGCAATGCTCACTATTGTCATCCTGCGAGTCGATTAGGTGGAACATCGTGACGAAGCAGCCCACCAAAGAAACGATTCCTATCGCAAGAGCTAAGAAGCCGCCTATCCACTCGCCATCGCTCAGCGCATCGAATGCCTCTAGACAAATGAATACGCTCATCGAGAGCCATGCCATAAATGCTATGACTGCGACAGCCATGAGTACGTACTCCACGATCAACCCCCTGCGATGATGGTCAGCACCCATAGGGGGGCGTACACGGGGTGATTAGGGTCGGCCACACCACCGTCAGGGGTGTATGCGTAGGCAGCGAGTAGGTCAATCATCTGATTAAGCAACGTTCTTCCCCTCCTCCGCGGTGTACGGGTTCAGGTCAGTAACCTCGGCCAATTCGGCCTGTTGGCCATCCTCCCCCTGGTCGAGGAGCCAGCGGCCACCCTCCACGATGAGGAGGAGCACGCCACCCCCGGCGATAATCCCCACGGCGGGATTGAGGGCGATCCATGCCTGCGCCCCAATGAGTGAAGGGAGGCCGATGAGGAAGATTCCGGCGATGAGGTAGAAGAAGATAGCGTCGAAATGTTCGAGCTTCATGGTGTTTCCTTTCCAAGATGTCCACTTGCAGGTGGATTGAATTATGTGGTTATACGCGGTGTGGTCGGTGGTTCTTATTCAGCACGGTGCGGAAGTCTTCAGCAACTTTCGCCACGTCATCCAGCTCGTTGATGTACTCCCCTAGGGCGAGTGGGTGGGCGAACTCGTGCATGGGGTTGATCTTCACACTGACTTCCCATTCGAGATTGCAGATGTCCCAGTGTGGGTTGATTTCTGCGGGTGCCGTCCCGTTGCTTTCGTATTCGACGTTGGCGTCTTGCCCCTGCACTTCCATGCGGTATGCGGTGGCATCGTCGATGTAGGTAGTGGCTTGGGTGAGTCCCATAATGGTTTCCTTTCTAGGGTTGCAGCCCCTCTTGTGCGGTACATAAATCATTATACAACACTATTTACCAATTGTAAAATCAGGCCCCGCGACGGGCACGTAAACGCTCCGCAATACCCCGAATATCCTCCACGCTAGGCTGTGACGATGGAGACTCCACAGCACGCGGCCTATAACCCCGCTCACGCCCAAACGTCCCGGCCGCTAGCTGCTTATCACGCTCCACACGCCGCGCCTCCCGATGCTCGTCCAGCATCGCCTTACGCTCCGGCACATGCTCCCAACGATCCACAACCATCTTCGCAGCCCGCTTTATCTCACGCGGGGTCACCATACGCTCCCCCACCAGCTCAGTAGCCCAGAGCTTCACAGCCTCCGGCCACACCTCACGCGGGAACCGCATCCCGGCCATCACACTGGCCCAGGCATTCACAACCTCCATCGATGGGGACGGGAACCGATCCGGCGCGAGGCGCTTTCCGTATTGCAGAACATAGGCCGCGAGTTCCTGCGCATCATCATGCGACTGATTTGTGTTTACCACGGCAGCTCACCCCTCGACTCCCAGTTATGCGATGGGTAATCCAACCCACGCGACGGTTCCTGCGCCTGCTGGCGGCGCGATTCGTTGAGTAGGTCTACAAAGTCCATCGACCCCGACGATGATGTGCCCCGCTGGGGCTGACGCTGGGAGGCGTTTCTAATCCAGTTCCTCCAAGTCGCATTCCAGTCTTTCTTACGAGCGCGACTATCAGGTAGCGCCACCCAGTAGTCCGTGAACTTGCGATGCTCAAACTCCAGATTCACCGCCGGGCATTCCTCACGCATCTGGGCGATCACCTTTTCGTCCGGCATCCACCCATCGGGTAGGCGAGTAGCAGTAGATCGTTTTTTCTTCTTAGGCGGCTGAGCCTTTTCTTTCTCAACCTCCGGTTGAGTAAAAAGATCTTTGGGTTCACTCTTTGGGTTCTCTTTGGGTTTGTGTAAACACGTCTTTACCCCGTTGGTTAACACGTCTTTACCCCGTGGTTTTAATACGTCTTTACCCCGTGAATCTGACGGGGTAACCACGTCTTTACCCCATGATAGGGCCTCGTCTACATGATTGTCAGGCTCGATCTTCTCTGTAGGCTTCACCATCTCCAGATTTAGCGTCCATACCGTCGGCCTCCTATCGGCCCTGATATGAGCAACCCAATGGGGATTACCTCGAGCAATCAGGCCTGCCGATTCAAGGTCGCTAATCGCCTTATGAACCGTTTGCACCGATACCCCAATGTCGCTAGAGATCGTCTTAATTGACGGCCAGCACACGCCCGTATCGTCGTTATACCTATCGGCTAGGGCCACAAGCACCAGGCGGTTACGGCATTGAGACGCATTCCGTTTGATAGGAGCCTTGGACATAGCCCACTGCATCGCCTGCAAACTCATGCCCTCACCTCCGTACGTACTGTCGATCCGTCCTCGCCAAGGAGAACCCACACCCCACGCACGCACATCGGCACCTGCGATGGGTCAGGGTGATGGGAATGCACAGTCAGCCCCCGCTCACGCCCCACACGCGGCGACGAATGCGTAATATGGTCATGGCACGCATGACACAAGGCAGCACCGTTGCTCACACGGTCATTCCCCCGCTGCCTCCGCTGCCTGTGATGCCACTCCTCCGGCGCTCCGGTACAGCCCGGCAGACCGGCCTCACAGCGGCCACGTGCCCTATCCATCACTGTCTGGTACACCTCCGGCGGCATGGCCCCGCCACGGCGGGGACGTCGCTTCATCGGGGTACGTTTCAGCGTAGAACGCTTCATAAAAATCATTTCCTTTCTGATAAAAATCGGTGCTTGCAGGCACCAATTGGCAACATAGCTCATAAATGTAGCCCCGCCCGCAGTGCGAGCAGGGCCCAGCAAAATCCGCTATGCCGCCTCCGTCTTCGAGTCCACAACCTCACCATCAAGAACGGTTCGCACGTTCTCCTCGGCCTGGACTTTCTGCAGCCGCTGGATGGTTTCCCGCGCCATCTGCACGAGCTGCCCATCACCCGACTGTTGGTAATAGTTGAGCGCCGCGTTGAGCTTGTCTAGGTCACGGTTCTTCTCCGCATCCATCAGGCCCTGCGCTTGGGTAGATACGTAACTTTTTCGCCGCTCCTCTGCAGCTTCACGCTCGGCACGCTCCGCCTCCTCGCGCTGCTTCTCCTCATCGAACTCACCGTCCGGGCGGGTTTCGACGTAGGTGGTTGGGGCGGCGTCGGCTCCGATTCCCATTGAGGTGAGGAGCTTCTCCACGCTGAAGTCGTTGAATTGCATTTCCCCGCCTACCGGCAGTTGCAGCTCCGGTACGGTGGTGGCGATCTTCGTCAATGTCCACTGGCGAGGTGCTCGGGCCTGTAGCACCACTTGGCAGTTGTAGGGCATGTTCTTCTCCGCCTGGATCTTCCACTGCTTATCGCGAGTCGGATTGCCCTTATCGTCCATCGCGGTGACGAGTTCGAGGCGGGAGGTCATGAGGACGGGGCCGGGAAAGTGGCGGCACTGCTGGAGGATGCCGTTCCAGACTTCTTTAATCTGGTTCCACAAGTCCATTGAGAGGCGGACGCCTTCCTCTGGGATTTGCTTTCCTTTGCGGCGGGCACGGCGGTTTGCTTCCTGCTGCCCGTTATCTTGCAATAGCTGCCAGATTTGGGTCATGGAATCGATGATGAGGAGGTTGAATTTACCCTCCGCTGGCTCCTGCACCGCCGCCCACTGTAGGGCCTCACGGATATTCCGCACGGTGCCGTCATGCTCAATAATCTCAAAATCAGCGCCAGGCACAGCACCATAGGCGTCGGCTTGCGATTCCCCCACCTCTATGAAGAAAGCTCGGTCTACCTGCTCCATTGCGGTGGCTTCCACCGCCGCCCAGGTCTTGCCGGTACCCTCCTGCCCCGATAGGAGTACGAGGGGGAACGATGCCCGGCCGCTTGGTTTACGGGTCTTAAATTCACGCATTAGTTGGTTTCCTTTCCGTCAGTGATGGCCGCGAGGGAGTCGGAGGCGGCGGTAATCATGTGCTCAATCGATGCTTTGGCGACCTTGTCGGAGCCTTTGCGGATAGTCATCCGGGGCGTGGAAGCGTCGGTAATCTCCCATCCCGCTGGCAATTCGCCGGTAATTTGCCACTTCTCTAGCACCTTGTCTGCGAGGTGCTTTTCATCCGCTTTGGAGACTCCCGAATCGAGGAGGTCAGGACGGATTTCAAAAAGGAGATCAATAATTTCTTGGTGGCGGGGGTCGCCCTCCGGCGGGAGCGCGTCGATGATTTCTGCCCCGTCCTCGTCGGCCATTGCGAGGAGGGTGGCACGGTCGCTGCAGACCGCTTTCTTGTTCGGCTGGCTCATGGAGGCGGTGCCGAGTTTTACTCCCTGCTCGTTGGTGACGGTGCGTTTATCGCCAGGCTGTAATTCTTTCTCCAGCTGCTTCTTTTCCGCCTTATGCACCTCGTAGAGTTTGCCGAGGATGGCGGCTTGGAGGATGACGCGCTGTGCGAGGTCATATTTCGCGTTCGCGTGCTCTGGGGTGTTATCATTGGGTTGCATCAGGTTTTCAGTTTCCTTTCTGACTGGTGCGAATCCCCCACATTTATGGTGTTGCAGCACCGTGGGGGTTTTCCTAGTTTTACGCTGCATCCGCCAACGTTTGCTCCACATTGATGAATGTGTCGAGGTCGTGGCGGGTGAATAGGACTTTGCGTCCGGGGCGGGATGCTTTGATGAGTCGGTTTTCATGGTCGGCGCGGTTCATGTAGCTGTAGATGGTGGTACGGCTTACGCCGCCGAGGTACTGCTGTGCCTCTTTGAGGTCGAGCAGTCCTTCGGGGTGGCCTTTGATGTAGATAGCCATGTGGTGTTTCCTTTTTTGACTAGCGGTTCGCCTTGCAGGGCGTGGGCTGTATCTCTCCGCCCTGTACTAAATAGTACTATACGGTACTGGCTAATGTAAAATCCGGTACAAAAGCGCCTGATTGATACGCTAAAAGCATGACAACCCACGACCAATGGCTACCCGGCCAACTCCTCCAGCAAGCCCGCGAACACAGCGGCCTATCCAAAGCAGAAGCCGCCCGCCGCTCCGGCCTATCCGAATCATGGTGGCGACGGCTCGAGACCGGAATAAACATAAGAAACGGCCAGCGTATCCCCATCACCGCCACCCCAGAAGCCCTCGCAAAAGCAGCGCAAGGCGTCGGCCTCCCCGTCAATAAAATCTTCGACGCCGCCGACATCACCACAACCCCCACCCCAGAGGACTGCCACGCCGAAATCGTAGCCGAAGCGCAACGCCTCCCACCTCACCTACAACGAGAGGCCCTCGCATTCATCCGAGGCCTAAGCATCGCCTCCCGGCAAACCGAGGAAAGCTGAATAATCCGCCAGCGCCCGCTGCGTCTGACCAGCATTAACATGCACATAGCTAAACGTCGTATCCACATTAGAATGCCCGAGGATAGCGGCGATAACCTCCGGCCCCACCCCGCATTCACGGAGGAGGGAAGCGGCAGTATGCCGCGCCGTATGCAAGTCAACAATCGGCAGCCCCGCATCACGAAGCGCCACTTTCCACCGCTTAAGCACATGCTCCGGACGTATCGGTCGACCCATCTTCGATAGCCATACGAGATTCCATTCATTCCCCGGGGTCGTATCGATATGATGGCGTAGCACATCATCGAGTGGAGCTGGCACCGGCACGATCCGCCGCGAGGTCAACGTCTTAGGCCGCGCCAAAATCATCGACCCGCTTAGCTCCTTCCACTCATACCCCGGCGGCACCTCATGCTCATGCAGAGGACATTTATCACCCCGCACCCCATCGGAACATTCGCAATCACGGCCATGCCTCCACGGCACGCTAGATAATGCCCACGAGAGATCAATCTGCGCCATACCCTGTACGAGGGAAACACGGTCGCGGGTGAGTCCCAGCAACTCCCCCTTGCGCGGGCCAAGGAAAATATACGACGCCCATAGTGATGCTAGTGGGTCGCCAGCGTGGGAGGAATGCAGGATAAGGTGCCGCGCCTGGTCAACCGTCAACGCGGTACGAGGGCGGGATGCTGCACGTGGCCTATCCGCCCGCGATGTGGGGTTAATCTCAATAAGGCCACGGCGGACGGCGTCGCTCATCGCCGCCGAGAATGTCGAATGGATTACCTGCACCATCCGGTCGGAGCACCCGGCATCACGGGCTGCTTGATGAAGTTCACGGACTTCATCGGCCCCGAGTTCCGCTAGGCGGTACTTGCCGAGGGTGGGGATGATGTGCTTCCGGCATTGGCTTTTGAAGTTTCGGAGGGAGTTGGGTGAGTATTTTTCGGCGGCGGTTGAGTCGAGCCATTGGCGGATGAATGTTTCGACGGTGATTTTCTCCGGCGTGGTCGCTTTTTTCTGTAGCTGGAGGTATAGCTCATTCCGGCGGCGGATGCATTCTGCCTTGGTTTTCGCGGAGGTGGTTTTTCGTACCTGTCGGCCTTTTCCATCCCAGCCGATGGTGATGGCGGCGCGCCAGGTGCCGTTTTTGGTCTGGTATATGGAGCCGAGGGTGAGGTCTTTTACTGATCGCATGGTGATGTGATGTGTTGTGTAGCTGTACTGATAGCTGTCGGGGTGTACTCTGTCGCACCCTATAGTACAGTTTGCGGCCTGCGGATCGCACACTATACGGGCGATCAGTACCCTGTACTGGTACAAGGCTCATGCCCTCTATAAAATCGCGTAAAGTATGGCACCATGTCTCACCTTTCTACCTTGATGCATGGATCCACCCGCACCGAGTTCATCGCCGAATGCGGGGCTCTCGTTGAAAAAGTCGCCTCCGCCCAATCCGGCATTTCTGGCATGGCCATTAAAGGCGGATTGGCCGCCGCCAAAAAAGCCGATGCCAACGTCGTCCCCAAGGCGCTGGAACGGATCTTGCCGGATGTCCTCGATGCCCTGGATCCGCGGTGGCAGGACTTTGCGGAAAGCGGGAAGGATGATTTCGGCGCCTTCCTTGAACCGCGGCAAGAAAAGGTCAGCGATGAAATTATGAATATCGCAGATAAGCACGTAGAAAAGGTGAACTCCGCCGCACTGCGCAAACCCTATAATTCCCTGCGCGGCAAGGCCACCAAGATCTTAAGCCCGGAAGTTCCTGCATTCGGCCGCGTCGTGCAAAAGCACATGTAAATAAATAGTTTCCACCGGTTTTCCTGCGGTTGAAGGTTTTCTGGACTGCGGAGTATAAGTGTGGAAGTGAATTATTCCCCGCATCATAAATCGTCGGCATCAGAAGCAAACCGCACCGATTACCCCGCCGGCCAAGACCCCGCCCGCTGGCGGGTTCTTATTATTGTGCTGGTCACGGTGTTCATGTCACTCATTAGCGTGTCCATCGTGAACGTGGCGCTGCCGTCGATTCAGTCTGGGCTTGGTGCCACGGATTCAGATGTGCAATGGGTGCTGTCTGGTTATGCGCTTACCTTCGGCGTGGTCCTCGTCGCCGCCGGGCGCGCCGGCGATCTCGTGGGACGCGGGGGCATCTTCCTCCTCGGCATCGCCGTCTACACCATCAGCGCCGCCGTCGCGGGTTTCGCGCCGAATGCGCATTCTCTGAATATCGCGCGTTTTGTGCAGGGTGTTGGCGCCGGATTGCTGAACCCTCAGGGAGTGGGAATGATTCAGCAATACTTCCGCGGGGAAGAGCGCGGCCGCGCCTTTGGATACTTTGGTGCCACCGTGGGAATCGCCGTGGCCATCGGCCCGGTCTTAGGCGGCTTCCTCATTAAGATCGGCGGCCCTGACCACGGGTGGCGGCTGACCATGTTGGTCAATGCCCCGATCGGCCTGCTGGCCATCATCCTGGGCCTCATGTGGTTCCCACGCCCGCTGTTTTCCCGCGTCCGCGATGCCGCGGGCAATAAGCTGGGCATCTTCAAGGCGCTGGCCACCCTGGATCCCATCGGCGCGCTCATCCTCGGTGCCGCGGTCTGGTGTATCCTCTTTCCCTTCATGGACTCCACGGGGTCCCCGGCCGTGTGGTGGCTGCTTCTGGCAGGTGCCGTGCTTATTGGCGTGTGGGTGCTGTGGGAGCGCCACCACAAGGCCACCGGCCACCCGCCGATGGTGGATCTCAATATCTTTGCCACCTCGAGCTTCCGCAATGGCACCATCATCGCCACGTTGTGGTTTATGGGCATTACCAGCATCTGGGTGCTCGTTGCGTTGTACTTCCAAAATGGCCTGGGCTACTCCGCCCTGGCAGCCGGCTCGGTGGGCATTCCATCCGCGCTTCTCAACTCCATTACCGCTACCATCGCGGGCCGCAAGATTTCGCGCTACGGGCGCATAGTGGTCATCATCGGCATGCTGACCACTATCTTCGGTCTCATCGCCACGGTCGTCTTTATTTGGGGCACCACGCACTGGGGAATAAGCGAATGGTGGCTCATCCTTTCCTTGGCATTTATCGGGCTTGGCCAGGGTGCTGTGGTCTCCCCTAACCAAACCCTGACCTTGGCGCAGGTCCCAGATAACTACGCCGGTTCCTCCGGCGCGGTCCTGCAAACCGGCCAGCGCATCGGCACCGCCATTGGCTTGGCCATCATTACCGCCATCGTCTTTGCCATGCTCCAAAGCACCTCCGGAGATTGGCCCGTATCGATCATGACCGGCTTTGGCGTCATCATCGCCGTCTGCCTAGTGTCCTTGAGCTTTGGGTTTGCTGATCAGCGCTCTTCCAGCAGCTAAATTTCCTCACCCCATAGTTAGAGCCCACCGTGGAATTATTCACGGTGGGCTCTAGCTTTTCCCTAGCCACTGCGCGCACAGGGCTAGGCCAGCGATTTAAATATCCAGGAAGCGGACATCCTTCGCGCGGCGGGTAATGAAGGAGCGGCGGGCGGCCACGTCATCACCCATGAGGATGGAGAACAGCTCATCGGCGCGCTGTGCGTCTTCCAGGTCCACGCGGCGCAACAGGCGCGTGGAGGGATCCAGGGTGGTCTCCCAGAGCTCGGAGGCGTTCATCTCGCCCAAGCCCTTGTAGCGCTGGATGCCGTCATCCTTGTTGATCTTGCGGTTTTGCTCCAGGCCTTCCGCCAGCAGCTTATCGCGCTCGTCATCAGAGAAGGCGTAGCCAGGCGTGCCCTTGGACCACTTCAGCTTGTAGAGCGGCGGGTTAGCCAAGTACACGTGGCCATCCTCAACCAACTGCGGCATAAAGCGGAAGAGCAGGGTCAACAGCAGCGTGGCGATGTGCTGGCCGTCCACGTCGGCATCGGCCATCAGCACGATCTTGTCGTACCGCAGCTTCTTGATATCGAATTCCTCGTGGATGCCAGTGCCCAGTGCGGTGATGATGGCCTGGACCTCGGCGTTTTTTAAGACCTTATCCATGCGGGCCTTTTCCACGTTCAAGATCTTGCCGCGCAAGGGCAAGATGGCCTGGAACATGGAGTCACGGCCGGCCTTCGCGGAACCACCCGCGGAGTCACCCTCCACGATATAAAGCTCCGAACTCCTCGGATCCTTGGAACGGCAATCCGCGAGCTTGCCGGGCAGTCCGCCCAGATCAGTGGCGGACTTGCGGCGCACCATCTCGCGCGCCTTGCGCGCTGCCATGCGGGCATGCGCCGAGGAGACGGCCTTATTGATAATGGCCTTTGCCTCTGCCGGGTTGGCATCAAACCAGTCATTGACGTACTCGTTAACCGAGCGCTGCACAAAGCCCTTGATCTCGGAGTTGCCCAGCTTGGTCTTGGTCTGGCCCTCGAACTGCGGATCGCCCACCTTGACCGAAATGACGGCGGCCAAACCTTCGCGGCAGTCATCGCCAGAAAGGTTGCGGTCCTTGTCCTTGATGAGCTTGTGCTCCTTGGCATAGCGGTTCATCAAGGAGGTCAAAGCTGCGCGGAAGCCCTCTTCGTGCGTGCCGCCCTCGTGGGTATTGATGGTATTGGCAAAGGTGTGCACGGACTGCTTGTAGCCCTGATTCCACTGCAAGGCCACCTCAACCTCGTGGTCCTCGCCCTTTGCCTCGAAGGACACGATGGTGGGGTGAATGGCGCTCTTGGACTTATTGAGGAATTTTACGTAGTCCGTCAGGCCCTCCGGGTAGTGGAAGGTGATCTTCTTGCGGCGCTTCTTATCGGCCTTGGTGACGTTCTTGGAGTCGGCTTCCTCGTTGAAGGTATCGCCGGCATCGGGGACATCATCAAAGGAGGTCTCATCCGCGCTCGCCTCACCGGATTCCGCATCCGCGATTTCCTCGAGCTCGATCTGCTCTTCGGTGACGCGTTCATCAATAAGCTCGATGGTCAAGCCCTTATTCAGGAAGGCCATCTCCTGCAGGCGACGCGCAATGGTGTCGTAATCGAACTCGGTGGTTTCAAAGATCTCCGGATCCGCCCAGAAGCGAATCTTGGTACCGGTACCGCGGGCGTTGCCGCCTTCCACTAGGTCATCCGGGATGGCGTTCTGGAAGTTTTGGTACCAGTGCTTGCCCTCACGCTTGATCTCCGCCTCCACGCGGGTGGACAGGGCGTTGACCACGGAAATGCCGACGCCGTGCAAGCCGCCGGAAACGGCATAGGAATCGGAGTCGAATTTACCGCCGGCGTGCAGCTGCGTCATAACCACCTGGACGGTCGGCGCACCGGAGGCGTGCATCTCCACCGGGATACCGCGGCCATTATCGATGACCTCGACGCCGCCGTCTTCCAAAAGCTTGACGGTGACCTTGTCCGCGAAGCCTGCCATGGCCTCATCGACGGAGTTATCGACGATCTCCCAGATAAGGTGGTGCAAACCGCGCGATCCGGTAGAACCGATGTACATACCGGGGCGCTTGCGGACGGCCTCTAGACCTTCCAGGATCGTAATTGATCCAGCATCATATGCGTGTTCTTCAGCCACGGATTCGTGCTCTCCTTTTGGCTATAGCTAATTCTAAGACTTTCACTATTCTACACGCATACCCCCTACTGAATGACACCCCACACCGGCCAGAGGTAGCTATGTGGCGCTCTCTGTGGTTATTTATCTTTTAAACGGCAGAGCTAACCTGCACCTATCAGCCACTTATCAGCCGTAGGTATCTTGCGATCCCTGCGGTTTCACCCACTGCCGACCCTCGTAATTGCGCTGCTGCCGCGGGCCATGGATCCGCAGTTCAGCGATGACATCGGGGCCGAGCCGGTCCGCAATTTTGCGCAGGATTTCCCGCTGCAGGTAGCGCAGTTCCGTGGCCCAAGTGGAGTTATCGCAGGAAATGTAGACGATCTTGTCCTTGATTCTTTGCGGCTGCGTATGGGCGGCAATGCGCTCGCCCACCAGGCTTTCCCAATTCCCCATCACCCAGCCGTGCGCTAATTCATGCTCCCAGCCGCGGTGGGAAATCTCCTTTTTAATCTGTGCGCCCAGGCTCGGCACATCAATCTTTCGCCGCGGCCTCCTGCCATCGGCGCCGGTAGGCCTGCCCACCTGGTAGCCGCGATAGTTCTGCTGTTGGGCATCCGCCAAGGAGGGCACCGGCATCTTCGGCACTGGGCGCGTAAGCTTTGGCGGACTCTTCGAGGTAGAGCGCACCAACCGGAAGTATTGGGTAACGGGATCCGTGCGCTGCGTGCCGGTGTCCCCTTCTTCCTCACTCATGCTTCTTCCTCGCTAGCCTCTCCTGCTGTTGCTTCCGTGTGCAGGGTGGAAATGCGCCCCTGGTCCGTATCTTCCACTCCTACCCGGTAACGCACGATGGGCTCCAGGTTATCCGGTAAATCCTCATCCACCGCGGCGGTGATAAGCACCTGTTCTGCCGTGGCGGCGAGGTGAACCAGCTGGGTGCGGCGCTTGGCATCAAGCTCGGCAAAGACATCATCCAAGATGAGGACCGGATCGGATCCCCCTTCTTCGCGCAGGAGCTCAAACTCCGCCAAGCGCAGGGCGATGGCATAAGACCAGGTTTCGCCGTGGCTGGCAAAACCCTTGGCCGGCTGATCCCCCAGGTGGAGCACGAGATCATCGCGGTGCGGGCCCACCAGAGAGATGCCGCGCTCGATCTCGCGCTGCCGGGCAGAGGCCAGCTCGGTCAGCATGACGGCCTCCAGCACCTCGCGGTCAGAGGTATCAATGGTGGATTTATACTCCACGTGCGCAGGCCTCGACTCCGGTGCGAGGCCGGCATAGGCGGCGGGAATGTGGTCCAAGAGGGCATCGACAAGCGCAAGGCGCGCCGCAATAACCTGTGCGCCTAAGCGTGCGAGCTGGGCATCCCACGTATCCAGCGTGGACAGCGCCGAGGCGCCGTCGCTATCGCCATAGCCGCGCCGCAAGCTTGCCGATGCCGACTTCAACAACGCATTGCGCTGCTTTAATACCTTGTCATAATCCGCCTTAACCCCAGCTAGGCGCGGGGTGCGCGAGGCGATGATGCTATCGAGATACGCGCGGCGCCCCGCGGGCTCACCGCGCACCAAAGCCAAATCCTCAGGAGAAAACAGTACCGTTTTCACCACGCCGAGCAACTCGCGCGGGCTGCGCAGCCTCGTGCGGTTAATCTGCGCCTGGTTGGCGGCGTGGGGTTTTATCAGCAGGTGGGTGGTTAATTCGCGCCCCTGATTGACGGCAGTAAGGGACACCCGCGCGCTCTGCGCGCCCTGGCGCACCAGCGGCGAATCATGGGAGACGCGGTGGGAAGACAGGTGGGCGGTATAGCCCACGGCTTCCACGATATTGGTCTTGCCAAAGCCATTGCGGCCCACAAACAGAGTAATCCCTGGGCCCAGCTCAAGCTTTAGTTCGGGCCATGAGCGAAAATCCCGAACATCGAGATCCCGTATAAACATTAACCTGGCAGGCGAACCGGCATTAAGAGGTAGGTGAAGTTGGTCTGCGGCGTGGGGAAATTGCCATCCTCATCCGCTTCCGGCAGTTCCTCTGGCTCCGGGATCATGATGGCGGGGCGGGAAGGCTCCGTAAACCCGAAGACCACGCGATCGGTGTTGATGACCGCCAGGCCGTCCTTCAAATAGCCCGGGTTGAAGGCGATGAGGAATTCATCGCGGCCATGGAACGCGCACGGCAGCGTCTCGGTGGCATTACCGGCATCGGCGCCGGCGGACAGGGTGACCTGGCCATCGGCAAATTCCATGCGGATCTGCGCATTGCGGTCCGTCAGCAGGGAAACGCGGCGAATGGCCTCTTGCAGCGGCGCTACCTCAACGGAGGCAATATTCGTGTGCGACTTCGGAAGCAGGGGCTGGACGTTTGGGAAATCCGCATCCAGCATGCGCGTAGTGGTTTCTCGGTTATCCGCGTGCAGGCCAAATAGGCCATCGGCGCCGATATTATCGCCGGAACCCACCGCGATCTCGATGGGAATATTCAAATGCGGATCCAGGCTGCGGCCGGTATCTTGCAAGGTCTTTGCCGGGACCAGGAGCTTAGCCTCAACGTCCTCAGCAGCCGGCTCCCATTCGAGGGTGCGCATGGCCAAACGGAAGCGGTCCGTTGCCGTCATCTCAATATCCTTGCCGTGGATATCCATGTGCACGCCAGTGAGCATGGGCAAGGTGTCATCCTTGCCGGCTGCGGATGCCACCTGCTGGATGGCCTCTGCGAAGAGCTGCGGTTGGATCGTGCCGGTGACCTCAGGCAGGACTGGCAATTGCGGGTAATCATCGAGCGGGATGAGCGGTAGCTCGAAGCGGGAGGACCCACAAGTAACCAAAGCCTTGGAATCTACCTGGGAGATCTCAACTTCCTTATTGGGCAAGGTAGCCACGATATCGGAAAGCAATTTACCGGCAACGGCGATCTGGCCGGGCTCATCCACCATGCCGGCGATGCGCACCTTGGTAGAAACCTCGTAATCAAAGCCGGTGAACTCTAAGCCGTTGTCATCAGCGGTGATGAGCATCGCGCGCAGCACTGGCTGGGTGACCTTGGAAGGCAGGCTGCGGGCAACCCACGCTACGGCGTTGGCAAGGTCATCTTTGGCAACGCGAAATGACACGGCTTCATCCATGGTGCGAAGAGCTCCTCTTTGGCGGGGTAGGAATGTGTAACTTTCAAAAGCTGGCTTCCAACTTACCGCATCCGGTGAACCTTGTAGTTTTCCCTCCGCCCGTCCGAGCCAGCGCCGCGTGCTCGGCGTCGGGCACAATTCCACACATCCCCTTTCTACTTACAAGATCAGAGAAATAATTTAGTAGTAGTAATAAGCGCTGTGGGATCTGTGATCAACGGGGTAAATGACAAGTTCAGCGCGGCGATCCGGGGTGTGCCAATTCTTGTGATCTTGCTGTGATCAACCGGCCCGGAATGTGGATAAATTGGCGGGTCATCGTTTTATCCACAGCCTGCACTAGTTTTCCACGGATCTGCACACAGCGCTGATCACAGGGGCGTCTGTGCTGGATAGGGCCTGTGGAATTTAAAACTGTGAGCAAAATCTACAAATTACATCCGTGAAATTACACAGGTGTGGATAACTCTGTGGATAGCTGTTCATACGGTCTTTACAGGGACATAACCGCAGGTAGGCGGCGGTGAAAGGTGGGGGCATCGGCAAGCGCGGCGCCTGCTTACAAAAATGGCGCCTTCCTGTTATTTAAGGAAGACGCCACCGAGTGGTTCGTTTGATCTAGGCGCGACCGCGATTCTTGATGCGCTGGGTCAGGGACTGGATCTCGTCGTAGGTATTGCGCTTTTCAGTCATCTCTTTGCGGATCTTGCGATCGGCGTAGATCACCGTGGTGTGGTCCTTGCCGCCGAATTGCTCGCCAATCTTGGGCAGCGATAGCTCGGTCAATTCGCGGCAGAGGTACATCGCCAGCTGGCGGGCGTGGGCCACCGCGCGCTTCTTGCCAGCACCGCGCAGAGTTTCTACATCAATATCGAAGTATTCCGCGGTGACCTCCATGATGGAGGCCGCGGTAATTTGCCTGTCAGCAGAATCCGGCGCGAGATCGCGCAACGCAATTTCTGCCATTTCCACGTTGATCGGCTCATTGACCAGGGAGGAGTACGCGGATACGCGAATGAGCGCGCCCTCGAGCTCGCGGATGGAAGACTCGAAGCGCGAGGCGATGAGCTCCAGGACGGAGCGATCCACCTCAGTGCCATCGGCGGCGGCCTTCTTCATCAAAATGGCGATGCGGGTTTCCAGGTCAGGCGGTTGAATATCTGTAATCAGCCCGCCCTCAAAGCGCGTGCGCAGGCGATCCTCCAGCGTGGTGAGCTGTTTTGGCGGCCGGTCCGAGGACAAAATGATCTGTTTATTGGCCTGGTGCAGCGCATTGAAGGTGTGGAAGAACTCCTCCTGCGTGGATTCCTTGCCCTCTAAGAACTGGATGTCATCCACCATCAAAATATCGAGGTTGCGGTAGCGCCGCTTGAAGGATTCCTGGCGGTCATCGCGCAAGGAATTAATATAGTCATTCGTAAATTCTTCCGAGGACACGTATTTCACGCGCAGCCCCGGGTGTAGCACCTGTGCGTAGTTGCCGGCGGCATGCAAAAGGTGCGTTTTGCCCAGTCCAGAACCGCCCCAGATAAATAGCGGGTTATAGGCGCGGGCGGGATTTTCCGCCACCGCTACTGCCGCGCCATTGGCAAAACGATTCGAAGAACCGATGACGAAGCTTTCAAAAGTGTGCTTCGGGTTTAGCGAGGTTTCGCGGTTGGGATCGTGCGCCGGGGCCTCCCGCGGAATGCGCGCGGCATTCGCAGATCCGCCAAATTCTGGTTGCTGGCGGTTATAGTCCTGCTGGCTGGTGTAGTGCTCCGCCAATTCATCCAGGCTTGCCGGGGCATGGCTGGAGCGCCAATTAGGCGGGGTCTGACCTGCGGTGGAGTTGTTATTTCCGCGGGCTGCCGCCGCATCCGTTTGCTGGGGGCGAGAGACGTAACTGTGCGCGGAGGAAGAATCGGTCTGCGCCGGTGGCATGTGCTGTGCCGGCGGGTTGGGTTGGGAGGAAGGGGCCTGCGTGCTTGCCGATGCCCCTCTCGGTGCCGCCTGCGAATTCGACGGGTCAGCCGGCGGTTGTGGCTCTTGCGGGGTAGCCAGGGTAACGGCGAAGGAACACGGGCGACCGAGGTGGCGGGTAAGGGCCTTGGAAATATATCCGCCGAGCTCATTTTCTACGACTTCTTTGGCGTTGACATTTTCCGCTGCGACCAGCGTGTAGCCTTCCACCATCATGATCGGGCGAACCAGCTGCAGGTAGAGCCGTTGCGTATGCGAAAAGCTCGGGACCTCAGAGTTGGGCTGTTCGGATTGCGCGAGCAGATCATCGACGATCGCGCGCCACACAGCTTCTAGGTTCGCTTGTGGTTCAGTCACAACGGGCTACCTTCAATAATTCTCTCGGGGACGGGTGGACAGTAAATAACAAATTCCACGGTGGATTCCACCGCGGTTTTCACAGTGGTTTTTATCGAGTCACCTCGATCTCCACAGAGTTATCCACAGGTGTGGAAGAAATAGTTATTCACAGCTTAGTGCATGGCTGTGGATAACTTGTGATAGCCCACTTTATGGTGTTGTACTGCGGAAACAGTAAAACTCTCAAGTGGTTATTTAGAGTTATCCACAACGGTTCGCTTGCTGTGGAATTCGATTCCTTAGTTCTACCGCCGCGAAGGCGGGTGTGTCTAACGGAGGATTTATACTTAAAATGCAAAATGCTATGGAGGGTTGCGGCGCGAAGGATTAGCCGCAGCATGAGCGCGAAAACTGGCCCTCTAGCTGCAGGAAAAAACACTTATGTAATTTCGGGTGTAACCGGGTGTCGATTTGTTTCCAGCGGTTTAAATCACGTAATCTGGCATGGTCTATTGCAACAGAGAGTTGCGTATGAACAGGACGGCGTCACTTCGCATTGGCTGGGCTACCAAGGCTCGCCGAGCATTTGGATAACAGTGACGCGTCAGGTTCATGGAATCCATTCATCAGTGGATGTGCTGCCGTTTTCAGGCGGCAGTATGTCCACGTACAACTTCAAGGAGAATTGACGTGGCAAAGGGTAAGCGCACGTTCCAGCCGAACAACCGTCGCCGTGCACGTAAGCACGGTTTCCGCACTCGCATGAGCACCCGCTCCGGTCGTGCAATTGTGGCCGCTCGCCGCAAGAAGGGCCGCGCAAAGCTGTCCGCATAAGTCATGCTGCCAGCCCACCACAAGCTCACATCGCCGCCGCAATTTCGGCGGACGATGAAGGGCAGTCGCCGGCAGGGCACTCGCACCGTCGTCGTGCATGCGCGCGACACCATGAGTGCGAATTCCATTGGCACCATGGGCAATCCGGCCGAGGTCGCGGCCACTGGGCCGCGATTCGGCCTCATTGTTTCTAAAGCCGTCGGGAATGCAGTGGTACGCCACCGCACCTCCCGGCGGCTTCGCCATGTGTGCATGACGCTCATCCCCAAGCTCCCAGCGGGCGTGGATGTCGTGATTCGTGCGCTACCTGCAAGCGCGACCGCCACCAGTGAGCAATTAGAAAAAGATATTACTAAGGCGCTGCGCAAGCAATGGGATATTTAAATACCCGTGGGGAAGAAATTCCTGCAGCCTCCGGACTGGCCGCGCCGCTGGTTAAAGCGGTTCGTTTCTACCAAAAACATGTCTCGGGCCTTAAGATGGTATCAACCTGTCGGTTCGAACCGACATGCAGTGCTTATGCCTTAGAGGCGTTGTCCCGTCACGGCGCGCTTAAAGGTACGGCGATGGCAATGGCTAGGGTGTGCAAATGTGGGCCCTGGCATCCGGGCGGATTCGATCCAGTCCCGGTACCGGTCACCAACAACAACTGAGGATTAAACACTCGTGCTTAATTTCATTTACTGGCCAATTTCGGCCGTTTTATGGTTCTGGCACTGGCTGCTATCCCTCGTAATGGATCCCGCATGGGGCATTACGTGGATTTTGGCCATCGTGCTGCTGACCTGGACGCTGAAGGCGCTCATGGTCAAGCCCACCGTGAGCCAGATTCGATCTTCGCGCAAGATGCAGGAAATCCAGCCCAAGGTGCAGGAAATCCGCGCGAAGTACGGCAAGGATCAGGCTCGCGCCGCGCAGGAAATGCAGAAGGTCTATAAGGACGCTGGCGTCCGCCCGATGGCCGGCTGCCTTCCGGTCTTGGTGCAGATTCCAATGTTCATTGGTCTTTTCCACGTGCTGCGCTCGTTCGACCGCACGGTGTCTGTAGCCGGCGGCTTTGGACACCCCAGCGGCGAGCCGATGTCCATTGAGGACAATGCCAATACCGCGAACTACATCTTTAAGCCGGAGCTCGTCCAGCAATTCTTGGACGCCAAGATCTTCGGCGTTCCGCTGGTGACGAACCTGCGCCTGAACTCGCCCTTGGTGGAAGGTGTTACCACCACCACCCAGGCGGCGTTCATCATCGTGCCGATGATTGCCGTGATTGTCGTGCTGATGCACTTCAACGCGCGCATGAGCCTGAACCGCCAGGAAAAGCGCCGCGCCCAGGGCAAGACTTCTGCCCCGCAGGGTCAGAATGCGGAAATGATGCAGCAGCAGATGGCCATGATGTCCAAGATGATGCTGTGGGTCATGCCCGCAATGCTGATCTTCTCCGGCTTCATCTGGCCCATCGGTTTGCTGTTCTACATGCTGTCCAACACCGTGTGGACCTTCTTCCAGACCCGCATCATCTACGGCAAGATGGACCGCGAAGAAGAAGAGGAAGAGGCCGCTAAGATTGAGGCCAAGCGCACTACCGCTCCAAAGCCAGGCGCTCGCAAGAAAGACAACCGCACCAAGAAACAGCGGAAGAACGACAACTAAACAGCTACTGAGGAGATTCTCATAGTGTCCGAGATGGACCCGTCTGCAGTATTTGGCTCTCGCCTGCCGCTCGCGCAGGAATACCACGATTCGCTCGCTACAGACGGGTCCACTCGTGGTTTTATCGGCCCGCGCGAGGTACCGCGGCTGTGGGAGCGCCACATCTTAAACTGCGCCGTCATTGAACAAGTAATTCCAGAAGGCGCCACGGTTATCGATGTCGGCTCTGGTGCCGGGCTGCCCGGCATCCCGCTTGCCATCGCCCGCCCCGATCTGCACATCACGCTCATTGAGCCGCTGTTAAAGCGCTATAACTACCTCAACGAGGTGACCGAAAAGCTGGGGTTAGATAACGTCACCGTCCTGCGCGGGCGCGCCGAAGAAGGCCCCATTAAAAAGGCCGTAGCCGGCGCGGACGTGGTGACCTCCCGCGCGGTAGCTCCCCTGGGAAAGCTGGCAAAGTGGTCTCTTCCCCTAGTGCGCAAAGGCGGGGAGATGGTCGCGCTGAAAGGTTCTTCTGTACACGAAGAGCTGGAGCGCGATGCCGCGGATATTAAGAAGGCCGGCGGCGGAAAGGCCGAGGTCACGACTGTTCACGGAACCACGATTATCCGTGTCCCGCGCGTGAACTAAAGTAGACGGCATGACTAATCCGCGCCTTATCACCATTGCTAACCAGAAAGGCGGCGTAGGTAAAACCACCTCCGCCGCTAACTTGGCCGCAGCCCTTGCTACTGAAGGCAAGAAGGTATTGGTCATTGACCTTGACCCCCAGGGAAACGCATCGACCGCCATGGGCGCGGAACATAGCTCAGGAACCGATTCCAGCTATGAATTGCTCTTGGGCGATTGCACTGCGGAAAAGGCCATGCAGGCTTCCCCGCATAATTCCAACCTTTATTGCATCCCCGCGACTATCGATCTTGCCGGCGCGGAAATTGAGATGGTATCTCTCGTGCGCCGCGAGTTTCGGCTTTACGATGCCCTCCATAAAGGGTTCTTAGAAGAGCACGGCTTTGAATACGTCTTTATTGATTGCCCGCCATCTTTGGGCTTGCTGACGATCAACGCCATGACGTGTGCGGAGGAAGTCATCATTCCTATCCAGTGCGAGTACTACGCACTGGAGGGCGTGGGCCAGTTATTGGGCAATATCACGATGATTCGCGAGCATCTCAATGAAGATCTGCATATCTCTGCGGTGCTCCTTACCATGTATGATGCACGTACGCGTTTGGCCGAGGATGTGGCCGATAACGTTCGTGAGCAATTTGGCGCCGTTGTCATGGGCAACGTCATCCCGCGTTCAGTGCGCGTCTCAGAGGCGCCTGGTTATGGGACCACGGTGATTGATTACGCCCCTTCATCCACCGGTGCACGGGCGTACCTCGCGGCGGCTCGCGAGCTGAACAGGCGCGGTGATTATCGCCCGCATCCCACCACGGGAGCGATTGGCGTGAGCCCCGAAATTTATGCGGAGTTGGAAGGATAGGATTTCATGGCAGAACAAAAGCAAGGTGGCCTAGGCAAAGGCTTGGCCGCTCTCATCCCGTCCGGCCCCGATGCACCCACCCGCAAGCCACGGCTGGGTGATTCCGCCGCAGATATTATCCTGGGAAATTCCACGGGCAATAGCGAGCGCAAGGCACGCGGTGAGAAGCGCGTGAAGGGCGCTCCCACCATTCAACAAGGCTCTGGGTCCAAGTCCTCCAAGAAGCGGCAAGCTACGCCGGCAGCAATCGGTGCGACCTATCGCGAGATTTCCGTGGGGGAAATCGTCCCCAACCCCAAGCAGCCGCGAACCGTTTTTGATGAGGATGAGCTCAGCGAGCTGGTTCACTCCATCCGCGAGTTCGGCCTCCTACAGCCGGTCGTCGTCCGCCCCTCCGAGGAGGGCGGATTTGAGCTCATCATGGGTGAGCGCCGTTGGCGCGCCTCCTCCAAGGCTGGCCTGGCCACCATCCCCGCCATCGTGCGCGATACCAAAGATGACAATCTGCTGCGCGATGCCCTGCTGGAAAACATCCACCGCGTCCAGCTCAACCCTTTGGAAGAGGCACACGCCTATCAGCAGCTTTTGGAAGAGTTCGGCGTTACCCAGAACGAACTAGCGGACCGCATTGGCCGCTCCCGCCCGCAGGTGACCAACATGCTTCGCCTGCTGCGGTTGCCAGTGGATGTGCAAAAGCGAGTCGCCGCAGGCACCCTCTCGGCTGGTCACGCCCGCGCTATCTTGGGCCTCGATGACAAGGAAGCGATGGACTACATCGCGGACCGGGTTATTTCGGAGGGCTTGTCCGTGCGCGCGACCGAGGAAGCCGTGACGCTATATAAGCGCGACGGGAAGCCTGCGGAGAATAAGAAGAAGTCTCAGGTACCGCAACCGCAATTTTTCACCGACTCGGCCGAGCGCCTCTCAGATCGCTTCGATACTAAGGTGACCGTGACCATGGGCAAGCGCAAGGGCAAGATGGTCGTAGAATTCGGCGACCAGGAAGATTTCGAGCGCATCATGGCGCTGATGGAGCGGGATAAATAACTGGCTCCTGTGGCAGGTTCCCCAGGTGCCTGCCACTTCCGCAAGGTGAGTGCCCTCCTCTTTAGAGCGAGGGCACTATTTCTTAGAAAAGATGAAGTGGCCCTTGGCTTGTTCTTCCTCGTATTCGGCGCCAAGCGGAATGCCCTTGCGCTCGCGCAGGAGTAGGGCCGCAATAAATCCGACGATGCTTGCGGATACGAGGTAGACGGAAACCGCGAAGGTCGTGCCTGTTGCTTCTACCAATGCTGCGGCGATCATCGGGGCGAAGGCGCCGCCGAGGACGGAACCGATGGCATAGGTAATCGATACGCCCGAGGCACGGATGGATGCAGGGAAAAGCTCGGTATACATGGCAGATTGCGCACCGTAGGTTAATCCGAGGCCTACCGTCAGGAAAATGAGGGCGGCATACAGCAATCCTAGGGACGCCGTATTTACCAGCGGGAAAAGGGCCGCTGCGCCGATTGCTTGAATGACAAATCCGATGAGATACGTCGCGCGGCGCCCGATGTAGTCCGATAACCAGCCGGCGAAAAGGGTAAAGATAAGCCACGTGAAGGCGGATAGGGTGACGGCATTGAGGACATCGCCACGCGCGAGCGAGACCGGGCCCTCAGGGTTGGTGGCGTAATTTTGGATATAGCCACCGGTGGTCATATAGCCCACGGTGCCATTGCCGGCAAAGACTAGGGCCGCGACGAGGACAAGCGGGAAATACCGTTTGAAAAGGATCCCAATGGGGTTTGCCGCCTCGCGTTTCTTATTATCTGAGATCTCCTGAAAAACCGGTGATTCATCTACGCCGACGCGGACGGCGTAACCGATGATCACGAGGACAAAGGAAAGCAAGAACGGCACGCGCCAACCCCACTCAAGGAAGGCATCCCCTGGCGCGATGATGTTCATGATGGACAGCACGCCAGAGGACATCAGCAGGCCGATGGGGACTCCGATCTGTGGTCCAGCGCCGAAGAGGCCGCGCTTATCGTTGGGAGCGTGCTCAACTGCAAGCAGTACCGCTGACCCCCACTCTCCCCCGGCAGAAATGCCTTGAATGATGCGGAGGAAAATCAACAGGATGGGAGCCCATACTCCCGCCGTATCGTAGGTGGGCAGAAGGCCAATCAGTGTGGTGGCCCCGCCCATGGCAAAAAGGGTGACCATGAGAACGAGGCGGCGGCCAAGGCGGTCACCAAAATGGCCCGCTAGGAATGCGCCAAGCGGGCGAAAGAGGAAGGACAGGCCCACGGAGGCGAAGGACACGATGCTGGCTACCCCGCCTTCTAAGGGGCCGAACATCACTTGGTTGAATACCAAGCCGGCAACCGCGGCATAGAGAAAGTAGTCGTACCATTCAATCGCGGTTCCGATTGTGGTGGCAGCTACCACGCGGCGAGTTTCTTTTCTGGAAATTGGGGCGGAGGTTGAGCTGCCCATAATGGGAATCCATTCACTGTGTAGTAGTCAATAACTGGACTGATATTACACGGTGGCTACGCCACAAAAGAATGCCTGCGCCCCAAACCTAGTGAGGAGGGCTAAGCCTGCTCCGCCTGGAGAAGTTCGGAGAATTTGTAGGTGCCGGTAATGGCGGTGTCTTGCTCCATGAGGTACATGCGCTTGACGGCGATGACGATTGCTTCTGCAATATCATCACGGCGCTTAGGGTTGGTCAGGATTTTGACGTCCTCAGGGTTGGTGAGATAACCCAAAAAGATTTGTACCACCGGCATTTGCGTCAGGCGCAAGAGATCCCAGGTGCGGCCGTGGTTAGAACAGTCCTGTAGATCGGTGCGGGCCACAATTTCACGCTGGATGAAGCCGGATAGGGTTTCACCAATGAGTGAAGAGTTTCCGGATTCGGAACCAAAGTAGAACGTGGCTACGCCGTGGGCCTTCTCGTTGGGATAAGAATCGCACGCCAAAGAGATGACCATATCGGCATCAAAGGCATTGGCCAGCTCGGCACGGGATTGCACGTCCGCATCATCGGTGCGGGGGCGCGAAATAATGGTTTCCATGCCGGCGGCGATCATGCGGCCTTCGATGCGTTGGGTGAGATCCCAAAGGATTTCTTGCTCAGAGATATCACCAAAACGGCCCTTGACGGTGAAGCCGGAGTCCCGGCCGCTCAGCGCAGGGTCAATGACCACGCGCTTGCCAGCCAGCTTTGGTCCGGCATTGCGCACGCGCTCGCGCTCCAAAATATTGTGCGCCGAACCGCCGGTGATGCGGCGGCCGAGCAAGCTGAGCGCGCGAATGGTCGCGGGGCCACACACGCCGTCTTCCTGCAGCCCGCAATTGTGCTGGTATTCGGTGAGCGCGGCGTGGGTAGTGCGGCCAAAATGACCATCGACGCGGTCTTGATAAAACCCAAGCTCTTGCAGTTGCTGCTGCAATTGCGAAATGTCATCGCCCACCAAGGCATTGGTGGGCTCGTAGCTCAATACACGGCTACCCAGGGTATAAGAGGCTTGGCGTAACTCGCGCAGGGTGAGATCGTCGATCTCTCCCGTTGGGAGGATGCCGCGCGACTGCTGAAATGCCTTGAGCACTTCAGCGAGATCGGTATCAAAGGTCTTATCAGTCTCGGAGTACTTCTGCTTTTTCCAGGCAGACAGTTCCCCCGTGAAATCTGATAAGAGGCCAAGGCGAGCCAAGGTGGCGCGAGCTTCAGCTACGCGCACACTTGAATCACCAACCCGAAGAACGCGATTCACGCCTTTCACCCCTTCCACGGCCTAGGACTTTGGGCCGCATGGCAGATTTCCTACTCGTTAACTTTAGTAACAAGATTAACAGCTATAACTGCTTTTTCACTTGCGCCACGATGTCATCTTTAGAACGCAGGCCAACGAACTCATCGACCTTCTCGCCATTGTTGAAAATCAATACATTTGGGATGGACATGATTTGGAACATGGCGCCAAGGTTTCGTTCTTCATCGACGTTGACCTGGGCGATGGTGACTTCACCGTCGAGCTCATCTGCGACCTCTTCTAAGATCGGAGACAGCTTCTTGCATGGCCCGCACCATTCCGCCCAGAAGTCTACGACGACGGGTTTATCCGACTCGATGACATCAGAACGGAATGTTTCAGTGGTTACCTTTTTGACGTTACTCATACTGGATCTAACGGTTTGCAGCCAAGAATTGTTCCGCATCCATGGCAGCGCGGCAGCCAGATCCTGCGGCGGTGATGGCCTGCTGATAGTGATCATCTACCAAGTCACCGCAAGCGAAAACGCCAGGCAGGGAGGTCTTAGTGGAGGGCTGATCCACCTCAACGTAGCCGTTATCGTTCAGCTTTACCTGGCCGTTGAGGAAGGACGAGCGCGGATCGTGGCCAATGGCAACGAACATGGCGGTGACATCCAAGGTGGAGGTTTCCCCAGTCTCAACGTCCTTGAGCTCTAGGCCGCCGACCTTGCCGTCATCTTCAAGCACGCGCTCGACAACCTTATTGG
Source organism: Corynebacterium sp. KPL1818 (assembly GCF_000478135.1). Taxonomy (NCBI): domain Bacteria; kingdom Bacillati; phylum Actinomycetota; class Actinomycetes; order Mycobacteriales; family Corynebacteriaceae; genus Corynebacterium; species Corynebacterium sp. KPL1818. The sequence goes on along the minus strand of NZ_KI515758.1, from coordinate 447,417 downwards.
TTTCCCACTTAATCTGCTCGTTCTCCTGGGCGCGGTCCAACATGATCTTGGACGCGCGGAAGTTTTCGGAGCGGTTGACAATGGTGACAGACTCCGCGAACTTGGTCAGGAAGGTAGCTTCCTCCATGGCGGAATCGCCGCCGCCGATGACGGCGATATTGTGGCCCTTGAAGAAGAAGCCATCGCACGTAGCGCAGGTGGAAACACCGCGGCCGGATAGCTCTTCCTCGCCGGGAATGCCAAGGTGGCGCGGTGCGGCGCCGGTGGCGAGGATTACCGTGCGGGCTTCAAATACCTCATCGCCCACGTGGAGCTTTTTAATATCGCCCTCCAACTCAACGGAGTCGACGACTTCCATGCGCAGATCCGCGCCAAAGCGGATTGACTGTGCGCGCATTTCTTCCATGAGCTCTGGGCCCATGATGCCCTTTTGGAAGCCCGGGTAGTTCTCTACCTCGGTGGTGTTCATTAATTCGCCACCGTATTCAAATCCCTCAAATACAATGGGGCTGAGTTCAGCACGAGCGGCATAAAGCGCGGCGGTATAACCGGCAGGTCCGGAACCTACGATGGCAACATCGTGGACGGTCATTGCTAACTCCCTAAAATCACAGTGTCATTTTGCGTAACGTCAAGAGTCTACCCGCCAGATTGCGAATCGTTCATATTGCAAAGGCTAGCGGCTGCGAAATTGATGCAAGAATGATGCGATATCGAGATGTAGTTAACCGATGGCTTCGCGCAAGACCTCCCGCGCGCGTGCGCGGCGAGATTTAACGGTGCCGGGCTTTACGCCTTGGGCGGTGGCAACTTCGTTGACGCGGAACCCGGCGACATCGGTAAGCATGAGGGCTTCGCGCTGGTCTTGCCTTAAAAGCTCCATGGCCTCGCGGACGACGAGCTGCTCGGCAAGGTTTTCAGATGGGTTATGCGCCAGCAGTGGATTGCGATCATCGGCAAAATCATCGCTATCGAGCGAGGCGTTTTCCCTATTAGCCCGGTGATTTAAATAGTCGTAGCCGGTGTTTTTCACCAGGCGGTGCAGCCACGTGCTTAAGGCCGATTCCCGCCGGTAGTTATGGAGATTGCAGCTGGCGCGCAGGAAGGCTTCTTGCACGACATCCTGCGCGTCGTACTCATTCCTTGTATAACGCCGCGCCACGGTGGTCAGCCGCTTGCGGTGGCGTTCCACGATGGCGGAAAAGGCTTTATTATCCCCCTCGATAAAAGCATCAACTAATTCTTCGTCGCTGTGGTCAGGACTTAATGGCATCTGTAGATTCCCCCCGGATCAACAAGTGTTAAAGCAATTGTGACCCGAGGAGAACTCCGGCGCGAGCCGGCGGCGGTACAGTCTATTGACCCGCCTACTGCTGGGCGCGCACGCGCAGGGTGCGGCGCAGGTGGTCGCGGCACTCCAGAAGCACGCGGCGCAGCGCACCCGGCAGATCCTTGTGCAGGAGATCCGTGGTGGCGGACTCCGCCATGGAAGATTCCGGGTAGAGGCCGCGGATCAGCCGGTTGGCTATCTCAATCGGGTGGTTATCCCAAATATCTTCAACGCGGCGGAAGAACTCCTCGGCGAATTCTTCTTGCAGCTCCGCCGAGCGCGGGGCATTAAAGCCGGCCAGCAGGGCATCGACCTCCGCATTGGAGTACTCCTCTGGCGTTAGCGCGCTATCGAAGGCGGCCCGCTTGGTCTCCGGCGTGGGGAAGGCGTGGCTAGCGCCCAAGAATTCGGCGGCGCCGGTCAGCGTATTATCGCGCTGCTTTTCTGCCTCCAGCTCATCCAGTTTGACGGCGTCGCGGGCGGCAAGGGCGCGCAGGATGGACCAGCGGATCTGCGGATCGAGGCGCAGGCCCTCCACCGCGCCGGCGAGCAGGTCACGCAGGCGATCGGTGCCGGAGTCCTTAGGCGTTGCGGCCAGTGCGGCAATGGCGGTGCGGGCCAGAATGAGCTGCGCATCCGAGCCCGGATCCGTGTCACCGAGCTGTTCCCACAGCGCATCGGCAAAATCGGCGCGCACCTGCTCGCGGCGATCTTCGGCCACATAGTGTTGGATGGCAAAGTGCGCATTGCCGTAAGCGGTGGTCAGCAGCGTGGCATTGGTCTCTGCGGGCGCGTGCTTGGCGACGACCCCCACGTACTCCTCCGCATTCCACTCCCCGTCCCTGGTGAGGTTCCACAACGAGGTCCAGATGACCGCGCGGCTGAGCCCATCCTGGACCTCGGAGAGGTGATCGCTAATGGTGGCAAGCGAAACGTCGTCGAAGCGGACCTTGGTGTAGGTGTGGTCGGCATCGTTAAGCAGCAGCAATGCCGGGGCCTTCTCCCCCGCCGCCTCATCCACGATGGTGCGGTGGCCGCCGGCGGGAAGGTCGATGTCGAACTCGCGGTACTTGTGCAAGGAGGCATCAAAAAGCGCCACGCTCAGGCGGTGCGGGCGGGTCGTATCCTCGGCCTCGGCGCTCACCGCGAGCTCGGTGATCTTCTCGCCCTCCGTGTGCAGCTCCGGGGTAAGTGTATCCGGACCCCAGGTGCGCAGCCACGCCTTTGACCAAGAATCGAGGTCGCGGTCAGTGTGCTTTTTCAGGGCCGTGAGCAGGTCATCGAAGGTGGCCGCGGAAAACGCATGCTCCTGGAAGTAATCCCGCGCCCCCGCATAAAAGTTATCGCGGCCCACGTAGTGCACGAGCTGCTTGAGCACCGCCGCGCCCTTGGCATAGGTAATGCCATCGAAATTCTGGCGCGCGGCATCCACGTCTGGGATCTCGGCCTTGATGGGGTGCGTGGTGGGAAGCTGATCTTGCAGGTAGGCCCAGTTTTTGCGCTGGCCGGCGAAGTTGACCCAGGCCTCTTCGTAGGCGGTGGCGTGCACGGAGGCATCGGCGCCCATGAACTCGGCAAAGGACTCCTTGAGCCAGAGATCGTCCCACCACTGCGGGGTGACAAGATCGCCGAACCACATGTGGGACATCTCGTGCAAAATGGTATTTGCGCGAGAGGCCTTCTGGCTGCGCGTGGCCTTGGAGCGGAAGATATAGCTTTCCGTAAAGGTCACCAGGCCCGGGTTTTCCATCGCACCGAGGTTATATTCGGGCACGAAGATGGAATCGTACTTGCCCCAAGGGTAAGCAAAGCCGAAGTTCTCGTGGAAATAATCCATGCCCTGCGCGGTAAGCTCCAGGATTTCCTCGTCCAAGTACTCAAACATGGAGGCGCGGGCAAAGGCGCGCAGCTGCGCGGAGTGCTCGCCATCCGGCGAGGTCCAGGTGCGCTCCTGATACTTATAAGGCCCCGCGGCAAAAGAGGTGAGGTACGTCGAGAGCGGCGGGGTGGGCGCGAAGCGAACCGTAGCATTGTCCCCGTGCTCCTCGCGCTCGGTCTCCGGCTGGTTGGAGAGGATCTGCCAGTCCTTCGGAGCGGTCATGGTGACGTGGAACGGCGCCTTGAGGTCGGGTTGCTCAAAGCAGGGGAAGATGCGGCGGGCATCGGAAGGCTCGAGGTGTGAGTACAGATAGGTCGCGTCATCGGCCTGGTCGTGCATGCGGTGCAAACCCTGGCCCGTGCGCGAGTAGCGCGAGGCGCCAGTGACTTCTATGGTTAGCTCCTCCCCTACCGGTAGCCCGTGGAGGCGGATAAGGCTGCCATCAAAATCGATGTCCTGCGCCTGACCGTTAACCGTTACCTGCTCTACCGATTCTCCCAGGTAGTCCAGGAAAAGCTCGGGCTCGATGGTGGTGAGCTCGATGCGGCTCGTCGCGCCGAACGTGGGGCTTTCCTTCACCTGAGATAAGTCTAGGTGCAGGTGGTATGCCCGCAGGTCTACTGCTGCAGCGCGCTCTTGGAGTAGCTCGTGCTGGGTTTTATCGCGTTGTGTCGTCATAGTTAGAAACTATAGTTACCGCAGTCGGAGATTTAACGAGAAATTGTATTTGAAATCGATAAATGGAGTGTTGTGCTGCCGGGCTCAGCTCTCACTTTCCCGAGATTTGATAATCGCGATAGCGGCGACAATAAGGTATACGATCAATGCGCCAGCCGTGGCATAGCCAAACGATGCCATTGCGGAACTTGAAAGGCTCTCTCGGGCTGCAAAGCCCACAGCTGACACAATCCCCGCGGCTACCCCGATGGAACTTATGACAAGTGGAATCGTCGCCTTATAGTGCTGAATCTGCCACGCGGTGACCGCCGTTCCCAAAAGCAGGCCAATAATCGCAAATGCATTGTCTTGCATGTACATAGCCCACAGGGACGAAGAGACCGCCAATATCCCCAGCGTTGCGTAGGTGAGGCCCCGTGAAGTAGTGGCCTTTTTCATGGTGTTCTCCTTGCGTCTCGTCCCGGCAATCAAGATCTGCCCGATCATTCGCGTAGGCGCAGATTCATCCATTAAATCCACGTACCTAAGGGAGGTGTACACCATCATTATTGCATCCTAGGAGCAAAGGAAGGGTGAGTTTGCTCTGGTATGGGCCCGTGCCACCCTAGCGCGGGCGCAAGCTTGAAAGTCTTGGGCAGGGAATATGACTAAAGCCCGCAGCCGAGTGGGTACGCGGCGCGGGCTTTAGCTGTTGGTAACCAGGGGGCTGTGAGAGCCCAAGGTTTTCAAAGAAGTGCGATTACTGCTTGATGGCAGAAACCTCGAGCTCGATCTTGATGTCTTCAGAAACGAGGACGCCGCCGGTCTTGAGCGGAGCGTTGAAGTCGATGCCGAAGTCCTTGCGGTTGATCTTGGTCTGTGCCTCGAAGCCCAGGCGGAAGTTGCCGAATGGGTCCTCAGCGGTAGCGACCTCTTCAACCTTGAGGTCGACAGACTTGGTGGTGCCCTTGATGGTGAGGTCACCGGTGACGATGCCGTTGCCGTCCTCATCAACGTTGACGTTGGTGGTGGTGAAGGAAAGCTCTGGGTACTCCTCCACGTTGAAGAAGTCTTCGTTCTTTACGTGGCCGTCGCGGTCCTCGTTGCCGGTGGAGATGGAAGCAGCCTTGATGGTGGCCTCTGCGGTGGAGTCAGCGATGTTCTCGGCGACGTTGATGCTGCCTTCGAACTCACCGAAGTTGCCGCGCACCTTGGTAACCATGGCGTGCTTGGTAACGAATCCGATGACGGTGTGCTCTTTGTCGATGGTGTAGGTACCAGCTGCGAGGGACATGATTGTTTCTCCTAACGTTGTTGTTGATGTAACATCAACTACGATACCCGATTGGGCGTTTTAGTCAAGCCTTGAAGTAAAAATTCTTTTTCCAATCCGCTGACCTCGGTATTAAGGATGGCCTACAAGCTGGACCTCCCCCAGTGTAACCTCTTTTGACTTAGGCAGTTCCGTGATGACTATGAGCGCGGCATCGAATTGTTGGGGCGTTTCTTTGAGCTCCAGCTCCTCGTTTAAGTGCTTGAACTTTCCTTCCGCCAATTTGGGAAGAGAGCTCAGCTGCGGGTTCTTCGGATCGAAATCGTCCTTATTGACGCCATAGATTTCGTAGTGCGCGCCATTGGACCTGGTGTGGGTCACGGTCATGACAGAAAGGTGGGCCGGGTTATCCAGGGTGACCAAGACACCGGAACCGGATTCCTTCGTGGACCAGGTGGTAATCGTCTTGCCATCGATAAGCTGCTCATTATCCTCGCCGTCTGGCACCGTGATGGCGGATGATTCCTTGAGGTGCACCGGCGGGGTATCCGGGATCATCGTGGAGCCCTGCACGGTTTCGGTAACCGAACTGGTCTTTTCTACATCGCTGAGCAGGGACATCACCCACGTCGTCAGCGCCGCCATGCCTACGACGAAGATGGTGGCGAAAATGCCGATGACCACGACGCCAGAGCCCGAATAACCGCGGCCGCCAAAGCCGGGTTCTTGCTTCGGATCCTCTTCCTGCGTGGGCTCATCTTCAACGACCACGGGGAGGGCCTCCGTCTTTTCTTCCTGCTCTTCTGGGGCGAATTCGCGCAGGCGCTTGGCGATGCCCGCCGAGGTCAGCCCCTCCGCCTCCTGCAACTCTTCCAGCTTCTCTTCGCGGGTCTCTGCATCCGCGGCATCAAAGGCCAGCCGTGCCTCTTCGAGGCGCTCTGCGGCCTCATCGGCGGTGAGGTTGGCGTCATCGGAAATATCGCGCAGCTTCTTCGGCGATGGTTCGGTGGATTCGACCAGCATGCTTAGCGCGGAGCTGAGGGCCTCGCGGTCGCTTTCTGCAGACGTCCCATCCAGCACCGCGGGGAAGGCAACCTTGACGATGCCGGAGGTGGATACGCGGAAGCGGTCGCGGTGCTCCACGCCGAGGATGAGGCCGGCGTCGTGGGCCGTGGCGGCATCGGCAAACAGCGGCGCGGTAGCGCGGGCAACGGAGTTGGGGTCGAGGTTATCTGCCTCTGCCACCTGCTTGAGGGAGGTGCCCTCAAACCAATCCGCCACCACCAGGCAGCCGGTGCGGTAGGACAAAATCTCGATATTATCCGCCATGGTCTCCAGGTTGAGCTCGGCCAAACGCCGCGTATTGCGGGAGATTTCGGCGGAGCGGCGGGCAGAGACTGTGGGCGTCGATGGCGCGATGGGCGCTTGGGTATTGGTATCGACGAACGTTAACGCCACGAGGCGGCCGGTGGCTTGTTCGCGGGCCTGCCAGAACCGGGCGCCGGATACAGCGCCGTGATCCTGCAGGAGGCGGAAGCGACCGTCCGATACGGGGGCGCCGGGGACCAAGCGCGGGCCGCGGACGATACCGGCGGACATCGGTGGCGGCACCAAGGTGGCATTGAAGGAATCCTGCGTATAGACCGGCTGGATTTCCTGCAGGTCTGGTTCCTCGACCTCGATGGCCTTGGAACTGTCCACCGTGATGAACCGGGACATTCCCGGGATGCGCTGGAGGGCGCGCGCCAGGTTCTGCACCTCGGGCAGGGAGGACTTGGACAGAACCAGCCCAGTGATAATCACAAAGACGATGCCCAGCACGACGACCTTGACCAGCGAGACGATCGAAGGCAGCTGCTCCGGCAAGAACAATTGCACGAGCCAGTACAGCGCCCAGGACACAATCAGGCCTACCGCACCGGCACCGGAGGACCAGAGGACCGTCTGGGTCACGGCCTTGCCGCCCAGGCTGCCCAGCTTGCGCTTGAGCAGGAAACCGCCGATGACCGCACCGGAGACAAAGCCAAAGCCGTTGGCGGTACCGAGGAGGATGACCACCCGGTCTGGGTTGCTGGTCATCAGCGGTGCCAGCAAGGTCAGCACGATCTTGGTCAGCGTGATGCCGGCAATGATGAAGGTGGGCGTCCACGCCTCTTCCCTGGCATAGAAAACGCGCAGGTGCAGCAGCACCAACGCATATGGGATCAAGGTAAAGGCGGAAAAACTGATGGTGAGGCCGAGCTGCTCTGCGCTATCTGCGCCGTAGGCGCCGTACTGGAATAGCGCGCGGGCGATGGGCACGCCGAAGCCCGTCATGAAAATGACGATGGGGATAAGCGCGATGAAGGTCAGCTTGGTGCCCAAGGTGAGGTCGCGCACCACGGCATCGACATCGCCATCGGCGGCATTGCGCGAAAGCCGCGGCATGATGGCGGTCAACAAGGTCACGCCGATAACGCCGTACGGCACCTGCAGCATCAGCCACGCGTTCTGATAGACCAGCGGCGCACCGGCATCCGCATACGCTGCCACGCGGGAGGTGACCACATAACCCAGCTGGGAGATGGCCACGTAGGTAATAATGGCCAGCGCCATGCCACCGAATTGCTTGATGCGGGCATCGAGGCCCCACTTCGGGCGCAGGTTGATGCCGGCCTTTTTCAGGTACGGCACAAGGATCAAACACTGCACGATCACCGCCGTGGTGGTGCCCAGGCCCAGCAACATGATGTGTGGATCCGCCACCGGTGTAGGATCGTGCGGGTCGAGGCGGCCTGGCAAAAAGCGATACGCCAGCAGGACGCTGATGGAAATGATGTTATTGACCACCGGCGCCCAGGCACCAGGGCCAAAGATATTCTTGGTATTTAAGACCGCCTGGAAGAGGGCGAAAAGGCCGTAGAACAGGATCTGCGGCAAAAGCAAGAAGGCCAATGATGTTGCCTGCACGGCATTGGCCTTGGAATCTTCAGGCAGCATCATCCTCGTTAAGAATGGCGCGAAGATAACGGAGAGGATGGTAACGATGCCCAGGATGGAAAACGCCAGGGTAAAAAGTCTTCGGACGAAGGTTTCGCCGCGGTCCGAGTCCTCCTTTTCCGCGCGCACCAAGACCGGAACCACCAGTGAGGTCAGCACCGCGCCCAGCACGATTTCGGTGACCAGGTTGGGAATCTGGTTGGCACTACTGAAGGCCGTACCCACCGTGGCACCAAGGGTGGCGCCGATCAGCATCTGCCGCAGGAAGCCGGTGATGCGCGAGAGCAGCGTGGCGATGGCCATCGTTCCCGTCGCCCGGATGACGTCCTGATTGGAGGCCTCGATCTCCGCATTGCGGCCAGTCAGCGCGGACTTATCTTCCTCAGGGGGCACAGTGGTGTTCTGCACTGAGGGCGTGGGCCGCTTTTCTGGTACCGGTGCGGGTGGAGAGGCGCGCACGATGCGGCCGCGCGCGCCGGCGGTAACCGGGACACGGTTTTCTTCCGCATTGGGGGCGGTATCCGTGGGGTCTACCGCGCCTGCAGGTGCCTTCTCCGCGTGGTGGGCCTGGCGGCCATCTTTTTCGGTCATAGAGGATACAACTTCAACTTTTACTTTTCAGCCTTGTGATTTTTGCGTCGGTGACGGCCAAGCCGAAAGAGCGTAGCCAAAACCAGCGCGAGAGCGCCGGCTATGCCGGCAGCGTATAAGGTTACGATACCGGCACGCGTCTGCACCGAGATAGTGATGGGCTGCGAAATGGTCTGATTTTTAGGAGTAGCCAGCCACAGCCCAATGTCCGTGCGATCCGCGTCCTTCGGCATATCAGCGGTCATGGATACAGTAATAGAGCCCTTAGCGGGAATACGGACGCTTTTGGGCGTGTTGAGCCGCGCGCCATCGGGGGCATCGTATTGCAGCTTCGCCTCCACCGGCAATGGCAGGCCATTTTCGGCCACGATGAGCAGCGGCGATGACTCAGACACGCGGGTATAAACATTGCCCGGCGGGATGAGGGAGACGGAATCGCGCAGATCCCGCAGCGTATTAGAGTGCATCTCCATGGTGCGGGAAAAGGACTGGCGCGCTGCGGCGTGGGTGCTCAAGCTATCGCGATTATGAAGCGATAAGGAATTGAGGAGATCGCGGCGCAGTGGCAGCACGAATTCAGAGCGCGTCATGGTGATATCAGGGTCATCCACCACGATATTCATCAGCTCATCGGTATAGCGCGCCTGTTGCTCAACGCGGGCCAATTCGGGTTCCGAAAAGACGGCCGGATCGATAAAGGGGCTGCCGGTGGGAGCGTTCGGATCGCCCTGCTGCAATTCCACGGTGCTGATCCCGCGGGGGCGGGAGTGGCCGGAGTCGAGCAGTTCTTCCGCGGCGTCGAGTGCATGCTCGGCCGCGCTTGGGTCTAAGTAGTTGGGAAGCTTGGCCACGGTATCTTCCCCACCCGCGAGGCTGAGGGCCGCCCCGCCCGTGATGGCGCGAGACAGAGCAGAATCTTTGGCGTAGTCATAGCGCAGCTCCGGGTTGGAATAGCCAACCGTCTGCGGCTTGGAGCCGGTTTGGGATAGCAGGGCGCCAAGGGAGGCATCGAAAGTCGCGGCCTCGCCGGACCAGTTCGAATTATCCGCAACCAGGGATGGCACCGGCAATTTTTGGTCAATATAACCGGAACCTACCGCCAGGATATTGCTGGCCGGTGCCTTGCCCAGGATGCGCTCAATGGTTTGATTGCCGCGCTGCAAACCCTCAAAGAGAAGGGCGGGATTATTGGCCCGTGCCACAGCAGAGGCATTCGCATTGGCCCAGGGCATGGCGATGAAACAATCCAGTTCGCGCAGGCGCTCCAGCCACCGCTCGGCATCATTTTTTGCCTCGCCCGGCTCTCCCTTGTCATCGTCATTGCCCCGCGACCAGGAATCGCGCAGGCGCTTGGGGCGATCGCCTTGCGCGGGGCGGGTGGAATTGACCGTATAGCCTTGCGACATGCGGTTGACGGTATCGAGCAGCGCGGGGTCGATGGCCACGCAGCCCGCTCCCTGCAGGTCATGATCCTCGTAGGTAGAAATCAACCTATCGAGGCGGCCGCCTTTGCGTAGCTCGTGGCCTAAATTATCGGAGGACAAGATGAGCTCTTCTCCCCCAAGCCCGCCGGGGACGATGTCCAGGTTCGCGCTGATGGGATAAACCACCGTGAGATCGTGCGGTTGGGAATCCTCGGCATCGTCGTGTTCTTCTTCTGGTGCCGCTTCTTCTGGTGCCGCGGCCGCAGCGGGATCTGTGGGGCCCTCTTCGGAGAACTGGGCCACGAAGCGCTCTTCTGCCAGGCTCACCGCATCGCCCTCGAGAGTGCCGGTCAGGGTAAAAAGCAGCGGATAGGCGCCCGGTTCATTGATGGCCAAGGTGCGCTCGGCATCCAATCCACTGGGTACGGTAAAGCTTAATTCCCGGGTTTCACCTGGTTGCAGCGGCGCGGTGGTCATGCCCGGGCCGTAATAGGGAAAATCACCGGTGGCCATTTCCGTCCGCGCTTCTGCCGCATTAGCCACGCTATCGCCGCGCCGGCTAGTTATCTGCAGATCTTCTAAGGGCTGATCGGTGGGGTTGTGCACGCGGAAGCGCAGCCGCAGGTCATTGCCTACGGTAAAGGGCTGGGCATCGATAAGGTCCAGATCGGCGCGCTCCGGGCCGCGCGCGCCCAGCCAAGCCTGGATATCCATCTGCTTGTCCGGAGCAGAGTCCATTTGGGCCGCCGCGTTTGGTAGGAACAATCCCCAACCGGCGAGTACCGCGCAGCCGCCAGCCGCGGCGAGTGATTTCAGGCGCTGGTGCATTAGCGTGGGGTCGCTTTCCCTGCGTCGGCTTCCTTTCGTGCAAGATCGGGGAGGAGATCGTGCGCGATGCGCGCGAGCTTGCGTTCGTCCGCGTACGCCAAGTGCTCGATCAGTTCAGAAACGGGGATCCAGGACACCTCGGTCACCTCTGGATCCTCATCGTTCATGATGCCGTCCACAAAACGCAGGAGGTGGTGGTGCACCGTCTTGTGAATGCGCACGCCATCAGAGACGAACCAATAATCGATCACCCCGAGGTCAGCGAAAACCTCGCCGGAAATGCCGGTTTCTTCCCATACCTCGCGCTCCGCGGTGACCTCCTTGGCCTCGCCATTTTCCACATGCCCCTTGGGCATGGACCACAATAAACGCCCGCGGCGGTCTAGGCGCCCGATAAGAGCCACGTAGACGCGGGACAGGTCCGCTTTACCGCTGCCGTCGACGCACTCGGCCAGCCCGGAGATTACGAGCCCGCCCGCCGAGGTTTCATCGCGGGTCTCCATGACGGTGGAGGTGCCGTGATTATTGCCACCGCGTTGCTGCCTGCGCTGCTGGTTAGTGCGGCGCGTGCGGTTATCCGGCCGCCGCCGGCGCCGGCGCCGGTTACGGCTACGGCCGCCTCCTTTGGAGGGGCCTTGCGCGGAGCCTTGTTCTTGGTTAGTCATCCCTGCCAATCGTAGTAGACTCTCACCCGTGAATTTTCAGGACACTCAGTTAATCGGCGTTCTTGCGCGCGCGGAGTCTACCGTGAACTCGCTCAGTGGCTTATTGAGCGGGCTGGTAGACAAATTCAGCGCGCGCGGGCATGCCCTCTACCTCGTGGGCGGCTCGGTGCGCGATGCGCTCCTCGGCCGCTTGGGCAATGATCTGGACTTCACCACCCCAGCGCGCCCGGAGGTGGTCAAGGAAATCCTGGATGAGTGGGCCGAAACGGTATGGGATACCGGCATTGCCTATGGCACCGTGTCCGCCGTGTACAAGGGCCAGCAGATTGAAATCACCACCTTCCGCTCCGATTCCTATGATGGGCAGTCCCGCAACCCCGAGGTCATCTACGGCGATAGCCTGGAGGGCGATCTGGTGCGGCGCGATTTCAAGGTCAACGCCATGGCCATTGAGCTGCTTGCCGATGCCACCTTTGAGTTCCACGATCCCCTCGGCGGCCTCCACGATGTGGCCAATAAGGTGCTCGATACTCCGGATAAACCGGAAATCTCCTTCCACGATGATCCGCTGCGGATGCTGCGCGCCGCGCGCTTTGCATCCCAATTGGAGTTTCACGTGGCAGACCGCGTGGTAGCCGCTATGCGCGATATGGCGGCAGAGATTCAGCGCATCACGGTAGAGCGCGTCCAAGTGGAGTTGGATAAGCTCATGTGCGGCAAAGCGCCGTGGGATGGCATCGACCTGCTGGTCAATACCGGGATTGCGGATTACATCTTCCCGGAGATCCCTGCCCTGCGCATGACCACGGACGAGCACGCCCAGCACAAGGATGTCTATGCGCACTCGCTGAAGGTGCTGCGCCAGGCCATGGATCAAGAAGAAGACGGCCCGGACCTGGTTTTGCGGTGGGCGGCGTTGCTGCATGACATCGGCAAGCCCGATACCTTCGATAACACCGACGGTAAGGTCTCCTTCCACCACCACGAGGTGGTGGGCGCCAAGCTGACGCGCAAGCGCCTGCGGAAGCTGAAATATCCCAAGGCCACGACGGAAGACATTGGCCAGCTGGTCTACCTGCACATGCGGTTCCACGGTTTTGGGGAAAATCAATGGACCGATTCTGCCGTGCGGCGCTACGTCAACGATGCCGGTGACCTCCTCCCCCGCCTGCACAAGCTGGTGCGCGCCGATTGCACTACCCGCAATGCCAAGAAGGCGCGGCGTTTGCAGCGCACCTATGACCAATTGGAGGAGCGAATCGAGGAGATTGGCCGCAAGGAAGACCTCGCGCGGGTGCGCCCGGACCTCGATGGTAATGAGATCATGGAAATCCTCGGCCTCTCCCCTGGCCCCGAAGTGGGACAGGCGTGGTCCTATTTGAAGGAAATGCGCCTGGAGTACGGCCCCCTCGAGCGGGAAGAAGCTATTGCGAAGTTGCGCCAGTGGTGGGAGTCTAAACAGTGATGTTTGCCGATAGATTATTTAATGCCCTCGAGCGCAACGATCCCGCCCCTGGGCAATTACTCGTGTCCGCACCGGGGATGTTGTCCCCGGAATTCGCCCGCTCCGTTATCTTATTGGTCGAGCACAATGACATGATGACCTTTGGCGTGGACCTGACCAAGCGCTCAGAAGTGGCCATTTTTAACGTGCTTCCAGAATGGATGCCCGTCGTTGCTAAACCGCAGGCGCTGTATATCGGTGGTCCGCTCAACCAACAATCCGTCGTGGGCCTGGCGCAGACCAAGCAAGGCGTGGACCCAGATAAAGAAGAACAACTCAACCGCCTCGCACCGCGCCTAGCGCACGTGGATTTGCGCTCCAACCCGGAAGATATCGAGCCGCTGGTTACCGGCATGCGCATGTTCGCCGGCTACGCCGAGTGGGGTCCTGGGCAGCTCGAGGAAGAAATCGAGGCCGGCGAATGGTTCGTAGCACCCGCCCTAGCACAGGATGTCGTGGCCCCAGGCCCGGCCGATCTTTGGGCCGATGTCATGAAACGCCAGCCAATGCCCCTGCCGCTGTATTCCACCTATCCCGTGAATGTGGATGATAATTAATTCCTAGTGGCCGGTATGTGATCGGTTACACTGACCCGTATGCGCGAGGAAATCCACAAGGGCATTAAGGACACGTGGGCGGCGGCGCTCGGGTTAATTCCATTGGGCTTGGCTTTTGGCCTCCTGATGGTGCAATCCGGTTTTAGCTGGTGGTGGACGCCCATATTTTCCATCATTATCTACGCCGGCTCTATGGAGTTTCTCGCCATTTCCATGGTTACCGGCGGTGTCTCCGCGCTGTCCTCGCTCCTTACCGGGTTTATGGTGAATTTCCGCCATATCTTCTATGGGCTAACATTCCCCCGTAAACGGATTAATTCCCCCGTGGGCAAGGCGTATTCCACCTATGCCCTCACGGATGAAACGTATGCCATCGTCTCGGCGCTCCCGCGCGAGGAGCGGCTTACCGGCACCCGCATTTTGAGCATACAAACCTTTTGCCAAATTCTGTGGGTAGGCGGCGGCATCGTTGGCGCGCTCGCCGGCCAGGTAATCCCCTCTTCCGTTGAGGGAATGGAATTCGCCCTCGTCGCCCTATTCGTTGTCTTGGCGATGGACTCCTTCCGCAATAATCAGGATCTTTCCCTGCCGCTATCCGCCGCGGCCTTGGGCATCCTCGCCGCATTCATTACCCCGGGGCAGCTGTTGATGGTCTCTCTGAGCGCCTATTTCTTGTTGCTCATCATTCGCTACCTATCGCCACGAGCGGATAACGCGCTTACCTGGCGGCTGCAGCCCCTTCCCTCCATGACCGTGAAGGAGGATAACTAAATGCCGGACGGAGTCAGTTTAGGCGCGATTGCTGCAGTGCTCATCCCTGTAGGCATCGTGACCGTCTTATTGCGGGAGCTTCCCTTCTCCGCAAAGAAGTGGATGAAGGATAGCGAGTTCTTTTCGCTGCTGGGCTTGATGATGCCCGTAGGCGTCATGACCATCTTGGTGGTCTATGCCGTTGCCGGACAGGCGGATGGCACCGGCGGCCTGTGGCCGGTGCTCCTGGGCGTATTGGTTACCGCCGGGCTGCACAAGTGGAAGCGGGATTCCGGATTATCCATCTTCGGTGGTACCGCGTTCTACATGATCCTGGTGAACCTGGTGCTGTAGGCCGCGGCTAGCTAAGCCCAAACTTGGTGGTGGCTTCCGTCCACAGCGCTTCAAATTGTTCTTGGTCCATGTACTGGGCGCTAATATCCGGGAACTCATCGTAAGTATCGGGGTGCGGAACCACTTCTTGCGGCGTGTCCACGTTTCCCGTGGAACTATTCGGGGTCGCTACCCCGACCACGGAATCCGCGGGATCCAAAGCGATCATGCGGTGCATGCGGCAGCGTTGGGCGTCGTGTTCTTCTAATTCTGCGAGGTGGACCGCTGAACCCACTCCTGGGACGGAAAGCTCGGTGCGCACATAAAGGTAATTAGCCATGGGCACCTAGTGTAGTTGTTCCTCGTCCTCCTGCGCGTACCGGGAGGCCAACACAGAACAGATCATCAGCTGCACCTGGTGGTAAATCATGAGCGGGAGGATCAATAGCCCAAGCGATGTCGACCCTGAGGCAAAGATAACCGAGGCCATGGGAAGGCCAGTGGCCAAGGACTTCTTGGATCCGCAGAATTGTATAGCGATGATATCGGCGCGTGAGAATCCTAGTTTTCCAGAGATAAACCGCGTCAGCCACAACATGAAGATGACGAAGGCTGCGGCGAAAACCACGAGGAACACGATCTCCCAGACAGAGATGGAGGACCAAATTCCATCGACCACGCCCTTAGAAAAGGCCGAATAGACCACCATGGCAATGGAGCCGCGGTCCACCACCTTTGTAGCCTTGCTCTGAGCGAAGTCCGCAATCCAGCGCCGGGTTAATTGGCCCAATATGAATGGAGCGAGAAGCAAGAGGGAGATTTCCCCAAAGACCGAGGTATCGATATGAAGGCCGGAACCAGTACCCATGAGCAACATGACCAGGACGGGCGTGATGAAGACGCCGGCCAAGTTGGAGGTTGAGGCGGAGACGATTGCTCCGGATACGCTTCCCTTTGCAATGGAGGTGAACGCCACCGAGGACTGCACGGTAGACGGGACTAGCGTGAGGAATAGGATCCCCATGTACATATCGTCCGTAATGAATCCGGTCAGGGGCCGCAGGGCCAGGCCTATGAGGGGATAAATCACGAAGGTGAACGCGAGAATGGTGAGGTGGAGCCGCCAGTGCTTAAGGCCATTCAAGGCCTCTTGGGTGGATAAACGCGCGCCGTAGAGGAAGAACAAGAGCGCGATGGCCACATTCGTCAGGTTTCCAAAGACGTCAGCGAAGGTGCCGCGGGCCGGTGCAATGATCGCGATTGCTACGGCAATAAGGATGAGGACGATGAGCGGATCCGGCTTTTTGAGTCTGTGCAGCATGACCCAAAGTGTAAACCGTCGTGCGTGGTTCCACGAAAGGTAGTGGGGATATTTTTCGCCCCCGTGCTCTTCTTAAGCCGCATGGTTTCACGTGAAACCATGGGTATAGAGAGTGACGTGCCGGCGTGTATCTATGCGGTGGAGACCTTTGAGCCTTCTTGGCTTACTTCGTACTCTTTGAGCGGGTCTCGGCCTGGGCCTTCGATGACTGAGCCATCCTGCAGGTTGTAGGACGTATGATGCGCTGGGCAGGTGGCAGTCATGCCGTCGATCTCCGTGATGGGATTTTGTTGGTGCGGGCAGGTTTGGGAGTAGGCCTTAAACTCCCCTTCTTTCGGCTGTGTGAAGATAACTCCGTCAACGATGATTCCGGAGCCTACTGGAATGTCCGTTGCCGCGATTTCCGCGGACGGTTCTGAGCCACAGGCCGCGAGGTATGCACCTGCGAAAGTCGTAGCGGATCCGAGCAAGAACATGCGACGCGAACAGATAGTCATAGCCTCTACTCTATCCTGAATGGTTCACGGCCGGAACATGATTTTGGCAACGGTTAGCCACGTGTGTTCGAGTATCTAAAGCGACATGGCTCGGTGAAGGTTTCACGTGAAACATACAATTAGGCAAGGTTGCCGTTCCAGGTGGCGACGGAACCAGACTCGGTGGGCGTGAGTTCATAAGTGCCGGAATCTAAACCTAATTCATTAACGATGGGGTGTGGCCCCTCCCCTCCTGTGGCTTGTGACTCGGGATCGAGCCGGTGGGAATCGGCGACATAAGAACCGATGCTAAAAGTGGAAACGGCGATTGCGGCGAGGGCTGTGGTTTTCTTCATACCTCCCATTGTCTACCCTTCCCCGCTCTAGGTGTAGTGGCGGAGCCGAGCTCTGCGGAACCTCTATGCGAGTTCTAGGATTTCCCACAGGAATCCCCGTAGGTTGTGGTACGCAACTATAGATGGAGTCCAACATAGGTAGGTTTCGTTAAATACCCCCTACTTAATTTAGCTGTGACGAAAAGTGTGCGACACCGTGGTTGGAGTAATAACGTCACAGTGTCATAAAAATCTCCCTGCTCCGTACCTGTGTGACGCGATTGCCGGACAGGAATGGGAGGGAGAAAGAAACTCGAAAACTAGTTATTTAATTATCAGAGTGGCGGGCGGCTTGGCGGAGGGCACCCAGATCAACCTCGGGTTGAGCGGCGGAGTCTGTGGCCGCCTCTTCCCCACCGCAGCCGCCGGAGCCACAGTTGCAGCTATCGCCACAACCGTCCTCATCGGCATGCGCTTGCTCATAAAGAAATGCCGCGCGGGAGCCAAGGTTTGAGCCGACGGAAAGCGCGAGGATGGCGATTACGAAAGTCGTGACCGGAATAAGCCACATCCAACCTTCGGCACGAAAAGCTACGACGCCGCCGAAAAGCAGCGAAACTCCGCCAAGGGCCCAGAAGGGCCCCGCAACGGCGTGAGCATTATCCCACGCTTCACGTGACTTTCGGATCTCTTGTAAGCGCAAGCCGATGTATTTATTGCCGGGCAACCGCTTGGTGGCGGCGAGTGCGCCCACCGCGATAAGGAATACGGCAAGGATTAAAAATATGATTCCCACTGCGACCATATCCACAGTCTAATCCTGCAGGGCGAGATTGGAAATTAAGCTACGGGGTTGGTGTCTTAAATATAAGGTGCCTCGGGTAATATTCATTTTGGATCGACCGATAGATATTCGTTCGATTTTGCACCCGCACCACGCTGTCTCTCCTTCCGTTGGACCGCACCCAAGTGAGTCCCCGGACTGGGAACACCTAACCTGATTGTGATTGCATGAACCTCAAGAAAAAAGCGGACTCTCTCCTTTTCCGCATCGTTCTCGCCATCGTGCTTGGCATTGTCTTTAGCCTCTTTGCCCCGGAGTGGTTTGGTCGAGCATTTGCGACCTTCAACGGGCTCTTTGGAAACTTCCTCAACTTCTTCATTCCTGTGCTGATTTTCGCCCTTGTCGCCCCGGCGATCGCCGGTCTCGGCAAGGGCGCAGGAAAATGGTTGGGGGTTACGGCGGGCATTGCCTACGGTTCCACCATTCTCTCGGGCTTGATTGCCTATGGCCTGGCAAAGTGGCTTTACCCCTCGATGTTGGCGGGCCAGACCCTAGTGACTAACGTGTCGGACGTGGATGAGGGCTCGCTATCCCCTTATTTCGAGGTGGAGATGGCACCACCGTTTGAAGTGATGACGGCGCTCCTGCTTTCTTTCTGCATTGGCGTCGCCATGACGACGGTCAAGTCCGATACGCTCTATACCGTCACCAAGGAACTGGAAAATGTGGTGGTTAAGGTCATTTGGGGATTCGTTATTCCCATCTTGCCGTTCTACATCTTCGGCATGTTCCTTGGCCTGGGTATGAAGGGCAATATTGGCGATGTCCTTTCTGCCTTCGCGAAGGTCCTGATCCTGGCCGTGGTCATGACGCTGGTGTACCTCGTACTCCAGTATGTGGTCGCCGGGGCCATTGCAGGTAAGAATCCGTTTAAGGCGCTGCGGAATATGCTGCCGGCATACTTCACTGCATTGGGTACGTCTTCTTCTGCTGCGACCATCCCGGTGTCCTTGGAATCCAGCTTGCGAAACGGCATCTCGAAGCCGGTCGCGAGCTTTGTGATCCCGCTGTGCGCGACGATTCACCTGTCCGGGTCCATGATGAAGCTGACGCTCTATGCCTTCGCCATCGTCTTCATGGCGAATATGGATATCAGCACTGGCACCGGTCTTGGCTTTATCTTCTTGCTGGGAATCATGATGATCGCCGCTCCAGGTGTCCCGGGTGGTGCCGTTATGGTGGCCGTTGGCCTCTTGGCGGACATGATGGGCTTCGATGACGGAATGGTCGCGCTGATGATCGCCGCTTATATTGCGATTGACTCCGTCGGCACCGCAGCGAACGTGACCGGCGATGGTGCCATTGCGATGGTCGTCGATAAATTCGCCCGCGACAAGGTCGATACCCTGAACGACGAAGAGGCGGAGACCGTAGCCTAGTTTCCCGTGAAGCATTTGCGCCCCCTGGCTTCCCCACCCAACAAGTATGGGAGGAAGCCAGGGGGCTTTTTGGCGCTACCGTCCGGTAGGCTCTATCCCTTGGTCGCTTCCTTCATCGCCGAGATGAAATCGGTCAGCTCTGCGTGCAACGCATCCGCGTCATCGATCGTCCCGACGGCACCGGTTTCACGTGAAACATGGCGGTCGATGATCTTGGTGATCGCGGATCCAGTAATGGCGCCCGCGGCATTTGCGGCGATGGCATCGGCAACGTGCTGCGGTGAGGAGATACCGAAACCGAGTAAGACCGGAGGTCCATCGAAGCGCTGAATGCTGGCGACCACCTCGTCCAGGCCGGTGGTCTCGGATTCCTTTTCGGTTCCTGTCACACCATCGCGGGAAATGGCGTAAATGTATCCCTGTGAGTGCTCGGCAACGCCGGCGAGCGTGCGTTCCGCGGCGCGCGCAGGGGCGATGAAGATGGGGTCGATCCTGGCTTCTTTTGCCGCGGCGATGAATGGGGCGCCTTCGCGCACGGGGACATCGGGAAGCAAAATGCTATCGGCACCCGCTTCCGCGAACTCCGCATAAAACCGCTCCACCCCGCGGGCGAAGGCAACGTTGCCGTAGATCAACATGCCGATGGGCAAATCGGGGAACTCGGAACGAATCGTCCGGACCTGATCCAAAGCGCTATCCAGGCTCGCTCCCCCATCGAGGGCGCGGATGTGCGAGGCTTGGATGGTAGGACCATCCGCCACCGGGTCCGAGAAGGGGACGCCGAGCTCGAGGGCGTCCGCCCCGGCGGCGACTGCGGTCTGGATGATCTCCAGGCTGGCCTCAGGGGTCGGATCGCCCAGCATGATGAAGGGGACAAACGCGCCCTCATTCTTCTCACGCAACGCGGCAAAAAGTTTATCGTAACGGCTGCCCATGATTAGTTCTCCTTGAGTTGCAGTTCGGGGTGGGATTCCAGGGTGTGGCGGACATGGTCGATGTCCTTATCGCCGCGGCCGGAAAGTGAGACGAGGATGGTGATGTCCTCGTCCTTGCGCTTGAGGGCATACGCCAGCGCGTGGGAGGACTCGAGGGCGGGAATGATGCCCTCCTTCTTGGACAAGAGCTGGAATGCCTCTAGGGCCTCGGCGTCCGTGATTCCTACGTATTTCGCTCGGCCGGTTGCGTGAAGGTGCGCGTGCTGCGGCCCCACGCCGGGGTAGTCCAAGCCGGCGGAGATGGAATAGGATTCTTCCACCTGGCCATCAGAATTGCGCATGAGGTAACTGCGTGCGCCGTGGAGGATGCCCACCGTGCCATTGTTAATGGTGGCCCCGTGCTCCCCGGAATCCAGGCCAGCACCGCCTGGCTCGGCACCTACCAATTCCACTCCTTCTTCATCGATGAAGTCCGCGAACATGCCAATGGCGTTGGAGCCGCCGCCCACGCAGGCGACGACGAGATCGGGCAGGCCGCCCGTCTTCTCGACCAGCTGCGCCTTGGCTTCGGTAGAGATGACGCGGTGGAATTCGCGCACGATGGTGGGAAATGGGTGCGGGCCCGCCGCGGTGCCGAGCAGGTAATGCGATTCATGGAAGGTAGCGGTCCAATCGCGCAGGGCCTCGTTGACGGCATCCTTCAGGGTTCCGGATCCGGTATCAACGGGAATGACCTTCGCGCCCATGAGTTCCATGCGGAAGACGTTGGGTTGCTGGCGCTGGACATCCTTGGCGCCCATGTAGACCACACACTCGAGATCGAGCAGTGCACACGCTAATGCCGTTGCCGTGCCGTGCTGGCCCGCGCCGGTCTCGGCGATGATTCGCTTCTTGCCCATGCGCTTAGCCAGGAGGGCCTGGCCGAGCACCTGGTTCGTCTTATGGGCCCCGCCGTGGACGAGGTCCTCGCGCTTCAAAAAGATCCGTGCCTTCCCGCCGAGTTTCTTTACCTCGGTAACGGGGGTCGGGCGGCCCAAGTAATCGCGCAGCAATCCGGCGAGTTCTTCGCGGAAGTTGGGATCATTCTGGGCATCGACAAACGCCTGCTCCAATTGATCCAATGCGGGGATGAGGGATTCCGGCACGTATTGGCCGCCGAATTCCCCGAAGTATGCGGGAAGGAGTGTTTCACGTGAAACGGGCATGGTTAATCTTTCTTTTCTGGTTGGTTGAGTAATCGGATGGTGCGGAAGTATTGCGAAATCAGGGCGGCGTCTTTGCGCCCAGGGCGCGTTTCTAATCCTGAATTGAGATCGAGCCCAGCGGTACCCACGCGGAGCGCGCCTTCCAGGTTATCTAGATTGAGACCCCCGGCCAGGAGGCTGTGGGCTTTGATGTCTTCCGGGATCGCCGCCCAATCAAAGCTTTGGCCGGTGCCTCCCCTACCCGAGTCGAGCACGAGGCGGTCCACGCTCGCGGCGAGTTCCGGCGCCATCTCTACCCACTGGGGGTTGGTCATGTCGATGGCCCGCCAGACAAACTCCGCGTCGGTGTCCGCGAGGAGCGCGCGGGCGCGCTCGATCAGCGCGAGCTCTCCGTCTAAGTTGCCCTGGAACGGGGCATGCAACTGGATTCCGGATAGACCACGGGTTGCCGCTATCTCCCGCAACTCGGCGGGGTCGTCGCTCCGGGTCACGGCTACGTAGTCCAAGCCGTGCTCGGCGGCGATGATTTTCTCGGCGGTTTCACGTGAAACATTGCGCGGGGAATCCGGAGCGAAGATGAGCCCTCCGTAGCGGGCACCGGCGGCTCGGGCGGCTTGGGCCGTGGAGGAGGCGGTGAGCCCGCACACCTTATTCGCGCCGAAGAGCAGATCCCGGGCGGCGCGGTCGATGTCCTCGTGGGAGGTCAGCTGGGAGCCGACGAGGAAGGCATTGGCGTGGGCGCCCAAGCGCCGGATGGTGTGGTTATCGCGGATACCGGATTCGGAGACGACGACCTTATCGTCAGGCACGTACCCGGCGAGTTGCTCGGTGCGGGAGAGGTCGATGCTCAAGTCATGGAGGTTGCGGTTATTAATGCCGATGATCTCCACCCCGAATGACAGCGCGCGGTCCACCTCCTCCTTGGTGATGGCTTCAGTGAGGACGTCGAGGCCTAACTTGTCAGCCAAAGCCTTCAGCTGTGCAAAGGTCTCATCATCCACGATGGACATCATGAGCAAAATTGCATCCGCGCCGTAATAGCGCGCGGCATAGACCTGAATGGGATCGACGATGAAGTCCTTGCACAAGACCGGCAGGTGCGTGGACTGCGCCACGGTCTGGAGGTGATCGTAATCCCCGCCGAACCGCTCTGGCTCGCACAGCACGGAAATGGCATCCGCGTAGCGGGAATAGACGCACGCAATATCGCCGGGGCGGTAATCCTCGCGAATCATTCCGAGGGACGGCGACGCGGATTTGCACTCCATGATGAAACGATTGGTGCCATTGAGCGCGGTAAAAAGCGAACGGCGGGATGGCTCAAGCTTGTCCACATCTACGTGGGCGATGCGCTCGCGAATGCCGGCAAGGTGGGTGCGGCGCTTCGCCACAATGCCCTCGAGCACCGTCGGCAGTTTCTGTTCTGTCATTTCTTTTCCCTCGTGTGGCCTTCTTAGTATTCCGCTTGCTCGTGGGTGCGCAGCCAGCGGTCCACTTCCCCGCTATCGATGAGCTTCTTGGCGTGGGCGACGCCCTCTGCAATCGAGGCCGTGGTGCCATCCAGATAAAACATCGCTCCAGCCGATGCCGCGACCGCATCATAGTGCGCCGGCTTGCCCGAACCATTGAAGATGGCGCGCACGTGCTCGGCATTATCCTGCCCGTCCCCACCGGCGAGCTCACTGAGCTCATGCTTGGCGATGCCCAACTCCTCTGGCGTCAGCTCATAGTGCGAAATCTCGCCATCTTTCACCTCCCAAACCTGCGTGGTGCCGTGGGTAGCGATCTCATCGGTACCGGCGCCGTGGACGACGAGCGCCCGCCCGCGCCCCAGCTCCCGGAAGACCTCCGCGATCATGGGGCCCTGGGAGGGATTGGCGATGCCCATGATCTGTAGCTCGGGGCGGCCTGGGGAGAGCAAGGGGCCCAAGGTATTGAAGATGGTGGAGACCCCGAGCGCCTTGCGCACCGGTTGCACGTGGGCCACCGCTGGGTTGTAGGCCGGAGCGAAGAGGAAGGTGAAATTGGAGGCCTCGAATTGGCGGACGGCGCGGTCCACGTCGAGGTCCAGCGGAATATTTAGTGCTTCGAGCACATCGGCGGAACCGGACTTGGAGGAAACGGACCGGTTGCCGTGCTTAACCATCCTTACTCCCCCAGCGGCGGCAACCAAGGAGGCGGCGGTCGTGATATTGATGGTATTCGCGCCATCGCCACCGGTTCCTGCGGAGTCCATGAGGCCCTCACCAGTAATGGGAAAGGGGTGGCCAACTTTCAAGAACGCCTTGGCGGCCCCTGTGATATCCGCGAGGGTTTCACCGCGGGTGCGGATATGGGTCAGCAGCGCGGAGATCTGAATATCGTCATAATCGCCCACGGCGACCGGGGTAAAGACCTCGGTGGCCTCCTCCACGGTGGGCGCGGGATTATCCAAGAAGGCTTGCAGTGTTTTCAGCGGGTTTTGGTTCGTCATTAGTGTTTTAGCTCCATAGTGGGATGAGTGGATAGTCGGTGGATGCAGCGGTCCAGCATGTCTGGGCCGCGAGGCGAGAGAATCGACTCCGGGTGAAATTGCATCCCCAGCGCCATGCCATCGTTTGTTTCGGCCGCCATCGCGATGGTGCCGATATCCGCTTCCGTCTCCGCGAGTACCCGCATGCCGGCTGGCACGTGGGTGCACCCCAAGGAGTGGTACCGGGCCACCGGGACCTGGGTGCCGGGGACGCCGGGTTGGGCGGGATCGGCATCGGTGGCTAGGCCGGCGAAGACTGGGTGGGCGGTGCCGGCATCGGTAAGCGTCATGGGCATGGACTTGCCGTGCACCGGACCGCACGGCCCTACCTCGCCACCGTGGTATTCCAGTAGCGCCTGGAAGCCCAAGCAGACGCCGAGGATGGGAATGGTGCCTAAGGTGGCATCGATAAGCTCCATCATGCAGCCAGCATCGCGCGGGTGGCCGGGGCCCGGGGAAAGGACAATAATATCGGGCTCGGCCGCCAGCACCTCCGCGACGGAGACGCTGTTGCGGTAGACGGTGGTGCGATAACCGGCGAGGGCATCGACGAGGTTATAGACAAAGGAATCGTGGTTATCGAGCAAGACCACGTGCGGTGAATTCATCGCTGTACCTCCAGGGTGGCGTTGTGCGCGAGGGCAATGGCGTGGAGAACGGCATAGGCCTTGTGCAGGGTTTCATCGGCTTCGGATTGGGGGACGGAATCGTGCACCACCCCGGCACCGGCTTGGACGGCGGCCGTACCGCGGTGCACGAAGGCGGAGCGAATGACAATGCAGGTATCCATGGCGCCGTCGCCGCGCAGGTACCCCACCGCGCCGCCGTAGGAGCCACGGCGTTTGTGTTCAGCCTGGCGGATGAGCTCGCTGGCGCGCAGCTTGGGCGCGCCGGTCAACGTTCCCATGTTCATGCAGGCGCGGTAGGCATCGAGGGCATCGAAGTCCACGTGCAACGTGGCGGTCACCCGGGAGACCAGGTGCATGACTCGGGAATAGCGATCCACTTGCAGCAGGTCCGCCACCCGCCGGGTGCCGGGCTCTGCCACGCGGGCGAGATCATTGCGCGCAAGATCCACCAGCATGGTGTGCTCGGCTAGCTCCTTGGTATCCGTGCGCATTTCTAGCTCGTTGCGGATATCCAACTCATCGTTAATGGTGCCGTCCGGGTTGAGCCCGCGGGGCCTAGTTCCGGCAATGGGATAGAGCTCAACCTGCCGAGTCGCGGGGTCAAATTTCAAATTGGACTCCGGTGATGCGCCGAAAAGCTCATAATCTTCTCCCCGGAGATAGAACATATACGGCGAAGGATTGGTCTCTCGGAGCTGGCGGTAGGCCGCGAATGCATCGGGGCAGTCCACCGTGAAGGTGCGGGCGGGGACGACCTGGTAAATATCGCCAGAGTCAATATTTCCCTTGAGCCGCGTTACCTGCTCACAAAAAGCGGCATCGTCAATATCCGCGGTCGCCGCCAGGGTCCCTGCGGTTTGGCCTGGCGCCGGATCCTCTATGGCGGTGATGGGCGTGGCGGCAAGCGCATCGAGCCTGTCTTCCAAGCGGGTTTGGTCGATATCCCAGCCCTCTACGTGCGCCGTGTGCGTTAGGTGATCCACCGCGAGGACGGTCTGGGCGACGAGAAATTCATAATCGGGAAATGTATTAGGCCCCTCGCCTACCTCGGGCAGGTTTTCAAAGGTGGCCAAATAGTCATAGGCAAAGCCCCCCGCGACGAACGGCAACAAGGGCGAGGAATAAGAATCATCGCGCTGCAGCGCGCGGAGGATATCGGCCGTCGATTCATCCAGGAGCCGTTGCCGTTCATCGGACTCGTTGGAGGGCGAGAACTCAAAAACAATTTCCGTGGTTTCACGTGAAACAATCCGATCGGCGAAGCGCGATTGCAGCATGGTGATAAGCCGCTCCCCCGCCGGGCTGAGTGCGAGCACGCGAACCCACTGGCCGGTGCACGTCACCTTCGCTGCGGCATTAAGCACGGCGAGGCACGTGAGGTTCTTCTTGGTTTCAATATCCGCGCTTTCCAATAATAAGGAATCGCTCGGTCGTGCCAAGCTATGAAATAGCGCTGAGGCATCCCGGCAATAGGCAATATCGCGGGTGGCGGTGTATGTCATTGCAGTGCCCTTTCGGGAGTAACTGAGGAACAGAGTGCGAGGGACCCGGAGTATCCGCGAGCAAAGGCACTGAAAACGCCGAAAGGCCCGCAGAATGCGAGCCTAAAAATGGGTTGCGAAGAAAGGCCCGCGAGTTACGCGCGCCACCACCAACGAGTAGTCATTTTCTTCATGCGCACTAGCCTAGCCTAAATTTCTATAGGGCGGAAGAAACAAATGAAAAATATTCAAACCGGTTCTTATGCGTCTTTTATGTGTCGCCCGAAAGCGACCTAAGGAGCTCGACTTTGAACCACGTCGATCCAAGCCGAAATCGGAGTAGTGTGGTGTAAGTCTATATTTCCAAGAAAGGTGATGGTTATGAGCATCAATATCGAAGAGGTAATTGCAAAGGTTCCTACCCAATTGCTCATCGGTGGTGAGTGGCGCGACTCCACCTCCGGGGAGACCTTCGACGTGGAAAACCCGGCCACGGGCGAGAAGCTCGCGACGCTTGCTTCCGCAAACTCAGAGGATGCCACTGCCGCCCTGGATGCCGCCTGCGCCGTACAGGATGAGTGGGCCCGCACCACGCCGCGCGAGCGCGCAGAGATCTTGCGCCGGGCTTTCGAGCTCGTGCAGGAGCGCGCGGATGACTTCGCCGCGCTGATGACCCTTGAGATGGGCAAGCCCATCGCGGAGTCCAAGGGCGAGGTCACCTACGGCGGGGAGTTCCTCCGTTGGTTTAGCGAGGAAGCGGTGCGCGATTATGGCCGCACCGCACCCGTTCCCGAAGGTACGTTGCGGATGATCACCCGCCGCAAGCCGGTGGGCCCCTGCCTGTTGATTACCCCGTGGAACTTCCCGCTGGCGATGGCCACGCGCAAGGTCGCCCCGGCGGTCGCGGCGGGCTGCACGATGGTGCTCAAGCCGGCGAAGCTTACTCCCCTCACCGCGCAATACTTCGCGCAGACCATGCTTGATGCGGGCCTGCCCAAGGGTGTGCTCAACGTCGTATCCGGCAAGTCCGCCTCTGCTATTTCGGAGCCGCTGCTTGCCGATGCCCGCCTGCGCAAGCTTTCCTTCACCGGTTCCACCCCAGTGGGCAGGACCCTGCTGAAGGGCGCGGCCGATAACGTTTTGCGCACCTCCATGGAGCTCGGCGGAAACGCGCCGTTCATCGTCTTCGAAGATGCGGACATCGATCAGGCGGTTAAGGGCGCGATGGGCGCCAAGATGCGCAATATCGGTGAGGCCTGCACGGCGGCCAACCGCTTCTTGGTCCACGAATCCGTGGCTGAAGAGTTCTCCGAAAAGCTCGTCGCGGAGTTTAAGAAGCTCAAGCTGGGCAACGGCATGGACGAGGGCGTGACCTGTGGCCCGCTCATCGAGTCTAAGGCCCTCGATAGCGTGTCCGGCCTCGTGGACGATGCCGCCGAGAAGGGTGCCACCATCCTCACCGGCGGCAAGCGCGCCGGTGGCGGCGGCTACTTCTACGAGCCGACCGTCATTAGCAATGTTTCACGTGAAACACGCGTTTCTCAGGAAGAGATCTTCGGTCCTGTTGCCCCGATTATCACCTTCAGCACCGAGGAAGAGGCGCTCGAGATCGCCAACGACACCGAGTACGGCTTGGCGTCCTATGTCTTTACCGAAGATTCCGATCGCCTCTGGCGCGTGGCCGATGGCTTGGAGTTCGGCCTGATGGGCTTCAACGCCGGCGTTATTTCGAACGCCGCCGCCCCATTCGGTGGCGTCAAGCAGTCCGGTTTGGGCCGCGAGGGCGGCGCGGAAGGCATTGCGGAATACACCACCGTGCAGTACTTGGGCATCCGCGACCCTTATGCGAATGCCTAATACCGCCCAGCAATCACAGTTTAAAACGCTTTTATAGCCGCGTTTGATTAAACAATTAAGTGCCTGCGGCGTATACTCACTCCCCGCATAATTGTGATTGCTTTCCTTCTCCCCGCACGCGGCCCTTCTGGGGCCGTGCGCGGTTGGGAGGATTTTTATTTTTTATTTGGAGTGAGTCTTGTCAATAACGAATTCAGCGGCAGCTCAGCCGCCATTGATTACACCCACGTTCCTTTTGGCGTGGGTGGCTAATTTTGGCCAGTTTCTTGTCTTTTACCTAACTGTGACGACCATGGCCCTCTATGCCGTCGAGAGCTTCGGGGCATCCGATACCGTCAGTGGTTTTGCCTCTAGCGCCTTTGTTTTGGGTGCGACGTTCATGCGCATCGTCTCCGGCTGGTTGGTGGACCGCGTGGGGCAAAAGCGTGCCGCCCTGACCTCGCTGGCCTTCGTCAGCATCGTGACGGTGGGCTATTTCGTGGCGCATAACGTGGCTGTCCTGATCCTGGTGCGCCTGCTTCACGGCGCGGGCTATGCGCTCACCTCTACGGCGCTCATGGCCGTCGCCCAGTCCGTCATCCCCCAGCAGCGCCGCGCGGAAGGCACCGGCTACTTCGCCCTCGGCACGACCCTGGCCACCGCTTTCGGCCCCGCGGTGGGCTTGTTCTTGGCCAATAATATTGGCTATAACACCCTCTTTGCGGTCGCCCTGGGGTCCAATATCGTTTCCCTCGTACTGGCGCTCGTGCTGCGCTACCCGGCGGAACTCGATGAGGAAAAGCCGGCCTTCAAGCTGCGCAACGCGGTGCACCCCAACGTGTTGCCGATCGGCTTTTTCATGCTCCTGGTGGGCATCGCCTACTCCGGCGTGGTCACCTATCTCAACGCCTATGCGCGCGAAGAGGATCTGGCCACCGGCGCCGGCCTCTTTTTCATCGGCTACGCCGTAGTCATGCTCATCATGCGCTTCTTCTTGGGCCGGATCCAGGACCACAAGGGCGATAACTCGGTCATGTACCTGGGCCTGGTCTCTTTCGCCATCGCCCTTATCATCATGGGCTTTCCCAGCAATGACGTCATGCTCGTGCTTGCGGGTGCTTTTACGGGCATGGGATACGGCACGCTAAGCCCCGCCTGCCAGGCCATCTCGATGCGCTCTGTATCGGCCGCACAGATAGGCGCGGGCATCTCCACGATGTTCCTCTTGATGGACTTCGGCATCGGCCTCGCCCCCTTCGGGCTTGGCCCCATCGTGAGTGCCACTGGCTTCAATACGATGTACCTCACCCTCGCCGGCCTCATCGTCGTCGCGGCGGTGTACTACTACATGGTGCACGGCCGTTACCCCAAGGCGAAGGCGCCCGTCGTCAGCGCCGCAGAGGGCGCGCAGCCGGCCTAAAGCGGCACAGATTTTTGGCTCCGGGTTTATACCCGGAGCTTTTTTGCGTGCTGGGGCGGCAAGCACTCGGCATCGACCACGCGCCGGGCCATCGCCCGGTCCCCCATCTTGGCCGCAAACGCCATGCGCATGGTGATATCGTGCGCGGGAGCGGGGCCGCAGGTGATGGCATCCCCAGCAGAAATGCGCCCGGGCGAAATGACGCGAAAGTACACGCCGCAATCGCCGCGCGCGGTCCACCGCTTGAGCCAGCCCTTTTCCTGGACCCAGCCGGAAAAGGTTGCGCATGGCTGGCGGGGTACGGAGACCTCGAGCGTAGTCGTGCCGATGTGGAGGCGTTGATTGATAAGCAGCGCGGAGAGATCAATGCCGCGCGTGGTGAGGTTCTCCCCAAAAGACCCCGAAGCCAGCGTGCGGCCCAGCGAATCCTCCCAATAATCCAATTCCTCGCGGGCATAGGCATAAACGGCCTTGTCACTTCCACCGTGATGATCGCTATCGCCAATAGAATCGCCGCGCACGCCAGAACCATCGCCGTAATTGGGGCCGGGAGCGGAGATATCGATGAAGTCTTGCGGGCGCTTGTCGATGCCCGAAAACTCATGCCTCCCGCTCGGATCCGGCCCGCGTACGGCCACGTTGGTGGAAATAACCTGCATATCAGTCACTGTAGTCGCGGGTCAGAGCCTCCGCAGTGAGAATATCCCGGTAAAACAGCTCTGGGGCCAGCGAAACCGCCTCCGCGAGCTGCGGGAGGGCGTTATCCAGCGCGGAGGCCACGGCCGCATCCGTCAGCTTCCCATTGGCCACCCCACGTGCGGCAATGGCAAAGACATAGGAAATAAACGGCATCCAAGCAGAGCCGCCAAGATCCGTGTTTCCTTCCCCAAAGGCGTCCAAGGCGAGCAGGGTGTGCAATACCGACTTATCAACGCCCAATTGCTGCAGCGTCACCCGCAATTGCAGCGCGGTTGTGCGCAGGTTGGACATGGTCCCCAGGCGGGTCAGCGCCAGGTCGTTGTCGAAGCACTCGCGCAGCGCGGCGATGCGGTGGGCGTCATCGCACAGCTGCGCGCTGTCCGTTGCAGGCGTTGGGGCCTCGCCGGTGGCGCTCATGAGCAGCATGGGGCGGGTGACATCGTCTACGCCCGTGGTGGCCGTCCGCCACAGCGAGGGGGATCCGAAGTGTTCGACGTGGGCTTGGTTGGCATCGGCAAGCGCGGCGAGCACGGAAGACGGATCCGCAGCCTCTTGCCCTTCGCGGCTAAAGGAACGGGTAATCAGGCCCGTGCGCACCAACGCGCGCATGCGCTGGCCGCGCTCGAAGTCCACCTGCATGAGCGCATCGAGGCTGGCGCGCGGATCGGCCTCGATGTCCTTGATAACGCCCTCGAAGGTCTCCTTGGCCTTGGGGGCAAGGCGGCGCAGGGCGGCATAGGTCTCCCACGTGCCGGCGGTATTCTCACTCTCGCCGTCGTGGAAGATGATGAGCGAGCTCGCCGGCGGGTACTGCGGGGCGGCGAGATCGCTGGCCGGTTCATCCTCGCGGAAGTCCACGATGAGATCGCCAGCCTCGTGCAATTCCTCCGGCAGCTCGAAGCCCTCCTCTACCGGCTCCAAGGGCAGCGGCTCGCTGGCGGGGTTGCCAAGCGGCCACGCCCACGCCAAGAGCTCCACTTCCTCTTCGTGGGTTTGCTCGGGCATCAAGATGCCGTCTTCGATGGTGGCGCGGGCCACCAGCGGCGCCTTGCGCACCGTGGCGATGGCGGCATAGATAAGATCACTTGCCGCGGTTGCCTCGTATTCCATCACGCGGCGGTCCATGCTGCGCTTAAGGTGCGCCGCGCGCTCCTTATCCGGCAGGCCCTCTAGGTACTCCTCATAGGTCAGCGTGGACCACAGGAGGTAGAGCTCCAGCGAGGACTTCTTGGTCAGCGCGGCCTTGAGGGCGCGATTCGGCACGGAGAGGGCCGTCGTCGCTTCCGTAGAGCCATTGGCGGTCACGAGATCCCGGATCTTCTGGTTCTTATCAATGACCACGAATTTCGCCAGCGGCAGCGGCTCCGGCGAGTGCACCGTAAACAGCGCATCCGCATCCAGCTGATCCGCCAGGATGACCTGCTTATCCATATAATCCACGGGCTCGGCCGCGGTGCGCTTCACGCGCGTGCGGATGGTCGCCGGAATGACCTCAAAGGTTAGCTCATAGCCGGCTTCGCTGCTGATGGTCTCCTCGCGCACCGATTCGTCTTCGCCAAATACGCGCTGGCCCTTTTCCATGTGAATGGGCTTATCGGGGGACGAGGCCAAGGCATAGCTAAACGGTGACAGGTTACCCAGGGCGTCGATGAAGCGGAAGTTGGTGCCGCGGGGCCCCTCGTTCTTGGAGCGCATGTGGAGGGTTTCGGCAAAGTTGAGATAGTGGACATCGACAAGCTCTTCGCCCTTAAACAGGCTAAAGCGGTACCGGCCCACCCAGGGGTCTTCGAAGACATCACCGGGCAGAACCTCATGGATCCCCTCCGGCAGCTCATCTTCTAAGATTTCTTCCTCTTCCCCACCGATGGGGACATAGGTTAGCTGCAGGTGCAGTGGGGTATTGACCAGGAGGCGCGGGGATTTCGTGTACACCAGCTCGCCGTCCAGCCCGCGCGCGTTGGGTAGGGACTTGACCGCCATATCCCAGGAAAAATCCGCGCTCTCCGCAACGGTGATGGTGGCCTTGTCCTGGCGCGGCACAGCGATGGAGAAGGAATCTTGTGCCGCTACCTCAAAGATGGACCAGCCTTCCCATGCGCCATGCGGGCGCGGCTGGCTATCCGGGGCAGGCGTTAGCTGCGTACCGTTCGGCGCGATGAAGGTATATGCGCCCTGCGGGATGGGTTGAGTGCTATCGACGGGGCGGTGCGCGGAATCGAGCAGCAGGCCGCCATTGGCAATACCCGCAAACTCCAGGGTCTGCTCCGCAAACGTTACGGCAAGGTGGGTAAAGGGCTGCGGCATGGAAACCCACAAGCCAGGTTCCTCACCGGCGACGTAATAAAACTTGCGGGTGACCTCCGTGCCGTCCAGCAACTGCGTGGTCACGGTCCATTGCGGGTCTTCTGGTTCATAGGCCGCGCTTACGGCTGGCAGGTAAAGCTCTAAAGTATCGGTATCCGGCGCGAGGCGAAGATGCGGGACCCCCTGAAATACCGCCGCGTCTAGAAAAGATGATAGCTGGCTACGAAACTTCTCCTGGCTCATTTACACCAGCCTAGATCATTTTTGAAAAGATGTGGATTCTGCAGGCAGAGGCCAAAAAAGGCTTTCACCACCGTCGGTGATGAAAGCCTTTGCGCGCGATTATTCGCCTGGATTAGTGGAAGAAGTTCCGCCACGCATTTGGGTTGATGGTGATGATGCCCAGCTTTTGCGCCAAGAAGGCAATGGCCCCGATGGCCAGCGAGGCGATACCGGCACCGGCGATGCCGGCGAAGAGCCCGCTCTTAGAGGAACCGTCACCGCCATTGTCATTGTTGCCGGGCTGATCGGATGCAGAATCGTCTGCTTGGTCGTTGCCGCCCTGGTCATCGTGCTTTACCCACCATTCATTCAAGGTGAGCTTGGCCAAGGTGGTGTTATCGATGTAGTCACCGCGCACGGGGTCGGTGTGGGTAGCCTTCGCGCGAAGGGCCTCGGAGCCAGCGCCCTTGAAGAAGAAGGGGACCACCTGGTTGGTGTGCTGCGTGGAGTACCACTGGTGGCCAGAGGGCAGGGTGTTGCCACCGCCACCATTCATGGAGTTGAACTTGCCCTCAGAGCGCTCATTGGCGCCGGAGAGGTATCCCGTCTCGTGGTCAGCGGTAACGACCAACAGGGTCTCGTCCCAGGAGGAGTTTTCTTCTACCCAGTCGATGGCGGCATCGACGGACTTATTGAAGTCCTGTACCTCTTCGATATCGCGGGCGGATTCGTTGCCGTGGCCGCTCCAGTCGATGGCACCGCCTTCAATCATGACGTGGAAGCCCTCGTCATTTTGGCCCAGCGCGTTGAGGGCGCCGGTGGTCATGGTGGGAAGATCCACGACATCGTTAAACGGAATGTCATAAGGCACTGTGGACTCGCCGGAGCGCCCCTGCTGCAAGGTAGAGGCTACAGGCGCCAGGCCGAAGTACTTCTCCCCCGCCGCGACATCGCCTTGGGCCAAGGCCTCAAATTGCTCTTTGGTTTCGGCGTAGTTCCAGTCGGACTCGCCGGAAGACAGCTTGTTGTAGACCTCTTCAGACAGGTACTTGTACTTGGCCTCATCCTTCTTCTTATTGTCATCGTCGTAGAACGGGTGGCCGGCACCCATGATGACATCGAGATCAGAGTTGAACATTTCATCCGCAATCTCCAGGTAATTATTGCGGGAAATGTTGTGTGCCGCCCAGGAAGCCGGGGTGGCGTGGCTAAACGGCACGGAGGAGACCACACCAGCGGATTTTCCGGCCTTCTTGGCGCGCTCGGAGGTGTTTTCCTGCTCGTGGCCGTAATCGTTCACGCCCAGCTTGCCGTTATCGGTCTTCACACCGGTGGACATGGCGGTGCCCGCGGCAGAGGAATCGGTGTATCCCTTATCCACGTACTCATGGCTAGCCCACGCCTTTTGTGGGTCATAGGAAGAGTTATTTGGGTAAGTGGTCATGGACAGGCGGTTGAAGTCTTCGAAGCGCTGCACGGATTCGCCGTCGAGTTCTTCTGGTCCTTCGGCGCTAAATGCGCCATCGACCAAGTACTTGGATTGGCCGGTTTCGTAGAGGTTATTAAATGCCACGTGGCCGTAGCCCATGCCATCACCAATCATGTAGATGATGTTCTTTGGGCCCTGGGATTCGGCGGCGGTGGCTGGGGCAATTGCGCCAGCGGTAGCCACGGTTGCGGCTACGGCAGCGGCGCCAATGCGGAGAGAAGTGCGCATGAATTGTCCTTTGTGGAAGTGAGAGACGAAGAGATGGCGGCCTTGCGAGCAAGAGAGAAACGACCCAGACATGGCTGGGCGCAAAGCCTTGAGTTGAAGATAAAAACGCGATTTAACCACGAAAGGAACTGCGCGTTAATAGCTCCTAAACACTGCCGGAGCATTCCGTGGCGGGCCTTAGTCCTTGCCCCAGGCCCCCTCCGCCACCGCCGGAGTGCCAGCCCGGTGCCGGATTAGTGAAGCAAAACCCACCTCTGCCTACCCCGCGCCGGGCTGGGGCTATTACACTGTGTGTTTATGACTAAACCGAGCGATTCCACGTCGTACCGCTACACCCCTGAGCTGGCGAACCAGATCGAAAAGACTTGGCAGCAGTATTGGAAGGACCATGAGACCTTTAACGCGCCGAACCCGGTCGGTTCGCTAGCCACGGGTGCGGGCGAGCTGCCCAAGGAAAAGCTCAACGTGCAGGACATGTTCCCCTACCCTTCCGGTGCGGGCCTGCACGTGGGGCACCCGTTTGGTTATATCGCCACCGATACCTATGCCCGCTATAACCGCATGCTGGGCAAGAATGTGCTGCACACCATGGGCTACGATGCCTTCGGTTTGCCGGCCGAGCAGTACGCCATCCAGACCGGTACGCACCCGCGGACCACCACGATGGCCAATATCGACAACATGCGCCGCCAGCTGGGCATGTTGGGCTTGGGCCACGATCCGCGCCGCTCGGTGGAATCCACGGATCCAGAGTTCTTTAAGTGGACCCAGTGGATCTTCTTGCAGATTTATAATTCCTGGTTCGATGAAGAGCAGCAAAAGGCCCGCCCCATTGCTGAGCTCATCAAGGAATTGGAGGCCAATAAGCGTACCACCAAGGACGGGCGCTACTACGAGGACTTGTCCGCGCAGGAAAAGGCCCAGGCCGTCGATGAGTTCCGCTTGGTGTACCTGTCCAACTCCACGGTGAACTGGTGCCCGGGCCTGGGTACCGTCTTGGCCAACGAGGAGGTCACCGCGGAGGGCAAGTCTGAGCGCGGCAACTTCCCGGTCTTCCGCAAGAACCTGTCCCAGTGGATGATGCGCATTACCGCGTATTCGGATCGCCTGCTCGATGATCTGGAGCTGCTGGATTGGCCGGAGAAGGTCAAGTCCATGCAGCGCAACTGGATCGGTCGCTCCCGCGGTGCGGAGGTAACCTTCCCTGCGGAAGGCTACGGCATCGACGTGTTTACCACGCGCCCAGATACGCTCTTTGGCGCGGAATACGTGGTCTTGGCACCGGAGCATGAGCTTGTCGATGCCCTCTTGTCCCCCATTCCTTACGACGATGACGTGAATGAGCGCTGGACCTACGGCAACGATGACCCGAAGGAAGCTGTCGAGTCCTACCGCGCGGATATCGCAGCGAAGTCGGACCTGGAGCGCCAGGAAAACAAGGAAAAGACCGGCGTATTCTTGGGCACCTATGCCACCAACCCGGTCTCCGGCAAGCGCATCCCGATCTTCATCGCGGACTACGTGCTGACCGGTTACGGTACCGGCGCCATCATGGCGGTACCCGCGCACGATACGCGCGACTATGAGTTTGCCCAGGCCTTTGGCCTGCCGATTACGGAGGTCGTCTCCGGCGGCAATATCGAGGAAGAAGCCTGGACCGAGGACGGTGCGTTGGTAAACTCCGCCAACGATAAGGGCCTGGACCTCAATGGCCTGAATAAGGTGGAGGCCATCGCCCAGGCCATCGAATGGCTGGAAAAGGACGGCTCCGGCCGCGGCAAGATTCAGTACAAGTTGCGCGACTGGCTCTTCGCTCGCCAGCGCTACTGGGGCGAGCCCTTCCCCATCGTCTATGGCAAGGACGGCATGGCCCACCCGCTGCCAGAGTCGATGCTGCCGGTGGAGCTGCCCGAGGTGGAAGACTACAAGCCGGCCTCCTTCGATCCTGAAGATAAGGACTCGGAGCCACAACCGCCGCTGGCCAAGGTCCGCGACTGGGTAGAGGTAGAGCTGGACCTAGGCGATGGCCCGCAGACCTATTACCGCGATACCAACGTTATGCCCCAGTGGGCGGGTTCTTCCTGGTACCAGCTGCGCTATATCGATCCCCGCAATAGCGAGGCCTTCTGCGATATCGAAAACGAGCGCTACTGGACCGGCCCGCGCCCAGACGAGCACGGTGAAAACGATCCGGGTGGTGTGGATCTGTACGTCGGCGGCGTCGAGCACGCCGTGCTGCACTTGCTCTACGCCCGCTTCTGGCACAAGGTGCTCTTTGACCTGGGCTTTGTCAGCTCGCAGGAGCCGTATCGCCGCCTGTACAACCAGGGCTATATTCAGGCCTACGCCTATACCGATTCCCGCGGCGTATATGTCCCTGCGGCCGAGGTAGAGGAAAAGGACGGCAAGTTCTACTACAACGGCGAAGAGGTCAACCAGGAATACGGCAAGATGGGCAAGTCCCTGAAAAACGCCGTGGCCCCGGACGATATCTGCCGCGACTTCGGCGCCGATACCCTGCGCGTGTATGAGATGTCCATGGGTCCGCTGGATACCTCCCGCCCGTGGGCGACCAAGGACGTCGTCGGTTCGCAGCGCTTCCTGCAGCGCCTGTGGCGCCTGGCCATCAATGAGGACACCGGTGAAGTGGCAACTACCGATGCCGAGCTCACCCAGGATGACCTGAAGCAGCTGCACCGCACCATCGCGGGCGTGCGCGATGATTATGAGAACCTGCGCCTGAACACGGTCGTGGCTAAGCTCATCGAGTACGTCAACTACCTGACCAAGACCTACCGCACCGAGGCACCGCGCGCGGCGGTGGAGCCCATCGCCCAGCTGGTCTCCCCCATCGCCCCGCACATTGCGGAGGAACTGTGGCAGCGCTTTGGCCACGATGAGACCATCACCTACGAGCCACTCCCCTCTTTTGAGGAGAAATACCTGGTAGATGATGAGATCCAGGTGCCAGTGCAGATCAACGGCAAGGTTAAATCCCGCATCAACGTTGCGGCCGATGCTGACCAAGACGCCGTATTCGAGGCTGCTTTTGCCGATGCCAAGGTGGCTGACCTTACCTCCGGCAAGAACGTGGTGAAGAAGATCTACGTTCCCGGCCGGATGGTGAACCTGGTGGTTAAATAACCAATGAGCGTGGACGTCTCGGGCCTTTCGCCATCCAATCAGGACTACCTCAAGGCCCTGTTTAAGCTGGGCGAATGGCACGATGAGCCCGTGACGGTCAAGATGCTCGCCCAGCACATAGGCGTACGGCTGTCCAGCGCGTCGGATGCGGTGCGGCGCCTAGAGAAAAAGGGCTTGGTCACCCATACGCCCTATGGCGCCATCGGGCTGAGCACCGAGGGGCGTGCCTTTGCCCTCGCCATGGTGCGGCGGCACCGCCTTATTGAAACTTTCCTGGTGGAATCCCTGCACTACCGCTGGGACCAGGTCCACGCGGAGGCTGAACAATTGGAGCACTGCGTCTCCGATTTCTTTCTGGAGCGCATAGACGCTGAACTGGGGTTCCCGCGCCGCGATCCGCATGGAGACCCCATTCCCAGCGCCGCGGGTGACTACCCCGCAGACTACGCTGCGCCCCCCGCGTCCGAGCCAGGAGATCTGCGCAAACTCAGCGATTTAGAGCCCGGCGAGGGCGGTGTAGTCGACCGCATCAGTGATGCGGATGCCGATCTGCTGCGCTTTTTCAGCGAGAATAACCTGACCATCGGCGCTGCCGTGAGCGTGCGCGAAAGCCAGCCCTATTCCGGCGGGATGGCCGTGCGCGTAGAGGGTAACCAAAACGAGAATGCCCAGAATGAACATTCCGCGGCGTTTTCTTTGAGCTCCCATGCAGCCCGCGCCGTGTGGGTGCGCATGTAACTTTCCTGCCCCTCTCCCCTTCTTTTCTGAAAGAAGGGGAGTATTTGCGCATGTCAACGGTGGTTAGTTGCGGCGTAGTTAAAAGTACGTTAGATCTGTAGTTGAAGCAGAAAGTGCGCTTCGGCGCAGCCACTAAGGAGCGAGATGACTACAGCCTCGACGCCACCCTGCGGCACTAAGACCGCCGCTAATCTTGTGTATTTTTCCTCGGTCAGTGAAAATACCCACCGTTTTGTCCACAAGCTGGGCTTTCCAGCGGCACGCATTCCTTTGCGGCCGAAGCGTGAAGGAATGCTCTATGTCACCGAGCCCTTTGTGCTCATCGTCCCGACCTACGGCGGCGGCAATATCAAGGCGGCGATTCCGGTGCAGGTGCGCCAATTCCTCAACGTTCCGGAAAATCGCGCACTCCTGCGCGGCGTCATCACCTCTGGAAATACCAATTTTGGTGAGGCGTATTGCTGCGCCGGGCCACAGATAGCCCGAAAGTGCGGCGTGCCTGAGCTCTACCGTTTTGAGCTGCTCGGTACCGACCGCGATGTTGCCCGCGTACGGGAGGGGTTGCAGGACTTCTTTGCGCACCACCTCTACCCCACCGCCCACGCGTCCATTGCCTGACGGCTAGGGCCTCGAAGACAAAGAAAAGAGAAAGTACCGATGAAATATCAAGAGCTCATTGAGCGATCCCAAACCCCGCCGCATTTTCGCCACGATGCCTCCACCCCGTTGCGCCCAGTGAACTGGAATCGCATCTGGGATGATAAGGATTTAGAGGTGTGGAACCGCCTGACCTCGAATTTCTGGTTGCCGGAGAAGGTCCCGCTTTCCAATGACCGCAACGATTGGTCGCGCATGGATCCAGCCGAGCGCGATCTCACCATTCGCGTCTTTACCGGCCTGACGCTACTGGATACCGTGCAGGCCACCGTGGGCGAAATCAGCCAGATTCAAGATGCCCGGACGGAACATGAGGAGGCCGTTTATACCAATATAGCCTTCATGCAGGCCGTGCATGCGCGGAGCTATTCCTCCATCTTTTCCACCCTGGCCAGCACCGAAGAGATCGAAAAATCCTATGCGTGGGCCGTGGATAACCCAGTGCTGCAGCAGCGCGCGACCAGTGTGATGGTGCATTACTACGGCGACGACCCACTAAAGCGCAAGGTTGCCTCTACCCTCTTGTCCTCGTTGCTGCTGTACGCCGGCTTCTATCTACCACTGCATTTTAGCGTGCACGGGAAGCTGACCAATACCGCTGACATGATCAGGCTCATCCTGCGGGATAAGGCGGTCCACGGCTACTACTCCGGATACAAGTTCCAGCGGGGGCTCGACCACGCCACGGACGCTCGCCGCGAAGAAATGCGCGAATTCACCTTTGACCTCGTGCGCAAGCTCTATGACCTGGAGATGCGCTATTCCGGCGAGCTCTATGAACCATACGGGCTTATGGATGATGTCGCTACATTCGTGCGTTACAACGCTAATAAAGCCCTGATGAATCTGGGCTATCCCAACCTCTTCCCGTACGAGGAATGCCAGGTCAACCCGAAAATCCTCGCGGCACTCACGCCAGGATCAGATGAAAACCACGACTTCTTTTCGGGGTCGGGGTCCTCTTATATCATCGGCAAAGCCGTAGAGACCTCCGATGCCGACTGGGATTTCTAAAACTTACAAGTCTCCACACGAAAGGACACACATCATGAAACTTCTTGTACTCGTTGGCAGCCTGCGGCGGGAAAGCATTGCGAAGAAGATCGCCAACCATGCCATTGAACTCGTTCCCGAGCACGTAGAGTGCCAGCGCTATGACCTGCGTGACCTCCCGCTCTATGATTTCGACTATGACGATCCTGGCGTGGAGGATAAACCCACGCCGGGACAATACACCGATTTCCGCAACGCGATTAAGGATGCGGATGCCATTTTGTTCGTGACCAGCGAGAATAACCGGACGATCCCGGCGTGCTTAAAAAATGCCATCGATATTGGGTCCAAGCCCAATTCCGATGTCGCCTGGAAGAATAAGCCAGCTGGCATCATCAGCCACTCCGTCGGCCGCATGGGTGGCTATTCTTCCCACAAGAATGTGCGCCTAGCCTTGTCCTACTTCGACATGCCGATGCCCGGTCAGCCCGAGGTATTCTTGGGCAATTCTCCCCAGCTCATCGGCGAGGATGGAAAGATCGAGCCGCCCAGCACCATCGATTTCGTGCGGGACTACCTCGATCGCCTTTTAGCGCTGGTACCTGCAGCTCCGCAACACTAGGAGCTGCCTCTACCTAGCAGCGAGGCGGTTAATCCCAGTATTCCGTGGCGCAGAGCGCGATGCCGTGCGCTCGGATCCCCTGGCCCGCCTCAACTGGGGCATCAACGATGAGCGGGAGCCCATCGATTTCGCATACCCAGAACTCCCCTCCCCCAAACTCATTGGTCTTTTTCTCGACATTGTTTACGGTGCCCGCTAGCTCTACCTGCGGGTTGAGCAGGCTGGGCTTGTAGTTTTGATAAAACCGTTCCGTGGCTGGGGATCGCAGCGAAAACTCCGCCGGTTCCGTTAATTCATAGTCCAGCGCAACGACTGCGGGCCGCACGCGGCCGCGCAGTTTTTCGCCGCCCACGGGGTTGCCGGTGGGAAGCGTGAAGGGGGCATCGCTAAGCACTGCCCACCGGAAATCTTCCATTTCTAAGATGCCAATAAATGGCATGGCGCGATATAGCGTTGCCTCAACGTCTTCCCCGCCTCGGAACGACGGCAATACGGTCCACTCCCCCTCGTACTCCATCGCCGTGACGGCGATGCCAGAGGGATCCGCATAGTAGAGCACTTGATCAAAAGCAGGCGCATCCCACAGGGTCCGGTCTGCGGGAAGCTCCGCGATGAGTTCCTCCGTGTCCAGGAAGTCGAATCCGCAGGCGCTAAAAAGTTTATCCATGCCCGCCATCATAGACAGGCGTCTGCTCTACAGGAGTCGCGGGCGGTCTGAAAATAGGCCAGTTTTTATTTAATAAAAACTAAATGTGGTGACAATCAACCGAATATTAACACCAATAAATAGGTTATAAAAAGCAAAGTACATGCTGTTAAACCGGCAAAAGTATGGCGCGGGCGAATTATTGATACGCTTAATCCAAGCCGTTTAATAATGTTGGGGGTTGATGGATCAACTGCGGAAATCGATACACAGTTGAGTAATCAACTGCGCAGGGTATAATGCCATTTAAGTCAAAGGTTAAAGGGAGAGGTGCCGTGCGCGCAGAGGAAAGTGCGGCGTGGGCGGATTTTGTAGCGATGCAGCGTGCGCTGCATAAGGAGTTGTCCAACGCGCTGCAGGTAACAGCGAATGTGAGCGAGGCGGACTATGCGGTGTTGGCCGTCCTGCAGCGCCGCCGTGGGCAGAGCACCCGGCCGCATGAGTTGGCTGCGGAACTGGGGTGGGAAAAGTCGCGGCTGCACCGACAACTGGTCCGGATGGAGGGGCGCAAGTTGGTCAAGAGGCGGCACGCGGAGGAGTTAGGACCCCGAGCTATTGAAGTCACAGTGACGAAATTCGGCGAGGAAGCATTCGCTACAGCACTGGAGAGCCATACCGCGAAGGTGGATGATCAGGTGGTCTCCGTCTTGACGGGAGAGGAATTGCGGCAGTTGGGTTCCATCTCAAGAAAAATCGTGCGCGG
This sequence comes from Corynebacterium sp. KPL1818, assembly GCF_000478135.1. Classification (NCBI taxonomy): domain Bacteria; kingdom Bacillati; phylum Actinomycetota; class Actinomycetes; order Mycobacteriales; family Corynebacteriaceae; genus Corynebacterium; species Corynebacterium sp. KPL1818. Next base: position 405,769 of record NZ_KI515758.1, on the reverse strand, counting down.
CTTAACGGGCGATACCTAGAATGCGGGGAGCCAATCGCACAAGGCAGGCACCCCGTCACTGACGGGGTGCCTTCCTAGTTTTGAGGCCTAAAGACTCGGACGTTAGGAAATCTTCAACACCGTGCGGCCATGGTGGCTGCCGTTGATGAGCGATTGTGCTTCCTCCACCGCATCTTCCAGCGGGAGGGTATTGGTCAGGGACTCCAGGATGGACAGGTCCAGGGTGCGGGCGAGGAGCTGCCAAGCATTCTGGCGGTAGTGCAGCGGGGCATCGACGGAGTTCACGCCGGCTAGGTGCACGTTGCGCAGGATGAAGGGCATGACCGTGGCGGGCAGGTCGGGGCCGCTGGCCATACCGGTAGCGGCAACGGTGCCGCCCCACTTGGTGCGGGCCAGGACATTGGCCAGCTCCTGAGAACCGGAGGTGTCTACGGCGCCGGCGTAGATGGCCTTTTGCAGGGGCTTGCCCGGCTCGGTGAATTCGGAGCGGTCAATGATCTCGTGCGCGCCGAGCTCGTGGAGGTAGTTGGCGTAATCGTCGGGGCGGCCGGTCATGGCGTGGACCTCATAGCCGGCATTGCGCAGGAGGTTGACGGCGATGGAACCGACGCCGCCGGTGGCACCGGTGACGAGGACGGGGCCCTCGGGAAGCCCACGCAGCGAGTTAACGCACAGCGCCGCGGTGTAGCCGGCGGTACCGACGGCAGCGGCCTGTTCCGCGGTGAAATCTGCTGGCAGGGCAACGGTGGCGCGAGAATTGACGCGCTGCTTTGGGGTGTAGCCGCCGTGGCGGAATTCACCAAGGCCATCGCCGAAGGAGGCAACGAGGGTGCCCACCGGCAGGCGCTGCACGTTGGACTCGGATACGGTACCGACCACGTCGATGCCGGGCACCAGTGGATTGGTGCGGACGACGCCGGGATCGCCGGTAATCGCCATCGCGTCCTTGTAGTTCAGCGAGGAATAAGAGACGTCAACGGTCAGGTCACCCTCGCCCAGGAATTCCCCTTCCTCAAAGGAGGTGGTGACGGATTTATCTTCGTTACGGGTAACAAGTAGCGTGCTCATGCTCACCATGATACGTGAATTGTGATGCAACCATTTTTGGGCAGCTAAAGGTCGGGGGAGCAGAGCTTGGCGATGTCCCCCGCGGTCTGCTTGGCAAAGGGGCTCACCCCGGTAATGGTTGCAGAACCGGGGCCCGTCCAGGTTCCGTAGCCGACGAGGAAGAGGCCCTCGGCGGTGGGGGTGCGGCCATCGAGAAGCGCGCGGAAAGGCCCCAGCGCCGGGCGGAACCCGGTGCACCAGATGAGGTGGTCTGCCTCCACCTCATCGAGGCTGGAGAACATGGGGGAGGCCTTAAGCAGGCCCTCATCGCGGGCACGTTTGACGGGAGGAACAACGACGATATCGCCCAAGTTGGTATCCGCGCCGGGATCGGGCTCGCCGCGCATCATGGCATTAAGGCGGGCGCGGTTGCGCTGAAAGAGCACCCGGCCATCGACGTCATCGGGCATCCACCGCGGCGGCTTCGCCGTGAACCACGTGGTGTCTACGCCGGAGAGCACGAGCTCTGCGGCTATTTGGGCCCCGGAGTTGCCGGCCCCAACAACGGCGACGGACTCGCCGCGGAAAGGATCGGGCCCGGGGTAGACCGCCGAGTGCCATTGCCGCCCGGCAAAGGAACCGGGGTAGTAGGGGATAAACGGCGAGGACCACGTGCCGGTAGCCGCCACCACGGTGCGCGCGGTGAGGTGCTCATCATCGGTGGTGACATGAAAGCGCTCGCCATCGTGGGTGACCTCCTGGACCCGCACAGGCCGGCGTACGGGCAGGTCATAGCGCTGCTCGTAGCGGGCGAAGTAATCGATGACGTGGCTGGCGGGCGGAAATCCATCGTGGTGGGGCATCGGCAAGCCGGGCAGGTTGGAAGACGCGCTATTGCTAAAGAGCGTGAGCGATGGCCACGCGTGGCGCCAGGCCGCGCCGGGGGAGGGCTCGGCATCGAGGATCTGGAAGTCGAGCCCCTTCTTGCGCAGGTAATAGCTGGTGGCCAGGCCGGCTTGCCCGCCGCCGATAACGATGCAATCGAGCATTAAATGAGCTTTCTTTCGCGGGCTACGGTCACCGCGGCCGTGCGGGTGTCCACGCCCAGCTTCTGATAGATGTGAATGAGGTGCGTCTTCACGGTGGCCTCAGAAATGAAGAGCTGATTGGCCAGTTCCTTATTGGAGGAGCCGGTCGCAAGGGCGCGGAGGATCTCCAGCTCGCGCGTGGAGAGGGACTGCTCGGGCTGGCCCACGCGCTGCGCCAGGAGGTTGACCACCTCTGGGGCCAGGGTGCGCTGGCGCGCGGCGGTGTTTAACACGGCTTGGTGCAGCTCTTGCTCGGGCGAGTCCTTAAGCAGATACCCCATTGCGCCGGCCTCGACCGCGGCCAAGATATCGGCTTGGGTGTCATAAGTGGTCAAGATGAGCACGGGCGGGCCACCTGCTTCGGTGACCTTCTTGGTGGCGGTGATGCCATCGACACCTGGCATTTGGATATCGCAGACGACGACGTCGACTTCGGGGGCATCATCGGTAAAGAGCTTGTCCACGTCCGCGCCGTCGTTGCCTTCCAAGACCACTTGGACTTCGGCAAAGGTATTGAGGATCGCACGCAGCCCAGCGCGGACGACGGGGTGGTCATCAATAAGCATGACGTTAACCATGGCGCTGCTCCTTGAGGGGGATTCTAATGGCAAGGGCCGTGCCATCGCCGGATTCGAGGCTCAGGGAGCCACCGACGGCCTCCACGCGCTGGGACAACCCTTGCAAGCCAAAGCCGTTGTCGCCGCCGTGGCGGAAAGGCTCCATTACACCGTGCCCATTATCCACGACGTCCAGGGTGACTGCATCCTCAAAAAGGCCGAGCGTGACCACGGCGCGCGAGGCGTGCGCATGCTTAATCACATTATTAAGGCCTTCCTGCGCGGCACGCACGACCACTTGCTTGATATCGGTGGGCACGACTTTGCTACCGGAAACGACAAGTTCAAAGGTGGTATCCCCGCCCAAAGCCTCCGTTCGCCGGCGCATCTGCGACAGGATGGAATCCAACTGAGTCTCCAGGCGCTCATCGGGACCGGCGAGCTCGCGGACGAAGCGACGGGCCTCGGCCAGGTTCTCGCCGGCGGTGTCCTCGATGACAGCGAGCTGTTGATTCTTGGTCGCTAGGTCATCGGCATTCCGGGCGGCGCGCGAGAGCAGCAGGATGGAACTCAACCCTTGGGCCACGGTGTCATGGATATCCCGGGACAGGCGCTCGCGCTCTTCTAGGCGCCCGGCCTGGTGCTCGCTGGCGGCCAGCTCGGCCTGGGTTTCTTGCAGCTGCTTGGCGATGTCCCTGTGGTGCGCCGCCTCCGCCTGCAACCGGCGCTGGATATAAAACACGCCCGCGGCAAAGGTCGTGCCGATAAGCGGGCCGATGGCCGCGGCGATGGACCAGCCATCCGGATGCAGCCACGCCGGAATGAAGGCGGCCGCCGCCCATAGCGCCGTGATGGAGATAAGCCCTGGCCACTTGGGCAAGGCACGCAGGAAAACGAAGATAAGCGGGAACTCGAGCCACATGAAATCCTGCGCGTGGACCATGAGCCCCAACCAGAGCAGGCACAGCCCGGTGAGCCAGAGCCAGGTGGGAATCCAGTGCGCGGCCGCGTACACCGCGGCTAGGCCGATGGCCAAAAGGATGGCGCGGGCGTCCAAGCGGTCATCGATATAGGCGCGGGCCACGCCGAAAAGCAGCAGGAACGTGAACATGGCGTGTAAGCCCCAGAGCCATAATTTCTGTCCAGAAAACACAATTTCCTACAGTATCTGCCGGAGGGTGGATGAGGGATCAACCAGTTGGTTGACTGGAGGTTCAACTAGGCCGCCGATTACTTCTGAACTGCGCAAAGGGACTATAGAAGTATGTTCTTAGCCATTCGTGAAATCACCGCAGCGCGCGGCCGCTTCGGGCTCATCGGCGGCACCGTAGCGCTTATCACCCTTCTTTTGGTTATGCTCTCCGGCCTGACGGAGGGCCTATCCAAGCAAAATACCTCGGCGCTTGAGACCGTGGCGCAGGAGCACCCCTACGTCAGTTTTTCTACCGAAGAGCCCGCCTATAACGAGTCCGAGATCTATGACAAGGATCTCTCCGGCGATGCGATTGCCTTGGGCACCACGCAAACTAAATTGGAGGGCGAGGGCGCGGTAGGTGTGATGGGCCTGCCGGCCGGTACGACTATCCCCAATACCAACGCCACCATTCCGGAAGATGGCGCCGTCCTGTCTGACACGATTGAGGCCTCCGGCACCGTGAATATCGGTGGGGTAGACCTCTCCGTAGAGGGCACCGTTGCCGAAACGCAGTTCTCCCACTCGCCGGTGGTATGGGTATCTACAGAGACCTGGCAGAAGGTAAGCCACGCCCCAGAGGACGTAGTCGGTACGGTTGCCCTGCATTCCAAAGAGGTCCCCGGTTCGGTCGAGATGTCTGATTCCTTCTCCGGCCTGCCCGCGTATCAGTCAGAACGCGGTTCGCTGTTGACCATGCAGGGCTTCCTCTACGGCATCTCCGCGCTGGTCACCGTGGCCTTCCTGACGGTATGGACCCTGCAGCGCACCCGCGATCTCTCCATCCTGCGCGCCCTGGGCGCCTCGGTGCGCTACCTGCTGCGCGATGCCCTGGCCCAAGCCGCGCTGATTTTGGCCGCCGGCACCATCCTCGGCGCTTTCGTCGGCTGGCTGCTTGGCCTGCTGGCCTCCGGCACCGTCCCCTTCGACGTATCCGTGCGCACCATCATCGTTCCCGCGGTCGGCATCTGGATCCTGGGCATGGCCGGTGCCCTGGTCTCTACCCGCCGCGTAGCCAAAGCCAACCCCCTCGATGCATTGGGAGGAAATGCCTAAATGTCCACCATCCTTGATATTCGCAACGCCACCGTCACCTTCCAGGACGGTACGACGACTACTACGGCGCTTGATGATGCCACCTTTAGCGCCGACTCCGATACCCTCACCGCAATCGTGGGCGAGTCCGGTTCCGGTAAGTCCACCCTGTTGTCCGTGGCAGCTGGGCTTATCACCCCAGATTCCGGCACCGTGAGTGTGGAGGGTACGAACTCCCTCGTTTTCCAGCAGTCGAACTTGCTATCTTCGCTCAAGGTGCGCGATCAGCTGTTGATCATGGATCACATGGCAGGTCGCAAACTGCGTAAGGATCGGGCCGATGAACTGCTCGAATTCGTGGGTCTTAAAGGACTTGGGGACCGGCGCATTGGTCAGCTCTCTGGGGGCCAAGCCCAGCGCGTGAATATCGCGCGCGCCCTGATGGATGAGCCGAACCTGTTGCTGGCAGACGAGCCTACCTCCGCCCTCGACTCTCATCTTTCGGAAGAAGTAATCCGCTTGCTGCGCGATACTACCCAAGAGATGCATACGGCTACCGTGCTCGTGACGCACGACCGTTCCTTGCTGAAATTCGCGGATTATGTGGTGGAGGTCAAAGACGGGCGCGTGAGCCAAAAGGATGATGCCTCCGAGTAGGCGTCATCGATTAAAACCGCCGCTTGACGCGCTTGGGCTAGCGCGCGTTAGCGATGCATGGCGAGCAGACGCGCGATGGATTGTGGCATCGCCGCGGCAATCTGCGACGCGGAGCAAATACCAAAGCCATCTGGGGTATGTGCCGCGATGGCCGCAGCGTGCTGATGGAGGGCCGCGGCGTGGAGGATCTCCATGATGATGTACTCAGCATCCGCTTTATCGTGGTCGATCTGCGCAATGGTGGCGCCAAGAATACCGGATAACACATCACCCGAGCCGGGGGTAGCGGCATAGGAGTGGCCGGCATTCATTCCGTAGACCGCCTGGCCCGGTGCTGTCACCGTGGTAATTCGGCCCTTATGCAATACAAAACAGTCCAATTCTTGCGCCAGCTCGTTAAGTCGCGGACCCAAGCCCTCGCGTAGATCGAGTTCATTGCCCACGGCGGCCTCGTAAAGGCGGCGAAATTCCCCCGCGTGCGGCGTGAGAATGGCGCATGGGTGGGCGCGTACGCGATCGCGCAGCTCAGCGTTCTGGGCGAGCAGCGTCAGGGCATCGGCATCCAGGATCGTGGGCAGCTCGCGATCTAAGACGGCGCGGAGTTCGCGCGCCGCTGCCTCATCGGTGCCGCGGCCAGGGCCAACCACCCACGCCTGGGCATGTACCTTGTCCTCGGCGCTCGGGTGGGGAACCACCTCGGGCAGGTGGGGGACCACGGCATCGTTATCTATCACCCGCACCATTGACGGCGTCGCGCGCACCGCGCCGGTAGCCGCCAGGATGCCCGCGCCGGGATAGGCACTGCTGCCAGCGCAAATGGCGGTGACGCCGCCGGTGTATTTCGTGCTCGAAGCGTGGGGAGTGGGATCCACGATGGGGCCTGTGCAGCCCACGGGCTTGGGGGCGGTGACGTGGCCGAGGTGGGCATCGGCAAGCACGGGCTCCCCGGGCCACTGGAAAGGGAGATCGATGGTGGGCTCGTTGGCGATATAGCCCGCCGGCTCAGCCGTGGCCGTTAGCTCCTCCGCAAAGGAGCGCGGCGTGTTGGGCAGCTGCAGATCGCAGAGCACCACCGTGCCGCATTCCGGGGCGAAGATATGGCCGGCGCGCGCCCAACCGAAGCTCACGGTAATCGTGGCCTCGACGGCATTTTCCGCGGCCACGCCCGTATCCGCGTTGATGCCAGAAGGGATATCTACCGAAAGCACCGGGATATCGTGCTGCTTGGCCGCGCGGTACGCGGCAAGGCCGGCACCGCTAAGCCCGCGGGTGGAGTTGAGGCCGGCGACGGCATCAATGAGTAGGCCGGTAGCCTCCGCGTGCGGTTGATCTGTAATGGTCCCGCTGGCAGCGGTAAAAGCTTGCAGCGCTGGGTCGTGCGCAGCATCGGCGACGAGTATCGCTTCCACGCCATAGCCCTCCTCGGCGAGGAAAGCGCCTGCATAAAGGCCATCGCCACCGTTGCCGCCAGGCCCGGCCAGGATGGTGATGCGGCGTGGCGCAGGGCCCGTCAGTATGGATTTCGCCGCGGCAGCAACGCCTCTAGCGGCCAGGCGCATGAGCTCATCATCGTGGCTCTGCTGCGCGAGGAGCGCGGATTCGGCGGAACGAACGGTGGATACACTATAGGCAGGTCGCATGCCCGCCACTATAGGCCTTAAGCAGCAGATTGGCAGGTGGGGCACCAGAAGAGGTTTCGGCCCTCCATTACTTGTTCCGTAATCGGCGTGCCGCAGACATAGCAGGGCAGGCCGGCGCGCCGGTAGACGTAGACTTCGCCGCCGTGATCATCCTTGCGCGGGTCGCGGCCCATGGCCTCGGGGGAGTGCTCGGCGCGCACGGTATCGATGCGGCCGTGCTCTACGCCGTAGTTCATGAGCTCTACCAGGTCTTTCCAGATGGCGAAGAATGTTTCACGGGAAACATCCTTGCCAGGGGTGAAGGGGGAGAGGCCGGCGCGAAAGAGGGCCTCCGCGCGGTAGATATTGCCCACACCGGCATACAGGTGCTGGTCCATCATGAGGGAACCGATGCTGCGGCGGGATTTGCTCACCTTGGCCCACAGGACTTCAGGATCGGCATCGGCGCGGAGCGGATCTTGGCCCACTTTGGTCAGCCGCGCCTGGTAATCCTCCTCCGTGAGCAGCAGGCAGAATTGGGGCCCGCGCAGCTGCGCGGCCTGCGCCCCATTGTCTATGCGTATGCGGATCTGCCCGCGGGTTTCCTCGCGCGGTTCGAAGCTGAGCTTGCCGATGAGCCCTAGGTGAATATAGAGGATATGTGCCGGGTTGGCGGCGGTGAAGTGCACGAAGAGGTGCTTGCCAAAGGCCTCTGCGTGGTCGATTTCTGTACCGTCCAGGATGGCCGCCTCGGTGGCAAACCGGCCTTGCGGGCTGGTCACGCTGAGTGGCATCCCGCGATAGTCAGCGTTGAGTGTGAGGGCTAGGCGGTGGATCACGTGACCTTCAGGCATAGCTTCAGTGTAGTGACATCATTGGTCGCCCCCAACTAGGGCGCGTGGCGCCGGAGGATGAAAAAGAGTAAACTCGAAGCGCGGATTGATTTTATTTCTATTGAAGGGTCGATAAATCATGACGCATAAAATCGGTTTTGACCGAGAAAAATACATTGAGCTGCAGTCAAAGCACATCCAGGCCCGCCGCGAAGAAATCGGCGGAAAGCTCTATCTGGAAATGGGCGGCAAGCTTTTCGATGATATGCACGCCTCCCGCGTGCTGCCGGGCTTTACCCCGGATAACAAGATCGCCATGCTGGAGCGCATCAAAGAGGAAATCGAAATCCTCCCGTGCATCAACGCCAAAGACATTGCTCGCCACAAGGTACGCGCTGATTTAGACATCCTGTATGAAGATGATCTCCTGCGCTTGGTGGACGTATTCCGCAGCCGCGGCTTCTTGGTTGAAAACATCGTCATGACCCAGGTGGAAGACGGAAATGCACAGGCAGAAGCGTTCATCGAAAAGCTCGAGCGCCTCGGCCTCAAGGTTGCCCGCCACCGCGTTATCCCTGGCTATCCCACGAATACGGACCTCATTGTCTCCGAGGATGGCCTTGGCAAGAACGAGTTCGCGGAAACCTCCCGGGACTTGGTCGTCGTCACCGCCCCAGGCCCTGGTTCCGGCAAGCTCGCCACCGCACTATCGCAGGTCTACCACGAGCACCAGCGCGGCAATAACGCTGGTTACGCCAAGTTTGAGACCTTCCCCATCTGGAACCTGCCCCTCGAGCACCCGGTTAACCTGGCCTATGAGGCAGCCACGGTGGATCTCAACGATTCCAATATTATTGACCACTTCCACTTGAGCGCCCACGGCGAATCCACGGTGAACTACAACCGCGACGTTGAGGCCTTCCCGCTGCTGCGGACCCTGCTGGAAAAGCTCACCGGCACCACGCCGTACGAATCGCCCACGGACATGGGCGTGAATATGGCCGGCTACTGCATTACCGATGATGCGGTCTGCCGCGCCGCCGCCCAACAGGAAATCATCCGCCGCTACTTCAAGGCCAAGGTAGAAGAAGCCCGCGCCGGGCTGGGCGATGAGCAGTCTGAGCGCGCTGCCGTCGTCATGGCGAAGGCCGGCATCAAGGTCGATGACCGCCCAGTAGTGGGCCCGGCCCGCAAGCGCGCGGAGGAAACCGATGGACCCGCCTCCGCGATGCAGCTTCACGATGGCACTATCATCACCGGCCGCACCTCCCCGCTGCTGGGCTGCTCCGCGGCGATGCTGCTCAATGCCCTCAAGTACCTGGCCGGCATCGATGACGATACCCACCTGCTCTCGCCGGAATCGATAGAGCCAATCCAAACGCTGAAGACGAAGCACCTGGGCTCTTCCAACCCCCGCCTGCACACCGATGAGGTGCTCATCGCGCTATCCGTATCCGCCGCGAAGGACGAGGATGCCCGCAAGGCGCTGGAACAGATCAAGGAACTCGCCGGCTGCGACGTCCACACCACCACCATCCTGGGCTCGGTGGATGAGGGAATCTTCCGCAACCTTGGTGTGCTCGTGACCTCTGATCCGGTTTTCGCCCGCAAGAAGGCGCTGTACCAGAAGCGCTAAGGAATTGGGGATCTTGCCGGTAGCGCGCCTAAGATTATGGGCGTGACTATCGGCAAAGTTCTCCTGTATTACTGCTTTACCCCCATCGAGGATCCGACCGCCGTCATGCTGTGGCAGCGCACCCTGTGCGAGTCCTTGGGCTTGAAGGGGCGCATCCTCATTTCGGAACACGGCATCAATGGCACCGTCGGCGGCGACATGGATGCCTGCAAGCGCTACGTGCGCCAAACCCGTGAGTACCCGGGCTTTAAGCGCATGCAGTTTAAGTGGTCCGATGGCGGAGCCGATGATTTCCCGCGCCTATCGGTTAAGGTGCGCGATGAAATCGTGGCCTTTGGTGCCCCGGGCGAGCTGAAGGTGGATGAGAACGGCGTCGTTGGCGGCGGTACACACCTCAAGCCGGAAGAGGTCAACAAGCTGGTAGAAGAGCGCGGCGATGAGGTCGTCTTCTTTGATGGGCGCAATGCGATGGAAGCAGAGATTGGCAAATTCAAAAATGCCGTCGTGCCGGATGTGCGCACCACCCATGACTTCATTGAAGAGCTGGAATCCGGCAAATATGACTGGATGAAGGACAAACCGGTCGTCTCTTATTGTACCGGCGGCATCCGGTGCGAGGTCCTTTCCTCCCTGATGAAGAATCGCGGCTTCAACGAGATCTACCAGATTGATGGTGGCATCGTGCGCTACGGCGAAAAGTACGGCAATGATGGGCTGTGGGAAGGCTCCATGTACGTCTTTGACAAGCGCATGCACCAGGAGTTCGGCCAAGGACTAGAAGACCCGGGCTTTATCCAATTGGGTCACTGCGTGCACTGCGGCAAGGGTACTAATACCTTCCACAACTGCATTAACGAGGACACGTGCCGCCAGCAGGTGCTCATCTGTGATGACTGCATCCAGAATGTGGAAACCCAGCATTGCGGGAGGCCGGATTGCGCCGAGGTGGCTGCAAATCTCGTCGATCAAAATTCGAAGTTTTGATTATGGATTGTGAGAAGTTGCTAGGACCTGGCCCCTGTTCGGTGGACACTTGATATCCAGCCCGGTCGGGCTGGCAAGATTGGTAATCTTGCCATCATGTCCAGGTACTCCGAACAGTTCACACGCGACGGTGTGGCCCTCTATAAGTCGGCGACAAAAGCGGTGTAGACGAATCCTTTTCGTGTCCGTACATAGGTAATGTCTGCGACCCACCCCCCGGTTGGGCCCAGTGGCTGTGAACCGTCGACCAACTAGATCTGGGCACAGAACCGCCCCCTTGGGTCTGCCGGTAGTGACAGGTGACCGCCTTTATCTGACAGGCCGGCCATACGCATCAATCTGGCATTCTGCTCACAGCCGATAGCGATTCCTTCACGGCATAGCGCGTGCCGCATCTTCCGCGCACCATAAAGACCATAGTTAGCAGCATGAACATGGCGAAGGTGCTCGAGCACAGCTGCGTCAGGAAGTCTGCGGGCACTCATGCCACGAGATGTAGATTGACAGCAGTCACGCGAGGTAATAAACTCACCAGCCCGGCTATTTTGAAGCGTCTTACACATGAACTCGGGCAGTGAAACGATTCCGGTATTCATCGATGAACCGGATCATTTCTTAACGTTTCGGGTTTGGACGTGAGGTGAAAAAAGCTGAGGCAGCCTTCAGAAGTTCATTAGTGTCGCGTAGCTGGTGATTTTCACGACGGAGCTTCGCGTTTTCGGCCGCCACATTCTCAGGCACAGGTTTTGGGATTTTTCTCGCACGACGAGCGTGCTGAGTCCGTTGACGGGCAGTGTGCCATGAAACCCCTAGCTTTGGAGCTACTGGACCTGACCCCCATTCGTTGGTCAGCCGACTAAACAATGGCTATCGAATCCGAATCGAGGACTTTGATATACGCAAAGCTACTGCCCGGTAAACCTGAGGCCTAAGCACACAACACTCGGTCCGGGCTAGGTATCGCTTGGCCCGGGCCAGTAACTACTACCCGGAACACACCAGTACCGCGGTACTGAAACACCGGTACAAACCAACTGCATCCGACATGTAGCGAGGCGCGGTTGATTCCAAGCTCGGCCGATGCTGAGTTCAGTGAGAGTTCCTCGTTGTTTTCATAGGGGGCTACACCATCGCGTGTAAACTGTTCTTAGTACCCGGACATGGTGGTAGATTACCTTCTTTGCCGGCTCGACTGGGCTGGATATCAGGTGTCTACCAAGCAGGGATCAGGTCCTTATAGCCCATTGGAGGATCCTCGCCTTGTTGCTCATTTTTTGACCTACCGGCCTAAAAGGCCTGGTGCGACCCCAATCTCCTTGAGCCACATGCGCAATCGGGCGCTGCGACTCAATCACAAGATTTGCAGCCTCACTCGATACTCCGATGCATTTTGGCGTTGTTGACTCACAATGAACATCCTCTCCTACGGACACAAGATCCGCACTAATCGGGCGTTTACTAAACGAGGATAACCTCGCAATATTGGGTAATGGAGGGTTGCGTCCTTTAGTGTGGTGTAACGCTTGCTGATGGTGGGCCCCGGAAATAGTGGGGCGGTCACCGTCAGTTAACCTTTCGACTCAACTACCACATCTCACCGAAAGGCATATGACGATGACCGCTGCACCACATTCTATCGACCCTGCAACCTACTTGGATGATCTGCTCGCTCAAGCCTCCCCTGACTTGATGCGCCAGATGCTGCAAGGGTTTATCAACCAAATCCTCTCCGCCCAGGCCGACACCGTCTGCGGCGCCGAATACGGCGTTGCCTCCATCGAACGCGTCAACCACCGCAATGGGTACCGCCACCGCGACCTTGACACCCGTGTCGGCACGATCGATGTCGCAGTACCGAAGTTGCGTCACGGCGCATTCTTCCCGGACTGGTTGTTAGAACGCCGTACGCGGGCAGAACGGGCCTTATCGACCGTCATTGCAACCTGCTACCTCAAAGGGGTTTCCACCCGCAGGATGAATGATCTAGTGGCAACACTAGGCATTGCCAACATGTCGAAATCCCAAGTTTCACGCATGTCAGAAGAACTCGACGAGATGGTCGCCGATTTCAAAAATCGTCCGCTCGATCCCGGCGGCTACGCCTACCTGTCCTGCGACGCGCTGACAATCAAAGTGCGCGAAGGCGGCCGTGTGGTCAAATGCTCAGTGCTGCTTGCCACTGGGGTCAACGCTGACGGGTATCGCGAGATGCTTGGCATGCATGTCGCCACCACGGAATCCAACGCGTCGTGGAAAGGCTTCTTCCAAGACTTAAAAGCTCGTGGGCTTTCCGATGTCTACTTGGTTACCAGTGATGCCCACGAAGGCATCCAGCACGCCATTTCCGAAGTGCTACCTGATGCGTCGTGGCAGCGGTGCCGCACCCATTTTGCGAAGAACCTTTACGAGAAGGTCCCGAAGACACAGTGGCCTATGGTCTCTGCAATGTTCCAGACCATCTTTCAACAACCAGATGCCCAATCCACCTGGTCCCAAGCCCGTGAGGTAGTCGATCTAATAGAGCCGAAGTTCCCGCAAGTTGCGACCTATCTGGAGGAATCACTCGATGAAGTACTGGCGTTTACCGCAGCCCCGAAGTCGGTGTGGTCGAAGGTCTGGTCGAATAACCCCACAGAACGGTTAAACCGGGAAATCCGCCGGCGCACCGATGTTGTGGGCATCTTCTGGAACCGTGAATCCATCATCCGGCTTGTCGGTGCGGTCCTAGCCGAGCAACACGACGATTGGATCCAACAAAAACGCTACATGTCACTGACCGCACTCGAACACACCAGACACCTCATGCACCGCACAGGAGACGCCAATGGTGACCACAACCAGCTAACCGCCTAACCAAACCCCGAACTTCATACCGAGCCGAAAGCACAAACGGCTACACCACTACACGGGACTTGACCGGCAAGAACAATGTTTCCACCCATGTAACGATCAACGGTGCCAGAACGCATCACAGCTGCTGTAGGACTCGCTACCGCAAACACCCGCGTCCTTGAGCGTGCGCAGGGCATCGCTGCTATCTTCCCTGACTCTCCCGGCTTTCGCCCACATCATCCACCGGACCTACTTCCAGTGGAGGGACTTAAGTACCTATGACCTGCGCCGCCTCGCGCCGTGTTTAACTTGGTTGCATGCCAACCCTGACTCCAGCAAATGGGAACGGGGCGCCCCAGTAGAAGGTGTAGACGGCAAGTGGATCGGTCCCCACCGCCGCTTACTCATCACATTCATCGCACCGTTTGGCATCATGGGCTTAGGATTTCGGCGCAGCGATACCCGCCTGCGCCTGTGCTACTTCAACCACGCGCCAGCGCTTCCGGATATCGAAGTTCCTCTCGCCCCAGTCCGTCTCTTTCCAGGCGCTCCTCCCCACGTCCTCATCGTAGAAAACAAACAAACCTTTCTAACGCTGCTCTCGCTTTCCGCCGCCTGCCGCCCACCATCGCCCTCCTCGGCTTCGGCACCGCCTCCCACCAACTCGACGCGCAGGACTGACTCCACCACACCGACATCCCCATAGAAAATTCAGTAGCTATAGTTCACTGGCGAGAGTGGTATAATGGGAAAATGTTCCTGTCTCAACTCAAGATCGAGGGAATTCGCGGGCTTGAAAATTTAGTCGCTAGCTTTACCCCAAATCTAAATGTTATTGTCGGGCCGAATAATTGCGGTAAATCCTCTCTGATTGACGCAATTCGTCTTGCTCTGTCACCAAGAGATTCAGTCCACCCCCGATGGATAAGTGAGGACGACTTCACTAGGACTAGCACTAGAAGCAGCATCCATCGCGCCTCAGCCTCTCTGGTTTTCGAAGGACTCTCAATAGAAGAAAAAGCTCGATATGTTGAGGCTCTTGGTAATGAGCTTGATACCGTAACGTTCGGTAAGAGATTTGAATTGGAGACCAATTCAGGGCGTATCCGTACAATACCCACAATCCAAGACCAACTCGTCGGATGGGACTCATTGCCCAATAGGAGCCTTGTCCACTACGTCTACATCGAACCACTGAGGGACGCCAAAAGAGAGTTCAAACACCATACGGGAACCCGATTGGCTAGAATCTTCCGCTTAGTCTCGGGTCACCCTGAGGCCGAGCAAGAACTAAAATCCCAAGTCCAAAAGCTAGAAAGACTATTATTGAGCGATGACGACGAAGAGGGCAATTCTTCGCTCGCAAGCCTTCCAATCAAAATCAATGAGGAGTTGTCCAAGCTCACACAATCCGAAAACTCCTCCATCACGATGCTAGTCAATGACCAAGATCTCTCGCGACTCATGAGAAGGTTTCGGCTCTCATTCCTTGAAAACGGTGAGTCATGGGAAATTGATGACGTTGGCCTTGGATACGCAAACCTGCTTTACCTAGCTACGCTCCTCCTTGAGCTAAGCAACCAACCAAAAGATGTTTTTAGCATTCTCCTCATTGAAGAACCCGAAGCTCATTTGCATCCAAAATTGCAAGAGACACTTGTGGATTTTCTTAAAGTGCACGCAGCTGAGAAGGATAACCTGCAAATTCTACTCACCACACATTCTCCTGTTATCGCAGCCAAGGCAGGTTGCCAGTCACTTTGTGGGCTAAACAAGGAAGGCCAAGAAACCATCTTCTGGCATGCAAATAGCCTCCAAAACAGTCAGGAAGAAAAAGCCAAGTTGAACAGGTTTTTCTTATCCCACCGCCCTGAAGCTATTTTCAGTAAGCATGTCTTACTAGTGGAAGGTACGGCCGAGGAGCTTCTCCTTCCTGCACTTTTCGAGGCATATATACGCGGGACTTCACCTGACAAATCAAGCAGCAAAAGAAGAATCCAACGTCTACGGGAGTCGCTGTGTATTTGTAGCGTGCAATCCGCGTCTTTCAGTCCGCACTGGAACCTTCTAAAGCTGTCGAGAAGTGGCATGACGCAAAGAAGACTTGCCGTACTTACTGATGCCGACTGGTCTGAGGACCAATGGGGACAAACGAGCCGGATCCGTAACGAGCCAATCAAGGCCACGGCGGGAGGAGCCCGCTTGGACAAACTAAGCCTTTCCAGAACAGGGTGGGACCATCAGTATCCCCAATTCGGAGGGTTTCTTTCCCACAGCACCTTCGAACATGAACTAATCATTCTTGCTCTAAGACTTCGATTTCTCGCGAACGACTCTCGCCTTCTAGATGCGATGAAAAATATTTTCCAGAACAATCACTGCCTTCTTTACAAAACCGCACTGTCCGCCTTTCGAGAGGGTGAAACACCTAAGAAGTGGGCAGAGCCAGACATTGTCGACAAAGGCGATGCCATTTGGAACCGCATAAGGAAATCGTCCCTCAAGAAAGCAAATTTCGCACAAGAACTCGCCTTCGAAATTTCTAACCGTGAGTTAGCCTTTGAAATACTCCCGTCAGAACTCGAGAAGTTTGTAAACGCCCTCGTAACTGAAAACGATTGATCATGAGCAAAATCGAACTGACCCCCGAACAGCAGGCCATCATTGACACAGACCAGCCTTTTTTCATCGATGCAGACCCAGGTTCTGGAAAAACATTCATCATTTCCGAGCACATAAAAAGAATGTTGAGCTCAGCCGGCGGGAAGCCATTTCTTCTATTGACTTTCACCAACACCGCTGTCAATTCTTTTCAAGCCAAGCTCACTAGCTACGAAACTTTTGATATTGAAGCTAACCGACGGCTGACACAGTCACGCGTCTTAACTTTTGATTCCTTCATTAATGCTTATCTAGCACGTCCTCTTGCGTCGTATCTTTGGCCTGACATTAAGTATAGATTTGTTCCATCTTTCGAACGGATTCCAAATTCGAGAATCCCAACCCCGTCAAATGGCAAATCTACCGTCAATATTCAGCATTTCGAACCCGACGGAACATACAAAGGCAATAAAAAATCGTTCAAACGGTGGGCTGAAGATCCGGGCTTCTCCAACGCTCTTGCCAACGCCTATCATCAAAAGTTTTGCGAAGGGGCCTGGTCGAGCAAACTCATCCGCTTTAAACTAAAGGAAATCTTAACTGGCAATATCGAATCCTCTGACGCTGCTAAAGCCGAAGAATTAACGAAACAGCTTTTAAAATTGATTGCGCTGCGCTTTCCGAGCATCTATATTGACGAAGCACAGGACTGTAACCGCTTCGAATGGTGCTTGGTGGACGAACTCCGGAGAAACAATGCCGATGTCTTCATTATTGGCGATAAAAAGCAGGCTATTTACGGTTTCAGAGATATATCAGCGCCCGCACCAGTTTTTGCACCGCTAGCTTCTCAAAAAAGCTTCGTCTTACGTCGCTCATTCCGTTCCAACAATGCAATATGTGATTTCGCTAACAAATTTCAAAAAACGGGGCTGCATTCAAAAATTTCCCCTTTAGAATTCCCATCCTCATCGTCGGCAGTCTCAATATTCACCTACTCGAATCCTGCAGAATACATCCAAAAGCTAAACTCATTAGACGGCAGCAGAAATATAATCCGAGATGGCTGGACCGTTCTGAGCCACAGAGCACAGACCCTTGATGACATATTTGGTGATATTCCAGCTTTCGGGCAAGAAAGAGATCCTGCCCATGAAGTTTATACGCAATTGCTCTCTTTGCAACACGCTTCTGACAACGTCAATGCTTCTCAAATCACTGTACTTATAGATTCGTTCCAGCGTCTCCTTCCATTGATGTGCATTAGACCTAATCCTAAAAGTAATGAAGGCGAGTATCTATTGGCGAAAGGCGAGGGTGAGCTGTCCCGTGTTCTTGCAACCCAGGCCATCTGCAATACGGACGGGCTTATACGAGAATTGTCTCGCATAGATTTCGAAGCATGGCTGCAGGAAAGTGTGCTCGCTAAGCTTCATCTTAATGGCGTTCTAATGGGCATGCCTGACGTCTTTGTCAACAGACACGGTCAGGAGTTCCCGTCCTTGACGAAGAGGCTATGGAGCCAGCCACCAGAGAAAAAGCTTGGGACGCTTGATGTCAAGTATAGAGGCACAATTCACAGTGTAAAGGGGCTCGAATTTCCAAAAGTGTCGGTCGTTATCGATTCTTGGCGTCCGCCCGGGGAAGATTCTCTTCTTACGAAAGTACTGAAGCATCGAGATACACCGGGATCCGATGAAACCCTCAACGTCGCCTACGTCGGAATCACCAGGGCAATCCATCAAGTTAACATCGCGTTCAAAATCGATTCTCAAAACTACCACGAGAATACGTTCCGCGAAGAGCTTGAAATGGCCGGCCTAGACCAATACCTTCAATCCACCTAGAATCGGCATAGTGCCAATTTCAGAATACTGAAGCGTCTTGTGTCTGGAGCACCGTTACGACCTACGTGGATGGTCTGGGCGAAAAGTGCTCACTACTGTTTTCCGTGGACGTCAAAGTCCGAAACTTCGTGAAACCGTTTGGTTCCATCAATGCGCCCCCTACAAGGTAGCGTTTCAGACTCCCTCACCGACATCTGCGGGAATTGGGTGTCAATTAGTTCAATCTGGGCTGAGACGACTAACGGCCCAGGTAACACCGTGGTAAACTTTCATGACACTTTTGACTGCCCGAACATGGGCCTGACCGGTTGTGTCCTTTATTGTGGTGTATCTGTAGCCCGCGGTAAGCCTCGTGCCGGTGCACAATAAGGCGATTATCGTGGCTACCTTTCGAATCAACTTTTACCTATCCTCGAAAGGAAGTTACCCGCAAGCTAAATGCAAAAATAGATGGCCACCTGGTCTATTACTTTGGTGATAGAGCAGCTAACGCTAGTGCTGGAAGAAGATAATTACCGCAACGGGACGTATCCGAAACCGTAGATTCTAATTGCGGACCTGATCCTTCGACGTATCTAATTTCTGGGGGTCAGGCCCGTGCGATTCTCTATACGGCAGCCGAGTCCACCAGAATTAGCTGGATATCGCTAATGGCCCAGATCATGAAATTGAAGGCCATCACCCAGAAGATCGCCATCCAGCTGCGCCAGCGCAGGTAGCGGCGCAGTTTGCGCACCATAATGATCGCGCAGCCAATCATGCCTAGCAGGGGGATGATCATGGTGGAAATGGCAAAGAAGTTTCTTTGGCCCTCAGTACACAGCCAGCTTGCGGTGCCGTCCTCGCACAGGGGGCCGCCGGTAAGGCGCGAAAAGAGCGCGACGCCGAAGCCATACAGCGCGGAGATGACCAGCACGGAAACCATGTACCAGATGGCTTGGCGGGTAGAGCGCCGGTTGGCGGCGGCTACCTCGACGGGATCGGGCTCATCTGCCAAATCATCGAAGCTTTGCGGCTCAGGCCGACGCAGGTTGGCATAATCGGCGTCGGTCGTCAGGTCGTTTTCGGGGTGCTCTGGGCGCGAGCTCATACATTAAGCCTAGTCGGTCGCGGGGTGAATGAGTACCGGTACGCGAATATGAGGGAGCAACTCGGTTGCGGTAGAACCCAAAAAGACCCGCGCGATGGGGCCTTGTGGGGCAGAGGCCATCAACATCAGATCGCCCTTTTTCCACTTGAGCGAATCAACGGCACCGGACCACCCGGCGCCAGAGCCGATCTCGGAGGTGACCTCGACCTCCGGGTAGGCATCTTGGATGTGGTCGCGGGCCCGGTCGAGCATGGCCAACGAATCCTCGTGCCACTCCGCGGTGAGCTTAAGCGCAATATCGCTTTTATCCTTCGACGGGGAATGAAGCAGGTCATCCGCTGAGAAGGCCAAGATGCGCAGTGGTAGATCCCAGCGATCCGCCAGCGCGGCTGCGCCTAATAATTCCCTATCCGCGCGCTCACCGCGCTCTGTAATGACAAAATTAAAGCGGGTCACGCCGTGCTTCGATAATTTGGCCTTGCGCGGGATAAGCCCTAAGGATAGTGGCGAGTAGTGCAGGAGGGTATCCGCGGTGGAACCGGGGAAAAAGCGGCCCTTGGGTGCGGCCTGGTTGGGGCCTAGAAGGATGATATCGGCCTGAAAATCCTGGGCCATCTCAGTAAGGAGCTGGGGGCGGGAGGGGCCATCGACAAGCACGGAGGGCGTATCGTTCCAGTACTTTTCCGGGATACCTGCCTCCGTCAGGGCCGCAGCGGTGGCTGTCGCGCATGCTTGCT
Source organism: Corynebacterium sp. KPL1818 (assembly GCF_000478135.1). Taxonomy (NCBI): domain Bacteria; kingdom Bacillati; phylum Actinomycetota; class Actinomycetes; order Mycobacteriales; family Corynebacteriaceae; genus Corynebacterium; species Corynebacterium sp. KPL1818. The sequence continues at coordinate 386,014 of NZ_KI515758.1, read as the reverse complement.
TCTGCTCTTTAAACCATTTTTTGTATTTCCCGCCCAGCTTGGACAAAGACGTCGTGGTCCAAGGCTGGAAAACCGTGGAAATAACGCGTACCTCAATCACCGCGGTGCGCGATAGCCAGGCGGCGAATTCGAGGGGTTCGGTACCGGAAGAGGAAGGACTCCAGGAAATGAGGATGCGCAGCGGCTCTTTGACCGAGCCCTTATGCAGGGTCGGCAGCAGCGGTTGTTTAGATTTTTTGCCCATAGAAAGAATATGTATGCGAAAGCTTAGTGAGTACTAAAGCTCATTATCGTCTGTTGTGGCCGCAAAACTAAAATTACATGCCGCCGTAAGCTCGCTACTCGCTATCCATGGTGGGGCGGTAGACATCCGCAAGCTTGGAAATGACCGCGCCCATCTCGCGCGCGGTAGCCAAGTCCCCGGGCTCGAGCCACCGCATAATCTCTGCAAGGGCCGCGGCACGTTGCCCGGAAACTATGGCCAATTCGGACTCGCCCAGTTGGGTGAGCGCGACCAGCACGCCGCGGCGATCTTCCTCATCGCGGTGGCGTTCCACGAACCCGCGGCGCTCTAGTTGGTAGAGCGCGTTGGATGCGGTGGGCATGCGGATAAGCTCCGCCTGGGCAATGGTGGATACGCGGGAAGGCCCGCGCAAGCGCAACTGATTCATGATGGAGACCTGCGAGGTAGTCAGCGATGAACCCTCTGCGGTGCGCTGGAAAATAAGAATTAACTTATTGAGCGCCGGTTGGATATCCCGGGCTACCTCTACCGCGTCCTCGTAGTCGGACGGGGACTTCGTTGGGTCCGTCTCATCATGGTGTTGCGTCATAAAACTAAATTCTATCGTGCACTACCGCCTGGCGGTAGTATCGCGACGAAAAAATTAGCTTCCCTTAATAAAATCTTCCAGCTCGTTGCGTGCGACATCGTCGGCCTTCTGTACTGGCGGGGACTTCATTAGGTAGGAAGAAGCGGAAAGTACCGGTCCGGCGACCTTGCGGTCCAAGGCGATCTTGGCGGCGCGGACGGCATCGATAATAATGCCGGCGGAGTTAGGGGAGTCCCAGACCTCGAGCTTGTACTCCAGGTTCAGTGGGACCTCGCCGAATGCGGAACCCTCCAAGCGGACATAGGCCCACTTGCGGTCATCCAGCCACTCCACGTAGTCCGAGGGACCGATGTGGACGTTGCGGTCTGCGCGCTTGCCAGCGATAGGGGAATTGTGCACGTTGGAGGTCACGGACTGGGTCTTAGAAATCTTCTTAGACTCCAGGCGCTCGCGCTCCAGCATGTTCTTAAAGTCCATGTTACCGCCCACGTTGAGCTGCATCGTGCGGTCCAAGCGCACGCCGCGGTCTTCAAAAAGCTTTGCCATAACGCGGTGGGTAATGGTGGCACCAACCTGGGACTTGATGTCATCGCCCACGATGGGCAGGCCTGCGTCCTCAAATTTCTTGGCCCACTCTGGGTCAGAAGCAATGAAGACCGGCAGGGCATTCACGAACGCGCAACCAGCGTCGATGGCGGCCTGGGCGTAGAACTTATCTGCTTCTTCGGAACCAACCGGCAGGTAGGAAACAACGACCTCGGCACCGGCCTCGCGGAGGGCAGCTGCGACATCGGCAGGAGCTTCGTCCGATTCCGTGATGGACTCCTGGTAGTAGCGGCCCAGGCCATCCATGGTGGGGCCGCGCTGAACGGTGACGCCTAGGTCTGGGACGTCTGCGATGGTGATGGTGCAGTTGCGGGAGCTGCGGGTAGCCTCCGCAAGATCCTTGCCCACCTTGTCCCCATCGACATCGAAGGCCGCGACGAATTCAATATCGCCGACGTGGTAAGGCCCGAACTGGGTGTGCATCAGGCCAGGAATATTTTCCTCCGCTGCGGCGTTGCGATAAAACTCCACGCCTTGAATAAGGGACGTGGCGCAATTGCCGACGCCGACGATGGCGACCTTTACTTTGTCAGACACACTATGCTCCTTTATTAATTCGTTGCTGTGTGGTGCCTGCGCAACGTTAGGCCAGAAATTATGCCTGGTGGTAGCACGACGGCATATGGATCGATCAAGAAGAGGAAATTAAGATAATGCGGGTGAATTCCGTTGCCTTCAAGCACGAACTTTCCCACGAGTGGGAGCGCACCCAACACGTCCGCGAATACCGCGCCGGGCACCTGGGGCGCGATGAGGTCTGCGATGCGGACTTCCTCCTCCGGGCCGCTGCCGAGCACCACGGCTGCACCATGGATAAGCCCTGCCCGGTCTGCGGTGAGAACCTGCGCCTGACCCGGTGGGTGTACGGCGAGAGCCTGGGCCGGCGCGCCGGGAGCGCCCGCAGCGAGAAAGAAATAGCGGAATTTGTCGGCGAAGGCCTGGAATTTACCGTGCACGAGGTGGAGGTCTGCCGGCACTGCCGCTGGAATCATTTGTTGCGTTCTGCAACGGCTTTTAACGCGTGTTAGTTTTCGGCGCACCGCCTTAGGCAGTAAGCTGCAATTATTTAGTTTGTTACCAGGGATGAATGAGGACACGAATCAGTGACCGAGAAGGAATCTACTGGCGAGTCCACTAAGGTGGACCGCCGCAAAGAAGGCGAAGAACCCCAAAAGCGCCGCATCTGGCCGTGGGTCGTTGTGGCCCTCCTATTGGTTTTTGTGGCACTGCCTGCAGGCCTTTTTGCGTATGCCTATTCGCAGTACACCGTTCCGGAGCCCAAAGAGCTGGCCAATAACCAGGTCTCTACCATCTATGCCTCCGATAACGACACCCAGTTGGCGCGTTTGGTTCCGCCGGAAGGCAACCGTACGCACGTGACCTTGGATGAGGTCCCCGTCTTTGTGCAGGACTCCGTGCTCGCCGCAGAGGACCGCGACTTCTGGGATAACTCCGGCTTTTCCTTCACCGGTTTGGGCCGCGCGGTACTGGGTAAGGTCACCGGCAATGACACCGCCGGTGGTGGTTCCACGATTACCCAGCAGTACGTGAAAAACACCCTGGTAGGCAACGAATACTCTTACGTGCGCAAGGCGCGCGAGCTCATCTACTCCATCAAGATGACCAACGAGTGGGAAAAAGAGGACATCCTCAACGCCTACCTGAATACGGTCTACTTCGGCCGCAATGCCTACGGCATCCAGGCCGCATCCAACGCCTACTTTGATAAGGACGCCAAGGACCTCACCCCCGAGGAAGGCGCCATGCTCGCCGGCCTCATTCAGTCCCCGTCTGGACTAGACCCCCGCGTGAACCAGGAGGGTTCCGAAAGCCGCTGGAACTACGTGCTTGACGGCCTCGTGGACATGGGCGATCTCAGCAAGGAAGAGCGCGATGGAATGGTCTTCCCAGAGACCCGCGATCCCGCTGAGTACTCGGCATACACGGAAGCCCCGGGTGCGAATGGCCACATTAAGGATCAGGTCATCCGCGAGCTCGAGGACGTAGGAATTACGGAAAACCAGGTCTCCACCGGCGGCCTGCGCATTACCACCACCATCGATATGAACGTGCAAAACAACACGATTCAGGCAGTCGATGACCAGCTGGCGCCGCTGCAAGAAGACGCGCGCGCGGCCTCTGTGACCATCGACCCGAAGACGGGTGCGGTGCGCGGTTACTTTGGCGGGCATGATTCCAACGGTTGGGACTACGCCAACTCCCCGCTGCAGACCGGTTCGACCTTCAAGATTATGGCGCTCGCCGCTGCGCTGCAGCAGGGCATTAGCTTGGATACCAACTACTCCTCGGCGCCGTACCAGCTGCCGGGCTCCGATCTGGTTACCAACGTGGGCGGCGGCTGTGGCGTCTGCGACCTGCGCGAGGCCACCAAGCAGTCCCTGAACACCTCTTACCTGCGCCTGCAGAGCGATCTGAAAAATGGCACCCAGGACACCGCGGATATGGCCCACGCCTTGGGCGTTGCCCGCTCTCTGCCGGGCATCGAAGAGACGCTGACTGAAAACGGCAAGCAGCCTTTTGAAGGCGTGGTCTTGGGCCAGTACCAGTCCCGTCCGCTGGACATGGCAACCGCGATGTCCACCCTCGCGAACCAGGGCGTCTGGCACAACCCGCACTTTGTGCAGCGCGTAGAAAATGCCGCCGGGGAAGTTCTGTATGAACACCCAACCGATGAGGGCGAGCGCCGCGTTTCCGCGAATGTGGCCAATAACGTCCTTGAGGCCATGGCGCCGGTAGCGGCATGGTCCAATGGCTCGCTGGCTGGCGGCCGCACTTCGGCTTCCAAGACCGGTACGACCCAGCTGGGCGATTCCGGAACCAACAAGGACACCTGGATGGTTGGTGCCACCCCGCAGCTTGCTACCTCCGTGTGGGTCGGTACCGCGGACAACACCTCGGCCATCTTCGACCAGTACGGCGGAATCATGTACGGCGCCGGCGCGCCGACCAAGATCTGGAAGTCCGTATTGGATAACTCCTTGGCGGATCAGGAATTCCAGCAATTCCCCTCGGCTTACCCCGTTCGCTTCGGCACGGTATCTGCCGGCGGTGGTGCCCCGGCCTATAACCCAGGCGGCGGTTCCGGTGGGCAGGGTGCACAGAACTACACTGGCCCAGCCCAGGACGGCGCCCCAGAAGAAGAGGCCAGCCCAGCACCTGCCGAGACCCCGGATGCGGGCCACGATGCCCCGCCGCAGCCGCCCGAGAACCAGGGTGGCAATAATGGAAACGGCGGCAACCGTGGCAATGGCGGCGGTAATAATGAGCCGGCCCGGCCTGAGGCCCCGTCTTTAGATGACTTCTTCGGCCGCGAAGGCGGCCTGGCTGACCTCTTAGGCTAAGCAAGGAGCGGTACGCGTGAGCCACGATCAGCGCATGTCCGCCGCAGACGAACCGATGGCGCGCGGCGTCATCGAGTTCCTGGGCGGGCCAAGGGGACGCTTTGCTCGGGATGGCCACACACAGTGGTGGACCCCGTTGCGCGCGCTCATCGCGGTAGCCTGGATTTTCTTAGCCGGCGGGTTCTTATCCAAGGCGAATTGCGCTGGTGGCACCCGCGGCGAAGACGGCACCATCAACCTGGATTGGTCCGCCAACCGCCAGTACACCTCCTTTTGCTATAACGACATCGTCCCGCTGTATGAAGGCCGCGGCCTCGATCAACCGGGCTTTCCCTACGCCTTTTCCTGGCAGGAAGATGGCCTGACCCGCTATATGGAATACCCGGTATTGGCGGGCATGTTCCAGGGCCTGATGGGCTGGATTTCGCGCCATACCTATGGCCTCGTGGAGTGGGCCGGTGTGCCTGCCGCTGGCTGGTACTTTGGGCTCACCGCCTTGGTCATGGCTTGCATCTGGGTCGGCGTCATCTACATGGTCTACCTCTTGGTGGGAAACCGCACGTGGGACACCATCCTGGTGGCCGCCAGCCCGTTGATTATCATCCATGCCTTTAGCAATTGGGATATACCTGCCATCGCCTTCGCCGTCGGCGCGCTGCTGGCCATTAGCCGCCACCGCCCCTGGCTCGCCGGCATCCTCATTGGCCTTGGAACCGCCTTCAAATTATGGCCGATATTTTTGCTGGGCGCGTTTTTCGTCCTTGCCTGGCGCAATCGCCGTTGGGACGCTTTTGCAAAGGTCACCGTCGCTACGGCCGCCGCGTGGCTTGCGGTCAACCTTCCCATCGCCCTGAAATACCCGGCCGCTTGGGCGGAATTTTTCCGTTTGAACCAAGAACGCGGTGCGGAATGGACCACCCTCTATGCCCTGATTAGCCGAAATCTGGGTATTTCTTTCAGCCAGGACTTTTTAAATACCTTCTCCCTCGTGGCGTTCATCCTTTTATGCGCCGGTATCGCCCTGGCCGGCTGGCGCAGCCCGCTTACCCCGCGGGTAGCGGAGTTGGTCTTCCTCATCGTCGCGGCGTTCCTGCTGGTCAATAAGGTATGGTCCCCGCAGTATTCGCTCTGGCTGGTGGTTCCGGCGGCCTTGGCCGTGCCGCGTTGGCGGTTGGTTCTGGGCTGGGCGCTTGCCGATGCCCTCGTATGGCCCCTGCTCATGTGGCACATGCTGGGCATCGATAATAAGGGCATTCCACACGAGCTTTTGGACGTGGCGATCCTCGTGCGCGATGGCTTCATCATTGCGATGGCGGTTATTGTGCTGCGGCAAATGTGGAATAAAACGGAAGATAAAGTGCGTGCGGCGCATATGGGCCGCGACCCAGTGGCGGGAGTATTTCAATGATTGTGACATTAATCGGCATGGTGTCGATCTTGTTGGGCTTTATCTGCGTCATGGCGGCCTTTTGGCTGTTTCATAACAGGGAAGACAAGCGCGGGCCCATCATCTTGGGCATCCTTGCCATCGTTTTCCTCACCATCATCCCCGCGACGGGAGCTATCTTTTTCGCCGCCACCACGACGGGATAGATTTCTTTTCGCCGGTCATATGCGGTACTGTGGTGAGGTTGCTTGACGCAACGTACCCTCCTGCTGCATCCGCAAAGGTGATGCAGCCGAAAACGACTAGACCATAGGAGGTGATGAGGTCCGTGCGTCACTACGAAGTCATGATCATTCTGGATCCTAATCAGGATGAGCGCACCGTAACCCCGTCCCTAGATAAGTACCTCGACATCGTCCGCAAGGACGGCGGCAAGGTTGAGAACCTCGATGTATGGGGCAAGCGTCGCCTTGCATACCCCATCGAGAAGAAGGAAGAGGGCATTTACGCCGTCGTTAACCTGGAGTGCGAGCACCCTTCGGTTTCCGAGCTCGACCGTCGCCTGAACCTGAACGACACCATCCTGCGTACCAAGGTTCTGCGCACCGACAGCAAGTAGCGGATACTGGGATCAGGCACAATCCACGTAACCGATAAGGAGTAAAGACATGGCACAGGGAGATACCAATATTACGGTGGTGGGCAACATAGTTGCTGACCCCGAGCTTCGCTTCACCCCGGCGGGTGCGGCGGTAGCTAACTTCCGCGTCGCCTCCACGCCTCGTCGCTATAATTCGCAGACGAACCAGTGGGAAGACGGCGAAGCTATGTTCCTGACCTGCAACGTATGGCGCCAGGCGGCGGAGAACGTCGCCGAGACCCTGAGCAAGGGCATGCGCATCATCGTTACCGGCCGCTTGAAGCAGCGTTCCTTCCAGACCCGCGAGGGTGAAAACCGCACCGTGTTTGAGATCGACGTCGATGAGGTCGGTCCGTCGCTCCGCTACGCCACCGCACAGGTAAACCGCAATCCCCGTGAGGGTGGCGGCAACTATGGCGGCGGCCAGCAGCAGCGCTCGAATAACAATAATCAGGGCGGCTTTGGAGGACAGCAACAGCAGCAGTCGCAGCAGCAGAACCAGGCTCCTGCAGAGGATCCGTGGAACTCCGCACCGCCAGCTGGTGGTTTCGGAGGCGCTGATTCTGAACCCCCGTTCTAAGTCTGTCACCCGCAACTATTCAACTAACTCAATTGAAAGGCAGGGATCATGAAGCTGATCCTCACCGCTGCCGTTGAGAACCTCGGCGCCGCTGGCGAAATTGTTGAGGTTAAGGACGGCTACGGACGTAATTACCTGCTTCCCCGCGGCTTGGCCATCGTGGCTTCCCGCGGCGCTGAGAAGCAGATTGAGGGCATCAAGCGCGCCCAGGAAGCTCGCGAAATTCGCGACCTGGACCACGCACGCGAGGTCCGCAACCAGCTTGAGCAGCTGACGAACGTTGAGGTCAAGGTTAAGACCTCCACTTCCGGCAAGCTCTTCGGTTCCGTTAACGCAGAAGACATTGTCAAGGCCGTCTCCAAGGCCGGTGGCCCTAACTTGGATAAGCGTATCGTTGATATGCCCAAGGGCCTGGTCAAGAAGACCGGCAACTACCAGGTCGAGCTGAAGCTACACGCTGACGTGCTCGGCAAGGTGAACTTCTCGGTCGTCGCTGCCTAAGCAGCGCACGACGGTCCACAGACCCAAAGACAACAGCACGGCTTAAGGCCCCACGAATTCTCTATGTGAGGTGGAGAATTCTTGGGGCCTTTTGCCTGCCCAATTGGCCTGTGGATAACTGTGAAAATCTGTGAATGAATGTGGAATTCGGCGTTCTTTCCCACCAAGATTTTTGCTTGCCTTAGCCGCTGGTCACAGGCCATATTCCACTATCGTGTGGCAATTTTCACACCTCCAAATAACTTCCTGACCAGCGATTATGATCACCGCAGGTCAGAAAGGTGGCAAGTTATCCACAGCCGTGACCTCGGTCAATGGAAAGCGATGATTGGACTACCTGGTAATTCCACAAGCCCTTGTGGATAACTGTGGAAGTTATACCCAGGCGGGTAGTGCCTGGACGCTGGTCTACACTTGGACAGCGTTACACAAGGTCGCTTCACGGACACCAAGGGGGACACATGACCAACGCGAGCTTTGATGATGAACAGCTTCCACCGGAACCACCGGCACCGGACAACGCCGTAGCGCGCCGGCCGCGGTACCAACAGGACCAACCGCAGCGTTACGAGGAGTATCGCCAGCCGCCGTCGGACCGGGAAGCCGAGCAAGGCGTATTGGGTGCAATGCTGCTTAGCCCCAATACGGTCATGGAAGTTATTGAAGAGCTCGAGCCCGATGACTTTTATTATCCGGCCCACGCGCTAATTTATGGCGCGATGCTGGACCTTTACGCGGCGGGCCAAGACATTGACCCGCTTATCCTTTCCTCGCGGTTGGATAGGTTTAATAACCTCGAGCGCGTTGGTGGTGCGCCCTACTTGCACACCCTGTTGGCTACGGTTCCTACCGCTGCCAATGCCCGCTATTATGCGGAAATTGTGGCGGAGAAGGCCGTCCTGCGCCGGCTCGTGGATGCCGGTACGCGCGTGGTCCAACTGGGCTTTTCGGGCACGGAGGATGCTGAGATTGAATCGGTGATCGACCGGGCCCAGCAGGAAGTATTTGCCATCGCCCAGCGCAAGACCGCTGAAGACTACCGCGTGCTGGGGGATCTGATTGATCCGACCATTGATGAGTTGGCGGCGCTGCAGCAGGCCGGTGGCGTTGAATTGGGTGTGCCCACAGGTTTCATTGACCTAGATAAGCTCACTAATGGCTTGCACGCGGGACAGATGATCATCGTTGCGGCGCGACCCGGAGTGGGTAAGTCCACGCTAGCGATGGACTTCATTCGCTCGTGCTCGCTGCAGCATGGCAAGTCTTCCGTCATCTTTTCCTTGGAAATGTCCGCCTCAGAGATCGTGATGCGCCTGCTCTCCGCGGAATCCGAGGTCAAGCTCACCGATATGCGCAGTGGTGGGGTCTCCACTGAAGATTGGGCGAAGATCGATGACACGCTTAACCGCATTCAAGATGCGCCGCTATTCATTGATGATTCCCCGAACCTCACCATGATGGAGATTCGCTCTAAGGCCCGCAGGCTCAAGCAGCAGCATGGCCTCGACCTCATCGTCTTGGACTATCTCCAGCTGATGTCTTCGGGCAAAAAGGTGGAGTCGCGCCAGCAAGAGGTCTCGGAGTTCTCGCGCCAGCTCAAGCTATTGGCCAAGGAACTTGAGGTGCCGGTGATTGCCATCTCGCAGCTGAACCGTGGGCCTGAAGCCCGTAATGACAAGAAGCCGCAATTGGCTGACCTGCGTGAGTCCGGTTCCTTGGAGCAGGACGCCGATATGGTGATGCTGCTGTACCGCCCAGACTCGCAGGACCGCGATAACGAGCGCGCCGGTGAAGCGGATATTATCTTGGCCAAGCACCGCGGCGGGCCCATTGATACGGTGCAGGTGGCCCACCAGCTGCACTACTCCAAGTTCGTCAACATGGCGCACGGATAAAGGGCTTATAGGTCCACGACGGCGGCGGGGTCTCCTAATCGGGGACCTAGAATTACAAGCACGATAAAGACCGCGGCCGCGGCCAGGGAAAGCCACCGCCAAACCGGGAAGAAGCGTTGGCCGCACCAGTAGGCGATTACTGCACCGATGAGCGCGCCGAGGGTATTAAACAGCAGATCGTCGATATCCGTGCGGCCCAGCGCGAAGGCATATTGGGCCGTCTCCAGGGTTAAACTCAGCGCGAATCCCCAGGCCGTCGATACCTTCACGGAACGGCATAGCGTGAATACCAAGAGCCCGAAGGGGATGAAGAAGGCGGTATTACCAGCGTATTCAAAAAGCGGGGCAAACCAACTATTGCCGGAGAATTCATCGAGGGGAACTAAGTGGAGCTCGCGGACGCGTTGGTTTTCAGGCTTCCACAGGTAACCGATCTGGAAGAAGGCCTTCAGGGTAGTCAGTGCCACCATGACGCCGATCCAGGCGCTGAGGGCTATTTTATCGAGCAAGGGCCTTACCTTTCAGCTCAGGCAAAGTAAATGCCGCAACGGCGGCGATGGCGAATGCGGCCGCAAAGAGAACGAAGAGGAATCCAGCGCCGGTCGCCGCGATCAGTGGCGGCACAACGAGCGGTGCGACGATCGAGGCGATGCGGCCAAACCCCGCCGCGGCGCCCGTACCGCGGCCGCGCAGCGCGGTGGGGTAGAGCTCGGGACCGATGGCATACAGGGCACCCCAGGCACCGAGGTTGAAGAAGGACAATAGGCACCCGGCGATGATGATGGATACCTCGGAGCTCGCGGTGCCGTAGAGCCCGGCCGAGATAGCGGAGCCGACCAAGAACACGGCGAGGGTGATCCGCCGGCCCCAGACCTCAATGAGCCAGGCGGCGGTGGCGTAGCCCGGCAGCTGTGCCAGGGTAATGATGAGGGTGAAGCTGAAGGATTTTACGAGCGAGAAACCATCGGCAACCAGCAGGGACGGAATCCAGATGAAGGCGCCGTAATAGGAAAAATTAACGCAAAACCAAATGGTCCACAGCGCCGCCGTGCGGCGGCGCAGGCCCGGCCCCCAAATGGAGGTCTCGGTAGAGGCGGTGGGTTCCGGGTGGACATCGTCAAGCGGCTGGCCCGCGGCGGCTTCTTCGAAGGACACCACAATCTTTTCGGCTTCTGCGTGGCGCCCCTTGGATTCGAGGAAACGCACCGATTCCGGCAAGCCTAGGCGCACGTAGACCGAATAGGCCGCGGGGATGAGCCCCACGGCAAAGCCCCAACGCCAGCCGTTCTCGCCGGCACCAACGATGAAGGTGCCGATGAGCGCGGCGAGGATCCAGCCGAGCGCCCAGAAGGCCTCGAGCAGGACCACCATGCGCCCGCGGATGCGGCGCGGCGAGAACTCGGAGATGAGCGTGGAGGCGACCGGCAGCTCCGCGCCCAAGCCGAGCCCAACGATGAAGCGGAAGATGATAAGCATGGTCAGCCCACCGGCCAGGGCGGAGGCGCCGGTGGCCAGGCCATAGACCAAGAGGGTAAGGGAGAAGACGTGGCGGCGGCCGTATTTATCCGCAAGGAGCCCGCCGAATGTCGCGCCCAGAGCCATGCCGAGGAAGCCAACAGAGGCGAGCCAGGAGGTTTGGGTGCTGCTCAAATCCCAATGCACGGCCAGGGCGGCCATGATGAAGGAAATAAGCCCCACATCCATAGCATCGAGCGCCCACCCTAGGCCGGAGCCCAAGAGTAGGCGCTTGTGTTTGCTGGTGACCGGGAGCCGGTCTAATCGTTCATTGCGGCTGAGCATGCGCTAATCATAGCGCTGGCTAGAAAATTTCCGGAGACGCAGGGAATTGGAGACGACGAATACGGAACTCAATGCCATAGCGATGCCGGCAAATAGCGGGTTGAGCAGGCCAAAGGCCGCTACGGGGATGAGAATAATATTATAGGCAAAGGCCCAGAACAGGTTGCCCTTAATGATCTGCAGCGTGCGGCGGGATAGGCGAATGGCATCGGCTGCGGACCGCAGGTCCCCATTCATCAAGGTGATATCGGAGGCCTCGATGGCAACGTCGGTACCGGCGCCCATCGCCAAGCCAAGGTCCGCTTGGGCCAAGGCCGCGGCATCGTTGACGCCGTCACCAACCATCGCCACATTGTGTCCCTCGGACTGCAGCTTCTTGATGACGTCGACCTTTTCCTCCGGAATCACGCCGGCCGTAACCTCGGTAATGCCAACTTCCTCGGCCACGCGCTTCGCAGCGCCCTCGTTATCGCCGGTCAGCAGGTGCGGGGTCAGGCCCAGCTGCTTCATCTGCTGGACGGCCTCAGCGGAGGTGGGCTTGACGGTATCGCGGACCTCAATGAGGCCAGCGAGTTTATCGTCGAGGTACACCGCCACCGGGGTGGCACCAGCTGCCTCGGCCTCGCGGAATGCGCCTTCGTATTGGCCGAGGCTCCCACGCGGCTTGCCGACGCCCACGCGGACCCCATCCACCGTCGCTTCCACACCAGCGGTGCTGGTGGAAAAATCGGTACCGGGCTCCACGTCGCGCTCACGGGCAATGGCCTGGGCGATGGGGTGCTCGGAGTTCCGCTCGACGGCGGCGGCGTACTCGAGGACATCGCCATGCACGGCCGTAACGGACATTTCCCCGGCGGTCACCGTGCCGGTCTTATCCATCACGATGGTATCGACCTGCTTGGTGGACTCAAGGATCTCCGGGCCCTTGATGAGCAAGCCCAGCTGGGCACCGCGTCCCGTGCCGACCAAGATGGCGGTTGGGGTAGCAAGGCCCAGCGCGCAGGGGCAGGCGATGATCAGCACGGAGACAGCGGCGATAAATGCCGGTGCCACGCCGCCAAAGATGAGGTGTACCAGCAGCGTGAGGACGGAAATGCCGATGACTACCGGCACGAAGACCTGCGCGATGCGGTCCACCAGGCGCTGCACGGGAGCCTTGGAGGCCTGCGCGTTGGTGACCAAGGTGGCCATTTGGGAAAGGACCGTGTCTTCGCCCACCTGAGTGGCCTTTACTTCCAATTTGCCGGAAGCGTTAATGGTGGCGCCGGTAACGGTATCGCCCACGCCCACTTCTTCCGGGACGGATTCACCGGTGATCATGGAGGCATCGACTGCAGAATTGCCGGAGACGACCTCACCATCGGTGGCAATCTTTTCGCCTGGGCGAACGACGAAGACATCGCCCACCTGCAATTGGGAGATGGGGATGCGCTTTTCCTTGCCATCCCGCAGCACGGAGGCTTCCTTCGCGCCCATGGATAGCAGGGTGCGCAGCGCCTCGGACGATTGCCCCTTGGCCTTGACCTCGAACCAGCGGCCGAGGAGCAGGAAGGTAATGACCATTCCCACGGACTCAAAGTAGATATGGTCCATCTCGGCCGAGCTGGAGGACCACGACATGCTCATCGTCATGCCGGGCTCGCCGGCGTTGCCAAAGAATAGCGCGTACAGGGACCACAGGTAGGCGGCCGAGGTACCCATGGAAATCAAGGTATCCATGGTGAACGAGCCGTGCTTCAGGTTGGTCCACGTAGCGGAGTGGAAGGGGGCGCCACCAAAGATGAAGACGATGGTGGCCAGCATGGCGCAGGCCCACTGCCAGTTCTGGAACTGGAGGGCAGGCACCATGGAGACGACCATGATGGGGGCAGACAATACCGCGGAGATGATGGTGCGCCGCAGCAGGCTCTGTTGTTCGGCAGCGCGGGCATCATCAACCGGCGTGCCCTCTGCGTCTGCGTCCCCGCCCTGGTCGCCGTCATCGCTGCCGGACATATCGAAGGCGCTGTATCCGGCGCCTTCGACGACCTCGATCAGATCCGCAGGCGTAGAAGTCTCCGGATCGAACTCAATAGAGGCGGATTCGGTGGCGAAGTTAACGCTCGCCTCAACGCCGTCTACCTTGTTGAGCTTGCGTTCTACCCGGGAAGAGCAGGACGTGCAGGTCATGCCCGAGACCCCGAGATCAACGTGTGACATAGTATTCGCCTACTTCAGGGTGTATCCGGCTTCGGCTACGGCTGCGGCCACTTGCTCATCGGTGAAATCGCTACCGGAGACAGACACTGCGCCGGTGGTGTGGTCTGCGGAAACTGCGTCCACACCGGCGATTTCGCCTACCTCTTCGCGGATGGACATTTCACAGTGTCCGCAGCTCATTCCTTCTACGGTGTAGTTCTTCGTTGCCATGACTATCATCCTTTCTCGATTGCTTATGCTTCCATGCTATACCCCCTAGGGGTATCAGGCAAGGAAGAAATTTAGGTACGGTGGGGAATAAACCACAATGTAAAGGAGTTACAACGAGTATGGCTACTATCGATGTCACTGAAGAGAACTTTGAACAGACCGTAACCGGCGAAGGCATTACGCTTGTCGATGCCTGGGCGGACTGGTGCGGCCCATGTAAGCGCTTTGCCCCTGTCTACGAGAAGGCATCCGAGGAGCACACGGATGCTACCTTTGCCAAGCTGGACACCGAGGCAAACCAGGGCCTTGCATCCGCGCTGCAGATTCAGTCCATTCCTACCCTGATGATCTTCCGCGATGGCATCCTCGTCTTCCGTGAGGCCGGCGCACTGCCGCCCGCAGCACTGGAGGATCTGCTCAAGCAGGTCAAGGACCTGGACATGGCTGAGGTTCGCCGCCAGGTTGAAGAGCAGAACGCACAGCAGGCATAGAATCTGAATTTTCAGAGCTTCCACGGCGCTTTCTGGTGAGTATCGCTAAACTCGCTAGAAAGCGTCTTTTTTATGACCAAAGGAGATTGTGATGGCTAACCCCTTCAGCAAGGGCTGGAAGTACGTGATGAGTTCTCTCGATCAAAAGATTGATGAGAACGCCGATCCAAAGGTCCAAATCCAGCAGGCGGTCAAGGCCGCCAAGGCACAGCACCAGGAAATCTCGGATCATGCGGCAGAGATTATCGGGCACAAGTCTCAGTTGGAAATGCAGATGAACCGCCTGGTGAAGTCCCAGCAGGATTACCAATCCCAAACCCAGCGCGCATTGGAGCTTGCGGATTCCGCCGAGGACCCACAGAAGGCGAATGAGTACAACCAAGCCGCTGAGGTAGTGGCCTCCCAGCTCGTTGCGGTGGAACAGGAACTGGAAGACGTCAAGCAGCAGTACGCGGCGGCGGAGCAGGCGGCTGAACAGGCCAAGAACCAGCAAAAACAGTCCGAGGCCCGCCTGAAGGAGCAGCTGGCACAGGTCAGCCAGCTAGAAGCGCAGGCGGATCAGGCTGCAATGCAGGAAAAGAACGCGGAAGCGCTTGATTCCATGAACGAGCTCAAGCCCGACGATTCCGTGCCGAGCCTGGACTCCGTCCGCGCCAAGATTGAAAAGCGCTATGCTGATGCCCTTGGTGCACAAGAATTGCAGCAGGCAACCGGCGGCGACCGCATGAGCGAGATTCAAGCGGCCGGCAACGATATGAAGGCCAGCGCGCGGCTCGATGCGCTGCGCGCCGATATGGCCAAGAAGAAGGAAATCGAATCCGGGGATTAATTCTCGCGGCGGATATTAATTAGCACGCCGCGGATTCCTGAGTGGAACCCATCGCGTAAGTTCACGCGCTGGGTTTCCGTCAGGGTGTATTCATGCAGGGTTTCGCAGGCGAACTGCAGCAGCGGGCGGTCGATCTCCGGTGGCAATCCGCCGCCAGACAGTAAGTGGGCTTGGTCGCGCTGCTCTGAGTTGGCGGCATTATCAAACCACCATGATGCGTATTGCTGGCCCACATCGAATGGTGACTGGAACCCGGCAGAGCTCCAGACCTCTTCTGGCAGCGGGACGTACTTCGAGCGCAGCTTGCGCCGCGGTGCCATCATTGACGGTTTCGGCGCAGGCTTTGGTGCTGCTTGATCGGTAGCCTCGGCCTCTTCCGCGGCGGGCTTTTCCTGCTCTTGTTGGGCTGGTGGCGCAGCCTGCTGTGCGCTTTGAGGCGGCGCGGGCTTTGGGGTAGGTGCCGGCGTGGGCTTTTCTGGGGTGCCGAATGCGGTTTCTACCTCGGAGGGCTCTTCGCACTCGTCGCAGTGTTCGGTGCCCGGAAGCTCCTCTTCTGCTCCCTCTGCCTTCTGCGCTGCATCGCGCACAACTGGGGGAAGCGGTCCCTCGAGGACCTGCAGCTCCATGGAATCCGCGAAGTCCTCGCGCGGATCCAAGATGGTGGTGGAATCACACGTATGGCGCAGCGCTGCGGACATCGAGTCCCAGCCAAAGCCGTACAGGTGCACGCGGATGCCATTGTCTACGGCGGTCTGCGCGCCGGGGATCATGTCAGCATCGCCGCTGACCAGCACGAAGTCGGTGAACTGGTTCTTCACGGCGGCCATGACCATATCGGCCACAAGCCGGGTGTCGACGCCCTTTTGGGTGCGTCGCTCACCCCATTCAATGAGTTGTCCCGTGCGCAATTGCACGCCCTCGCAGGTGCGAAGGGCGCGTTGGTAGCGGTGTGGACCGGTATCCGGGATTCCGTCGTACCAGTATTGGCGCTGAATCGGGTTGCCTAATTGCTCCTCGATCATCCCGCCCATGGTGCTGACCACCTCGGGCAGATCGATTTCTAGCTGCGCGCGAGCCCCCGTTTCCCAGGAGTTATAAAAGCTCGCGAGCAGGTATGAGGTATCGACAAAGACAAGTGTGCGTTCAAGCATGGCTCCTAAGTTCCGTTCTAATTGTTCTAAATAAAATTCTTTGTTACCCCCAGTGTGCCTTATTCACCCCGAAACGTCGATCAGAATTCGCTAATTCCCAGCATATTGGCCGCAAATGAAAAGAATTCGGTGACCATTGCGGCGTCGGCAAGTGTGTTATATGGTTAGTTACACAACTAATTAAGTAACTAACGAGCCGAAGGTGATGATGGATAACTCCACGCAGCCGCTCTTTCGGCAGATTGCGTCCTTGGTGGAAGACACCATTGTGGACGGCACTCTGGCGGAGGGCGATAAGGCACCTTCCACCAATGAGTTGGCGGATTTCCACAACATCAACCCCGCAACCGCGCGGAAGGGGATCACTCTCTTGGTGGACTTAGGGGTGCTGGAAAAGCGGCGGGGCATCGGCATGTTTGTGGCCGAGGGTGCATCGGGTGCCATTCGCGAGCGCAGGCGAGGTGACTTTGCCGCGGAGTATATGGCCCCGCTTGTCGATGAAGCAGTGCGCCTGGGCTACAACCGGGCCCAGCTCCATGACCTTTTCGATCGGGTTGCAGAAAGCAGAGGAATGTACTCATGATTACTACCCGCGATTTCACCTTTTCCGCAGGCCTTACCCATGGCTTGGTCGGCCGCAACGGAATTGGCAAGACCACCTTATTGCGAAAAATCGCCGGCCAAATTCAATCCGGCCGCATCACGGTCTTTGACCGCCAGCCCTTTGATAACCAATCCGTGCTCAACCGGGTGATCCTCATGGGCATCGACAATCCGCTGCCGGATTCGTGGGGCAGCAAGAAGCTCGGCGCCGTTGGCCAAGCGCGGTGGCCCAACTGGAATGCTGAGCGCTACGAAGACCTCATCGCGCGCTTCGACATCCCCAATAAGGCGTATTCTGCGCTCTCGCGCGGGCAAAAATCGGCGTTGGGATTTGTCTTCGCCGTTGCCTCTGGCTGCGAAATAATGCTTCTGGACGAGCCTTATCTGGGCCTCGACCTGCCGCGCCGCGAACTCTTTTACCAGGTACTCCGGGAAGAACATGGTCGCACCATCGTGGTATCCACCCATCACCTCAACGAGATAGAGGGCTTGCTGGACACCATTTCCCTCATGGGGGAGCACCCCATTAGCGGCCCCGTAGATGAATTTGTTGATTCTTTCCTGGAAATCAGCGGGCCCGAAGAGGCGATCTCCGCGGCCGTTTCCGCACTGGACCTGCCGGTATTGGAGCGCGCTTCAACCAGCCTGGGAGACCAGGTGCTTGTCGATGCCCGCACTACCTCGCCCGATCCCGTCTTCCGCTATGCCAACGAACATCATCTCCGGGTAGCAGAGGTATCACTTGAAAAGGCTGTCCGAGCATTGGAGGAGCAGTCATGAAACTTCTATGGCACACAACGGAATGGGTTTGGGTTACAGTCCTCTTCTTCATTGCGGTTTACCCCGTACTTTTTGGCGAAAAGTGGGGAACTGTCACCTTGCTCTTGCCCCTTGTGCCCATCCTGACGTATCAACCCAGTTTTGATAAGTACCAAGTACTAGGCCTGAGCTCACAGATATGGAATGAACATCGCCGGATTATAGTCACGGTTTTCGCTGTCGTGGCCATGGCAGGAACGGCTGCACGGCAGGGCTGGTGGGCGTTGGCTGTTTATGCGGCGGCATTGGCATGGGCACTGTGGCGCGAACCAACCCCAACCAGGACGGGCTACTCGACGACCCCTTTGGGAATTGCATCCAAGCTTGGGCGTTTCCCGCCGACGCTCGACGCGCAGGCTGTATACCGCCGCCAGATCCGTATCTGGCTCTTAGTGGTTGGCTTCTTCGCCATCAACGTTGTCCTCTCGCTACTCAGCTGGCGGTGGGAGCCGATGGAATTCATCGCTTTCATTGCTTGGGCACTCTCCGCCGTTTTCATCAGCCAGCCCATGGGCATATTGCGGGATACGCTCAGGGATTACGTCACGTTCGGCGGCACGCGCCGCCGCTGGGCGACCATGACTGCAGCGACTGGGCTCATCTTCGTCCTTGGTTGCGCCGCCGTAGGGTTAGCCCTTTCCTTCTGGGGGAACACAATCGAGGTCGCCGCCGGTATCACCGCAATCGCGGCCGTCACCGTACCTGGGCTTACGTACCTCGAGTTCCTAGAGAAGAGGACTCTTGGAGTTTTTGTCGCGTACCTCCTCGGTATCGCAGTGCTGGTCTGGCTTTTCGCCCAAGGCTATGTCTCGGCCGCGGTGGGGATGTTTATAAGCCTTGGCATCTACGCCGTATGGGCCGTAACCCTGCCGATGTACGCACGCCGCATAAGCAGCCTGTGGGAGAAAGGCCTTGCGGGCTGGCTTGGCATGAAATAAAAGTGTCCGAAATTCGTGCTGACCAGCGAGTTTGTGAAAGTTTAAAGCGGTGTGTAACTTAATACGAGTCAGCGCGACCGACAGCGCCCCACAGAGACAAGAAATTGTTTCTGGCTGAAGCGGCGATAGGAAAACAGGCCCTGACAAAAACAATTTTTACTCGCAACGAGTTCCATGCTTTTGAGCATGTAGCTGTTGTGTGGTGACGATGTCTGAGAACTCAATAGTGTGCCAATGTACTTATTTTTTATTTTTGTGTGCATGGTTGTGTGTTGATTGGTCTGTTGGCCGGCGAACCTAATGGTGGTTTGTTGGTTGGTGTGTGCCGGTAAGGTGTTGGAATACGCATCTTTTTGAATACTGTTTAGTGTTTCGGCTGCATTGATGGATTGGTTGGCATGTGATTGTGTTCAACTTTTTGTCTCCCTTTTTTGCCCCGTCGGGTTGGGGAGGCAGTATATTTTTTCTTTGCAGTAATTTTTGGACGCCAGCATGGGCCTGCTTTTGTGGGTTTGTGGTGGTTTGTTCTTTTGGTTAGGTTTGGGCTTTTCACGGCCTTTTTCAGGATTTTGTTGTTCTGAAATTCTTTTTGTGGAGAGTTTGATCCTGGCTCAGGACGAACGCTGGCGGCGTGCTTAACACATGCAAGTCGAACGGAAAGGCCCTGCTTGCAGGGTACTCGAGTGGCGAACGGGTGAGTAACACGTGGGTGATCTGCCCTGCACTTCGGGATAAGCTTGGGAAACTGGGTCTAATACCGGATAGGAGCCATCTTTAGTGTGGTGGTTGGAAAGTTTTTTCGGTGTAGGATGAGCTCGCGGCCTATCAGCTTGTTGGTGGGGTAATGGCCTACCAAGGCGGCGACGGGTAGCCGGCCTGAGAGGGTGTACGGCCACATTGGGACTGAGATACGGCCCAGACTCCTACGGGAGGCAGCAGTGGGGAATATTGCACAATGGGCGCAAGCCTGATGCAGCGACGCCGCGTGGGGGATGAAGGCCTTCGGGTTGTAAACTCCTTTCGCTAGGGACGAAGCTTTTTGTGACGGTACCTAGATAAGAAGCACCGGCTAACTACGTGCCAGCAGCCGCGGTAATACGTAGGGTGCGAGCGTTGTCCGGAATTACTGGGCGTAAAGGGCTCGTAGGTGGTTTGTCGCGTCGTCTGTGAAATTCTGGGGCTTAACTCCGGGCGTGCAGGCGATACGGGCATAACTTGAGTGCTGTAGGGGTAACTGGAATTCCTGGTGTAGCGGTGAAATGCGCAGATATCAGGAGGAACACCGATGGCGAAGGCAGGTTACTGGGCAGTTACTGACGCTGAGGAGCGAAAGCATGGGTAGCGAACAGGATTAGATACCCTGGTAGTCCATGCCGTAAACGGTGGGCGCTAGGTGTGAGGGTCTTTCTACGACTTTCGTGCCGTAGCTAACGCATTAAGCGCCCCGCCTGGGGAGTACGGCCGCAAGGCTAAAACTCAAAGGAATTGACGGGGGCCCGCACAAGCGGCGGAGCATGTGGATTAATTCGATGCAACGCGAAGAACCTTACCTGGGCTTGACATACATCAGATCGCTGCAGAGATGTAGTTTCCCTTTGTGGTTGGTGTACAGGTGGTGCATGGTTGTCGTCAGCTCGTGTCGTGAGATGTTGGGTTAAGTCCCGCAACGAGCGCAACCCTTGTCTTATGTTGCCAGCATTTGGTTGGGGACTCATGAGAGACTGCCGGGGTTAACTCGGAGGAAGGTGGGGATGACGTCAAATCATCATGCCCCTTATGTCCAGGGCTTCACACATGCTACAATGGTCGGTACAACGCGCTGCGACACTGTGAGGTGGAGCGAATCGCTGAAAGCCGGCCTTAGTTCGGATTGGGGTCTGCAACTCGACCCCATGAAGTCGGAGTCGCTAGTAATCGCAGATCAGCAATGCTGCGGTGAATACGTTCCCGGGCCTTGTACACACCGCCCGTCACGTCATGAAAGTTGGTAACACCCGAAGCCGGTGGCCTAAACGTGTTAGGGAGCCGTCGAAGGTGGGATCGGCGATTGGGACGAAGTCGTAACAAGGTACCCGTACCGGAAGGTGCGGGTGGATCACCTCCTTTCTAAGGAGCTTTTATTTTGGCTGCAGTTGCAGCCATGACCCACAGTTGTGGGTTGCCCACTGTTGTTTGATGGTGGGTTGGTGGTTGAGTAGGCGAGTGTTCTGCTGCCACCGATGTTTGGAAATTCCGGGTAGGACATACACCTTAATCAGCAGGTCTAAGTGTTGAGACAGTGCTTTGTGACATGCGTAAAAGTGTCCATGTATACGAAAATGAGTGTTGATTGTACGTTGGTGCATTGTTGGGTGTCTGGGGCATTATCCCCTTTTGTGTGTGCCTGACTGGTTGATGAGCATCGTCTGTTGTGGTGGTGTTTGTTGCTGGTTGGGGTGTTGTGTGAGAACTGTATAGTGGACGCGAGCATCTCACATGATGCCACTTGTTTTTGTGCTTGTGGTGTCTTGTGTGTGATGTGATTTTTCTTTTTGTTTATTTTGTCAAGTTCACTTGTTGCCACTGCATACGGATTGTGTGACCTTTGTGTTGTGTGGTTTGTGTGTGGTGGTTGGTGTGTTCGTTATTTAGGGCACATGGTGGATGCCTTGGCATGCTGAGCCGATGAAGGACGTGTAAGGCTGCGTTAAGCCTCGGGGAGTTGTCAATAAAGCGTTGATCCGAGGATGTCCGAATGGGGAAACCTGGCCCTGGTTATGTGGGGTTACCCTTCAGTGAATTCATAGCTGTTGTGGGGGTTACGCGGGGAAGTGAAACATCTCAGTACCCGTAGGAGGAGAAAATAATAATGATTCTGCTAGTAGTGGCGAACGAACGTGGATGAGGCTAAACCGTGTGCATGTGATACCTGGTAGGGGTTGTGTGTGCGGTGTTGTGGGGCCTAGCTTTGTGTCATCTACCAGTGGCACGCCCTGTGCATTGTTGTTAGGTGAAGTGGTTTGGAATGATCTACCGGAGTAGGTGAGAGTCCTGTAGCTGAAGATGATGATGTGGGGGTTGTTGGGTTCCCGAGTAGCAACGGGCTCGTGGAATCTGTTGTGAATCTGCCGGGACCACCCGGTAAGCCTAAATACTCAGTGTGACCGATAGTGGATAGTACCGTGAGGGAATGGTGAAAAGTACCCCGGGAGGGGAGTGAAATAGTTCCTGAAACCATGTGCTTACAATCCGTCAGAGCACCTGTTTGTGTGTGATGGCGTGCCTTTTGAAGAATGAGCCTGCGAGTCAGCGGCATGTCGCGAGGTTAACCCGTGTGGGGTAGCCGTAGGGAAACCGAATCCTAATGGGGTGATAAGTGGCATGTCCTGGACCCGAAGCGGGGTGATCTACCCATGGCCAGTGTGAAGCAGCTGTAAGAGGTTGTGGAGGCGCGAACCCACGTAGGTTGAAAACTGCGGGGATGAGCTGTGGGTAGGGGTGAAAGGCCAATCAAACTCCGTGATAGCTGGTTCTCCCCGAAATGCATTTAGGTGCAGCGTCGCATTTAGCTTGGTGGAGGTAGAGCGACTGGTTGGTTGAGCGGGACTACAATCTTAGCAATGTCAGCCAAACTCCGAATGCCATCAATTGTGTTGTGCGGCAGTGAGACTGTGGGGGATAAGCTTCATAGTCGAGAGGGAAACAGCCCAGATCGCCGGTTAAGGCCCCTAAGGGTGTACTAAGTGGAAAAGGATGTGGGATCGCGAAGACAGCCAGGAGGTTGGCTTAGAAGCAGCCATCCTTGAAAGAGTGCGTAATAGCTCACTGGTCGAGTGGTTCTGCGCCGACAATGTAGTGGGGCTCAAGTACACCGCCGAAGCCGCGGCAAGCAACATACGTTGTTTGGGTAGGGGAGCGTCGTGCATGGGTGGAAGCGTTACCGTGAGGAGGCGTGGACTGTGTGCGAGTGAGAATGCAGGCATGAGTAACGAATTGTAAGGTGAGAATCCTTACCGCCGGATGACTAAGGGTTCCTGGGTCAAGTTCGTCTTCCCAGGGTGAGTCGGGACCTAAGGCGAGGCCGACAGGCGTAGTCGATGGATAACCAGTTGATATTCTGGTACCCGTACATGTGCGCCCATGATAAAGCACGGATACTAACCACTGCGGATACGCTACCTGTTCACTTTTTTGAGTGTTGGTGGTGTTGATGTCGTGGGGCCTGATGTGTGGTTCAAGTGATGGGGTGACGCAGTGAGGTAGCCGCGCCACTTATTGGATTGGTGGTGTAAGCGTGTAGGCCGTGTGGTAGGTAAATCCGCCGCACTTTGTGGTTGAGGCGTGATGCGTAGACCCTAAAAGGGTTGATGGTGGTGATCCTGTACTGTCGAGAAAAGCCTCTAGCGAGTGTGTGTATGGCCCGTACCCTAAACCGACACAGGTGGTCAGGTTGAAGATACTAAGGCGTTCGGGTGAACTGTGGTTAAGGAATTCGGCAAAATGCCCCCGTAACTTCGGGAGAAGGGGGGCCCTGTGACGTGAAGACCTGTGCGGTTGGAGTGTTGTGGGGTCGCAGAGAATAGAGGGAAGCGACTGTTTATCAAAAACACAGGTCCATGCGAAGACGTTAAGTTGATGTATATGGACTGACGCCTGCCCGGTGCTGGAAGGTTAAGAGGACCGGTTAGTAACCTTTGTGGTTGCGAAGCTGAGAATTTAAGCCCCAGTAAACGGCGGTGGTAACTATAACCATCCTAAGGTAGCGAAATTCCTTGTCGGGTAAGTTCCGACCTGCACGAATGGCGTAACGACTTCTCTGCTGTCTCGACCACAGGCCCGGTGAAATTGCATTACGAGTAAAGATGCTCGTTACGCGCGGCAGGACGAAAAGACCCCGGGACCTTCACTATAGCTTGGTATTGGTGTTTGGTTCGGTTTGTGTAGGATAGGTGGGAGACGTTGAGGCTATCACGCTAGTGGTGGTGGAGTCGTTGTTGAAATACCACTCTGATCGGATTGAGCATCTAACCTTGGCCCATGATCTGGGTTGGGGACAGTGCCTGGTGGGTAGTTTAACTGGGGCGGTTGCCTCCCAAAATGTAACGGAGGCGCCCAAAGGTTCCCTCAGCCTGGTTGGCAATCAGGTGGTGAGTGTAAGTGCACAAGGGAGCTTGACTGTGAGACAGACATGTCGAGCAGGGACGAAAGTCGGGACTAGTGATCCGGCACCTACTTGTGGATGTGGTGTCGCTCAACGGATAAAAGGTACCCCGGGGATAACAGGCTGATCTTCCCCAAGAGTCCATATCGACGGGATGGTTTGGCACCTCGATGTCGGCTCGTCGCATCCTGGGGCTGGAGTAGGTCCCAAGGGTTGGGCTGTTCGCCCATTAAAGCGGCACGCGAGCTGGGTTCAGAACGTCGTGAGACAGTTCGGTCTCTATCCGCCGCGCGCGTTGAAACTTGAAGAAGGCTGTCCCTAGTACGAGAGGACCGGGACGGACGTACCTCTAGTGTGCCAGTTATCCCGCCAGGGGTATCGCTGGTTGGCTACGTACGGAAGGGATAACCGCTGAAAGCATCTAAGCGGGAAGCCTGTTTTAAGATGAGGTTTCTTTTGAGGTCCCCTAAAGACTATGGGGTAGATAGGCCAGACTTGGAAGCACTGTAAGGTGTGAAGGCTACTGGTACTAATTGACCAAAACAAACACACCACAACAACCCCCGAACACCATGTGGTTTAAGGGAAGTTGAAGAGTGTTCTTGTTTAGCGAGTAAACAAAATGTACACATTCCGTGTGTCGCGTCCACTATGCAGTATCTGACACAACACCACACACACATGTGGTGGGTAGTGTTCTAATAGGTTTGTCGGTGGTTAATAGCTACAGGGAAACGCCCGGTCCCATTCCGAACCCGGAAGCTAAGCCTGTACGCGCTGATGGTACTGCAACCGGGAGGTTGTGGGAGAGTAAGTCACCGCCGACACCAAACAACAAAACAACAAAATAGTGTTTATACGGTAGTCCCCGAAAGGCCATCACCCCGAATAATTGTGGGTGGTTGGTGTTTCGGGGACTACTTGGTGTTTCACCCCTGCTTGTATTTGCGACGTGTACTCTGTCGAGCAGGGGGAATGTGTGGTGGGGGTGTCGTGGTTTTACCCCCTAGTGTCAGGTGTGGTGGGTAGGGTGTACGCCAGAGCAACAGGTTCGATAAGGCTCAAAACTGCTGTTGCGATAAGTCCAAGAACGATATTTCTCAGCAGATGCGTGCAACATTCTTAAACATGGCACAACATACTTCATCCCCTGGTGGTCTCACTATCGGCTACTGCCGCGTCTCGACCGCGGACCAGAACCTGGATTGCCAACTCGAGACCATCGGAAACGTAGACCGCGTCTTCACAGATTACGCCTCCGGAGAGAAGGGCGCACCTCGCCAAGGGCGTGTCCACGAACTTCCTTAAGGAACGGGTCATGTATCTACCGAATATCACCGATTCACAGGATCAGTTGACCCTCAACCTCCTCGGCTCCTTTGCCAAGTTTGAACGCTCCTTGATTCATGAGCATCAGGCCGAGGGCATGGGCCTGACCCCCGGAAAGTGGACACGTCGGGGGTTAGCTATGCTGCTCTAGTCAGTGTAGCTGAATTCTCGGCTTCAAAGACGTCAGGAGCTGAAAGATTGCACCAGGAGTGCCGTCGGCGTGTGTTGTAGCGCATGCACCACCGGAAGACTTCTTGGCGGCAGGAGATCGGATTGTCAAAGACTTTCCTGTCACGCAAGATTTCCCGCTTGAGCGTGGCGTTAAACGATTCTGCTAGGGCGTTATCAGCACTCGTTCCTACCGCTCCCATAGACTGGCGCACACCCAACGACGAGCAATAGTTCCTAAAGGCTTGTGAGGTGTACACGCTGCCGTGATCAGAATGGAAAATTGCCCCTTTAAGGCTTCCGCGGACTTTCCTGGCATGGGACAAAGCTTCGATAACCAGTGATACCCGCATGTGATCGGCGAGTGCATGTCCGACAAGTTTGCGCGAGTAGACGTCGATGACCGTGGCCAGGTACATGTTCTTGCCGCCCTTACACGGCAGGTACGTAATGTCGCCTACATAGACGTGGTTTGGCCTGTCAGCTGTGAATCTGCGGCCTACTAGATCTGGCATGACGCGGTGACCAGGCTTACGCCTGGTAGTGACGCATCGGCGGCGTTTGGTAAAGCCTTTAAGTCCCATGGATTTCATGATTCGTGCGACTTTCTTGTGATTTATCGGGCCAAAGCTCGTATCGGCTTTAAGGCTTGCAGCGATGCGTTTAGCACCATAAAGCCCGTATTCATCATCGAAGATGGTCTTGATTCTTGCACCAATAAGAGCATCCGAACACGTCTTTAACCTGCGTTCTTCGCGGGTTTGCACCCATTTGTAGAACGAGGAGCGATTGAGCTTTAACACCTGGCACATCCGCTTAACCGAGAATTCGGTTCGGTGGTCATAGACAAACTGGAAGCGGATCACCAGTGAGTCTCTTCGGCAAAATATTTCGCGGCCTTGCGCAGGATGTCACGTTCTTCGCGCAGCTTTGCGTTCTCTTTTTCTAACTGGCGGATCCGTTCGGAATCATTCGCTGCTTGGACCTTGTCGCGCATGCTTTTTGTGCGGGCACGTTTGCCGGTGCCGTACTTCTTGATCCAAGAATGCAGCGAGGCACGGTTGATACCGAGCTCTGCTGATGCTGAGTTCAGTGAGAGGTCCTCATTGTTTTCGTAGAGGGCCACGGCATCGCGTTTGAACTGTTCGGAGTACCTGGACATGGTGGTAGATTACCTTTCTTCCAGCCCGACTGGGCTGGATATCAGGTGTCCACCAAACAGGGGTCAGGTCCCATCGCCCTGGCCAAGGCAGTCAGAAAATAAGAAAGAAGAGCAAAGAAACTCACAGACAAGGAAGTCAGGTATTTCCGAGAGAAAACCGCCGTGGGAGTGCCCAAGACCAAGCTTGCCCGCGAGTACAACGTCAACCGAACCATCCTCTACCGTACATTCGAACGGGAGTAATTAATCGAGTCCGAAGTTCCCCAGTTTCTTGTTAAGGTCTAACAGATACACCAGCTCATGTTTCTTCTTGGCCGCTCTCGCCTCAACTGCTTCCCTCGCCCCAGCAGCTGCAATCCGCAATGAAGCCGCCATCGCTGCGGCTGAAGTGGGGAGGAGGTCGGCAACGCTGCTCAGGCTGGTGAGAGTGACTGTGATGGTCGGAATACCGTACCCTTGAGTTGCTAGGCATAGACCAGTTTCTTTGGCTATCCGGGAGCCCTTCACTGTTTTCCGTATATCTATAAGAGTAGGGCGCACTTCGTCTCGCCATAGCTCTTCAATGTCACTAGGAAGCGTCTCGTCGAGGGCGGATGACTGAAAGTCTCTTCGACACCTCGGAGTATCTCCTGGATGGCCGGCCGCCACAGCCTTTCGCCTTCCACACGCTTTGGGTCCATCGACGAGCATCTTCCCAGGCTGCGCATCATCTGGCGGAAGACCGGCAACGGCACCTCAGATTCTTCCACTCCCAGACGCTGCAATGCCTCTGGTGGAAGATCCGCAACCGTTTCCCACACATTGTCTGGATCTAATCCACGTAGAGGGGAAACGTCCACAGCAAAGACGCGGCAGGCGCGATCAGATCAACCTGATCGGCATATAACAATGAGCTCCGAACAAGGCGGAGTTCATTGTGCAAGACAACCGCACCACTAGCACGTCTACTGGTGGGAGCGGCTCCCACCGTGAGTGTAAAACCGCGGTCTAACCGCTGCTGTTTCCGGCGAGTGTGGCGCGAGGGCCGACTTGGATTCTTTCCCATAGAATCATTATTCACCGATCGTCCCCCCGCCCGTCCTCGCTTCGAAAACAACAAGGCTGTTTCGTTGAGTATCATCTCGTCACGGAACTGCTACAGCCGAAAAGCGGATAGCGTCTTGGTGGTCAAAGCACCTTCTTCTCCTTATACACAGACAACGGCTGTCTAGTTCCCTGGTGGCTGTTTTCTGACCACAGCGATCGTGGCTTGCATCCCGTCATATGGAAGTTGTCTTTGAAGGCTAGGCTACAATTTCAGGGTGGAATCACAGCTAGTCGCCTACATCGATGAGTCCTCCGCCCTTAGACCCCCAGACCGGCAGGAGTACCTGGTGTGTGCAGCCATCATCGACACTCAAGACTTGGAAAAAATACGCGAGGAGCTGCGTCCACTACGACTTCCTGGCCAGGTCAAACTTCACTGGACCGACGAACGTAATAGCCGACGCCGAAAAATCGTGGACACCCTTTCTGAGATCGACTCCATGCAAGCGATCATCACCCACCAGAGTGAAGTGAGCAAGAAGACGGAGAGGCACCGCAGGAAATGCTTGGAGCAGATGTACTTCGAGCTCTCCGAGATGCACGTCCACAACGTCACTTTGGAAAGCCGGCAAGAAGCACAAAACAGGCGAGACGTCGCCCATATAGTTGCCCTGCAGGGCCAGGGACAAAGTGCTGGCATCCGACTGCGACACGTACGCGGTGGCGATGATCCCCTGCTCTGGATTCCAGATGCCGTTCTGGGAGCACTGAACTCCGTCCATCTAGGGGAAGAGCAGTACTGGGAGAAGCTGCACGAGAAAGTGGTCCTCAACCGTCCCACCCCGGATTCCCTCTAGAGGCAGGCGAAGACCCTGGGTCCAGTCGTCCGGCTGGGGTCCCAGGGTCTTCTTCCGATCCTGTCGTAACAGGTGGCAATAACACTAGGGTAGCACCATTTGGCACCATTTGGCACCATTTGGCACCGATAGGGGACCTGACCCCTGTTTGGTAGACACCTGATATCCAGCCCGGTTGGGTTGGGAAGAAAGGTAATCTACCACCATGCCTAGGTACTCCGAACAGTTCAAACGTGATGCTGTGGCCCTCTACGAAAACAATGAGGACCTCTCACTTCACGCGGCTTCAGCAGAGCTTGGAGTCAATCGTTCCTCACTTTATTCCTGGATCAAGCAGTACGGCACCGGCAAACGCGCCCGCACGAAGACCCTGCGTGACAAGGCCCAGGCGACGACTGATTCCGAACGGATCCGCCAGCTAGAAAAAGAAGTCTCTAAGCTGCGCGAAGAACGCGATATCCTGCGCAAGGCCGCGAAATATTTTGCCGAAGAGACACGCTGGTAATCCGCCTCCAGTTTGTCTATGACCACCGAACCGAGTACTCGGCTCACACGGATGTGCCACGTGTTAAAGCTCAATCGATCCTCGTTCTACAAATGGCTCAACACCCGCGAAAATCGCAGGTTAAAGACGTGTTCCGATGCTCTTATTGGTGCAAGAATTAAGACCATTTTTGATGATGAGCACGGGCTTTATGGTGCTAAACGCATCGCTGCAAGCCTCAACGACGATACGGGCTTTCCTCCGATCAATCACAAGAAGGTCGCACGCATCATGAAATCCATGGGGCTGAAAGGCTTTACTAAGCGGCGTCGGTGTATCACCACCAGGCGCAAGCCTGGCCACCGCGTCATGCCAGATTTAGTAGGCCGTAAATTCAGCGCTGACAGGCCGAACCACGTGTACGTAGGCGACATCACCTACCTGCCGTGTAAGGGCGGCAAGAATATGTACCTAGCTACGGTCATCGACGTCTACTCGCGCAAACTCGTTGGCCATGCTCTGGCCGATCACATGCGGGTATCGCTGGTTATCGAAGCTTTGTCCCATGCCAGGAAAGTCCGCGGAAGCCTTACTGGGGCAATTTTCCATTCTGATCACGGCAGTGTGTACACCTCACAGGCATTTAGGGACCACTGCGCCCATCTTGGTGTGCGCCAGTCCATGGGAGCAGTGGGTACAAGTGCCGATAATGCCCTGACAGAATCCTTTAATGCCGCCTTAAAGCGTGAAGTTTTGCGTGATCGGAAAGTCTTTGACAATCCCATTGTCTGCCGCCAAGAAGTCTTCCGGTGGTGTATGCGCTACAACACGCGCAGACGGCACTCCTGGTGCAACCTTCTAGCCCCCGACGACTTCGAAGCACTCACATCGGCTACACTGACCAAAGCAGCATAGCTAACCCCCGACGTGTCTACTTTCCGGGGGTCAGGCCCCCTCATGACCAGGCCCCAGGCCTCGGTTATGATCCGGTTCATCGATAAATACCGGAATCATTTCTCTGTCGAGTTCATCTGCATCGGCGTTGAAAAATAACCGGGCTGGTGGGTTCATCACCTCGCGTGGTTATCGCCAGTCCAAAGCCCGTGGGTTAAATGCTCGTCGCCTTCGTGACGGCTGTTTTAGTTGAACGCATTGGTGCTGTTCATCGGGATAATGACGGTGTCTTAGGCGTGCGGAAAATGTGGCATGCACTTCACCGTGACGGAATCGACATCGGTCGTGAGCAAACCGCCCGGCTGATGCGCCTGGCTGGTGTTTCTGGCAAAGGCAAAGGCGGATCACCAATCACACCCCGTACACCTCAACGTGCCGAATCTGCGCCCAGACTTGGTCGAGCGTGAATTCAAAGCCCAGGGCCCGAACAGGCTGTGGGTGGCCGACATTACGTATGTTCGTACGAAGAAAGGCTTTGTGTATGCCGCATTTGTCACTGACGTTTGCCCCCGGCGGATCATTGGGTGTGTGGATTTGGGGTAGTTGGTACCGTGAGTCCGCGTAGTTGGTACCAGGGTTACGCGTACCTGGTACTGCCAGGGTTTTTCTTTCATAGTTGATGTTGGCGACACCACGATTCGTTGGTGTCGCATCAACTTCTGCCTGGAAGGAGCCCGTTGTTGTGGCTAACTTCAAACAGATCCTTGCGGTGTGCCTTGACGGTGAGTTATACGCAGATAGCACATACATTGGGGTGGGGCCTAACCCCCAACGTGTCCATTTCCGGGTGAGGTTACCCTCGTTTAGTGGACACCCGATTAGTGCGGATTTTGTGTCCGTAAGAGAGGATGTTCATTGTGAGTCAACAACGTCAGAAATACACGCCGGAGTACCGGCGTGAAGCCGCGAACCTGGTAATCGAGTCAGAACGCCCGATTGCTCATGTGGCTAAGGAGATTGGTGTCGCACCTGGCCTTTTAGGTCGGTGGGTGAAAAATGAGCGTCAACGCCGAGGGTCCTCTGATGGGTTAAGCGAGGCGGATCTTCGTGCTGAGAATGCTCGTCTGCGTCGTGAGCTGGCAGAAGCCAAGATGGATAACGAGTTTTTGTCAAAAGCGACAGCCTTCTTCGCCGCACAGCAACGCGATCAGAAAAGTTCGAATTGATGCAGCCAGAGCAAGGCGAATTTCAGTATCAAGCGCATGGCACGCTTGTTGAAGGTGTCTCGGTCTGGATACTACAAATGGGCCCATATGCAGCAGCAACGCTTATCCGGTAAAGATGATCGGATATCTTTTTACGATGATGTTGATCGTAAGATTCATCAGATCTGGAAAGACTCCGATGAGGTCTATGGTGCCCCGCGGATTACCGCAGAACTCGCCGAGCGCTACCAGATCAGTGTAAATCGTAAGACTGTGGCCAAGCGGATGCGTCTGATGGGCATTGAAGGGGTCAAGTCCCGTGTAGTGGTGTAGCCGTTTGTGCTTTCGGCTCGGTATGAAGTTCGGGGTTTGGTTAGGCGGTTAGCTGGTTGTGGTCACCATTGGCGTCTCCTGTGCGGTGCATGAGGTGTCTGGTGTGTTCGAGTGCGGTCAGTGACATGTAGCGTTTTTGTTGGATCCAATCGTCGTGTTGCTCGGCTAGGACCGCACCGACAAGCCGGATGATGGATTCACGGTTCCAGAAGATGCCCACAACATCGGTGCGCCGGCGGATTTCCCGGTTTAACCGTTCTGTGGGGTTATTCGACCAGACCTTCGACCACACCGACTTCGGGGCTGCGGTAAACGCCAGTACTTCATCGAGTGATTCCTCCAGATAGGTCGCAACTTGCGGGAACTTCGGCTCTATTAGATCGACTACCTCACGGGCTTGGGACCAGGTGGATTGGGCATCTGGTTGTTGAAAGATGGTCTGGAACATTGCAGAGACCATAGGCCACTGTGTCTTCGGGACCTTCTCGTAAAGGTTCTTCGCAAAATGGGTGCGGCACCGCTGCCACGACGCATCAGGTAGCACTTCGGAAATGGCGTGCTGGATGCCTTCGTGGGCATCACTGGTAACCAAGTAGACATCGGAAAGCCCACGAGCTTTTAAGTCTTGGAAGAAGCCTTTCCACGACGCGTTGGATTCCGTGGTGGCGACATGCATGCCAAGCATCTCGCGATACCCGTCAGCGTTGACCCCAGTGGCAAGCAGCACTGAGCATTTGACCACACGGCCGCCTTCGCGCACTTTGATTGTCAGCGCGTCGCAGGACAGGTAGGCGTAGCCGCCGGGATCGAGCGGACGATTTTTGAAATCGGCGACCATCTCGTCGAGTTCTTCTGACATGCGTGAAACTTGGGATTTCGACATGTTGGCAATGCCTAGTGTTGCCACTAGATCATTCATCCTGCGGGTGGAAACCCCTTTGAGGTAGCAGGTTGCAATGACGGTCGATAAGGCCCGTTCTGCCCGCGTACGGCGTTCTAACAACCAGTCCGGGAAGAATGCGCCGTGACGCAACTTCGGTACTGCGACATCGATCGTGCCGACACGGGTGTCAAGGTCGCGGTGGCGGTACCCATTGCGGTGGTTGACGCGTTCGATGGAGGCAACGCCGTATTCGGCGCCGCAGACGGTGTCGGCCTGGGCGGAGAGGATTTGGTTGATAAACCCTTGCAGCATCTGGCGCATCAAGTCAGGGGAGGCTTGAGCGAGCAGATCATCCAAGTAGGTTGCAGGGTCGATAGAATGTGGTGCAGCGGTCATCGTCATATGCCTTTCGGTGAGATGTGGTAGTTGAGTCGAAAGGTTAACTGACGGTGACCGCCCCACTATTTCCGGGGCTCACCATCAGCAAGCGTTACACCACACTAAAGGACGCAACCCATTGAAGGGATTTCACCGCGTGCTTTTGTGCCGGTGACAACGATTCAATCTAAGCGTAAGTCAAGTCTTCCTGACCTGGTCAAGCGCATGTTTGATACCGGTGAACTTAACCGGGTGTGGATGTCAGATATTACTTACCTGCGCACTGGCGAGGGCTGGTTGTACTTATGTGCGGTCCGCGATGGTCATTCCCGCAGGGTGCTGGGCTGGGCTATGGATAGCGTGCAAGATACTTCCCTGGTCGAAAGGGCCCTACGGATGGCGCATACGCTTCCGTGGTGACGTTCCTGACGGGCTGGTGTTTCACGCTGACCGGGGGACGCAATTTACCAGCGAGAAGCTCTGGGAGGTGTGCCGCAACCTGGGCATTGCTCAATCTGTAGGGCGTACCGGGGTGTGCTTCGATAACGCGATGGCCGAGTCGTTCTGGTCGACGCTGAAAACCGAGTTCTACGACCGGAAGCGCTGGCCAACCCGCGATGCTGCCCGCAAGGCCGTTGCCTACTGGATTGAAGTCGTCTACAACCGTCGACGCCGGCACTGAAGCCCTCGGGATGGTCAGCCCCGTCGATTTCGAGAACCACACCAGCCTAACCACCAGCAGAAAAGAAATCGCTGCCTAACCACTAGGTAGCTCCACTACGTGTCCACGATTTGCGGGCAACCCCACGGGGGTCAGGCCTTCACTCTTAAGCTGCCTCAATAGTGGCCGCCGAATCCGCATAGGAGACTTTGATATGCGCATAGTCACCTCCCCAATGGAACCGGACGAAATCGGACTCGATGCGCACTTCAGGCATTGCCGCCGCAAGCACTCAATCAAGCGACCCAAGTGTGCGAGGGAAACAACAGGTCTTATTCACCATTCGGATCACGGCTTATAGTACGTCAGCGTTGTCTACAACCAGCGACTTTCCCAGCACGGGATCACTGCTTCCACTGGGACAGTTGGCGACTGAAATGACAATGCACTGGCTGAAAACGTTAATGGCTCTTACAAGAACGAGCTGATCCATACTCGCAGGTGGGATGATGTTGTCGAGGTAGAAATCGCCACGTTTGAGTGGGTGTCATGGTGGAACGAGGTAAAGCTTCATCAAAGTCTGGGATACCGAACCCCAGCCGAGGTGGAAACCGAATTGTGGAAGAAGAACCCGCAACAGGGAATAATAGAAATCAAGGCACATGCCGAGGAACAAAACTTGGGGCACTTCAGACGTTGTTGACTCACAATGAACATCCTCTCTTACGGACACAAAATCCGCACTAATCGGGTGTCCACTAAACGAGGGTAACCTCACAATCATCTTTTTCTGATTCATTATCGTCATCAGTGTCACAGGATACTTTTCCTGCTAATCCTAGTGAAAATTCCGTAGAGGAAATCGACAGTAAAGAAACGTCAGATGAATACCCCACTCCAGTACTGCCAGAGTGGGCTAAGGGGGCCTCGTCTGAAACTGTAGAGACTGAACTTTCACCGGAAGAAGTCTCCGAGTGGACTCCGACGAAATCTCCGAAATCTACTGTACGCCCTGGAGAAATGCGTAGCGATAGGGAAGAAATACCGGGTGATTTCACCAAAGAAGAGGCGGATCTTGCAGAAACAAAAGAAGCACAGCTGCAAGAAGAAGATAACCCGACCCTAAATTCTGCCCCAGGTTGCAAAGTTTACTGGCCTTCTCCTTTTGAAGTATGCGGTGCAATCCGGGAACTTTATGATTCCATTGGCGGACCGAAAAGCTTTCTAACGTTTCCTAAAAGCAACGAGCTAACGAATCCTGACGGTATCGGTAAAAGGTCCGAATTCGTCAACGGGTTTATCTATTGGCACCCAAAGACAGGTGCTCATACTGTTAGCATTCCTGCAACCGTCGTGTGGGCAAAGCATGGTTGGGAACGCGGGCACTTCGGGTACCCAATGACTAATGATATCGCACTTGGGGATAGTTGGTATAAGCAGAAATACCAAGGTGGCTACATCTACACACGAAACTCCATTCCTGCAGTACAAGCAGGAATTCAGGGGCGAATCTATGACAAATGGCAGGACATGGGAGCCCAAAAGAGTACCTTAGGTTTCCCTATCAGCAGTGAAGAAAAAACACCTGACGGGATCGGGCGATACAACCTTTTCCAAAAAGGAATTATGGTTTGGCACCCCAAATTCGGCGCTCACGCTATCACCGGTGATGTCCTACTCCAATGGGTGTATGCAGAAGCAATCGGAGAAGGTCAGGGGTATCCCACAGGAGATCCACAAGATTTTCAAGAGGGGTGGAAGCAGCAGTCCTTTGAAAAAGGAAAAATTTATGGTTTCCAGCTAGAAAAATTTTTCCCAGAGTACCTCCCTGGGGCAGGACTCGAGCAAGATGCACCTACCCTACAAGCCAGCGGAATTGCCGGAGGTAATGACTACACCGATGAACTTCTTTTTGAAACTAGGGATATGTGTGGTAAGCTGATATTGCTGCGTCGTGGATGGTTTAATACGACGGACAGAGCACCATGGGGATACGACAAAATTGTTTATAAACACAACATTTGGAGTCTGTGGTCTATAAAAACCGTGCTTAATAACTCTTGTGTACGAGAGCCACAAGGCCCTTCCATGAGATATGAAGAAATGGTTTATCAAATCAAATGCTCTGATCCAGTAGGAGCAGTTTGCCAGCTCACTGGTAAATCTTTTGCATACCGTGCGATTGTTGAGCCGAAACCTCGTGGAAACGCTTCAGAGCCACGCGGAATTACTACCATGTATCCCGTTCACAATACTGGCACTCATGGAATGAGCGACAAGGCTCCTAGCCGGTTTAGTACAGATATTCCCACTTTGGATTTATGGAAATGGCAGTAGAATCAGAGCGTCATTTTGATTTAAAGGCCGCTGCGTTCTCTTTGTCAGAAATCCTTAATAGGGACGCTTTGAGTGAAAATAGGTTTAGGGATGAAGACGCTACATCATTGCCTAAATATCATGGCGCCACTGCTTGGATTAATACCTTTTTATACATTGTTTTAGAAGTGGAAACTCCTAACGGTACAGCCCTTGTAGGGTTTGAAACCATCTTCCACCCTGAGGGAACTTTTCGAGAATACTCGGTTGAGTATGAAAATGTCCACGACTTATGGGCGTACGAAATTGCTGGCGAATCGTTTCTTAAAAAACTCGATTTTGAAGATTCAAATCGTATCACTTGGTTGAAAACTGATAGGAAAAGTTTCGTTCCTTCTACATGGCGCGATTTGCTCGATTTTAATGATGCTTCGAATCAAATATGGATGCAAAATTAAAGGATTTCCTTTTGACTATTGCCATGAAGGGGCTTGACCACTTAATGCGAGATGACTCGTATCCACCATTAGGTCATCTATCCACCATTAGGTCATCATAAATAGCTACTACCCGACACGGTCAGAACCGTCAAATTCATCATCTGATTGGCGGAGAAACCACCCATAAATGGAAGGATAGAGGCTTCTGGCTGGTTCAGCGGTTGCGTCCGCTAGTGTGGTGTATCTGTAACCCGTGGTAAGCCTCGTGCCGGTGCACAATAAGGCGACCATCACGGGTACCTTTCGAATCAACTTCAACCTATCCTCGAAAGGAATAAAACCGCGAT
The DNA here is from genome assembly GCF_000478135.1 of Corynebacterium sp. KPL1818. Classification (NCBI taxonomy): domain Bacteria; kingdom Bacillati; phylum Actinomycetota; class Actinomycetes; order Mycobacteriales; family Corynebacteriaceae; genus Corynebacterium; species Corynebacterium sp. KPL1818. The sequence continues at coordinate 349,547 of NZ_KI515758.1, read as the reverse complement.
GGCCGCTAACCCCCATCATATCGATCCCACTGCGTATCTGGAAGAATTGCTCACCCAAGCCTCCCCAGACTTGATGCGACAGATGCTTACAGACTTCATTAACCAGATACTTTCAGCTCAGGCTGACACGGTCTGCGGCGCTGATTACGCCACGGTACCTCCACAACGGACTAATACCCGCAATGGCTACCGTCACCGGTCCTTAGACACCAGGGTTTAAGTGCCCCGAGTTTTGTTCCTAGGCATTTGCCTTGATTTCTATTATGGGCCTAACCCCGACGTGTCCAATTTCCGGGGGTCAGGCCCGCTGACGCGGCCTTCAGCAACTCGTTGGTATCTCGAAGCTCTTGATTCTCACGGCGTGGCCTCGCGTTTTCGGCGGCCAAGTCTTCGGGCACTGGTTCTGGGGGTTTCCTGCGCGACGAGCAGGCTTAAGTCCATTGACGAGCCGTGCGCCATGAAACCCCGAGCTTTGGGGCTACTGTCTAGCACGCGGCCTGCATCGACATATTTTCCGCCAAGATACGATCCTCTACAAGACGGACCACACGGTCCTTTGCATCCTGGTCAAATTTTCTTGGCATGTTCCAGATTTTCCCATCTACTCAAACGGAACAAAACCTGGAACACTTCAGCCTAAAGCAATTTGTGCATGGCCAATGGAAGGCCTGAGGTGAAATGGCGCGGCTTTCCGCTGAGTGGATCCGTGAATTCTAAGTCCGTTGCTGTTAAGTGCATGGGTACGGACATGTCTTCGGCCTCCTCGGGGAAGATCGTGGGGTAGACCGGATCGCCGAGGATCGGTATGCCCGCCTGCCACATGTGCAGCCGCAATTGATGGGTCTTCCCAGTCTGTGGCTTTAGGGTGTAGATGCCGAGGTCAGCTAGTGAACCGTGAACTTTTTCATAAGGGGCCTTATCAATGGGTTCTACCGATTCTAGTGTGGTGAAAGCATTTGGTTCACCTTCTGCTATCCGGCCCTGGATTTCACCGGGCGTTTTAGTCAGGCGGGAGGACCATTGGAGGGGCGTCTGCAAGCTGCGGAATTCCGCGACCGCCTGGTAGGTCTTGTGGACTTTCTTTTCCGCGAAGAGGGACTGGTAGGCGCCGCGGACATCCTTGTGCTTAGTGAATAGAAGGAGGCCGGAGGTGAGGCGGTCGAGGCGGTGTGCCGGCACTAGCTCGTTGTTTCCGGTGGAACGGCGGAGGCGTACGGTGGCGGTTTCGACGATGTGCCGGGCGCGCGGCATGGTGGCCATGAATGGGGGCTTATCGGCTACCAGGATATTGTCATCTTCATAGATGATGGGGATGTCGTAGGGTACGGGTATTTCTGGTGCGGGGATGCGGTAGAAGAAGACATCGACATCCTTGCCGAGCACGGTACCTGGCTTCAGGGGAGTTTGATCGCGCAGGACTACCTCGCCCGCGGTGAAGCGGTCACGCAGAGCCTGTGCATCATCATTGGGGTGGCGGTGGCGCTGGGAGGATATGACTTCGCTGAGGAAATCCCAGGTGGTTAGGCCTGCCTCCGGGGTGCGTACGCGCGTAGGATTGAGCCCATTTTTGATGGGCAAAGGGGTGAATCCTTTTCTGCGATGTATTAGTGTGTTTGGCATGGATATTAATTCTCTCGCGGACCAGGTGATGGCTTTTTTCTCTGACGGAATTGGCGCGGTGTTAAGGGACGTATTCCGGATGCTCCTCGAAATTTTCTCTCCGTCCAATTCTGATCCTGCAACTGTCAACCACTAAGCCTAATCCGTACTATAATTAAGTTATAACCACTGAAAGGAAAGATCATGGCTAAGGAAGACATTGTAGTCGTCGCCGTCGACGGCTCTGACGCCTCAAAGAATGCCGTCCGTTGGGCAGCAAATACGGCGATGAAGAGGGAAATCCCCCTGCGCATCGCATCGAGCTACACCATACCGCAGTTCCTGTATGCGGAAGGTATGGTCCCACCGAAGGACCTCTACGATGACTTGCAGGATGAAACCCTGGAAAAGATCGAGGAAGCTCGTGCAATCGCTCACGAGGTAGCCCCGGAGCTCAAGATTGGGCACACCATCGCAGAGGGTTCTCCGATCGACATGCTGCTGGAAATGTCTCATGACGTCACCATGGTCGTGATGGGCTCGCGCGGTATGGGTGGCCTGTCCGGCATGGTCATGGGCTCTGTTTCCGCCGCGGTTGTTTCCCACGCTGCGTGCCCGGTAGTCGTGGTGCGCGAAGATAATAATGTCACCGATTCCACCAAGTACGGCCCGGTTGTCGTTGGTGTGGACGGTTCCGAGGTCTCTCAGAAGGCCACCTCCTATGCTTTCCGCGAGGCTCAGGCTCGCGGCGCGGCCCTCGTTGCCGTGCACACCTGGATGGATATGCAAATCCAGGCATCCCTCGCCGGCCTTTCTGCTGCTCAATCTGAGTGGGCAGAAATTGAAAAGGAACAGGCTGAGGTGCTGGAAGAAAACCTGAAGGAACCGCGCGAAGAGTTCCCCGATGTTGAGGTAAAGAAGCAGATCACCCGTGACCGCCCCGTCCGCGCGCTGACGGAAGCTGCCGAGGGTGCGCAGCTTCTCGTCGTTGGTTCCCACGGCCGCGGTGGGTTCAAGGGCATGGTCCTTGGATCTACTTCCCGCGCATTGCTGCAGTCTGCACCGTGCCCGATGATGGTGGTACGCCCAGACGACGAAGGCTAAATATTTCACTAGCCTGACTTCCCGGCGCTCTTCTCCCCGGCTTTTGCAGCTAGGGAGTGGAGCGCTTCTGGTGTTTTAGAGCCACTTTGCTATACAAATGTGTCGTATTTGTTATCCCCAGGTGAGTCACAGGGGTTTACACTGGGAAAGACTCGATACGTTTATATTAGGAGGAAATCATGGGACTAGGTTTAGGTCTATTCACCTCGATCATCGTTGGTATCATCGCCGGCTGGCTGGCGGAGAAGATTATGAAGCGTGACCACGGGTTGTTTACCAACCTAGTGGTGGGTGTTGTCGGCGGTCTCATCGGTGGCATCATCATCCAGTTGCTGAATATTGAGGCTAGCGGTGGTTGGATCTTCTCCATCATCGCGGCTACCGCGGGTGCTTGTATTTTGCTGTGGATTGTGGACAAAGTGAAGCAATAGTCCGCATATAATTAGCGTACATACCGGTTTGTCTATAAAGTATGGATGAACCGGTTTTGTCGTTGTAGAGAGGAATCCATGGCAGAGAAGAAGTCGCGCCGCAATCGGCCCAGCCCGCGAAGCAGGCTGCTGGAATCTGCAACTAAGCTCTTTAAAACCGAGGGCATTCGCGTCATCGGTATTGACCGCATCTTGCGTGAAGCGGATGTGGCCAAGGCGTCCCTATATTCCTTGTTTGGCTCCAAGGATGCCTTGGTCATTGCCTATGTAGAGTCTTTGGATGAGCAGTTCCGCCAGGACTGGGAGCAGCGGACGGCTGCCATGCAGGATCCGGATCAGAAGATTTTGGCCTTTTTTGACAAGGCCATCGAGGAAGAGCCGGAAGAAGGTTTCCGCGGTTCGCACTTTTTGAATGCAGCGGGCGAGTACCCGCGGCCGGAAACGGATTCGGAGCGCGGCATCGTTGCGGCTTGCATGCAGCATCGCACTTGGGTGCATTCCACCCTGACGGCGCTGTTGACCGAGCGCAATGGCTATCCCTCGGCCTCCCAAGCAAGCCAGCTCTTGATTTTCCTTGATGGAGGTCTCGCCGGAGCCCGCTTGACCAAGGAAGCCGGGCCGCTATATACGGCCCGCGAGCTGGCTACTCAGATGCTGTCGGCCCCTCCTGCTGATTATTCGATCTAAGGTACTTGCGCGCCTCTAGGCGCAGCCGGTTGACCCGCTTCTTTTCCTCCTTGGAAAGGGCGGGCTTTTTATCTTTCTGGCGCCATGCGCGGATGCTCTCGCGGCGCATCTCGTGGACTTCTTCCGTGAGCGGGTAGCGCTTGTGCAGCAGGATCTCAAAGACGATGGTTTGGACCAGCGTGAACAGGTAAGCCCAGCCCCAGTACAGGATGATGGCGACGGGAAGCGGACCGCTATGGGCCAGGTACCAGAGCAAGATGGGAGCCACAATCAGCAGGATGCCGATAATAATGAAGATTCGGCGGTTGACCTTTTGATCAAATTGCGTAGTGAGGAAGCTGCGCACCACGGAAATGATGGAGTTGGCCAGGGTAAAGGCAATGGCGGCAATCACGATTGGGTTGAGCAGATCGCCGTGATCGCGGGCGAAGTCCGTGATGGGGACCCCGGAGTAGGTGGTCTCCCGGAAGGCTGCGACATCGGCAGCGTCAAGCATGCCCACCGTGGACGAGCCCTGTTCGATATTCGACATGCGCAAGATGACTTGGTACAAGCCAAGGAAGGCGGGGATCGTAATCAGTGGGGGAATACAGCCGGCAGCAGGCTTGTAGTTATAGCTCTTGGACAAATCCTGCTGTTTTTGGATGAGCTCCGCCATCTCCTCGGTGGTTTCGGCGTGATTCATCTGCTCGTTAATCCGCGTGCTTTCTGGGCGCATGAGGACGCTGATGCGACCGGAGCGCAGTGCCATCCAGTTCAGCGGGGAGACGATACCGCGGACGGTAATAACCAGCAGGATGATGGAAACAAGCCAGGCGGTGGATTCATCGACGAAGCTACCGATAAGCCAATGCCAGAATTTCATGATTCCGGAAACCGGGTACATGAAGACTTCGAACATGCTTAACCTTTCGATGTGGCGGTATATATTAGGGTGTTAAAGCATGACTAAAGTTCTTGGGGAACTCATGCTTACCATTGGCGTGGTTTTGGTCCTCTTTGCATTCTATGAAGCCTATTGGACAAATGTGGAATCAGGGCGGCTACAGGACGAGGCCAATGCGAAGCTGGAACAGCAGTGGCGCAACCCACGGGAGAAAATGGACCCAGATTTGGGAGAGGCTTTCGCGCAGATGCGCATCCCTGCCTTTGGTTCGGATTATCACTTTGCCATCATCCAAGGCACGGATGACGATGATCTTCTGCGCGGCCCTGGCCACTATGAAGACACACAAATGCCAGGTGAGACGGGGAATTTTGCGGTGGCTGGGCACCGCGTGGGCAAGGGTGCCCCATTCAATGACTTGGGTTCCTTGCATACCTGCGATGACATCATCATCGAAACCCAAACGGAAAAGATTACCTACAAGGTGCTGCCCATCGATGGCGAGCACGCAGATTGCTTCGATGAAGTACCAGAAGAATATAGCCATGTTGCCGGCCGGCATATCACCACGCCTGGCGATGTCTCAGTGATCGACCCCGTGCCGGGAACTGAAGCGGACCCCACGCGGGGAATGCTGACCCTCACCACTTGTCACCCACAATTTTCCAACGCCGAGCGCATGATTGTGCACGCGATGGAAGTTGGAAAGGAAGCTAAGTAATGTATCGCGCTTTGTGGAATCTATTGCCGGGGCCGAAGCCTGTGAAGGCGCTGCTCGCCGTCGCCATTGCGGTGGGAGTGTTCTTCCTCCTCATGGAGGTCGTCTTCCCCTGGGTTTCGCCGATGATGCCCTATAACGACGTCGCGGTTTAAAGCCCTAAATTGGCAATGGCTTCTTGGGCAATCTGCTCGGACTTGAAGGTTTGTTGCTGATTGCTCCACACCAGCACCGCGTGGGTGTCCTTTTGCACGGCGTAGACGGCCTGCTCATTGACGATGCCCCGTCCGCCCTCCCAGCCTGCAAAGGAGGCGGGCTCGGTGGCATCGATTGGCGCGGCCCAATCCACCGCGGCGCGGGCGTCTTCTACGGTGGGCAAATCGCGCACGATAACGGTAGCTTGCGGGTTGTCTTGATAGGACCAAAAGACACACGCGGGGATGGGAAAGCGAGTGTCGATGCCCTGCTTGGTAAGGCGCTCGCCATTGGTATTTTCCAACCAGCCGGGATCGATATAGGGACAGTCGCTCCACTCGTTGACCTCTGCGGTCTGTTCCACGTTGACGGCGGCGCTTTCCGATGCCACCTCGTGTTCCGGTTCGGTCTGGTCTGCTTGTTCGGTCTGGCATCCCGCGATCCCTATTCCGGTCACGGCGAGAAGGACAAGTAGGCTTTTGCGCATGAGCTCCACATTAGATCGGGATTCCGATGCGCTGCGCACCGGCATTCATTTCTTAACGGCGGTCCTGTTGGTGGTGGGTATTTTTACCTCGGTGAAAATGCCGCTATCCCAGTCCCTTATCAACCTATTGCTATTGGTGGGGTTCGCGGCGGTCTACTTTGCGGGATCGATCTATGCGGAGCAGTGGCCGCGGCCCATGCACTACCTGTGGATAAGCATCCTCACGGTGTTATGGGGCGCGGATCTATTCGTGGCTCCCGCCGCCATCTACCTGGTATTCGTCATGTACTTTTTGTACCTGACCGTGCTGGATATGGCTGCGGGTATCCTATGCGTGATTGGCGCTACCGTTCTTACCATCGTGGTGCAGATACCGGGAGGCTTGACCTTTGGCGGGGTGATGGGCCCGGCGGTCTCGGCACTGGTCACCGTGGCGATTACGTATGCGTTTCGCACCCTATCGCGCATGAACCGGGAGCTCATAGAAACCCGCACGCAGTTGGCGGCCACGGAACGAGATGCCGGCATGGTGGCCGAGCGCCAGCGCATCGCCCACGAGATTCATGACACCTTGGCCCAGGGATTGTCATCGATTCAGATGCTCCTGCACTCCGCCGACCGGGATCTGGATAAGGGAGACATTCCCGCCGCCCGCCGGCGCATTGAGCTTGCGCGGCGGGCCGCCGCGGATAACCTGCATGAAGCGCGGGCCATGATTGCTGCGCTTCAGCCGCCCACTCTAACGGAGACGTCCCTCGAGGCGGCGCTGACGCGCATGGCGGAAAACTTCGCCGCTACGGCGGGGTTCCAGGTGGAGGTCGACAGCGAGGGTGCGGAGCAACAGCTGCCGATGAAAATAGAGGCGGCGCTATTGCGGATTGCACAGGGGGCGGTGGGGAACATCGTCAAGCATGCCGGTGCCAGCCGCGCCCGGATCACCGTCACCTATGAAACCGACGAGGTGCGCGTGGATGTGGTGGATAATGGGCAGGGTTTTGAGCCCGCGACGGTGGAAAGCGCGCCTGCGGGGCTGGGGCATATTGGCCTATCTGCCATGCGGCGCCGCGCGCAGGAGCTAGGCGGCGATGTGGTCATAGAATCCGCGCCGGGGGAGGGCACGGCTGTGTCAGTTAGTATGCCCTTGGATAAGGCGGTAGATTAAACTTTTGGTTGAGAAAAACATCGATAGGAGGGATGTCGTGATTCGGGTCCTTTTGGCAGATGACCACGAGATCGTGCGGCTGGGGCTGCGTTCGGTGCTCGAAGGCGCAGAAGATATCGACGTCGTGGGCGAGGTAGCGACGGCGGAGGCCGCTGTGTCCGCGGCGCAAGCAGGTGGTATCGATGTCATCCTCATGGACCTGCGATTCGGGGCGGGCCTCGAGGGAACGCGCGTGATGGGTGGCGTCGAAGCCACCGCGCAGATTCGCTCCTCCATGAGCACGCCGCCCAAGGTGCTGGTCATCACCAATTACGACACCGATGCGGATATCCTCGGCGCCATCGAAGCAGGCGCGGTGGGCTACCTCCTAAAAGACGCCCCGCCGCAGGAGCTTTTGGATGCCGTCCATTCGACGGCGGAGGGGGATTCGGCGCTTTCGCCCATCGTGGCCGATCGCCTGATGACCCGGGTTCGCACGCCCCGCACCTCGCTGACCCCGCGCGAGCTAGAGGTGTTGCAATTGGTGGCGGCGGGGGCCTCGAACCGGCAGATTGGCCAAGACCTCATGCTTTCTGAGGCCACGGTGAAATCCCACCTAGTGCACATTTATGACAAATTGGGCGTTCGCTCGCGTACCTCCGCGGTGGCGGCCGCCAGGGAGCAGGGCGTGCTTTAATCTAGTGGGCCGCGTTGTAGGCGTCGATGATGTTCTGGGGGATCTTGCCGCGGCGTGCTACGTCATGGCCCTGCTTTTGCGCCCATTCGCGGACCTTGCGTGGATCGACCTGTGGGGATTCCGCATCGGGAGCGGCATGTGCGGCCTCGACAAAGGGGGCGATTGCCTCGTGGAAGCGGCGGGCATTGTCGCGGGATAGATCCATCAAGTAGCTGCGCCCATTGACGCTGAACCGGACTACCTCTAATTCATCCTCACCAATGAGTTGATTATCAAGGTCATCATAAAATTGCGTGATTTCGCGGCGTGCCATAGTACCTCCATGGTTTATTGCATCGATATGTTTACCTAATACCGGTATTTGGAATACGAATTAACTCTAATTCAATTTTACCAGTGTGGAAATTAGTAGACAATAAAGTTTTAGTTAGTGGCCCTCGCGCATAAAAATATCGCCGCCACCTAAAAGGTGAACGGCGATGGGAGGCGGAAGAGAAATTATTCGCCCAGGCGCTGTTGAATCTCCGCGGTAACGGAATCGATCTCTCCGCTAATGGTCTTATGTGCACGGCGGCGCTGCTGCTCCGTCATGAATTCGGCGTTATCGATCGCGGCATCAACCTCTTCGAGGCGCTCGCGCACGTCCCGCTTGAAGCCGGCGGGCAGATCCACGTCCTTGAGGGAATTACGGATGCCGGCGGTGCGGGCCTTGAGCGGGGCGCCGTAGCCGGAAAAGGAGGCCATTTCTGCGGAACTTACGCCCGCCTTGTGGGCCTTGCGCTTTTCTTTTTCGGACTTAAGGCCCACTAATGCGCGATAAACGAGGGGAAGCAAAAGCGGGGCGGCGGTGCGCAATGCACCTGCATAGCGCTTGACCTTGCCGGCATTAAAGTGGCCCTCGCGCAGCTTTTCCAGTTCCTTTTCCGCCATCTTCTGTTCGTGTTTACGGCGCTTTTTGAGACCCTTTTCTTCGGTCTTAAGAAGGTGCTTTTCTTGCTTGGCAAGGAGCTTTTGTTGGCGGCGACGATCCTTCGACTGGGCCTTTACCTCAGCCTTGGCGCGCGCCTTCGCCGCCTTGGCCTGCGCGCGTGCTTCCTGGCGAGCCTTTTTCAATTTCTTGAGGATACTCATTATTTTCCCTTACGTTCGATCGAGTCTGGATTCAACATTACCTTGCTGTTCTATTAAGCTCACCCGGTGTGGAGGATGTCGTTGTAGCTTCGGATCTCGTTGGGTGCCGCTATCGCTTGGCGCAGCGGCGCGCCCACCCGGAGATTCCGCGCACCCGAGCCTCGATTGCTCGGGCCGAGCGCCACAGCGCCGCCGTAGACGCGGTCATGGAGTTATTCCCGCGTAAAGCCCCTGGCCGTTTCCGGCGCATCGATCTAGAAGGTGACGATTGGGAACGCGCCATGGCCACGCTGGAGGCCATTGCCTCCGGCTATACCCACATCACCAATGCGGTCTTTGCCACCGAAAAGTGGAAAGTGCACGTGGAATTGCTGTTGCGGGAGGCGGGCTCTTATACCCCCATTATTGTGAGCAACCACCGCGTGGCGCGCAAGCACCCAAAGAAGACCACGCTTGCCGTGCCCACCCACCGCCTTGGGTTGAGCGAGCCCATGGAGGTTCCGTATAAGGGCCGCCACCATGCCGTCGATGGCTATCGTTTGGCGCTCGCCGCCGAGGCCCTGGAAGATATGGGCCTGAACTCCGGGCGGGGCGGTGCGATAGGCCAAGACCGCCAGCAGGCCTTTTTCACGGAGACGGCGAAGTTTGACGTGCAGCGCGCCTGGGATAAGCCGCTGCCCACCGCGCCGGTGCGGGTCAAAGAGTGCGCTAGCTGCAGGTTCTGGCCCTTGTGCGAACAAGAACTGGTGGCGGCGGACGATATTTCCCTTTTCTTGCCGGGCGATCGCGCCCGCCCCTTTCGCGAGCGCGGCATTACCACGGTGCAGGCGCTTATCGATGCCAATGTGGGCGAGCCCTCCCGCCTCGCCGCCGCGTGGCGTGCCGGGCAGACGCTGCTGCGCCGCGGGGATACGTCGGTGCCGCGGGCGGATGTCGAGGTGGATGTGGACATGGAGGCCTACATGGACCAAGGCGCTTACCTGTGGGGCGCGTGGTTCGAGGGCGAGTACCACCCCTTCGTGACGTGGGAGCCGCTGGGCGGGCGCGCTGAGGCGGAGAACTTCGCCGAATTTTGGAGGTGGTTGATGCAGCTGCGCGATACAGCGCATGCGGAGGGCAAGACCTTTGCCGCTTATTGCTATTCCGCCCACGGCGAGAACCACTGGATGCGCCGCTCTGCGCAGCGCTTCCGGGAGGTGGATGAACGGGAAGTAGAAGACTTTATCTCTTCCCCAGAGTGGGTGGATATGTTTGCCTACGTGAAGAGATCCTTCGCGGGGCCCTTTGGGCTGGGGCTCAAAGTGGTGGCCCCAGTGGCGGGATTCCGGTGGCCGGAAGAGGACTTTGATGGCGAAGAATCCGTCAACGCGCGCCGAGAGGCCCTGGCCGGTGACATGAGCGTCCGGCAGCGCCTCTTGGACTATAACGCCGGCGATGTCCACGCCACCCGGATAGTGCGCGAGTGGATGAGCGCCGGCGCGCCGGGAATCCCAGAACTCTAGAGCGCCGCGAACAGGGCGTAGATTACCGCCAGGATGGCGATGCCGATATAGATTTGGTTCCAGTCCGCGGTGGTTTTCGGCGCGGGACCTTCCGCCTTTTTCATCAACACCTGCTTTTGGGCCTTGACCGCGCGGGCGACGAATATGGGGTAGACCGCCAAAGAACCGATGCATAGTAGCGAGGCCACCACCTTGAGCACGGAGATATCCGTGCCCATCCAGATGAGCAGCCCCCCATTGACGAATGTGGCGCGCAACAGGCCCCACCGATCCAGCTCCTGAAGCCCCGCGCGGACCGCGCCGGGGCCACCGCCCATGGTGGTGGGAAGAAGATAGCTCATGACTCCGATGAGCAGCTGCGCCGCAAAGCCCACCACGAGGCCGAGCGTGGGAAGCCCTGGTTCTGCCACGAGGAAGTGCTGCGTGGTGTAGTACGCCAGGGATAGCACCAGCCAGAGCGTGGCCATCAGCACCGAGACGGAGGCAAAGTTAACGCGGTCGCGCGGTGCGCGGGCGACGTCGATGACATTGCCAAGCCACTGCTGCAGGCTTAAGATCCAGCCGATGCAATAGATGATCAGCCCAAGCTGCGGGAAGTTCAGAAACGCGCCGATGGACGTTGCCACCACGCCCAAGGTAAGCAGCGCGAACGAGGAGGACATGCGCTCATTGGTGCCCTGCGTGCGCCAGATCGTGGGAAAGAGGATGGTCAAAGAACCTGCCGCAGCAAGGCCGATGAAACCGCCGATATTGGCGGCGATATGGGCCAAGAGCAACTGCGGTTCACCCGGGTGAATGGCCAGGATCGCGCCGAAGACCGCACCGACCGGCAAGCACAGCGCGGATAGCACGTAGGCGCCGACAACTGGGCGGAAGCGCTTATCCTTAGCTGTTCGCCACTGGGCAAACAGGGACACCGCGTGCCATAAAACGGTAAGCGCGATAAGCGTGGCACCGATCTGGGTCAGTATCCAGTGGTGAGCCCAGAATTGCACGAGGATTTGGCCCGCGACGGCGATGATGATGCCGATATTGAGGATATAGATGCGCGCGAGCTGTTTGGGGCGGGCGGAATCCGGCAGTTTTTGTTGCACGAATTTTTCAGTCAGGTGCTGCGACCACACCAGGATGCTGTTGGTGACCAGGCCCAACGTGAAGAGGTGGATAAGTACCCAGCGATAATTGGGCACGAATATGTGCGCTGCGCCCACTACGATGAAGACCATCATCCAGATGGACACGGGGCGTGAGGCTTTGCGGTGCCAGGTGCGGCTCGACCACTTATCTTGAGGCATAAAACCGAGTTTAGTCGGATTTAATCTTGGTCCAAGTCAGCGCCGTGAGCGCGAGCGCGAAGGCGGTGAAGCAGGCGATGAATTGGTGCCAGGTGAGGGCATCGAAAAGCACGCCTGCCAACGCGCCCACGATGGAAGAGCCCAGGTAGTAGCAGAAAACGTACATTGAGGACGCCTCGGCGCGGTCGTGGATGGCCAGTTGCCCCACCCAGCCAGACGCTGTGGAGTGGACCGCGAAGAAACCGACGGTCAGGCACACCATGCCGATTAGCGTCATGACCAAGTTGCCGGCGCAAAGGATAATGCCCACGGTAAAGAGCGCGGCGGAACCGACCATGGTTTTACCGTGCCCAATGCGCGCGACCAGCGTGCCCGCCCTGGCCGAGGACCACGTGCCGGAGAGATAAAACAGGAAGGTAAAACCGGCCAGTGCCGGCGATAGGCCGAAATCCCCGGTTAGGCGGAAGGTGAGGAAGTTATACATGGACACGAACGTGCCCATGGATAAAAAGGCAACGATAAATAACGTGGCGAGATCCTTATTCGCCCAGTGCCCAAAGACCGCACTCAGCTCGGAGCGGAAGTGAATTTCCTTGGGGTGAAAATTCCGCTGGGCGGGCAGGAGGAGCCAGCAGGTGATGGCAAAGGCCAGGGAGACTACGGCGGAACCGAGCAGCGCCCAGCGCCACGAGGAAAACTCCACCAAGCCCGCGGGAATGATGCGGCCGGTGAGCCCGCCCACGGAATTACCCGCGATATAAAGGCCCATCGCCTTAGGCAAGGCATTATCCTCGAGCTCTTCTGAAAGCCAGGCCATTGCGGTAGCTGGGGCGCCGGACAACATCGCGCCCTGCACCCGCGCAGGGCAATGAGCTGCCAGCTCTCTTGGGCTAGGGGCACAACAAGGCCCAGGATGGTGGCGGCGATGGCGGAAATGAGGAGGATGCGCCCGCGCCCATAGCGCTCAGAAAGAATGGACGCAGGAACCACGCAGATAGCCAACGCGCCGGTGGCGGCCGAAACAGTCATGGCCGCCTCGGTGTGCGAGATGCCCATATCCGTTACCAACGTGGGCAAAATTGCTTGGGTGGTATAGAGGCTAGAAAACACCGCCAAACCCAACAGGAGCATGGCGATGGTGGCGCGCCGGTTTCTGGTCATGCGTACCAGCATTCTCTTCACAGGCGGCGGTGTAAATTGCGCCACACCCTTGATGGGGTTAGTGCAAGCATAAAAATGCCGCCCTTCCAGTAAGGAAAGGCGGCGGAAAGTAACTAAGTTAAAAGTTACTTCTTAGCTGCAGCGAAACGCTCTGCAACGTCGTCCCAGTTGAAGACGTTCCAAGCGGCCTTGACGTAGTCACCCTTCACGTTCTTGTACTGCAGGTAGTAAGCGTGCTCCCACATATCGAGCATGAGCAGCGGGGTGAAGTCAACGGAAACGTTGCCCTGCTGGTCAGTGAGCTGCTCGATGATCAGGCGGTCAGCGATGTGGTCGTAACCCAGCACTGCCCAGCCGGAACCCTGCAGGGAGGTAGCAGCACCAGCGAAGTGTGCCTGGAACTTCTCGAAGGAACCGAAGTAGCGGTCGATAGCCTCTGCCAGCTCGCCGGTTGGCTGGCCGCCACCGTTCGGGGACAGGTTCTTCCAGAAGATGGAGTGGTTGGTGTGGCCACCCAGGTTGAATGCCAAGTTCTTGGACAGGGCGCGGATACGGTCTGGGTTAGCCTCGCCGTTGCGCTCTTCTTCCAGTGCCTCGAGGGCAGCGTTAGCACCCTTCACGTAGGTTGCGTGGTGCTTGTCGTGGTGGAGCTCCATAATCTCTGCGGAGATGTGTGGCTCCAGTGCGTCGTATGCGTATGGGAGGTCAGGAAGTTCGTAAACAGCCATTTGTGTAATCCTTTCTTCGGGTACGTGTCCCGATGATAGGCACGATCGAAAGATTTCGCCATGATTAATTTGAAATCTGCAATTACCGCGAATGTTTAGTGTCCCGGGAATCTATTTGCCCAGTACAACGTTATTAAGGGAAATGGAGAAAGGAGCTTTACCTGATGTGGATGTTTAAACCAGAGCCGAAGATGGTGGCTGCGGAAGATGCCTTGCCGGGCCGCAGCGAGCCGGTCTTGGACCCAGCCCCGCACGCGGTGCTGAATACTCCAATTACCGGTCCGTGGAAGGACAGCCAGAAATCGATCTTGATTGCCCTAGGCTGTTTCTGGGGCGCGGAGAAGATGTTCTGGGAAACAGATGGTGTTGAGTCCACCTCGGTTGGCTACGCCGGTGGCACGACCCCGAACCCCACGTATTATGAGGTCTGCCGCGGGCAAACCAACCATGCAGAAACCGTGGAGGTCACCTATGACCCGGAGAAGATCTCCTTGCGCGAGCTCGTGGTGAAGGCCTTGGAGGCGCACGATCCAACGCAGGGCTTCCGCCAAGGAAATGACGTGGGCACGCAGTACCGCTCCGCGTTTTATCCCCGCACCGAAGAAGAGCGGGAGGAAATCCAGGAAATCGTGGATAGCTACGCGGATAAGCTCAAAGATTTTGGCTTTGGGGAAACCACGACCGAGGTTAAACGCTTAACCGATACGGACTCTGGCGAGTACTACCTGGCCGAGGACGAGCACCAGCAATACCTGCACAAGGTGCCGAACGGTTACTGCCCGCACCACAGCACTGGTGTGAAGTGCGATTAGGCGTCGAGCTGGATAAATCCGGCGATTTTCCTGGCTAATTTAGGGGTGAGGTTCAGGCGCGATTGGGAGCCTAGGACCTCGTTCCAGTACCAGAGCATTTCCTGAAAATAGTTATGTCCGTGGCCACCTGGGACGTTCAGGGAGTTGATCTGGTCTAGGCCAATCTGCCACCAGGTAATAAACGGCGCCCAGCGCAGGTGGCGGAGCGTATCCGCCCGGAGTGTCTCTGGCTGGGGTTCGTGCATCCAGGTGGGGCGGCGGAACATGAGGTTCAGGTCCCACCACACGATGGCATCGGAAGCATGCTGGGCAATGAGCACGCGGGGCCGGCGCCAGCTGGAAGGAAAATCGTTGCCAAAGGCATCGTGGCGCGAGTGCTCCGGTTGGGCGACAAAGCGGACGTGTTGCCCGCCATCGATGACGGGGAGCCGCTCGAGCGAGCCGATATCGCGGCGCAGGCGCTGGGTAAAGCGCGTCATCCGCGGCGGGCCAGAAAAGACCGCGCCGCTACAAGCCGCGAGGAGTTCTTCCTTGTTCTGGAAATTATCCATAATGGCGTAGGCACCCAGGGATTCCCCTGCAAGGTAGAGCCGCGGGCGGTCTTCTTCTGGGAGCTTGTCAATTTCTTCTTGCACCACGGAAATGAGCTCGGCCGCGGCGCGCTTGGGCGCGTTTTTATCCACGAGGTAGGCGAAAACCGAGGGCAGGTAGGAATACTGCATGGTGACGGTGACGCAATCACCGGCGGTCAAAAACTCATAGGAGCTCGCGCTCCAGTTATTAATCCACCCGGATCCCGCGGGCATCTGAATGACGATGGTCTCCCGGCGCAGCGCACCGGTGCGCTGCAATTCTGAGCGCACCTTCTTCGCCGCCTGGGCAAAAGAACGCCCTGGGATATAGCCAGCATAAATGCGGATGGGTTCTTTGGCGGGAGCACCGGTGATGGTGCGAATATCGCGGGCGCGCGGGCCGTTGGAGACAAAACGCCGCCCTTGTTGCCCCAGCGCGGACCAAGGTTCAAGCGACCACGGGCTGCCGGAGCGCTCCGGCTCCCAGGGCATCGACGTGCCGGGAAAAATTTGTTTATTCAGGCGCTGCGCCTTGTGGGAGAGCGAACGGATCCAGCGCCGGAATACCACGCGGTCCGATAGCCCCACCGCGGCCACGGTGAGCCCTGCGGTAACGACCGGCCAGGCCACGAGTGCTGGAACCCAACGGCCCAATTGGCGCGATAATTTGGTCACGGTCAGCTGTGCGGCCTCGCCTACCAGTAGCAGCGCGCCGTATCCGGCGGTGCCGGCGGCTAGGCCGATGGCCGCGGTAGCCGGACCGCGAACCAGTTGTTTATTGACCAGACCCGCCTGCTTTTCCTGGTTGCGCAGCGAGAGCGCCGCATTGAAGGCGGTGCCGGCGCCAATAGCTAAGTGCAAGATTTGGCGGTGCTGCGGGCCCAAGCGGTCTTGGGGGCGCTTGCCCAGCCGGTTGAGCACGAAGCTCGTCGAGGCCGCCCCGAGGTGCCCGATGGCCTGCCCGATAGATACATTGGCCGCCGTCACCCACCACGGGCGGGGCAGCAGGGACGGCGATACCGCGGCCCACGTGGCCAGCTCTGCGCCTAAGATTCCGGCCGACATATGGGGTGGCAACGTCTGCCGGCTGGTCATGCGGACGACGGGCGTGAGATCCGCGACTACGCCAAGAGAAATTAGTGCAGCGCGGCTGAAGGCGCGTTTCATGGTTGCCCATTATCCCAGAACGTACCTCGTTGCGCAGTGTGAAACATTACGTATGCAAAACCCCGCAGGGCGTTGCACAATGGGGTTATGGCAAAGCATGTAGGAAATAAAGTCGTTCTCATTGGCGCGGGTGACGTGGGAGTCGCTTACGCCTACGCACTGGTCAACCAGAGCATCGTTGACCACCTGGCCATCATCGACATCGATGAGCGGAAGCTGGAAGGCAATGTCATGGACCTCAACCACGGTGTGGTCTGGTCTCCACAGCGCACCCGCGTCACCAAGGGCACCTACGAAGATTGTGCGGACGCTGACATGGTCGTCATCTGCGCCGGCGCCGCCCAAAAGCCCGGCGAAACCCGTCTTGACCTGGTGGATAAGAACGTCAAGATCATGAACAGCATCGTCGCAGATGTCACCGCCAATGACTTCGACGGAATCTTCCTGGTCGCCTCCAACCCAGTCGATATCCTGACCTATGCGGTATGGAAGGCCTCCGGCTTTGACCACAAGCGGGTCATCGGCTCCGGTACGATTCTGGACTCCGCGCGTTTCCGCTACATGCTGGGTGAATTGGAGGGCGTGGCACCGAAGTCCGTGCACGCCTACATCATTGGTGAGCACGGCGATTCTGAGCTGCCCGCAGTCTCCACCGCGAATGTTGCCGGTGTGCCGCTTTCGCAGAAGCTGGAAAAGGAGCCGGAATACGCCGAGCGCATTGAAAAGATCTTTGAAGAAACCCGCGACGCCGCCTATTCCATTATCGATGCAAAGGGATCGACCTCCTATGGCATCGGCATGGGGCTGGCGCGCATTACCGCCGCGATCATCCAGAACCAGGACGTGGCGCTTCCCGTCTCTGCTTACCTGCAGGGCGAGTACGGCGTGGAGGACCTCTACATCGGCACCGCAGCCATCGTAAACCGCACCGGCATCGTCCGCCCGGTAGAGCTGCAGCTCAACGAGCACGAAAAGGAGCGCTTCGACGCTTCTGCAAAGACGCTCAATGACATCAAAGAAAAGTTCTTTGGCTAGTGCACATCGTCGCGCATAGGGGATACTCCGGAAAATACCCGGAGCTATCCCCCTTAGCTTTTGAAAAGGCCCTGGAGCTTCCCATCCACGGCGTGGAGTGCGACGTGCGGTTAAGCCGCGACGGCAAGGTGGTAGTCCAACACGATCCCACCTTGGAGCGAACGACGGGGCGCGCCGGGCGGGTTTCGGCGATGGACTGGCGGGAGCTGAGTGAGGTCGACATCGGCAAGGGGCAGCGCATGATGCTTCTCGATGACCTCCTGGCCATGCTGGGGGACAAGCCCCACCACCTTTATATTGAAACCAAGCACCCCTCCGGGCAAGGCAGCGCCTTGGAAAAGCGGGTCATGGAACGACTGCGCGCCGCCGGGCTCGATGAGGACCCGCGCATGCACGTTATTTCCTTTTCCCATAAGGCCATCCGGCGCATGAAGATTTTGGCGCCGCACATTGACCGCATTTACCTGCGCCGAGACTGGGAACGCCATTTCAATCGCTCGGATTTCATGTGGTCGCGGCCGAGCGCCCTGGGGGTTTCCCTGCTGCGCGCCAAGATGCAGGCGGCCATTATTGGTGCGCAGGGCTTGCCCACGTATATGTGGACCGTTGATAAGCCGGAGGACATGAAGTGGGCCTGGTCCAATGGCGTGGACATGCTTGCCACCAATCAGCCGGAGGTGGCCCTGCGCGCTATTGAGCTGTAGAAAGCAGGTATCTTGGAGGCATGGCCAAGAAGAAAAAGAAACAAGAAGACCTGCCTGAGGGCATGTCCCGCCGCCAGGCAAAGCTTGCTGCCCGCGCCAAAGAACGCGCCGCCCTGGAAAAGGACCCGCGCCCCTATAGTGGCCTTGCGGCGGAGGCTTCCCTCGTTGCCATGCAAGAGTTCGTGCCCTCCGCTTTTGCCAAGCTCGACGTGAAGGGCTGCGATAGGAACGTCTACGTCTCCACCGTCCTCCCGGGCGCCACCGCGGCGCTGATCCGCGATGAGGAATTCGGCGGCGATGCTTTTGTGGCACTCCAGGTGCAGTCCCACACCCACAACCCTGGCCGGGATCTGGCCTTCGCCCTGAACTGGGTCAAGAACAACGAGCCAGGTTCTACCTTGGAATCGACCGCGGCCGATGGCTCGCAGCCGGAGCTTAGTGAGCTTATCGATGCCGCAACCACCGTCGACATTGAAGTCCACCAGGACTTCAGCTGGTGGATTCCGGAAGGCGCGCAGGTCACCCCTGAGGTATCGCAGTCCATGCGCGCCGCCAATGACTCGGTCATCGAATCCCACCAGGTGGGCAACGACATTACCGGCACCGCCTTTTGGGCCAATGCCGGCGGCGGCAAAGCGCACGTGCGCTGGGTGCGCCCGAACGACGATGAGGCCGCGTTCCTCAACGCCTTGGCGCGAGTCGCCGCGCGCGGCGAGCTGAACTTGGGCGAGGACACCAAGTTCGCCGGAGTATTCCGCACCCACGGCCTCATCGCTCCCGTCTTTGACGTGCAGCCCGAGGTTGATTACTCCTCTTATGAGGACAAGCTCGCGGGCGTAGATAAGGCCTTGGCAGAAGAAATCTCCAATGACGCGCAATTGAACGCAGAAGAGCGCAAGCAGTTAGAAAACATCAAGTCCCGCCAGGTGACGTTGCGCTAAACGCACCACAACAAAGAGGCCCTTTACCTCGAAAAGACAAGGAGGAAAGGGCCGCTTTCTTCGCAATCTAGCTAAAACGAGTTAAGGCATGAATAAGAAAAACTCAGGGCCGCGGCGCATAGCCTGGGCTTTCGCAGCCGCCAGCGCAGTAGCCTTCATGCTTGGCATAATTAGGATGCTTTCTATGGATCCTGTGGAATGGAGAATTTACCCTGAATTCTTCATAGCAACCACACTTGCTGGTTTCTCAATAACGTTTTTCCGATACGAAGATTGAGTTCAGGCCTATTTCATAGAGTCCCATAGCTGTTGGGCGCCTTCATCGTCCCAGAGCACGACATTGCCCACGACGGTGTCCTGGAACCCGCCAATGGGGACGGTTTCCGTGTCCACGCCGGAGCCCATCGCAAGTGCCACGCGGGCTAGGTGCCATACGTGGTCGCCATCGCCGACGATGAAGGAAGAGGCGGTCTGATTAATCAGGGAAATCGACCGGAAGGGGTTAATCAGCGTGGCCGGGGAAGTGATCTTATCTAGGAGCGCCGCGAAGAACTCGCGCTGGCGCTGCACGCGGTCGAGATCGCCCATTGCGGTGGCGCGGGTGCGCACATAGCCCAGCGCATCGCTTCCCTCTAGCTTCTGGCAGCCTTCCTGCAGATCGATGCCCGCCAGCGGGTCATTGATGGGCTCTGCAACGCAAATATCAACGCCGCCGACGGAATCGACCACATTGGCCAAACCACCCATGCCGATTTCGGCATAGTGGTCAATGTGCAGGCCGGTATTGCCCTCCACGGTTTGCGTGAGGAGCTTTGGCCCGCCGTAGGCAAAGGCGGCGTTGATCTTATCCATGCCGAAGCCTGGTACTTCCACGTAGCTATCGCGCGGAATGGAGACCAGCTGGGCTTGGCCGGAGCGCGGGATATGCAGGAGCATGATGGTATCGGTGCGTCCCTCGCCCACATCGCCACCGGTGCCGAGCGCTTGTTGGTCTTCTTCGGACAGGCCCTGGCGGGAATCGGATCCCACCAACAGCCAATTGGTGCCAGAGGTATTGGCCACCTGCTCATCCGGGAGGGCATCTACGCGGGTCAGGCGCGTATCGGCCCACAGTGCGAAGATGAGGCTGCAGACCACGACGACGAGGATAAAGATGCCGGCGCAGCCAAAGAATCGTTTGACTGGATTGGTCTTTTTCCGGCGGCTGTGCGGCTTAGAGTGGCGGCGGGGCGGTTGCTGCGCTTGTTGTGGCTGGTAGCGCTGTTGCAGCTGCTGCGGCGATTGCGGCTGCGATCGCTGTGGCGGTCGCTGCTGCGGCGGCCGTTGCTGTGGTGGTTGCTGCGCGGAACGCTGCTGGGCCCGGTACTGGCTGGGGTAGCGGGTAGGGGTTTCCTGGCGCGGGATGTGCTGCTGCGGCTCGGCACGATTCGTGCGCGGCCGGCGGCGAATGGGCCGACCGTAGCGGTCCTTGAGGGGACGGCCATCGGCCCCAAGGACGAACTCACTGGATGAGCTATCGCCAGCGCGGCGCGCCTCCC
Organism: Corynebacterium sp. KPL1818; assembly: GCF_000478135.1. Taxonomy (NCBI): domain Bacteria; kingdom Bacillati; phylum Actinomycetota; class Actinomycetes; order Mycobacteriales; family Corynebacteriaceae; genus Corynebacterium; species Corynebacterium sp. KPL1818. The sequence goes on along the minus strand of NZ_KI515758.1, from coordinate 329,016 downwards.
GATGCGGATCTCGTCCTGATTCAGTCATGCGCTATACCTTACAAGGCGCCGGCCAATTCCCCCGCTTTCCTCGCGAGCACGCCACACTTAAAGTACGGAAAGGCCGAAGGAATAGCCGAGGAAAGCGATCGCATCGATAAGAAAGTGCGCGATGACAAGCGGCCACACGCGGCCGGTGCGGTGATAGTAGTAGCCGTAGATTACGCCCATGATGATATTGCCAAAGCCGGCCGATACCCCCTGGTACAGGTGATATGAACCGCGCAGGATGGAGCTTGCCGCCAAGGCGGCGGGCAGCGACCAGCGCGCTTGGCGCAGCCTGGTCATTAGCCACATGACCACCACGGTTTCTTCCGCAAAGGCATTGGCGGCGGCCTTGATGAGGGAGACCGGAATCTCTAACCACGCATTATCGAAGTCACCGGGAATGACCTCTTTGCTCCAGCCAAACTGCACCGCGACGAAATACAAAACTAAGCCCGGGATGCCGATGAGCGCGGCGAGTCCCGCGCCGTGCAACCAATCAGAGGCGCGGTAGGCCGCCGGTTTAATGTGGTCTTTCGCCAGCAGGAAAAGTACTAGCGCACCATAGGCAAAAAGGACCGCCGCCGAGCACAATTGCAGGCCCAAATCCACCCACGCCAGGGCGGATTGGCTGGAGTTGAGCGTGACGGATTGCTCATTGAGCGGCTGCGGGGCTGCCAGCGAATTGATAAGCCGCAGCACCGCCCTGACCCCGGAAATACCGAAGGTCAGGGTGAGGACGATGAGCAGCTCGGCGCGTAGGTTCTTGGTCATGGGTGCAAGATGTGGGCGAGGCCTAAAAGCTGGGCATCGGAAAGCGTAATGCCTCCCACATGCACGCCGACGGGCGGGTGCGCGGGGATGGCCCAAGGTACAGAGATGGCGGGCAATTGGGCCATATTAAACAGCGAAGCCCACGGGGACCAGCGCGTTTGGGCGTTGAAATTCTCCGCGTGCGGAAGGGACAGGAAATGCCCCCGCGGCGGGGGATCCGCGGTGAGCATGGGCGTGATAATGGCATCGACCCGCCACTGCTGCGCTAGGAGCTCCGGGAGGTGGCGGACATGGCGCTGCGCGGCGCTTAGCTCGGCGGCGGATACGGTAGCGCCTTGCTGGGCCACCCAAGCCGCGTAGCCCTCTGCCTGTGGCAGACCCACAAACCGGGAGGTAAAGATCTCGCGGAAGTGCGCAAACGTGGCCCCTGCCTGCGGATAAGGCGCAATGGGGACGACCTCAAACCCCGCGGTGCGCAGCCGATCTGCGGCCTCGCGTGCCGCCCGCAGGTGGTGGGCTTCCACCCGGGCCGCGGCAAACAGGGGCTCAAGCAAGAGCCCAATGCGGGCGCGCGGGGTGATCATGCGGTGGCCGTGCAGGAACGCATTATCGGCCACGGTGCGGGTGATAAAACCCTCCGCGCCAAGATGGCTGCCCGCAGGCTTAAACCCCACGACCCCGCAGGCCGCCGCGGGAACGCGGATGGAACCGCCGCCATCGCTGGCCTGGGCCGCGCGCACGAGGCCGCGGGCTACCTGGACGGCCGCGCCGCCAGAAGAACCGCCCGGGGTGCGGCCTGGATAAAGAGGATTATCGGGGTGGGGAAGATCCACCGGCTCGGTATCGACGCGCAAGCCCAACTCCGGCGTGGAGGACTTGCCAATGAATATGGCGCCCTGCTTTTCCAATGTCGCGATGAACGGCTCGCTGACCGCGGGATAGTACGTGCGCTTGGCATTGCCCAAAGTGGTGGGCATACCCGCGACATCGTTGAGATCTTTTGCAGATAGGACCCACCCGCGCAGCCGGCCGGTGCGGGCGGGGGTGCGCTGCAGATCCAGGTAGGTAAAACCGTGCTCTGCGGGGCCCATGCCCTGCACATCCGCGCGGAGTCGTTCTATGGAAAAGTCCATGGCGCACCAGTCTAGTGGGCTAAGGTGACGGGCATGACTACAACCATCGCTTTCTTAGGCCCCGCCGGTACGTTCACGGAGGCCGCCGTGCACAAATTCGCTACCGAGTGGGAAGCGCGCGGGGAGACCGTGGAGACCCTGCCGGTGGACTCGCCATCAGCGGCGGTGGCGGCCGTGCGCGCCGGGCAGGCCGATTATGCCTGCGTCGCCATTGAAAATTCCGTGGATGGGGCGGTGACGACGACCTTTGACGCGCTGGTAGAAGGCGATCCCGTACAGATTTACCGCGAGGTAGATATCCCCGTTACCTTCAGCATCATGACAAGGCCGGGAACGAAAGACATCACGCGCCTCAGTACGCACCCGGTGGCCTTCCAACAAATCCGCGGCTGGGTAGCGGAGAACGCGCCGGGCGTGGAATTCGTGCCGGCTAGTTCGAATGCGGCGGCGGCGCAGGCCGTAGCGCGCGGGGAGGTCGACGCGGCGGCGGCGCCAGCGCGGGCGGCTGAAATCTTCGGCCTAGAAACCAGGGCGAGCGGCGTGGCCGACGTGCAGGGAGCGGCCACCCGCTTTGTGTTGGTGGGCCTGCCGGGGCGCCCGACCGCGCGCACCGGCCAGGATCGCACCAGCGTCATTTTCACCCTGCCCAACCAGCCGGGAACCCTAGTGGGGGCGTTACAAGATTTCGCCCACCGCGGGGTGGATCTCTCCCGGATTGAGTCGCGGCCGACGCGCCAAACCTTTGGTAACTACCGCTTCTATGTGGACTTGATTGGGCATATCGATGACCAGCCGGTTGCTGAGGCCCTGCGTGCGGTGTGGTTGCGGGCGGAGGAACTGCGGTTTTTGGGCTCCTGGCCCACCGCGACGCCCGCCGGCCACCCACCGCGGGACTTGGCGGAGGCGGATGCCTGGGTGGCGAGGGCGCGCAGGGGTCAATAATCTGGACGCATGACTGGAAGAATCATCCTGCTGCGCCATGGCCAAACCCATTCCAATGTCTCCCGGCTGCTTGATACCCGGCCGCCGGGCGCGGAGCTTACGGATCTGGGGCGCAACCAGGCCACGGAGGTGGGCCGGGAATTAGCAGGCTTTGTGGGCGAGCGCGAGGTCGACTTCAAGTGCTCGATTGCGCTGCGGGCGCAGCAGACCGCCACCTTGGCGGCGCGCGCCTTTGAACAGGAGCGGAACCTGCCGCGCTTTTCCATTCCCATCGATGTCATCCCGAATGTGCAGGAGATTTTCGCCGGCGATTGGGAGCTCGATGCCAGCGAGGCCGCCCACCGCAGCCACGATACGGCCATGCGCGGCTGGTGCTACGGCGATAGCCAGGCCGCCATGGAAGGCGGCGAGCGGCTCCAGGACGTGCTTTCGCGTTTCCAGCCCGCGTTGGAAGAGATTGCGGCGCAGCTTGCCGATGACCGCGATGTCATCCTCGTCAGCCACGGCGCCGCCATCCGGGTGGTAACCAAGCACGCCACCGGGGCGGACGCGGACTTTGCCTATACCGGTTATATGCCCAATTGCCGCTTTACCGTGATGGAGCCGCGCGGCAAGAAATTTGGCGAGTGGACGCTTACCCGCTGGGCCGATATTGAGCTCTAGCCCCAGCCCAGCTGGTGCAGTTCGTGTTCTTCCATGCCAAAGTAATGGCCTAGCTCGTGGAAGACCGTGACCTTGACCTGCTCGGCCAAGTCTTCTTCTGACGCGGCCCAGCGCTGCAAAGTGCTGCGGTAGATGAAGATGGCATCGGGCAAATACCCGGTGTGGTCGAAGGTGCGCTGGGGCAGGGCGACGCCCTCATAGAGCCCTAGCAAGGTGGGATCATCGGGGTTTTCTTCTTCCACCATGATCACCAGGTTGCGCATCTTGCGCACGAATTCATCGGGCACCTGATCGAGGGCGTCATTGACCATTTCCTCGAAGCGTTCTTCCGATACGGAATACATTTACGGTGCCGGCTTATTATCGCGAATCGGGTTGCGCTCCGGGCGCTCCTCCGGCGGGTTGCCGTCGATGGAGAGCGCCTGGCGGCCGCCGGTGGCGGCACCGGTGATGGAGGAAAAGCCGCCATCATCGCGGGCGTGGACGAGCGAGCAGTTCACGGACTTGGTGCCGCCATTCCAGGACTCTTCAGACACGGTGCCCCAGAACGGCTGCAGCGTGGATTGGTAGAGCTGTTCTTCCCCGCCCAGGTAGTCCTCGGCGGCAGCGGTGCAGGAATCCGAGAGGAATTTATCCATCTCCTTGCCATCCGGGTACGCGTCGGGGAATTTCTTGCCCAGGTCGATGACGGATACCGTCTCCAGCTGGTGCGGCTGGGCGCAGTCCACCACATGCGGTACTTGCTGATCATCGATGGCCAGGCACTCGCCCGGCTTGGCCAGGTTGGCCTGCTCGGAGGCCTCAACATTGCCGGTGGTCAACTGCGGCACGCCGTGATCATCGGTGGTCTGTAGGCCGCACAGCAGGGTGCGGTCACCGTTATTCCACGCGGATTCCGGCGGCAAGATGGAGGCAATATCGTACTTGCCGTGCGGATCCCACTTGCTGTGCAGGTAGCTCACCGTGGCGGACTCACAGAGCTCATCGCGCAGCTGGTGCTGGCGGGTAAGCGCGGGCCGCGAGGCATCCGGGCCGAATTCACTGGTGGGGTAGACGCTGAGATCCTCCACTGTGGAGACCTCGAAGCGGTGCTGCTCCGAGCATTCCACCTCCTTGAAGGAAGCGGCAGAGCCATCCTCATTGATATCCCACGTCACGCAGGACCCAGCGGAAGCGGAGGTAAAAGGCTCCACCTTTGCATCGGAGGATCCTGAGCCATCGGCACCGCCCGCAGAGGACTGTTCGGACGCGGCGGTAGTATCGCCCCCGTTAGACCCGTGGTTGCTGACAATGCCGTAGATGCCCATGAAAACGGCCGCCGCGATTGCTGAGATCAAGGCAATCTGGACGGCCACAGCGGAACGCCACGCAGGTGATTTCTTCATAAGGCCCATTATCTTACCCTTTAAGCAGGGTGTTTTCTAGATTGAGGTATCCCGGGAAACGCGGGTATTCAGGTGGTACCTATCGGTGCGGTAGACCGAGGAACACCATTCCACGGGCTTATCCCCCGAGCGCGAGCAGCGCACGATGTGCAGCAGTGGGGAACCCACGGGGACATCGAGAAGCGGCGCGATCTCCTCGTTGGCGGCAATGGCGGAGACGGTCTGGTCCGCGTCCGTGATGGGGACGCCAAACGTCTTATCCAAAATGGAATACACCGAATTATAGGTGTCATTTTCCAGCAGGCTCGGCGCAAAAGCGGAGTTATACCAGCCATCATCGATGGAATAAGGCTCGCCATCGCCCAAGCGCAGCCGGCGCAAATGAATCTGTTCTTCCGTGGCAGGGGCCCCAAAGAAGTGGGTGGCCGCCTCCGGGGCGCTCGCGCGGCCGCTGTTGAGGATCTTGGAGGAAGCCACCACATCCTGGGCGCTCATTTCATCAGAAAAAGAAGCCAGGTGCAGGCGCGATACCAAGGGGTTGGGGGCTACGAAGGTGCCCTTACCGCGCACGCGGCGCAATCTTCCGGCGGCAACGAGATCCCCGATGGCCCGGCGCACCGTAATGCGGGAGACGCCGTAGGTTTCCTCCAAGAGCCTCTCACCGGGGAGGATATCACCGGGTTTGAGGGTGGTATTACATAATTCCTCCAGAATATCGTGCAATTGAGCGTGCTTTGGGGTGGGGCCATCGCTGATTTCGCGGGCCGGTAATTCTAGGGAGGACATGATTCCATAATAATTCGCTGGTTATTACCACGGCAAGGCAATGGCAGTGCGCTAGAATCAGTTCCGTGATTGATCTCAAGCTACTCCGTGAAAACCCAGACGTTGTCCGCGCCTCCCAGGTCACCCGTGGGGAAGACCCCTCGCTCGTGGATCAGCTCCTCGCTGCCGATGAGAAGCGCCGCCTTGCCATCCAGAAGGCAGATGAGGTGCGCTCCCAGCAGAAATCCCTGGGCAAGAAGATTGGTCAGGCCTCCCCGGAAGAGCGCCCGGCGTTGCTGGAAGGCGCAGATGAGCTGAAAGCCAAGGTCAAAGAGGCCGAAGAGGCTCGGTCCGCGGCTGAGGCCACGGTGGAAGAGTTGCAGTACAAGATCGATAACGTCGTTGAAGGCGCACCCGCCGGCGGCGAGGATGACTTCGTCCTCGTTGAAGAGGTAGGCGAGATCCCGCACTTCGATTTCGAACCTAAGGACCACCTTGAACTCGGCGAGTCCCTGGGACTCATTGACGTCAAGCGCGGTGCGAAGGTCGGCGGTGCCCGCTTCTACTACCTCACCGGCGATGGTGCATTCCTGCAGCTGGGCATGCTGATGTTGGCTGCACAAAAGGCGCGGGAAGCCGGTTTCCAGCTGATGATCCCGCCGGTTCTGGTGCGCCCAGAGATCATGTCCGGCACGGGCTTTTTGGGCCAGCACTCCGATGAGATCTACTACCTTCCGGCCGATGATCGCTACCTCGTGGGCACCTCCGAAGTCGCGCTGGCTGGCTACCACAAGGATGAGATCATCGATCTATCCAATGGTCCCCTGCAGTACGCGGGTTGGTCCTCCTGCTTCCGCCGGGAGGCGGGTTCCCACGGCAAGGACACCCGCGGCATCCTGCGCGTGCACCAATTCGACAAGCTAGAAATGTTTGTCTACTGCAAGCCGGAAGACGCCGAGGACATGCACCAAAAGCTCCTCGATATGGAAAAGGAAATGCTGGCTGCGATGGAATTGCCGTACCGCACCATCGATATCGCCGGCGGTGACTTGGGCTCTTCGGCGGCCCGCAAATTCGATAACGAGGCGTGGGTGCCAACCCAAGGCACCTACCGCGAGCTGACTTCCACTTCCAATTGCACCACCTTCCAGGCCCGCCGTCTGTCCACCCGCTACCGTGATGAGAACGGGAAGACGCAGGTGGCCGCCACCTTGAACGGCACCCTGGCCACCACCCGTTGGATCGTGGCGATCTTGGAAAACCACCAGCAAGCCGATGGCTCCGTCGTTGTTCCAGAGGCCCTGCGCCCATTCGTGGGCAAGGATGTCCTCACGCCGCAGTAGCCTGCGGAACAAAGCTAAAGGAGCACCATGAACGCTGCGACGAATTTCTTGTACCGCCAGATCACCCACATCGGGCGCGGCCTCACCTTGGCCCAAGGCCTGCAGATGCGCCTGTCTGGGGAGGAGAATATTCCCGATGACGGCGGTGCCGTCCTTGTGTGCAATCACACCGGGTATATGGATTTTCTGTTCGGCGCGTTCATTGCCTATCGCAAAAAACGGCTGGTGCGCTTTCTAGCCAAGGCCAGCATCTTTAGCACCCCAGGCGTGGGCGCCCTGCTGCGCGCTATGGGGCACGTGCCGGTAGACCGCATCGATGGCAAAGAGTCCTTGCGCAAGGCGGTAGAGCTTGCCGAGGCCGGCGAGCTCGTCGGCGTCTTTTCTGAAGGCACGATTTCCCGCAGCTTTGAAATTCGCAGCATGAAAACCGGCGCCTCCCGCATCGCTTTTGAAGCGGGCGTGCCAATTGTTCCGCAGGTGATGTTCGGCTCGCAGCGCCTGTGGACAAAGGGTCACAAGAAGAACTTGGGCCGCACCAAGACTCCGGTCTTTATTACCGCGCTCGAGCCGTATTACCCCACCGGGGATCCGGAGGCCGATACCGCAGAAATCCGCCGCCGCATGCAGGAGGCCTTGGAGGGACTCTGGGAGGATTACGAGGCGGAGTTCGGCCCCATGCCCGCCGGCGAATATTGGGTTCCTGCGCGCAAGGGTGGTTCCGCCCCGACGCTGGAAGAGGCCGAAGCCCGCGATGCGGAGGTGGAAACGGAGCGGCACCGAGTGCGTCGCCTGCGCGATGACTTGGTGGGACTCAAAGATCGCGTTTCCGTTTCCACCGTTGAACTCGTGCGCAACCACATGGCCTCTGCCAAGGATGAGGAAGGGCAGGATGAGCACGATGGCAAAGAGCCGCAGGAAAAGAAGCACATCGCGGCCGATACCTTGGAGTGGGTCAAGACCAACCTCAATGCCGTGGTGGAAGAGGCAACCCGCGGCTTGGATGAGGGCAAGGATAAGGTCGCCGATGTTATGGCCCAGCTGAAGACGGATGTGGCGCAGGCCCAAGCCTCTATTGCCGCAAGCAGCAAGGAGATCTGGGAAGGATCCGTGGTAGAGCAGGGATTGCTCGCCGTGGCGACCCAGTCCCGCCTGATAGTTTCCCGTCTGCCGCACCGGCTCAAGGCCCAGTTTTCTGCCATCCCGCGCGTAGTGGTGGCGCATCAAAGCACGCTGAACTGGGAAGACGATGCCCTGACCCCGCGGTTGAAGGCGGCGCTAGAAAGCATCTACCCCGCAGCGGAGGTGCTCATCGTGGTCTCGTGCGATGCGGATCTCGATGTCCCGCAGGCGGTGTGGCATATCCAGCTTGATGAGCAGGCCGAAAAGCCGCTTTTGGATAAAGAAGCGATGAAGGTTACCTCGGTCACGGCCGCCGCCGGCGTGGATTGCATCCTGGATGATTTGGAAGCCAAGCCGAGCGAGGCGCTGGTCTTTGGCAATGAGCCGGGCGATGAAGAATTCTTGAATTACATCCCGGTCGTTGCCCTGGAGACCGCGCCCATCGAGGTGGTCAAGGATGCGCAGGCTGTGACGTATTCCGCCGAGCGCGCAGGTATGTCCGAGGTTTTGGAAGCGATGGCCCGGTTACAAAAAGACTAGGCGCGTGCAAACGTTGGCGTTACCACCCCCGCGAGGGGGTGGTTTTCTTTTTGGTTGGCTAATCAAAGGGCGGGAATTGACTGCTTACGGGGCCGGAAGTTACGTGTGAGAAACCTCTAGTGAATGTTTAAGCGGTGACCTCTACCATAGGAGATAGGAGATATTGGCTCTACTTTTTAGAGCGCAATAGTCGCCATCATGAATCATCCAAAACTTGCTTTTAGCTGTGCTTACGCCATCTCATTCATTGTTTGTCGGAGCAAGCACACATGAGCACCAAGGAAGGAGATGCGGTCTCTAATGACCCAGCAAAGCAATCAATCCTTTAACCCCGAATATTTTGAAAATGTGTGGAATGGCTACGCGGATGAGGACTACGACGTCGTCATCATCGGTGGTGGCTCCGTAGGTGCCGGCGCGGCACTGGATGCGGCAACCCGTGGTTTGAAGACCGCGGTGCTGGAGTCCCGCGACTTCGCCGCTGGTACCTCTTCCCGCTCTTCCAAGATGTTCCATGGTGGCCTGCGCTACCTTGCAATGTTTGACTTCCGCCTCGTGGCAGAGTCACTGAAGGAGCGCGAGCTCAACATGTCCACGTTGGCTCCCCACCTAGTTAAGCCGCTGAAGTTCATCTTCCCGCTCACCCACCACGTATGGGAGCGCGTCATGATGTTCGGTGGCTTTACCCTTTATGACCTCATGGGCGGTGCAAAGAGCGTGCCGATGCAAAAGCACCTCACCCGCAAGGGCGCCCTCAAGGTCACCCCTGGCCTGAAGGAAGACGCCATCGTCGGCGGTGTGCGCTACTACGACACCCTGGTGGACGATGCCCGCCACACGATGACCGTGCTGCGCAGCGCCGCTGAATACGGCGCCGATGTGCGCACCAATACCGAGGTCATCGGTTTTGATAAGGACCGCGGCGGCCGCGTCGTTGGCGCCAAGGTTCGCGATACCGCCACCGGCCGCGAGGCCACCGTGCGCGGTAAGGTCTTCATCAACGCTACCGGTGTCTGGAACGACAAAATCCAGGAGCTGGCCGGCGTGGAAGGCAAGTTCACCGTTCACGCTTCCAAGGGTGTGCACATCGTCGTGCCAAAGGATGCCCTGGATGCAGAAGCAGCCCTGTGCTTCGTGACCGAAAAGTCCGTCCTCTTCGTCATCCCATGGGGTGACTACTGGATCATCGGTACCACCGATACCGACTGGGAGAAGGGCCTATCCCTTCCGGATCCCGCCCCTACAAAGGCGGATATTGACTACATCCTGGATGAGGTCAACCAGCGCGTGCGCCGCCAGATCACCCGTGATGACATCGTCGGTGTTTACTCCGGCCTGCGCCCGCTGCTGTCCGGCAAGTCCGATTCCACCACCAACCTGTCCCGTAACCACGCCGTGGCTCGCGTGGCCCCGGGTATGGTCTCCGTTGCCGGTGGTAAGTACACCACCTACCGCGTCATCGGTAAGGATGCCGTTGACCTAGCCGTGGAAGAACTCGGCGGCAAGGTGCCAGAGTCCATCACCGAGCACACCCCGATCCTGGGCGCTGCCGGCTACCACGCGCTGGCCAACCAGATTCCTACCTTGGCCCGCCGCTACAACCTGAGCGAGGACTTCATCGAGCACCTGCTCGGCCGCTACGGTTCGCTTTTGGGCGAGGTTCTGGCTCCTGCGCAGGACGATGAGTCCCTGCTCGAGCCCGTTCCCGGTGCTGAAACCTACCTCTGGGCTGAGGTGCGCTACGCCGTCACCCACGAGGGCGCGCTGCACTTGGACGATATCTTGACCCGTCGCCTCCGCGTCGCCATCGAGTTTGGTGACCGTGGCGTCAACGCAGCTCCTGCCGTGGCAGACTTCGTTGCTCCGCTGCTGGATTGGAGCGAGGAAGACAAGCAGCTCGAGGTGGATACCTTCACCAAGCACACCGAGGCAGAGCTGGCCGCTGAGGCAGCTGTGACCGACCGCGAAGCTAACGACATTCTGGTCCGCGCTGGCTCCGCTCGTCCGACCGAGACTCAAGGATAAGGGGAGCCGCTAATGGCTGGATCTGATGCATTTTTGTGGGAGTTTATCGGCACCACGCTGCTGCTGCTTCTTGGTAACGGCGTGTGTGCGCTGGTGAACCTCCGCACCTCGGGTGCGCGTGGCTCCGACTGGATAGTTATCGCCTTGGGCTGGGGCATGGGCGTCTTCGTCGGCGCCAGCGTCGCCGACCCGACTGGGGGCCACTTGAACCCTGCGGTAACGCTCATGCTCGCGCTCAATGGTTCGCTTGAATGGAACCTGGTTCCGTTCTACGCGCTAGGCCAAATCCTGGGTGCTATGTTCGGTGCCTTCCTGGCATGGGCCGCGTTCAAGCAACTCTTCGATGCGAATAACTACGACGAAGAGGGCAAGGTTACCGGCGCCAATTCTGAAACCGGGGGAATCTTCTTCACCGCCCCCGCACACCCACACAATGGCTGGAATACGGTAACCGAGTTCATCGCCACCACCGTATTGTTGATGTTCATCGCCTTCGGTCCTGCCGGTGGCGAGCTGGGCCCACTGAGCTACTTCGGCGTGGCATTCGTCGTTGTTGCCGTCGGCCTGTCCCTTGGTACGCCTACGGGATACGCCATCAACCCGGTCCGTGACTTGGGACCGCGTTTGATGTACGCCTTCGTCCTTCCCATTAAGGACAAGGGCAGCGCTAACTGGGGCTATGCATGGGTGCCGATTGTTGGCCCGCTGCTTTCGGCTGTTGCCGTTGGCCTATTGTCCATTGCGCTTTAATCCACCCCCTATACAGGAGAAATTAGACACATGAGTGATAAGAAATACGTCGCAGCTATTGACCAAGGAACCACCTCAACCCGCTGCATCATCTTCAACCACGATGGCGATCAGGTATCCGTGGGCCAGCTCGAGCACGAGCAGATCTTCCCAGAAAAGGGCTGGGTAGAACACGACCCGCAGGAGATCTGGAGCAACACCCGCCGTGCTGTGGGGGAGGCTTTGGCCAATGGCGATATAACAGTAGAAGATATCGACTCCGTCGGTATCACCAACCAGCGCGAAACCACCGTGGTGTGGGATAAGAACACTGGTGAGCCCGTCTACAACGCCATCGTCTGGCAGGACACCCGCACCTCCGCCATCTGTAAGGAACTGGCAGGTGAAGAGGGCCCGGATAAGTGGCGCCGCCGCACCGGCCTGCTGATCAACTCCTACCCAGCGGGCCCGAAGGTCAAGTGGATCCTCGATAATGTTGATGGTGTCCGCGAGCGCGCCGAAAAGGGCGAGCTGCTCTTCGGCACCATTGACTCCTGGCTGCTGTGGAACCTGACCGGCGGTGCCGAGGGCGACGGCGACAAGGAAGCGCTGCACGCAACGGACGTGACCAACGCTTCGCGTACGCTGCTCATGGACATCGAAAAGCTGGAGTGGGACGAAGATCTGTGCAAGGAAATGGGCATTCCGATGTCCATGCTGCCGGAGATTCGCCCGTCCCTGGGTGATTTCCGCACCGTCCGCGAGCGCGGTTCCCTCGCCGGCGTTCCCATTCGCGCCATCTTGGGTGACCAGCAGTCCGCTATGTTTGGCCAGGGCTGCTTCCGCGCGGGTTCGGCCAAGAACACCTACGGCACCGGCCTCTTCCTGCTGCTGAACACCGGTACCACCCCGAAGTTCTCCGAAAACGGCCTGCTGACCACCGTCTGCTTCCAGCGCGAGGGCGAGCGCCCCGTGTACGCACTGGAAGGCTCCGTTTCCATGGGTGGCTCCCTCGTGCAGTGGCTGCGCGATAACCTGCAGCTCATCCCCAACTCCTCTGCCATCGAGAACCTGGCACGCGAGACCAAGGACAACGGTGGCGTGTACATCGTCCCAGCGTTCTCTGGTCTCTTCGCTCCGCACTGGCGTTCCGATGCCCGCGGCGTCATCGTCGGCCTGACCCGCTTTGCCAACCGTGGACACCTGGCACGCGCCGTCCTCGAGGCAACCGCTTACCAGACCCGCGATGTGGCGGATGCCATGGTGGCGGACTCCGGCGTGGAGATCACCGAGCTGCGCGTGGACGGCGGCATGACCACCAACGAGCTGCTCATGCAGTTCCAGTCTGACATCTTGGGCGTGGAGGTGCACCGCCCGAAGAACATTGAGACCACCGCAACCGGCGCCGCTGTTGCTGCCGGCTTGGACAATGGCTTCTGGGAGGACCTCAGCATCCTGGATACCCAGCGCGGTGACCTCACCGTATTCAAGCCCAAGATGGAGCAAGAAGAGGTGGACTACCTCTACGGTGAATGGAAGCGCGCTATCAAGCGTTCCTTGAACTGGGAAGACTCCGATGAGGATGAGATGGACTTCTAAATCCTGAAGTAAACTCGCGGGTATGGATACTTTCCCTACCCGGGCCCCTCGGCTCATCGCGAGCGATATTGACGGCACCCTGTTGGACCGCAATCATCGCGTCCCGCGTCGCAACCGCGACGCAGTGGCGCGGGCGGTGCAGCAGGGTGCTTATTTTGCGTTATCCACCGGCAGGCCCTTTCGCTGGATAGAGCCGGTGCTGGAGCAGCTCACGGTGCGCCCGGTATGCGTGACATCTAATGGGGCGGTGCTCTATGATTCCGCGGAGGACTGCGTCTTATCCGCGCGCGAGCTGTACCCGGACGCGTTAGAAGAGGTGGTGACGGTTGCGCAGCGCGTCCTTGGTACCGTCGGCTTTGGCGCGGAACGCGCGGGCGGTTCGCTTGCCGATGCCCCCGAGGAGCTCTTCGTCGTCGACCCGCACTACTCCGAAAATGCCCTCTTTGAGGGTTTTGGCGTCGTCAGCGTGGGCGAGCTGGTGGCGCAGCCAGTGGTCAAGCTGCTTATCCGGAATACGGAATATTCCGCACCGGAACTCTATGACTTGATTGCTCCCCATATTGATTCGGAGCTGGCGCATATCACCTACTCCATGCAGGAGGGCGTGCTTGAGGTTGCGGCCCCCAACGTCACCAAGCGCCGCGGCGTGGAGTGGTTGGCCAAGCAGCATGGGATAGCGCAGGAAGAGACCATTGCCTTTGGTGATATGCCCAATGACATTGAGATGCTCACCTGGGCCGGCTGCGGGGTGGCAATGGAAAACGCCCTCCCGGCGGTCAAGGCGGCCGCTGATGCGGTCACCGTGGCCAACCACCAGGCGGGCGTGGCAAAGGTTTTGGAGCGCTGGTTCTAGCGCCTCGTCTCCATGGAGGAGACTATTTGGTGTAGATGTCTACCTTTTCGGTGTCGATGTTGTAGACAATCTCGCCGCCCTGGAACTGGACGCGGATTTCCTTGCCGTTCTTAATCTCATTGGTCGTGGGCAGGCCGAGCTTGGAGGCGTTATCGCCCTCTGCCCACTTCTTAGCAATCTCCCCGGTCAGGGCCTTGGCTCCGGAGTCCTTGGAGGAGAGGACCACGCCGTTTTGGAAGAGCTGGTACATGATCTTGCCGGAATCGGTGGAGTTCGGTCCACCAACGGCGAGTCCCAGGACTGGGCCAAAGGCGTTGAGGACGGAGGTCCAGGATTCCTTGAGGCCTTCGTTATTAGAAAGCTGCACAACCTTGTTGACGATATTCGGAATATCGCCCGCGGTCAGGTTACCGGCAACCTTCTTATCAGTATCCGGCTGTGCCACGCGGTCGTTGGCAACCAGGACGCCGAAGACCGCGGCGGCGATGCCAGCCAAGGCCTGGATGGTCGATACTGGAATGTCGACACCGCCGATGGAGGAGGTGGTCCCGCCCGGGGTGGACTGACCGCCGCTAATCGATGGCTTCTTATCCCAGTTCATTGCAGCGGCGCTGCCGCCGACCTTAACCGCGTTGTACTTCTGCTTAGTGTTATCGCGGATCTCTTTCCAGTGCTGCACGGTGTGGCTACCCGGGCACTGGGTGTAGTGGAAATCATTGTGTCCGCTGAAGGCAGGCACGGTTGCCTGCGCGCCGGCCGCATATTTGGACCCGCCGAAGCCACCAGAGGTCAGGGTAGCGGTGCCGGTGGGATCGATGCCTGAGATAGCGGCCTTCCACCCGGCGATTTCTGCTACCGAGTTCAGCATCTTCTGTGATGGTTCCGCAATTTCGTAGTTACCAATCATGGAAATGCCCCAGTTATGGGAGTTGAAGCCACCAACGTGGGCGCCCTGGACGGCCTTGTCGAGTCCGCCGTAACGGCCTTCGTAGATGGTGCCGAACTTATCCACGAGCACGTTGTATCCAATATCGCACCAGCCCAGGTTCTGTGCGTGGTATTCGTAGGCAGCGCGAACCTGCGCGGCGGCCTGTGCCGGGGTGTAGTTATTGGAGCCCGCGGTGTGGTGCAGCGTCATCGCCTTGATGCCGTCATCGTAGGTGGGCTGCTGGCAGCGCTTGGATTCATCGGCGCCCCATCCGGAGCGAGAAACTACCTTTGGCATGCCATCGGTGGTGGCAGTTGGTTCGATGGCGTGGCCTTCTTGGGCATTGCCGTCCATGAAGACGGCATCTAGGTCCGACACGGTGGTGCGGTCGGTGTTGTTCTCATCAGCTACAGGGGCGATATCGCCGACGTTATAGGGCAGCGGTGCGGCACGGTTGGCATCCGCAGCGCCGGCTGCTTTTTCGAGCAATTCAGCATCGTCATCCAGGTTGGAGCCGGTCACGAGGTCCACATTGGCCATGGATACCTGCACATCGTTGGTATCGCCCACGTAAATAAGCTCGGTACCGTTCTTGCCATCGCCGTAGTTCATGGCATCCATATCGAACCACTCGCTCCAGGAGCCGTCCTCCTGCTTGGAGCGGACGAAGGAGTGCACGTCGCGCTTGCCCTCCCAGGTCACAGCGAACATGTTGAATGGTTCGTCGCGGTGGAAGTGCTTGACGGCACGCGGGCCCTCGCCATCGCCTTGCGCTGCCACGGCGGGATCATCAACGACGACGGAGTCGGCGTCGCTAAAGCTTTCTGAGGCGTTTTTCACCTCGATGGGGCCGCCGGAACCGGAGTCCTGGGTTTTGAGGACCTGCTGGCCGCCGAATGCGGCCGCCATGACGAGGGCAATGGAGGAAACCGTCGCGATGACGGGTGTGGTCCACGGTGACCTCGTGGGGACTAGTCGACGTCGTTGCTTCACTCTATTCTCCCTGGGTTGAGTTAGGTGCCGATGTAGCTGTAAAAACGGTTGCCAAAAGTTAACAGTTGATAGTGATGCTACGAGTGTGACAACTGTGAATCTTGTTGCGACACGCCGATGACCCGTGTTCCTCGCTGGCGTGCAATAAAGTGGGAGCCATGACTTCTTATGACCTCATCGTTGTTGGTTCCGGATTCTTTGGTCTGACCGTTGCGGAAAGGGCCGCTAGCCAGCTGGGAAAGAAGGTGCTCATCGTTGAGCGCCGCGAGCACCTGGGCGGCAATGCCTACTCCGAGGCGGAACCCACCACCGGAATTGAAGTGCACAAATACGGCGCGCACCTCTTCCACACCTCCAATAAGCGCGTGTGGGAGTACTGCAACCAGTTCACCGATTTCACCGACTACCAGCACCGCGTCTTTGCCATGCACGATGGCACGGCCTACCAATTCCCCATGGGGCTGGGGCTTATCAACCAATTCTTCGGCCGTTATTACTCGCCCGATGAGGCCCGCGAACTGATCAAGGACCAAGCCGGCGAATTCTCTGTGGATGAGGCCAAGAACCTGGAGGAAAAAGCCATCGCGCTTATCGGCCGCCCGCTCTATGAGGCGTTCATCCGCGACTACACTGCCAAGCAATGGCAGACCGACCCCAAGGAACTGCCGGCCAGCAATATCACCCGCCTGCCGGTGCGCTATACCTTCAATAACCGCTACTTCAACGACACCTTTGAAGGCCTGCCCGTCGATGGCTATGCGGCGTGGCTAGAAAACATGGCGGATCATGAAAACATCGAGGTCCGCCTGGACACCGACTGGTTCGATGTCCGCGAGGATCTGCGCGCTGAGTCCCCGGAAGCCCCGGTTATCTACACCGGCCCGCTGGACCGCTACTTCGACTTTGCTGAAGGCGAGCTCGGCTGGCGCACCTTGGACTTCGACCTCGAGGTCCTCGATACCGGTGACTTCCAGGGGACCCCGGTGATGAACTACAACGATGCCGATGTGGACTTCACCCGCATCCACGAGTTCCGCCACTTCCACCCAGAGCGCAAGGACCGCTACCCCTCCGATAAGACGGTCATCATGAAGGAGTACTCGCGCTTTGCCGATAAGGGCGATGAGCCGTATTACCCCATCAATACGCCGGAGGACCGCGCCAAGCTGGAGGCGTACCGCAAACTAGCCGCCCAAGAAGCCAAGGAGAACAAGGTGTTGTTCGGCGGCCGCCTGGGCACCTACCAGTACTTGGATATGCACATGGCCATCGGCGCCGCGCTGTCCCTATTCGATAATAAGCTCGTGCCCTTCTGGAACGAGGGCAAGGCCATCGAGCAAGAGCGTGGACACTAAGAGCTGCTAATCCGCCCTGGGCACGCTATGCTTAGTCACCTCACAGGTTAGGAGGTGACGGCATGGCGCAACGCAAGAAATACACCAAGCCCGGGCACGCGGACCGCAGCATGTGGAAGATGTCCCCGGAGCGGCTCCAGGAGCATTTGAAACTGCGCAGCCGCGCAACGCGCATTCCCGATAAGAAAAAGCAGCAAGCAAAGAAGGCCTGCCGGAACACCCGGCGGGCCTTTCCGCTATCCAACCCAGCTATGATGAGTGCTCGCATCGCTTACTAGGTGCAGTACTGGAAAGTATTTTTATGGTGTTTATTCAGCCCGAAGCCCAAAAATTCCTCGAGCTGAACAGGGATGCCTCGCAGCTGGACACGCGCACCCCAGAGGAAAACCGTTCCACCCAGCTGAAAACGGCATCGGCGTGGGGCAAGAAAACCCCGATGGCTTCCGTGTACGAGACCTCGGTGCGCGGTGTCACGGTGCGGGTTTATATACCACAGGAGCCCGCGCTTTCCGATGCCCCACCAGCAGAGCCTGCCTTCATCTTCTTCCACGGCAGCGGCTGGGTGCTGGGGGATTTAGAGACCACGGATACAACCGTGCGGGACATTGCCGCAGAATCGGGAATCATCTGTATCAGCGTGCACTATCGCCGTGCACCGGAACACCCCTTCCCAGCACCACTAGATGATTGCCGTGCAGTAGTAGACGGGGTGTTACAAGGAGAACTGGGGATTGGCATCGATCCAACGCGCGTTGCCGTGGGCGGAGACAGTGCGGGCGGCAATATCGCAGCGGTGATTGCACAAGAACTGCGCGATAAGCTGGCTCATCAAGTGTTGATCTATCCCGTCATGGATTTATCCACCTTTGACACGCAATCCCATTCGGATTTTAGTGACGGCTACTACCTCACCCGGCGGCGCCTTAACTATTTTTATGATTCTTACGCGGGCACCGCAGACCGCACGGATATCCGCATGTCTCCCGGCAGGAATGGCTATCTGGCGGGGCTGCCTCCAGCGACGGTGATCACCGGTGAACTTGATCCGTTGGTCTCTGAGGTAAGTGACTACGTTGGGCGGATGCTCAATGCGGGAAATGTAGTGAGCTCTATTGAATTTAAGGGCCAAGTCCATCCGTTCGTCCAGATGGGCGGGATCATTTCGGATGCGTTGGTTGCGCGCACCATTATCGGCAGCGAATTAAAGCGTGCGCTGCGGGGCCGAGGCTAAAGGCCGCGATCTGCCCGAGCTAATAGAAATCTCGGCGTGAACACTCAACACAACACCCAACACTCAACACAACACTGCACATGTTGAGTGTTGTGTTGAGTGTTATGTGTAGTGTTCACCCATAGTTTCGGAACTAAAACCCTGCCACCACCAGTTTTGCCAGCTTGCGGCCTCCGGGTGCGGCGGCGGAGTGATGGTGCCGTGTGGTGTGTGTATGGAGCTGACGGGGCTAATGCCGTGCAGTGAGTTGATAAACCACAGGGGACATTCCGCAGCGAGTGCCGGGGTCAACGGGCGCTGCGCGGTGGAAAGCCCTAAGTCTTCGCAGCGGTGCAGGACCTGGCGCAGGGTCACGCTGGGCAGGCGCACGCCGGTGGGAAGCAGGAGGGTGTCGCCGTCCCAGGCGATGAGCGCGCCGGTGGTGGTTTCTGCGATAGCGCCGTGGGCATCGACAATCGCGGTGTCATCGGTGCCGCTTACCTGATACTGCTCGCGGTAGGCGGCCAGGGCGGGCAGGTCCGGGCCTTTAACTAGAGGCTGTGCGCGGGGATCGGGGGCCTTAGCATAAGTAAGGCGCGTGTGGGCGCGCGGGGCCGGGGCAGGCCGGATATCGAGGTATAGGTTGCCGGCTATGAGGGCGATGCGGGGGAAAAGCTCGCCGCCTGAAAGCAGCTCCAGCATGGCGGGGACGAAGCCGGCGGGCAAGGCTCCAGCCACGGATTCGAAGCGCTTCAGGTGGAGCTGGAGGCCGTGCGTGCGGCCTTGCGAATGGCGCCAGGAATCGGCCACGGTGCAGGAAGCGGTTGGTGGGGTGCAGGGGATAAAGGCGCCGTCGCGCCAGATATAGGAGCTCATGACCACGCCCCTATGACAGATTGGGCCTTGAGATTTCTTTCGGCCAGCTCGGCTGCGGGATCGGAATCGAGGACGATGGCCCCGCCGGCGCCGACGGTGACCTCGGAACCCGCGCGCACCGCGGTGCGGATGACCACGCTGAAATCCGCCTCGCCGGAATAGCCGAGGTAGCCCACGATGCCGGAATAGACGCCGCGGGGTCCGGCCTCGAGGGCATCGATAATCTGGCAGGTGCGCAGCTTCGGCGCGCCAGTCATGGAGCCGGGCGGGAAGGCGGCGCGGATGGCATCGAGCGCGGTGGCACCGGGGCGCAGCTGGCCGGTAATCGTGGAGACGAGCTGGTGCACGGTGGCGTAGCTTTCCACGTTCATCAGCCCTGGAACGCGCACGGTGCCGGGCTCGCACACGCGGGATAAATCGTTGCGCAAAAGGTCCACGATCATAAGGTTCTCGGCGCGGGTCTTGGGGTCATCGCGAAGCAGGGAGGGGTCCTGGTGGGCTGGAATGGTGCCCTTGATGGGCTTGGCCTCGACGCGGTTATCGCGCACGCTGAGGAAACGCTCGGGCGAGGCGCTGCAGATTTCCACACCGTCGAATATCAGATGTGCCGCGTACGGTGCCGGGTTGTGCCGGCGCAGCGCCGCATAAATATCGCCGGTCGCCTGCGCGGTATAGGTATCGGTCAGGCATACCTCGTAGCTTTCCCCGGCGTGCAAGAGCTCTTGGGCGCGCTGGATGCGGTCCAGATAGTCGGTGGTGCGCCAGGCACCCGCGCTTGCCGATGCCGCCCCCTCGCTTCCCACCTGCCCGCCTTCCAGGGCTTCCTCCAGCCGGTCGAGCAGGCTCTGCGCGCCGTCGCCGTCGAGGCAACACAGGTGCGCCACTTGCCGGTGGTGATCGTAGACGAGGAAGGACTGCGGCCGGATGAAGTAGGCATCGGGATAAGGCGAGCGGTGGCGCAGCTGGATGGGCAGGGTAAGCTGCGCGCATTCGTAGCCCAAGTAACCGATTACCCCGCCGGTAAACGGCAGATCCGGCGCGTCAAAGACCTGCGTGGATAGCTCGCGCTCGAGGGTGGTGAGGATATCGGGGGCATCGCCAAGCCGGTAGCGAAAGGAGCGGCTAAGCGGACCGGTGGCATCGCCAAGAATGCTATAGCGCCCGCGCGCGTCGGCGGAGTCCAAGAAGAAGGCGTCGTTGCCGTCTGCCTGCAGCGCCGCGAAGACCCGTGGGCAGTCAATCGCGCCGGGGACCTCGCGGTGGAGGAGGCGAAAACCGCCGAGGAAATTGCGTAGCAGGGTCGCGCCGTGCTGGGTGAGTACCGATTCGGGGTGGAATTGCACGCCCCAATGTGGCAGACCATCGACCTTGAGGGCCTGGACGGTGCCGTCTTCGCTGCGGGCGTGCACGGTGATGCCGGGGGTTGGCTCAATGTGTAGCGAGTGGTAGCGCACCGCCTGAAAATCCTGCGGGATGGTGGCAAAAATCCCCTCGCCGGAGTGGCTAATGGTGGATACGAAGCCGTGGCGCGGTTCGGGCGCGCGGCGTACGCGGGCGCCGGCGAGCATCGCCAGACCCTGGTGGCCAAGGCAGACGCCGAGCAGGGGAATTCGCGCTGCGGCGGCCGCCTCGATAACGCGCCGGGACATGCCAAAGTCGTTGTCTTCCTCCGGGGTTCCGGGGCCAGGGGAGATAACCACGTGGTTGAACTCGCCGGCGCGCACGCGCTCTGGGATGCCGGCGGCCTCGCCCGCGGGAATGACGAGGGGCTCGGTTCCAGAGACCTCTGCGATGAGGTGCGCGAGGTTAAACGTGTACGAGTCGTAATTATCAATGAGCAGGATCATCAAAGGCAGAGTCTATAGCCCAGTGCGCCCCACGCGTAACTTGCTCCACGCGAGGGCTAACTACTGGGTTATGACCAACCAATTGACGTATGTCACACCGCGTTGTAAAGTTAACTTTAAGTTAACAAAAAGCAAACGGGGAAAGAATCCAGGAAAGGGGATAACAATGAACCAGTTTGAAACCCTCCGTCATGACCTACATACCAAGTACGGTCACGGATATACCCGTGCTGACATCGATGCGAAGCTGGACGAGGTCATCGCCAAGCACACCGCCAACGCCGGGCTCGTGGAATTCATCCCCGTGCTGGTAGAGCGCGAGGTGCGCGAGTTCTTCGGAGCCCACCGCATCCACGTTCGCTTCGCCGCGGGCAATAACCACGCCCTGGCCAAGGCCGCCGCGGACCTCACCAAAAAGCACGCGGGGGAGGCGCTCTACGTCGATACCGCCGCCGCACACCCGGAAAATGACGGCAATGACCACTTAGCCCACGTCATGAGCGAGCGCGGCATGGGCCAGGCTCCCAAGAAGTACCTCGAAGAGGTGCGGACCGTGGCCATGCCGGATTACATCGTTTACCTGGGCCGCGAGGTCGAGCGCGATGAAGCCGGCAAGGACATCAAGATCTGGGACATCGCTCCGGCTGAGACCGTTGAGCAGGCCCGCGAGCTTGCCGATGACCTAGAGGCCCGCGTCTACTACATGCTGAACAAGCTGGGCATCGACCCGGTAACCGAGCGCGTGAGCGCATAAGGTGCCTCATTAACCCTGGGCCGAGGAGGAATTCCTCGGCCCTTCTTTTATTGTCCGCGTGTAAACCCGAGCAGTCGCGCGAAAACAACTACGCTAGGTCGCTGACTACTGTTTAAATCGTTTGGAGAATCGAAGCAATCGTGACTGCCAACAACACCACGGCTTATGAGCCCCTGCAGCGAATCTTGCTGCCCAAGCGCGGCGAACCCTTTGACGTACGCATGCTCTACCTCATCGAGGCGGAGCAAAACCGCGAGCGCTTGAGCTGGACAAACCGGACCGCCGTGACCATCCCGGCCGGCGAGGAAGCCTCCTTTGAAACCTACTTCAACGCCTTCCCAGCCTCCTACTGGCGCCGCTGGTCGCAATTGCGCTCGGTGGTTCTAAGCCTGGAGATCGAGGGTCAGGCAAATATTTCTTTGTACCGCTCCAAGCAGGATGGCCAGCGCATTTCCGTGGCCAACCACCTCGTGGGCACCGGCCACCACGAGTTTGAGCTGCCGCTCAAAAACTTCGAGGACGGCGGCTGGCTGTGGTTCGATATCACCGCGGAAAAGGAAACCACCTTAGCGGATGCTGCCTGGTGCTCCCCGCAGGCCCCAGCGGCGCAGACGCTTCCCGATGGCACCGAGCTCGCCCCTTCCGAAAAGCGCGTCGCCGTTGGCATCCCCACCTTCAACCGCCCCACGGACGCCGTCGCAGCCCTGCAGGCGCTGGCAGAAGATCCGGTGGTGGATGAGATCATCGACTTCGTCCTCATGCCGGACCAGGGCAATCAGCACCCGGCCGATGAGCCCGGATACGACGAGGCGGTAGCGCACTTTGGCGATCGCTTCCGCGAATTCCGCCAGGGTAACCTCGGCGGTTCCGGCGGTTATTCCCGCATCATGTACGAGGCGCTGGAGAACACCGATTCGCCCTTCATCTTGTACATGGACGATGACATCGCCATCGAACCGGATTCGGTGCTGCGTGCCGTCCAGGCTGCACGCTACGCCGCCAGGCCCATCATCGTGGGCGGGCAGATGCTCAACCTGCAGGAGCGTTCCCAGCTGCGCACCACCGGTGAGCAGGTCAATCGCTCCGATTTCATGTGGGGCGCCGCCCCGCACGCCGTGTATGACCACGACTTTGCCAAGTACCCGCTGCGCGCCATTGGCACGCCAGAAACTCGCTTGGATCCAAAGAAGTACGATTCCCGCGACCTACACCGCCGCGTGGACGTGGAATATAACGGCTGGTGGATGTGCCTCTTCCCGCGCGTGGTGGCAGAGACCAACGGCCAGCCACTGCCGCTCTTTATCAAGTGGGACGATACCGAGTACTCCCTGCGCGCCGCCCGCAATGGGTTCCCAACCGTGACTTGGCCAGGCGCGGCCATCTGGCACATGGCCTGGGCGGATAAGGACGATGCCATTGACTGGCAGGCCTATTTCCACCTGCGCAACCGCCTGATCGTGGCCTCGCTGTACCACGATGGCGCAGTATCTGGCATTACTAGGTCTATCTTTAAATCCACGCTCAAGCACACTATGTGCATGGAATACTCCACCATGGCCATCCAAATTGAGGCCATGAAGGACTTCCTTGCGGGGCCAGACCGCCTCTTCGATATCTTGGATACCTCGTTGCCGCGCATCGCGGAGATCCGCAAGAACTACTCGGATGCGGTCATCATCGAATCCGCGGATCAGCTGCCAGCGCCGACCGGCGCGCCCGGCGTTCCCACCCGCAATGTGGGCGGCCGCCTGGGCAAGGTCAAAAAGCTGCCGTGGGCGGCCAAGGGCCTTAAGCACCTGCTGAGCAAGGAGGATCCGGCGCACCACGCGGCACCGCAGCTGAACCTCACCCCAGAAGAGGCGCGCTGGTTCACTCTGTCCCGCCTGGATTCCGCCACCGTGTCCACGGCCGGCGGCACGGGCGTAGCCTTCCGCAAGCGCGACCGCGATTTGGCCAAGGAGCTTATCGCCGAAACCCGCGGCCTACTAAAGGAAATTGAAGAAAACTTCGATGACCTGCGGGCGCACTACCGCGCCGCGTTGCCGGAATTGACTGCGCGGTCCTCCTGGAAGAAGGTTTTTGATGCCCAATAAGCTTTCCATCGCAGAATCCCGCGTCCTGGAATCCATCCAGAACGCCGCCTTTGACGTGCCGGGCGTAGTGCCCACCGCCCGCGGTTTAAGCCACCTGGGTGAGCACGCCCTGGGCTGGATGGGCAGCGCGGCCCTCGGGGCCAGCCTGGACAAAAAACGCCGGGAAGGTTGGGTTCGGATCGGTGCCGCAGCGTTTACCGCGCATGCGGCAAGCGTGGTGCTCAAGCGCATCGTGCGGCGCAAGCGGCCCGACTATTCCTACGTGCGCGTTGGGGTGAAAACCCCCTCGCGCCTGTCCTTCCCGTCCTCGCATGCCACCTCCACCACCGCCTTCTTGGTGGGCCTTTCCCGCCTGACGGGGTCCAAGGCCCCGCTCGTGGGAGTGCCGGTGATGATGGCATCGCGTATGGTGCTCGGGGTGCATTATCCAACCGATACCGTCGCGGGCGCAGCCATTGGCGCTGCCACCGCGCGGGCAATGACGAAGGAGAAAGACGCATGAGTGAGGCTGAAAATCAGCACTTTCTCTATTCGGAGCCGCATACGTCCGGCGTCGATACCGGCCGCAAGCGCAAGCCGCCGAAGAATTTGGTCGATGGCATGGTCAAGGCCCTGCGCCCGAAGCAATGGGTAAAAAACATCCTCGTGCTGGCCGCGCCCGCCGCGGCCGGTGCGGAGTCGCTCTTTCACGGGCGCGTGCTTGTCGATGTCCTCCTAGCCTTCATCGTCTTCTGCCTCGGCGCCTCTTCCATCTACCTAATCAATGACGCCAAGGATTGGCGCGAGGACCAGGAGCACCCGACTAAGCGCTTCCGCCCGATCGCCTCGGGCGTGCTGCCCATCAAGGTGGCCTATGTCATGGCCGTGGTGCTCGTTGGCCTGTCCATCGGGCTGTCCTTCTTGGCCACCGCGGGGCTAGAGCTGGCCATCGTCATGGCGGTCTACATCGCCCTGCAGCTGGGCTATTGCTTTGGCTGGAAGCATATTCCGGTCATCGATATCGCACTGGTCTCTTCCGGATTCATGCTGCGCACCATGGCCGGCGGTGTGGCCGCCGATATTGAGCTTTCGCAATGGTTCTTGCTGGTCGCCGCCTTTGGCTCGCTGTTTATGGCCTCCGGTAAGCGCTATGCCGAAATCCTGCTGGTGGAAAAGACCGGTGCGAAGATCCGCAAGTCCCTGCAGGGCTATACGCCGACCTACCTGCGCTTTGTATGGACGCTAGCGGCCACCGCCGTGGTGGTCTTCTACTCCCTGTGGGGCTTTGAGCTGGCGAATGCCGCAACCTCCGGTGGCGTGTGGTACCAGATTTCCATGGTGCCGTTTACCATCGCCATCCTGCGCTATGCCGCCGACGTGGACCGCGGTCAAGGTGGTGCGCCGGAAGAAATCGCGTTGGGGGACCGCACCCTGCAATTCCTCGCCATCGCCTGGCTGGCTTGTATCGCCATGGCCGTCTACGTCATGCCATTGGTCTAGGCAGCGGCGGATTTTCGATGTAGCAAATTCCGATCGGACTGATACACTCGATCCTCGTGTTTAACACCGATAACAAGGCCCTCGCGCGCTGGAGCATTCCGGCCTCGGCTCTTGTCATCGGTGTTTTGTCTTTGTGGGGCGGGTTCGCCCGCCGCTGGATTTCCGATGACGGGCTCATCGTCCTGCGCACCGTCCGTAACCTAGAGGCCGGCAACGGGCCCGTATTCAATGTGGGCGAGCGCGTGGAGGCCAATACCTCCACGCTGTGGCAATACCTCATCTTAGCCGTGCGATGGGTGAGCAATGCGGAACTCGAATCCATCGCCATCTACCTCGGGCTTCTCCTTGCGGTCGCGGCGATGGTGGTGGGCACGTGGGCATCGGCAAGCATGCACTCCGGCATCGTGCTTCCGGCCGGTGCCTTGGTCTATGTGGCGCTGCCGCCGGCGCGTGACTTTTTTACCTCCGGCCTGGAATGGGGCCTGTGCCTGTTTTACCTGGCCATGCTGTGGTGGCTGCTGCTGCAGTGGGCGCGCCCGCACCGCCACGCGCGCGGGAATTCCGCCGCGTACTGGCTAGCCTTCTGGGCCGGGCTGTCCTGGCTCATCCGCCCCGAACTGGCGCTGTACGGCGGCATCGTTGGAATCGTGCTGTTGATTTCCACGCGCTCGTGGAAGGTGCTGGCCATCGCCCTGCCACTGCCCTTGGGCTACCAGATTTTCCGCATGGGATACTACGGCCTATTGACCCCGCATACGGCGGTGGCAAAATCCGCCAGCGGCTCCGAATGGGGAAAGGGCTTTACCTACCTCGGCGATTTCATTGGGCCCTACTGGTTGGTGCTGCCGCTGGTCGTGCTGGTGGTAGCCGCACTCTGGAAGGCTGAGCTGCGCCCGCCGCAGCTGCGCTCTACCGCAAGCGCCGTCTACCTCTTTGTCGGCACCGCGGTGCTGCACACCCTGTATGTCCTGCGCGTGGGCGGCGATTTCATGCATGGGCGCATGCTGCTTTTGCCGCTTTTTGCCGCGCTGCTTCCCATTTTTGTGGTGAACCTGCGGGTATGGGTGGCTTCTGTCGCTTGCGCCGTGTGGGCGATTATCGTTGCGCTGCGCGGCCACCCGGTGGATCCAGCCGTCTATGACAGTGATATTTCCATTGTGGATGAGCGCGATTTTTGGACCCACACTACGCGGATGGATGAACCGCCCCGCCACGCCGAAGAGTTCCTGCGCAGTGAGATGATGCACGGCTATAAGGACGCGATTAAGGAGCTGGAGGATGGCGATGCCATGACCTTCCGCTACCTGCAAGACGATGGCAGCCCCTCCTGGTTGGCTACCGAGGGGGATCCTTCGCGCACGGATCCGCCCACGGTGTATTACCTCAACCTGGGGCTTACCTCCATGAATGCTCCGTTGGATGTGCGCGTGCTCGATGAGATTGGCTTGAGCAACCCGTTGGCCGCGCGCCAGCCCCGCATCGAGGGCGGCCGGATTGGCCACGACAAGAGCTTGGGGATGCCGTGGCAGGTGGCGGATTCCGCGGCCGATATTGATTCCGTGCCGTTCTGGATTGATAAGGATGCGGCTCGCAAGGCCCGCACCGCGCTTAACGATGCCGATTTTCAGGAACTCTTTGCCACGTACAGGGATCCCTTAACTTGGGGCCGTTTCTGGGAAAATATTAAATTTTCGCTGACAGGGGCAAGGACGCTTTCCTTCTCTTCCGATCCGGGGTCTTACCTGGACTGATGGGGGAAGATGCAACATTTGGCCCGGGAGTGCATTAGACTGCTTGCTAGTTAGGCTTTCGCGTCGGGATGTTAACGGTTCACAGATTCCGAGCGATAAAGCTAAGTGACAATTACCAAATACTTTGTGAAGGAGAAAGATGACTGCATCTATTAGGGGTCGCGTCCTTTCGGTCATCATGGCAGTCGCCGTAGCGCTGGGTCTTGCCGTAGTGGCAGGCGGCACCCAGCAGGCGCACGCAGCTCACCGCGATTTCTTGCGTGCGGACAATACTGGCACGTGCGAGTGGGACCAGGTGGGCTGGTGGGTCCAGCGCTGCGATGTGTGGTCTCAGGCGATGGGCCGCAATATCCCAGTGCAGATCCAGCCCGCAAAGAATGGCGGCAACGCTGGCCTGTACCTCTTGGACGGACTGCGTGCGACCGACCGCACCAATGCGTGGGTCAATGACGTCAATGCGGCACGTACCTACGAGCCGCACAATATCACCCTGGTCATGCCGGTAGGCGGCGAGTCCTCCTTCTACGCTGACTGGCAGGCACCCGCTAAGTACGACCCGAACGAGCCGGTCAACTACAAGTGGGAGACCTTCCTGACCAGCGAGCTTCCCGCCTACTTGGAGAGCAACTTTGGTGTGGCCCGCAATAATAACTCTATTGCTGGCCTGTCCATGGGCGCTGGTTCTGCCTTGACCTTGGCCGCAAAGCACAATGACCAGTTCCGCCAGGCGCTGTCCTTCTCTGGCTACCTGACCACGACGGTGCCGGGCGCGCAGACCTTCATGCGCTTTGCCATGCTGGATGCCGGTGGGTTCAACATCAACGCGATGTACGGCTCGCTGTTTAACCCGAAGCGTTTCCAGAATGACCCCTTGCTGCTCATCCCGCAGCTGCGCAATACCGATGTCTACATCTCCGCCGCAACCGGTATCCCGGGCGACCTTGACCGCCAGCGCTACCTCCCAGAGCACCAAGCAGCCGGTGCTGCCCTTGAGGTCGGTTCCCGCATCACCACCCACGTCTGGGAAGGTGCTGCTCGCCTGCAGGGCCTGAACCCGACCGTGGACTACCCGGCACAGGGTCTGCACAACTGGCTGCAGTTTGGCTACCAGCTGGAGAAGTCGAAGCCGCAGGTTCTCAACGTTATGAACGCTTGGTAAAAGCCGCTTAACGCTTTCGTCCCCTACCTTGTGGTAGGGGACTTTTGCGTCTGTAATAGGGCTCTTGAGTTCAGAGGGTCGTTGCAACACTTTCCCTTAGGAGGGTGTTGTTGTGCCTGGAGTTGTGGGCCCGTTTCATTCGTTGTCTGAGTCGGATCGTCGTGGCTTGGTGGCCATGGTTGGCAGTGGGCGTAGCGTTCGCTCGGCTGCTGGTGAGCTTGGCTGTCATTACGTGCATGCTTTGAATTTTTGCCATGCTCACGGAGTGCCAGTCATACATAAAGCCAAACGAGTTGATCGCCGCGGTAGCCAGGCTTTACAGCTTGTAGAACTAGTTCAAGGCGGACTCTCAGTACACCAAGCCGCCAAAACGTGTGGAATGCATCCCACCGCTGCGTATGCCGTTGCTACAGAAGCTGGGTGCCATATCCGGCTAACGAGGTATGCCCGGAAAGTCCGCCAAACACAGTTAAGGGTGGAATACTTACGCCTTCGGTTGGCGAGCTTGCCTGTTGGTGATGCTGGGGCTGGGATAGGAATTGATCGTCGATTGTCTTTAGACTTCGAAAAAGGACTCATCAAATCCGGAGGGCCACGTAAAGAGTTCATACCTGTCGGCGAGGATGCCACCACGTATAAAAGACTCATGAAAGCGCTGCGCCAACGCCATGACGTCATCGAATCTGGACGGCTTTGTGCCCCTGCCTTGCCTGGCGGTGTGGATCCGTATAAACGCATCAGTGATCGCTATATTTGCTTTGAAGAACGCGTAATTATCGCCGACCTTCTTCGTGAGCATGTGCCGCTGCGGGAAATCGGGCGCCGTTTAGGGCGAAGTGCCTCGTCAATTCAGCGTGAAGTACGCAGAAACCACAGCGCTGAAGGCCCGTATCGTGCAGAAACCGCCCAGTTAAAGGCTTGTGCGCGGAGATTGCGACCGAAAATACCGAAACTGCTGGCCAACAAAAGGTTATGGGACTATGTATGCGCACAATTGCGGGCACAATGGTCACCGGAGGAGATTTCCAATCGCCTGCCCATCGACTACCCCACGGATAAGGACATGCGCATTAGTCACGAAACGATTTATGACGCCTTTTATCTACAGTCCAAAGGACGACTCAAAGACCTTGGCCTGGACTTGCCTACCGGCAGAAAGAAACGCAAGAAACGCCACACACGCACCACCACACCGGCCCAGCAACGCTTCGTTGACGACATGATCCTCATCGACGACCGGCCAGAAGAGGTTACTGAACGTATTTTGCCAGGCCACTGGGAAGGCGACCTCATCCTTGGTAAAAATAACCAATCCGCGGTGATCACGTTAGTAGAACGCGTCAGCCGATTTGTTGTCCTTGGCCACCTGCCAGGCAGGCACACCAGCAAAGAAGTATTCACAGCCCTGCACAAGGCTGTCGCTGGAATCGATAAAGCACTCTGGTCATCAATTACCTGGGACCAAGGAAGTGAAATGGCTGGCCATAAAGCCTTTACCATGGCCACTGACATTCCCATCTACTTCTGCCATCCAGGATCACCGTGGGAGAGAGGCAGCAACGAAAACACCAACGGCAGGCTCAGGAGAAACCTTCCCAAAAACAGCGACCTGTCCATCTACAGCGCCGAGGACCTGGAGATGATCGCCAACATTCACAACCACAAACCACGCAAAGCACTCAACTGGCGCACCCCAGCCGAAGTAATGACCAACGCCCTGACACAAACCGGTAGTATCACACCAAAGTAACCATCATCGTTGCAACGACCCCTAGAATCCAAGGCTTGAGTTCAGCCTCGTCCGCACCGCAATAAATGGTGATATAAATTGCCTCCGGCGTGTCAGCCTTTCTTAAGCCTCAAGTTCAACTTAAACTTAAGCGCACAATAGACAGCTCACGCCGCAGGCGGCAGTCCGGAGGAGGGGAACCTTCGGAATGTAGCCGCGGTAAATCTTCAAGGACGTTTACCTATGCGCAAAAACACTTCCCCGGGCAAGGCCCGCAAGGGGCTTGCGGTAGCAGCCGTACCGACCGCCATCGCCGTTGGACTGGCCCTGCTGCCCAATGCCACAGCCCAAAGCTCACTTGGTGATATTAGCTCTGCTCAGCCAGGCGGTGGCGGCAGCCTGTCTGACCACTTTGCGCCCAAGGATCCGCCGGCTCGTACCCCAGTGGAGACCGAGTACCCAGAGGTAGAGGGCCTGCCGGATGGCGTAAAGATCAACCGTGTGGAGTACCTGTCTAACCGCCACCTGATGGTCTATATCAAGTCCGCAGCGATGCCGGATCAAGAGCAAAAGGTGCAGATCCAGCTCGCGCGCGACTGGTATTCGCAGCCGGAAAAGAAGTTCCCTGAGGTATGGGCACTCGACGGCCTGCGCGCCCGCGATGACGAGTCCGGCTGGACCATTGAGACCAATATCCTCAACCAGTACGCGGACCGCAACGTCAACCTCATCATGCCGGTGGGCGGCGAATCCTCCTTCTACTCCGACTGGCAGCAGCCGGATGCAGGCAAGAACTACAAGTGGGAGACCTTCCTGACCAAGGAATTGGTTCCCATCTTGGATAAGGAATACCGCTCCAACCAGAAGCGCGCGGTCACTGGGCTGTCCATGGGCGGTACCGCTGCGATCAACCTGGCGGAGCGCAACCCGTACCTGTTTGGTTTCGTGGGCTCGTTCTCCGGCTACCTTGATACGACCACCCGCGGCATGCCGCAGGCCATCATGGCTGCGCAGCGCGATGCCGGTGGCTTCGATTCCCGCAAGATGTGGGGCGAGCCGGGCTCGCAGGACTGGATTGACCACGATCCAAAGCTGGGCATCGAAAACCTCAAGGACATGCAGGTCTATGTCTCTGCCGGTAACGGCAAGGATGACTTTGGCAATGCCACCTCCGTGGCCAAGGGCCAGGCAAGCTTGGCCGGCATGGGCTTGGAGGTCATCTCCCGCATGTCCACCCAGACCTTCGTGGATTACGCGAAGCGCGCCAATGTGGAGCCTGTGGTGCAATTCCGCCCCTCCGGCGTGCACAGCTGGGAATTCTGGCAATTTGAGATGCAAAATGCATGGCCCTACATTGCGGATGCCCTCAACATTGACAAGGCCGACCGCGGCGCGGACTGTCAGACCGAAGGCGAGATCGCCAAGGCCACCAAGGAAGGCCATATCGGTTCCTGCCTGAATAACGAATATGACGTTGCCGATAAGGGCAAGGCACAAGACTTCGAAACCGGTACGGCGTACTGGTCCCCGGAGACCGGTGCGCACGCCCTGCACGGCCGCATTGGTGCCCGTTATGCGGAAATCGGTGGCCCTACCTCCTGGTTGGGCTTCCCGAAGTCCGATGAACTTAAGACGCCAGATGGCAAGGGACGCTTCGTGCACTTCGAACACGGTTCCATTTACTGGAGCCCAGAGACCGGCGCCTGGGAAATTACCAGCGACATGTTTAAGAAGTGGGGCGAGAAGGGCTACGAAGGCGGCGATCTGAAGTACCCGACCGGCGCGGTCAAGAAGGTGGGCGAAGGCTTTACCCAGGAATTCCAAAACGGCATTCTGACCCGCAACCCGGACGGCAAGAACCAGGTGTCCTTTGGTGCCATTGGCAAAAAGTACAAGGATATGGGCGGTGTCGAATCCCCACTGGGCTTCCCCACGGACGGCGAGAAGAAGGTCGAGGGCGGCTTCTTCCAGGAGTTTGAACATGGCTCCATCTACTGGTCCCCAGAATCCGGCGCGCACTACATCTTGAAGGGCGCCATCATGGATGAATGGGGTAAGAAGGGCTGGGAGCACGGCGAATTTGGCTGGCCCACCTCTGATTACTCCGAAATCGCAGCTGGTGGATTGAAGCAGGAGTTCCAGCACGGAACGATCAGTGAAGTCATGGGCCGCGTACAGACTGAAAAGAAGTAAGCATGCGTAAATTAGCCCTCGTAGGAGCGGTCTTATGCCTCGGCTTGGCAGGGTGTGACTCTGCCACCGTGGATAGTGACTCCGGCAATGACACTTCGGTGGCGCCGCTGTCGCGCGAAAAGACCTCCGAAGAATCGACCACGAGCAGTAGCGAGTCTGCATCTCGCAGTGCTTCCTCCTCGCAGGAGCCCTCCGAGTCCAAGGACGATTCCAAGGGCTCCGCTGAGCCGCGGAACGGCTCTGGTTCCGCGAACTCCCCGGAGGACCGCGGTGCCCGCGAGATCTCTGAAATCCCGTCCGCGCAGCTGCCCAAGGAAGAGGCTGCGTATCTGGATTCGTTGAAGGATGCAGGCGTGAACGTCGATGGGGTAGAAGATCAGCTCCTCGGTGCTGGCCAGGGCGCTTGCGGCGAGGATGAAATCACCATTCCCGCAGTGGCCGGGCAACTGATTGAGCAGCAACGCTCTGATAAGGACTTTGACGAGCTCACCAAGCTGCTGCAGGACAACGCACGTTCAGCACTTTGCTAGCTTCCTTTGAGGTTTTCCGGGTACAACTAGTTCATGCGAAAAATCATTACCGTCGTTGCCGTCCTCGCCCTCCTTGTTGTGATCGGCGCGGGGGCGGTGCATTACCTCACGACCTCGGACTCGGCGGGGCCTAGCGCCCCCGAGGAGTCAGAGTCTGCGGCACCACCGGAGCAACCCCAGCCGGATTGGTGCCCGGCCGTGGAGTTTATTTCCGCGCCAGGAACCTGGGAATCCGCGGCCGACGATGATCCCCTCAACCCTTCTGCTAATCCGCGCTCATTCATGCTGTCTATTACGCAGCCGTTGCGGGAGGCCTACGGGGATGATGTGAAGGTGTGGACCCTTCCGTATACTGCGCAATTTAAAAATATCAATGCGCAGGAGGAGATGAGCTACGACGATTCCCGCAATGAGGGCACCGCGAAGATGAATGAAGAGCTGCGCGGCATGCACGATAGCTGCCCACAGACCAAGTTCATTTTGAGCGGATTTTCCCAAGGCGCGGTCATCGCCGGCGATGTGGCCGATGATATTGGCGGTGGCGAAGGCGTGATCCCCGCGGAAAATATCGCGGGCGTGGCGCTGATCGCAGATGGCCGGCGTGAAAACGGCGTGGGCCAAAATCCAGGCCACGCGCTCGGCGGAATCGGTGCCGAGATTGCCTTGGAGCCCGTCTCCGGGCTCGTCCAGCCCATCGTGCCCGGAGCTACCATGCGCGGCGCGCGCCCGCACGGCTTCGGCGAGCTCGCGGATAGGACCTTCCAAATCTGTGCCCCAGATGATTCCGTGTGCGATGCGCCCACCGGCGTGGGCAATGGTTTGGAACGCGCCAAGGACTTGATCGGGGCCAATGGGGTGCACGCGCAGTACGCCAGCAACGACGGCGTGATTGATGGGACTACTGCGAACCAGTGGGTCGTGGATTGGGCACATCGGGTGATTGATGCCGTGTAACATGAGGCGCTACAACATCGATATTTTTTAAAACAAAACCATTTACCAAAGGAGAATCGATGGGTATACAGCAACTCATGGGGAAGTTCTTTGATGCCGAGGGCAATATCGCCCTCCCCGCAGAACTCACCTTGGCGGGCCTCGCAGAGACCCTCTACCAGGCAGAAACGGATACCTCGCAGGTAGTAATCCGCCAGTGGCTCTACGATGAGGGAGACACCTCCCGCGAGCTCAACCGCCAAGAGATCAATACGCGGATCAAAGTGGTGGCAGCGCGCCTGCAACAGGTTGCAGAACCCGGCACCCGCGTGGCCATCCTGGCGGGCAACTCCCCGGAGTACCTCTTTGGTTTCTTGGGCGCGATGTACGCGGGAATGACCCCGATTCCGCTCTATGATCCGAATGAGCCAGGCCACGCGGATCACCTCAAGGCGGTCTTTGCTGACTGCGAGCCCACCGTTGTGTTGACCAACCGCGTATCGGCCGCAGCGGTGCGCACCTATTTCTCCACCGAGCGGGAGCGCCCGCGCGTCATCTCCACCAATGCGCTGCCAGATTCCTTGGCGGCGTCGTGGAAGCCGGTTGCCGGCGAGGGCGTGGAATCCACCGCCTTCTTGCAGTACACCTCCGGCTCAACGCGCACCCCTGCCGGCGTGGAGCTGAGCAACCGCGCGATCCTGGTTAATGTGCTGCAGATCTTCCGCGCGATCAACATGCAGTTCCCGCCGCGCGTGGTCTCGTGGCTGCCGATGCACCACGATATGGGCATCATCTTGGCGCTATTCACCACGATTCTGGGCATCGAATTGGATATGATGACCCCGCGCGATTTCATCCAACACCCCAACCGGTGGGTTGAGCGCATCAGCCGCCAGCCGGGGGATGAGAAGAAGACCTATACCGCCGTGCCCAATTTCGCCCTGGAATTGGCCGCGCGCTACGGCAAGGACGCGGATTTCTCCAACGTCGATGGCATCCTCATTGGTTCTGAGCCGGTGACGGAACCAGCCGTGCAGAAATTCCTGGACACCTTCAGCGTCGAGCGCTCCGTGCTGCGCCCTTCCTATGGTTTGGCGGAAGCCACCCTCATCGTTTCTACCGCACAGGGTGACAAGCGCCCGATCATCTCCCACTTCAACCGCGAGAAATTGGCGGACGGTAAGGCGGTTATTGAAGAAAAGTCTGCGGCAACGGTTGCCTTCGCCTCTAATGGCCAGGGCGTCTCGTTCCAGCACCTAGCCATCGTGGATCCTGAAACCAAGGCCGAGGTCCCAGAGGGCACCATTGGTGAAATCTGGGTGCATGGGCAAAATATGGCAACGGGCTATCTCAACCGTCCAGAAGAAACCGCGGCTACCTTCCG
This sequence comes from Corynebacterium sp. KPL1818, assembly GCF_000478135.1. Classification (NCBI taxonomy): domain Bacteria; kingdom Bacillati; phylum Actinomycetota; class Actinomycetes; order Mycobacteriales; family Corynebacteriaceae; genus Corynebacterium; species Corynebacterium sp. KPL1818. The sequence continues at coordinate 293,908 of NZ_KI515758.1, read as the reverse complement.
CAATACCCTGGGCGAGCGCATCCAGGATGGCCTGCCGGAGGATGATTGGTGGATGGCCACCGGCGATCTCGCCACCATCATCGAGGGCGAGCTGTATATCACCGGGCGGCTTAAGGATCTCATCGTCGTTGCCGGGCGCAATCACTACCCGCAAGATATTGAAGGCACCGTGCAGGACGCATCCGCGCACGTGCGCCCAGATTCCATCGCCGCCTTTGCCGTAGAGGGCGAAAACTCAGAGTCCTTGGTTCTCTTGGTGGAGCGCGCCGATGACGCGGATCCATCTGGCGACGCCGCCGCCGGCGAGGCGATTCGCACGGCCGTGACGAAGAATCACGGCATTACCCCGAGCGATATCGTGTGGAAGGCGCCGGGCGAAATTAAGCGCACCTCCTCGCATAAGATTGCCCGCCGCGTGGCAAAAAAGGACTACCAAGCTTAAAGCCGGATTCGGACGTTAAGTTAACAAGGTGACAAAATAGAGCGATATAGGTATTTGTCGTTCTATTAACCCCACTAGGAAAGACGGTTTATGACCATCGAGCAACTTCGTGCATGGCTGCGTGACTGGGTATCCCAGGCCACGGGCGTTGCCGCCACAGAGATTTTAGATTCCACCCCACTGGAAAATTATGGTCTTTCCTCACGAGATGCCGTAGTGCTATCGGGTGAATTAGAAAAACTCTTAGGCACGCGGCTCGATGCCACGGTGGCGTATGAGTACCCCACGATTGAGCTCCTAGCCAATCGCCTGCTCACTGAGCCCGCGGGGCGGCGCGACGATGCCCCGCGCGTGCAGCGCTCGACTCGCGCTGCGCAGGGTACTGATATTGCGGTTATCGGCTTGTCCGGTCGTTTCCCAGGTGCCAAAGACGTGCCGGAATTTTGGACCATGCTCGCGGAATCGCGCGCGGGTACTGGTCCGCTGCCGGTGGGGCGGTGGTCTGAATACAGCGCCGATCCGGTAATGAGCGAGAAGATCGCGCAGCAAAATACCGATGGCGGTTATATCGACGATGTTGCATCCTTTGATGCGGAGTTCTTCGGCCTATCGCCGTTGGAGGCCGCGAACATGGATCCGCAGCAGCGCATCCTGCTCGAGTTGGTATGGCACGCGCTGGAGAACGCTGGTCTTCCTGCCAATGAGCTGCGCGGCACGCACACGGGCGTGTACATGGGCTCAACCAATAATGATTACGGCATGCTGATTACGGCCGATCCCACGGAGATGCACCCTTATGCGCTTACGGGTAATTCCTCGGCAATTGTTGCCAACCGCATTTCTTATGCCCTGGATTTCCGCGGCCCGTCTATCAATGTGGACACGGCCTGCTCGTCTTCCTTGGTTGCGGTCGACCATGCCATCAAGGATCTGCGCACCGGCGCCGCCGATGTAGCGCTGGCAGGTGGCGTGAATATCTTGGCCGCTCCGCACGCCTCCACCGCCTTTTCGGAATTGGGTGTCACCTCTCCTACCAGCGCCATTCATGCTTTTTCCGATGACGCCGATGGCATCGTGCGTGCCGATGCCGCCGGTGTGCTGGTGCTCAAGCGCCTAGAGGACGCGGAGGCCGATGGCGATGAAATCCTAGCCGTCCTCAAGGGCTCTGCCGTCAATTCTGATGGCCACTCGAATGGCCTGACCGCACCCAATCCAGAAGCGCAAGAAGACGTGCTGCGCCGCGCCTACGCGGATGCGGGCGTGGCGCCCGAGGACGTAGATTATGTGGAGGCCCACGGTACGGGCACCATCTTGGGCGATCCCATCGAGGCCAGCGCGCTCGGTCGCGTGCTGGGCGCTGGGCGCGGCATTGAATCGCCCGTGCTCTTGGGCTCTGCCAAGACCAATATCGGCCACTCCGAATCCGCCGCGGGCGTCGTGGGCCTCATCAAGGTCATCGAGGCCATGCGGCACGATATTATTCCCGCGAATATCAATTACGCTGGCCCGAACCGCTATATCGATTTCGTGGCCGAGCGCCTCGAGGTCGTTGAAGACCCGCGCGAGTGGCCGGAATACTCCGGGAAAAAGGTGGCCGGCGTATCGGGCTTTGGCTTTGGCGGCACGAATGCCCACGTCGTCTTGACGGATTACCCGGGCACCCCGCGTACCAGCGAGCCGCAGCTATCCACCGGCACGGTGGCGTTGCCTGTCTCCGGCCTCTTGCCTTCTCGCCGCGCGCGTGCGGCGGGACTGCTCGCGGATTTCTTAGAGGCAGAACAACCAGACTTGGCCGATGTAGCGCGCACGGTCGCGCGCCGCAACCACGCGCGCTCGCGCGCCGTCGTCATGGCCAGCTCCACTGAAGAGGCCATTAAGCGCCTGCGCCAGGTGGCCGAGGGCAAGGTGTCTGTCGGCATCGCCGCGGCGGATTCCCCGCAGGTGCAGGAACCGGTCTTCGTGTATTCCGGCTTTGGTTCCCAGCACCGCAAGATGGCGAAGGACATGATGGCTCTCTCGCCGCTGTTTAGCGCGCGGCTGAAAGAACTCGACGAGGTCGTTGATTTCGAATCTGGCTGGTCGATCCTGGATATCGTTGAGGACGATTCTCAAACTTATGACACGGAAACGGCGCAGGTCGCCATCACCGCCATCCAGATCGCGCTAACGGATCTATTGGCCTCCTTCGGCGTGCGCCCGGCGGGCGTTATGGGCATGTCCATGGGTGAGATCGCCGCGGCCTATGCCGCGGGTGGCATTTCCGCGCAGGATGCGATGATCATTGCCTGCCACCGCGCGCGCTTGATGGGTGAGGGAGAGGCATCGCTAAGCGAGGCTGACCAAGGCGCCATGGCCGTGGTCGAGCTGTCCGCCGAGGACATCGCCGCCCTCGATGTATCCATCGAACCAGCCGTCTATACCGGCCCCGGCATGACCACCGTGGGTGGGCCGCGCCAGGCGGTACTGGACCTGGTGGAAAAACTCGATGGGGAAGGAAAATTCGCCCGCGCGCTCAACGTGAAGGCGGCGGGGCATACCTCCGCCGTCGATCCGATCTTGGGCGAGCTCGAAGCGGCCATCGCCGGCATGGAGGCCCACCCGCTGCACACAACGCTCTTTTCCTCCGTGGATAAGGGTGAGGTTTACCGCCCCGGCACCACCGTCCACGATGAGGATTACTGGCTGCGCATGACCCGCTACCCGGTATATCTGCAGGACGCTACGGAACAGGCCTTTGCCGCAGGTCACACCCAGCTGGTGGAGATTTCGCCGAACCCGGTGGCGCTCATGGGGCTTATGTCTACCGCGTTTGCTGTGGGCAAGGCCGATGCGCAATTGCTGTATAGCCTAAAGCGCAAGGTGGAGCCCACCGAGTCCTTGTTGGATCTATTGAGCAAGCTCTACGTAACCGGAACCCCGGTGAATTTCGCCGCCGTAGTGGGATCGGGCGCGCAGGCGGAAGCGCCGTATACCCAGTTCAACCGCCAGCGCTTCTGGACCAACGCGCGGCCTTCGGCCGGGGTATCCGGCCTGCCCGGTACCCGCGTGAACCTGCCGGAGGGCAAGGTGGCCTTTTCCAGCAACGCGGATCAGGCACCGTCCACGCTGGCCATCGTGGAGGCCGCCGCAGAAGCGGTGCAGCCTGGGGCGCGCATCGTGGCCACGGAGGAACACCGCGATCTCCCGCCGTACGGGGAAATTACCACCGTGGTCACCACGTCCATCGGCGGCATGTCCATCGCCGTTTATAGCGTGCAGGACACGCGCACCGAGCTCTTGGCGGAAGGTTTTGCCTCCGGCTTGGACTTGGGCGCGGGTGCGATCCCTGGGGTCGCAGCGGTGCCAGAGGGCAGCGCCGCCCCGGAGCCGACTGCCGATGACGCGGATGTAGACGCGGTGCGTTGGGATCCGCGGCAAGAGACCGTCGAGGACCGCCTGGCGCTTATCGTGTCCGAATCCATGGGCTATGACGTCTCGGATCTGCCGCGCGAGCTGCCGCTGATTGACTTGGGCCTCGATTCCCTGATGGGCATGCGCATTAAAAACCGCGTGGAAAATGACTTCCAGATTCCACCGCTGCAGGTGCAGGCGCTTCGCGATGCCTCCTTGGCAGACGTCATCACCATGGTCGAGGAGGCCGTTGCCGGCGGCCGCATAGATAATAGTGAGAACAGTGCCGATGCTGCTCCGGCTACCGAGTCCGCGTCCGCAGCAGACGAGACCACCCAAGACTCGGAGCAGGGCGTGGGCGTCGCCCCGCGCGATGCCTCTGAGCGCATGGTCTTTGGCACCTGGGCAAGCATTACCGGCAAGGCTCCGGCGGGCGTGACCTCGCCGCTTCCAGCAATCTCTGAGGAAGTGGCCGCGCAGATTGCCGAGCGCTTGCGCGAGCGCGCCCACATCGATGTCACCGCGCAGCAGGTCCTCGACGCTGAGGCGCTGGAAACCTTGTCTGACCTGGTCCGCGAGGGCCTTGAGACCGAGGTTGAAGGCAATATTCGCGTCCTGCGCGAGGCTGATGGGCCAGCCGTATTCATGTTCCACCCGGCCGGTGGAACCACGGTGGTCTATCAGCCACTGACCCGCCGGTTGCCAGCGGATGTCGCCGTCTACGGCGTCGAAAGGATTGAAGGCTCCTTAGAAGAGCGAGCCGCCGCCTATATCGAGGACATCGTCCGCTATGCGCGCGGCCGCAAGGTCGTCCTAGGCGGTTGGTCCTTTGGCGGCGCCTTGGCCTATGAGGTGGCCTACCAGCTGGCAGAGCGCAGCAAGCGCGGGGAGGAGAGCGCCGAGGTCGCGTTCATCGCCTTGCTCGATACCACGCAGCCTTCCCACCCGGCACCGGATACGCCGGAAGAAACCCGCGCCCGGTGGGAGCGCTACGCCGCCTTTGCCAAGAAGACCTATGGCCTGGACTTCGAGCCTCCGTACGAGATGCTGGAAACCATGGGCGAGGATGCCCTGATGACCATGCTGGCGGAATTCTTGGCCACGACGGATGCCTCCGAACACGGCCTATCCGCCGGCGTCTTGGAGCACCAGCGGGCGTCCTTCGTGGATAACCAGATTCTGGCCAAGATCGATTTCCACCGCTGGGCCGATGTCAGCGTTCCCGTGCTGCTCTTCCGCTCCGAGCGGATGCATGACGGTGCGATCGAGCTGGAGCCGCGCTACGCTGAGGTTGATCCGGATGGCGGCTGGGGCGTTATCGTTAAGGATCTAGATATTGTGCAGCTGCCCGGCGATCACTTGGCAGTGCCGGACGAGCCAGCCATTGGCACCGTGGGCAAGCATATGAACGATTGGATCGAGGAGAAGATACGTGGCGGCCAAGCAAACAACCGCTGAGAAACTCGCTGACCTGCGCAAGCGCCTAGAAGAGGCGCAAGATCCAGGCAGCGAGCGTTCCCGCACACGCCGCGACGAGGCAGGCCGTACCACCCCTCGCCAGCGCATCAACGAGCTCTTGGATGAAGGTTCCTTTGTCGAAACCGGCTCCTTGGGCAAGACCCCGGGTGACCCGGAGGCCATCTATTCCGATGGCGTGGTCACGGGCTATGGCCGCGTATCCGGTCGACCAGTGTGTATCTATGCCCACGATAAGACTGTCTACGGCGGCTCCGTGGGTGTGACTTTTGGTAAGAAGGTCACTGAGATCATGGATATGGCCATCAAGATTGGCTGCCCGGTCATCGGTATCCAAGATTCCGGCGGTGCCCGCATTCAAGACGCCGTGACCTCGCTGGCGATGTACTCCGAAATCGCCCGCCGCCAGCTGCCGCTATCAGGCCGCAGCCCGCAGATTTCCATCATGATGGGTAAATCCGCCGGCGGCGCGGTCTACGCGCCGGTGACCACTGACTTTGTCATCGCCGTGGATGAGGAAGCGGAAATGTATGTCACCGGCCCCAATGTCATCCGTGAGGTTACCGGTGAAGACGTCACCTCCGCTGAGTTGGGCGGCGCCCGCCAGCAGGAGCTCAACGGCAACGTCTCCGCCGTGGTGGATTCTGAAGAAGACGCCTTTGACATGGTGCGCGATATTTTGGATCACCTGCCGCTGACCTGCTTTGATGAGTCGCCGACCTTCCCTGCGCCTTCCGATGCCGAAATTACCGAAGACGAGGATCTAAATTCCTTCATGCCGGATGACACCAACGCCGGCTACGACATGATGGATTTGCTCACCCAGCTTGGCGATGACGATGAGCTCATCGAAATCCAAGAAAACTTCGCGCCGAATATGATCACCGCCTTTGGCCGCATCGATGGAAAAACGGTGGGTTTTGTGGCGAATAACCCCATGCACTTGGCCGGCTGCATCGATGCCGATGCCGCCGATAAGGGCGCGCGCTTTATCCGCATCTGCGATGCCTACAATGTCCCGCTCGTCTTCGTCGTCGATACGCCTGGCTATCTACCGGGCGTGGAGCAGGAGAAGGTGGGCCTAATTCACCGCGGTGCGAAATTCGCCTTCGCCGTCGTAGAAGCGACCGTGCCGAAGGTCTCGCTCATCGTGCGCAAGGCGTATGGCGGTGCCTATGCCGTCATGGGGTCGAAGAACCTGAGTGGCGATATTAACTTGGCGTGGCCTACCGCGCAGATCGCGGTCATGGGTGCGGCGGCCGCCGTGGTCATGATTGCGGGCAAGCAGCTCGAGGCCGCCGAGACCCCAGAGCAGCGCGAGATGACCAAGAAGATGTTCATGGACTTCTACGATGAGACCATGACGGCACCCTACGTGGCAGCGGAACGCGGCTACTTGGATGCCATGATTCAACCGAATCAATCGCGCATTGCCCTGCGCCAGGCGCTGCGGCAATTGGCCACAAAGTCTGCGCATGACCTGCCCAAAAAGCACAATATTGCACCGATGTAACGCGGTGCTATGGCGTTACGATACCCAAATAAGAGTTTCGTGACAGTTGAAGGAGAAAACCTTGTTTGCTTTGTCCAGCGCATTCGACCTGATTGGTGAAATCATCGGCTACATTTACTGGGCCTACAACCAGATCGCAGCAGGCGTGCCATTCAAGCTGCCGTTCTAAGCTGAGAACGTTCGCACAGATTTAAGGCTCCGAGGCTAGACGGCAGGATGCGTGGTTGAGGTTGGCTCGTTAGTGGGTCTGGGCTAGTGGTACTAGCCCTTTTCACTCTTCTACGGTGATAACCGGTCTTTGACTGGGAAATACCGTACACAGCTTCCTGCTGTGCTAGCCGGTTCGGATCACGATGAAAGGATGAGTAAAAATCATCCTCGATACTCTGTTTGTGGCGGGGATGGTCAAGTCCGTAGAAGTGGTGTATCTGTTCTTTCTGAATCGAGGACAGACATGTAGCGCTTTTGCTGGATCCAATCATCATGTTGTTCGGCTAGAATAGAGCCGACCGCGCGGATCACAGACCTGCGGCTAAGGAAGAGCCCTACAATGTCGGTACGCCGCCGGATTTCCGGATTCAGTAGTTTTGTCGGTGGTCAGGCCCATTTAACGATCAAGTGTGAAAGAGGCCTAATGAACAGGCATAAAATATCTCCTAATGCGATTGTCGTTGCACTATTTGGGCTGGCAATTTCAGGTTATGTCGGCATCGCAAACAAGTCGATCCTCGGGTTTCTCATCCTCATACTGCTCACCATAGTTGGAGCAGTACTGGTCAATCGCATCAAAAACAGGCATCAGGAATAACCGGCGAGTAAAATCGTCTGCCGGACGCTAAGCCTTGTCGTCAACCTGGCGTAACGCTTTGGCATCGTTTATTTCTGCGTTGTTTGGCGTGGATTCCGGGCTCTCCTGCCCTCGGAGATGAACTCTGTTTGGTGGCTACCTGATACCTGGCCCGGTCGGGCTGGCACAATTGTAATCTACGCCCATGCTACGTACTGGGAACAGTTCACACGCGATGGTGTGGCCGTCTAAGAGAACAATGCGTTTACTTTCCGGGGTCAGGCCCAAATTCTGAAGTGCGGAATGGAAGATCTATGTGGATAGATATCGAACAAATCGATATTGGCCGATTAGCAATAAAGCTGTCGGTGGCACTAAACAAATGGATAGCTGAAGAAAACAGCTATAAAAACAAGACAGATATAGCTCCATTATTCATAGTGCAATGTCCTTCTCATTTCGAGATCGCCCTTATCCTCCGTGTTAAAGCCCTAAAACAGACGGCAATCGTAGGATATGAGGCAGGCTACCAACGCTATACATGGTCACCTTATTTATACGACGAAATCGCTGATTCGATTGTTTTCGATACATTAGCCGGCGACTATCCGATCCTTAAAGCAGATTTTTCCGAACCGGACAAAATTGTATGGGCTGGAGCAAAAGAAGCTACAGATGCAAAAGCGCAGTCCATCGGAGATTTCTTAAGCTACTATGAGGACTTAAATGAGCGTGCTAAGGAAAGAATCTGGATCAATAAGGATCTCCCTTTAGAGAACCTCTTGTAAAGTAGGAGCAAAATGAGTTCATATAAAGACATCACCACTTTCTCTACTCCCATGCTCGTCAAGTCTCTGAATACGTTGCAGATTTCTGCGGGAGAGGAAAACGGCGAGTGGGGCTCCCAATTTCCGCAAGGTGTTGCCATCTTCGTTCCCGAGGGTGAGTATTTCACTGTTCGCATTGAGTCTTTTGGAGCAATCCCGTCGGATAAGAAGCTGGGCCTGACCCCCGGAAAGTGGACACGTCGGGGGTTAGCTATGCTGCTCTAGTCAGTGTAGCTGAATTCTCGGCTTCAAAGACGTCAGGAGCTGAAAGATTGCACCAGGAGTGCCGTCGGCGTGTGTTGTAGCGCATGCACCACCGGAAGACTTCTTGGCGGCAGGAGATCGGATTGTCAAAGACTTTCCTGTCACGCAAGATTTCCCGCTTGAGCGTGGCGTTAAACGATTCTGCTAGGGCGTTATCAGCACTCGTTCCTACCGCTCCCATAGACTGGCGCACACCCAACGACGAGCAATAGTTCCTAAAGGCTTGTGAGGTGTACACGCTGCCGTGATCAGAATGGAAAATTGCCCCTTTAAGGCTTCCGCGGACTTTCCTGGCATGGGACAAAGCTTCGATAACCAGTGATACCCGCATGTGATCGGCGAGTGCATGTCCGACAAGTTTGCGCGAGTAGACGTCGATGAC
>NZ_KI515758.1:0-284107 GCF_000478135.1 Corynebacterium sp. KPL1818 | reverse complement strand
GATTGAGCTTTAACACCTGGCACATCCGCTTAACCGAGAATTCGGTTCGGTGGTCATAGACAAACTGGAAGCGGATCACCAGTGAGTCTCTTCGGCAAAATATTTCGCGGCCTTGCGCAGGATGTCACGTTCTTCGCGCAGCTTTGCGTTCTCTTTTTCTAACTGGCGGATCCGTTCGGAATCATTCGCTGCTTGGACCTTGTCGCGCATGCTTTTTGTGCGGGCACGTTTGCCGGTGCCGTACTTCTTGATCCAAGAATGCAGCGAGGCACGGTTGATACCGAGCTCTGCTGATGCTGAGTTCAGTGAGAGGTCCTCATTGTTTTCGTAGAGGGCCACGGCATCGCGTTTGAACTGTTCGGAGTACCTGGACATGGTGGTAGATTACCTTTCTTCCAGCCCGACTGGGCTGGATATCAGGTGTCCACCAAACAGGGGTCAGGTCCGCTGGTGGCAATGAACGCTATTAATGCGACGAATGACAACCTGGCTTTCGGCAAAGTGGTTCCTAACCTCATCGAGGGACGCCGGACGATTGTATTCCGCAATCACTTCAACTTCACCCAAGGCGTGTCCCAATTTCAGCTGGATGCGCTCATCGACGCTAGCCTGCAGGTTGGGTTCGATGCGCTGGGAACGATCGAAGAACTTTTTGAAGGGGCGGAGTAAGACCATGGGATTGTTTGGAAAGAAGCAGCCAGCATTGCGTGAAGCATCCGTCGAATCTATTGGGGAGGCACTTTCTACTCAGGGGCTTAGCTGCTCGCAGCTGTCGACTGGTGGATTGCTGACTCAGGTCAATGGGGTTCCTGTCTACATCGTTGATCAGGACACGAACATTGGTATTGGTGGGATGATCCAGGCTCGTCAGTCCGAAGCAGCGGATCTTAATTGGATCAGCGACTTTAATAATCGTGCGCTGTGGCCGGTTGTTTTCCGTGCAGACCAGCAGACTGCGAGTGTTATCCACGCTGAGCATCGAATCATCAAAGGCGTTGAGTACTCCGAAGCACAGCTGCGTGACGAAGCTTTACTTGGAGCCCAGATTGTTGCGGAAACCTTGCTGCGCTATAGCGAAGAGCATCCACAGTAGGTCGCTAGCCAATGAAACTCTCGGTGTGAGCAAACAAGTGCGATGAGTTTTTGAAAACAGGATGCGACGATTAATCCACTACGAGTAGTTATAGGTTTGGTGCTGCCGCGGAACTCGCGCCCGCGACCTCCTTGCCCCGTGTGATTGCCACGTCCTAGTGCTCGTTTGCATGTGCACGCCCTAACGTTTTGAGCGCGTTCTGTTGCTCATACTGATACGCGAATGCGCCGGCGCATTGCCGGACAAAAGCGCCCTGCTATCTGCTCACAGGTGTTCACGCCCCTGATCGCGACCTATGGCCGCTAGTGCGCCTAGTTTCATGCTAGAGAAGAAAGACCGAGTTCAACTATTTCATGGTTACCCCACGAGATCGGAAAGGAAAGCTTTTTCACTTAACGGGCAACCCCATCGGAGCCTTTTCATGGCGTAAGGGAGCAGTATTTACTGGCTTCCCTCCTCGTGCTGTAGCGCAGCGTCAATAGCTTTTACTGATTCGATGATGTGCGGAATAGTGCCGGTCGGGTGAGTGTGGGCGTTATTTGGGATGAAAGTGACATCGGCGCCGCGCTCAGTCCATTCATTTACGAGCTGTTCAGCAGTAGAGTACGGAATCACGTCATCACCGCGGCCATGCGTAATGACGACTGGAATCGCGGGAGCAGCGTAGCCAATATGCTGCTCTGCCAGCATCGATTTGAAAGGCTCACTGTCAATGAAGTCTTGCACGGTTCTGCCATCGTTGCTGATCCGCTCAACGGTAGTGCCGGCGGTCTTAAGGAGCCCCATAGTACAAGTATTCGTCGCATCCTGTAGCTTTCTTGCGCCCCGGTCATTGAGATGCGAGTACAGATCCTCGCCATAGGAGTTGCTTAGCCCTAGAAGGGCATACGACTCGAAGAGGAAATACGAGGAGCCGTCGAGGGTAGAAGGCAACAGCGTAAGGTCTGTTGGCGCAGCACCGATAGTCGCAAGCTTGATGTTGAGCTCCGGAGCATAGTCATCATATAGCTCGGCAGCAGCGGCAGCAGCTCCACCGCCTTGGGAGTAGCCATTGATAAATACTGGGTTGGTTTCGTTAATGTCCCAGCCTTCTAGTTGCTGCGCAGCTCGAATACTGTCGAGGACTGTATGGCCTTGGGATGCGCGATCCATGTACGTGTGCATGCCAGGGGTGCCAAGGCCCTCGTAGTCGGTGAGTACTACAGCATAGCCCTTCTTAAGGTACTGATGGAAATAGAACTGCTCGTAGTCTCCAACCCCGTCTGCAATTTTACGGGAGGCGGCACAACGGTCCGCTAATCCTTGAGTACCCGGTGCAAATGCCACGACAGGGCGTGGGCCTTCTCCGCCCCACTCGGTTTTAGGTTCAATGACCATCCCGCTTACTTGGATCTTTTCTCCAGAACGGTTGGTGGAAGAATAGAGTATGCGGTCTGCCTTATAAGGGCCGACGTTGCTGATGCCAAGTGGATTTTTGGAGTTGCGCACAGATTCTGATCGGAAGAGCTGTCCAGGCTCCGAGGAGTCGAGTTCTACTGGATCGTGGTAGAAAGCGGTGTATTGATCTCCGATATGGTCACCTGGGCCCAAGAGCCCTGATGAAAGGGGAGGGAGTTTGGAGGCTTCTTCGGCCATTGATTTCGCCTCTTGTGAATCTTCAGCGGATCCTGCGCCTTTAAGTTCCTCGTCAATAAAAGAGGATTCTGGAAGTTCTGAATGCTCTTCAACTGGTGGAGCCGATTCGGCGGAATCGATAGCGCCGGCGACAGGGGAAGCGGCAGTCATGAGAACCCCTGAAGCCACAAGCGCTAGATAATTACGTGTTGCAGCTTTCACTACGGGAACCTTTCAACTTCTTGTGGGGATAATTGAGTGGTATCCGATTTTGAAGTTCTGTACTCGGATACGGGCAATTATTCACTAAAAGCTTTTCCCATACTATTAGTTGTAACTGCTATTTCGAGCTGATTACCCCCATAAGGGGTAGGGTTGACGGCTTGAAGTCAAAAATTTGCTGAATTGATTTGACTGATGCGCGTTCTAGGGTAAGTCGCTTTTTACGATCTGCTACTTGCGGGCAAATAGCCGCCAGCCAAAGAAGAACAGGGCGGACATCACGGTCGCAACGATGAGGAAGCTCCAGTGGGGCAGGCGGCCATTGACCATGATCCACAGCGCCATGCCGCCGATGATGGCAGACAGCCAGACTACAACGCCCTCTTTCCACTTGCCCTGGACCTTTGTGGCGAGGATGATGGCCCAGCCGATGAGCGCGCCTACCGCCCAGGGCCAGAAGGCATCGACCCAGCCGGAAAAGCTCAGGCCACCGTGGGCGAGGCGGGCGGCGATGGCGAAAATCATCAAGGCGATGATGTCAATGAGCGGTGCGATACGCGTGGAAGTCATACGGTTTCCTTTTCTTTTTCTTTACGGGATAGCGCGGCGTAGGTAATGCCCTTGCGGGCATAGTGCCAGAAATAAATGACCCAGCCAATAGCGGTGATGAAGGCAAAAGAGATAAGGCGGTAGATGATCGCCGTGCTGGTGGCATCGACCGCGGTCATGCCCGTGGCCACGAGCGTGGCGATTATCGCTGCTTCCACTGTGCCGAGACCCGCCGGGGTGACTTGAGCGGAGCCGGCCAGCTTGGCAGTGAGATAAGCCAGCGCGACGCCGGCGATGGTGGTGGTGTTATCGGCCGAATCGGTCGTGGGCATCTGGCCGGTTACGGCCCATACGCAGCCCCAGAGCGCGACCATGTCGATTAACCGGTTGGCCAAGGAGTAGAACGATGCCCAGGCGAATTGCCGGCGGGTGAGGTGCACTTCCTTGAGGCTTTCCACGTGCTCGAGCAGGGCTTCGCGCTTCGAGCCTTTTACCAGCCGCTGCTTTTTTACCCAGCGCTCCAGCGTTTCGGGGTTGTTGCTTAGCCAGAAGAGCCCGCCGGAGAGCGCCAGCATTACCGCCAACGTGCCGATGAGGGACCACAGGGCCATATCGGCGTTAAGGAAGAGCACGCCGCCAAGCCCAATAAGCACCAGCCACAAGGTGGAAATGGCCGATGACAGCACGAAGAACCAACCGCACAGGACCACCGAGGCGCCCCAGGTGCGCTGCACGTGGAAGGTCAAAATGGCAGAAAAGGCGGGGCCGGCGGGCATGGTGGTGGACCAGGAATTGGATGCAAAGGTAAGGGCGGCGGTTTCCGTGGCCTCAACCTCCACCCCACCGGCGCGGATGAGCAGGCGCATGACCTCGCCCATCGCCACGACGGAAATAATAGAGGCAACGACCACGAGGGTTACCGGCCCCGGTTCGGCGTGGGAGAGCCGTGAGAAGCCTTCGCTCAAAAAGTCCAGCTCATCGCGGAAGACATAGATGAGGATGGCCAGGACTATGAGCGAGGCGATAACTTGCAGCCAATTTTTCAATTATTTATCTCCTTCAAGGCGCCGCTTTAACTCACTGAAGGGAATGGTCTTCCCACGGCGGGTGGAACCACCAGAAAGCCTAGTGGTCATGTGATGCAGCCAGCTAGGCGCCCACCAGTTATCTTCGCGCAGTAGGTGCATAACGGCGGGGACGAGGAGCATGCGGACAATTGTGGCATCGATAAGCAGCGCAAAAATCATGCCGTACGCGATGTATTTCATCATCACGATATCGGAGAAGCCGAACGCCCCCGCCACCACGATCATGATCAGGGCCGCAGCCGTGATGATGCCGCCGGTATGCGCGGTGCCTGCAGCGATGGCCTCGTCCGTGGAATCGCCGCGCCGCCGCGCCTCCACCATGCGGGAGACCAAAAAGACCTCGTAGTCGGTGGACAGGCCATAAATAATGGCGATGATCAGCACCAGAATGGGGCTCATGAGCGGGCCGGGCGAGAAGTTTAGCGCGCCGGAGCCCACGCCGATGACGAACATGAGCGTGAGGATGCCCAGGGTGGCGCCCAAGGTCAACAGCGTCATGACAATGGCCTTAATCGGCAGTACGAAGGAGCCAAAGACTAATGCCATGAGGATGAAGGTGGCGAGGACGACGTACAGTGCCATCCACGGCAGCTTGTGGAAGAGGGCATCGAGCGATTCGACCTCCATGGCTGGCGTGCCGCCGACATACAGGTTGACGCCCTCGGGCGCTTTGACATCCTCGAGCTCGTGGACGATTCGCGCGTAGTCCTCGCGGTCCTTAATGCCGGCCGAGAGGACCGTGGTCCCGTCCTTGGTAGCGGTCGATGGCCCCATGGGCTCGGTCAGGCCGTCGAGGCCGCGGACTTGCATGACGACATCGACAAGCTGCTCGTTGGTGGCATTTTCCACCACGAGCTTGACCGGCTCGGTGCGGAAGGCGGGGAACTCGTCGTTGAAGGTATCCTGCGCCACGCGGGTGTCGTGGTTGGGCGGCAGGTAGGTCTCGTTGATGCCGCCGAAGGTGATGCTCATGATCGGCAGTGCGAGCGCGATGAGGAGGCCGCAGATGGCCAGGGTCAGGCCTTTGGCGCGGCGCATGGCCCAGCGCGGCAGCTTGTACCACCAGGTGTCCTGAATGGTGCGGGCCGTGCGGGAGGTGCGGCGCACCGACCACAGATCGATCTTGGGCCCGAGCATGCCAAACAGGGCCGGCAGGACGGTGACGGACAGCAGGGCCGCCAGGCCGACGGCGGAAATCGAGCCATAGGCAACGGACTTCAAGAAGGCCTGGGGGAAGAGGAAGAGCCCGGAGAGCGCGACGGCGACCATCGCCGCGGAAAAGACGACGGTCTGCCCGGCGGTGGCGGTGGTGGTGGACACGGCATCCTTGGTGGAGCTTCCCTTGTCCAGTTCCTCGCGGAAGCGGGAGACCATAAATAGGCCGTAATCGATGGCCAGGCCCAGCCCCAGCAGCGTGACCACTGCCTGGGCAAAGACGTTGACCTGCAGGAAACCGGCCAGGACGGCCAAAATACCCAGCGAGCCCAGGATGGATAGGCCACCGACGATAAGCGGCATGAACGCCGCTACTACGGAACCAAAGACCACCAGAAGCAGCAGGCCAACGAGCGGGAGCGCGGCCTTTTCCGCGCGCGCAATATCTTCTGCCATGCCTTCATCGAGGGCGTCCGCCACGGCCGTGGCGCCGGCAACCTTGACCGGCGCGGAAGTATCCGTCAGCGCGCTCTCGATGGCGCGGAAATCCTTCAGCGTTTGTTCGTCATCGCCCTTAAGCCCAATGGCGGCAAAGGCCAGCGAGTGATCATCATTGACCAGGTTGGGGTTCTTGCTATCGAAATAGCTGGTGACAGAGTCAATCTGATCCGGGTAATCCTCTTTGAGCTGCGCCAAGTGCTCCTTGGCGGCATCGAAGTTCTCATCGGGCGAGCTAAAGAGCAAAACCACGTCGCCGGAATTATCGCGGCCGAAGGTGTCCTGTTCGATCTGCGCCGCGCTTGTCGATGCCGCATTCGGGTCCTCCCAGCCCTCCTGGCTCATGCGTTCCTCGAGCTGGGTTCCAAAACCTACGAAGAGGGCAAGGATGGCACCGAGGATGACGATGGGAATGACCTTGCGGTGCGCGTAGGAAAATCGTCCCCATTTTTCAAACATGTGGGGTAAGCCTCCTAGCTATTATTCAGTAGCGCAGCCAGCGGGCGGAATGGCTGGAGCCATGCACCACCTTCAGGCAGGTTATCCAGGTTGACGCGGGGCAGCGGCTCGCGGAAGACGCCGTCAATATCTTCTAAGTCAACAAAGTCGATCTCGGGGTGGCCCACGGCCCAGGAGGCGTGTTCGTGGAAACCCAGGACGGTAACGGGAAGGCCCTCATCAATGAGCTCTTCTAACAAGGGCTGAAAGTTCTGGCCATCGGCAGAGGCCACCACGACGCCGGCGAGATCATCGCGCAGTTTTTCAATGTGGTCGATCATATCCGGATCCACGTCATCATCTTCGTGGATCTTCGGCTTGGCAAAGACTCCAAAGCCCACATTGCGGATGGCCTCTACCCATGGGCGAATCACATCGGCACCGCCGGGGGAGACATTGGTAAAGACCGCGGCCTGCGGATCCGCATCGACGTCCACCGCGCGGTAAACCAGCCACCGGCCGATGGCATCAAAACGCGGGCGGTGTGCCGCGGTGGGGCGCCCGCCGAGCAGGGAGCCGAGCCCCATATCCATATTGGGTGCGTCCCACACCAGTAGATAGGTGCTCATTTACTTCTTCTCCCACAGGTATTCAGTAATGACGTGTTCTTTATCTAGGCCCTTGCCCTCAAACTTGGTGATGATCTGGCGATCCACCAATTGCGGGCAGTCTGGCCACGGCCAGCCCTTGTACTCCAGGCTGGGCTCGACGTGCACGAGCTCATCTATCCATTCGGCATAACCGGCGTGATCGGTCGCAACGTGCAGGACGCCGCCCTTCTTTAACCGGGAGGCAAAGAGGTTGAGCGTGCCGGATTGGATGATGCGGCGCTTGTGGTGGCGCGCCTTGGGCCAGGGGTCCGGGAAGAAGACGCGGATGCCGTCCAGGGATTCCGGGGCGATCATGCGCACCATGACCTCCACGCCATCGCCACGAATCATGCGGATATTATCGATTCCCTCGCGCTCCACCTGCCCCATGAGCTTGGCCAAGCCAGGCTTATAGAGCTCCACCGCGATGATATTGGTGTCCTGCTCCAGCGGCGCCATGGCCGCGGTGGAGGTACCGGTGCCGGAGCCGATCTCCACGATGGTCTTGGCGCCGGTGCGGCCGAACCACTCATCGACATCGATAAGCTCATCGCTTAAGACGCGGCCCAGCTCGGGCCAGCATTGCTCAAAAAGCTGGTGCTGGTTGTCCGTGAGCGTGCCGCGGCGGAAGGTGACATTGCCCAGGCGCGGGTAGTCCAGGTCATTATCAAAGACCGCATTGAAGTCCGTTTGCGGCGGGCGACCCGGCGGCATTTCTCCGGCAGGGGTGTTTTGAGAATTATCCGTGCTATACATCGCGCCCTATTTTTCCCTGTCCAGGCATGGCAAGCAATATGCCGCGCCGGGTATTTTCCCCGCCGTATGGGGGAGGGGGATAACCGGAGGCTTTGACGGGGGTGGTTTCTTGTGGCGCGGAACGGGCGAACGGGCAACTTGCCTACCCCCGAAATGGTGTGGAGGATATCACGCCTAATATCACAATTGTTCGTGGTGCGCTTGGTAAACGTCCGCTCACGGCGGTGGATATAACCGGAGTGGGAAAAATGACACTTAATGTGAACAATATTTTGGCTCTGCCGGTTAATCTGGAGGCGGAAGGCAAAGTTGGGCCGTGATGTGCCCCGATTTTCACATCCTATCCAGAGGAGAATTTTTAATGACCGCCACCATTCAGGGCCTCGTTGGAGAGCTGCCTACAGACAATCAAAAACTGATCGACTGGATTAATGAAAGCGTTGAGCTTTTCCAGCCGGACGAGGTGGCTTTTGTGGATGGCTCGCAGGAAGAGGCTGACCGCCTCGCCGCGGAGCTAGTAGAAAAAGGCACCCTCATCAAGCTCAATGAGGAAAAGCGCCCGAATTCCTACTTGGCGCGGTCCAACCCTGCGGACGTTGCCCGCGTGGAATCCCGCACCTTCATCTGCACCTCGAAGGAAGAAGACGCGGGCCCAACCAATAACTGGGCGCCGCCAAAGGCCATGAAGGAAGAAATGACGGAGGCCTTCCGTGGATCCATGAAGGGCCGGACCATGTACGTCGTTCCTTTCTGCATGGGCCCGATCAGCGATCCAGAGCCCAAGCTCGGCGTGCAGCTGACCGATTCCGCTTATGTGGTCTTGTCCATGCGCATCATGACCCGCATGGGCGCAGAGGCGCTGGACAAGATTGGTACGGACGGCGATTTCGTCCACGCCCTCCACTCCGTCGGCGCCCCGCTACAGCCAGGCGAAGAGGACGTTGCTTGGCCGTGCAACGACAATAAGTACATCACCCAGTTCCCAGAGACCAAGGAGATTTGGTCCTACGGTTCCGGCTACGGCGGCAACGCTATCTTGGCTAAGAAGTGCTACGCGCTGCGCATCGCGTCCGTCATGGCCAAGGAAGAAGGCTGGATGGCTGAGCACATGCTCATCCTGAAGCTGACGAACCCAGAGGGAAAGAACTACCACGTCGCCGCCGCATTCCCATCCCAGTGCGGTAAGACCAACCTAGCCATGATTACCCCCACCATTCCGGGCTGGAAGGCCGAGGTCGTGGGCGATGACATCGCCTGGCTGCACCTGCGCGAGGACGGCCTTTACGCCGTGAACCCGGAAAACGGTTTCTTCGGCGTTGCCCCTGGCACCAACTACGATTCCAACCCGATCGCCATGGATACCATGAAGCCGGGCAATACCTTGTTCACCAACGTCGCGCTTACCGATGACGGCGATGTCTGGTGGGAGGACATGACCGAGGAGGCACCAGACCACCTCATCTCCTGGACCGGTGAGGACTGGACACCAGCATCGTCCACCAAGGCCGCCCACCCGAACTCCCGCTACTGCGTGCCGATTTCCCAGTGCCCAACCGCCGCGCCGGAATACGACGACTGGAAGGGCGTCAAGATTGATGCCATCCTCTTCGGCGGCCGCCGCAAGACCACGGTTCCGCTGGTCACCCAGTCCTTCGACTGGAACCACGGCACCATGATCGGTGCACTGCTGTCCTCCGGCCAGACCGCAGCCGCAGAGGGCGAAGTTGGCGCGCTGCGCCACGACCCGATGGCTATGCTGCCGTTCATGGGCTACAACGCCGGTGACTACCTGCAGCACTGGATTGACATGGGCAAAAAGGGCGGCGACCGCATGCCCGAGGTCTTCCTGGTTAACTGGTTCCGCCGCGGCGACGATGGCCGCTTCCTGTGGCCGGGCTTCGGCGAGAACTCCCGCGTTCTTAAGTGGATTATCGACCGCATCGAAGGCAACGTGGAAGCCGAGGACACGGTGGTCGGACGCACCGCCCGCGCCGAGGACATCGACTTGGAAGGCCTTGACTTCGATGTCGACGACGTTCGCGCCGCCCTTGCCGTTGACCCGAAGGAATGGCAAGGCGATATGCAAGACAACGCCGAGTACCTGAACTTCTTGGGCTCCCGCGTGCCCGAGGAAGTGTGGAACCAATTCCGCGCCCTGAAGAAGCGCGTGGAGGACGCCGCTTCCTAACGCGTTCATCCGCGGTAATCCCCGCATAAAGCTAACCCCAGCAGCGTAAAGCTCTGGGGTTAGATCTTTGTTGGGGTTAAACCGATACCCCAGTTACAACGGAAAAGACCTCGCCACCAAAGGAGCTGCAATCCTTAACTTGATGAGCGGAGTCCTCAACTTTGTGACCGCTACCGTGAAGTTCATTAGCGCGATTCTTCATGTGGGTGTTTAGGCCCGAGGGTCACAATGAGCTGGCACTCGTTGGGGCCCTTATTAGGCTACTACGACTTTTAAAAATCGAAGACGTGTCCACTTTCCGGGGTGGACCTGGTCCGAAGTGGGCAAGCTACATCAAGTTATGGTCTGCCGCCCCGGCTTGGCCCACGAGCGCCTCACCCCAGCCAATTGCAAGGAACTGCTTTTCGACGACGTGCTGTGAGTCGAGGTTCTTAACATGCGCGCCATCCTCGAAGAGACGCTAGTTATTGGAAATCACCGACGCCGACACCGCCAATGAGGCACTGCAGACCATCGACGAGTTCGACTTGCTTCCCTCGCAACGAGCCAACGCTCAGTGAAGCAACCTAGTCCGCGAAACGAATGACCTCGCGAGCAACCGCTTCCACAACGATTGGGATTCCGTAGGACTTTGTCTTCTTAGCACAACCAACTTGAGCCCCGATCTTTCTAATCGACATACCCTGCGGGCGCGGTACCGCCTACCTGTTAGCCGTGCTGTGCGCCTTGGTAGGTATCAGCATCTTCATCAAGTTTTGGCCGTGGGGGTTG
This sequence comes from Corynebacterium sp. KPL1818, assembly GCF_000478135.1. NCBI lineage: Bacteria > Bacillati > Actinomycetota > Actinomycetes > Mycobacteriales > Corynebacteriaceae > Corynebacterium > Corynebacterium sp. KPL1818. The sequence continues at coordinate 273,085 of NZ_KI515758.1, read as the reverse complement.
GTTTCTGCGCAGTCGTCATCACGACGATTATCGTCGTCGCCCTTTTCCCCGCCTCCTGTGACGAGTCCTACCCCCAGACGGGTGCGACGCGAAATTCCTGAATCTTTTGCAAATTATGCAAATCTTATTCACTACCAGCAGCATGAATGATATGTATGATTCACATTACTATTCATTTCGACATGTGACCCATAACTCATAAGCCTTTAGTTACTGTTGTCTCCAGCACCAAATGCCTAAAAAGGAAGGCACAGATTTACATGATGGACTCTGTTGAAACCACTTCCGGCAACGGAAACAAGGGCGGCCAGCAACTCGGTGCTTGGTCCGAGGTGGGCAAGCTCCGCCAGGTAATGGTCTGCCGTCCCGGCTTGGCACACGAGAGGCTCACTCCGAACAACTGCAAGGAGCTGCTTTTCGACGACGTCCTGTGGGTCGAGGAAGCACAGCGCCACCACGATGAGTTCGTAGCCCGCATGGAAGAGCGCGGCGTCGAGGTGCTACACATGCGAATTCTGCTGGAAGAAACGCTGGCGACCAAGGAAGGCCGCGAGTTCATCCTCGGCAACAAGCTATTGGATAAGAACGTCGGCGTGGGCGTGGGCAGCGAATTGCGCGAGTGGTTTAGCGAGCTGGACAACAAGACTCTGGCCCAACTTCTCATCGGCGGCGTGCCTTTCAACGAAATCCCCAAAGGCCTCGGCCACGGCATCATCGACACCATGCGCAACGTGTACGCGCCCGATGAGTTCGCGCTGCGGCCCCTGCCCAATAGCCAGTTCTCCCGCGACAACTCCGCCTGGATTTATGGCGGCGTCTCCCTTAACCCGATGCGTCTTCCTGCCCGCCACCAGGAGACGATGCTCACGCGCGCTATCTACCGCTACCATCCGAGCTTTGCCAACGCATCCTTTGAGTTTTGGTACGGCGACACCGACGAGGACCCAGGACTTGCCGCCCTCGAGGGCGGCGACATCATGCCGGTGGGCAATGGCGCAGTCTTGGTAGGCATGGGCGAGCGCACCACCTGGCAGGGCGTTAGCCGCTTGGCTAGCAACCTGTTCAAGGCCGGTGCGGCTGAGAAAGTCATCATCGCGGCAATGGCGCCGGAGCGCGCCTCGATGCACCTGGATACCGTATTCACCTTCCTCGACGCGGACAAAGCCACCGCGTATCCGCGCGTGGTGGATACCATCCGTCCGCTGATTCTGCACCCCTCGGAGGATCACACGAAGCTGGAACTGGAAAGCCCGGACAAGCACTTCGCCACGGTGGTCGAAGAAGCGCTCGGCCTGGATAAGCTCCACATCGTCGAAACTGGCGGCAATTCTTATGCCGCCGCGCGTGAGCAGTGGGATGACGCCAACAACGTGGTTGCCTTGGAGCCCGGTGTGGTCGTGGCTTACGATCGCAACAAACACACCAATGCCAAGCTTCGCGACGCCGGCGTCGAAGTCATCGAGATCGGTTCCGCCGAACTGGGCCGTGGTCGCGGTGGCGGACACTGCATGACCTGCCCCATCGTGCGCGATGCAGTGGACTACTAAGGGGAAAACTAGCCGATGACAACATATGACACTGCCGCGCCCGCCGCGGACGAGACTGCATCTACTGCCTCCCCAGTAGGCCGCGAGGGCAAGAAGACCGAAGGTACCGCGCTGGGCTGGGTGCTCGCGCTCTTCGGCACCGCGATGGGCGCAGGTATCCTCTTCCTTCCGCTACAGGCGGGCACCTTTGGCTTCTGGCCACTGGCCTTTGCCACGGCGATCATCTTCCCGGTGGTTTACTTCTCCCACCGCACCTACGCGCGCATCGTCTCGGGCGCTCCCGTCGAAGACCACGGACTCGACGTCCTTGAGCTAGTACGCAAGTACTTGGGGCGGCACACCGGCCTCTTCGTGGCATTGATGTACTCGCTGGCGAATATCCCCACGGTGTTCATCTATGCCATCTCTTTGACCAACGCCATCGACAGTTTCATCGTTAATCAGCTGCACGGCCCATCCATTAACCGTTGGGTTCTTTCGGTCCTATGCGTGGGAATTCTAACCGGCATCTTCGCCATCGGCCGCAAACCCATGCTATGGCTGGCCCAAGCGCTGGTTTATCCGCTCATCATCTCGCTGGCTGCGACCTCGATTTACCTAATTCCGCAGTGGGATCTGCGTTCCTTCATGGAAGTGGAATACCAGGATGGCAGCTGGCCGTATATCCTGCTGGGCTCCGTGCTGATTCTGCCGGTGCTTGCTTTCTCCTTCTCGCACATGGCCGGCCTCTCCCAATTCTCCGTGGATATGCAGCCCACCTACGGCGAGCAGACGGAAAAGCGCGTTACCCGCATTGAGCTCTACACCGCAGCACTGCTGGTCATCTTCACGATGTTCTTCGTGTGGTCCTGCGTGCTCGCCCTCGGTGCCGACGGCATGAAGGAAGCAACTGAGCAGAACCTGCCAGTGCTCTCCTACTTCGCTAACGTCACCGGCGTACCGCTGCTTGCCTGGCTGGCCCCGATGGTCGTTATCTTCGCGATTATTACCTCTTACTTCGGCACCATGCTCGGCGCTGAGGAGGGCACCTCTTATATGGTGCGCCTCATCGCGCCGCGTACTGCGAACCGTTTGAACCGCCGCGGCCTGCTCACCATCGTCTACACGTTCATCTTTGTCACCGGCACGCTGGTTTCGGTGTTCAACCCGCCAATTCTCAACCTCGTCTACTTGGTTGGTGGCGTCTTCGATGCGGTGCTTATCTTCCTGCTTCCGGTCTACATGTTCCACCGGGTCAAGGAGTACAAGGCCTACCGCCATGACCCGTGGAACTACTTCGTATTCTTCTTTGGTTCGGTGATTCTGGCAGTCACCATCTGGGACTTGTTCTAGTCCGCTTTCTGAAGCGGCCGGTTTGGGGTGGTCTGGGTTTCCATGACCTCGCCCAGCTTGCCCGCCGAATTCGAGATCATGTGCGCATTCTTAATCTGCTGCTCAAAGCCCACGTTGCCCACCACCATTGTGATGGCACGTAAATCCGCACACTTGTCTAACAAGCCCACCAAGATTGCTACGCAATTATCCTAGGCGGTATCGGTATCGAGAATAAAAGGAACGCTAGACATTATCTTCCTTAAGCAGTGTGGACATCGGCTAGTTAGGCCTCCAATTTATCCCGTGCACGGGCGCGCAAAAAGCGCGCAAGGAGAACCTTGCGCGCTGTGGAGGTTAGACCCGAGAAGGCGGAACCGGAGCACCCTTTGGAGGAAGCACCTTGGGGTACTTTTTCGAAGCTACGGTCTGGCCAGCAGCAAGCGGCTTAACGCCAGATGCCTCAGCCTTCGGGGTGGCAGCACCCGGCTGCTCGCGCCACGGGGTGGGATCCCAATTGGTGGCAACGAGTTTGCGCTGGGAGAACCAGCCCAGTGCCAAGACAGCCACGCCAAGAACAGCGATGAGCACGAGGCCCAGCGCTCCGCCGGCCTTGGAGGACCAGCCCAGGAGCAGGCCGAACCAGCCGAAGTCGGCGTCGCCGAAGGTGGTGTTGGCATCGCCGAAGGAGCCGAGGACACCGAGGAGGAAGGCCGGCAGGAAGGTGATGATGAGGCCGTTGACAAAGGCGCCAAAGATGGCGCCGCGGCGGCCACCGGTGGCGTTGCCGTAGACGCCGGCCGCACCGCCGGTGAAGAAGTGCGGCACGAGGCCTGGCAGAATCAGCGCCACGCCGAATGTTGGTCCGAGCCATGCGGCCAGAACAGCGAGGCCGATGAGGCCACCGATGAAGGAGAAGATGAAGCCCACCAGCACGGCGTTTTGTGCGTACGGGAAGACGATAGGCGCGTCCAGAGCCGGGATGGCACCGGGGACGACCTTGGCGGCGATGCCCTGGAATGCTGGGACGAGCTCACCCAGGATGGTGCGCACGCCGAAGAGGATCACGGCCACGGCCACGCCGAATTGGAGGCCTTGGGTAAAGGACTGCATGAGGTAGTTACCCACGTTGGTGGCACCGCCTTCGAATGCAGTGAAGGCCTCCTCGGTACCAGCGCGCACCATGAACATGACGGCGAGCACGATGTACATGAGAGCCATGGACAGTGCGGTAGCCACCATGGAGTCACGCAGGAAGCGCAGGCCTTCGGGCAGCTTGAGCTCCTCCGTGGACTTGGACATCTTCTCGCCCTTGCCGCCAACTGCCTTGCCCACGGCACCGGCAGCAAGGTATCCGGCGGTGCCAAAGTGGCCGATGGCGATGGAATCATCGCCCGTAATGCGGCGCGTCCACGGGTGAGCAATGGCAGGCAGGGAGACCATCAAGATGCCCAGCAGCACGGCACCGAAGAGGACGACGATCCAGGAGGCATAGCCAGCCGGTGCGAGCACCATGGTCAGCAGCGTTGCCATGAACAACACGTGGTGGCCGGTCAGGAATACATAGCTCATCGGGGTAAAACGCGCCAAAATTAGCGAGACCACGAAGCCCAGGATCATAATCCAGGCCACTTGGGAGCCGAACTGGTCCTGGGCAATGCCAACGATAGCCTCGTTGGTAGGCACCACGCCCTGCGCGCCGGTGGCGCCGGTGATCATGGCGCCGAGCGGCTCAAGGGAGGCGGTAACCAAGCCGGCACCCGCGCCCACCAGGAGGAAACCGAGCGTGGCCTTGATGGCGCCGCCGAGGACCTGGCCCACGCCACGGCCCATCGCAGCGAGACCCACCGCGGTAATGATGCCGATTAGGAACGCCGGCACGGAGAGAATTTCATTGACCAAGAAGTTGGCAATGTTCAGCAGGACATCCATGAGTGCTCCTTAGACGTCGTAAAGCTCGCGCAGAGCAGAATCGATTTCGGACACGTTCGTAAAGTCTTCGATGACGTGGACGGGCACCCCGACGTCGCCAAGCGTTGCAGCGATTTCCCCGGAAGTCAGCAGGAAGTCAGCTTCCTTCGCACGCCCCTTGGCCGAAATCGTGTCTGTTGCCTCGACGGTGAGGTACTTGCCCCAGCCCCATTCATCGAGGACCTGCTCCAGCGTGTTCTTCAGGAACAACGACGTGCCCAGGCCATTGCCGCACACGGTGTAGATTTTGCCTTTTGAAGCCACCGAATCAGCCGCGGTCTGGTGCTCGGCACCATCTCGCACGTCACTGTGATCAGCTGCATGAGCCGCGCTTGCCGACGCCGCCCCTGCCCCACCGTTCGCAACATCCACAAGCACCTGGCGCAGCTCGGCTTCGCTTTCTATGGAATCCAGACGCGCACGCACGTCCTTCTTCCCCAGCAGCCCGGCCAGCTCTTTCATTGCCTTCAGGTGCTCGGATGAATCCTTCGCCGCAAGTGCTACGACAAGATTCACCGGGTCATTGGCCTTGGAGCCAAACTCCACCGGAGTATCCAAGCGCACCCACGACAACGCCGTTTCGCGCACTGCCTCCGACGGCCGCGCGTGGGCAAAGGCAAAGCCCGGCGCCACCACAATGTATGGACCATTTTCTTCCACCGAGCGCACCATCGCCTCGGTGTATGCCGGGCTCGTCTTGCCCGCCCCAACGAGCAAACCGCCCGCCAGCTCAATAGCCTTACGCCAGTCACTCGCACGGCCGTGCAGGTCAACCGCACCTTCTGCAAGCAACGCATTCAGCATGGACATACGTGTCCTCCTACCTTTATTCTTTGCCGGCCACGAAAGATATGACCAGCCCTAGCTAAAGTAATTACCAGGTATGCAAACGTTTACCTAGTCCCTGCCGAATCTTTGCGCGTGATTAACCTTATCCGCGATGATTTCCGCTAGTGCACACCGATCGCTGGGTGGGTCACTCTGCTAACCCGAGCCATGTCAATCCCGGCGCGGTAAGTGCCGTAACGAGCGGGCGCCGCGACAAGAACTCGACGTAACCCATGCTCTCGAGCTCGGTAATCCCTTTACGCGCGGTCGGCTTGGACACTCCCACAACGCTGGCTACCTCGTCCAAGCTCAGGCCAGCACGTGGACCAAAAAGCGCGACCTGTCCAAGCAAGAATGCGATTGATAATGCCAGCTCGCTTGCAGCTCCTTCGCTCTCTAGCGCACGCAGGCTCTGTTCCAGACTATTCAGTCGGTCGCTTCTTTCCTCGAGGGAGGACAACAAACGGGTCTGGGCGGCATTGACCATCGCAGCCATATCCTCGACAAAGAAAGTCAGCTCACCATAGTTCATGGGGTCTTCTGCCGTGGTGAAGGCATCGTAGTAGCGCCTCTTCTGCCTAAAGATTTCTGCCGAGAGCGACAACGCTGTCGGGGTAGAAAGCAGCCGTGATAGCCGAATGCTCAGGAGGAATCTCCCCATGCGTCCGTTGCCGTCGTAAAACGGATGGGTGTGTTCAAACATGAAGTGCTCCACAAAGGCCGCGAAGAGCTGAACTCCCCGAGCCTCGTGAACGGAATCGAGCATCACCTCGAGGCGCGCCCGAATGGCGGACTCTCCCCGTGCGCCCGCATGAAGCTCACGCACTCCATCGTTTAGCGAAACATCGCCAGTTCGGAAGAGCTCGCCATCGGGCACATCGGCTTTGTCTACTTCTTCGCCGACGAGGGAGTCGTACAGCGAGCGAATCTCAGACAGGTTTGAGGGAAAACCCAATGGTGGAAGGTCATCTCGCCCCCAAAAATCGCCGGGGAGGGCCAGGTACTGCCGCACCATTTCCCGGAATCGTCGCACTGGCGCGCCTTCCGACGCCTTTCCCATGCTGCGTTCAGCCTCAACCGCGGCGGCGACTTCTTTGCGGGTGGAGGAAATGTTCTCAATATCGTTGGTCGCCTTTATTTCATCGACCACCAGCTCATGAAAATAGTGTTCCCTAGCCGTCACTGGAAGTTTCTGCCACAACGCAGCAATCTGAACCTCTTGGCGCCAGACGCGCTCCACCCTTTCTGCGAGACCACGGGTGTGAACATAGAAAAGCCCGTGCTTGCCCACCTCATAGGGCCAGGTAAAAGCAGCAGGACTTGAACGCCGCACACGGAGCTGCTCAGCAACAAGCTCCCTGCCACCACTCGTGGCACGATAAAACACCTTTTTCAGTGGTTCGTATTTTTCCACAGGCATCACACCGCCTAAACGTTAAAAATCGCGATTTTTTTCAATTAAGCTACCCGAAAAACTTGTCTAAAATGAAAAATTCCCCCTTTTTTGATTTTAAGCAATGCACGGGGTTGCGTTATTTCAGTCCCCTTGCTCCATGAAATCCCCTAGAGCTCCTGAATGAGGTCAGCGATCTCGTCCTGGTGGCGGTGACGGAAGACCGCCACAGTTCGCCGGCGCGGCGCCTGCGGGCTCAGCCCCAGCATCTCGTTAACTCGAGCTAGCGAATCTTCCGTCGATTCACCCGGCTGCATCAGCGTGCCGTCAAGTCCCACGAAGTCATAGAGGCGAGCCAACCCAGCCTCATGATGCTGGACAGCAGGTGCGATCGAGACATCAAAGGTCTTTTCTTTGCCCAGCTTGAGCCACACCCGCTGGCCCTCGTGGACACCGAGCTCGTCGAGGAACCGCTTTATCGTTGACAACGAGACTTGCTTGAGACGATTGACACGAACAAACTCCTCACCTAACCGGCTACTCAGCGCACAGCTCTCGCCCACTTTTACTCCGTAGTAAGCAGCGATGGGCGTGGGCACTGCGAAGCCGCTGCCACGCAGGTGGTCCTTGTTAACTGTCAGCAAGAGGTGCCAGTCGCCGTCACGGAGATAGGCATCGCGGGCATCTGCGATATCGCCCTCCATGACGCTTCCAGACTCATCCACTCGCGCAATAACCATGCCGTCGCGAGTCTCAAAATCTCCATTGGCCGCATATTGGCGGATCGAAAGTTCTGAAATTCGCAATCGCTCTGCCTGCGCTAGCAGCTCATTCAAAGCAATCGCAGGGACTTCCTGCGAGGAACCTGCGGCATCGACAACCATATGAGTACGGGTGCTAGCGGCCAGGCGCGTAGAGATCCAGCTAGCAATACTCTTGAATTCCTCGTGACCCCACTCCGTCAGCGCCCATTGATCGGCAGAGACTTTTGTCAGACGAGGGTCGATGGAGAATTGATTAGAAGCAGACCGTGAGCTGCCACCCCCGAGGGTATCCATGATCGCTTCTGCAGTCATCGGCTCACCGTTTATAGCAAGCACGCTCACGGCACGGTCTTGGTAGCTGCCGACCTTTGTCAGCACGTAGTTGTCCAAGACTGCGACCTTAAGTTCATCGTTGGTCACGATGTACTGCTCCAGCCGGTCCGGCGTAACTTCTAGGCCCACGGCGAGTTCATCAATCCGAACAATACCGTGGTCATCCGCCAGCGTTGTTAGCCTCTCTGACAAGGCCTGAGTGAAGCCATTGAACACCAACCAGCCGTTAACAACTTCCCATTGCTTGCCAATGCGCGTGAAGATTTCACCGAACGTTGCGTCAAACTCGGCTGGCTTTCGTACGAGATCAGGAAGCTCCCTTCGGAGCTCATCCACAGGCAAGATTGGACGGGCACGCTTACCCACAGCCGCCACAACTTCTTTAAAGAGCGCACTATCCTTCTCAAAATCTTCCGCCAATTGTCGCTCCAACTGACGGATCCTCTCGCGCGTGAGACCAAACGCGGCACCGATGGAATCCAACGTCGCCTCACCAAGCCACCGGCTGCAAGCGATTCCGCGTTTGCGTTCATCACCGCCGGTGGCTCGAACGAGCTCATCCACGGCGCGTTGGAACAAAGTCCGCACTGGGGATTGCTGCTCCAGGTGTTCAGTAATTATGGGTACCTCAGCTGCGACGGCACTTGGTAACGACGCAACTTCTACAACCGCGCCATTTAGCTGTGCCCACCCGATGTACAACGCGGCTTGGTCCAACGCGCGGATTTCTTCGGACATTCGACCCAAAAACTCAGCAGCGCGCCCAGCGGAGTCATCGTCGCTAAAAGGATTCTCACCAAAGGGGATGTCACCATAAGGGTTCTCCGCTGCGCCAATGCTATCGATCACCGCGGCATTTCCGCTGTCACTGGCTGCGAGAACCACAGCTTCCACCATGGCCACAAGCTTGTGTTCGCCTACTCCTGGTAGGTCACGCAAGTCCTCCACGGTTGCCTCCAGCGGTTGCGGGAACCGCGCAAACCACTGTGTGTACCCGCTCTTGTAAGAGCTTTGCACCTCGATCTCACTAAACGGTGTCAACTGGGGTGAGAGCTCCAGAAGTTTCTGTCTTGGGTGCTTGGCGCACCACTCCACCGCCAATGCCTTTGTGCCAGTATGCACACTTGTGCCAGAAACGCCAGTGCTCCACGGGAAGATCCCGTAGGTTTCTGTCAGATCAAGTTCAGCAGGCTGCGCCGACAGGTCCTGCTCCACGAGTTGCCCGCCCCCAGACATATTGCCCAACAGACGAGCAAAGGTCGTCTCACCAATAATTGGGACGCCATACTCCCTGGCCTTGCGCGCTTTTCCACTCATGGAGTCAGGGTTCGCTGCAACGAGTAGCACGGACTTCTTCGTCACGCCGCCGACGCTTAGCCCTACTGCCATTGCGCGACGTTCCCATTCTTCTCGGGGAAGATCGAACTGCCCCGTAAACGTCACTCTATCCCCAACAGACAGGCTGATGCCCAGTTCACTTTCCCCTCGCTGTGGTGCCGCAAGGAGTGCCTCGGCGGTATCGGCAGGCAGCCCCAGCTGCTCGTTGAGCAACAGCAGCGTGGCACGTTCTTCCTCTGTCACCTCACCATCAAGCCAAACCTCTACGGCGAGCTGCCGAATAAAATCTTCATGAATACTCATCACGTCATTGCTGGTGAGACCCTCCTGCTGTGCTTGGTTCTGCAGCTCGGCAATTTCAGACTTGGAAAGTTCCTTATCTACCAACGCTGCCGCGAGCAGTTTCTTGTACTTCTCCGCGTCTCCGGAGCCTTCAGGTGCTGCAGTATCTGCCAGGCGGGCCAGCCATTCACCACGCTTGTGTGTCAAATCTTCTGCCAATGCGGTGCGAGGTAGAAGCGCGCCGCGGGCAGGAAACTCATGCGGCGGGAGGGTAATTGCTCTGCTGCTTATCACCACAGCAGTCCCTTGGCTAACCAGCCGGGTAAACAGCTCTGCAGTCGCCAGTGCATCTGCCAGTGCCGAGTGCGGACGGGCATTTGTAATCCCAACAACTTCCAAGGCGTGCTCAAGGGTTGTGCCCTCGCCTGGATACGTCTGCTGGAACAACCGCTTGGTATCAACCACCCACGCCCCGTAGTTAGGCCACGCCACCCCTAAATTAGAAAACTCCCTCTGCAAGAACCGCACTTCGAAAGGTGCATTGTGTGCGACCACCGTGCGCCCGTTGAGAAGTTCGAAGAATTCCCCTGCGACTTCGCCGAAAAGGGGCGCATCCACAACGTCAGTCGGTGTGATGCGGTGAACGAATGAGTTCGGAATATCCCGCTGCGGCTGCACCAAGGTCTCCCACGTTGACTCCACCTCCCGGTTGTGGTCCAACAGAACCACACCTATCTCGATGACTCGATCAGTCGAACCAAAGCCTGTGGTCTCGAAGTCAACGACGGCGTATCGCTTAGAGGCAACCATGGGGCCTTCCTTCTAGCTTTTTGGATCAATGCGTTGGGCTACTCGGGCCTGACCCCCGGAAAGTGGACACGTCGGGGGGGGGTTAGCTATGCCGCTTTGGTCAGTGTAGCTGAAGTCTCGGTTTCAAAGACATCAGAAACCAAAAGGTTCCACCAGGGGTGCCGCTGGCATGTGTTTTAGCGCATGCACCACCGGAAGACTTCTTTCCGGCAGGTGATCGGATTGTCAAAGACCTTCCACTCCCGTAGTAGTTCTCGCTTGAGAGTTGTGTTAAATGAGTCCGCTAGGGCGTTATCAGCACTATTCCTTACCGCTCCAATGAACTGGCGCACAGAAGCGTTCTGGGCGTGTTTTCCACCTAGGCTACTGAACTAGCGCTTCCTTTTTCCGCTGCGCAGGGACTGCTTAGCCCGATAGTCCCGCCAGAGCCGTGATTGCTACGACCGTGTTATTCGCAATGTGAATGCATAGGGGAGCGGTAAGGGTCTTGAACCAGAGGCGCGCTAGCATCAGGCAGGTGCCAAAGAATGCAATGTAGAGCATTACTGCGGGGATGCCGTGTGCGAGGGCGAAGACGGCGGTGGTGATAAGCGCTGCTGCCCAGGTGGGCATGGAATTTTGCAGCCAATCCAATAGGACGCGGCGAAAGGCCACCTCTTCTACGAGGGGAATGACAAGCGCGGTGCTGAGTACCACCATGATGGTGGCGGCGGGGCTGATCTTTAGGCCGGCGGAAAGGTTATTGCCGGCTGGTTCGCTGCCCAGGAGTGCATTGACGGCGCCCGTGGCCGCACCAGAGCCCAGGATGGCGAGGGGAATCCACCACAGCAGGTGCCATAAGGAATGCTCGGCTTTCACAAACCCGGCATCGCGCCACGACCAGCCCAAGCGGCGGGAAAATCCGTACCAGACCGTTCCCAAGCCGAAGAAGGCACCGCCGACGGCGATGCCAATGAGTGCCGCACCGGCAAATGTGGCGACGACGCTGGCCACGGCCCACCCCAGGTGAGCTGCGCGAACGGTGGGGGAGAGCTGTGAGCGCTGTAGTTGGTCCGGCATGCTAGGCAGCATAGTAGGACAACCTCGGTGCGAGCTGTGGCGCGACCTAGTCCGGTTGCAGTACCAGCGTCAGGTTGGACACGGCGAATTCGCGCAGGCCAGGAATTTTAGTCAGCCACCACGCCCAGCTGGGGTGGTAGCGCGGAAAGGCGAGCTTTAGCGCGCCGGTGGACTTGGCCCAGGTGAGGCCGGTGGAGCAGGGGACATTAAATAGCGAGGTGCCAAAGACATTCTTGGGCGGGTGCCCGTGGCGGCGGGTATAGCGGTCGCGGGCGAAGGCGCCACCGACGTAGTGTTCCCACAACCCGGTTTCGTGGCCGCCGAAGGGGCCCAGCCAGACGGTATAGCTCATGATGCACAGGCCGCCGGGGCGGGTAACGCGCAGCATTTCTTTGCCCATATCCCACGGGCGGGGGATGTGTTCGGCGACATTAGAGGAATAGACCACGTCGAAGGAATCGTCCGCGAAGGGCAGGCGCGTGCCATCGCCGCGCACGGAATTGCTGAGGCGGATATTGGCCGCGGACATTTCCCCCGCATCGGGCTCAAGGCCAACGTAGGACGCACCGCGGTCCGCGAAGGCGGCGGCAAAATAGCCGGGGCCGCCGCCTACGTCGAGCACGAGGGAATCGGCAAGCGGCACGCCCAAATCGCGGCCCAAGTTCTCCACCAGCGTGGCCGTATCTTCTGCTAGGCCGCCGTAGAAAATATCGGGGCGGGTTTGCTCGAAGCGGAACGAGCGCAGCAGCGCCCAGGAGCGGGAGAGCGTGGCCATGTCGCGGGTGTGTTTCATAAACCACTAGGCTAATACCCCACGATGAAAATTCTTTTACTATGCTGGCGCGATTCCACCCACCCGCAGGGCGGTGGCTCCGAGCGTTACCTCGAACGCGTGGGGGAGTACCTAGCGGCGCAGGGCCACGAGGTGGTCTTTCGCACCTCTAAGCACATGAATGCAGCGCGCCGGGAGGTTCGGGATGGCGTGCGCTATAGCCGCGGTGGTGCCAAGTTTGGCGTGTACCCGCGCGCGTGGGTGGCCATTGTGGCCGGGAGAATGGGCCTGGGGGATCTGCGCGGCATTGACGTGGTTATCGATACCCAAAACGGCATTCCCTTCTTCGCGCGGCTGATTTCCGGCGCGCCGACGGTGCTTCTTACCCACCATTGCCACCGCGAGCAATGGCCCGTGGCCGGTCCGGTGCTCGGGCGGCTGGGCTGGTTTTTGGAATCGCGCGTGGCACCGCGGGTATATCGGGATTCGACCTACGTCACGGTCTCGCAGGCCTCGCGCGAGGATTTGGAGGCGCTCGGCATTGACGGCGCGCGGATCATCGCCAATGGCTTAGACCCCATTCCGGCGCACGTGCCTTCCCTCGAGCGCGAGGCGGATAAGCACCTGGTGACCCTCTCGCGGCTAGTCCCACACAAGCAGATTGAGCACGCCATGGATACGGTGGCGCGCACGCCGGGCGCGGTTTTGGATGTGATTGGCTCGGGCTGGTGGGAGTCGAACTTGCGCGATTATGCCGAAAAGCTCGGCGTGACGGATCGCGTGCGCTTTCGCGGCCAGGTGACGGAAGACTATAAGCACGCCTTGCTCGCGCGTGCCGATGCCCACCTCATGCCCTCCCGCAAAGAGGGTTGGGGCCTTGCCGTCATGGAGGCCGCCCAACATGGGGTTCCCACGGTAGGTTATGCGTTTGGCCTGCGCGATAGCGTAATCGATGGCGAGACCGGGATCCTTGTAGAAGAAGAGGGCGATTTCGTGGCGGCCACCCAAGAGTTACTGGAGAACGCAGAGCTGCGCCGGCGCCTAGGAACTAATGCCCGGGAGTTTGCCGCGCGCTTTTCGTGGGACAAGACCGGCGCTGCCTTTGCGCAATTGCTCCAAGGCTTAGTAGCGGGGCGGTCATCCACAGGGCGGTAAGCGCCCACGGCAGCTCGGGGCGCGGGGCGTTGGTCTCTGCGGCGATGGCGCCATCTATCACCACGACGCCCACCCCAAGATCCGCAAGGCCTGCCATATCTTGGTCCTGCCAGGCGCGCAGCGCCGCGCGGTAGTGCGGAGAGGATTGATCGATGACTTTACCGTCCACGCTGAGCTCGCCGGATTCCACCATGGGCACGGCCTTGGAATAGGGATCGACCGCGACTCCCGGGGTGGCTTCTCCATGCGCGCGGCCATTTCCCGTGGGAACCTCCACCAAATTGGGCCGTTCAGGAAAGAATGCCAGGCGGCCGTCGATAGCGCGCACCAACTGCTCATCCACCCCGGTATCGCGGGGAGAAAGCACGGCAAGGCGGGACGGGGCGGGGAGGATCTGGATGGTGGCAGCCACTAGTGCCAGCGCGGCCGGAATATGCGGCAGTGCACCAATGGAGGCAACATATAGCGGCAGTGCGAGCATCGTGAGTTTGTGGCTATCGCGCAAAAGGCCCGCCCCCGGAACGTTATCGATGGCCCATTCCAGTATGCCGGGAAATAGCCAACACGCCAACGCTCCGCCGAGTCCCAGCGCAGCCAGGACGGTCAAGCGCACCGGGACGCGGTGCGCGCCCGCCAACGCAAGGACCGCGACGAAGAGGCCGAACACAGCCAAACCCAGGGCGGCCTCGCCATTCCAGATTCCGCCGAGTCGCAAGAGCGCGCCCACCGTGCCCACGTGTTCTTCGGCCCGCGGGGAAAAGGCCGCGACGGCGGATGCGGCATCGCCAGGCACACCGGGTTGGAAAAGGCCTGGAACCAGCCACGGTAGCCACAAGAGGCAGCCCGCCAGGGCCACGCGCTTCCGGCAGGTAAAAAGGGCGGTGACCACCGCAAATAACCCGCCGGTGGGGGTAAGCGATGCTCCCCACATGGCCAGCCACGCCAGCCAGCTGTGGTGGCGCCCCGCCCAGGCGATGACCGGGAGCAACCAAGCGGCAATGGCCAGGGACCACTGGCCTTGTAAGAGGCGTTCGATGACAAAGGGATTGGCCACCGCGATGGTCATCGCGGCCAGTGCCGCTACCGTGGTTCGAGACCACAGCGCGGCGGTGAACGCGGCGGCCCCGGCGGCGGCAAAGATGAGCACCCGGGCGGCCCAGGCGCCGCCGAGTAAGGCCAAAAACCCATCTTGTGGTGCGTTGCGGGCGGGCAGGCTTCCTGCGCCTAGCGCGGATGGGGTAAGCCCCGGATTGTTTAGGAGCACCATATCGCGCCAGAGGAATTCGCCGGGCAGCGCGAAGGGCCAGCACACCGCGGCCACGAGGATAATTCCCCATAGCCCGAGGAGGATGCGCCTAGGCGTGTGCGGCATCATGGGCGTCACGGTGGCGGCGCATGTACTGGTAGGCGGCGAAAATGAGCAGGGAAACACCAATGGCCTTGCCCAGCCAGCCAACGGCCATAAGCCCCCGCATGGCATAGATTACCGGGCGGACCTCGGCAAGGCGCTCCGCATGGGTATCTTCTGACCACCGGAAATCCGCGGCCAGCACGGAGCGATCCTCGGTGTCATCTTCCGCGATGAGGGTTCCCGCTTGCTGGATATCGGTGGCGAAAAAGACCTTGACGTTTTCCCGGACATCCACGATGGTGCCGGTGGTGGGCTCGACCGAAATATCGCGGCCGACGGTATAAAAGGGCTCGACGATGACGGTGGCATCCGCATCCAAGTCCAAGAGCTCGCGCGACTGGTGGTCATAAAAACGGCTGGCGGGGCCTTTTAACTGGAAGTCGCCGGATTTCAGCTCGTCCGTTTTGGTGGTGCTATCTAGCCCTGCGCTGATATTGCTAAAGATATTCTTCAGCGGCAGCGGCTGTACGTCCTGGTGATAGGAATAGATGGGGATGCCATCTACTTTTGAGTCGCCGGTAAAGTCTATCGGCGTGGATTCCTGGGCTAGGAAATCAAAGAATGCGTAGGAGCGCTGCTCCGTGCCGGAGGGGAAGAAATAGGTCAGGCCGTCTCGCTCGAAGTCCGCGCGGGTCAGATCGGCGTTGAATTCGGGCAAAGCGAGGACCCATTTATTGACAGGATCGGCTACCGGGAACGTGGATTCGCGGTTGAGCACCGAGTGCTGATCGATGGTGGCGATTTCCTCTTGGGAATCCCCAGCTTTTCCGGCAAGCAGGCTGGTCACGGAATCGGTGGTGGCGATGGTGTCATCATCGTCGACCTCGCCGGTGGCAATGGTGCGCTCCAGAGTCAGCGGCTCGTGGTGCTGGTAGCACCACACCGGGGCGGATTTTTCGGCGCAGCGCGGGTCATCGCTGGATGCGGTATCAGAAGGGGCCTCGCCGGCCATGAGGGCGCGCACGTCCATCCACACCGCGTCGGTGGGCCCGCTCGAGGTGGAAAAATCCTTATCCAAGCCCAGCGGGCGGGTCCGGTTATTGTAGAGCGTTGGCGCGAGGGTACCAATGAGGAGGAAAATGATTGCGGCAATGACAACCCACGCCCGTGGCGAGCGTGGCCAAAGGTAGCGGCTCATTGCAGTACTATATCCAATCAGTTTCAGGTTTCCGGGGTAAAGGAGCAAGCGTGCGCACGCAGGCATCTGTGAAAAGACTACCCCAGCACCTGCCGGAGCTAGACGGCCTACGCGCGGTTGCCGCATTAGGGATCATTGTCACCCACGTATCCTTCCAAACCGGCACCGGGTGGGGATTTGCCGGGCGTTTCGATTTCTTCGTCGCCGTCTTCTTCGCCCTCAGCGCCTTCCTCCTGTGGCGCCGGCGCGGGCTGCACACGGTGCGCGGCTATGCCCACTCCCGCATCGCGCGCTTGGCACCGGCCTATTATGCCTGCGTGGTATCGGTTGTGCTGCTGCTTCCCGATGCCCACTCCATCACCCCCACCCAGATCCTCGCCAACCTGACATCCACGCAGATCTATGTGGCCGATGGCCTTGCCCCGGGCCTTACCCACCTGTGGTCGCTGTGCGTGGAGTTTTTCTTTTACCTGGTACTACCGCTCCTCGTGTGGGCCATTGGCGGCCTGCCGCAGCGCTGGCGCATGGGCGTTATCGCCGGTGCCGCGGTGGTGAGCTGGGGGTGGGGATTTATTCCCTTTGTCGCGGACTACGGCGAGGACCAGGTCAACTCGCAAATCTGGCCGCCGGCCTATGCCTCCTGGTTCGCGGTGGGCATGCTGGCGGCGGAGGTGGAAGAAAGGGGCATCGGCAAGCGCACGGCGCGCCTCCTGCAGGTGCGCTGGGCCTGGGTTGTGCTGGCGGCAGTAGTGCTATGGGTAGCGAGCCGGGACTGGTTTGGGCCGGCCGGGTTGGTGCATCCGGAGCCGGCGGAATTTGCCCGCCGCATCATCGCCGGGGCGATATTCGCGGCGTGCGTGGTGGTGCCGGTGGCCTTGGTTCCACGTGGAACCTCGTGGCTTACCTCGCCGCTGATGCAGGCGCTGGGCGCGTGGTCCTATTCCATTTTCTTGTGGCATGTGGCGGTGCTCGCCGTGGCCTTCCCGCTGACCGGGGTGGCGCTATTTAGCGGGAAATCGCTGGATTTTTGGGTCATCCTTGCCGTCACGGTGATAGGCACCGTTGTGGTTTCTGCGGCGAGCTATACGCTTATCGAGCGCCCGGGCCGCGATCTTCTGATGGGCCGCGGCCGGGGCCGTCGGCGGCGAAAAGGCAGGCCAGCCCCGCGGCACATAAGCACATAAGCAGCACGGAATCGCCGGCATAGGCCCCGGAGGTCCACGGGGCACGGGCGAGGATGGCCCCGGCCGCGGCTACCACGCCGCTGGCCAAATAAGCCCGCGGAATGGTGGTCCAGCGCACGATGAGCCAGGCGGCCATGCCCGCAAGCGCCGCCGGCCATCCCACCAGTGCCAGGCAGGCCAGCGAATACATCGCAGAGGCCATGCCTCCAGGATCCGGGTGCCAGGTGGGCTGCGGGCTACGGCGCGCGGCGAAAAGCAGGCAGAAACCCAGCGTGGCCAGGCCGAGCGCGCCCCCAAAGAGCAAGGCGGCGCGGTAGGCCGGCTGCGCCTCAAAGGTCATGCGGAATTCCCCATGCGTGCCCGCAGGGACGATAAACGCCTGGGTGGCGGCATCAATTTCGCGCGGGGTGAGCTCGGTATCGCCTATAAACCCGCGCAGGCCCTTATTAAAGGCGCGGCCGGTAATGAGCAGACGCTCATCCTCTGCAGCAGCGATGGAAAAATCGGTGAGGCGATAATCGCTCAGCGGGGACCAGCCCTTTTCCGTCATGGACACCCACGCGCCGGTGGTGCGCACGCGGTGAACTCCGGGCTCGAGGCTCAGGGTGCTGCCGGGGGAGTACCGGTGGGAATCGATAAGCACCGGCTTGGGGGAATCCACGGTGACCTCCATGCGGCGCGGCACGGTGACATCGCGAATGAGCACACCGGTATCGTGCACCATCTGCTGGAAGAAGAATTGGTGCACATTCGGCGAGGTATCCGGTACGGTCACCACGCGCTCGATGGGGTGGCCTTCTACCTCTAGCTCCGCAATGCCGGTGCGGTGGGATAGCTCCACGCGGATGGCCTGCGAATCCCCGCCGGGCACGCGCACCGTCTTGGAGCGAAAGGCTTGCAGATCCACCTCTACTGCCGCGCCGCCTGAGCGCACCGTCACCGTGGTGGAGCTGGTGGCCATGAGCTTCAGGCTCGGTTGGCTAAAGTCACCGCGCAGCTCGATCCAACCTTCATCATCGCCGGGTGCGGGCCACCAGGCGGTGGAATTTTCCCCATCGACGGCGGCGGTGGCGGACTTTTCCGGCTGGGCGCCGCCAAAGGCGGTGGCATCGGCGGCAGAAGAAGAGACCTCGACACCGCCGCCGTGGGTCTCCACCGTGGTCAGCGGGCCGGCGGAGGGATAATCGCGCAGGCGGTTATAAACGTGGCTGGGATCGTCTGTGGATAGCGGCGCCGAGGCGGCGCCGTGGAGCGTGCCGTAGTTGCGATCCACCAGCGTGGGGGTATCGGTGACGATATCGGCATCATTGTCCACCAGCTCGTGGGCAGCGGGGCCATTGTGGGCATCGAGGAAGGCCAGCGCCTCGCCGCCACCGGCCACGCGGACGGGATCGGCGGAGGTCAAAGCCATGGAATGCTGCTCGAGCAGGATCACATCAACCTCGCCAAAAGCATGCACGTCACCGCCAAATTTACTGCTCAAGGTGTCATTATCGGCGGCAAAGAGATCGTGGCGCACCATCACCGCGCCGATGCCTAGGCGCTGCAAGGCGCGCACGCCGCTGTCCGGGTCCTCCTCTAGCGCTGCCATCACCCCGTCGAGGCCGCGGATGGCCTCCGGCGGCACGAGGGGAATGGCATCGCGGACGGCCCAGGGGACATCAAGAAGCGGCTGCGCCGGCTCATCGCGGGTCCAACCCCACTCCTGGCGGGCGAAGGAGGCCTCGGGATAAATCAGGGTGCGGGTATTGTCCGCATGCTCGTTGATGTAATCCGTGGCCTGATGCCAATAGTCCGGCACCTCGTCATAGGCGCCTAAGGGCAGCAGCCGCTGCGACCAGGCTGGGGAGAGCGCGCTGATGCATACGAGTAACACCAGCGCGCCCACCGTCTGCTTCTTGGTGGGCCGCAGGCTGGTGGGCAGCGGCAGGCGCTGGCAGGCGCGGGCAAAGCCCAACAGCAACGGGACGCGCACCAGCGGATCGAATTTGTGCAGGTTGCGCAGGGGTGCAAGCACCCCATCGAGCGCGTCGAGGTACCACGCCGCCTGGCAGCCCAAAATCGCCACGCCGGTAATGAGCATGATGGACCACACGCGGGGCAGCCGGCACAAACCGTAAATGCCTATTGCAGCCACGGCCATGGTGATAAGGACAAAGAAGGCAGAGGTCGCGAGCTCGTTACCGGCGATGCGCTCGGCATCCGCAAAGGGCGACCAACTCGTGGTCCCGCGCAGGATTTCCGGCAGGTTCAGCCACCGGGTGGTCACGCGGGAGGATTCGATAAATTCCGTAAACGGCGGGGCGTAGCGGCCCAAGATAAGAAGCGGGCCAATCCACCACGCGGATACGCACAGGCAGCCAAGCAGCCAGGCCGCGCCGGGCTTGAAGGCGCGGCGGTAGGCTACGATGACAAGCGCCGGGGTGCACGCCGCGAGCGTGGCCGTGGCGTTGACCGCGCCCATCAACGCCACGGGAATCGTGGCGGCGGCAGCATCGCGCCAGGTGAGTTTTTCCCGCAGGAAAGGCAGGATGACCCACGGGGCTAGCATGACCGGCCAGGTTTCAGAAGAAATGGCCGTCAGGGTGGATAGCGAGCGCGGGGAGAGCGCATAGAGCATCGCCGCCACCCAGACCCAGCGGCCGCGCAGGCCTATCCGGGTAGCTAGCTTGTAAAAGCCGATAAAGCCCGCGCTTAAGACCAACAGCCACCACAGGCGTTGGGCTATCCAATCCGGCAGGGGCTCGGTTAAAACAAAAAAGGGGCCCTGCGGGAAGAGATAACCGTAGGCCTGGTTCTGCAGCTGGCCCAGGGTAAAGATATCGGTATAGGCATCAAGCGCGCCGCGCAGGAAGTGCCGTGGGTTGGCGGCCAGATCGTGTTTGGTATCGGCGGCGGTCAGCCCCCACGGCTGCACCGCGAGGATAAGCGCCAAGGCAATAATGCCGAGCGGGTAGGGCCGGGCAAGGCGCGCACAGCGGTGGCGCAGGGCGCGGGCTAGTGCGCGGTAGCGGTGTAAATAGGCACCGCTGTGTGGGCCGCGGGGGAGCTGATCGGTCCGGTCATGCACGCCGGTGCGCCCATCTAATTGCGGGAACCGTATTCAGGCCCGCCCAGCACCGCATCATCGGCGGAGACCGCATTGCCTTCCGGCACGGTATCGCTGCCGGAGAACTGGGCGATGCCAATGATGGTGATAATGCCCAGGGCGATGCCCACAACAGCGCTACCCACGGCGGGGCCGAGGGTGCGCTTGTTTAAAGAATCGGATTCCAGAGCCATGGCTAAAGATACTAGCAGCTACTTAGAAGTATTCCGGATCGTCATCTTCCGCGTCTTCGTCGTTTTCTTGTGGGACGATAAAGACGGGCAGGCCCGCATTGCGCACGATCTGGTCCGCCGTGGAGTTGGTCCACCAGGCGCGAAAGCCGGTGAGCGCGCGGGTGCCGGTCACGATGACATCCACGTCGAGCTCGTGTGCTGCATCCACGATGGCCGAAGAAATGGTGGTGGCGGATTCCACGAGGTGGGCGCGGCCGGCCAGACCGAGGTTCTCTGCCAATTGGGTGCCCTGGCGGCAGATCTTCAGCGCTTCTTCGTAAGCCGGATCGTCTTCCACGCTATCGGGGGACACGGTGGATTGGTGCATGCCCGTGCGGCTGACGGCGCGCGCGGTTTGGCGGGCCACTGGCTCCCACGCGGTGAGGATTTCCACCGTGGAGGGGCGCAAAAGCTGGGCGGCGTACTCCAAGGCGCGGTCGGCGCGTTCGGTGCCATCATAGGCAATTAACATTGTTTTGCCGTTACTCATGTCACTAGTCTACCCACCGCTTGGGACAGTTCGCGAGGAATCCTGCACACTGGAAGGCATGACATATTCCCGCATCATTGTCAGTTTGGGCCTCGTGGCGGTGCTCAGCGCCTGCTCTAATTCCGCCTCGGACGAGGACAAGGCGCGCGAGTCTGCGGCCCCCGCGCCCTCATCGCCGGGTAGCGCCGCGTCCGCCACGGAGGCCGCCCCAGCCCCGGCGCCAGCGCCGGTGCCGGAGGATATTCGCGCCACCGCCGCCTCGGTGCTCATGCCGCCGGCAACCAGCTACGAGGACGCCAAGGCCAAGCTGGAGGCCGGCGTGGGAGGCATCTTCATCCCCAGCTGGGCGGATCCTGGCTTGCTGGAGGAAGAGGGCCGCAATATTAACGCCCTGCGCGCGGAACTAGGCCGCGATTTTGAGGTCGCCATCGACTTTGAGGGCGGGCGCGTGCAGCGTTTTTCTGAAATTTTGGGCGAATACCCCTCCGCGCAGCAGATGGCGGCGGACCACTCGCCGGAGCAGGTGGAGCAGCTGGCGGGGGACATCGGCAAGCGGCTCATGGACTACGGCATCAACGTGGATTTCGCGCCGGTGCTTGATGTCGATGGCGATGGTCTCGAGGTCGTGGGCGACCGCGCTTTTTCTACCGACCCCGTCCAGGCCGGCGATTATGGCGCCGCCTTTGCCCGCGGGTTGGATGCCGCCGGGGTCAAGGCCGTATTCAAGCACTTCCCGGGCCACGGCCGCGCCTCGGGCGATACCCACCTGGCGGAGGCCATTACCCCGCCGCTAGAAGAGCTTGAGAACCATGAGTTCATTCCCTTCCGGAATGCCATTCCCGCAGCACCGAATGCGGCGCTGATGATGGGCCACCTCGCGGTGCCGGGCCTGGGCGACGGCCAGACCCCAGCCTCCATCCTGCCGGAAGCCTACGGCCTTGCCCGCGAGGCCTTGCAGTATGACGGCACCATCTATACCGATGATATTGGCGGCATGGCGGCCATTTCGGATTCGCTGCCGCTTGCCGATGCCGTCATTACCTCCCTCGCCGCCGGCGCCGACATGCCCTTGTGGTCCACCGAGGAAGATATCAATGCGGTGATCGATGCCGTCGTCGGCGCCGTGGATGAGGGCAGGTTGGCCCCTGAGCGCCTCGGCGAAGCCGCCCGCCACGTGCACGATGGGGACAGCGACTAGGAAAAACGCCCCTTTACCCGTTAACCTTTAAGGCGTGAAGAAGGCAGAAGGAAAAAACGGTGCAAAGGGCTGGCTCGTCACGCTTGGCGTGATCGTTGGCTTCGTCCTCATTGCGGGCATCGCTTATGCCTGGGATGTCATAGCAAACCAGGACAAGATCCCGCGCAGTGTCTCCGTCGGCGGCGTGGATATCTCCGCCATGGAGCGCACCGCCGCCGTGGCCAAGCTCGAGGATGAGCTCAAGGGTGTTGAGACCCAGCCCGTGACCGTGACCGCAGGCGATCTGCAGTCTGAATTTACCCCTGCCGAATCCGGCCTGGCCCTGGATAATCAGGCCGCCGTCGATGGCATCGAGGAACCTTCCCTCAACCCCATTACCCGCCTGGCCAGCTTCTTTCGCTCCACCGAAGATATCCCGGTAGAAACCGATGTGGACGATAGCAAGCTGCAGCCCACCCTTGACCGCGTCAAAGACGAGCTTTCTACTGATCCGGTCGATGGCATGCTCGAGCTTAATAATGGTGAGCTCAAAGTCACCGATCCCACGTTGGGCCAGTCCGTAGACGGCACCGAATTGCATGATGCGGTGGCAGCGAATTGGCTGGACAAAGACGGCGTGCAGGTGGAACCGGAAGAAATCGAGCCGGCCATTAATGACGCGGCCATTGAAAAGATGCGCACCGGCGATGCCGCCAAGGCCCTGGATAATTCGTTGACCTTGAAGGCGAAAAATAACGTCACCGCCACGCTGAATAAGCCGGAGATTTCCCAGTTCACCAGCATTGAGAAAAAGGACGGCCAGCTGCACCTGGTGGTGGATAGCAATCGCGCGCAGCAATTGCTGCAAGAGCGTGCCGATGGCGCCGACGTGCCTGGCGTGAACGCCAAGGTGAAATTCGCCGGTGGCTCCCGGCAGGTCACCCCCTCCCAGGACGGCGAGATCATTGACTGGAAGCCCACCATGGAGGGCTTTGATAAGCGCGTGACTGGCGATGACCGCGAGTGGGACGCTACCTACAAGCCTGACCCAGCCGAGTTCACCACCGAGGACGCCGAAAACGCGACGTTTAACGATACCGTGGGTGAGTTCACCACCGGCGGCTTTTCTTCCGCTTCTGGGCGCAATATCCAGCTCGTTGCCCAAGAAGTCAACGGTGCCGTTGTCAACCCCGGTGAGACCTTCTCCCTCAACGGCTATACCGGCCCCCGCGGTACCGCGCAGGGTTATGTGGAATCCGGCATCATCATCAACGGCCACTCCGGTTCCGCCGTGGGCGGTGGCATCTCCCAATTCGCCACTACTCTGTATAACGCCGCGTACTTCGCCGGCATGCAAGATACCGCGCACACCCCGCACTCGTATTACATTTCCCGCTACCCAGCCGGCCGCGAGGCCACCGTGTACGAGGGTGCCATTGACCTGCAATTTACCAATACCTTCAATACTCCAGTGCAGATTGAGACCAGCTTTGGCGGCGGCAATATCACCGTCCGCTTGAAGGGTACTAAGACGGTAGAGGTGGAATCCATCAATAACGGCCGCTGGGCCAAGACCGAGCCACAGCCGATGTCCGTGCCAGGCAGCGACTGCTCGCCATCATCTGGAGCCCCAGGCTTTACGACGTCCGATACCCGCATCATCAAGGATCTCAGCGGCAAGGAGCTTTCCCGCGAGACCAAGACCACGGTCTACGACCCACAGCCTATTGTGCGGTGCGGCTAGTAGCCTCGTCGCTATGGAAGAGCGAACCTTGACCACGCTCATCTTTGACAGCGTGGTCATTGAATCCAACCTCCGTGGGGCAGAGCAGGCGCAAAAAGAGTTTGCCCGGAACTTGAAGTCGACAACGGTGTCTGAGTGAAGTGTCCCTAGCTACTGCTTCTCGGTAGCGAACAAGGAGCCGTACGGCAGCCAGTACCTCTACGGGTGAGGACAGGGACGTCGTTATTCGAGGAGCTTACTGTAGTGCGGGCGAGCTTTCATTACATGGATTAGTAGTTCGTCCCCGTCGGAGGCAACAACAACGACGGTTTCCAGCAGTCGAGCATGGGTATCAAAACCGAGGCGGAGTTCTCGCCATTGGTTAGGGTCTTCGTCAAGAGGCTCTATCCACAGTGGATAGGAAGCTGCATGGATTCCGTCGGTTTCTGCGATACCGTGCTTTGTGGCGGATTTGGCTGTTCTCATGCCGCCGTGAGCGCGCTGATTGCTTGGCGGACAAGCTCAGATCGGGTGAGATTCTTTTCCGTAGCCAGGCGATCTAGGGTGCTAAGTTCATCGGCAGTCAGGCGCACAGCAACGACCTGAGCAGGCTCTGCCCCGCGACCGGGGCGTCCACGTCCGCGCTTTTTCAACACTTCTGGGTCGTAGCCTTCTTCTGCTTCGGAAACCCAATTGTCGAGTTGATCTTGAGTGATGTTCACAGGCATGGAAATATCGTATAACGAAAATTGTGCACTGTCGATACTTGCTGTATTAACGCTCGGTGGGAATCAAACTGCCACAGGACGGCGTCAGGGCAATACCCTAAGCAATATACGGTTCCCTGACCGTTTCACTATTCGCCTGTTTGGGCTGTTTTGGATGAACAAACAGATATGTGGGCCTGACCCCAAAGTCATTACTCTCCGGGGTCAGGTCCTAATACGTTCGGCACCTCGCCACGCTCCGATTGGTAGTGCCAAGTCACGCCCCGAGAGGAGGGGGCCTCCGTAGTCCATACCCAAGTGAAATAGCTACAGTTACAGCTACACCCGCCCCAGTACCAGATGAGTACAGCCCACCCCTGCAAGCCTATTTATGCAGGTGGTGGACTATTTTTGATTGGAGCCGACGACGGGAATCGAACCCGCGCCAGCAGCTTGGGAAGCTGCAGTTCTACCATTAAACTACGTCGGCACTGCGCTAAATGCGCTTTCCCTACTATACACCTAGGGCAGGCGATTGAGTAGAATCGGGGCCGTGCTTCTTTCAGATCGTGATATTCGTTCCGCCATTGATTCCGGAGAGCTGGGCATCGAGCCCTTTGATAGTGAGCTTATCCAGCCTTCTTCCGTTGACGTGCGCTTGGATAAGTACTTCCGCGTATTCAATAACTCCCGCTATACGCACATTGACCCCAAAGAGGAGATGCCGGAGCTTACCACCTTGGTGGAAGTAGAAGAGGATCAATCCTTTATTCTCCACCCCGGTGAGTTTGTCCTTGGTGCCACGCTGGAGAAATTCACCCTCCCGGCTGATTTGGCTGGGCGTTTGGAGGGCAAGTCCTCGTTGGGACGGCTGGGACTTTTAACTCACTCCACCGCGGGCTTTATCGATCCCGGTTTTTCCGGGCACATCACCTTGGAGCTTTCTAATACCGCGAACCTGCCCATTGCGCTGTGGCCGGGGATGAAGGTGGGCCAGTTGGCCATCTTTAAGATGACCTCGCCGGCGGAAAGCCCCTATGGCACGGGTGCCTTGGGATCGAAGTACCAAGGTCAGCGCGGCCCAACGCCATCAAAGTCTTACCTGAACTTCCGCAGGGATTAATCTGGTATTTACATAAAATCTCTAGGATGAGGTTTTATGCGGATGACTGTTATTGGCACCGGTTACCTGGGTGCCACCCACGCCGCCTGCATGGCGGAATTGGAGCATGAAGTTTTAGGCGTCGATGTAGACGAGGATAAGATCGCCGTCTTGCAATCGGGCAAGGTTCCGTTCTTTGAACCGGGGCTACCGGAGGTGCTCGAGCGCAATATTGATGCTGGGCGCCTAGGGTTTAGCACGGATTATGACGAGGCCGCGCAGTTTGCCAACGTGCACTTTCTCGGCGTGGGAACCCCGCAGCGCCGCGGCTCTTATGCGGCGGATATGACTTACGTTAAGGCCGTTATCACGGACTTGGTGCCCAAGCTGCGCGGGGAGCACGTCATCTTTGGCAAATCCACCGTTCCGGTAGGAACGGCGGCGGAACTACAAGAACTGGCGGATAGTTTGGCGCCCGAGGGAACCCGCGTGGAGATCGCGTGGAATCCGGAATTCTTGCGCGAGGGTTATGCGGTGCACGACACCATCACCCCGGACCGCATCGTGATTGGAACCCGTGAATCGGAATCTCGTGCGGAGGAGCTTGCCCGTGAGATCTACGCGCAGCCGCTAGCGCAGGATACGCCCTTCATCGCGACCGACCTGCAGACCGCAGAGTTAGTAAAAGTCTCCGCCAACGCCTTTTTGGCCACCAAGATTTCCTTCATCAATGCGGTCTCTGAGATTTGTGAGATCGCGGGGGCGGACGTAGTGGCGTTGGCGGATGCCATTGGCATAGACAAGCGCATTGGTCGCAAGTTCCTCGGCGCGGGCCTGGGTTTTGGCGGTGGTTGCCTGCCTAAGGATATTCGCGCCTTTATGGCGCGCGCCGGTGAGCTCGGCGCCGATCAGGCCCTGACCTTCTTGCGCGAGGTGGACGCGATTAATATGCGCCGGCGCGACCGCATGGTGGACCTGTCTAAAGAAGCCTTCCATGGCTCCCTATTGGGTCACCGCGTTACCGTGCTGGGCTGTGCTTTTAAGCCCAATTCGGATGATGTGCGCGATTCGCCGGCGCTCTCGGTTGCTGGGTCCTTGTCCTTGGCGGGTGCCGCGGTGACCGTCTATGACCCCGAGGGTATGGACAACGCCAAGAAGGTTTTCCCCACCTTGGACTATGCCGCCGATACGGAATCCGCCCTGCGGGAGGCGGAATTGGTCATCCTGGCCACCGAGTGGCAGCAGTTTAAGGAGCTGGATCCGAACGAGGCTGGCGAGCTCGTGGATAATAGGCACATTATCGATGGCCGCAATGTGCTCGACGTTGCGGCTTGGTCCAACGCCGGTTGGAAGATTCAGGCGCTGGGCCGCACGCTCTAACGGCGGTGTGACGGGACGGTAAACGCGGCAATCAGCGTGGTAATCGGTACCGCGAGGGTCAGCGCCATGGCGCCGACGCCGGAGCGCAGGAGCTCGGTGGCGACGAGATCGCTGCTGAGAATTTGCCCCGCGGGGCGTTCGGCGGCGGTGATGAGCAGGAGTAGGGGCAATGCGGCGCCGGTATAGGTCAAAATGAGGGTATAGACCATCGAGGCAATGTGGTCGCGGCCGACCCGCATGGCGGATAGGAAAAGCTCGAGCGGTGAGGCCGCGGGATCGGATTCGTGCAGCTCGGTGATGGTGGAGGCTTGGGCGATGGCGACATCGGCAAGGCTGCCCAATGCGCCGACGACGAAGCCACACAGCAGCACGCCCAGGATGGACACATTGGGCATATACAGCAGCAGCTTGAGGTTGTCTTCGGAGCTATAGCCTTGCAGCTGCGAACTATCGATGGCCGCCCACGCAAGGAACGCGGCGATGGCGAGCGCGGTCAGGGAACCGCCCACTGCGGAGGCGGATTTCCAATTCACGCCGTGGACGAGGGGAACGGCAAGGAGAATGATGGCGGTACAGGCAGCGAGCGCCACCCACAAGGGATTGGTGCCTGCGATGAGCGCTGGGATGAGGAAGCTAAAGACGATGCCAAGGCTCAACCCCAAGCCGATGATCGCGCGCACCCCATGCCAGGCCGCAAAAGCGATGATGACAATAGCGATGACCACTCCCCACAGCAGGAGGCTATTGCTGCGCTGATAATCGGCAAAGGCATACGAGACGGATCCAGTGGGATCGGTGGCCTTAGAGAGCACGATATTATCGCCCGGCTGCAATTCTGGGTCGCCCGCGTTGCCGTAGGTGACCAATTGGGTCATCTTTCCCTCGTCCTCGCCGGAGGTGATCTTCACCAGCGCCCGGTCACAGTCCACCTCTTCCTTTTCCGGAATCAGCGGCGGGGTATCGAAGGCCAGGCCGGTCTGCTCCGATTGGCACGCGGAATGGTCGGTCTTTTCCACTGTTGCCTCAACCTGCGGGTGGTTCAGCGCGTAGGTGGACTCGAACTCCTCCGAAGTGTGCTCTGAGGCAGCACTAGAGGGCCACAGCAGGACGAGGCCAATCAGCATGGCGACAAGGGCCGTACCGATGGCAGTGACCAGGCCAACGCGCCACGGGTGGCCGGATACCTCCTGCGCCAGCTGACGTGGATTTAGGCGTTCCAACGCCGACTGGCCTGGCGCGTGCCCGCTGGACCCAGATCGACGCTGCGCTTGCCGATGCCGCGAAGCCGAGTCCGATGCGGAATTAGAAACCGAGGAATGCCGTCCCATACGGTGTATTGTGAACGATTATTACTGCAATTACCAATCGCCTGCTGGGGTGCTATTGGCGGTAGCTTACCAAGAAATTGCCCAAGCGCTCGATGGCGTTTTCCAGCTGGGAAGCCCAGGGCAGCGTGACCACGCGGAAGTGATCCGGGTGCGGCCAGTTGAAGCCGGTGCCTTGGACCATGAGGATCTTTTCGGCCTTGAGGATGTCCAACATGAGCTTGGAATCATCGTGAATCTCATAGACATTGGGATCCAGGCGCGGGAAGAGGTACAGCGCGCCCTTGGGCTTTACCGCGGACACACCGGGGATCTCATTGATCTTGTCGTAGGCGATATCGCGCTGGCGCAGCAGTCGTCCCCCCGCTCCGGTGAGCTCGTAGATGGATTGGCGCCCGCCCAGCGCCACCTGGATGGCATGTTGGGCAGGAACATTCGGGCACAGGCGGGTACCGGCCAGCAATTCGAGGCCCTCGATAAGCCCGTGCGCATGGTGCTTCGGGCCCGTAATGACCATCCAGCCCGCGCGGTAACCACAGACGCGGTAGGCCTTGGATAGGCCATTAAAGGTAAAGGTCAAGAGATCGGGGGCCAGCGAGGCGATGGAGATATGCTTCGCATCGTCATAAAGGATGCGGTCATAAATCTCATCGGCCAAAATCAGCAGGTTGTGCTCCCTGGCGATGTCCACGATCTGCTGCAGGACCTCGCGCGAATACACCGCGCCGGTTGGGTTATTCGGGTTGATAACCACGATGGCCTTGGTCTTTTCGGTGACCTTGGACCTAATGTCCTCGATGGATGGGTTCCAGTCGTCTTCCTCATCGCACAGGTAGTGCACTGGGGTGCCGCCGGCCAGCGAGGTTGCCGCCGTCCACAGCGGGTAATCGGGTGCCGGGATGAGGATCTCATCGCCGTTATTGAGCAGCGCCTGGGTGGTCATGGTGATAAGTTCTGATACGCCATTGCCCAAGAAGACATCGTTGATATCAAAATGAGGGAAGTCTTCGAGCTCATAGCGCGTGACGATGGACCGCCGGGCCGAGGTAATGCCTTTAGAAGTGGAGTAGCCCTGGGAGGTGGGCAGCGCGCTGATCATATCGCGCATGATGACATCGGGTGCATCGAAGCCAAAGACGGCGGGGTTGCCGGTATTGAGCTTGAGGATGGTGTGGCCGTCCAGTTCCATTCTCTCCGCTTCCGCTGAGACCTCACCGCGAATATCGTAAGCGATGCCCTTTAGTTTTTCGGACTGGTCAAAGATGCGGGGTTTGGGAGAAGTCATGGCCATATTGTGCCATCTTTCACAGCGCTAAGAAATATTGCAGCGCACCTCAGCGCTATTTATTATTCCACTTGCTGATTTGCTTCTTCGCCATTTCCATAGCCTGACCGGTAATTTCCCCGGCTTGCTGGCGGCGTTCGGCCCACATTTTCTTCTCTAATTCTTTTTGGTGCGCTCGCTCGTGTGCCGTCAGCGCACGGATTTCGCGCTGCTGTTGGCGCTCAATTTGCCGCACCGAGGGGGCATGCCAGGATTGCGGGCCCACCTTGGCCACGTACAACAGGATCCACACGATGGGGATGAGCGCTGCGGCCACGGCACCGCCCGCCAGCAACCAGGGGCTATTCATGGTGGCGCTGAGTAAGACAAGAGTAGGCGATGCCGCGAGCAAAACCACCGAGCTGGTCAGTGCGATAGCGAGGCGGGGCTTCTTTGCGGCATTTAAGGCGCGGTCCACATCGCCTTGGGAATAGATCTTTACCTCTTGCGATCCGGTTGCAGGGATATCGCTAAAGATCGGTGCCAGGTCCTTCTGGGTGACGGCCTGCATGACGCTATCGGAGCGCTCCTCAAACTCGTCCATGGATAAGCGTCCTTCGCCCACTGCGCGGGCTAGATCGGTCAGGGCATCGTTGCGCTCTGAATCGGATAGACGCAGTGTCCGGTCATAGGGGGAGGGTCCGTAGCTATTAGTCACAGCCACCATAATAGACAAGCTGATTCAAAAAGAATATGCCCTGCCGCGGTGGCAGGGCATATCTTCTAGCGTGAAGTACACAGATTAGAGCTCTTGCGACTCTTCTTCCTTATCGTCCTCGTCAGAATCCGATTTCTTCTTTGGGTCGGATTCATCAACCGTCTTGGAGTCCTTCCTTCCCACCAGGTTGGCCAGGAACGGAAAGATGGCGACGGTCAATGCGCCACCGGCGACGAAGATCGAGGCGGTTTCCTGCTTCATCAATTCCGAGTTAACCGCCAGCGACGTCACCGCGACGATGATCGGCAGGCCGGTAGCCGTGTACAAGCTGACCTGGAGGCGCTCGCGCACCGTTTCAATTTCGGAGCCGGTGTGGCCCACATTCTCGCGCAGGAATACCGGCAGGCCGCGGGTGACAAGAATAAGCGCCGGGATGCCCAGTACTTTCCCCGGATTATTGGCGATGGTATCCCAGTTAATCGTCATGCCAGAGACCACGAAGAAGACCGGGATGAGCATGGAGTGGAAGACCACATCGAGGCGGTGCTCCAGCCGGCGATGGAACTCATCCGGAATGATGCGGTTCAAGATGATGCCGGCGGCGAAGGCACCAAGCACGATGTCGAGCTCAAAGACCGCCGTGACGGCCATGAGGGTGGCAAGGATCAGGATGATCAGGCGCAAAATGGTCTGGTTGGTAGACCCCGCACCGGAGATAAACGCCGCTTTAACCCACGGAATCGTCGTGGCAATGGCCGCCGGCATGATGGCAACAGCCACGGCGATGCCGATGAACGCGAGCATAATCAGCAGCGTGGTCCACGTGGAGCGCGTGCTGAGCAAAAGCGCCATCGCGGTAATGGGGGCGACCTCACCAATAGCGCCGTGAATCATGACCGATTTGCCCACCTTGGTCTCGAGCACGCGGTCCTGTTTCAACATTGGTTGCAGCGTTCCCAGTGCTGTGGACGTCAGCGCGAGTGCTACCACGATGGCGCCAGGGACATTATCGACCAAGAAGTATGCACCAACGCCACAGGCCACTAGGCAGATAAGCCAGGTGGATAGCGCAGTTCCCGCCTCTTTGGTCTTGAGCGTAGAAATCTCGATTTCAAAACCGGCGAGCAAGAAGAGCGCACCAACACCTAGTTCTTTGAGCATGCTGATGCCGGCATCCTCATGCGCGACATCCAAAAGCGAGGGGCCGATGACCATGCCAAAGATGATCAAAAGGGCAACGGCCGGCAGCCGGTTGCCCAACATGAACGACACTATCGGCGCCAGTAGCGCCGCAAGCATGATCCAGGCAAAGGAAACGAGGCTAGTGGTGTTTTCCGTCGCACCTGCTGCGAGAACAACAGTATCCGCAGCCCATCCCACATCTAAATGCATGGATCACAGCGTACGCACTCACCCCTGCACATGCCTACTCGGTATTCGCGTCTTTCGGTGGTGTGGGTGGCTCCGGCGGTTTAGGTGGCTTGGGGGCCTTGGGAGGCTCTGCGCTTGCCGACGTCCCCGGTGGTGCCGGTCGCGCAGGCGGAGCAGGTGGTGTGGACGATGCCGGTGGAGCCGGTGGAGCAGGTGGTGTGGCCGCTGCCGGTGGAGCGGGCGGGGTTGATGCGGCTGGTTGAGTCGGCGGAGCCGGAGGCTCAGGTGGCGCGGGAGGTGCTGCTGCTTCGGGTTTCTCGTCGGCGTGCGGTGGCTTGGGTGCCTTGGGAGGCTCTGGTGCCTCGGCAGCGTGCGGAGCCTTCGGTGGCTGTGGAGCTGCAGGTGGTTGCGGTGCAGCCGGTGCTTGTGATGCAGCGGGAGGCTGCGGGGCACGAGGCGGTTGGGGTGCCGCGGGTGCCTTCGCACTTGGAGCAGCCGGCGGAGTTGGGGCACTCGGAGCCGTTGGAGCACTTGGCGCTGTTGGAGCGCTCGGAGCTGCAGGAGCAGTAGGGTCCTTAGGAACCGCAGGCGGTGTGGGAGCGCTCGGTGGGGTTGGCGCGCTGGGCGCAGAGGGGGCACCCGGTGCGGCAGGTGGAGTGGGCACCGCCGAGGTATTAGTGGGCTGCGGTGCACTCGGCGCGCTGGGGGCGTTCGGGGCCGAAGGGGCCTTGGGAGCAGCCGGGGTAGAAGGAGCCTTTGGCGCCGATGGTGCCGATGGCGCAGCAGCGCCGGGGGCCGGAGGTGCCGCCGGAGCAGAGGGTGCGGCTGGGGCAGAGGGCGCAGCGGGAGCCGCCGGTGCCGAAGGCGCGGACGGGGCTGCCGGAGCGGAGGGTGCGGCTGGTGGCGTGGAGTTGGTGGATGTGGACGTGGGGGAGGGGGCATCGGCAGGCGCGGGCGCCTTGGGGGAATCACCTGTGGTGGTTGAAGCCGCGCGGTGGCGCACTGGGGTGCCCAAGAAGGCCTTGGGGCGGGGCTTGGGAAGAGTGCCCTTGTCATCCAGGGAAATGGAATTGCGCAGCATGGTGGCCACGTCGTTGACCTGGGCGATGGGGGTGGATTCGGCGGTCAAAGACTTCACGCCGCCGGTCATCATGACATTGCAGAACGGGCAGCCGGTGGCGATTTCCTCGGCGCCGGTCTCGAGCGCCTGCTCCGTGCGGAACTCATTGATGCGAGAGCCCAACTTTTCTTCCATGAACATGCGGGCGCCGCCGGCGCCGCAGCAGAAGGCCTCATCGCGGGACTTGTCCATTTCGCGCAGCTCTACGCCCGTGGCCTGGAGAAGCTCACGCGGGGGATCGAAGACCTTATTGTGCCGGCCCAGGAAGCATGGATCGTGATAGGTGATGGGCTTCCGGTTTTCCGGGGTGCGCGGAACCGGCTGTAGGAGCTTTTCGCGCACCAGGCGGTTGAGCAGCTGCGTGTGGTGGAAGACATCGAAATGCCCGTCAAAGTCCGGGTACTCATTGCGGATGGTATTAAAGCAGTGCGGGCAGGTCGTGATGATTTTCCGCTGGCCTTTGGGTACGCCCTCGAAAGCGTTGTTGAGGGTTTCGACGTTTTGTTGCGCCATCATCTGGAACAAGAACTCGTTGCCGGCGCGGCGGGCGGGGTCGCCGGTGCAGGTCTCGCCGGTAGAAAGCACGCCGAACTTCACGCCAGCGGTGTGCAGCAGATCCACGACGGCGCGGGTGGTGCGGCGGCCATTGTCGTCATAAGC
The DNA here is from genome assembly GCF_000478135.1 of Corynebacterium sp. KPL1818. Taxonomy (NCBI): domain Bacteria; kingdom Bacillati; phylum Actinomycetota; class Actinomycetes; order Mycobacteriales; family Corynebacteriaceae; genus Corynebacterium; species Corynebacterium sp. KPL1818. Next base: position 239,431 of record NZ_KI515758.1, on the reverse strand, counting down.
GCCGGCGCAGCCTACCCAGAGGAGGTATTCCATATCGGAGAAATCGGTGGCGTCCTCGCCAATGATGGGTACCTCGATGCCATCGGCACGCGCCTCATCAATCCAGGCGCGTCGCTCGGAATTATTGCGGCCCCAGGGGTTGCCCTTGGTCTCCATGTTTTTAAATAGGCCGGTGAGCTCCGATGGGAAATCGGATTCCGCCAAGACCTTGAAGCGGCGCAGGTCTGCAATATGGTCGATGTGCTCGATATCGGTGGGGCACTGATCCACGCAGGCCCCGCAATTGGTGCAGGACCACAGGACGTCATCGTCGATGACACCAGCCATCGAGAGCACATCGAGGCCCTCGTGTGGGTTGTAATTATCCAGCGCGCCTTGGCGCAGGTCCATCATGACCTTTTTGGGGCTGAGCGGCTTATCGGTATTCCAGGCGGGGCACAGCTCCTGGCAGCGGCCGCACTCGGTGCATGCGGTCGAATCCAGCAGCATCTTCCAGCTGCCAGGGGTGATGTCTTCTTCCAGGTCCGGGGTGGGCAGGGATTTGAGCGCCTTTTCCCCAGAGGTATTGCGCTGGAAAAAGATATTGAAAAACGCCATGAAGCGGTGCCACATGACACCCCACTGGAAGTTGCGGGCGATAAAGAAGATGAAGAGGAGCCCGGATAGCAGCTTGACCAGGGCGAAGAAGCTGACCAGTGCCGGGGATTCGGGTAGCGCCTTAGCCAGGTGAATAGTCAAGAAATCCGCGACTGCGGAACCGTGACCAAAGGCCGCGATCTTGGAGGCCTTGACCAGGAGCATGCTGAGGCCCTCGATGAAGACGATGGCCTCCACCCAGCGGGCCGCTGCCGTTTGAGAGTTGAAAAAGCGGCTGCCGCGCTCGGTATCGCCTAGTTTCAGGCGCACGCTTATCAGGAAGCAGATGCCTAGCACCGTGCCGATGCCGAGCACTTCTTCCACGAAGTGATAGACCGTCCAGGTGCTTAAGCCCGGCCATCCTTGATCCGGGGCGAAGGTTTGGATATAGGCCTCAAACCAGACCAGGATGCCGAATAAGAAGCCCACCATGACTAACCAGTGGGCAGCGTTGACCAGTGGTTTGCCCTTGAAGTGGGTGTGGCCGAAGACCTCAACCAGCACGCGCCAAAGGCGTTTTACGGGGCTATTGGTGCGCTCTAGTTGGGTGGGCCCGCCCGAGCGGATGAACTTAATGAGCGCCCCGGCGCGGGCGAAAAAGTATAGCCACACCGGAATCGATGCGGCTATAGCAATCCAACCGAACACGGTGGTCATTCGTGCTCCTTCACTACTGATACTCCACGTTGTTATCTACCTTAAGGCCTAAAGCCGCGAATCTGGGAGTCAGTATTCAATACCAATGAGTGAAGGGGAATGGTTTTAGTAGTGGAAGCCGCCTTCGGCTTCAGCCTTTTCAAATGCGCGCGTAGCAATAGGAACCATGCGTGCTTTGCGTGGGAGGACAGAGAAGATACCACGTACAGTACGGGAGAAAATCTTCAGCTTGCGCTCGTCCTTTTTAGTCCACTCCCAGCCAAGTTTATTGCGCAACTTGTCTGGAATCATACCGATAGCAACCCACAGCAGCAGTCGGGATGCGTAGGGTGCGATGGGTTTCCACAGCCAGTTGGGCACCTTAGGGTCTGGGGGGTCAAGGGTAAGGCCGTTGATAATGCGGGAGCGCTCGATGGTCTCGCTGATATCGAGGGTATCGATCATGAGGTCCAAGTACTCTTCAAATTCTGCGTACGTCTTTGGTGCATCATCCGGCTCTGCAACTCCGTAGAACGTATACCAAGTACGGGTTTCTTGGAAGAGCTGTTCGCGTTCCTCTGGGCTTAAGGGAACCATGAAGTTGCCGGCCAACTGGTAAGGCATGGCTGCGAAGGTGGCATGGGCCCAGTAGTAAACATCCGGATTCAGCGGGTGGTAGCGGCTTCCATCTGGATGGGTTCCCTTGATGTCCTTATGGAAATCACGAATCATTATGCCGACTTCGGGGCCTTCATAAATCGTGCGAATGATCGGGAAAGCGGACCGAACAAGGCGTGCAACCTCGTTATCGAAGACGTTGGAGTGCTGCACCAAGGAACGGCTGACGTCGCGCTGGGTAATCTGTAATAGACCAGCGGACAGGGCAACGAATGCCGAGCGCCAGTCACCAAAGCGCTGCCACAGGATGGAATCTGGACCCAACTCAGGCAGGTTTTCCGTATTGGTATCGGACGCTTGGGTCATCTGATCGTTTACAGTGCTTTCAGGATTGCTCAGAGTGGTCATCATGCCTCCTTAAGGGCAGTAGCGGACTTTTGTTGAGTCTGGCGTTCTGATGAGGCGGATTCAGAGGCGTAGTTGGATGCTCTCTTGAAATCATGGGCCGGTGCATCGAACCCCGCGAGCACTTCGCGGATTCCGCGTACAGTTCCGGGTTGGACCAACCACTTATCATGCTTGACCGTTAGTTCTCCGGGTCCACGAATTTCGAGTTGGCGAACGTAACGGCGGCAGTGATCCGCACGGGCCTCGATAACAGCCAATGGGCGGCGTTTGAGGTAGGAATCACGCGGGGTAGGGCCGTCGACGAAGAGGGCATTAGGAAGTCCAAAGACCTCGACACCGTGGTGGAGGTACATATCGTCGACATTTGCCTTCGAACGTCCCGGAACGGAAATCCACGGAGACGCCTCACCGGTGGCGCGGATCAGGACATCGAATGCTTGGGTTTCCTGGCCGGAATCACTGAGGTAGGAAATTTCCCATTGTCCTTCTGCGCGGTCGAATTCAGCTCCGGTAACTTCGGTGGAACCACGGAACTCGGCGCCACTGGCCTCGACAGCCTTTTCAAGGTGGCGAATGACAGAAGCCGGTGAGCCGTCAGTCCTAGTGAGGCGGAGGTACGGCGTACGGAAGTGGTATTTCCGGGATACCTCAGTGGCTAGAGCAGAATTGAAATGACCACCGATATGTGGTTCTTGTTCAAAAAGAACGGTGTCGAATCCTGAGAATGCGCATTCAGAAGCCGCGGCGCATCCAGCTACTCCGGCGCCAACCACTGCGACAGTCGGCCGACGGTATGGCTTGAACATGCTGTTCCTTTGGGCCTGACCCCCGGAAAGTGGACACGTCGGGGGTTAGCTATGCTGCTCTAGTCAGTGTAGCTGAATTCTCGGCTTCAAAGACGTCAGGAGCTGAAAGATTGCACCAGGAGTGCCGTCGGCGTGTGTTGTAGCGCATGCACCACCGGAAGACTTCTTGGCGGCAGGAGATCGGATTGTCAAAGACTTTCCTGTCACGCAAGATTTCCCGCTTGAGCGTGGCGTTAAACGATTCTGCTAGGGCGTTATCAGCACTCGTTCCTACCGCTCCCATAGACTGGCGCACACCCAACGACGAGCAATAGTTCCTAAAGGCTTGTGAGGTGTACACGCTGCCGTGATCAGAATGGAAAATTGCCCCTTTAAGGCTTCCGCGGACTTTCCTGGCATGGGACAAAGCTTCGATAACCAGTGATACCCGCATGTGATCGGCGAGTGCATGTCCGACAAGTTTGCGCGAGTAGACGTCGATGACCGTGGCCAGGTACATGTTCTTGCCGCCCTTACACGGCAGGTACGTAATGTCGCCTACATAGACGTGGTTTGGCCTGTCAGCTGTGAATCTGCGGCCTACTAGATCTGGCATGACGCGGTGACCAGGCTTACGCCTGGTAGTGACGCATCGGCGGCGTTTGGTAAAGCCTTTAAGTCCCATGGATTTCATGATTCGTGCGACTTTCTTGTGATTTATCGGGCCAAAGCTCGTATCGGCTTTAAGGCTTGCAGCGATGCGTTTAGCACCATAAAGCCCGTATTCATCATCGAAGATGGTCTTGATTCTTGCACCAATAAGAGCATCCGAACACGTCTTTAACCTGCGTTCTTCGCGGGTTTGCACCCATTTGTAGAACGAGGAGCGATTGAGCTTTAACACCTGGCACATCCGCTTAACCGAGAATTCGGTTCGGTGGTCATAGACAAACTGGAAGCGGATCACCAGTGAGTCTCTTCGGCAAAATATTTCGCGGCCTTGCGCAGGATGTCACGTTCTTCGCGCAGCTTTGCGTTCTCTTTTTCTAACTGGCGGATCCGTTCGGAATCATTCGCTGCTTGGACCTTGTCGCGCATGCTTTTTGTGCGGGCACGTTTGCCGGTGCCGTACTTCTTGATCCAAGAATGCAGCGAGGCACGGTTGATACCGAGCTCTGCTGATGCTGAGTTCAGTGAGAGGTCCTCATTGTTTTCGTAGAGGGCCACGGCATCGCGTTTGAACTGTTCGGAGTACCTGGACATGGTGGTAGATTACCTTTCTTCCAGCCCGACTGGGCTGGATATCAGGTGTCCACCAAACAGGGGTCAGGTCCTTTCGAGTTTCGCAGGGCGCTTACTGGCCGCTGTATGGTGTGAATTTTATGTAGTCAGTAGGTCACATTTCGTGAATAAGTTGTGATAGTACACACAAAGCTATGGAATGTGAAGTGTGTTACTGGGAATTGAGTGGTTCCTAGGTGCTATGGCGAGCGCTTAAGGTAGGAAGTGCAGGGCTTTTCCTAAACGCAATGCGGAGCTCAGCAGGGTGCCGTAGTACTTATTGGGTAGCCAGCTTGGCCCGCGCATCGGCATGATCCTTTGGGAAGAGATATTTTTTGCTTCCGTGTACTTAGTCAGGCCCTCGTGGCCGTGGCGGCGACCAACGCCAGATTCCTTGACGCCACCCAGTGGGGTAGAAATCGAGGCCCACGTTGAAGCGTAGCCATCATTGATAGTCACACTTCCTGCATCGATTTTCTCAGCGATGGCCTGAGCGGTCTCTGGCTGGCCAAATACGGAGGAGTTTAGACCATAGGGCAATTTATTTGCCTGTTCGATTGCCTCTTCGACATCGCGCACGCGTTGCACATATACCACTGGACCAAAGACCTCTTGCTCTGCAAGCTCGGTGCCATCGCCCAAATCAGTGAGTACCGTGGGTTCAAAGTGATAGGGGCCGATATCCGGGCGGGGCTTGCCTCCGGTAATAACGGTTGCACCCTTGTTTACTGCGTCATCGACAAAGTGCTGCACTACATCCAATTGATCTTGGCCGATGAGCGAACCCATCGTGTAGTCCCAGTTCAAACCAGAGCCAAGTTTGATGGATTCGGTTGCTCGGCGGAATGCGGTAATGAATTGATCGAAGATGGCTTCGGGAACGTAGATGCGTTCGATCGAAACGCACAGCTGGCCCGAATTTGAGAAACAGGCGGTAGCGATGGTGTCAATATGCTTATCGATGTCTGCATCCGGCGCGATGATCATCGGGTTCTTTCCGCCCAGCTCTGCGGAGTATCCAACAAGGCGCTCGCCTACGGTGGTACCCAAAATCTTGCCGGTCTTGGTAGAGCCGGTAAACATCAGGTAATCGCAGCGTTCAGCGATGGCGGAACCGACGACTCGGCCGGAACCGGTGACGATCTGTAGCAGATCCTTCGGCAGTCCTGCTTCCTTTAAGAGATAGAGGGAAATCAGGTTAGAAAACGGCGTGGAGCCGTCGGGCTTGGCCACGATGCCGTTGCCTGCAAGCAGTGCCGCAACGGCATCGGAAATGCCCAGCGCTAATGGATAGTTCCACGGGCTGATTTGCCCTACAACACCCTTAGGAACCCGCTGTAGGCGAGTCTTAGTAATGAATGGAAATGCACCTGGCTGTTTCTGTGTAGCAAGTAGCTTTGGCGCATTATTTGAATAATAACGCGCGTTGTTCAGTACATCGAGTACCTCATCAAAGGCGGCCGTGCGGTCCTTACCGGTCTCCAGCTGGATGAAATCCGCCAGCAGCTCGCGGTTCTTGGCCACGAGGTGATGGAAGCGCTTAATTACCTTTACGCGTTGCTTAACGTCAGTGTCAGCCCAGAGCATTTGGGCTTGGCGTGAACGACGGAAAGCTTCATCTACGTCTTCTTCGGAACCTACTCCAACCCACCCCAATTCTTCTTCGAAGAGAGGGGAATGGACCGCTTGGTGTTCGCCTTTATCCAGCGAACCGGTGGAGTAGTTGGTGGTGAGATGTTGCAGTTCGGTCAGTAAATGCTGTGGCAAAGGCCGTTCTTGTAGTCGGCGGGGTAAAGACATGTAATGCACGCTCCAGGGAGATTAATGAAAAGGTTCGTGAGCTTAAAGCCCACGAACAATGAAGAAGCCGGTGTGTTTTAGAATGGACAGCCGGCTGCACGGCGTGCGGCTACTGCATCATCGGAATCCGGCTTGTCGGTAGATTCTGCGGTGGCCGCAGAGTCCTTAGCCTGGGCGGCGTTGTAGCCTTGAATCTTCTTCGGCTCCTTGTACTTGCCCTCGATCATGCCGTTTTTGATCATCAGGGAGCGACCCGGCTCCATGTAGCGCTTGTCCTCTGGCAGGTGATCCATGATGAAGCGGACGGACTTGGCAATGCGGTCGAAGCGCTTTTGATCGCGCTTGGACCACTTGAGATCCAAGATATCGCGGTACTTCTGGGGCAAGGTGGCCACCGTCAACCAGATGGCGCTGCGCATAATCGGCTTCCAGATAACTTTCCACACGGCCTCTGGAACACCTTCCGGAGCCTTGACTGGTTCTACGCGTGCAGTACGTAGTGCGAAGTCAACGGTCTCATTGCGTTCGAGGACGGTATCTGCCATCTCGTCCATGTATTTGATTAAGTCATCGTAGTTATCGATGACCGGACGCTCAGACATGCCGTACTTATCCCACCACGTCACGCCTTCGCGGACGATTTGGTCGCGCTCTTCCTTGGTGAACGGGGTGCCGAAAAGGTCTTGTGCGTAGATGACACGGTAGACAAAGGTCGCATGTGCCCAGTAGTAGGTCTCTGGATTTAGAGAGTGGTAGCGCTCGCCATTTTTCAGCGTGCCCTTAATGGTGACGTGATAATCGCGGATGCGCTCGCCGATGTCCCCGTCGTCATAGATGGACTGAATAATCTGCGGCGTGGAGCGCTGCAGGCGGGCGAATGGCTCGTCGAAGAACTTCGAGTGATCCAGGAGGGATTGCCCGATGGCCGGGTGCATATTCTGCAAAATGCCGGTATATCCGCGCAGCAGCTGCAGGCGGTTATCCGATCCCCACTTCCACAGCAGGGAATCTGGACCTAAGGGGGCGCGCCGGAGTTCGCGCTTCGACTCCTTTTCCTTACTCGGGGCAGCGGAGTTGTTCTGGTCGTTGTCCTCCGGAGCTTGGTATGCACTGGCATTAAGCGAGTTGGACATTTTAGCCCTCCCTGGTTTCGATTGATATTGAATGCTGTGTAGCGTAACACACGCCACATTTGGACTGTTGCCTAAACCACAAATTTGGGGGTGTAGTGAGGTGGGTTAAATATGGCCAGTGTACTGGCTTGAACCGCTTAGAGTTCCAAGATTTTGTACGGCAAACCTAGGGTCGAGGATTGCGATCTTGGCAATAACCCCTTAGTCTTTGTGCTCTGTATCTCATTTAGTGCTGTCGTTTGGAAGAACTCACAAGGATTTATGTTTCCTTCGGAGATGCTTTCGCATTGGATGAGACGGAAACTGGGGACCTATTTAAATGGGTCACCGGTGACAGGGAAGAAACGATGTCTTTAGGCGTGTTTCTTCGTTTTGTAATCTTTCAAAGAAAGGTGCCTTCATGGGCAGAATAAGCATTCCAAAGTTTGCGGCCGCTCTGGCTGCAGGTCTCGCGGCATTCGGCGTTACAGGTTTTGCGGTAGCCCAGGGTGGTTTGACTGCCAATATTGCCCTATCGGGAACCTTTTTTAAGGTAAATATGAGCCACCTTGAAGGTGAAGGCCTGTCGATCTTTGTTGATAGAGATCAAATGGGAGAGGAAACCATTCCGGCCGCACGCTTGAAGTTCGAACATGCCGTGGCTTCTAACCTATGCTTATCCGCCAATCTTCCGGATGTTCCTGGTGTGGGCGAGACCACCTTTGCTCTCCGTGCGAACGGAGATGACAGCGTGGAGGTCAGAAACCTATTGGTCGGTGCGACCGACATTAAGGGAGAGCTGGATCTGACCAACGCCAACGTGGGAGTCGATGCAAGTCAGGTTAATGACAAAGCAGATCCAGGCTCATGGGGCCTGTATGCGCAGAAGGTGACCTTGAGCGCAGATGATATTCGAACGACCTCGGTCGGAGCGGAAAAGCTCGCTGCTTCCGGAGTGACCGTGACAGTGAAGAGGGGAAGCAATAACAATGCCTGCTAAGTCCTCTGATGATGAGACTTTGCGCATGCCTGCGGTGACTGACCCCGATAATGGTGCCGAAACCGCTGAATCTATGGAAGGAACTGCTGGGATTGCAAGTGCGGCGGGCAACGCGGCAAAAGAGCCTTCGCAGTCGGTGGCGGACGCAGTCAAAAGTGCCAATGAGGCTCATGCTTCTATGGCGAACGACGAAGCTATTGCCCAAGTAGCAACCAAGCAGAGCCGGTGGAAGCGGTTTAAGCACTGGCGCAAGCGCCGCCCCTTTGCCGGTGGACTGCTACTTATCCTGTCTGGAATCGCCATCGCCGCGCCCGCCTATATTACTGTGCGTATTTCTGATCTTTTGGTGATGATTTCTACGGTTTCTGGTGTTTCGACGTTGCTCATTGGCGCGGCACTTATCATGTTTGGTTTAGGCTCCTGGTTTAGGCAAGAGACCTCGACTTACTTGGGTGTTTTGAGCATACTTGTAGCCATTATTGCGCTGCCCACCTCAAACCTTGGCGGCTTTCTCATCGGTAGCCTGTTGGGCATTATCGGCGGTGCACTCGCCTTTGCTTGGCAGCCGCAGGATCGGCAGAAGGTGTCGAATAAGGAAAAGTCCGAGGCGAAAGAGGTGGCGGTTTCCGCATGAGGCTATTCAGACTAGTCTCGCTATCGCAAGGCCCTTCCCCTCGCGCGTTAAAAGCAAGTGCGCTCGCGGTGCTCTGCGTTTTTATGGCAGTGTGCGTGGTCAACCATCCTGAGAAAACCCGCGCGCAGGAAGATTTGGCCTTGGCACAGTCTGAACTTAGTACTGTCACCGCTGATAATGTCACGCTGACCGGAAACGTGACAGCCTCGCTTGTTACGGTGCAAACGGCACAGGGCGAGCAGCGAGCGCTCAAGCTGGTGGGTGATAAACTTGCTGCGCGAAATCTCGCCCTTACCCTTCCTAGTGTTGTGGGACAGGGAAAACTGACTACCGGGGATGTGGAAACCACCGTTACTGATGGGCCGGTAACCGTGCTGGCGACCGGGCTGCAGACAACCCCCGCGGTGGTAGACCATCCCACCATTCCGGTGAACGTGGATTTGGACAACGAGGATATCAATGCCGTACTTGATCAGTTGGGCGTTCCTGCTCCGCACGCAGTCCCCGATGCTCCTATTCCCAATCCCCTGATGGAGCGCATTTCGCTACAAGACGTCACCATGGAGCTGGTTAACCTGCAAGGCGCGAATCTGCACGCCCCGCAAGTCCAACTCACAGTGAGGTAATCATGCAGCGGCGCTCCCTTAAGAATCGTTGAACTGCGATTGGTGCAGGCGCCAATAAGCGCCTTGGGCGCGCAGCAGCTCTTCGTGGGAGCCTTGCTCGACGATGCCCCCGTTTTCCATCACCAAGATCAAATCAGCGTCCCGGATGGTGGACAAGCGGTGGGCGATGACGAAGGAAGTGCGCTCGGCGCGCAGGGCATTCATAGCCTCTTGGACGAGCACCTCGGTGCGGGTATCCACGGACGAGGTCGCTTCATCCAAGATGAGCAGTGCGGGCTGGGCCAAAAAGGCGCGGGCGATGGTAATCAACTGGCGTTCGCCGGCGGAGATGGCGCCGCCATCTTGGTCGATGACGGTGTCATAGCCTTCCGGCAGGGAGTGGACGAAGCGATCGACGTACGTTGCTTTGGCCGCGGCGATGACCTCATCATCCGTGGCATCGAGCCTGCCGTAGCGAATATTGTCCATGATGGTGCCTTCAAAGAGGACGGCATCTTGTAGCACCATGCCCACTTGGGAGCGTAGGGCGGTCCGGGGCATGTGGGCGGTATCGTGGCCATCGATAAGAATGCGCCCAGCATCGATGTCATAAAAGCGCATGAGCAGGTTGACCATGGTGGTCTTACCGGCACCGGTGGGGCCCACGATCGCCGCGGTTTGCCCCGGCTCCACGCGCAGGTTGAGCCCGGTAATAAGCTCCTTCTCCGGCGAATAGGAAAAGGCAACGTCCTGGAACTCCACGCGGCCGCGGGCACGGCCGGGTAGTTCATCGCTGGCGTTCTCCAACGATTGCTCTTCTGCATCGAGGAACTCGAAGACGCGCTCGGCAGAGGCCACACCGGATTGCACCTGCTGCATCATGCCGCCCAATTGGCCCAGTGGCTGGTTAAATTCGCGGGAGTACTGGATAAAGGCGGTGGCCTGGCCCAGGGTCATCTGCCCGTTGGCCACGCGCAGGCCGCCAAGTACAGCGATGGCCACATAAGACAGGTAGGACACGAACTGCATGATGGGCATCATGATGCCGGAGAGGAATTGCGCCAGCGCGGAAGCGCGGAAGAGCTCGTCATTGCGCTCATCAAATTGGCGCGTCATATCCTCCGTGCGGCCAAAGACGATGCCTAAGTCGTGGCCGGAGAAGGACTCTTCTACCTGGCCATTGAGCTGGCCGGTAGCGCGCCACTGGGTTTTGAATTGGCGCTGCGAGCGCCCGCCGATGACCCCGATGATCAGCGCGGTTAGCGGGAGCGCCAAGAGTGCTACCAGGGCGAGCCGCCAAGAGATGCTCAGCATCATCACGGTGATGCCCAGGATCATCAGGATGTTATAAAACAGCTGGGACAGCGCCTGCTGGAGGGCTTGTTGCACATTGTCGATGTCATTGGTGGTGCGCGAGAGGATATCGCCGCGCTGGTGGGAGTCGAAGTAATTCAACGGCAGCGCATGCACCTTGGCCTCCACGCGCTGGCGCAGCTCGTAGACTGTGTCGATGGTCAAGCGGTTTAAGATGAGCCCTTGCCAGAGCTCGAAGGCGGCAGAGACGATGTACATCGCGATCACCGCGATGATAAGCGTGCCCAAGCGGGTAAAGTCGATGCCCTCGCCGGGAATGAAATCCATGCCGGAGGCCATATCGGCCACCTGATCTTGGCCTTGGGCGCGCATGCCGTCGATGGCCTGTTGCGCCGAGATGTCAGACGGCAGCTCGCGGGCGATGACGCCAGAGAAGATGACGTCCATGGCATCACCCAAGATCTTAGGGGCAAAGACCGCGAGGAAGACGCAGACTATGTTCATCGCCGCCACTACCGCCAGCATGCGCTTATAGGGCATGAGTAGCAGCAACAAGCGCTTGGCAGAAGGCCAGAAATTCTTGGCCTGGCGCGGTGCGGAACCGGACCATTCATCGGCGGCAACCTTGGCCTCAAGTTCTTGGAGCTCAGCTTCCTCAGCGGAGGAGTGGTGGGTGGTGTCTTTAGCCATTAGTGCTCGCCTCCAGCTACTCCAGCGGTTTCTTGGGATTTAACGATTTCCTGGTACACATCCGAGGAATTCAGCAGCTCCGTGTGGGTGCCGCGGGCGACGATGCGCCCGGCATCGATGACCAAAATCTGATCGGCATCCTGGATGGAGGCCACGCGCTGGGCCACGATGATGGTGGTGACGGCCTCGCCGCGCTGGGCAAAGGACTGGTGCATAGCGGCGCGCACATTGGCATCCGTAACCACATCCAGCGCGGAAAAGGAATCATCAAAGAGATAAATGCGCGGCTGGGCCACGAGCATGCGGGCGATGGACAGGCGCTGGCGCTGCCCGCCCGATACATTGGTACCGCCCTGTGCAATCGGCATGTCCAGGTCATCGACGAAGTCCGCCTGCGCCACGCGCAGCGCCTCCCATAGTTCATCGTCGGTGGCCTCGGGGCGGCCCAACCGCAGGTTGGAGGCCACCGTGCCGCTAAACAGGTAGGCCTTTTGCGGCACCAGCGAGACGCGGCTGACGATGTCCGGGCGGGAGAGGGAGGTGGTAGGGGTGGCATCGATAAGCACCTCGCCCTCGCTCGGAACGTACAGGCGCGGGATGAGGGACAGCAGCGTGGTCTTGCCGGCGCCAGTGGAACCAATGATCGCGGTGGTGGTGCCGGGAGTGGCGGTAAAGGAAATACCCTCTAGCACTGGGGCATCCGCGCCGGCATAGGAGAAGCTGACATTGCGAAACTCCACGGTGCCGGACATGGTTTCCGGGGTGACGGTATCTTGCGGCGGGGTAATGGATGGCTCGTGGCTCAAGACCCCGGTGATGCGGCGGGCACACACAAGGGCGCGCGGGAGCATCATCGCCATAAACGTGCCCATCATGACGGCGGCGAGGATTTGCAGCAGGTATTGCAGGAAGGCGGTGAGCCCGCCGACATCGACAAGCCCGGCATCCACTCGCTGGCCGCCAAACCACAGCACGGCGCCCGTGGCCACGTTCAAGATGACGGTGATAAGCGGGAACATGAGCACGAAAAGCTGGCCGATTTTCAGCGAAAGCTGGGTAATGTCCTTATTGGCCTTGGTAAAGCGTTCAGTTTCATAGGCCTCGCGCACGAAGGCGCGCACGACGCGGATGCCGGTGATCTGCTCGCGCAGGGTGCCGTTGATGGTATCCAGCTTGTCCTGCATGGCACGAAAAAGCGGCATAAGCCGCGCGATGAGGACGGAGATGGTGCCAAGCAATACCGCGACAGAAACCCACACCAACCAGGACAGTCCGGCGTCCTCGCGGATGGCCATGATGATGCCGCCGATGGACATAATGGGTGCTGTGACCATGAAGTTCAGCATCATCATGTAGACCATCTGCACCTGCTGCACGTCATTGGTGCCGCGGGTAATAAGGGTGGGCGTGCCGAACTCGCTCATATCTTCTGCAGAAAACGTGGTGACCTTGCGGAAGACCTCGCTGCGCAGATCCCGGCCCACACCCATGGCGGTGCGGCTGCCGCACCACACCGCGCCGATGGCGGTAATGACCTGGACAAAGGCCACAATCAGCATGATTGCGCCGGTGCGCCAGATATAGTCGATATCGCCCTTGGACACGCCCTCATCGATGATTTTGGCGTTCAAGGACGGTAGATACAGGGTAGCCGCGGTGGACAGCGCCTGCAGGATAAGTACCGCTAGGACATAGGGCGTATACGGTGCCGAGCGGGTAAAGAGGATTCGGACCAGATCCATAAACCTGCGCTTCTTTCGAGGGAGAATAGGGATTAACCAGCAAGCATATCTGGTGGGCGCAGATGGGGCGAACGGTTTTTATATTTAGGCACCTGACCGTAAGGGCGAACCTAGACCAAGACGTGCGCCAATTGCGCCCTGGCGATGACGCTGGTCCAGTCCTCAAAATCCGTAATCGGCGTGCAGAGTCCCTCCCACGTGGTAACGGGAACGCCACGGGCCTTTAATTCCATGACGATGAGCTCGCGGTCCCCGTGGGCGGCCAGCTGATGGACCTCGTTATGGGTGATATCGCCACCTACTCCCACGCGCACGTTTCCCAATAGGCGCAGCCGCGGGGTAGTACCTGGTGCGCACTCGTGCGACACGGCTTCCTCGGGCACGCCAGCAAGCCCCGCGAAGCGGCGAAGTAGACCGAACGGTGCAGTTTTTTCTGAGATGAGGTCTACGCACATGCCGGCGATCAGAAGCCTTTCCACGGTGGATAAGGCGGCAGGACCTTCCCCAATGATGGCGACACGCTGCATAAAAGTTCCTCCTCGGGCGAGTCCGGTCGGCCCGCAATAGACTACATTGTCTATAAATCTAGTCAGCTTGGTTCAGAAATAAAACATTTTATTCTTCCCTTCGGCCAAGCTCAGCGCCGTTTCCAGAAAAACGTGCTGCGTGAGCTACCGCGGTTGCCTAGTGTGTGAGCTCATGAACCCAACGACGAACCTGCTGGATGGTGGAAAGTCCTTCCGCGATCCCCACATCTCGCCCGAAGGCACGCGCGATACCGCGCCGCTTCCTACCGAGGTGGCCGCGCGCAATGAACAGCTAGTGGACACGTGGGCGGATAAGCTCTACGCCGAATCCGCAGAAAACATCACCGAGTGGGCCGCCGAGCACGCCCCTGGCCGGCTTGCGGTCACCATGTCCATGGAAAATACGGTACTGGCAGAGCTCTCCCACCGCGCCGGGCTCGCAGCGGATCTCCTCTTCATCGATACCGGCTGGCACTTTCCAGAAACCCTCCAGGTGGCCGAAGAAGTGGACAAGCGCTACCCGGATCTCCCCCTAGTCCGCGTGCTGCCGCTGCTGAGCCCCGAAGAGCAAGACGAGGTCTACGGCCCGCGCCTGTACGCGCGCGATACGGCCGCCTATAACCGCATGCGCAAGGTGGAGCCGCTGAACATGGCCATGGATCCTTATGCAGGGTGGGTCACGGGCCTGCGCCGGGCCGATTCCGAGCACCGCGCCCACGCCCCAGCACTCAGCCTCGACCGCACCGGGCGGTTAAAGATTTCGCCGATTATTACCTGGGACTTGGACGATACCGATCAGTACATCGCAGATAATGACCTCATCATCCACCCATTGACCCTGCAGGGATACCGGTCCATCGGCGATGCGCCGTTGACCTTCCCCGTCGGCGAGGGCGAGGACGCCCGCTCCGGGCGAGTATTTGCAGATAGCAAGACAGAATGCGGGTTACACGAATAATGAGCACACTTTCCCCACACCTACAAGATTTAGAAAATGAATCCATCCACATCCTCCGCGAGGTGGCCGGGCAATTCGATAAGGTAGGCATCCTCTTTTCCGGCGGCAAGGACTCCGTTGTCGTCTTCGAGCTGGCCCGCCGCGCCTTCGCCCCGGCCACGGTGCCTTTTGAATTGCTCCACGTGGATACCGGCCATAACTTCCCCGAGGTCATCAAATTCCGCGATGACTTGGTCGCGGAATCCGGTGCCCGCCTCCACGTCGCCCATGTCCAAGACTGGATCGATAGCGGCGAGCTGCAGGAACGGCCCGATGGAACGCGCAACCCGCTGCAATCGGTGCCGCTGGTAGAGAGCATCGCCAAGCGCGAGTACGACGCCGTGCTGGGCGGGGCCCGCCGCGATGAGGAACGCGCCCGCGCCAAGGAACGCATCTTTTCCATCCGCGATTCCTTCGGCGGCTGGGACCCTCGCCGCCAGCGCCCCGAGCTGTGGGATCTGTACAACGGCGGCAAGATGGCCGGCGAAAACGTGCGCGTGTTCCCCATCTCCAACTGGACCGAATCCGATATTTGGGAATACATCGGCGCCCGCGAGCTCGCGCTCCCGCCCATCTATTACTCGCACCAACGCGAAGTATTCAACCGTGGCGGCATGTGGCTTTCCCCGGGTGAATGGGGCGGGCCTAAGGACAATGAGCAGCTGGAAACCCGCACCGTTCGCTACCGCACCGTCGGCGATATGTCCTGTACCGGCGCCGTGGAATCTACCGCTTCGACCCCGGATGAGGTGCTGGCGGAAATCTCCATTTCCACCCTGTCAGAGCGCGGCGCCACCCGCGCCGATGACAAACTTTCTGAATCCGCCATGGAAGACCGCAAGAAGGAAGGCTACTTCTGATGACGACTACCCTCGCGCCGAATGTCGGCGCCCTCAAACAGCGCGATACCCTGCGCTTATGCACCGCTGGCTCCGTTGATGACGGCAAATCCACCTTCGTCGGCCGCCTGCTCTATGACACCAAGTCCGTGCTGGCGGATCAGGTCGAGTCCATGGAGCGTTCTTCCTCCGATCGCGGCTTCGACGGCATGGACCTGTCCCTGCTGGTCGATGGCCTGCGCGCCGAGCGCGAGCAAGGTATTACCATCGACGTGGCCTACCGCTACTTCGCCACCGATAAGCGCACCTTCATCCTCGCCGATACCCCTGGCCACGTGCAGTACACCCGCAATACGGTTACCGGCATGTCCACCTCGCAGGTAGTGGTGCTGCTTATCGATGCCCGCCACGGCGTTGTCGAACAAACCCGCCGCCACCTCAACGTGGCCGCGCTCCTGGGCGTGCGCCACGTCGTCCTCGCGGTCAACAAGATCGACCTCGTTGACTATGACGAGCAGGTCTTCCGCGATATCGAGGCCGAATTCCACAAAATTGCCCAGCGCCTGGACATTACCGATACCACCGTCGTGCCCATTTCCGCGCTCAAGGGCGATAACGTGGTCGAGCGCTCTACCACCATGGACTGGTACACCGGCCCCACCGTCCTCGAGGTCCTTGAGACCACCCCTGTTGCCACCGGACGCGCCGATGAGCTGGACTTTCGCTTTCCCATCCAGTACGTCATCCGCGAGCACGCCACCGATTACCGCGGCTACGCCGGCCGCGTGAAGGCCGGGTCCATCGCCGTGGGCGATACGGTGCACCTGCCCGAAGGCCGCACCAGCACCGTCACCCAGATCGATACCGCCGATGGCCCCGCCCCCACGGCCGCCGCCGGTGATTCGGTAACGTTACTGCTTGCCGATGACGTCGATCTCACCCGCGGCGATCTCCTCGCCGGCGCCCAGCGTCCCCCGGCCACCCGGGAATTCGATGCCACGGTGGTAGGCCTTACCGAAAAGGACCTGAAACCCGGCCAGATGCTCAAGCTGCGCTATGGTTCCTCCCTGGTCAAAGCCCGCATCGCCGCCGTTTCCCGCACCTTGGATCTCGATGGCGTATCCGACATAGATGATCCCGAGGCCGTTGCCATGAACGACATCGCCCACATCACCATCCAGACTCAGGCCGAACTGCCCGTGGAGGACTACGCCGCCCGCGGCGCCGTGGGCAACTTCCTGCTCATTGATCAATCCTCCGGCAATACCTTGGCCGCCGGCTTCGTGGGGCACCGTTTGCGTTAGCAATGCGAGCACGGTGACGAGCGTGCATTCGCGGCGTAGAGGGATGAGCATTTGTGCAGGCCTATCCGGCGACCACGTGAGGTGCAGGTATTGTCGCAGGCATGGAAAATTTATCTGGACGGACCCTATTCGTCGCGGCCGTGGATGCCGAAGCTGCACACATTCCGGACGGTGAAGCACTGCTTATCACCGGGATCGGCACGGTTCCAGCCGCGATATCCCTGACCGAGGTATTGGCAGAGGCCCGCGCGCATGATGCTTTGCCTGAGCGCGTGGTCAATATTGGTACGGCAGGCGCGCTTGTCGATGGCATGGATGGCGTTTTCGAGATCAATAAAGTAACCAAGCACGATTTCAAGCTAGAAGTGCTGACCGATATCAGCCGTTATCTCCTGCCAGAATTCATCGAGTTGGAGACTTCTGGTGAGCTTCCGGCACGGGGGCTGGCCACCGGCGACATGTTTGTTTCCACTACCGCCCTGCGCAATGAGCTGGTGAAAAAATCCCAGTTGTGCGATATGGAGGGATATTCCGTCGCGGCCACCTGCCAGCGCTTCGGCGTGCCCTGCACGCTGCTCAAGCAGGTTTCTGATTCCGCGAACGAGGAATCGATGGGCACTTGGGCTGGGGTCTTGGATCGCAGTGCCCGCCAGCTCGCCACGGCCGCAGCCGATTTAGGCTTTTTGTGCTAGAAGTATTCCCAGCTACTAATCCGGTATGAGACGCGTGCGCAGGATATAGATCAGGAAAGGCCTTCTCAACGTCATTTTTGAAAGACGTTGAGAAGGCCTTACGGTTAAAGGACAGTTCTACGGAAGAATTCCTTGATTAGTTCAAAGCGCGCCGTCCAATAAACACAGCTGCTGCTGCTACAACACTGGACAACAGGGCTAGTCCTCCCAACCCGCGACCGCCGGTATAGGGCAGATCGCCTTTGCGGATATCGGCTACCTGCATTACGGAGTGGTTCGGTTCCTTTTTATCTTTCTGGATAGAAATCTCCGGGTACTGTTCAGCTCCTCCCTCAATCTGAATCTCTGGTTTCCCAGATTCTCCAATAGCGATGTTGAAGTAGATGGGACGGCTAAGCAGCTGGTAGCCAGTAGGTGCTTGTGTTTCTACAAGTTCGTAGCGATTGCCCGGTTCGAGGTCGAAAATCCTCGTTGCGCCATCGCGCAGAACCCCTACTTGTTCGCGGTTATCCCCCTCTACTTTATTAAGCGTAAATTCGGAACCTGCTAGTGGTTGCGGGGTGTCTTCGAAACTGACTTTTTGCACGGAAAGATCAATTTTTACGGGAACGGTGTCATTTTCAATCGTGCAATTAACGATGCCCCGGAACGGAACATCCACGCCGAAGCCTGGCCTTTCGGCATGATCAATATTGCGCACCTTAGCGTTCGTAGTCTTCCAGGAGTTACCGTCTTGTACACGAGTCGTGCATACGGCATTCTTGCCGTTCTGCTTGTGGAGCCTATAGCCAGACTGCTGGTGCTCAACTACGGTGATGGACTGGCCCTTCCGGTTCTCTTGATTCAAGGACCGCCCGTAGCGTCCGTCTTCATCGGTTTTATCAGTGACCTGTGCCTTACGCTCAGTTCCATCCTCGCCGTCGATGATGGCTTCTTGACCACCGTCAACGGAGGTATCAAAGGTCCAATCCTGTCCAGGTGAGACCGAGCCATCTTCGCCATGGACAAGCTTAGTCACGTTAATGGAACCAAAGCAGTCACTGAGGACTAGGTCATTGAGTCTATTCACCAAATTATTGAAGTTATCTACGGTAGTGACAGCATCCTCGCTGGAGATATCTGCACCGATGGACTTAGTATTACGAACGCCCGCACGCCAAACTTCTGGCTGGTTCGTAATATCGTATTCCGTGACGGTACTCGCATCAGTGGTATCCCACATCAAGACCTTGCCATTCTCGACAATATCCCGCACGAAATCCGCTTGTCCGTAGTAGCTCGGGTATCCATAGCCGTCCTGGTGAGGCCAGGGTTTTGATATACCATCTGTCACATTGGGTACGTTTGGCGTCTTCTGATTTTTAACTGCCCCCAAACCGAAGTAATCATCTTTCAGAATGTGCTCGTTAAATGGTTCTACGCCTACCATAACGGTTTCGATGCGTGTGCCGGATTCTTTGATCCGGTTAGCCGCGCGAACTGCGGCGGATAGATCACTTTGATTGATCAGGGTACCGATATCAAAGCCGTAAGGATAGTCTCGCCCGCTTGTGGTTGGAAGCCCATCGGAGATGAAGTAGACTACGTCGAACTCTCCCGAGGGGATCTGGTTAAGGCCGGCTTCATAATTGGTGCCACCACGACCATCGCGGTAAAAAGGTTCTGCGATGGCATTAACAGCGCTGCGCAGCTTTTGCACATCACCATTGTCGTTGAGGCTTAACGTATCTGTTGACATGCCGGGGACGGACTTTGCGCTTGAAGCAAAGTTATAGATCGCCATCTGGCTTCCTGTTCCCTGTAACGCGTTAATAACGCTTAAGCCGGCATCGCGGCTAGCAGCAACACCGGCACCACTATTTCGTGCGATGGAATCGGAGGTATCAAAGACTAGGGCAATCTTTCCCCCACAGCGCTTCGGCAAGGCGGGGTTTGGGGAAGATGCTGGCAGCCAGTCTAACTCGTGACGTGGTGTTTCTGGTGCGTTGATATCGATATCTGTTGCGTCGCGGTTGAACCACTCGGGAGCCTTGTGCCACAGCGTCATCTGGCAATTGGATTGTGTCACATTTAGTGGGATCCGGGCTTCGACATCGAAGGAGTCGATGTTTGAAGGAGCTCGTTGCATCTTTTGATTGAGCTCAAAAAAGATTCGGTTTCCACTTACCGTCAGCGTGTAATCAACGTCTTTTTTCAGCTCTGTCCAACCGGCCGCCCCGGAGCCGAAGCGGAGTTGCAGCTGTGGATCTGCGGTATTGATGGCATTAGTGAGGTCCCCGACTCCATTAAGAGCCACCTCGACGACGCTTACATCCTTGCCGCCGTTCTTTCGCGTGTTTTCTGAATTGTCCCACCAAGTCTTCGCATACAGAAGACCATTGTTTGAGGTGCAAGCATCCCACGTTCTCTTGTTTGGAAGCTTACGGTAGTTTTTCGCCTCTGTGGGATTTCCAACTGCTGGGGGTTCTGGTGGTGCTAACTCGGTGCCTTCCATGGTCGCCGTCATACTAGACAACCTAGGGACATTTCTCTGTCCTGCCCGCCATTGGACAACAATTGGAGTCCCAGGCTGTACGTCTATGGCAGTCGGAAGATCTACAGTAAGCGTATTCGTGGGCCTCCCGCTAGGCGATATCCAAGACACAGGATACGGGGCACCATTGATAGTGAGGACCTTGTCTGTATCAGCTGGGTTCGTACCGAACTTCTCTGTGGTGTTAAGAGTGAGCTTTTTCATCGACATCGCTTGGGTGGCCGACATGTGAACCGAAAAAACGTTGCTGTATACAGTGCGAACGTTATTGATTGTCACCGGAGCTCGCACTGCAGATTGAGCATGAGCAGTCGGTGTGACGGAGTGTTCCGATTGGGTTGGGGTGACCGCTGGAACAGCCCCAGCTGTCAACATGAGGGTAAAGGCAGCTACTGCGCTTGTCCGCATTTTGCGGGATAAGCTGTGCATTGTTGTCGTCCCTTTCATCATTGGTCACCTTTGTTATTTCGACGGATAAGCAGCATTCCGGCCGCGATGAGGCCAGCAGCCAGAACAAGGATTCCGAGTACGGAAGCGCCTGTTCGTGCTAATTGGCTGGGCTTTGGTTTCTCAGGACCTTCTGGTGGGGTATCAGCAGGCGTAGTTTCTGTTGTTTCGGAGCCATCCGGTCCCGGCCCCGGAGGCGTGGTGTCTTCAGGTGGTGGGGTCGGACTAGGCTTCGATGGAGTCGGAGTGGGGGTCGGTCGTGGATCGGGGATATCCGTTGGTGGAGGGACATCGCCACCGCCGTCGTCGGTTTTGGCTACTACCTTGAGATCGTGTAGCCAATTTCCCTCCTTGTCGGTGGCAGGAAGCACAACGATCATGGGCTGGATGTCCTTATGCTTCTCCCCGCTGCGTTGGGGAGGGGTTATCTCGATTAGGTACGCACCCGCGGGGAGATTTTCGAAGCGAACCTTGCCAGAATCATCGCTGGTTTCTTTCCGCTTGACGTCAGTAAATCCCAGATCGCGTGCTTTTTTGGGAGTGAGGTTGAGAGCATCCGTATATCCCTGGCGCGTACGAATATCAAGACCCGCTATCTGCGCCAGTTCGAAGGTATATCCGCTTAAAGCCCCTGGCGGTAGCTCGCCCTCTTTAACTTCATCAAAGGGATTTCCAGTGGGTAGAGAAATGGTAAGGGAATTGAGCTCTTGGCCAATGGAGCTGGGGTCGACCTGAGTGGACGCGGTAGCATACCCGGAAATGACTTTGGCATCGGCCGGTGCTGCGGGTGCAGCCAGTGTCACGAGACATCCTGCGCACAGGGCTGCTGTTGTCCGAGATAGTCTATGGTGTTTAAACATTTATGCTTCCTCTGGTGATACTGACTGGCCGAACTCCGGCTTTTGCTTTTTGTTCATTTTGTACAGCCATAGTGTGGCCGCAATCGCGATAAGTAGTGCACCAGCCATAAAAGCCCACATCCACCAAGTCCAGTGAAGACCACGAGGGGTAAAGGCTTGCTCAGCTTCTTCATCGAAGGGCACGCGCTCAGCAGTAACCAAAAGGCGATGGGAATTGACGCCATACGGTGTGCAGGTAATGAGGGTGACTTGATCCTTGCCAGCTTCTGGCCGGAGAGAATCCGTTTCGTGTGGAAGCACTACCCGAATGTCATTGACCTGGTACTTCATTTTTTCTCCGGAGACACCGACATAGATCGGATCCCCTTCTTTGACTTTGGTGAGATTGTCAAAGAGGGTTGCGTTTACTAGCCCCGTGTGGGCAGTTAGGACCGAGTGTGTTCCTTCCCCGCCAACAGGGAGATCGGAGCCATATAGATGCCCAACGCCCTTTTGAAGGACGTCCTCACTGGTTCCGTGATAAACAGGAAGATCGACGTCAGCCGAAGGTACAACCAGTCGAGCCATCACATCATGGGCATCTAATTCGGATAAGTACGCTTGGTAGTCGACGTTGTCCTCAGAAATACGCGTCAGCCAGGGATCGAGGATCGGACCAGCCGAATGAGTCTTGTTATATTCCTGGGCTGCGGCGAATTGCTGGGCAAGCAACTCCTGATCCGCATTATCGATGTCGCTGCTATAAGAATCAGCTGCGCGGAGCTGTTCCCAGTTATTGAGTTGTGTCACCACCACTGGGTAAAGCAAGAGGCCGATGGCAAGCAGCGCGAGGACAATGACGGGAACTGCCTTTTGCGGCAGAGCCTTCGATGTGGCCCTGTGTTTCGCTTTAACCGCAGGACCAGAAGTACGCAGTACCATATAAAAATTTCCTCACTCGCCAGTCTAGGAATCTCCGTTGTGGTGGTGTAAAACCTCGTGGTACCTGTCCCCGCGCTGAAGCGAGGGAACAGTCCACGTATTAGGGAGTTATGTGCCTGTATGCAGGCGAATTGACTCCCAGGTGCTCAACCGAGGGTTCGGTTTAGCTTTCTTTGTTCGCGCGGCGAGCGAACCAGAGTGCACCGCCTGCTACCAGTACAGCCAGTGCGCCTAGGATGCCGATACCCATGCCACCGGTAAGCGGGAGCTGCGGCATATCGGAACGCTTGTTTTCAATCTTTTTCTCCAACTGCACAGGAGAATCAGCGTTCAGTTTGGTTTCGTCGGAAGTCAGCTTGAAGGAGTGGACTTCGTTGGTGGCGACAAAGCCACGTGGGGCTTTGGTCTCTACGAGGCAGTAGGAATTGTCGATCGTCGTCGAATCATCTTCTACATCGGTGACGTGGATGCCATCGATAAGTACGGTGCCGTCATCTGTAGTCTTCCACTTAGAAGTGCCGTCGATGGAAATCTTGTCCTGTTCGTTTAGCTGCTCAGCTTGGGTTTCAGTACCTTCACAGCGGTAGAGCTCGAATTCAGCGCCCTTCAGAGGAGTCTCGGAGCCCTCTTCGGTTTTAACTACCTTAACTTGGCCCCAGTAAGACTTGACCTCATTGGACTCGGTTTCGGTCTCGTTATCTTGGTTGGGGTAGTGGACGAACTGACGAGCCTTGTTCACGGCGATACCATCGGTGCCTGCCAGTTTCTTCACCTTGGCGGTAATGGTGAGATCGACGGTGGTTCCAGCATCCAGGCCAGCGAGCTTGTCCAAATTGGTGAAGTTTAACGTCACTTTGCCGGTGTCTTGGCTAATATCCAGGGTGTAGTCACCAGTAGCCAGCTCGGTGCCATTAGAAAGTGCGACCTGAGCGTCAATCTCCTCGAGGTTTTGGGTGTCCAGCGTGTCCTCAAGGCGGAAGCCCTTGAGCTTTTCGCCCTTCGGGACCACTGGCACGTTGCCATGGACAACGTACTCGATGGTGTCTCCGACGTTCTTGTCGGCGTCTTTGACTTCCTTGGTAACGCCAGCAGTGGTGTTCTTCGGCTGAACCACCACATCGTAGTTCCATCCATTGCCCTCACCGTTGGTATAAGGCAGTGAAACAATAAATGGGGTGGAGGGAGCTACCTCGGAGGCTTTGTAGCTCTTTTGAGTCACGGTGTCGGTGACATCGCCTTCGATGGTCTCGGTGAACAGCCAGATGCCCTGCTGGAAATCGGTACCGTTCGAATTAAGCTTCAGCTGGCCATCGTCTCCGGTCTTGCCGGTGACCGTGGTTCCCGTCGCGGTAGCACCAAGCTCCTTGTAGTTGCTGGCGTTCAGATCGCCTAATTTCTCCGGTTTTACGGCAGTGACGTCAAGGAGCGTACCAGTGAAGGTTGCACCCGCCAGTGGGTTACCGGTTGCATTTGGATCTGTTGTGCCGGAACCAGGGCCGCCAATGCTGGTGGGGTTCAGGCGCTTATCAATAGTCAGGGTCACCGGCGCATTTTCGTCGATGACAGCGGCGGGGGGAGCAGCTGGAGCGTCATCTTGAGCCACGGCGGTTACTCCGCCCAGGGACAGCGTGAGTCCGAAGATTGCCGCAGCGCTTGCGGACCGGATAAATGCAGTTTTCTTCATGCGTGAAAAGCCTTTCTGTGCTTAACACCTAACCTGTAGAGGGGCTTGTATGAGGTGTTGGCGAGGAAATTGTGGGAACCATGAGAAGGTTTCCTTGTAAATAAAATAAAAAATTAAAGGCTCCCGTACAAATTAATTGGAGTGTGATTGTCGTAACCTTAAAATGAGCTGCCTACTAGATTTATATAATGTCAGCCTCTGTTGGAAATGTGCTGGTCATAGCCCTTTAAGTGTAGGTGGGAGATTTAAGGGTGGGTGATATAGTTGCAATTTATATGGCGGAGGGGGGTTAATAAATTTTATGCATCCGCCAAAAGCTAAGAACTATGCACTCCAATGTGTACCGGTGTAACGAATGCAAGGTGGCCATTAGAAAAGCCGGTGAGAAGAAAACTACTTCTTCACCGGCTTACTGGACCTAGCGGAATGTTGGGTTTTCCAGACGCTACTTCAACGGGCTCATGGCCGCGAAAAGTTGTTTCACCTTATCGCGAGGAGACTCTTCGCGGGGGCTGCTGCCGTCGCTTCCTTCGTCGGTGCGCTCGGTCGCGGGGGCTGTGTTATCCGCGTCCTCATCTTTGTCGTCCTTAGATGCTGATTTAGCACCGGTGATGACTTCGATGTCATCGGGGGAGACTTCGCCGGCGCGCAGGGCTGCCATTTCCGCGTGGTAGCGAAGGACAACCGCAATCGTTGCGGCGACCGGCACGGCGAGGAAAGCGCCGACGATGCCGGCCAGGGTGGACCCCACCGTGATGGAGAGCAAGACGATGGCGGCGTGCAAGCCCATGGCCTTGGACTGCAGGATGGGCTGGAGGACGTTGCTTTCTACCTGCTGGACAATGATGATAAGTGCGAGCGCGAGCAGCGCATTGGTCAGGCCGTTAGATACCAGGGCGATGATGACGGCCAGGGCGCCGGCGGTGACTGCACCGATGATGGGGATAAAGCCCGCGAAGAAGGTAATGACGGCGATGACTAGCGCCAGTGGGACCTGGAGGGCCCAGAGGCCGAGGCCGATAAAGACGGCATCGACAAGCGCGACTACTGCCTGGGCCTGAATGAAGCCAGACAGCGTCTTCCACATGCGGGAGGTCAATTCCGTGATGTGCCAGGCGGCGGAATTGCCGGTGTATTTGCGCAGCCAGGGCAAGAACCTATCGCCATCTTTAATGATGAAGAAGGTGATAAAGAGCATGATGACGGTGGCTACCGCAATGGAGCTGGCCATGGAGACACCAGAAAGCACGCCGGTGGCAATCGTGGAGGCCTGGCCCTTGGCAAAGCTCACGATGTCCTGGAAGACCGATTGCAGCTGGTCCACCTCAATATCAAGCGGGGAATCGTTGACCATCTTGGTCAGCTGCATAATGCCGGCTTCGGCCTCATTAATAAGTACCTTGGACTGCGCGGTGACCATGGGTGCCATGGCGGCAAAGATGCCACCGAAAATAACCACCAGGCCCAAAAGTGTTGTGACCGCTGCCAGGGTGCGGGGAAAGCCTACGGACCGCAGCCAGGCGGTGACCGGATACAGCACCGTGGAGACCAGGATGGCGAGGATCACCGGCAGCAGGCCCACCCAAATAAAGCGCAGCAGGAAGCCCGCCAGGCCAAGTCCTGCCGCGATGAGGATAAAGCACACCGAAATCTTGGCCATGCTGCGGAAGTCTTTCGCCAGCACGGCGGATTTATTATCGCGATCGGCGGGATCGGCGGTGGCTACCTCAGCGCCCAGCTGGGATTCATCGGGGGAGACCAGCGGCGCGGCGTAGGGGTTTTTCGCATCGGCCTTGCGGTTGACGGCGTTGTCCTCAAGCGCCGAGGGGTACTGCGCGCGCTGCGCCGCGTCCTGGCCCGAGTGCTGCCCCGCGCCGTGAGGGGAATGGTTTTCTGGCGTAGTCATTCATCTACTATGCCACAGGAAACCACCTAGAGATAGCGCCGGAAAAGCGGAGAAAAAGGTAGCGCCCCACCCAACTCCCAGCAGGAAGGGGAGAAGGCGGGGCGCTTAGTTGCTATACCGCGAGGGCAGCAACTGGCGTACTAGTCGCGCAGGTTGCCCACGTTGCGGATGATGCCGAAGCGGTGCATGGTCACGGAGACTGCCTGCTCGAGGAGGTAAGGCATGAGCTCACGGCGGCCATCGGCAAGCACGGGCTGGTCCAGCACCACGGAGTTAGAGCGCACGGCTGCCTCGTAGACGGAATCCGGCACGGTGCCCAGGGCACGCACGCGGGAGGACTCGTCATTGGCCACGGCGGCGGCGAAGGAACCATCAGAAATGGACTTCACGTCGAAGCCGAGCTCCTGCAGCTGGGCGGCAACCTCTGGGACGGCGGAGATCTCCGTCTCGGTGCCGGTAATCCCGGAGGCCAGTACCTGGCGGGCGACATCGCGCAGCTTGTAGTCCTCACCCACGCGGATGCGCAGCTTGGTGAGCAGCGGGCGGTAGCGGAAGCGGTTGGCCTCAGAAACCAGCGCGGTGCGGTCGTGGGTGCGGCCGAATTCCTCGAGCCACGCAATCCGGTCCAGCTCGGCGGAGCGCCAGAGCCATTCCAGATCGTCCTTGCTGAGCTCATCAGAAAGCTCATCGCGCAGGCGCTCCAGAATCTTCACGCTGGCAGGGGCGATGTCCACGTCGCGCGGCTTGAGCTCGCCATCGGTCCAAGTACCCATCTGAGCCACGTAGTTCGGGCCGCCGGCCTTCGCACCTGGGCCCATGACGGACTTCTTCCAGCCGCCGAAGGACTGCCGCTGGACAATCGCGCCGGTAATGCCGCGGTTGACGTAGGCGTTGCCCACCTCAACGTTGTCGATCCAGTACTCGATTTCCTTGTCATCCAGGGAGTGGATGCCGCCGGTCAGGCCATAGCCGGTGCTGTTTTGCCAAGCGATGGCCTCTTCCAAGGTATCGGCGTACATGATGCCGAGGATGGGGCCGAAGCACTCATTCTTGTGGTACCAAGAACCCGGCTGGACATTATCGCGAATGCCTGGGGACCACAGGGTGCCCTCTTCGTTGAGCTTCTCCGGCTTCAGCAGCCACTTCTCGCCCGGCTCCAGCTGGGTCAGGCCGCGCAGCAGCTTCTCGCTCGGCTTTTCAGCCAGGCCGTTCATCGTGGTGGTGATGTCATAGCCCGGGCCAGGCTTCAGGGTCTTGACGGAATCCAGCAGCTGCTCGCGCAGGCGCTTGGACTTGCCCGCAGCGCCAACGAAAATCACCAGCGAAGCGGCCGAACACTTCTGGCCGGAGTGGCCAAAGGCGGAGTTGTACAGGTCCTGGATGGCCAGGTCCGGGTCGGCGGCTGGGGTGATGACCAGCGCGTTCTTGCCGGAGGTCTCTGCCATCAGGTTCATCTTGGGCTTCCAGGAGCGGAAGAGCGCGCCGGTATCGGATGCACCGGTCAAGATGATGTTGTCCACGTCATCGTGGGAGAGCAGGGCCTTGCCGGCATCGCCTTCATCAGTCAGCACCAGCTGCACCAGATCCGGGTCCAGGCCTTCTGCTTCGAGTGCGGTGCGGAAGGCTTCAACCACCATCTTGCCGCAGTGGACTACCTGGGGAGCAGGCTTGACGATGACCGCCGAGCCCGCCGCCAAGGAGGCCGCAATGCCGCCAGTAGGAATGGCGATGGGGAAGTTCCACGGCGGGGTCACCACGGTGACGGTGTGCGGGTGGAACTCGGAGTGCGCCTCTTCCAAGAAGCGAGCGGACTGGCCGTAGTAGGTGCAGAAGTCGATGGCTTCCGAGACCTCCGGGTCAGTCTGGGTAACCGTCTTATTGGCCTCGTAGACTGCTACAGAGATGAAGTCCCCGCGCTTGGCGGCCAGCTGGTCCGCGACGGCGTCCAGGGCTGCGGCGCGCTCTGCGGCGGGGCGCTTGCCCCATTCGGTGCCCAGTTCCTTGGCGCGGGCGACGTAGCTTTCCACGGAGGAGGGGTCGGTGACCTCCTGGACGCCGTGCTCACCAGGGTCATTTGCAAGCGCGCGCTTGGCCCAGGTGCGGTTCGGGGTAATGGCCGGGTCCGTATCGGGCTCGTTCCTGAAGCGCCCGGAATCCGGTGCCTGGCGCCCGGAATCCTCGAGGCGGTTCTGGGTGCGGCGCGATCCAGCGAAGGTATCCCAGCGCTTGGCCACGGCCTTGCGGAAGGTCTCTTCCTGGCTTGCCAGCGGTTCCTCGCCCGGGGCGAAGAGGGCGTAGAGGAAGTTCTGCGGCGCGGAGTTCTCCTCCAAGCGGCGCACCAGGTAGGACACGGCGACGTCAAAGTCATCCGCGTGCACTACTGGGGTGTAGAGGATCTGGCGGCCCTCGTAGACCTTGCGCACGGCTGCCTGCTGCGCCGGGGACATGCCCTGCAGCATCTCAGAATCCAGCATGTGCAGCACCCCGCGCTTGACGCCCAGCTCGTAGGCCATAGCGGCGGTGTACAGGTTGTGGCTGGCCACACCGATGCGGATGCAGTCCGCGAATTCCTCCTGCAGGATGTAATCCAGCAGGCGGTAGTAGTTAGCGTCAACGTCCAGCTTGTTGGTGTAGGTAGCCAGCGGCCAGTCGTGGACTTCGCTTTCGGCGGTCTCCATGGACAGGTTGGCGCCCTTTACAATGCGCACCTTGACCTTGGCGCCGCCTTCTGCCACGCGCTGCTTGGCAAATTCCGCGATGTCCTGGAGGGCATCGAAGGTATCGGGCAGGTAGGCCTGCAGCACGATGCCGGATTCCAGGTTCTTGAACTCCGGCTCGCTCATCAGGCTCTTGAACAGGCGCAGCGTCAGGTGGAGGTCGTGGTATTCCTCCATGTCCATGTTGATAAAGACCTGCGGGTTGCGGCGTGCAGCCTCCTGGTAGAGCGGGCGCAGGCGGTCCTTCAAGCGCTCTACGGAACTGCCGATGTCCCAGTTATTCAGCTGCGCCACCATTGAGGACGCTTTGACGGATACGTAGGTCACGCGCGGGTTTTTAATGAGCTCCAGGGTGCGGCGCGCGCGGGACTTTGCTTCCTCTTCACCGAGCACGGCTTCACCCAGGAGGTTAAGGTTCAACTGCTCGCCAGAGGCTGCGGCCTTTTCCAGGGTGTCATTGAGCGCGTCCGATTCCGCGTCCAGCACCAGGTGGCCAACCATCTTGCGCATGTACATGCGTGCTACCGGCATGACCAGGTTAGGCAGGATGGGTCCGAAGAAGCCGCCGGCGCCAACGAGTGCGCCATTGATGCTGCCCAGGAAGGAAGGATCGTACTGGGAGGAAATGTCCTTCAGCGCCTTGGCCGCGACCTTGTCATCTTCCGGGCGCATGACGCGGTCCACGAAGTCCATGGTAAACCGCACACCATTGTCATCGCGCAGCAGCTCCGCCAGCTGCTCGGTGGCCTTGTCCTTTTCATCTGCGGTGGAATCGAGCCAGCCCTGCGCGCGCTTAATGGCGGCGGGCAGTACGGCCTCAACATCATCAGATAGTGGCGTGCGGGTGTATGCGGGAGAAGTCATGTGAAATTCAACCTCTTTTTCGAAACGTGTACTTCCAGGTTGGTGGCCAACCCACACCGCGGTGTGGCCTTTATGCTGTGACTTTTAGCGCCGGTGGCAGAAAGTGGCTGGTAAGTCTATGGAAATGAGAAAGCATGCGGGGCGTTTTAACGCCGCACACGTGGCAATGAGTGGAACACGCGGAATGCGCGCGCCGCTGCTCGGTGGTTTACACCAAGCGAATCAACAAGCCATAGTGCTATCGGTATTGGTGACCGGGGGCCTGTCGCTATGGCGGCGGACGCGTGCCAAGTTGGTGTTCAACACTCACCTGCTTTCTACGAAGTGACGATATTAAAAAAGGGTGAGCACTCCCTGTGATAAAAGTGCAAGTCCCTTTGCGTTCCAGACTGGGGTATAAGTGCCACCAACGGTATAAATGCGCTGGTAGGCAAGGATTTTCACCCCTTTGCTGTTAATTTGATTATAGGGACGGAAGGAACGTGATGCTAGTCTCGTTTGCAAAATCACACTCGGGGGTAAAAGCGGAAAAGCTAACGTGCTGCGTACAGAGTTTTAGGGGGTAGCCGTGGTCCGGTGTTGAAGGTGTGGTTTCCCCGAAATTAACCGTGTTAAAGACGGTCTGGCGAGGTCAGCGTTATGCGGATGTGTGGGGTAAATGGGGCGGGGCTGCATTTCATTCAAATCGCCCCATATGCAAAGTTGATATGTGTCCAATCTTGTACATGAGCCGTACACTTTTCACAGCTCATGTTAATGTTCACGGCTGAATCTTAAGCATTCTCTAGCCCCTATCCATCTACTTGCCAGAGGTTTCCATGAGGACTTCCAGAAAAGCTTCCACGAAAGCAATGGCGTTGCTCACCGCTTCGCTCCTGACGGTAGGGGGTGCTGCGGTAGTAACTCCTACATCTGCTAATGCCTTCATTCCTGACACATCGCTAGAGGGGCAGTCTCACGGTGACGACCTGGGGCACGGCCCCAAGACGGCCAGGATTACTTTGGACACGGATAAAACCAAGGTTAAACCCGGTGAGACCGTCAATGCCCACGTTGAAATTGAAGGTACGGCGCCTTATCCAAAATCGGGAAAATGGAAATATGGCGAGTCTGATATTACCGCAGTTTTGTTTGAACTGAATGTTGATCCGAAACTGACCGTGAAATCGGTAGATAAGTTGGACTTCAAGTGGAGCGACGGTAAGGAGCGGGAGCTTACCCAAGCGCCGACTGTGGACGAGCACAACACTATTGCTTTTGAATTTGCAACCGGCGAGCTTCGCCCTGGGTTTAAATCGACTACTCCCTTTGGCGCCGATACTTCTCTAAGTGTCGATATTCCTGTCACGGTTAACGAGACTGTCAAAGATGGCGAAGAACTCGGTGTGGCAGTAGGGACCGAAATTGTTATCCGCCCGACGCTGGACTGGACGTACGGGAACTGGGAAATGCGCGAAACGAGGGATGCCTGCTATCGAGACGCGGAGGGCACTCTTACCTTTAAAAACCCAGGCCGCTACGGAACTTGGATGGCCGATTTGTGGCTCGGGACTACTGCTGACCACTTCGAATTGAACGGTAAACCAGAATTTACGGTGACGGGCCCCAATGGAGAGAATCTCACCGATAAGGTTTTCCCAAGTGACGCTTATCCAAAGCGTACCCTGAACCCGCAGGCGAAGCCGACCATTTATACGGGTGCCGACGGAACGGATCTGACAAACTACCGTTGGCTCAGCCGGTATGAGTGGAAGTTTAATGAGCAGAAATCCGCCGGCGATGTATGGATACCGGAAGGCTCTACTATTCACGTAAAGCAACGTGTGAGGTCTACTAAATGTGATTTCGACCCCAGTGAGGACCACTTCGGTGTCAAGGTCGAAAGCCGAAATGCGCATCTATTTAAGCAAGATGCTGCGAAAGCCACGCTGACCGTCGATGAAAACCCGGAGTCTCCTGAACCATCAGAGCCATCGGAACCGTCGGATCCATCAGAGCCTTCGGAGACTACGCCCAATGAAGATGGCGAGACCACGGTAACGACCACGGAACCAGAGACCGAGGCCCCTGAGCCTGAGCCGGAAGAGGATCCTGAGCCATCTTCTCCTTCGTCTACTACGTCTACGGAGGTGACAACTACCTCGGAGACTCCTGCTTCTTCGACTACAGGGACGACGACCAAGACGACTACGCCGACGTGTAAGCCATCGGAGTCTGAGTCTCCTAAACCTTCGGATCCGTCGGAGCCGTCAGAGCCTTCGGAGCCAACGCCTAGCGAGAGTGGCAAGACCACGGTTCCTTCCACGGAACCTGAGTCCGAGGACCCTGATTGCGAGCCATCGGGAAGCCCTGAGCCTACGCCTTCGTCCACGACGACGCCGACGCCGACGCTGCCGCAACCATTGCTCCCAGTGCCATTGTTGCCGTTGGGAAAGAATAAGGATAAGGAACCGAGCACGACGCCGGAGAAGCCGCAGTCGAGCGAGCCAAAGGAAACTGAGCCGCGGGAACCCGGCAACCAGCAGGAGACCACCCAGCCGCAGGAGACCACCCAGCCGCAGAACGGGTCGCAGTCTCATGCCGCCACCAGCACGACGGCGCCAGCCCCTGCCAAAGGTGACCACTCGCAGCGAACCACTGGCCTTGCCAATACCGGTGCATCTGTCATCGGCCTGGTGATTGCCGGAATAATGGCTATTGCAGGCGGTCTCTTCCTGGTGCGTAGGAACCGCAACGCTTAAGAAAGCTAGTGGCAGTTACCTGGCACTGCCGGCTTCTGAGAAGCTGACTTAGAAGCGGTCAAAGCAGCGCCCTTGCAACGCATACGAAACGTTGCGGGGGCGCATTGTGCTGTGCAGGTGCCCTCTCAAGGAAAGCCCCTATTTCCCGTAGCCGGCTTTCAGCGCTTTGACGGCGAGTTCAAGGCGGGACTTAGCATGGAATTCGCTGAGCAGGCTGGAGACGTATTTCTTGACGGTGCCGGCGGCATAGTGGGTGCTGGTGGCAATTTCCTCATTGGATTTGCCCTCGCAGACTAGGTCGAGGATGCGCTCTTGTGCCGGGGAGATGGTGGGTGCTTCCGGGCTGTGGTCCGGGGCGGCGGCATCGCTATCGGTGTGCAGCTCCGGCATCTGCTGGAAGAGGCGCGTCAAGGATTGCGGGGCGACGACCGTGCCGCCGCGCACCGCCTCCCGGACCGTGTCTTGGATATAGGCGGGCTTGGAGCTTTTGAGGATATAGGCTGCGGCCTTGTGGGACATGACCTCTTTGAGGGTGTCATCGTTATCCATCGCCGTCATCGCGATGAAAACGGGTGGATCCTCCAGCTTGTTGATCTCGCGCAATAATACCGTGCCATCCATTTCTGGCATGTGAATATCGGCGATAACCGCATCGATGTCGTTGGCCTTTAGCTGCTCCAGGGCGTCCTTGCCGTTTTCCGCGGTGGCGCGGACCTCCATGTCCTCGGCGGTGGCAAAGTAGTGGCCGAGGGCCTCGAGGACGAGGGGGTCGTCATCGACAAGCAGCAGCGCTGTCTTTACTCGAAGCACCATGGGGCCGGGCAGCCGAAGACGAGCTCTACGGAGGACTCGTACTTGGTGTTGTGGGGGAGATCGCCAGGGGTGAGGTCCGCGCCGAAAAGGGAGGTGGACATCATTAAGGGCGTGAGGATGCTAGCGAGCGCGGTCTGCATAACCAATCTCCTTGTCATAAAATCTACGTCAAAATAAGCAAGGCATAGCTTAATTGAAGGGGGCGCGGGCCTGCCATGCGGCGTGGCATAATTAACGCGCCTTATGCGCCGAAGGCGGCAGGGATAGGGTGAGCTCCCAGCGCTTGTCGATGCCCCTTGCATCCAACCTGGCATCGATAGTTGCTGCGATGCGCTGCATGGATGAAAGCCCAATGCCTGACGATGTCTCCGCCGACGTGCTCGTGGGCTTCGCAATGGGATTGCTCAGCCTAAGCTGAGTCCAGCCCATGTGCGGACGCGCCGAAATGGCAATCTCGGCGCCGGGCGGCGAGTACTTCACGGCGTTCAGGCACGCCTCGGTGGTAATAGCGGCGATGGATTCGAGCACCGTGGGAGGAAATTCGGGGCAGAAATCGTGCCCGCTAATGTTGACTACTGGGCGTCTGTTGAGTTTGGAGAGCCGCTCTTCCTCGCGGCTAAGCAGCTGGGCAAAGCTGGTGGGTGGGGCCATCGTCCCCAGGCTGGTGGCCTCAGTGGTGCCCTCGATATTGGTGCGCAGCACCTTGGTGAGCGCGCGGACCTCGGACATGGAGGCACGCATGGCATCGCTAAGCTCAGTAAGGCGCTGGCTAAGCCCTGGATCGTTGGCGTATTCCAAGCTCAGGGCTTCTAATTGCATGGTATTGACCGTCAGGCTGGAGACCACGGAATTGTGGAGGGTCTCAGCAAGGTCGGTCTGGCGGCGCTTGACGTCATTATTCCATTCCACCATCGCCTTTTTGTAGCGCTTGGCGGAATGCGCCAGCGTGCCGCCGATAAGGGCGCTGACGCCCAAAAGCATGCCCCAGACCAGCGCGGGCGCGGGGAGGAAGACCAGCCGGTGCGTGCCGGGATCGATAAGCCCGACGCCCCAAAATGCCAAGAGGAGGAAGAAGGCCTGCCATTTAGTGCCATGAAAGGCGAAGACGGCGAGGAAGACCGGGGCGAGGAAGACGCAGCTGGCATAGGGGATGCCCACCGTGAGGATGGCAGTGACCCAGATGCCCAAGAACGCCACCGTCATGGTCTTGGGGTAGCGGTACACAGAGGCGGTGATCACCGTAAGGATGAGCCCGATGATGGCCGCGGATAGCTGATGCTCGGTTGGGGTGAGAAACGCTGCGAGCAGGGTAAGCGCTACGCACAGAGCGGCGATTAATGCTGCGGTGCGCTGGAGGGTCATCGCCGAGCGGAGGCGGTGATACAGCGGTGGGCGAGGGGCGTGGGTCACGGCGAGGAATTCGCTTTCTAGACGCTGGGGTGAAGGTTGACGTGCGCGTCTAGTGTAAATACAAACGCGTATCTGAGAAATAGGGTGCTAAAACAGTTAAACCCCCTGCACCTTCTGGCTGCTTATTTGTGCAGCGAATGCCGCGCGGCACAGAAGGTGAGGGAGGTTTAGCTGGTCTTCACGAAGGAGTGTGAAACGCTACCGAGCGTTTTAAGCGTTCGGGGTTTTAAGCGTTTGCGGCGGTGGCGGTGGTGGTAGCCTCTTCAGCCGCAGCGGTGGTCTCAGTGGTGGACTCTACGCTGCCCTGGGAGGACAGACCCTCAACTACAGAGGATAGGCCCTCGGAGTTGGAGTCGGACTGAGAAATCAGCCCAACAATGCCCTTGGCGATCTTAACGACAGTATCGAAATCAACGGCGGAGCTGAGGTGTACAAGGGTATCGAGCATTGACATTTCCTTTCATGTCGGTGGGGGGAAGTGAATCTACACAACAATCATTCTCTGGAGAGCAACCAGCGGTTGCCGTGGTGTCCAGTATCTGCGAGCGGGTGAAGGCTGACAATCCTCTTTGTGCCCCTTTCTTTGGTAACTTTTGGCCACCTTTGGGCTACTTTTGGGGCGGTTTTGGGGCGCCGTGTGGGTGACTTTGGGATCTGCGGGACTCTCTGGGAAAGAGTTTTTCTGTGCTGTGTTATCGGGGAAGCTGGGACGTCGTGCCATCATTGCGGCCTGCCTAGCTGGGGAAACATAAAAAGTTTCAAGAAAGTTGAGTCCGTGGGAATAACTTTGCAGGGTGGCTCGTTGTTAAGATTGAGTGACACAGGCTCAAGGTTTTGTGTAGGAGCGCTGAAGTTCTGTTAGAGTAGCGCAAGGACGCAACGAAGAGTTGAGTCACTGACAATCAACTTTATTAACTGCACTCGATAAAAAGGAGAAAGAATCATGGGACGCGCAGTAGGTATTGACCTTGGTACGACGAACTCCGTCGTTTCCGTACTGGAAGGTGGCGAGTCCACCGTTATCGCTAACTCCGAAGGTTCTCGCACCACGCCTTCCGTTGTAGCGTTTGCGAAGAACGGCGAAATCCTGGTTGGTCAGTCCGCCAAGAACCAGGCCGTGACCAACGTGGACCGCACCATCCGCTCCGTCAAGCGCCACATTGGTACTGACTGGACCGTCAACATCGATGACAAGGACTACACCTCCCAGGAGATTTCCGCTCGCACGCTGATGAAGCTGAAGCGCGATGCAGAGTCCTACTTGGGTGAGGATGTTACGGACGCCGTTATTACCGTCCCTGCATACTTCGAGGACGCCCAGCGTCAGGCCACCAAGGAAGCCGGCCAGATTGCCGGGCTGAACGTCCTGCGCATTGTCAACGAGCCCACCGCGGCTGCGCTTGCATACGGCTTGGAAAAGGGCGAGCAAGAGCAGACCATCCTGGTCTTCGACTTGGGCGGCGGCACCTTCGACGTGTCCTTGCTGGAAATCGGCGATGGCGTCGTTGAGGTTATGGCTACTGCAGGTGACAACACCTTGGGCGGCGATGACTGGGATCAGCGCATCGTTGACTGGTTGGTTGACCGCTTCAAGAGCTCCCAGGGCGTTGACCTGACCAAGGACAAGCGCGCCGTGCAGCGTCTGCGCGAGGCTGCAGAGAAGGCCAAGATTGAGCTGTCCTCCTCCCAGCAGGCCAACATCAACCTGCCTTACATCACCGTTGACTCTGATAAGACCCCACTGTTCTTGGACGAGACCCTGACCCGCACCGAGTTCCAGAAGATCACCCAGGATCTGCTGGACCGCACCAAGGCTCCATTCAACCAGGTCATCAAGGATGCTGACCTTTCCGTCGGCGATATCGACCACGTTGTGCTGGTTGGCGGTTCCACCCGTATGCCGGCCGTCTCTGACTTGGTCAAGGAGCTGACCAGCAAGGACCCGAACAAGGGCGTTAACCCGGACGAGGTCGTTGCAGTGGGTGCTGCCCTCCAGGCAGGCGTGCTGCGCGGCGAGGTTAAGGACGTGCTGCTTCTCGATGTCACCCCGCTCTCCCTCGGCATTGAAACCAAGGGCGGCGTGATGACCAAGCTCATCGAGCGCAACACCACCATTCCGACCAAGAAGTCTGAGACTTTCACCACCGCAGAAGACAACCAGCCTTCCGTGCAGATTCAGGTCTTCCAGGGTGAGCGCGAGATGGCTACCGCTAACAAGCTGCTGGGTTCCTTCGAGCTCGGCGGCATTGCACCGGCACCACGTGGTGTGCCCCAGATTGAGGTCACCTTCGATATCGACGCCAACGGCATCGTTCACGTGACCGCCAAGGACAAGGGCACCGGCAAGGAAAACACCATCAAGATCCAGGAAGGCTCCGGCCTTTCCCAGGAAGAGATCGACCGCATGGTTAAGGACGCCGAGCAGCACGCTGAGGAGGACAAGAAGCGTCGCGAGGAGCAGGAGCTGCGCAATAACGCAGAGTCCACCTCCTACCAGACCCGCAAGTTCTTGGAGGATAACGAGGACAAGGTCTCTGAGGACACCAAGACCAAGGTCACCGAGGCTGCTGACGCCGTCGATGAGGCGCTGAAGGGCGATGACCTCGACGCCATCAAGTCCGCAGTAGAGAAGCTGTCCACCGAATCCCAGGAGATGGGCAAGCAGATCTACGAGGCACAGGCTGCAGAGGGCGGCGCTGAGGGTGCTGGCGATGCCGGTGCCGCACAGGGCGACCCGAACGTGGTCGACGCTGAAGTTGTGGACGAAGACGAGAACTCCGACGACAACAAGGATGGCGACAAGTAATGACTCAGGACAGCGGAATGCCGCAAAACCCAGGCGACCCGGAAAACACGGATCCGGAGGCTACCTCGGCTGACCGCGCTGAGGCTGCTGCCGAAAAGGCCGAGGAAGCACAGGCTGCCAACGACGCGCAGGCTGATGCCTCCGAAGAAGCCAAGTTGGATCCCACCCTTGATTCTGACCTCGAAGACGCGCTGGCTGATGTCAACGCCGATGAGGTCGAGGCCGAGGCGGAGGGCGATGAGCCCACCTCCACCGGCGCTGCCACCAACGATGTGGAGGCGCAGTTGGCAGAACGCACGGAAGACCTGCAGCGTCTGAATGCGGAATACACCAACTACCGCCGCCGCACCGAGCGTGACCGCCAATCCGTTATCGAGACCGCGAAGGCAAAGGTCATTAGTGACTTGCTGCCGGTTCTTGATGACCTCGATTTGGCCAAGCAGCACGGTGACTTGGAGGGCCCGCTCAAGGCGGTTGCGGATAAGCTCCGCAAGGGCCTAGAGCAGCACAACCTCACCGCCTTTGGTGAAGAGGGCGAACCCTTCGACCCAGAGATGCACGAGGCCGTGCAGGATTTATCCTCCGGCGATGAGCAGGTGCTCGGCACCGTGCTGCGCCAGGGCTACCGCGTAGGCGAGAGGCTGGTGCGCAACGCGCTGGTCATCATCGCGGACCCCGGTGAGGACTCCGGCAGTTCGGAAGGCACCGAACAAGCCGATTAATCCGGGAAAAGGGCGCCTTGGGAACTGACTGATTCAACTTCCCCCGGCGCCCTTTTTACTAACTACAACCGATTCTTCTTGAAAGGAGGAGATGCCCAGTGAGCGCTAAACCCGAATGGGCAGACAAAGATTATTATGCGGATCTGGGGGTCTCCTCGTCCGCAGATCAAAGCGAGATCAAGCGCGCGTACCGCAAGCTTGCCCGCGAAAACCACCCGGATACCCACCCCGATGACCCCGCGGCAGCGGACCGGTTCAAGCGGGTTGCGGAAGCATACGATGTGCTTTCCGATGCCTCCGAGCGCAAGGAATACGACCAGTTCAAGGCCATGCTGCGTAATGGCGGTGGCTTTGGACGGAACGGAGGCGCCGGCTTTCCCGGCGGGTTTCGAGCCACGAACATGGGTGGACAAGGTGCGCAAGACTTCGACCTCTCGGACCTCTTCGGAGGAGCCACTGGAGGATCGTCTCAAGGCGGCGGTTTTGGGGATATCTTCGGTAGCGTTTTCAACCGCAGCGGTAGTGCTGGCCACTCAGCTAAACCGTCGCGGGGGGCCGACGTCGAAACGGAAATAACCCTCGATTTCCGCGAGGCCGCCAAGGGGACCACCATCCCGCTGGCCTTAAGCGGTAATGCGCCGTGCACCACGTGCCACGGCTCGGGTTCTTCCTCCGGCAAGACCTCAACGTGCGGGACCTGCAATGGCTCCGGGTACACCTCGGAAAACCGCGGTGCCTTCGGCTTTTCCGCCCCGTGCAAGGATTGCGATGGCACGGGCCGCCGCATCCCAGATCCATGTTCGGATTGCAACGGCACCGGAACGGTGCACCGTACCCGGAATATCACGGTCCGCATCCCCGCC
Organism: Corynebacterium sp. KPL1818; assembly: GCF_000478135.1. Taxonomy (NCBI): domain Bacteria; kingdom Bacillati; phylum Actinomycetota; class Actinomycetes; order Mycobacteriales; family Corynebacteriaceae; genus Corynebacterium; species Corynebacterium sp. KPL1818. Next base: position 200,524 of record NZ_KI515758.1, on the reverse strand, counting down.
GGCGTCATCGACGGCCAAAAGGTCCGCATCGCCGGCCAAGGCGAGGCTGGCCCGAACGGTACCCCGGCCGGTGACCTCTTCGTTGCGGTCACCGTTAAGCCCGACAAGGTCTTTACCCGCGACGGCGACGATATCCACATCACCGTCCCTGTCTCGTTTGCCGAGCTCGCCCTTGGTGACACCATCACGGTTCCCACCTTGGACAGCCCGGTCCGCGTGAAGATCCCGGCCGGTACCCCGGATGGCCGCACCTTGCGCGTGCGTGGACGCGGCATTGCCAAGCGCGCCGGCAAGGCTGGCGACCTCTTGGTCAGCGTGCAGGTCACCGTGCCTTCCAAGCTCGATGCTGCGGCCTCCAGCGCCTTGCGCACCTACGCACAAGCCGAAAAGGACTCTGGCTTTAATCCCCGCGCAGGCTGGGCCGGCGCGGAGAGCAATTAAGGCAGGAGGTGCACTGCACAATGAGTACTGGAAAGGCAGAAGGCTCCGGCACCGCCGTTTATGTCATTTCCGTGGCCGCCGAGCTTTCCGGGATGCACGCCCAAACCCTGCGCACCTATGACCGCATGGGCTTGGTCTCCCCGGCCCGCACCCGGGGCGGCGGCCGCCGTTATTCGGATCGCGATATTGAATTACTCCGCAAGATTCAGGCGCTCTCGCAAGACGATGGCGTCAATCTCGCCGGCATCAAATCCATCATCGAGCTAACCGAGGAACGCGACCAGCTCGAGGCTGAACGCGATGCGCTTGCCGATGAAGTCCGTGCCCTCCGCGACCAACTCGCCGCCGGGCAGCGCTCGGGATCGCAGCACCCCCAAGCACAACATCCCCAAGCACAGGGGCAGCACACCCGCGGCGCCCAAGGCCCGCAAGGCTCGCAGGTCTCGTTGCGTTCTCAACGCAGCGGTGAGCTCGTCCACGTCCCGCGGTCTACCTCCGTGGTGATGTGGAGCCCGCGCACCGCGCGCGACCGCAAACGCAATCGCCGAAACAACGGCGGCTAAACCGCCTAAACCGGCTAAACCGCCTAACTCGTCCTGCGGACGAGAAACCTCAACTAAAACCCTCCATACCTTTTACGGCATAGCGCCCGCACAGGTATGGAGGGTTTATCTCTGCCCAAAAGCCCCTCGCACTCTCGGTGCCCCCGGCCTCCCGGCTCCCCCTCGGCCCCTATCATTCCCGCGCCCCCTCGCACCGCTGCCCCTCCCTCGGGCAGTTCTGCACTCGCACAACCGGACTTTGGCCTGTGAAGAAATGTTAATTTCCTACCCCTATTTAGTGCGAGATGCGAAAAATTGCATTACTATGTCTGGAAAGCAGGTGAGGTACACCACAGTAGAGCGCCTACAGTGGTACGAGCCATACCCGGTAAGGACCATACCTGGCAAGAACCACAGTCGAGATTTCTGCACGAGAGGACACCACCATCATGACTTTGTACGCAGCGCCCGGAACCGAAGGGGCCATCGTTAACTACCGCGACCGCTATGACAATTACATTGGCGGTAAGTGGGTACCGCCAGTCGATGGCGAGTACATGGACAACATCAGCCCCGTGACCGGTGAAGTATTTTGTCAGGTGGCCCGCGGCAAGGAAGCCGATGTTAATGCGGCTATCGATGCCGCGGAAAAGGCCTTCGCCACCTTTGGCAAGACCACGCCAGCAGAGCGCGCGCTCTTGCTGCACCGCATCGCGGACCGGATTGAAGAGAACCTGGAAAAGATCGCCGTCGCGGAAACCTGGGAAAACGGCAAGGCCGTCCGCGAGACCTTGGCCGCCGATATCCCACTGGCCGTTGACCACTTCCGCTACTTCGCGGGCGCCATCCGCGCGCAGGAGGGCCGCCTGTCCCAAATCAGCGAAGACACCGTGGCCTACCACTTCCACGAGCCGCTCGGCGTGGTCGGCCAAATCATTCCGTGGAATTTCCCGCTGCTCATGGCTTCCTGGAAGATCGCACCGGCCCTGGCCGCCGGTAACTGCATCGTTCTCAAACCCGCGGAGCAAACGCCAGCATCCATCCTCTTGCTCATGGATATCATCGGCGACCTCCTCCCAGACGGCGTGCTCAATATCGTCAACGGTGTGGGCGAGGAAGCTGGTGCGGCATTGTCGGGTTCGGACCGCATCGCCAAGATCGCGTTCACCGGATCCACCCCAGTGGGCAAGCTCATCAATAAGGCCGCCGCGGACAAGGTCATTCCGGTCACCCTGGAACTCGGCGGTAAATCGCCGTCCATCTTCTTCAAAGACATCATGGATGAAGATGACTCCTACCTGGAAAAGTGCGTCGAGGGATTCGTCATGTTTGCCCTCAACCAGGGCGAGGTCTGCACCTGCCCATCGCGCGCGCTGGTCCATGAGGATATTGCTGATAAGTTCTTGGAGCTCGCCATCGAGCGCGTCAAGAAGATCAAGATTGGCCACCCGTTGGATACCGAAACCATGATGGGCGCCCAGGCCTCTCAGGAGCAGATGGACAAGATCACCGAATACCTCAAGATCGGCCCAGAAGAAGGCGCGGAAACGCTCACCGGCGGCCACGTGAACAAGGTCGAAGGCCTCGAAAACGGCTATTACATCGAGCCCACGGTCTTTAAGGGCAGCAACGAGATGCGCATCTTCCAGGAGGAGATCTTCGGGCCAGTGCTCTCTGTGGCGACCTTCAAGGATTACGACGAGGCCATCGAGATCGCGAATACCACCAACTTCGGCCTTGGCGCCGGCGTATGGTCGCGCCAACAAAACATCTGCTACCGCGCCGGGCGCGATATTCAGGCCGGCCGCGTGTGGGTCAACCACTACCACGACTACCCGGCACACAGCGCCTTCGGCGGCTACAAGGAATCCGGCCTGGGCCGCGAGAACCACTTGATGATGCTCGGCCACTACCAGGAAACCAAGAACATGCTGGTCTCGTACTCGGACGCCCCCGCAGGACTCTTCTAAACCCGCCCCACGCTCCCACGCCCCCGCGCTGCCCAGCCCAACGCTAATCCGGCCTGGGTTCCGGGGCGGCCACCGTGCCCAAACCGCGCAGGAACTGCGGGTCCTCCCAATAAGACCCGTGGTCCCCAGGCAGGCCATCCGCGCCGGGGAGGGGAGTGGCGCCAAAGGACTGGGTGGTGGGATCCGGGCCGTGGATCCCGCTCAGTGGCCCCGTCGCGATAGCGATGGGGTCATTGTCATTGGTCGCCGCCCACACAGTGCCGTGCAGCTCGCCGACATGCTGGGCACTAGTACCGGGGCTTCCCACGAGCACAATATCGGAGGCGATGTCCTCCTCGCGCGCCGCGTATCCGGTCACGACGGAGCCATAGGAATAGCCCACCACCGTTCGTTTCGCACCTGGATACCGCTTGCCGATGCCCCGCTGAAACCGCACCAGCTCCTGCCCCGCCGCCCGCGCGGGATCGGCGTGCACGGCGCGCGGCAGACTCGCCGGCGCCTGGTAGCCCAACCATACGGCGGCAGGGCCACCGCTCGCCCTTGCAATATTGCGGCCACGGTCCACGGCGCGCTGCCAGGTGGTGGGGTCGGAGGAATGCACGCCTTCAACGAATGTGGTCACGGACGCAGGCTCCGTGCGAAAGCCCTCCGGATCCACCAGCGCCACCAGCCGGCCGGGGCTGGTCTCCACGATGCGCATATCGGGATTATCCGCGGCCAGCTGCGCCACGCGGTCGCTGGCTTGGGCGAGGTTAATCTCGTGGATGGTATCGAGGGGAAGATCGGCAAAATCCTCCAGCCGCTTAGGCGGTTCCGCCCCGGCCGGCGTGCAGAGGGCATCGATTTCTTGGGCGCAGAGCCAATCGAGGGCATCGCCAAGCGCGCGCACCTCCCGCAGTTGCACGGCCCCGGCCAGCGCGGCGGGCCCAGAAAGCTCATCAACCTTGCCCAAAAAGGAAATGATCCGCGCCTCCACCTCCTCGCGCCAGGTCTGCAGATCCGCATGCCGGTCGAGTACCTCGATGACCCGCTCCATCTGCCCAAGGGGGCTACTCAGCCACTCGGTCGCCTCCTCCAAACCGGATCGCGCCGCGATACCCGCGGGCCCACCCAGCGATAGCGAGCGCCAATCGTGGTGTGAATCCACATAGTGAGTGTGCAGGCCAGCGCGGTCCGCGGCGAGCTGCGCGGCACTGTGGCGCAGGGCAGTCGATAAATTCATTGCGTCCTCCCCAAGCTCGCGGCGAGCGAGGAATCGAGCGCGTGGCTGCGCGCCAAAAAGTCGTGGAGGCTGCGCAGGCGCTCGGAAACGGTGGCATCGCTAAGCTGCTGCGTTTCAGACCACTGTGTCACCGCGCGCTGGAGGGAAGCGGACGTCCGAGAGGCCACGCTTAAGTGCGCCCCCGGCAACGCCGCCGCCGGCCGCGCCCTCAACGTGCGTACATGTGCGGGAAGGTGTTCAGGAATATCTACATAACTCATGGCCTTAAGCGTGGCCGCTGCGGGCTGTGGCCGCGAGGGCAAAATCGCCAACCTGTGGATAACTAGGTGACGCTGCACTAAGTTGGGATTTATGAAAGTAGCAGCAGTGCAATTGACCTCTACCGGCAGCATCGAGGACAACCAAGAACTCGCCCTGGATAAAATCCGCGAGGCCGCGGCGGCGGGCGCGCGCCTTATCGTGCTGCCCGAGGCCACCTCGCAGAACTTCCGCTCGGGCCGCCTGGACGAGCAGGCGCAGAACCTCGAAGGCTCGTTCGCCACCGCGATTCAGGAAGCGGCGGAGGAATTGGAGGTCACCGTCGTAGTCGGCATGTTCTGCCCAGCCGATACCATCGAGCGCGAGGATAAGACCATCAACCGCGTATCCAATACCGCGCTCGTCGCAGGCCCCGGCGTGCTGGGCGGCTACGAGAAAATCCACACCTACGATGCCTTTGACTACCGCGAATCCGATACGGTGCAGCCTGGGGAGTCCTTGGTGACCTTTGACGTCGATGACCTTACCGTCGGCGTCGTGGTTTGCTACGATATCCGCTTCCCGGAGCAGTTCAAGGATCTCGCGCGCGAGGGAGCGCAGCTCATCGTCGTGCCCACCAGCTGGGCGGATGGCCCCGGCAAGCTGGAGCAGTGGCGCCTGCTCACGGCGGCGCGGGCGCTGGATTCCACCAGCTATATCCTCGCCGCGGGCCAATCCCGCCCGGGCGGCAACGCGGAGGCCGGTTCCCCCTCGGGACCGACCGGCATCGGGCACTCCACCATCGTCGATCCCAACGGCGTGCGCGTGGCAGAAGCCGGCTACGAAGACGAGATCCTCTACGCCGATATCGACCCGCACGAAGTAGCGAAGACGCGCCGCTCCCTGCCGGTGCTAGAACTCAACGACTAAGACTGCGCCGCATAATCCTCCGGCAGCCACTCCCGGTCGCGGCCCCAGCTGTGGCTTAAGATCCACTGCTTGCCGATGCCCCTTTTCTCCAATCCCTTCCTTCCTTCCGCTACCTCCTCGGCGCTGCCGAAGAGGGCAAAGTAGGTGGGCGTGCCTGTGGATAACTCGGCCTCGTTGACTACTACATCGGTCGGGTCGGGGGAGAGGGTGTGGGTGGCGGCATCGGCAAGCGGCTGTGCCCCCAGCAACCACGGGTCGTTTTCTTGCCGGATGATGCGGCGCAGGCTGAGATCGGGGTAGAGGGCCGTAAGGTTCTGCTGGAAGTGCGTGTCATAGTGCGCGCCGGGGCTATCCGCAACGGCAAAAATCTGCAGGTCCAGGTTCTTCGCGAGTCCCTCCTCGCCCGCATCCGCGGCCTGGCGGGCCGCCAGCGCCAAGCACCGCGCCGCCGCCCAGCCCGTGCCATAGGCTACGATGACCAACCTGCCGCCGCGCAACGCGCGCAGGTCCTGCCAGATGGACCCGGTGGGCCGGCCCAAAGTCCACCAATCGCCCGGCTTGGTATGCGCAAGCGACCGCGAAGCCGCGCCCACCGCGGCGACGTGGAAGACCAGCTGGCCGGTGGCATCGCTTGGCTGAGCTGGGGTGAGCATGCGCCACTGGCCGGGAAGGTACTGGGTGGTGACGGGGAAATACTGCCCCGGCTCGAAGTCGGCGGTCATTCCCGCCTCGACGCGAATGACCGCGGTTTCGCGCGTCGGCCGCTCCACCGCAACCACCTGCCCCGAATACGCCGGCGCCTCCCCAGCCAGGTCCGCCTCGCGCGCCGCGGTGGCCATCTCCGCGCAGACCTCGTGGATGACGGCGCAGGCGAAGTCGTATTGGTACCGCGTCAGCGCCAATACCCGCAGGCCTTTGATGAGCGCCTCCTTGAAGCGTGCATACACCTCTGCCGGGAAGCCGTGCCTGCGGTGATCGCGGCCGAGCTGCGCGATTTTCTCCCGGACGGCCTCAGGCAACGCAGCTCCAACCCCGGACCCCGCCTTCGTGCCGGCGCTGCTGGGCTCCGCGTGTTCAATCACCCACGCCAATGCGTGCACCATGGACCGGTGGGTGTCCTGCATAGAAAGGGAAAAGACCTGCCGCGCCTCCGGCACCATGAGGAAAAACTGCTCATGCACCGCATCGCGGTAGTCGTCTGCGTACTTTCGGAAGTGCTCGCCCAATTCCCACATGTTTTCCCATTCTAGTGTGCTTGCTTGCCTCTATTTCGCACTTTCACCCCGCGCCTGCCTTTTGGTGGGGAGCGGCGCCCGCTCCATCGGCGCCTGCTCTATCGTCCCCGCGCTACAGTCCCAGCACCTTCATAACCTCGCGCGCAGCCAAGCGCCCAGCCCGTGTCGCTCCCACCGTCGAGGCAGTCGATCCATATCCGGCGAGGAAAACCCGCGGGTTCGCGGCAGGCGAGACCTCGTTGCGCATGACAATCCCGCCCTTGCGCGAGCGCAATCGCAACGGCGCCAGGTGGTCGAGTACCGGACGAAAACCGGTATTCCAAAAGATGACGTCCACCGCCAGGTGCGTGCCCGCCGGGTACGGCTGCCATGCCGCCCCGCTTTCCGATGCCCCCACAAACCCACCGCTCACAGCACCGTCGCCGTCCGCCACCGTCTCACAGTGCGCCGTAGATTCATCGCTCGCCGCAGTCCTGCCACCCGTGGCCGCCCCGTCGCTCGCCGCAGTCCTGCTGCTCGTCGCAGCCTCGCCAAACCGCACGCCGGTCGCATCAATGGCATTGAACATGCCGCGCGAGACCAAAACGCCGCGCTCGACTGCATCCAGGTATTCCTGCCAGGGCGGAATCCCGGTGGTCGAGACCACCGAGGCCGGTGGATTGCCGCTAAAGACCCGCTCGCGGACCTTCTTTTCCACATCCAAACCCCACTGCTTATCGAACTCCGTGTCCGTAAAATCCGGTGCCCGCCGCGTGGCCCAAGTGGTTTGCGCGATGCCCTCAAGCTCCAATAAGAACTGCACCGCGGATAGCCCACCGCCGACGACCAATACGTGCTGGCCTGCAAAATCCTCCGCCGCCGAATAGTCCTTGGTGTGCAGTTGGCGCCCGCCGAAACTGCCGATGCCCGGAATATAAGGAATATACGGCCTATCCCACGTGCCAGTGGCGTTAACGATGGCGTCCGCGGAAAACTGCTCGCCGGACTCCAACGTCACGAGAAACGCGCCGCGCGGCTCGGGCTCGTCGTGCGAGGCGTGCGCACCGCGTGGCTCGTCTGGGTTCTCTGTTGCGCGCTCATCGCGCGGGCCGAGCGCGCCGTGGAGATTGCGCGCGCTGTGCGTGCCGGGCAGGGGGCGGACGCTGCGGACGCGCGCTGGGCGGTAGGGCCGCAGCTGAAACTTGTCCTCGTAAGCGCCGTAGTAGGAGGCGACTACTTGGGAGGCGGGGGAGGAGGCATCGGCAAGCGGGGCGGGCATGCCCGGCAGATCCGCGATGTTGTGGGCCTTGCCCAGCGTCAGGGAATCCCACCGGTGACGCCAGGCGCCGCCGGGGGCGGGGTTGGCATCGATAAGCAAAAAGTCTTGGGCGGGGATAAGGCCGCGGGAGGTGAGCTGGTGGGCCGTCGCCAAGCCTGCCTGGCCCGCGCCGATGATGATGCTGAGGTAGTGCTCCACCGTGCCATTGTAGCGGGGGTGAAAATCCGCCGTATGTTGTGGCTCACTACATGATAGGTAATGTACTTTTTATCTGCGAGCTCTCTACAAGTGAGCGGCCTGTCATAACTGCACAGCTAGAAAGGATTCCCATGGAAGATTTTTCCGCTTATACCCTCATGCTGGACGTGGGTTGGATTTCCTTACTCATGGTCATCGGCAATATTTTGCGCCACCAAGTGAAGTTTATCTTCCAGGACTTATTGCTGCCTGCCCCCATCACCGCCGGCCTGATTGGCCTGCTCGTCGGCCCCAACGTGCTGGGCTGGATCAACTTCTCCGATAACCTCGGCGATTACACCTCCATCCTCATTGCCGTGGTCTTTGCCTCGATGGCGTATTCCATGGAAGTCGGCGGCAACATGGGCAAGGGCGCGCGCAATATGTGGGGCTTTTCCACCATGATGTTCACCGGCCAGTGGGGCCTGTTCATCGTGCTCGGCCTGCTCTTCTTCGCCCCGGTCTTTGATACCCCCAACTGGTTCGGCATGATGCTGCCGGTTGGCTTTACCGGTGGCTTCGGCACGGCCGCCGCTGTGGGTGGCGCGCTGGAGGGCGTCGGTGCCGAGGCGGCGTCGTCGTTGGGCTTTACTTCTGCGACCGTCGGCACGCTGGCCGCGATTATCGGCGGCGTTATTGCTGGTAACTGGGGTATCCGTAAGGGCAAGGTGTCCTACGTGCCCAAGGAGCTGCCGGAAGAGATTCGCCGCGGCTACATCAAGAACCTGGCTGATCGCCCCTCCCTTGGTCGCGCCACCACCAACCCTTCTTCCATCGAGCCGCTAGCGCTGCACTTCGGCTTCATCATCCTCACGGTCATGACGGCGTACGGCGTCAATAAGGGCATTTCCAGCATTTGGGAAAATGTTTCCATTCCGCTCTTTGCGATGTCCATGGTTATCGGCCTCATCTTCCGCGCCATCATGAACTTCGTCGGTGCCGAGGATTATCTGGATAAGGATTCCGTATCCTCCATCTCCGGTGCTGCTACCGACTACCTCATTGCCTTCGGTGTGGCCGCCATCGTTCCTACTGCTATCGCTTCCTACTGGCAGGCGCTGCTGGTGCTGTTTATTTTGGGCACCATCTTCTGTAGCTTCTTCCTGATGTGGTTCCCCGCCGAGTTCTTTGGCGAGCGTTGGATCGAGCGCGGCATCTTCGGCTGGGGCTGGGCGACGGCCACCGTGGCTACCGGCATCGCCGTGCTCAAGATCGTCGACCCGAAGCTGAAATCCGGCACGCTATCTGAATACGGCATGGCCTATATCGGCTTCGGCCCGTTCGAGATTTCGTGGACCATTATCGCGCCGATGGCTGTGATGTACGGATTTACCGGCGCGTTCGGTGCCGTCTCGCTGGCCATTTCCATCGGTGTGTACCTGACATTCAAATTCATGGGTTTGCTTCCGCCGCGCGGCACGATTTTCAAAGAGGGCATCGGCCACGTGGGCCAGAAACAAGAAACCTAGCCTTCACAAATCCACCCTGCGCAGCCACTCTGCGCAAGCCGGGCTCCCACATTTTTGGTGTGGTGGCCCGGCTTTGTCGTGCCGCGTCCCAGCCCTCGCTAGCCTTCGCCGCGCCCGCCAGCCTTTGCCTCGCCCTGCCGGGGAAGTCGGCCGCAAACTCGCGGCCTTGCAGGCACCGGTTTAAGCTCCGCCCCGTCAGCGCGGTACGCCTTGAGGTTCTGCTGATTATGGCACTCCAAAGTAAGCCCAGCCCCAGCAGCGGAGCACGCCCACTCCTAGGGCGGCCGGACTTCGGTAGCGCTGTTGTGGCAGTTCGGCAGGGGCATAGTAGATACCTACGAGGCACAAAAACGGGAAGTTGAGCCGGGTGGACTCAAAAAATTTGGGTTGAGTGGAATAGGCTCAACTTTATGTGCGTTATACCAAGTGAATCCTTAAAATGGACGAATAAATCTTAGAAGGAGAAACGTACACATGAGTTCTTTTAACCCCACCACCAAAACACAAGAGGCGCTGCAGGAAGCCCTGCAGACCGCTTCCGCGAATGGCAACCCGGATATTCGGCCGGCGCACCTGCTGGCTGCCATCCTTGGGCAGGAAGGCGGCATCGCCGCGCCGGTGCTCAAGGCCACCGGCGTTGACCCGGATACAGTGCTGAAGGAAGCGCGCGAGCTGGTTAACTCTTACCCCAGCGCCGAGGGCGCCAATATGTCCAACCCGCAATTCAACCGGGATGGCTTAAACGTACTGACCAAGTCGCAGGAATTGGCGGGCGAGCTTGGCGATGAGTTCGTGTCCACCGAAGTCCTCCTCGCCGCCATCGCTGGTTCGAAGACCGACGCCGCCGAGTTGCTGACCGGCCGCGGCGCAACCTACGACGCCATCAAGGGCGCCTTCCCCTCCGTGCGCGGGGCCGCCAAGGTGACCTCGGAGAACCCGGAGGACCAGTTCCAGGCGCTGGAAAAGTACGCCACCGACCTCACCGCGCGGGCGCGCGAGGGCAAGATCGACCCGGTCATCGGGCGCGATCAGGAAATCCGGCGCGTCGTCCAGGTGCTTTCGCGCAGGACGAAGAACAATCCGGTGTTGATTGGTGAACCGGGCGTCGGCAAGACTGCGATCGTTGAGGGCCTAGCCCGCCGCATCGTGGCTGGCGACGTCCCCGAGTCCCTGAAGGGCAAGACGCTTATCAGCCTGGATCTCGGTTCCATGGTCGCCGGCGCCAAGTTCCGCGGCGAGTTCGAAGAGCGCCTTAAGGCTGTGCTGGATGAAATCAAGCAATCTGAGGGCGAAATCATCACCTTCATCGATGAGTTGCACACCATCGTCGGCGCCGGCGCTACCGGCGAAGGCTCCATGGATGCTGGCAACATGATTAAGCCCATGCTGGCCCGCGGTGAGTTGCGCCTCGTCGGTGCAACCACGCTGGATGAGTACCGCAAGTACATCGAAAAGGACGCCGCCCTCGAGCGCCGTTTCCAGCAGGTCTATGCCGCAGAGCCGTCCGTGGAAGACACCATCGGTATCCTGCGCGGGCTCAAGGAGCGCTACGAGGTGCACCACGGCGTGCGCATCATGGACTCCGCCTTGGTGTCTGCAGCGGAGCTATCGAACCGCTACATCACCAACCGCTTCCTGCCGGATAAGGCCATCGACCTCGTCGATGAAGCCGGCTCCCGCCTGCGCATGGAAATCGACTCCTCGCCGCAGGAAATCGATGAGCTCGAGCGCATCGTTCGCCGCATGGAGATCGAAGAGCTCGCGCTGAAGAAGGAATCCGACGCTGCCTCCCAGGACCGCCTGGCCGCCCTGCAAGGCGAGCTCGCGGACCAGCGCGAAAAGCTCGGCGAGCTCAAGGCGCGCTGGGTCAACGAGAAGAAGGCCATCGATGACGTGCAGGATATTAAGGAGGAACTCGACGATCTCCGCCGCCAAGCAGAAATTGCCGAGCGCGACGGCGACCTCGCCCTAGCCTCCGAGATCAACTACGGCAAGATCCCGCCGCTGGAAAAGGACCTGGTAGCAGCCGAGGAAAAGGCCGCTGCCCAGCGCAATACCATGCTGGATGAGGAGGTCAGCCCGGATACCATCGCGGAGGTCGTCTCCGCGTGGACTGGCATTCCCGCCGGCAAGATGCTGCAGGGCGAGACCGAGAAGCTGCTGAACATGGAGGCGGTGTTGGGTGAGAGGGTCGTCGGCCAGCGCGAGGCCGTGACCGCTGTTTCCGATGCCGTGCGTCGCTCCCGCGCGGGCGTGGCTGACCCCAACCGCCCGACCGGTTCCTTCCTCTTCCTCGGCCCTACCGGTGTGGGTAAGACGGAGCTGGCTAAGGCGCTGGCGGACTTCCTCTTCGACGATGAATCCGCCATGGTGCGCATCGATATGTCCGAGTACGGCGAGAAGCACTCCGTCTCCCGGCTCGTCGGTGCCCCTCCGGGATACGTCGGCCACGAAGCCGGCGGCCAGCTCACCGAGGCCGTGCGGCGTCGGCCTTATACGCTCGTGCTTTTCGACGAAGTGGAAAAGGCCCACCCCGACGTCTTCGACGTCCTCCTCCAGGTCCTGGATGAGGGGCGGCTTACCGATGGCCAGGGGCGCACCGTCGACTTCCGCAATACCGTCATCATCTTAACGTCCAACCTGGGCGCCGGCGGTACGAAGGACGAGACGATGGAGGCCGTGAAGAGGGCGTTTAAGCCGGAATTCATCAACCGCCTCGATGATGTGGTGATGTTCGAGCCGTTGTCGGAGGAGCTGCTGCGCGGCATCGTGGACATCCAGCTGCGCGGTCTCACCGAGCGCCTGGCGGCTCGTCGCCTGACGCTGCAGGTATCTGATTCCGCGAAGTCCTGGTTGGCCGACCGCGGCTATGACCCCGCCTACGGTGCCCGCCCGCTGCGCCGGACCATCCAGCAGGCTATCGGTGACAAGCTGGCGAAGAAGCTTTTGGCTGGCGATATTGCCGATGGCGATACCGTCCACGTCGACGTCGCCGATGGCGGTGCGGAGCTGGATATCTCCGCTCGCTAAATTACCGGGCGAAAAATAATGCTCATGCCTTTAGACTGGAAGGCATGAGCATTTTAGTTTCCCCGCAGGAACTCAAAGAATCCATCTACCACGGCGATCGTTTCACCCTCCTCGGCACCCACTGGCAGCCCAAGACGGGCCAGAGCTTCATCGACTTTGCATCCCAGCACATCCCCACCGCGCTTTTCGGCGATACCGGCGCGGCCTTCGTCGGCCTTCCCGGCTCGCGCAATGGCCGCAACCCGCTTCCCGACGAAGACAAGCTGCAAGCCTGGATCCGTTCTTGGGGCCTGCAGGAAGACCGCCCCGTGGTGGTCTATGACGAGGGCCGCGGGCTGTTCGCCGGCCGCGCGTGGTGGACGCTGCGCTGGGCAGGCCTGACGGATGTGCGCATCCTCGACGGCGGCTTGGAAAACTGGCTCGCGCACGGTTACCAGACTCTCACGGGCCCGGGCAATATCGCGGTTGGCTCGACGTTCGAGGTCACTCCCGGCCAGCTACCTACCGCCACGATTGATGACGTCCGCAAGCATGATGGCGTCCTCATTGATACACGCTCCAGCAACCGCTTTGCCGGTCGCCGCGAAAACCTGGATTTGAAGGCCGGCCACATCCCCGGTGCGGTCAGTATTCCCGAGCGCCTCTTCCACAACGATGGGGTGCGCACGTTGAAGTCTCCGGATGAAATCCGTGAGGTGCTGGCCGCGGCCGGATTGACCCAGGAAAACACCAAGGACGCAATCATCTATTCCGGCTCGGGCAACCACTCCGCGCTGGCCCTCGCGGCGATGGAAGACGCCGGATTCACCGGCCTGCGCCACTACATCGGCGGCTGGTCGCAGTGGTCTGCAGACCCGACCAACCCGGTGGAACGCGGGGATAGGACTTCGGTTAACGATTAATCCCAATTAATCGCTCCGACTCCGACTGGTACCGGCACCGTGGGGTGCCGGTACCTATTATTATCGGGAGATGATGGCTTCTTTACTCCTGATTTTCGCGCTCGTACTCGGCATCGCCGGTGGCTTTTTGCTGTACTACGACCGCACGCAGCGCGCCACCGATGCCCAGCGAGACACCGCATCCCAGCAGGACACCGCTGCAGGCGATTCCGATAATTCGGCGGCGGAACAATCTCAAGGCGAGAAGCCCCAACACAACGGGAAAGACCGGGACGCCCAAGGAGACCAGGACACCTGGGCAGAATTGGGCACTCGGGAAGGCCAGGGTGCGCCTTTCCGCGCAGCTACCGACACGGACCACACTGACCACACGGACGACACTGACCATGCTGACGGCAGTGACGAGGATGCCGAAGGCGCCCCAGAAACCGTAGGCACCCCGGACGCCAAAGTGGTCGCAGAGCCTGAAGGTGAAGCCGCTGCTGAATCCTCCTCCAGTTTCGCGGCAAAGTACTCGCCGTCCCCCGATATTGAATCCGATTCTTCCTCCGCTACCTCTTCAGGGCGTCACCATCGCACTGCAGACGATGCGCACCGCAGCGCCAGCGACACCCGCCGTGCCAGCGAGTCCGAAGCTCTTTCGGAAAATGATGTCGTAAAGGGCAACACAACCGACGCCACAACCGCAGGCCCTGCATCCGGCGCAGACGGTGCCGGCAGGGCCAGCAGCAACGGCAGTATCGACAGCAACGACAGCAACGACACTGACGGCACTAACGAGAGCGTCGACAGTGCTCACACCGCAGGCAACACTGAAAAGGCCGCGGAAACTGGCGCAGGCTCTGGCATTCACCCTGCTGCGGACTCAGCTGAAGATACGGAATCGGATGCGGATGCCTCCTCCGACGAGGCGGGCCAGAAGGGAACTGAAGAGCAACCGGAAGCTCACGCGAAGCCTAAACCTGTGGGAAGGCCGCGGCCGCTTATCCCTGGCACCATTCGCCGGGAGCGCAAGAACTGGGCGGAAACCCGGGGCTTTGAGTACATGAAGTCGGACCAGTACCTTGTCGATGAATGGACGAGGGGAGTCGCCTCCTCTGGCGCCGCGCCGAAAGACATCGTCGCCGGCAATGTGTACGGCCACGAAATGCTGCTGATGGATATCGACGGCGTCAATGTGATGGCGATGAGGACGGGGGCGGCATCGGATGTGGTCATTGATTTCCAGCGCTTCGACAGCCAAGAGCCCGAGATGTCGGAGGATCTGCTTTTGGCCATGAACATCGAGGGGTTTGAGGTATATTCCTCCGATCGCGGCGTGACGGAGCGGATGGTGGACGAGCGCGTGCGCATCGCGCTGCAGCGCATGCCGGAAGTGGTGTCGGCGCTGTGGCTGGAAACCGAGTGGGTTTTGGCGCAAACCACCAAGCATTCGCGCACCGCGGATTGGGAAGCAATGCTCCCGCCCTTGGCATTGCTTGCCGATGCTGCCCGCGTCCTCCCACCCCGCTCCTCCTCCGTGCACACCATTCACCTCGAGGACCTAGACCCAGCCAGGGAAATTCCCGCCGCGCCTGTGGTTGAAGCAGTGGGAGGCACAACGTCGGTGGGACAGCCGGAGTTTTCCCGGCCGGTCATCCAAAGGCCGGAGGAACCATTGGATATGCCGTCGCGCACGTACTCCGAGACCCGCGGCCCGGTTGAGCACACGGCGATTGGGGCGGACGAGGTCGATGCCATTGCCGATGGCAATGAGCGCCCCACCCCCGATTCAGGCGCCGCCCGCCTGCCGCGCCGGCAATTCGGGGAGGCTTCCATCTTCGGTGACACTTTTGGCAGCGCTTTTGGCGGCTCTTTCAGCGGCGGCCTCGGCGATGCCTCCCCAGGCCCGGGCAAAGACGCGGCCAAGAACGCGGCCAAAGACGCGGCCAAGAACGCGGCCAAAGACGCGGCCGAAGGTTCAGCCGAAGGCTCGTCCACGGGCCCATCCAGAGATTCTTCTCGAGGTCGTTCCAGAAACACCAGTGGCCCAGCCGCTGCACGCGATAAAGACCGCCAGGACGAGTCGGGGCCGCGGCAGGGGGAGTAGCCTAGAATGTTGCGTTGGCCCACATAGCCAGGACTTTCCTCATATGCCGAAGAAAACTCTAAAGAAGGAGCAATGCGATGACTGAAGTGCACCTGCAAGAAGACAAGAAGAAGCGTCTCGCGGAACTGGTCAAGGAGCTTGCCGTTGTGCACGGCAAGGTGACTTTGTCCTCGGGCAAAGAGGCCGATTACTACGTTGATTTGCGCCGTGCGACCTTGCACCACGAAGCCTCCCGCCTCATCGGATCCTTGCTCCGCGAGCTCACCGCCGATTGGGATTTCGCGGCCGTGGGAGGCCTCACCCTTGGCGCGGATCCGGTAGCGACCTCCGTCATGCATGCCGATGGCCGCGATATCGACGCCTTCGTCGTGCGCAAAGAAGCCAAAAAGCACGGCATGCAGCGCCGCATCGAGGGCACGGATGTGACCGGAAAGAAGGTGCTGGTCGTCGAGGACACCACCACGACCGGCAACTCGCCACTCACGGCAGTCGCCGCATTGCGCGAGGCCGGAGCAGAGGTGGTCGGCGTGGCTACCGTCGTTGACCGCGCTACCGGCGCCGAGGATGTCATCTCGGCCGAGGGCCTTGAGTACCGTTCCCTGCTTGGCTTGGGTGACCTTGGACTCGCGTAACGAGATGGACCAGGACGCGCAGACTGGGCAGGGCGAGAGTGCTGCGCAGCAAGAGCAGCAAGAGCAGCAAGAGCGGCCCGAGGAGGCGAAGGGGCCGACCGAATGGAATGAGGGCCGGCACGGCGTGGGGCCCTGGGAAGGGCCCTGGCCGGAAGGCCCGGAGGCGGACAAATACGATCCGGAGCTGCTGCGCGAGGGCGACCGGCGCAATGTCGTCGACGCGTATCGGTATTGGCGGAGGGAGGCGATTAAGGGGGACATCGATAAGCGGCGGCATAGCCTGCATATCGCCATCGAGAACTTTGAAAATGACGCCAATATCGGCACCGTCGTGCGCACCGCTAACGCCTTTGCCGTCGATACCGTCCACATTGTGGGGCGGCGCCGGTGGAACCGCCGCGGCGCCATGGTGACAGATAGGTATCAGCATCTGCGGCATCATGAGAGCGTCGATAAGCTTATTGCCTGGGCGTCTGAGGAAGACCTCACGGTCGTGGCCATCGATAACACCCCCGGTTGCGTGCCCCTCGAAACCGCCGAACTGCCGGAACGCAGCTTGCTGCTATTCGGGCAAGAAGGGCCCGGCGTCAGCGCCGCCGCGCAAGACGCCGCCCTGATGACCTGCTCCATCGCGCAATTTGGCTCCACGCGGTCCATCAACGCTGGCGTGGCCGCGGGCATCGCCATGCATGCCTGGATCCGGCAGCACGCCGATCTGAACAATTCCTGGTAAGAGATCGTTACACTAACTGTAATAAACCTTGCTACTGGAGTGATAAAGAAAACGTGGAAGAAAAGTGGGCCCACCGCGCCGAACTCGCGGAAACCGCCATCGATGAGCGCCATGCGCATTCCGTATGGGGCCTGCCGCGAACCAACCTCGCCATCGTCAGCTGGCCGCCCACCACGAAAGAAAAGCTCCTCGTGCACTGGCACTACTGGTGGCAAGCGCACTACCTCGACTGCCTCGTCGATGCCGCGGAGCGGAAGAACACCAAGGTCCTCCGCCAGCGCATCCTTGACACCACGCGCGGGATTCGCGTCCGGAACCTGACGCAGCTGACCAAGAATAAGTACTTCGATGACAAGGCCTGGCTCGCGCTTGCTTTCGGGCGTGTGGGCGAGGTGAAGAAGATGAAACCGCCCAAGGCATTGGCATCTTTGCAGCGCAATATCACCGAGGGGCTCGATGATTCGCTGGGGATATTGCCGTGGCGCGATGGCGAGAACTTCATGAACGTGCCGGCTAACGGGCCCGGAGCCATCATGCTCGCGCGGATGGGAGATATCACCGCGGCCCGCCGCATCGTTGACTGGGTCTACGACAATTTGGTCAACGAAGACGGCTTCATCATGGACGGCGTGCGCATGCGCATGGATGGCCCCGAGATCGTCAAACAAGTCCACCCGTACTGCCAGGGCGTGATGCTCGGGGCATGCCTGGAGATTGTGTTGGCGATGCGGGAGGAGTCGAGCATCGGCAAGCTGGAGCAGATCGACAGCGTTTACGAGGCCGAACTGGCCTCCGAGATGATGAGCTACATCATCAAGATTCGTGGCCTGGTGCAGGCTATTGCCTCCGGGATGGCGACTCCCTCCGGCGTCGTGGATTGGGAGACCGGTGATGGCGACGGCGGCCTGTTTAAGGGTATCCTGATGCGCTATCTTGCCGATGTCGCCGTGCGCCTGCCCGGGGATTCGCCCGCCAACCGGGCTACCAAGAAGCTGGCGACCCGGATGGTCGTGGCGTCTGCCGAATCCGTGTGGGAGCACCGGCTCGAGGTTGATGGCCTGCCAATTTTTGGCTCTGACTGGACTGCCGATGCCCGGCTTCCCCACAACTACGGCTTCGGGCACACGACCGTGAGTGAAAAGATGGGCATTATTCGCGTGGATGAGCGCGACCTATCCGTGCAGCTGTCTGGCTGGATGCTGTTGGAGGCGTGCGCCCGGGTGGCTCGTGACCTGCACGAAAAGTCGGGCCGCGCTTAACCTCGCCGTTGATCATTTCGCTGCGGGGTTTGTTGTGCGGGGCGCGGCATTGTGAGAGTTAAACTGTAAACACAGGAAATGTCACAGAAATTTTACGGCGGGATTCCGGAAATGTGGGCATAATTGGCTGTTGGAACGTGTTTGACCGCAATCCCAGTTAAGGATGGAATTTCATGCCAATTGCAACCCCCGAGGCGTATAACCAGATGCTGGACACCGCGAAGCAGAACGGCTTCGCGTTCCCGGCCATCAACTGCACCTCATCTGAAACGATCAACGCAGCACTGAAGGGCTTTGCCGAGGCAGAGTCTGACGGCATCATCCAATTCTCCACCGGTGGCGCAGAGTTCGGCTCTGGCCTCGCGGTCAAGAACAAGGTTAACGGTGCTCTGGCGCTAGCCGCTTTCGCACACGAGGCTGCGAAGCACTACGGCGTTAATATCGCCTTGCACACCGACCACTGCCAGAAGGAAGTTCTGGACGATTACGTTCGTCCGCTGCTGGCCATCTCCCAGGAGCGCGTTGACCGCGGCGAGAATCCCCTTTTCCAGTCCCACATGTGGGACGGCTCTGCTATTCCGATCGATGAAAACTTGGTCATCGCCCAGGAGCTTCTGGAAAAGGCAAAGAAAGCGCACATCATTCTCGAGGCAGAAATTGGTGTCGTTGGCGGTGAAGAAGACGGTGTCGAGGCTAAGGCCGGCGATAACCTGTACACGACTCCGGAAGACTTTGAAAAGACCATCGATGCCCTGGGCACCGGCGAGAAGGGCCGCTACTTGTTGGCCGCTACCTTCGGTAACGTGCACGGCGTCTACAAGCCGGGCAACGTGAAGCTGCGCCCCGAGGTCCTGCTGGAGGGCCAGAAGGTTGCGCAGAAGAAGCTCGGCCTGAGCGAGGGCGAGCACGCCTTTGACTTCGTCTTCCACGGCGGCTCCGGCTCCGAGAAGGAGAAGATTGAAGAGGCGCTGCGCTACGGCGTCATCAAGATGAACGTGGACACCGATACCCAGTACGCGTTTACCAACCCAGTGGCCCGCCACATGATGGAAAACTACGACGGCGTGTTCAAGATTGACGGCGAGGTGGGCAACAAGAAGGTCTACGACCCACGCTCTTACCTGAAGAAGGCAGAGCAGGGTATGTCCGAGCGCGTCATCGAGGCATGCCAGGACCTCCACTCCGTGGGCAAGACCACCGCCAAGTAGGCCCGCCCCTAAACTGGGCACGCCGAAGTAGCCGCTTCCCCCTGTGCGGGAGGCGGCTTTTCCTATTTCTGGGCCTATCCCTGGTTCTATCTTGAGTCCTATATCCAGGCCTATCTGTGGGGCGCAAGGATGCGGTGGGGCCTTGCCGGAGATGAGTCAGATCAGTCAGCTAAATCAGATCAGCCAGACAAGCTATGCCAGCGAGATTAGGCAGATTGGGAGGATAGCAGGTTAGGTAGAACTCCTTGTTGGGCGTGGTGAATGGGCAGGCGAGGGGATAAACCGCGGGTTACCGCTCCACGGCGGGATCCAGGCGATGCGGCCCTCGATGCGGACCATGCGCCCGCGGGCGGTGGGGCGGGAATCATCATCTTGATTCACCGCATTGTGGTGGGCACAGAGCGTTACGAGGTTTTCTTGGTTCGTGGGGCCGCCGGCGGCCCAGGCGGTGAGGTGGTGGACTTGGGCGTCATCGGCAGGCGTGGAACAGCCGGGCCAAGCGCAGATGGGATGCTCCGCGCGGGCTAGCATGCGTTGCTTCCAGCTGGCCATGCGCTCGGTGCGATACAGGTTAACCGCGCCGTGCTCGGGGTGGACCAAGCTGACGTAACCGCGCTGGGCGAGGGTGCGGGCCACGAGCTGGGCGCCGGACATGCGTGCGCCGTTGGAAAGCTGAAGCATGATGTCATCACCCTGGCTAGCAGTGATGCGATCTAGTTGGTCAAGGGTGATGATCACGTTGGTGTGCACCGCGGGGAGTGCGCCGGGATTGCCCTCGAGAATTACCTGCTTGGCTGCGGCGAGCGGGTTTTCCTTATCCACGGAGGCGAGAACGCCTTTGATATCTGCGATATCGGTGGGATCTGCGGTGATGGAGATGGTGTGGGGACCATCGGGGCGTCGGGTATAGCGCACGCCGTGGGAGGGACGCTTAGCGGGGTTGAGCTGCTTGAGGCGCTTCTTCGCGATCGCCGGAATCAGATGGGCCTCCGCGCGGCAGAGCTCCAGGCGGAGATCCCAACTGCGGTTGGTGTCCTTTACTCTTTGGGCGAAAGACTCGATGCTTTCAAGCACAGCGAGGTCGTGGCCGCGGGAACGGGCGGCCTCGCAGGCAAGGCGCTGCTTGCGGCTATTGGAAGTGCGGCCGAAATAGGTGTGTTGCAGGCGGGCGAGTTGCGCGGCGAGGAGCTGGCTGGCGCCGGCCTTGATGAGCTCTTGTTCGGAGCATCCCTGAAACTCGGCGACGAGGTCCACACCGCGACGGCAAAGTTGCAAAAATTCTGTGTTCACGACTCCTGACCGTAAAAGCGGCACGGGTACACAGCAATGGATGTGCAAGGCGAAACGGCAAATCTGTGGAATTCTCGCGCTGCGGGGGTCGCTGGGGCGCGCAATTAGCGCGTTATCCACAACCTGGCGCGGGCCGGGATGCGGACGCACGGGGGCGGTGGTAGAGGGAGGTCTTCTATGCTGGAGGTCATGTCGGAAGCGAAACAAAGAGTCTCAACGAGGCAAATGCTGCGGGTGGTGGACCGCTCAGTAGTATCGCGCCTGCAACGCATCCGTTCGCGCTTCGTTTATATAATCCAGGCCACCGTGGGTGCCGCATTGGCGTATTGGGTGGCAAGCTCCGTCGTTGGGCATCCGCAGCCGTTCTTCGCGCCCATCTCGGCCGTCATCATCCTGGGGCTTTCGGGCGGGGACAGGATGAAAAGGGCGGTGGAGATGTCGCTGGGCGGCATCGTCGGCGTGGCCTTGGGTGATCTGCTCTTCCAAGTGGTGGGGCAGGGCCCGTTCCAGATCCTGTTCATCGTGGGAGCGGGCCTGGTGGTGGGGTCCTTTATTACGAAATCGCCGCTGGTATCCAACCAGATTGTCTTTGGATCCATCCTTATTGCCACGATTTTTCCGCCCACCGAGGGGCCGGGTGGCCTGCACCGAGCCATCGACGCGATGATTGGTTCTGGTATTGGGCTTATCACGATCGCGCTTATCCCTAATTCGCCGTTGAAGGAGGCTCGGCGCGAGGTGTCGAAGGTGCTGAGGATTGCCTCGAGCATTCTTAACGACGTCACGCATGGCATCCGCGATACCAATCCCGAGATCATTCGCGACGCCCGCGAGGCGGTGCGCGGCACGCAAAATGACGTGAATACGCTGTTGAGCGCGGCGCAATCGGGCAGGGAGGCATCGGAAGTATCGCCGCTTTTGTGGACCTCGCGCAGGAATATTCGGTCCCTGGAGCGCATCCTCTTGCCGGTAGATAACGCGGTGCGCGGGGTGCGGGTGCTTTCGCGCCGCGCGCTAGTGCTTACCGAAGACGGCGATACCGTGTCCGATAAGCAGCTTGAGCTCCTAGAAGAACTATCAGAAATTATCCTCGCGGTGGGAGAACTCTACGGCCGCCAAAAGCGGGATCACGATGAGGCGATAGAGATACCCGAGCTGGTGCAGCGGCTGCGCTACGTGGGCGGCCAAGCGGGCATGGATCTTATCGAAGAAGATGCGACGCTTTCCGCATATACGATCCTCGCGCAGACGAGGTCCATCGTGGTGGACATGCTCATGGTGTGCGGGCTCTCGCGCGAGTCCGCCGTCGCGCACCTGGTTCCTACCTCTGCGCACCCGGCATACCCGCCGGAGGTGTGGGAGCGCGACGATAAACCGAGCGATAAACAGAAGGGGCAGGATTAGCAGGACCCCGCCCCGCAAATCCGCCGAGCGGGGTGCCGGTGCGGGGCGGCGGTAAGAACCAAGGGAAGTCGGCGTGAGCTGCGAAGGAGGCTAGGGGCGCACGACTTGGAGGTCACGCAGGTGGCGGTAGAAGGTGACGCGGGTGAGGGGGCGTTTGTGGGGGATGGCATCGACAAGCACGCGCAGCTGGGGGCCGCCCGCCTGGACCGCGCGGCCGGTGTGGATGGAATCTGGGTCGAGGCGGCCGGGTTTGCGCAGCAAGGAACGCAGGCGGCCTGCGGGCTCGACTGGCGATGTCGCGCGGGCCGCCAGGATGCCCGGGGCATCGGTCATGGGGACCAGCCGCGCGCCAAAAGTACCGCGGCCGGAGGCGGCGAGGGTAGCGTCATCGATGATGATTTCACCGGTAAGCGGGCCATTGGACCAATCCGAGATGGTTGCCGAGCCGGCGACGGCCTGGCCGGAATCGTTGCGGATGAGCGGCACCGGGCGAACCGGGGCGGTGCGGGCGAGCTTGAGGGCCTCTTGCGGCGCGGCGGGCAGGCCCCAATTGGCGGCGGCGGCCGACTCGCCCGTGGGGATGAACGCGACCTCGGCCCACAGGTTATCGGCGCGCATGAGCCGGGTGATGACGGCGTTCAGCGCCGAATCCGAGCCCGCGACGACCACGCGCAGGCGGTCCTCCAGGTAAGGCTCCTGCGGGGCGGCGGCAGGGGCGCCGAGGTGGCGGACATCGGGCTGCGCGGCGATATCGTCAAGCGAAGGCGTGGGGTCGTGGGGGAGGAGGTTGGTGGCGGCGGCATCGACAAGCGCGAGCTCCTTGCGGGAAGGAACGGCCGAAAGATCATAGGCCTCTGCGGGCAAATCAACGTCGGGGGCGCCGCAGCGGAGGAACAAAAAACGCATGCACAACATGCTACGTGGGCTATTGCGGCCAGAAAAGTGTAAGGTAAATGCGTATTTTGGCTTCAATAATGAGGAAGTGACTTAAAAGATGGCAGCGATCGTCATTGTCGGCGCCCAATGGGGCGACGAAGGCAAGGGCAAGGCTACCGATATCCTCGGCGGGAAAGTTGACTACGTAGTCAAGCCGAACGGCGGCAATAACGCCGGGCACACCGTCGTGGTCGGCGGTGAAAAATACGAGCTGAAGCTCCTGCCCGCCGGGATTCTTTCTGAAAACGCCACCCCCGTGCTGGGCAATGGCGTGGTGATTAACCTCGAGGCGCTCTTTGATGAGATTGATGGCCTGGAAGCGCGCGGGGCGAATGCCTCCCGGCTGAAGATTTCCGCGAACGCGCACCTCGTGGCGCCGTACCACCAGACCCTCGACCGCGTGCAGGAGCGTTTCCTGGGCAAGCGCGCCATCGGCACCACCGGCCGCGGTATTGGGCCGACCTACGCTGATAAGGTCGCGCGCATTGGCATCCGCGTGCAAGACATCTTCGACGAATCCATCCTGCGGCAGAAGGTGGAGTCCGCGCTGGAGATCAAGAACCAGATGCTGGTGAAGATGTACAACCGCAAGGCCATCGAGGCCGAGCAAATTGTGGAGTACTTCCTGAGCTACCGTGAGCGCCTGCGCCCCATGGTTATTGACGCGGAGCTCGAGCTCAACCAAGCGCTTGCCGATGGCCAGAACGTACTCATGGAGGGCGGCCAGGCCACCATGTTGGACGTCGACCACGGCACCTACCCGTTTGTGACTTCCTCGAATCCGACGGCGGGTGGGGCTTCGGTTGGCTCTGGCATTGGGCCGACGCGGATTAAGACCTCGTTGGGTATTATCAAGGCCTATACCACCCGCGTGGGTGCCGGCCCGTTCCCCACGGAGCTTTTTGATAAGTGGGGCGAGTACCTGCAGACCACCGGCGGTGAGGTCGGCGTGAACACCGGCCGCACGCGCCGCTGCGGTTGGTACGATTCCGTGATCGCTCGCTACGCCACGCGCGTCAATGGCTTTACGGATTACTTCCTGACCAAGCTCGATGTGCTCACCGGCATTGGGGAGATTCCTATCTGCGTGGCTTATGACGTCGATGGCAAGCGTTACGACGAGATGCCCATTACCCAGTCTGAGTTCCACCACGCCGAGCCCATCTTTGAGACCATGCCCGCGTGGGAAGAAGACATTACGGGCTGCTCGACCTTTGAAGAGCTCCCCCAAAAGGCGCAAGACTACGTGCTGCGCTTGGAAGAGCTATCCGGCTGCCGCATCTCCTACATCGGCGTCGGTCCCGGCCGCGACCAGACCATCGTGCGCCACGATGTCATGGAGGATCAGTAGGCAGAGGCGTTACGTCGCTGCCGTGAGCGCGTGCCTGGCTAGGACCGCGCCGGGCCACGACAAAGTAAAGGGCGAAGTACCAGGTTGAGGTACTTCGCCCTTTTTTGATCCTCGGCAGGTGTCGAGCTTGCTCGTGGTTTTTAGTACGAGGCGGTCAGATTGTCGTAGCCGTTGATCTTGAGCGCGTTGAGCACGCGGTCTACGGCTGCCTGATCGGTATCCGGGTTATAGGTTTCCAGGAAAATTAGGTGCGCGGTGTGGTTGTCCTGGAAATTGATGTTCAGAAACTCGTGACCAAGCTCCTGCGTAGCAAGTGCGAGCTCGCGCTGCACAGCCAATTTGCCGCTCTGCAGATTCGGCGTGGATTGCTCCTCGTCGGCGCCGTTGATGATGTCTTCTTTGTCGCCGGTGATGCGGCCCTTATCGGCGTGGGCGCCCGGCTCGGGGGACTGGTCCGTGGTGGATTGTTCCGCTTCGGCCGTGTGGTGCACGTCCGGCTCAGCGAGCTGGTCCTGAGCATCGACTGGGCCGATGCTGCCTGCTAGGGGCAGCACTGCAGCCACGGCGCTTGCAATAAATGAAGGAATAGACATTTTCGGTCCTTTCTAAAAGGTAAATTTTATTGAACCGATGGAAATATTAGCACCGTGTAAGAAGGTTAACTACACGTAAAAATCGTTGTTGACATTTTCATTAAATAGATAATTAGCTGTTGCTAAATTGATTAAAAGGCAGGAAGTTCCTATGGTTATCTGGCCTGCGTTGGTCTTAGCGAAAACGTGATTTCAGACATTTCCGGATTATTAAGTGAAATGTAATATATCTCGAGCATGGGTGTCGCCTCGGCCCTATTGGTGTGGAGAAAGTGAACATTCAGGGTTTTGTTCATAGAGCTGCCGAGTTTCCCGAAGGGGAATGGAGGGCGGAGTTTTTATCGCGCGTTAGAAAAGGACTAGAAAAGATGCACGAGGCCTTCACGGGGTGCAAATTTAAGTGGTGTTGTCCACGTTTAACTGTGATCTGAAGAACTTTTTTGAACTTTTCTTAATTGAGTACAGTTTTCTTGACTGGACATTAGAAGAAAAACATATGCAACTGCGCGTTAGCCGGAGCCATAAGGACGCGAACATATGGTCGCACTTGAAGAACTGGCCAAACTTGAGTCTTGGGGGCCGCTTTTAAGTGGCAGGTTTCACAAAATGAGGGGCAATCGGGGATATCCCCTGGTGTTTCGGGTCATTTTATTCCGGAGAGTGATGAACTGGCACCCAGGGTTAACGGTGTAAATAGGGTCTTTAAATGTTCTCCAAGCCTACATTTATCTATCAGATAATAATAATTAACCCGCCAACTTCATTTTCGAACAAAGGTCTATTTGGGTCGGGTTGTCTTTTTTGTTAAGCCTCTTATTGGAAGGCACCTATTGACCGCAAAGTTGTTGATTTGTCATGTTAATAAGACTTGTCTTATGCGCTATCGGTGCCCTTATTGGTACTCTGCCAAAGGAGCAATTAAAGGCTCCTCACTGATTTTATGAACCAGTGTTGACTACTTTGTGTTCAAGATTTCATGAGTGATGTCTGTACAGATGAAAGGCAAGCTGTCCAGATAAAAGTTGTAAGAATACGTCCTTTTTAAGGGGAAAAGATGAGCGGAGTGTTAGGTCTATCTCGGAAGAGATGGTCCGTCTTAACCGCGGTGGTTGCTGCAATTGCGGTTATTGCGGCAATGGTCACCGTTCCGGGAGTGAAGGCGGAGGCTGCTGAGCCTACCGATTTTACGCCCAATAGTACATTGGGCAACGAACTTAAGAAGGAGGAAAAGGATCCACAGCATTTCGCCGCGGACTACTCCTGGGGTTTGCTTGTTTGGGCGGGAGAGCCAGCAGGGCCCGGCTTTAACAATGGTGGAAACAAAAAAAATGATGTGGGCTGGGCGTGGTGTATTGAACCGCACGCTAAAACCCCTCTCAATACGTTCGAAGCGTATAAGAAGAAGAACGCTACGAAACTTGAGTTCGATGAGAGGTATCACGACGCCGTCATTAATCTCGGACGGAAGATGGAAGCTGCAGCTGTCCGAGGGGATAAAAAATCGGCTGCTAACTATTACGTCTACCTGTTGATGTTCCTCAATTCGCCTCAGAACCCAAAGTATCTACCTTTTAAAACGATTGTAGGGAATAGCAAAGACTATTTCCCAGGGTTTACTGGATCGCACGAAGATTTTACGGCGCTTACGGGTTATAAAATTGAGGGAACCGAAGCTATGCCGCAGCTTGTAAAAGACTCGGCGGTGGAGATAGCAAAGCAGCCTGCAGATGCATTTATTACTGTTGTGCATCCGAACAACAAGCGCAATTCAAAGGCACAGTCTGTCATTCCGGTAGACCAGCCTGGTCTGCCTGATGAGCCTGACAATGGTGGTAGCTCCGAAGAGCCCACGACCTCTTCTGAGGAGAATCCTTCGGACGAGACCACTCCGGAAAACCCTGGCGGGGAGACTTCTCCGAACGAAACGACTGAGAATCCTGAGCCGTCTGATTCTGAAGAGACCACTCCGAAGGACACCACCTCCGAGACGACTCCGGATAAGACGACTGATGTAGTACCTAATCCAGAACCGACTCCTACTACTAGCGAGCAGCAGAAGGATCTTGAGCCCAAGATTGAAACGGAAGCTTCCATCAAGGACGGCAACCGTGTGGAAAAGGGTGCCACGGTTATTGACACTGTGACGTATGAGGATCTTGTTCCGGGTAAGCACTACACCCTGAAGGCGAAACTGATCTCCAAGGCCGATGGCAAGACCGTACTGGGTGAAAGCTCTACGGAGCTTGTTCCGGATGAGTCTGCTGGCAAGAAGGACGTTGAGCTTGTCGTTAACGACAAGGCAGATCCTGCTGTGGACTCAGCGGTTGCCTTCGAGAAGCTCGTATCTACCGAGGTAGATAAGGACGGTAAGGACACCTCTAACTCAACTGATGAGAACACGATCGCTACTCACGAAAATATCAACGATGAGAAGCAGACCGTCAACACTGAGTGGAAGCCGGAGATTCATACCAATGCTGACTTTGACAACGCTACTCAGGTAAAGGCTGGCGTTACTGTCAAGGACACCGTCGAGTACACCGACCTGGTGCCGGGTAAGGAATACACCCTGAAGGCAGAGCTGCGAAACAAGGCAGTGAATGACAAGGGTGAGCACGAGGTCGTTGGCAAGGGCGAAGCTACCTTCACCCCGGATAAGTCTGCTGGTGAGCAGGTAGTTGACATCAAGGTCAAGGACGATGTTGAGGGAGTCATTAAGGCTGCCGTCGCATTCGAGGATCTGTACTCCAAGCAGGTCGATGAGAACGGTAAGGAAACTCCGAGCTCTGATGAGGAGAAGATTGCCGAGCACCGCGACATCGAGGATGAAGCTCAGACCGTAACCTCTAAAATGAAGCCATCCATCGGCACCAAGGCTGAGAAGGCTGAGGGCGATGAGATTAAGTCTGGCACTGTCATCACCGATAAGGTCGAGTACCAGGACCTGGTCCCTGGCAAGGAATACACTCTGAATGCTGAGCTGCGTTCCAAGGTGAAGGATGAGAACGGCGACTACGCGGTAATTGGCCACGGTGAGAAGACTTTCGTACCTTCCGCTTCCAAGGGCAGCGAGGAAGTCGAGATCACTGTTGATGAAGGTGTTACCGAGACTGTTGATGAGGCAGTTGCTTTTGAGTACCTGACCTCTACCGCAGTGAACAAGGACGGCGAGGATTCCAACACTGGTAAGAAGAATGACATCGCCGACCACACCGACATCAACGATAAGGATCAGACTGTAAAGTCTGAGAAGCCTTCTGAGACTACTACCTCGCAGACCACCACCACTACCGAGGAGGTTCCGGGTAAGCCTGGTGATGGTGGCGAGGGTGAGACCTCTGCACCTTCTTCTGAGGATTCTTCTACCCCGAAGACCAGTGAGACCTGTGAGTCTGAGGAGCCGGGCGACTCGGAGAGCGAGAAGCCTTCCGAGTCTGAGGAACCGTCTTCGTCTGAGTCCAGCGAGCCTTCTGAGTCCGAGTCTGTAGAGACCACGTCCTCTGAAGCTTCCGAGACCTCTGAGTCTGATAAGCCTTCGGATTGCGAGTCGACGACTCCGAGCAAGCCGGATGAGCCAGGCGAGCCTACTGATGGCAACGACGAGAAGACCCCGAAGGTTTCCACTAATGCTGACTTCGAGGGCGACCTGCGCGAGGTTGTTGCTGGTGCCAAGGTTGTCGACCAGGTTTCCTACGAGGGTCTGGTTCCGAACAAGGAATACACTTTGGATGCCCAGCTGATTTCCAAGGAAGACCGTAAGACCGTTCTGGGCGAGACCAAGGGCCACAAGTTCACTCCGAAGAGCGCTAATGGCACTGAGGCTGTCACTATCGTTGTCAATGAGGATGTAACTGAGCCGGTTGAGGCTGCGGTTGCTTTCGAGACGTTGACTTCCACCGAGGTGGATAAGCACGGTGAGAATAAGCCGACCGATGAGGACAACCCGAACCACGTTGGTGAGCACAAGGACATCAATGATGATGACCAGACTGTGACCTCCGAGGGCTCTGAGAAGACTCCGAAGATCACCACTAACGCTGACTTCGAAGAGGGCTCCCACGCTGTTATTGCTGGTGCCAAGATTGTCGATGAGATTACCTATGAGGGCTTGGTTCCGGGTAAGGAATACACCTTGAATGCTGAGCTAATTAACAAGCAGGACGGTATGACTGTTCTGGGTACTGGGCACAAGACCTTTACTCCGGAGAAGTCAGCAGGCAGTGTCGAGGTGGAGATCACTGTTGATGACGATGTGACGGAGCCGGTTGAGGCTGCGGTTGCCTTTGAGGAGCTTACTTCCACTGAGGTCAATGACATGGGCGAAGAGACTCCGGATGTTGAGCAGCCGAATGAGATTGCTGAGCACAAGGACATCGACGATGCAGACCAGACTGTGATTTCCCACGGGGACGAGGACACGACTTCGCCTGAGGACGAGCCGTGGATTTCCACCAACGCTGATTTTGCTCACGGTTCGCATGAGGTTGTTGCCGGTGCTGAGGTTGTTGATGAGGTTACCTATGAGGGTTTGGTTCCGGGTAAGGAATACACCTTGAACGCTGAGTTGATTAGCAAGGCTGATGGCGCAACTGTTCTGGGCGCTGGTGCCAAGACCTTTACTCCGGAGAAGTCTGCAGGCAGCGTTGAGGTGGAGATCACCGTTAACGATGATGTGACGGAGCCGGTTGAGGCTGCGGTTGCTTTTGAGACGTTGACCTCCATCCAGGTTGATAAGAACGGTGAGGAGACTCCGAGTGTTGAGCAGCCGAATGAGATTGCTGAGCATAAGGACATCACTGACGAGGATCAGACGGTAACGTCCAAGGATTCTGAGACCCCAGGCAAGCCGTCTAAGGGCAAGATTCCATGGTGGGCAATCCTGATTCCGGGCATCGGCTTGGGCAAGATCATCCATGACCGTCACCACAACCATGACCATTCCACGGAGCAATCAAAGGAGCAGCCGAAGGAGCACCCGAAGGATCAGTCGGAAGAGCACTCCAAGAAGCAGGACTCCGAGGGACAGGGTGAGCACAATGCTCCGGAAAGCAATGGTGAGGATAAGCCCGGTGATACTGGTCAGCACGCTGGTAAAGAGCACCACGGCTCCGAAGCTAACGGCCACGTGCCAGGTCAGACCGGTAACCCGCTGCCATCCGATGCCGGACGTGCAGAAATTAAGTCCGTGCCATCTGGTGCTACCCAGCTCGAGGCGGGCATGCAGAGCTACATTCAGTAGCCTGCGCACACTGGACAGCTAATGGGCAATAGCGCCTAGACGTAACACGATAAGTCCCCTTCAGGGTGTAACTGAACACACTGGAGGGGACTTTCTATCTGATGTGAACAACAAAAGTGACAATTAAAAGGAGTCGGGGCAATGTCTGAGGAGACCGGCCGCAAAGAACCCATGAGCCGGGGCAAGATTATCGGATTTATCGTCTTGGTAGTAGCCGTAATTCTGGTGCTAATCCAGTTGGCGCTGTATTTAACCAGCGATAAGGAGGGGGATGAGGGTGATGTGGGGGCATCGGCAAGCGCGTCTGTGAGCGCACCGGCAGACAAAGATGCAGGCGCTGCGGACAAGCCCGATGCCTTCGTCGATGATTCGGGCGCGCAGGAGCACGAATTCGAGCCGGCCCCGGGCGAATTCCACGGCTTCGAAGGTATGTCTGTGGGCATCGACGGCGATTTCGCCGCCGTGGACCCGGTGCAGGTGACGGACCAGGGCGTGCTGCTGCCGCCGCACGATGTCTCCCGCCTGGGTTGGTACTCCGCCTCGGCGGTGCCTGGCGATGCCGGCAACATCGGCTCCAGTGTCATCACCGGCCACGTGAACTACCAGGGCCAAGGCACAGGCTATGCGGAGAAATTCACCCGGCTGCAGGAAAACCAGGAATTTACCGTGGTCATCGATGGTGAGGAGCGCACCTTTCGCGTGACGGAAAAGCCGTACCGCCTGCCTAAGAGCGCGGATTTCCCGGACGTGGTCAATGACGCGGACGGGGCGAACCGCCTGGTGCTTATCACCTGCGGCGGCCAGTTCGTCGGTGGTGCGTTGGGCTATGAGGACAACATTATTACCGTGGCAGAGCCTGTCGATGCCCCGGTCCCACCGGAACAGGCGCAGGCATAGCTTGTAGCCCTGTGGCTTAGAAGCGCCCGGCTCGAGGAAGATTTTCCCGGGCCGGGCGCTTGCGTTTGTGCACTTCACGCATGTGCGTCCAGGCTGCGGCGGGCATCTATGAAATAATTTGGGGAAGTATCTGCTGCTAGGAGCGGAATTAAAGGAGCAAAGTCATGGATATTCCAGGCAAAATCGCCGGTCATATCGGCACGGCGCTGACGGGCAATGCCACGAAGGTATTGCTGCTCGGCGCGGGCGAGTTGGGAAAGCAGTTGGCTATTTCCTTCCAGTCCCTGGGCCTTGAAGTGCACGCGGTGGATAAGTACCAGGGGGCGCCGGCCCACCAGGTCGCGCACTATAGCTATGTCGCGGATATTACTGACGCCGCGCAGGTATCGGAATTGGTGCAGCAGATTCAGCCGCACTACGTGGTGCCGGAGGTGGAAATCGTGGCGGTGG
Organism: Corynebacterium sp. KPL1818; assembly: GCF_000478135.1. Classification (NCBI taxonomy): domain Bacteria; kingdom Bacillati; phylum Actinomycetota; class Actinomycetes; order Mycobacteriales; family Corynebacteriaceae; genus Corynebacterium; species Corynebacterium sp. KPL1818. Next base: position 168,970 of record NZ_KI515758.1, on the reverse strand, counting down.
AGGCCCTGGAGCAGGTTGAGCAGTCTAGCGACGCCGTCGTCGTGCCCACGGCGCGCGCATGTGCGCTCACCCAGGACCGCGAGCGGGTGCGCGCGGTGGCAGAAGACATTGGGCTGCCGACCTCGGCATACCGTTTCGCCACCTCGGTAGAGGAGCTGGAAGAGGCGGCGACGGAGCTGGGGTTTCCGTGCATCGTGAAGCCGGACGTCTCCACCTCGGGCAAGGGCCACATGCTGGCGCGGGATGTGGAAGATGTGCGCGAGGCGTGGGAGACGGTGCGCCGCGTGTCCTCGGATTCGCAGCGCGTGGTGGCGGAGCGCTTCGTGGATTTCGACCTCGAGGTCACGCTGCTGGCCATCCGGTCCATCGATCCGGCCACGGGTAAGCTGGCCACGTGGTTTAGCGAGCCCATTGGTCACCGCCACGAGAAGGGCGATTTGATCGAGGAGTGGCAGCCCACCGGCATGAGCGAGATTGCGCTGGAGAACGCGCGGTCAGTTGCGGCGCGCATTTCCAATGAGCTGGGCGGGCGCGGCGTGTACGGCGTGGAGCTTTTCGTCGCCGGCGATGATGTTTACTTTTCTTCGGTCTCCCCGCGGCCTTCGGACACGGCGATGCTTACCGCCTATACGCAGCGCTTTTCCCAGTTCGACCTGCACGCCCGCGCCATTTTGGGCTATCCCATCGACGCGACGTTGATAACCCCGGGCGCCAGCATGTTCTTGCACGCGCCTGAGCCGCTTGCCGATGTCGCCTTTACCGGCATCGCCTCCGCCCTCCACTACGCCGAGACGGACGTGAAGCTCTTTGGCAAGCCCGATGCCTATAAGGGCCGGCGCATGGGGCTTGTGACCACGACGGCGGAAACGGTGGAAGAGGCCCGCGACCGCGCCGCGCTGGCGGCGCACAAGGTGAGCGTGACCTCCACGCCTGGCCTGCTCGCGCAGGGCGGTGCGCGCGGCATCGACCCGCAGGCGGAAAACGTGCCCGATATCGAGGTCGTTGAATACGAGGGCGGGGTCGAGCTCGATCCCAAGCTGACCTCAGGCGTAGACGATACCGACTAGCCCCGCGCCGCGCGGTGCCCGTCCGCCCCGCGCGGCAGCGTCGGCCAGCCCCGAGCGCCGACCAGCCTTGCACGGCAGCGCCGGCCGGCCCCCGCGCGGCGCGGCGCTGGTTAGCGCTGCGGGCCGGCGTGCTTGACCATCTCGTCCCACTCGACGATCTTGATGCGCTCGCGGCCGTGGGGCTCGCCGGCGGCTTGCTCGGCGGAGTTGAGGCGGTGCCAGCCGGCCCAAGTGGTCACGGCGATATCGCGGGACTCTAGGAGATCCAAGATGTCTTGCGGATCGCGCTTGGTCGCAGGCTCTAAGTCGCCGGACTTGTAGTCCGCCAGCAGCATGGTGGTGGTGTCCTTGGCATCGGATTTGGTATTGCCAATAAGCCCCACCGGGCCGCGCTTGATCCAGCCGGTGGTGTAGAGGCCGGGGAGCTTTTCGCCGTCGACATTGGCAAGCACGTGGCCGCCGTCATTGGGCATGGTGGCGGTGGTTTCGTTGAAGGGGATGCCGTCAACGGACTGCGGGTGGTAGCCCACCGCGCGGTAGACCGCCTGCACGGGCCACTCGGTGAACTTGCCGGTACCGCTCACGGAGCCATCGCCATTGAGCTGGGTGCGCTCGGTTTTGATGGCGGTGACGTGGCCGGCATCGCCAAGCACCTCTACCGGGGACTCGAAGAAGTGGATGTAGAGCTTGTGCGGGGCATCGCCAGGTTCGCGCATGGCGTAGGACTCCAGGGTCTGGCAGACCAGGTCGGTGGACTTGGCGGCGCGGCGGGCCTCCTCGGAAGCCTCGTCGTACTCGATGTCCTCCGGGTTGACGATGACCTCGATGGTGGGGGACTCATCGAGCTCCTTGAGCTCCTTCGGCGTGTACTTGGCCTGCGCCGGGCCGCGGCGGCCAAAGACGTGGACCTCCTTGGCGCGGTTTTCCTTCAGGGAAGAGTAGACGTTGTCTGGGATCTCCGTCACCAGCAGCTCGTCGGCAGTCTTGGCTAGAATGCGGGACACGTCGAGCGAGACATTGCCCACGCCCACGACGGCGACGGACTCCGCGGACAGGTCCCAGTCGCGCTCGAAGTTGGGGTTGCCGTCATAAAAGCCCACGAATTCGCCGGCACCGTAGTTGCCCTCGAGATCCTCGCCGGGGATTCCCATTTCCTTATCGGCGGTGGCGCCGGTGGCGAAGATGATGGCGTCGTAGTAATCGCGCATCTCCGTGACGGTGATGTCCTTGCCCACTTCGATATTGCCCAGGAAGCGGATTTCTTCCTTCTCCATGATGTTGTGCAGCGACTGCACGATGCCCTTAATGCGCGGGTGATCCGGGGCAACGCCGTAGCGAATCAAACCAAAGGGCGCGGGCATCTTTTCAAAGAGATCGATCTGCACGTCCACATCGGATTTTACGAGGAGGTCAGAGGCGTAAATGCCGGCCGGTCCGGAGCCGACGACGGCGACACGCACTGGGCTAGTCATCTGTTTAGGGTGTCCTTTCTTTAGGTTTTCTCACATTCTACGCGGTGGCAATGTATTAATTGTCACGGTGCTCACAACCCCTAGTTTAGGAGGGCGCCAGGGCGCGGAAAAGCGGCTGATTCACGTACAGTGGAGACGTCACCACGTGCTAGTAACTGTGATGTACGGCATAATGTTACGGCGCGTGTTCCCAGAGTTCCCCGTGACGGTAAAGGAAAGGTAATCCGCATGTCTGCATCCCAGTCCACAGTGTTAAGCTCCATCGGCCGCGGCTTCGATGGCCTCGATATTCCCGCCTTGGCGAATAGCCTTGGCGCTGAATTGCTCCGCTTAGAAGATTTTGATCCCACCGTGGCGGATGTTTTGGCCAACGCGCCCACCGCCACTGCCGATGCCCTCCTGGTCCAAGGCACCGGCGAGATCTCCTTCGATGCGGAGGTCGCCGCCGCGCTGGGCCTGCCGCTGGTTATCATCTCCGGCGCCCCTGAGCGCGCGGCGGAGCTGGCGCAGCGCAAGGCCGAGTCCCTTGGAGCCACCGTGGCCGGCGTTTTCACCGATCTGGAGGCCGTGCCCGGTGCGTTGCAGGCCGCTGAGGAGACCGCGCCCGTCATGTCCGCGGACCTCTTCCAGAAGCAGCTCATCGACCAGGCCCGTTCCACCGGCTCCCACATCGTCCTGCCCGAGGGCGATGATGATCGCATCCTTGAAGCCGCCGATGCCCTGCTGCGCGATGAGGTCGCCCGGCTGACCATCTTGGGCAAGGAATCCGATATCCAGGCCCGCGCCAAGGAGCTGGGGCTGGATATTTCGGGCGCCGATATCATCGACCACCTGGAATCGCCGCTAGCAGAGGAATTCGCCGCGGACTTCGCGGAGCTGCGCAAGAAGAAGGGCGTGACCCTGGAGCAGGCCCGCGAGACCATGCAGGACATCTCCTACTTTGGCACCATGATGGTGCACAAGGGGCTTGCCGATGGCATGGTATCCGGCGCCGCCCACACCACCGCCCACACCATTAAGCCGTCCTTCCAGATCATCAAGACCAAGCCGAATGCCTCGGTGGTCTCTTCCATCTTCCTGATGGTCATGCGCGGGCGCCTGTGGGCCTTCGGCGACTGCGCCGTGAACCCAAACCCCACCGCGGAACAGCTGGGCGAAATCGCCGTGGTCTCCGCGCAGACCGCGTCCCAGTTCGGCATCGACCCGCGCGTAGCCATGCTGTCCTACTCCACCGGCGCTTCCGGCACCGGCCCGGACGTCGAGCGCGCCATCGCGGCCGTCGAGGCCGCCAAGAAGCTGGATTCCTCGGTGAAGGTGGACGGCCCGCTGCAGTTCGACGCCGCCTGCGATCCGGGTGTTGCCGCAAAGAAGATGCCGGATTCCGATGTCGCCGGTAAGGCCAATGTCTTCGTCTTCCCCGATCTGGATGCCGGCAATATCGGCTATAAGACCGCGCAGCGCACCGGCGGCGCCTTGGCCGTGGGCCCCATCCTGCAGGGACTGAACAAGCCGGTCAATGATCTATCCCGCGGCGCTACCGTTCCGGACATCATCAATACCGTTGCCATTACCGCTATCCAGGCTGGAGAGAAATAAATGTCATACGTACTGGTCCTCAACTCGGGCTCCTCATCCATCAAGTTTCAGCTAGTGGACCCAACCGCTAGTGCCACGGATGATCCACTCGTATCTGGCCTGGTGGAACAGGTTGGCGAGCCGAGCGGCGCCATTACCATCAAGGTCGGCGGGGAAAAGGTCACTGAGGAACTGGAAGTTCCCGATCACTCCTTTGGCCTAAAGCGCGCCTTTGACCTGATGGATGATCATCAGGTGGGAACGAAGGACGTCGATATCATCGCCGTGGGACACCGCGTCGTGCACGGCGGCCGCCTCTTCTCGGAACCGCAGCTCATCGAGGATCAAATTGAATCGATGATCGAGGATCTCATCCCGCTGGCCCCGCTGCACAACCCGGCCAACCTGGACGGCATCCGCGTTGCGCGCAAGATCCTGCCGGATATTCCGCACGTGGCGGTCTTCGATACCGCCTTCTTCAATACCCTGCCGCCGGCCGCAGCGCTGTATGCCATCAATAGCGAGGTTGCCTCCAAGTACGATATCCGCCGCTACGGCTTCCACGGCACCTCACACGAGTTCGTCTCCCAGCAAGTGCCGAAGATCTTGGACCGCGATCCGGAGCACACGCACCAGATCACGCTGCACCTGGGCAATGGCGCCTCTGCGGCGGCCATCCGCAATGGCCGTGCCATCGATACCTCGATGGGCCTTACCCCGCTGGCTGGTCTCGCCATGGGTACGCGTACCGGTGATATCGACCCAGGCATCATCTTCCACCTGGTGCGCCAGGCGGGCATGAGCATCGACGACATCGATAAGCTGCTCAACAAGCAATCCGGTGTCAAGGGCATCGCGGGCGTCAATGACTTCCGTACGTTGCGCGAGCACATTGATAAGGGCGATGAAGACGCATGGCTGGCGTATAACATCTACATCCACCAGCTGCGCCGCTTCATCGGCTCCTACATGATTGCCCTGGGCCGCGTGGACGCGATTACCTTCACCGCCGGCGTGGGCGAAAATGACACCGAGGTGCGCCAGGACGCGCTGTACAACTTGGATATGTACGGCATCGACTTTGATAAGGAGCGCAACCTCGTCCGCTCCGATGAGCCGCGGGTCATCTCCACCGATGATTCGCCCGTCAAGGTCTTGGTGGTTCCCACCAACGAGGAGCTGGCCATCGCGCAGAAGTCTGCGGAGGTCGCCGCCCAGGCGCGCGAGGCCGGCCTTTTTAAGTAGGCCCTAGAAGGTGGTGATGGGCCGGACCTGGTTGGCCAAGTCCACCAGCGCGTAGCGGTGGCGGCTAAACGGGGCCTGGCGGGCAAGGGCCCGCAGGGTCTCGGCCAGGCCGGTGCGCAGGCCGCGCTGGGTAAAGGCGTACTCGAAGAGATCGTTGGGCGAGGACGCCCGCGCGAGATCGGCGTTGCGCAAAAAGTTCAGTCCCGCGGAGATGACGGCGATCTTGATTTGGAGAAAGCGCGGCTCGTTGGTGGGGACTTCTTCGAGGCGTCGGGCAGCGCGGCGAATGCGCGATTCCGATAGATTGTGCACGATAAGCTGCAGCACGGTGGTCAGCAGCGCCATACGGAAGTGACGCGAGGCATTGGGGACCTTATCCAAGGTTGCTACGGACAGCTCCACCTGCCCTTCCGCGCGCAATTGGCGGGCAAGCCCAAAAGCGGAGGATACGGTCGTGGGGTTGGTGGCCCAGACGATGCCGTACAGGCGCATGGAATTAAACCGCAGCGCGCCCGGGTCTTGGGTGACATGCGACCAGATTTCTGGCTGGCCCTCAAAGGCGGAAGAGGGGAGATCGGCCAGGGTGGAGTAGAGGTTGGAGCAGGCGCGGGCTACGGTGGCATCGATAAGCGATGTTTCACTGTAATCAATTTGCTGCAAGATGAGCTCATTGATGGCCGCGATGGCGAGCTTGGGGGCGGCCTCGCCGGGCAATAAATCGAGGACTGTGGCGAAGTATTCCTGCGCATCGATGTAATCATCGTGCAAGAGCTCGGTGATGCCGGCGTACCACTGGTAGCGCCAGTCTTGGCCGAGGCGGTCCTCGATGGAGCCTAACCACTGGCGGGCCTCGTCGGTATAGCCCAAATCAATCATGGAACGCACCACGCCGAGGGGAATCTCGGCGGAATGCTCGTATTCCGGAGTCCGCATGGCTTGGCGCAGGGTCTCGAGGGCTTCCTGCGGCTCGGCGTAGGACGTACCTTGTAGCAGGCTGGCGCCGACATCGTCGCGGTCTACCAGGGGCGTCGGCAAGGCGGAGACGACCTCGGGTGCGGTGATTTGGATGGTGCGGTCGATGCCATCGATAAGCTGATCCGTGCGAAAGACCAGGTGCTTGGTGCCAAAGGTGGTACGTTGCGGCGAGAAGAGCGAGTGCTGGGAGGGGTACTGGCGGCCGTCGCGGATGGCCAGTACCTCGCGCAGCACGCCGTAGAGCTGGGTGCGCAGCTCCTTGATGGAGCTAAACCGGCGCTGCGGATCGCGGTGGGTCGCGCGCAGCAGCAGGCGGTAGAGGGAGAGGAAACGGCGCAGCTCCGGCTCCTTGGACGGGTTGGGGATGCCTGGGAGGAAGACGCCGTCCTCGCTGGGCAGCTTGAGGCATAGCGCGGCCAGGGTGCGGCCGATGGTGTAGATATCGCTGGCGATGGACGGCCCCTTGGACGCGACCTCCGGGGCCTGGAAGCCCTGGGTACCGTAGATAAACCCGAACGCCCCGATGCCGGAGACCGCGCCCAAGTCAATGAGCTTGACCTGGTCCTCGGTGACGATGATGTTATCCGGCTTCAGGTCGTTATAGACCACGCCGCGCGAGTGCAGGTACTCCAGCGCCGGCAGGATTTCCAGGATATAGCCAATGGCAATGTCAACGGGCAGCAGCTCGTTGGGTTGCTTATTGCGCCTGCTTCTTAGCGATGGCCCGCCCACGTACTCCATGACTATGAATCCACCCGGCACGCGGTCATCGTCGATAAAATTAAAAATCTTGACGATGCCCGGGTGGGTAATGTCTGCCAGAAACTCGCGCTCCGCCTCGGCCGCGGCCGTCTCATCGGCGGACTTTTGGGCCTGCATGCCCTTGAGCACCACCACGCGCCCGGAGACGTAGTGGTCATTGGCCAGGTAAATCCAGCCCATACCGCCGTGGGCGATGACGCCGAGGATTTCGTATTGCTCCGCGACCATATCGCCCGGTTCCAGCTGCGGCGGCGGAACCTTTTTGCCCTTGATCTTCTCTTTGGGGTCGATGAGGGCGGCGGTGGGATCGGCCGGGGTGATAAACGGCAGGCGCACCATGCCATCAGCAACCGGCCGCTCGGTGCGCTGCGTGCCGCGGCGCTCGCGGAAGGTATCGATCGCCTGCCGGCGCGAGCGTTCCGAGGACTTTTCCTGGGCCGTTTTCTCATCGCGCTCGCTCTCGCGCTGAGCACGGATATTCTCTAAGTCCGCGAGCAGGCTGGAGAGGTGATCCGGGTCGATGGAACCGTCGTCGTCTTCATCGTCATCGGCGAAAGGATCAAAGGCCACCGCCGAAGTCCCCGGATCCCCGCGGTGCTCGATGGGTTCGCTCGCGAATGGGTCATACGCCACGGCCGCCGTGCCCACTCCGCCGGTATCGCCGGCGTTGCCGCTCTCGTCGGCGGTGTTTCCGTTTCGCGCACCCTGGGCCGCGGTATCCTGACCAGCCGTGCTTTGGCCTGCCGTCCTTTGTCCAGCTGTGCTTTGTCCAGCTGTGCTTTGGCCCGAAGTGCCCTGGGCTGCGGTGTTTGGGCCAGTCGTACTGCCGTCCGCTGTTTGCCTGCTTGTTGCCTCCGTATCCGGGAATGCAGCGGCAGGGGCCGTGCCAGGGACCTGCGCCGCGGCGGTATCGACATCAGCTTCGCTAGTGCCATTGTCGCTAGCATCAGCGTTGTGAGTGGTGGCCGCGGTATCGGCCCCGACGTCGCGGTTGGCAGGTCTGCGGTTGGCAGCGTTGGTGCTCGCGGTGGGGGAGTCCGCGCCGGCGTTGGCAGCGGCGGTATCCGAGCCAGCGGCGGCGTTGGCGGCGTTGGTGTCAGCGTCATCGGCTGTGCTGGCTGTGTTGGGGGAATCGGCGGCGTCGCGATCGCGGTCCTGGCTGCGGTCTGGGTTGGAGTCTTGGTCGCGGTCCCGGTCGGGGTCAGCGTCGCGGTAGGAAGCCTTGGTGGGCTGCCGGAATTGGCGCTGGGTATCGAGGTTTTCGGGCTCGAGGTATTCGAGCTCGTCTTCGCTGAAATTCGGGTTATGGTTCATGACTTATCTTCCTCGATGTATGTCCCTGACGGCAGGGTGGGCTCGTCTAGGTAAGCACCTAGCCACCTATCAAAGATGTCGGACCACGTCCCGTCGCGGCGGATGCGCTCCAAGGTGGAATTGACTTGGCGCAGCAGCGGGCGGGTGTCATGATCCTTGTTGGGAAGGCGCGCGGCAACGCCGTAGTTCTCGGTCTTTAAGGGTTCGCCCACGATGGAGGTGTAGGAATCCTGCGCGGCCATGCCGGACAGCAGGGCATCATCAACCACCACGCCATCGGCTTGGTTGAGCTGCAGCGCCATGAGGCAATCGCCCCAGGAACGGGTGATGAGGATATCGGACTGGGGGGCGCGCTCGCGGATGGTATCCAGCGCGGTGGACCCGCGCACCCCGCACAACCTCTTGCCATCGGCGTCATCGATGGAATTCATCCCGGAGCTGGTGAGCACCAGCATGCGGGTCTGCGTGGTCATATAGGGGATGGAAAAGGCCACTTCCTTCTCGCGCTTGGGGCTAATGGTCATGGTGCGCACGATGATATCGACGGTGCCATTATCCAGCGCGGCGGTGCGGTCGGAGGATTCGACGAAGCGGAAATCCACCTTATTGGGATCGCCGAAGATATCACGGGCAATCTCGTGGGCGATATCAACCTCGAAGCCGCGGACATCGCCGGAGGCGGCATCGCGGTAGCTCAGCAGGTTATTGGAGCGGTCCACGCCCACGATAAGGCGCCCGCGCTTGACGATGTCCGGCACCCGCTCCTTCGCCGTTTGATCATCCGGCCGGTAGGTGCCTTTGAGCTTGGTATCGTCTTCCTGCTTGGGCGCGTTGGTGCCGGCCTCTTCTATGGAGGAGCCTTCCGGCAACGGCGGGCCAGGGCTGGCATCGAGTGCTTGCTGCTCGGGCGATTCCAGCGGCGGGACGGAGCGAATATCGCAGCCGGCCAGCGCGAGGATGCTGCAGGTTGCAACGATGGCGGTAAGGGGTGCTCGGTAGCGCATTAGAGGTACTCCTGCAGTCGGGGACGAATGCCCAGCCACACCGCGAAGATGGCGCACAGGGTGAGCAGGAAGACAGCGGAGGAGACCGCGGTCATGGCGGTCAGTCCGCGCTCTAAGTAGGTGCGCATGGCGATGCGCGCCTGGCCGATGAGCTCTGAAAGCTCGCTATCGAGCTCATTAAAGGACTGCGCGGCGGTGGTCTCGCCATCCTCGGGATCGGTGATGGTGGCCTGGTAGACGGCTTCGTCATAGTCGCCTTCGCTTAGCGCAGCCATGAGCTTTTCGTGCGAGTCTTGCCACTTTTCGGTGGCGGCGCGGGCGCTGTGGATGAGCTCAGGATCGTTGACCTCGACATCATCATCATGCAGTGCGCTTTCATAAGCACCCAGCGCCTTTTCGATGGATTCCACGGATCCGGAAAATCGCTCGAGCGTATCTTCCTCAGAGGAGCGCAGCACCAGCGCGAGGGTTTCTGAGGTGCGCGCCTGCTGGGCCTCAATGCGCGAGGCGGTCAGCGAATCCCACGGGCGCGAGGCCGTTTCAAAGCCCTGATGGCCGGTGGACCAAGTGGCCAAATTAGACAGTGCGACCCAGAAAATGGCCAAGAAGAGCAGCACCGTTGCGGTTAAAAAGCCGCGGTTAAACCGGCGGCGGGTCTGGCGCCACAGCCACCACTGCGCCACGATGAGGAAGAAGACCGCCGCCAAAAGGCCAGATAGCGGCACCCACTGCGGCGAGGTGAGCTTTTGCTGCTCCTGGTTGACCTTTGCGGTGGTCAGCTGGAAAAGCTCAGAGGCTGCCGGCAGGATGTGCTCGCGCATGAGCGAGGAGGCATTGGACATATAGGAATTAGCCACGGCATTGCCGGCGCGGTGGTTCGAGCGCGCCTTTTCAATCATCGCGGTATAAATGGGCAGCTCGCGCTGGATGAAGGTAACGAGATCGCGCACGCGGGCATCGTCAGGCGTGGTGCCCAGCACGGATTCGGTCGCAGCAATGGAGGCGGCATCGATGGCATCGTTATAGCGCTCGCGGTTGCCCTCTGATTCCACGCCGGCCTGCACGAATCCGGTGGTCGCGATGGTATCTGCCACCGATAGGGAGCTATAGAGGTGATGGGCCGCATTGGACATCGGCTCAGTGGTATTGAGAAGCTCGTCGAGGTCGGAGTGGCGGGCGGCGGAAGATTGGGACATCGATAAGCCGGCGGCCCCTAAAGCCACTGTGAGGATCAGGGTGACGGTAAAAAGCTTGCCCGGGGTAGTGGAAGCGAAGTAATAAAACCGCCGCAGCAGGCGCGCCGGGCCCGCAAACCATTCCATGGCGCGGTGGGTCAGCCCGCTTAGGGCCGGGCGAGAGGGTGCGGTAACCTCATCCAGCCAGTGATCGCTGGGGTGAGCGTCCTCACCGCGCTCTGACTCTACCCGCACTGCCTGCTCAGTCATTCACTTAGAATAACGCCCCTAGTGTGCTGGGCGCCACCATTTACCCGCGTGTGTGGCTAGGATAGGAAATATGCATAACCCTCACAGTGGAGACGGCTGGGCGGCGGGCCCCAGTGGCATTCGCGTATGGGGAAAATTCGGTGCCGCCGGCCTCTTCCTCGTCGCTGGGCGCGAGGTGCTGCTGCAACACCGCGCCGCGTGGACCAATCACGGCAATACCTGGGGGATTCCCGGCGGGGCGCGGGACTTACAAGAAAGCCCCACCCAGGCCGCGCTGCGGGAAACGCACGAGGAATGCGCCATCGCGCCTGCCGATGTCGAGGTGCTCGACACCCAAGTAACGGCCGGGCCCTATCCACCGGCGGGGGATTTGCCGGGGGAGTGGACCTATACCACCGTGCTGGCGCGCACCCGCAGCGGCCTGCGCCTGCCCACCACCGCCAACGAGGAATCCCACGAGCTGCGCTGGGTGGGCCTAGATGAGGTGGAAAAATTACCGCTTATCGCGCCATTTCGCCACGCCTTTCCCGCCCTGCGGCGGCGGGTGGAAAAATTGAACCGGTAAGGTATCCAAAAATATGGCATTCTAGTGCTCATGATTGAAGTACAAGGACTGACTAAGGATTACGGGTCTGTCCGCGCCGTTGAGGATCTCACCTTTCAGGTAAAGCCCGGTGTGGTCACCGGCTTCCTGGGGCCCAATGGTGCCGGCAAATCCACCACCATGCGGATGATCGTGGGTCTAGACGAGCCCACGGCCGGTGAGGTTCGCGTCAACGGCAAGCACTACCGCGATCTCGCGCACCCGCTGCGCGAGGTGGGCGCGCTTTTGGACGCGAAGGCGGTGCATCCCAACCGCACGGCCGCGAATCATCTGAAGTGGATGGCGGCGGCTAACGGCATTCCCACCTCCCGCGTGGATGAGGTGCTGGGGCTGGTGGGGCTTTCCGATGTCGCCGGTAAGAAAGCCGGCGGCTTTTCCCTCGGCATGGGCCAGCGCTTGGGCCTTGCGGGCGCGCTATTGGGCGATCCGGGAATCCTCATCCTGGATGAGCCGGTCAACGGCCTGGATCCAGAGGGTATCCGCTGGGTGCGCCAGCTCGTGCGCGCGCTGGCCGCAGAAGGCCGCACCATTTTGATTTCCTCCCACCTCTTGTCCGAGATGGCCCAGACGGCTGACCACCTCGTGGTCATTGGCAAGGGGAAGATGGTTGCGGATAAGCCCACCCACGAGTTCGTCCGCGGCCACTCGCAGTCCTTGGTGTACGTGCGCTCTAACCACCTTCCGGAATTCGGGGAGGCCCTCAAGAAGGAGGGCGTTTCCTTTACCGAATCCAAGGACGAGGAGGGCCGCCCGCGGCTCGAGGTCATCAACCAGACCACCGAGTTCGTGGGCGAGCTTGCCTATTCCACTGGGGTGCCGCTGCACGAGCTCACCCTGAAAAGCGCGTCGCTGGAGGATGCGTTCATGGATCTCACCGGCGATGCCGTGCAGTATCACGCCGGCACGCCTGGTGCCTCGGGGACGCAGGCAGGTCAGTCGGGACAGGTCGGCCAATCCGGCCAGCCAGGCCAATCCGGTGGGTTCGCCCGCCCCAACGAGCAGGAGGTTTAATCCGCCATGTTGAATATCTTGAAATCCGAGTGGATTAAGCTGCGTACCACCCGCTCCTTCTGGTGGACCACCGCACTATTCCTCCTGTTTTCGTGGGGCTGGGCCGGCACCAGCGCCGCGTTGATGGAGCCGCTCGAGCCGGAGGCCATTGACATGGGCTTCCAACTTATTGAGCCCGAGTTTACCGTCGTATTCCTGGTGACCTTGGGCCTGCCTGTGCTGATGATTCAGGCCATCATGCTGGTGACCACGGAATATCGCTTCGGCACCCAAGCGATTACCTTCATGGCCTCCCCGCGGCGCGGGAGCGTGGCCGTGGCCAAGCTGGTCTTATACGCGGTCATCGCGGCCGTACTGACCTTCATCGGTGTGGTGGGCGCGTACCTGCTTACGGATCTGCTTGCTGATAGCTCCATTTCCGCCACCTTCGACCCCTGGAACGATGAAGTCGGCCGCGAGCAGCTGTGGAAGTACCCGCTGGCCGCAGCCCTCGTGGTGGCCTTTGCCCAAGGCGTTGGCATGCTCATTCGCCAGACCGCGGGTTCTGTGGCGCTATGCCTCATTCTGTACCTGGGCGTGGACCAGATGGTCAGCATGATTCCCGTCGTCGGCGATAAGATCGGCAGCTACATGCCCTTTACCGCCTTCCAGAATTGGCTGTTCAATACCCCAGTGGATAACGCGCTGTGGACGGAGGCCGCAGGCAGCGGCGTCGTATTCTTCATCTGGGCCGTGGTGCTGTGGGCCCTCGGCGTGCTGGTGCTGCACAAGCGCGATGCTTAATCGCTGCTCCCCAGGGTTAGTCCCTGGGGAGGGAGCAACGGATGCCTTGGGCGAGGCGGTCTTAGCCTTGCGAAGGATTCGGGGGTTGGGAGGGGCATCGGCAAGCAAAGCTTATTGCAGGGCCGAAGTTAGCCGCATGACGTTATCGACGTAGCGGCGGACAAAGCCGCGCTGGTTCCACTCCTCAAGGGTGAGCTCGTGGCAGACCGCGCGGTAATTGGCGGCGAGCTGGTTGAACTGGGCGAGGAGATCGCCCTTGGCCACGAGCATGGTGGTCTCATAATTGAGGCCGAAGGACCGCGGGTCCATATTGGACGAACCGAACATGCACAGCGGATTGAACTCTTGGTCATCCGGATCCGTGATGATGAACTTGGAGTGCAAAACATAAGGGTAGGGGAATTGGTAGATATGCACCCCGGCCTCAAGCAGCGCCTGGTAATACGAGGACTGGGCGTGGTTGACCATGAATTGGTCCGCGGTATCGGAGACATAAAGCTCCACATCCACCCCGCGGTAGCAGGCGGTGGTCACGGCCTCTAAGAGGGATTCATCCGGCACGAAATACGGCGAGCACAGCACTAGGCGCTGCTTGGCGTGGTGTACCAGGGAATTAAACATGCGCAGGTTGGGCTCGGTGGTATAGCCGGGGCCGGAGGGAATCATCTGCAGGTAGTTGGCGTCGACTGTTTGGGCATCGTCATAGGGCAGCTCATCTAGCGGGAGGTTCTCGCCGGATTCGGTGTACCAATCCACCGCGAAGACCGCGGTCATGGCGGTGACGATGGGGCCAGATAGCTCCACCATGTAATCGATCCAAAAGCGGTCAGTGGTTTTATATTGGCGCTTGATCAGGTTGATGGAACCGATAAAGCCGACCTCGCCATCGATGATGACGAGCTTGCGGTGGTTGCGCAGATCCGGGCGGCGGAAGCGGCCCTTGTGCAGCTGGATGGGCAGCATGAGGCGCCAGTCCACGCCGATGTCTGTCAGTTTGTCCCCCAGCGAGGAATAACCCTTGTACTTAAAACTGCCAATCTGATCCAGTAGCAGGCGGACCTTGACGCCGCGGGCGGTGGCGCGGGCGAGGGCCTGGAAAAACACATCCGTGACCTCGTCCCAGGACTGGATATAGACCTCGATGGAGACGTACTTTTCGGCGCGGTCCACGGCCGCGGCGATGGAGCGAATGCATTCATCGTAATCCGCATGCAGGCCTAGGTTGTGGCCAATGAGCGCTGGAAAGCCGGTTAACTCGCGGTTGAGCTTGATGACGGATTCCACCTCGGCCGACAGGATGCCCTTCGGGTGATCCGGGGTGCGGGCGGAAATATCCTCGAGGCGCTCATTGGCCTCTTGCTGGATGCGGTGGCGGCGCCGGTTGATATACGGCGAGCCCATGAGCAAAAACAGCGGCAGGCCGATGACGGGCAGCACCAAAATAGCCAGCAGCCATGCCGTGGAATTGGAGGGCCGGCGGCCTTCTGGCACGAAGCCGACGGCGATGATCTTGATGGAATAATCGACGATGAGGAAGGCCAGCTGCCAGAAGCTGAGATCGAGCGACCAGGTCATTTAACGCACGGAATCGAAATCGGGCAGATCGAAATCTGCATGAAGCGGGCAGTGATCGGAGGTCTTTTCGCCGGCGCGCTCCTCCATGTCTACGCGGGCGCCGGTGACGTGCTTGGCCAAAGGCGGCGAGGCCAGCTGGAAATCGATGCGCATACCTTCATTCTTTTGAAAGCGCATCCCCTTGTAATCAAAGTAGGTATAGCGCTGGTCCTCGGTAAACCGGCGCGTGACCTCTTCGAGGCCGGCCTCCTCAAGCATCTGGAAGGCGGCGCGCTCGGGTTCGGTAACGTGCGTCTTGCCGCGGAATGCCTCGATATCCCAGACGTCTTCATCGCGCGGGGCGATATTGAAATCACCGGTTAAAAGCAGCTTGGATTGGGCACGGCCGGCGGCGTAGCGGGCGAGCTGGTAGAGGAAGTCCAGCTTGTAGTCATAGTGACGGTCCGTGATCTCGCGGCCGTTGGGGATATACAGCGACCAGATTTCTACCCCGCGGATGCGCGCACCAAGCGCCCGGGCCTCGCGGTCCTGGGGCTTTTCTGGGTCCTTGGCAAAGCCGGGCTGGTGGGGGAATCCGGTAAAGACTTCTTCCGGTTCCTCCTTGGAAATGATGGCCACGCCATTCCACTGGTTCAGGCCATGGCAGGTGACGTGGTAGCCGGCGTCCTCGAAGGCCTCGCGGGGGAATTTATCGTCCTTGACCTTCGTCTCTTGTAAGCACAGCACGTCGATGTCGTGCGTGTGGAGAAGGTCCAGCGCCCGCTGGGCGCGGGTGCGAACGGAGTTGATATTCCACGTGGTGATGCGCATGGATAATACAGTACCGCGCGGGCAATGGCCCGGACTAGTCCAGGCCGCGGGCGGCGGGCTAGTCGCGCAGCCGGGCGTAGATCTGGCGGTGTTGCTCGATGAACCCCAGCTTTTCGTACAGGCGAATGCCGGCGGTATTAGAAGCCAGGACATCGAGGTAGGCGTGCTTCGCGCCCTGCTCGCGCCCCCAGCGCAGCATATGCTCGCCCAAAAGCGCTCCTAAGCCCTGGCGGCGGTGCGCGGGCGATACCTCCACGGCGGAGTATCCCAGCCAGGCGGTGCCGTCGCCGGATTCGGTGATGGTGCCGCGGGTGATGGCGACGGTCTCGCCGCCAATAACGAGCTGCCCAAAGCCCATCGAGCCCTCGATGCGGGCGCGCAGGTATTCCAGGGCCTGGGCGGGTAGCGCCTGGCCGCGGAAGTGGTACATCTGCAGCCACGCTTCATCGGGTTGGTCATCGATGCGAAACTCCGCGCCGCTGGGGTGGGAGCCCGGGATCTCGGCGGATAGCGCCTCGAGATCGCGCAGGACCATGACGAGGATTTCGGGTTCGGTGTGCCAGGTGGCATCGGCAAGCAGGCGCTCTGCAGGCTTGCCAATGCGCTCCGGGATGAGCAGGCGGACCGGGAGATCGTGGCGGCGGTAGAACTCCGTGATTTCCGCGAGCGGCACCGGGTTGAAGCCCGCGGAGGGCCCGAGCGGGACGGCGGAATTGGACCGGCCCGTCACGCCATCGCCGGCGCGCATGAGCCAGGCGCCGTCCGAGGTCCACGTGTGTTCCTTGCCGGGAAAGGCCTGGGCGGTGGCGTATTCGACGGCGCGGATATCGGAATTGCGCACCATGCGCGGTGAAAGGCGCTTGATAATCTTCAGCTGCTCGGGGGCGATTTCCACGGCCTCGAGATCGGAAGGGTAGCCGCCGACCTGCTGCGGGCGGATGACCAGCGGCTCGAGGCTGAGGACGTGGCCAATGACATCGCTATGTACCCCGCCGAAATCGCGCCGGGCCACGACGCGATCGCCTACCTGCACGTTATCGGAGCGAAAGATGCCGGACATGATTAATCGTCGTGCCCGAAGGGGTCTTCGTCCTCGCCCGGCATCCAGGAATAGCCCGGCTCGGTCCAGCCATTGCGCTTAATGGCCTTCTTAGCCTGGCGCTTGTAGCGGCCGATGAGGGTATCGGTATACAAGTAGCCATCGAGGTGGCCGGTTTCGTGCTGCAGGCAGCGGGCGAAAAAGCCGTAGCCCTCCACGGTGATGTCGTTGCCGTGCTCGTCCTTGCCGGTCACGCGCGCCCAGTCGGCGCGGCCGGTGGGAAAGCCCTCGCCCGGCACGGAGAGGCAGCCTTCGTCATCGGAGCCGTCATCGGCAGGCATGGTCTCTGGAATCTCGGAGGTCTCCAGCACCGGGTTGATAACACATCCCTTGCGCATGCCGGCCTTATCCGCGGGCAGCTCGGTGCCGTCCGGGCCTTCGGTATCGGGGCAGTGGTAGACGAAGAGCCGCTTGCCTATGCCCACCTGGTTCGCCGCCAAGCCCACACCATGGGCGACCTCCATGGTCTCGTACATGTCCGCGATGAGCTGTTGCATCTCGGGGCTGGAAATCTCGGATTCTTCCACCGGCGTGGTGGGCTGATGAAGCACGGGCTCGCCGTGGATAACGATGGGACGAATAGTCATGTTCTACAGTTTAAGCATGAACCCCTTGTCTGACCTAGACGCCGCCATTTTGGACTTTGAGGAAACCGCCCCGCGCAGCATTGGCCGCAAGGAAGAGGCCATTCGCGCGCAGCTGGACATCTCGCCAGTGCGCTATCACCAACGCCTCAACCTGCTTCTCGATGCCCCCGCTGCCGCCGAATCCCATCCCCTCCTGGTGGCCCGGTTGAAGCGCCTGCGGGAGGAGCGCGAAAATACGCGGCGCGCCGCGCGGGGAAATACCCCACCGCGTTAGAACCTGCTACTAGTGTTACTGAAGTGACTAAAGAGAATCCGGATAATCTATACGACCAGCAATTCGACGACGCCGCCGGCGAGGCCGCCGCGGCCGATTACGGCGATGCATATTATGACGACGCCTACGAAGGTGCTTACGACGGCGCTTATGACGATGAGGTAGACGGCGAGGACGTTGCTGCTGGCGCTGCCGGGGCTGGGGCCGGGGCCGCCGCGGCCAGGACCGGCGGCGGTGGGGGAGGCGCCCACGCCAAAAAGAGCGGTTTACCACTGCGCGGGCTCGCCATGGTGCTTATCGCCGTGGCCGTGATGCTTGGCCTGTGGGGCCTTTATGCCATGACCTCGGAGGACGATGATTCGACCGTCGCTTCCGATTCCGAGCAGTCGAAGTCAGACGGCTCCGCCAATGGCGGCCAAGAGGGCAACGGCGCCGACGGCCCTGCCGCGGATGGCGCGCGCGGCGATGGTTCCCGTGCCGATGGCGCCAATAACCAGCCGCCTCGCGAGGGTGAGAACGCGCACCCGAACGGCGGCGCCGAGGGCGAGGCTAACCGCGACGCCAACCGCGATACCGGCGCGCGCGATCAGCACGGTGAAGGCCGCGCCGGGGATGAAGCCCGGGCCGGCGGCAATGATGCGCCGTCTGCCGCGCGTGACCGCAATGACATTAAGGTCAGCGTGCTTAATAACTCCGGTGAATCCGATAAGGCCAAGAACGAAGCCGATGTGTTGAAGGACGGCGGCTTCAAGGTGGGCTATGTGGGCAACCTGCCAGGCGATGTCCTGACCGTGCCCAAGACCACCGTCTTCTACCCTGAGGGCGATGCCTCCGCGGAGTCGCTGGCTAAGGAAGTTGCCGCGCGCTACCAGGCAGAAGTAAAGCCCATGAATAAGGACCTGCCCAAGGAAGCCACAGAGGACGGCGCCGTCGTGGTCGCTCTCGCCGTCCCCCAGGCCTAAATAAAATTCATGGAATATTACCTGCCACCCGTTAAGCTGGACCAGTGAAGATTCCGGCAGAAGTATTCGCCCGTTCCCCCGAGCCCACGCTCGGGGTGGAATGGGAAGTCGCGCTCGTGGACCGCGACTCGCGCGATCTCGTCCCGCGCGGGGCTGAGTTGATCGATCTCGCCACTGCCGTCCACCCCGATATTCACGTGGAAAAGGAATTCCTGCAGAATACGGTGGAACTAGTCACGGGCATTTGTACCACGGTGCCGGAAGCCATGGCGGAGCTAGAAACTTCGCTGGCCGCCGTGGAGGAAGCCGCGGATAAGCTCGGCATCGATGTGTGGGCCTCAGGCGGGCACCCGTTTACGGATTTCCGGGAAAACCCGCTGTCAGATAAACCCAGCTATCAAGAGATCATCGCCCGCACCCAGTACTGGGGCAAGCAGATGCTGCTATGGGGCACCCATGTTCACGTGGGTATCAGCCACGAGGATCGCGTCTGGCCCATCATCAATGCGCTGATGACAAAGTACCCCCACCTCTTGGCTATCTCTGCCTGCTCGCCGGGGTGGGAAGGCTTGGATACGGGCTACGCCTCCAATCGCACGATGCTCTATCAACAGCTGCCCACCGCCGGCATGCCCTACCAATTTTTCACGTGGGGCGAGTGGCAGTCCTATATGCGGGATCAGGCCATCTCCGGGGTCATTAACCACACCGGCTCGATGCACTTTGATATTCGCCCAGCCTCGAAGTGGGGCACCGTCGAGGTCCGCGTGTCCGATGCGACCTCGAACCTGCGGGAGCTCTCCGCCGTCGTCGCGCTCACGCACTGCTTGGTCGTGCACTATGACCGCATGATCGACGCGGGCGAGGAGTTGCCCGTCTTGCAGCCGTGGCACGTGGCGGAAAACAAATGGCGCGGGGCGCGCTACGGCATGGATGCCCTCGTTATTACCTCGCGCGACACCGACGAGGCTTGGGTCAAAGATGAACTGGCCCAGATGGTAGAAGAGCTCACTCCCTTAGCCCGTGAGCTAGGCTGCGCGGAAGAGCTGGCCCTAGTGCACGAGATTATTGACGGCGGCGCCGGATACGAACGCCAACGCCGCCTCTTTCAAGAAACCGGCAGCTGGCGCGATGTCGTCGAAGAAACCTGCCGGGAGCTGCACACCTTCCGGCCGGTGCGCTAATCAGCTAACTACTAATCAGCGAACCGATGGCCAGCGCTAAGCGTGCGCGCTCAGTGACCGCACGCCTAGTGCCACACAGCAGGTAGCTATCCGCGACGTGTGCGCTGCCTAGCCGTTGTCTCGAGCGTGGCGGCCGCCGTAGGACGGGGGAGCCGGGATATCGGTATAGCCCTCGGTGGAAGGAAACTCGCGGGTCTCGGGGTTAAATACCGGGAACTCTGCGGTTTCATCGGGGGCAGAAGCACCCTGCGAGGTAGCGCCAGACTCAGGTGCGCCAGACGCAGGTGCACCAGCTGCGGGTACACCGGAAGCCTGGGTGCGCTGCGCCTGGGAGTGCTGCGGCTGACCCTGCTGCAGCGGGGCATGGTGCTGCGGTTGGGCAGCGGGCTGTGCCGCGTGCTGGCCGGCGTGGGGCTCGTCCTCGCTGGGCTGGGTGCCGGGGATGAATCCCCAGAGGGCATAAAAGGCGATGTAGAGGATGCCGGAGCCGGTGAAAAAGAGCATGGCCCACGGCTGGAAATCCCAGTGGTTGAGCGAGCGGTTGGCGGCTTCGAGCCAGAAGGCTGCGGAGACATAGGGCAGGAGCACGATGCACATGGCCGCGAAGGAGACCAGCGCTGAAACTTGCGCGCCGATGACACCGCGCAGGCGCTTGCCCAGTGCCTGGTTGACGGAGATGAGGACCACGATGGCCAGCGGGAAGACCCAGACCCAGTGGTGGTACCAGGAAAAGGGCGAGACCAAGCACGCGCTAATGCCGGCCAAGGCCATGGCGGCGGAGTTATTCTTGTGCTTCATCGCGGTGCGCAGTGCCAGGCAGGTCAAGACGAAGACCACCGCGACGGCGGCGAGCCACATCCAGCCGCCGTCGATGCCCCATGCGCGCACCATGAGCGAGCGGATAGACTGCGCGCCCGGGTTGGTGTGTTCACCCACGCGGGAGGAATTGAAGATGGCATCGGTCCAGAACACCTCGGCGTCCGGGATGGTGACGAAACCAATCGCCACGGTCACCGCGAAGGTAAGGACGCTGATGACCGCCTGCCACCAGCGTTTTTGGAATAGGAGCACCAACCCCATGAAGGCCGGGGTGAGCTTCAAACCGGCAGCGAGGCCGATGCCGATGCCGGGCAGGGCCCACTTCTTGGGAATGACATCGAGGGCGACCAAGAACATCAAAAAGACGTTGATCTGGCCGTAGAACAAGGTGCCATACATCGGCTCCACGGCCGGGGCACACAGCACCAGCAAGATGCCAACGACCCAGGTCAGCGGCGATAGTTTGAGGCCGCGCTCGTGGAAGACCATGAGGATGACGGCCAATAAGGCAAGGATGGTGCCGCCTTGCCAGAGGATGATAAGGGGGTCATCGGCAAGCGAGGAAATCCACTTGAATAGCGTGCCGGCAAAGGGAGGGTAGGTAAAAGGCAGGTTGCCAATGTAGGCGTTGTCGTAGAGGTTGGCGCCCTCGGCCACCTCGCCGCCGGCGAGCCAGTAAATCTTCAAATCCAGCGGCACGCGCCAGATGAAGGCATTGGGACCGTCGTATTTGCTATAGCGGGAGATGCTGAAGATGAAGAAGGCAACCAAAAGGGTAGCCAGAGTAGGCAGTCCGTATAGCTTTTTCACGGTTAAAGGTGCCTCCTATTTGCGGCGCAGCGAACGGCCGGCGGGGCGGTCATTGCGCGACATCGATTCCTCGGAACCGTACAGGCCTTCACGGCGTGCGATACGTGAGGTGCGCTGCGCGGTCACCGGGCTGGTAAACATCGCAAACAGTACCAGCAAAATAAGTATACCCAAATCACCACGCTCGGCCATACTGAATGATTCTGCCCCGGTGATGCGGATGAACGCACCCATGATGGTGAGGATGAGCCCGGTGGTCTGCGGCTTGCTCACGGCATGCACGCGGGACATCGTGTCCTTAAAGCGCGCCAGGCCAATGGCGGCGGCGAGGATGAGCAGGCTGCCGCTGATGACGAGGATGAGCGAGAGGATATCGGCGATTAGTGACCAACTCATTGGTTATCCCTCTTCCTAAACCTGGTGACGGATACGGTGGAGATGAAGCCCAGCAGCGCGATGACCAGCATGGCCGAGACCACGGAGGTATCGAGCGACCAGCACATATAGGTCGCCAGCGCGCATTGGAACATGGCGGTAAAACCGTCCATTCCCACCAGTCGGTCGAGGGAGTTGGGCCCTACGATAATGCGCCAGACGGTGATTAATACGGAGACCCACAGCAGGAATGCGGGAACCAGCAGGATGGCGTGATAGATCTGCGGATCCATTATGGGTGGCTCCTTTCAAAGATCTCGATCATGGAAGATTCTAGGCGGGACACGGCATCGATTTCGCGCTGGATCTGCGCCTCATCCCGGGCATCCAGGATGTGGATGGTGATCATGCGATTGGCGATGTCAATATCCGTCACCGTTCCACCCGGCTGCAGGTTATATAGCGTCACGGCAAGGGAGAGGATGAACTCATTTTCTAGGCGCATCGGCAATTCCAGGATGGCGGTCTTGGGCAGCGGCTGCGGCCTTGAGGCCAGCCAGCCCACCTTGAGGGAGGCGTAAAACAGCTCCCAGAACCAGCGGAGCATGTAGCGGAAGAATTTGCCCCACGCGACCTCGACGCCGGCAATGGGCATCGCCGGCAGCGGCAGGGCAAAGACAATGACCAGTGCGACGAGGAGGCCGCCGACCACATTGCCCACCGTGATTTCGCCCATGAGCATGCACCACATGACGGTAATCCAGACGGTAAACCACGGCCGGAAGCGGTAGCGCACACCGGCAAAGCGGCTCTTAGTCATCGCGGGCCTCCTTCTTTACTGGCGTAGGGCTTTCCGATGCCCCCGATTTCCCCGGCGCATCCTCGCTCGGCGTCTTCGAAGTCGGTGTCTCCGGCGTGGTGGATTTCGGCTCGTGGGCCGGGTCTGGATCCGGCAGCAGGTGGCTGCGCTCTTTGTAGGAGTCCGCGCCGCCTTCGTAGCGCTCCTTCTGATCAAGGTGCCGAGTGGGGTTATCGGCGTTTTCGCCCAATACGGCGTACTGATAAATGGAGGTATCCTGCGCGGATTCGGCCGCGCGGGAAGTAATGCCGGAAATCGGGCCGGCTAGGAAGGTAATCGAGGTCGAGGCGATGACTAGCAGCGCTGTGGCGCCCACCATGCCGAACGGCACCCGGCCGACGTCCTGGCGGGAGGAGAACTCGACCTCATCGGTGATATCGGAAAGCGGGGCGGGGCGAGCCAGGGCGACGTTACCCTCGGGGGCATCGGCGCGGTCGCGCTGGAAGCCCTTGGCCCAGACCAGCATCATGACATAAAGAGTCAGCAGCGAGGTCACCAGTGCGCCACCGATAAGCACCCATGCCAGCCAGGAGCCTTCATTGGCGCCTGCCTGAATGAGGATGATCTTGCCCAAGAAACCAGAGAACGGCGGTACGCCGCCCAGGTTGATGGCCGGGATGAAATACAGCACGGCGATAAGCGGGGCGGAATACATCAGCGAGCCCAGGCGCCGGAGCGAGGAGGTACCGGCCTGGCGCTCGATGAGGCCGACGACCAAGAAAAGCGCGGTCTGCACCAGAATGTGGTGGATGGCGTAGAAAATGGCGCCGGATAGCCCCTGGGCGGTGCCCAAGGAGACGCCAAAGATCATATAACCGATGTGGCTGACCAGGGTAAAGGACAGCAGACGCTTAATATCGGTCTGCGCGATGGCGCCCAGGATGCCCACCAGCATGGTGGCCAGCGCCACCCACATCAGCACGGTATCGAGCCCACCATTGGTAAAGATGGACGTGCGCGCGCGGATGATCGCGTACACACCGACCTTGGTCAGCAGGCCGGCGAAGACGGCCGTCACCAGCGAGGGCGCGGTGGGGTAGGAGTCCGGCAGCCAGGCGGCTAGCGGCACCACCGCGGCCTTAATGCCAAAGGCCACGAGCAAGGTGGCGAAGATGGCGGTGCGGGTGCCCTCCGGGATGTCCTGCATGCGCTGGCCAATCTGGGCCATGTTCATGGTGCCGACGGAGGCATAGACATACGCCAGCGCCAGCAGGAAGATCATGGATGAGGCCATCGAGACCATGACATAACCCACGCCGGCGCGCACGCGGCCTGCCGATGCCCCCAAGGTCAACAGCACATACGAGGCCACAAGGAAGACCTCGAAGCCGACGTAGAGGTTAAACAAGTCGCCGGCCAAGAACGAGATATTCACGCCCATGGTCAGCAGCATGTAGGTAGGCAAAAAGACCGCGACCGGTTCATCTTTGGTGCCATCGCGCACACCCTGGGAGATGGCGTACCAGATAACGGAGAACAGCACCACGGAGGAGGTAAAGAGGATCATCGTGGAGAGCCGGTCCGCGACCAACGTGATACCCACCGGCGCATCCCAGCCGCCTATTTGCAGGGTCTGTATGCCATGAAAATCCACTATTATGATCAGACTCGCGTTGACCGCGGCCGTAATCAGAAGGGAGAAAAAGGCAATCTGGCGCTGCACATTAGGCATGCGGGCAAAAAGCAGAGAGAGTGCCGCGGCCACGGCCGGGATGATAACGGGCAGCGGGATGAGGGTGCCGACGTACGGGTACATCGTTTCGGCCGCCTGGTGGAATGGCTCAGTCATCTTCGGCTCCCTTCACTGGCTCCTCGAAGGACTCGGGGCCGAAATTATCGCCTTCCTTGGTGGCGCGCCCGGTGGCGGGGTCATTGGAGGCATCATGGTCTGCGCTCGCCGCGGCGTTGCCGGGCTTGGAGGCCTTGGCGGCAATCGCGGTGTCTTCGGCGTCATCTTCAATGACGTCGGCAGTGCGGTAGCGGTACTGGCGGTAGGCCAAGGTGAGGATGAAGGCCGTCAACGCCATGGAAATGACGATGGCGGTAAGAATCATCGCTTGGGTAAGAGGGTCTGCAATATCGCTGCCGTAGGGCTGGGCCTCGCGGCCATCGATAGGCGGCGAGCCCGCCGGGCCACCGGCCTGCAGCATGAAGAGGTTGGCGCCATTGCCCAGCAAGAGCAGCCCGAGCAGCATCTTGGTCATGGCGCGGTCGAGCAAGAGGTAGATGCCCGCAGAAACCATCACTCCGGCGGCGAGCAGGAGGAAGAGGTTGGCTTGCATTTATTTCTCCTTTCCTGCGTTGTCCCCGGAATCTGTGCCGGAGGGGCTCGTTGCCGCTGGTATCTTTTCTTGTTTCTTCTCTTGTTTTTGCGCCCTTTGGGCCTTCTGCTTGGTGCTGCGCTCCCGGTTCTTCCGCGCAAGGGAACGGGCGCGGTCGCGGGCGCGCTGCTTACGCATCTCTTCTTCCTCATCCAGCTTGGCGCCGAGCGAGCTGAGCACGTAGAGCGTGAGCCCCACGACGATGAGGTAGACGCCAAGGTCAAAGACCAGCGCCGAAGGCAGCGAGACCGCGCCGATAAGCGGGATCTCGGGCGAGGTATATCCGCTGGTAAGCGGCGGATGGCCAAAGAACATCGGCACCACCACCGCCAAGGCGGAGAAGGAGAGACCTGCGCCCATGGTGCGCCCGGCATCGATGGGCAGGGCCTCATCGAGCTCCGCGCGGCCACCGGCCAGGTAGCGCAGGATGAGCGCGAGCGCGGCTACAAGACCACCGGCGAAGCCGCCGCCTGGCGCATTGTGCCCGGCGAAGAAAAAGTAGAACGACAGCGCCATCATGGAGGGGAAGAGCACGCGGGTGGAGACATCGATCATCAGCGAGCGGTTGAGCGCCTGCTCCGATTCCGCGCCCGCGGCCAGCCAGCGCCGGCCGGTGACCTGTAGGGTGGGCCGGCGGCTATCCCTGGAGAAGGATTGGGTGCGATAAATCAGGGAGGCCACGCCGAGCGCGGCGATGATGATCACCGTGATCTCGCCAAAGGTATCCCAGGCGCGCAGGTCCACCAGCAAGACGTTGACGGCATTGGCGCCGTGGCCGATTTCCTTGGCCAGCTCCGGCATGTACTGCGAGATGGGCTCGGCAGAGCGCGCGTTGATGGCGAACATCGCCACGATGGTGACGGTCAGACCGGTGCCAACGGAGAGCCAGGCGCGCAGGCGGCCCATCTTCGGGTCCTGCTTCCACTCGGTAGACGCCGGGATGCGGCGCAGCACCAGCATGAATAGCACCATGATGATGGTTTCCGTGAGCAGCTGGGTCAGCGCCAAGTCCGGGGCACCATGGATGGCAAAGACGAAAGACAAGGAATAGCCGGTAATGCCGACGATGATGACGGCAGAGAGACGGTTATCGGTCACCGTGGCGGCAATGGCGGCCACCATCATGATGATGGCGGCGACAATCTGCCAGGGGTTTTCCGCAACCACCATGCGGATATCCGTGAGATCACCGGTAATCAGCATGGTCAGCGGCAGCACCATCAGGGTGGCGAAGATGACAGTCAGGTTGAGCTGCAGCGAACCGCGCTGGGTCACGGCCGTGGTGCGCAGGGAGAGCTTGCGCAGGGTGGAGATGACCTTGTCGTAGACGGCGTCGGCATCGCCAAGCGCGGGGTACGCAAACTGCCATTGCTCCAGGACCTGGCGGCGCCAGTGCACGATGATTCCGGCCACGATGATGATGGCGGAGACGCCCAAGGTCACCGACCACCCGTGCCAGAGGGCCAGGCCGTGGTGCTCGCCTGCCCCAAAGGTGGAATCGAGGTGCTGATCGATGGCCGCCGAAAGCGCCTGCGGCGCGAGGCCAAGCGCGATGGTCAGCGCGGTGAGCACTGCCGGGGCGAGCCACAGGCCCACGTTGACCTTGTGCATCGTGGCCACAGCCGCAGAAACGCCGTCCTTATCGTCAGGGAGATTCTTGGAGGCAAAGGCACCCCACAAAAAGCGCAGGGCATAGGCCATAGTAAGGATGGAACCTGCCACATAGGCCACCAGGATCATATTGCGCGGCATGCCAATGAGTAGTTCTTCGTGCATGGTGGATTCCAGCACGGCCTCCTTGGACACAAAGCCAAAGAGCGGGGGAACACCAGCCATGGACAGGGCGGAGATTACCGCGATGCCGTAGAGGAAGGGCTGCCTGCGCCCAAGGCCAGATAGCTTCGTAATATCGCGCGTGCCCGAGCAGTGATCGATGGCGCCGACCACCATGAACAGTGCGGCCTTAAAGAGCGAGTGGGCAAAGGTCAGCGCCAGGCCCGCCTGCATGGCCTCCCGGGAGCCAACCGCCACGATGGAGGTAATAAAGCCCAGCTGGGAGACCGTGCCATAGGCCAAAATGAGCTTGAGGTCCTTTTGCTTCAGCGCCATCCAGCCGCCGAGCAGCATGGTAAACACGCCCAAGGAAATGACCACGAGGTGCCAGGTGGCTACCTCGTACATATCCGGTGCCAGGCGCGCGACCAGGTAGATTCCGGCCTTGACCATGGCGGCGGAGTGCAGGTACGCCGAGACCGGCGTTGGCGCTGCCATAGCACCCGGCAGCCAGAAGTGCGCCGGCACGATGGCGGATTTGGTCAGCGCGCCGACCAGGATGAGCACGATGGCGACGGTGACGTATGGCGTTTGGGGGAAGTGATCGTAGGCGTGGATTTCACTAAACGTCCACGCCCCGGTCTGCCGGCCGAGCAGGCAGATGCCCATCAGCATGGACAGGCCACCCAAGACGGTGACCATCAGGGCTTGCTGCGCGGCGCGGCGCGAGGAGGCGCGCTCGGCGTAGTAGCTGACCAATAGGCACGAAAGGAGGGAGGTGATCTCCCAGAAGACGTACATGAGCAGCAGGCTATCGGAGGCCACAAGGCCAAACATGGCGGTGGCAAAGCCCACCATTTGGCCGGCGAACATGGCAAGGCGGCGGCGCGTGGAATCGAAATAACCCCAGCAATACAGCAGGACCAGAGCGCCCATCCCTAAGATGATGAGGCTAAAGAGCCCGCCCAAGGCATCCATGCGCAGATCCACGGCGAGGTGCGCGGCCGGCATCCACTCGATGGTGTAATTCAGCGTGCCGCCGTCACGGAAAGTGCCCCGGGCAAAGTGCGCGAGGGTCCACACGAAACCGACACCGGGAACTATTGCCAATAAACCAAAGGCTGGGCGGCCCACATTCATAATGAGCAGCGGTGCAACCACGGTGGCAACGATGAGGGCACCCAGAAGTATTAGCACGTTGGAATCTGCGCTCCTTAGGTTGTGTCAAGTTCTCAGACCCTCGGTGCCGTGGTGCGTGGGGCATATGCGCCGGGAGCATATACACGCCAAGACAGTTCGCACTCGGCCGAGTGCGAACTGTCCCACTTGTGCAAGTAGCGTGGCCGGAAACGGGGTCAACTCGTCAAAAGTTTACCGGTTTTTCCACAACTTCGAAAGATTACTTTTCGTGCACAGTATTATATGCCGCCGTTGCGCGCTTTTTAAGCGTAGCGCTGCAAGAAAAGAGCCTCCGCGGCGGCGACGTGCTCGATCTCGGTGGGATCGACGGACTCATTGGCGGAGTGGATGGTGCACTTGGGCTCTTCCACGCCGTAGAGAGCGATTTCCGCGTTGGGGTGTGCCTCCTGCAGCTCGGTGGTTAGCGGGATGGAACCGCCCATGCCCTGTGCCGCGGTGTCCTTGCCGTAGGCCTCGGATAGGCACTGTCCCAATAGTGCGACGGCGGGCTTTTCCGGGTCGGTGGAGAAACCGGCATTGGCCTCCACGACCTCTGCCTTGACGTGTGCGCCCCAAGGGGCGTGGTTCTTCACGTGCTCGCAGACGGCCTCACCGATGGCACGGGCATCGGTGCCGGCCGGAACGCGCAGATTCAGCTTGGCCGCCGCGGTAGCGGGAACGGCGTTGACGGCCTCAGCCACCGGGGTAGAGGTAAAGCCGGTTACGGAAATGGCCGGGCGGGACCACACCATATCCGCCACCGGGGTAGCGCCCTCCGGATCCTTGGAGCCCATGATCTCGGTGCCCTCGAGCAGCTGCGCATCGCCGCGGAAGGCCTCGGCCGGGTATTCCTGGCCCTGCCAGTGGGCGCTCGTATCCACGCCATCGATGGTGGTGCGGCCGTACTCATCCGTGAGCGAATCCAGCGTGCGCATCAGCGCCTTCACCGCATCCGGGGCCGCGCCGCCGAATTGGCCGGAGTGCACGGGCGCGGCCAGGGTATTGACCTCGACCTCAATCTGCGCGCCGCCGCGCAGGGAGGTGGTCAAGGTGGGCTGGCCCACCGCGGCATTGCCGGCATCCGCGATCAGGATGGCATCGGCAGCGAAAAGCTCCGGGCGGTCCTTGATGAGTTGGGACAGTCCCTCGCCGCCGCGTTCCTCGGAGCCCTCGATGAGGTACTTGAGGTTCACCTTGGTGCCGCCATTGGCCTCGAGGGCGCGCAAGGCCGCCAGGTGCATGGCCACATTGCCCTTGCAGTCCGCCGCGCCGCGGCCGTACCAGCGGGTGGTGCCCTCGGCATCGGCGCGCTCGGTCAGGGTGAAGGGATCAGCCTCCCACGCCGCGCGGTCACCGGCGGGGACCACGTCGTAGTGCGAGTACAAAAGGACGGTCTTGGCGCCTTCCTCGCCCTTGCGCTCGCCCAAAATGGCGGTGGAACCATCCGCGGTGGTGATGGTTTCTACCGTTGCCCCGGCCTCTTCCAGCGCGGTCTTTACCCACTGGCTTGCGCCCTTGGCTTGGTCTTCCAAGCCCGGCTCATTGTGGACGGAATTGAATCCCACGAGCTCGCTGAGCTGGCGGAAGATGGTGTCGCGGTCACTGCGTACGCTGTCAATGATATTTGTCATGCACTCCACGGTACCCTGCCGTGCGCGGGCCATAAAGTAAGCCATAAATTAAACGGAATAGGTACACGGGGCGGCGGTGGCCTAGAATTTTCCCCATCTTCCCGCCAGGTACCTTCCGGTGGCCGACGCGAAGATGGTTGAGATTAAAAACAGTGAAGCAATACTAGAAAGGACCTGGCATGGCGTCTACGCAAGCTCCCGCCGCCGGTTCGCAGGCCAGCCTGCCCGAGTTGACCCTGCGCGGGGTCATCATCGGCGGCCTGATTACCCTCATTTTTACCGCCGCTAACGTCTACCTGGGCCTGAAGGTGGGCCTGACGTTTGCCACCTCTATTCCCGCCGCCGTGATTTCCATGGCGGTGTTGCGCCGGTTTGCCGGGCACAACATCAAAGAAAACAACATTGTGCAGACCATTGCCTCGGCCGCAGGCACGTTGTCCGCCATCATCTTCGTCCTGCCCGGCCTGGTCATGGTGGGCTATTGGCAAGGCTTTGGATTCTTCAAAACCGCAGGCGTGTGCATCATCGGCGGTGTGCTGGGCGTGATGTATTCCATCCCGCTGCGCCGCGCGCTGGTCACCGGTTCCGATCTCCCTTATCCGGAAGGTGTTGCCGCCGCGGAGGTCCTCCGCGTTGGCGATGAGAACGGCGACGACTCCAGCCACGGGGAGAATGCCAAGGGCCTGCGCGTCATCGTCGTCGGTGGCCTGGTCTCCGCCGCGATGGCGTTATTGACCTCGATGAAGGCCGCGGCCGCCGAGGTGTCTACCTATTTCAAGCTCGGCTCCGGCGCCACCACGCTGGGCGCGAGCCTGTCCACCGCGCTCATTGGCGTGGGCCACCTGGTGGGCCTGCCGGTGGGCATTGCGATGCTGGTCGGCGTGGTCATTTCCTACTTCGTCCTGCTGCCCATCCGCACCTCCGGCGATGTGGGCCCTGCTGCCGCGCTTGCCGATGTCGTCGATACCACCTTCGCCGATGACATCCGCTTCATCGGCGTGGGCACCATGGCCATTGCTGCCATCTGGACCCTTATCAAGATAGCCGGGCCGATTACCGTGGGCATCCGCCAGTCCTTGGCCTCGTCGCGCACCCGCAAATCCGGTGGCGCAGTCGATGTGACCGAGCGCGATATTCCCTTCCCCTATGTGGTCACCACCATCGTGGTGCTGATGGTTCCCATCGCGCTCTTGCTGTGGGACTTCGTGCAGGGAACCGATATCCATGATCACATGGTGGTGCTCATTACCGTCTCCGTGCTCTTTACCCTGCTTGTCGGCCTGATCATTGCCTCCGTCTGTGGCTACATGGCCGGTTTGATTGGTGCGTCTAATTCACCCATTTCTTCCATCGGTGTCATTGCCGTGCTCACCGCATCGCTGGTTATCGCGGCGGTTACCCGAGGCACCAGCGCGGAGCCGCTCTCGCTGGTGGCCTATACGCTCTTTACCGCCGCCATTGTCTTTGGCATTGCGACCATTTCCAATGACAACCTGCAGGATCTGAAGACCGGTCAATTGGTGGGTGCTACCCCGTGGAAGCAGCAGGTGGCGCTGATCATTGGCGTGGTCTTCGGCTCCCTGGTGATCCCGCCCATCCTGCAGCTCATGCTCACCGGATTCGGTTTCCAGGGTATGGAAGGCGCCGGCGAGGATGCCCTTGCTGCCCCGCAGGCCGCCCTGATGTCCTCGGTGGCCTCCGGCATTTTTGAAAATTCGCTGAACTGGAGCCTCATCTTTACCGGCATGGGCATCGGTGCCGTTCTCATCATCGTGGACGAGTGCCTGCACAAGTTCACTTCCAAGGGCTCGCTGTCTCCGCTTGCCGTCGGCATGGGCATGTACTTGCCCGCAGCACTGACCATCGTCATTCCCATCGGCGCCATCCTGGGTACCTTTTATAATAAGTGGGCCGCACGCCAATCCCGCCCGGAGTTTGCCAAGCGCATGGGCACGCTGTTGGCCACCGGCCTCATCGTGGGCGAGTCTCTCTTCGGTGTGGTCAATGCCGCCATCATCGCCGGCTCCGGCGGGGATAGCCCGCTGGAGGTCTTTTCCGGCGGTACCTCCGCGACGGTGCTCGGCATCGTGCTATTTATCGTGGCGCTCAGCTTCATCTACCGCTGGACCGCGCGCAAGGTGCAAGCCCCTGAG
This sequence comes from Corynebacterium sp. KPL1818, assembly GCF_000478135.1. NCBI lineage: Bacteria > Bacillati > Actinomycetota > Actinomycetes > Mycobacteriales > Corynebacteriaceae > Corynebacterium > Corynebacterium sp. KPL1818. Next base: position 137,302 of record NZ_KI515758.1, on the reverse strand, counting down.
CAGACCGACAACCAGGACAAGGCTGCGGCGGCCGCGCAGTAGGACGCTTCCTTATATATACGCATATGTACGTCTACATCTGGCGCCTCTGCGGGAGGCGCCAGATCGCTAGAGGCAAGCGCGTTGCACCTTGCAGTCGGGGTAGGAGAGTGCCAGAATAGTCGTTAGCACTCGCACAGAATGAGTGCTAGATAAATCTCCATCGTTGTGGTTGAGGTTGGTTCACACTCACCAGCCATGCCGTCGCGGGCGTCCGCAGCGAGAAAGACGTGAGTGTCGTCCTCAATAAATCCAAGGAGCACAAACACTATGGCAAAGATTATCGCTTTTGATGAAGAGGCCCGCCGCGGCCTTGAGCGCGGCCTGAATACTCTGGCTGACGCAGTCAAGGTCACCCTCGGCCCTAAGGGCCGCAACGTCGTCCTAGAAAAGTCTTGGGGCGCGCCGACCATTACCAATGACGGCGTTTCCATCGCTCGCGAAATCGAGCTCGAGGATGCTTACGAGAAGATCGGCGCCGAGCTGGTCAAGGAAGTTGCCAAGAAGACCGATGACGTCGCCGGTGACGGCACCACCACCGCAACCGTTCTGGCACAGGCACTCGTGCGTGAGGGTCTGCGCAACGTAGCTGCTGGTTCCAACCCCATGGGCATCAAGCGCGGCATCGAGACCGCTACCAAGAAGGTTGTGGACTCCCTGCTGTCTTCCGCAAAGGAAGTAGAAACCCAGGAGCAGATCGCTACCACCGCTGGTATTTCCGCTGCGGATCCAGCAATTGGTGAGAAGATCGCTGAGGCAATGTACACCGTGGGCAACGGTTCCGTAAACAAGGATTCCGTTATCACCGTGGAAGAGTCCAACACCTTCGGCGTTGACCTCGAGGTTACCGAGGGCATGCGCTTTGATAAGGGCTACATTTCCGGCTACTTCGCTACCGATATGGAGCGCCAGGAGGCAGTCCTTGAGGATCCCTACATCCTGCTGGTGTCCTCCAAGATCTCCAATATCAAGGACCTCGTCCCGCTGCTGGAGAAGGTCATGCAGTCCGGCAAGCCGCTGCTGATCATCGCCGAGGACGTTGAGGGCGAAGCCCTGTCCACCCTCGTGGTTAACAAGATCCGCGGCACCTTCAAGTCCGTTGCCGTGAAGGCTCCGGGCTTCGGTGACCGCCGCAAGGCCACCCTGCAGGACATGGCCATCCTGACCGGCGGCCAGGTCATCTCCGAAGAAGTTGGCCTCTCCCTCGAGACCGCCGAGCTCGAGTACCTGGGCCAGGCACGCAAGGTCGTTGTCACCAAGGATGAGACCACCATCGTCCAGGGTGCTGGCACCCAGGAGCAGATCGATGGCCGCATCAAGCAGATCCGCGCCGAGATCGAGAACTCCGATTCCGACTACGACCGCGAGAAGCTGCAGGAGCGCCTGGCTAAGCTCTCCGGCGGCGTGGCCGTGCTCAAGGTCGGTGCCGCCACCGAGGTTGAGCTCAAGGAGCGCAAGCACCGCATCGAGGATGCCGTGCGTAACGCCAAGGCAGCCGTGGAAGAAGGCATCGTTGCCGGCGGTGGCGTTGCCCTGCTGCAGGCCGCTTCCGTTCTTGACTCCATCGAGGCCGAAGGCGATGAGGCAACCGGTGTAAAGATCGTCCGCGAGGCACTGTCTGCACCGCTCAAGCAGATCGCTCACAACGCTGGCCTCGAGCCTGGCGTGGTGGCCGACAAGGTCTCCGGCCTGCCTGCCGGCGAGGGCCTCAACGCCGCCACCGGTGAGTACGTCAACCTCATGGAATCCGGCATCAATGACCCGGTTAAGGTCACCCGCTCCGCACTGCAGAACGCTGCATCCATTGCAGCACTGTTCCTGACCACCGAGGCCGTTGTGGCTGATAAGCCAGAGCCTGCCGGCTCCAACAACGCTATGCCTGACGCTGACGCTATGGGCGGCATGGGTTTCTAGGCTAAGAGCCTAGAAAGCCTGCCGTATAGCCCTTATATACGCCTCTCAGGCGATATAAGAGGTATACGTGTCAAGGCCTTAGCGGAGGCACGGTAAGTGTCAATGCGCCCCTTCAATGTGCATATACCGCACAATGGTGGGGCGCTTCGGCGTGTCTAAGGCATTCTGTGCGCTTGTCGTGTTACTGCAACGATGAAATTTCGTTGAATCGCGGCATAAACGACGAAAATGCTAGTCATTGGCATCTTTCTTGAGTCATGACAGCTTCTTCATGGAGCGCCGAAAACTAGGTGACTGAGGCTAAATAAGTGTCCCCTTACCTGATAACATCAGCCACATACGTCACAATACCCCCCGATGTGGGTACTGGAGCGGGCGATAGGCGCAAGAAAATTTTGGCTGCGTCTACAGACATTAGAGAGTTATGTATATCGGTATTTGCACCCTCGGGTGTTACAGTGTTCACCCGAAATTAACTAAATCGCGGTGCGGGAATACTAAAACCGCAGCTCACAGCCTTGTCTGGACGTCATAAATTCCATCGCGTATCTATATAAAAAACAGGACCATTTCAGTGCAAGTCGAAAAAGGCGAAAATTTTCCGCGAAGTGGACTTGCTTTCAATCGAAGTTGTGCCAAAATATCTCTTGTGACGCCCACTGAGGGTGTCTGCAAACTGCAAACCCCTCCGGGGCAGAAAGCTTCGGACATACTTTAGGAGTTCAATTATGGATCTCTCCACCATCCAGATGCACCTGGACAACTTCGTTACCACTTGGACCCAGTGGCACAACATTGTCGAGGCTGTTCACTCCCTCGTCACCACTGGTAAGGAGAGCTTCGGTGCGGTAAGCTCCAACTTCCCGCTCTTCGCTGGTTCCAGCCACCAGAACGTATACGAATTCTAATTTAATTCTTTTTAAGGAGACACAATGCAAGAGCAACTTTCTTCCTTTGCTTCTAACCTCTACACCTTCGGTGAGGCTATCTACAAGGCGTTCGAACCGTTCTTGAACATCGCTGACGCTGCTTCCAAGCTGCTCGGCATGTTCCAGTAAGAACAGCCTTCTAAAGTGAGCTTATAAAGCTCCTGAAGTAGAATGACCTGTCCCGTTTGGGGCAGGTCATTTTTCGTTTTCTGTTTTATATACCTGTATGCAGGGGCGGCGTTGCCTTTTGGCGCGCTAGAAGCCATCGAACGGGTTACACTAAGTGCATGGCTGATATTAAAGACGACGAACTCCCTGAGATTGACCTTGCAAAGACGGACGGCTTTGTCGTCGATGGAGCGGATGAAGACGATCCGTCGCTGATCATGCCGGATGGTTCTCCCGTGGAGACGTGGCGTGAGAATTATCCTTATGACGAGCGCATGACGCGTGATGAATACGACACTATTAAGCGCTCGCTGCAGATTGAGCTTTTGAAGTGGCAGAACTGGACCAAGGAAACCGGCCAGCGCCATATCATCCTATTTGAGGGCCGCGATGCTGCTGGCAAGGGCGGTACCATCAAGCGCTTTAATGAGCACCTGAACCCGCGTGGTGCGCGCACCGTGGCTTTGGAGAAGCCTTCACCGCGCGAATCCACGTCGTGGTACTTCCAGCGCTATATCGAGCATTTCCCTGCTGCGGGAGAGATCGTCTTTTTTGACCGCTCCTGGTACAACCGCTCCGGTGTGGAACGGGTTATGGGCTTTTGCACCGAGTCCCAGCATGCGGAGTTCCTGCGCGAGGTACCCATGTTGGAAAACATGCTCTTGGGATCGGGTATCTCGTTAACCAAACTGTGGTTCTCGGTTACTAGGAAGGAACAGCGCACGCGCTTTGCCATCCGCCAGATTGATCCGGTGCGCCAGTGGAAGCTCTCGCCGATGGACCTGGCTTCCCTGGATAAGTGGGATGACTACACGCGCGCGAAGGAAGAGCAGTTCCGCTATACGGATACGGAAGAATCGCCGTGGATTACCATCAAGTCCAATGACAAGAAGCGCGCTCGTGTCAATGCGATGCGCTATGTGCTCTCGAAATTCGAGTACACCAACAAGGACCATGAATTGGTGGGGGAGCCGGACACGAACATTGTTAAGCGTGGGCGCGACCAGATTGGTGATTAGTAGCTTTAAGTCTTAGCGCCTTTTGTAGTGGGAAGATCGTGATAATCGGTCTTCCCGCTTTGCTGTGTCTATGGCCTTCACGGCTGAACCGTAGCTGTGGCGAGGGCGTGACTCATGCGGATATTTATTAGGGAATCAGCAGCCATAAATAAAAACTTCTTGAGTTACGTTCCCGGGGAAACTACTATTAGGGTGACCTAAGAGTCATCTTGCCCGTATGCGTGGCATAACCCACATCTAAGGAGTATGTACATGATAAGGAAGAAACTGTGTGTCTTGGCTACCGCGACCGCTGTATCCATGGCACCGATTGCAGTATCGGGAACGCTCACTGCCACCGCATTTGCCGGTGGCAGCGAAGCAGCCGCGGAGGCAGCGGCCGATAAGACCGACGTGCTTGGCCGTTCGACGGTGTCTGATAAGCAGATTGCCGATGAAGACGGCTACTTTGATAGCCACGATGGCGAAGGCGTGAAGATCTACTACCGCAAGCAGCTGGTAGAAAACCCGCGTGGCAATGTCGTATTGGCCCATGGCGTCTCTGAACACTCTGGGCGCTATGACTACGTGGCCAAGCGCCTGCTGGATGCTGGATACAACGTCTACCGCCTGGACCACCGTGGACACGGTAAATCTGCATCTGGCAGCACGCCGCTGGGGCACATTGATAACTTCCAGTACATCCTCAATGACTTCGACCGCGTCGTCGATATGGCCAAGGGCGAGCACCCCGATGTAAAGACCTTCCTGTTGGGTCACTCCATGGGCTCGCTGACCGTGCAGGCGTACGGTATCCGTGAACCTGGCAAGGTCGATGGCATCATCACCAATGGTGGCGGTGCACCATTGAACCTGTCCGGTAAGAAGGCAACCGGCCAGACCGTCACCCCAGAAGAAATTTCTGAGGTGCAAAAGCAGCTCGACCCCACCCTGTTCGAGCGCCTGCCGCTGGCGGATATCACCAGCTTTAACGCCAACTACGCGCAGAACCTAATCCCGCACCGCACCCACATTGGTGCGCAGTCGCCGGAGCTTTCTAAGAAGGTCATGTTGTCTAACCCGTTCACGGAGGGCATTTCCACCAGCCAGGCCGTGAAGGACGAGTACGCTACCAGCCCGCTTATCGCGCAGAAGACCAGCGCCGGTACCGCGCTGCAGCTGGGTGCTATTGCAACCTATGATGCCGTCAATGCGGACTTGTTCACCGCGCCGACGCTTATCATGCACGGCACCAAGGACGGCATTGTTCCGCCGTACTTCTCCCAGGACTGGTACAACTCCATTTCCTCTGAAGATGTGGAATACATCAACTGGGAGGGCCAGAAGCACGAGGTATTTAACGAGCCCGCCGCTGATCAGGCCCTCGATACCGTTGTGGATTGGCTGGACCGCCACGTGTAGAAGATAGCGTGTCTCGGGTTTAATAGGCCCGGCACACAATGACCTGCTTTCCCTGTCGTTGGGTTGGTACTTAGGCTTTAGCGGCCTAGGGAAGGTGGGTCATTTATGATTTGTTTGAATTATTTAGACTTGCGTAGAAGGTGCCCAACTCGGTGAGAATTGCTGTTGTGGGCAGGTTTTCCGTGAGGTAAGAGGCTAAATCACGGTCCAACATCGCTGCTACATCTTGGCAGGCCTCGTGGCATTCTCTAGGCCGTAATCGAGTATCTGTGCCCGTGACAGGGATGCCGCGAAGGACTACAGACTCGTGATGCGCAACCCTATTTCTAATTTTCTTTATCTCGAGGATTTTGGAATGAACCCACTTACGGGTCAGACCGTGAGTGGAAAATTCAGGATCTTTCTTCCGAGCTACTGAATTCGCACCTGGAAAGACAGAAATTAAGGCTTGGCGGGACCAGATTCTGTCATGATCAGCATTGTTGAAAGGGGCTGGTAAGCCCGTGGAGCCTCCTGTATCGAGGATATTTGTCCAAGTTCTAAACATGGAAGCAGCAATGACCCGTCCTCCCAGCCTTTTGCTTCGTTCGGTATTCTTGGTGAAGTCTGTTGGCAGGCTATTCCATGCTTCTGTGATATTGTCTCGAACCCGTTTATCGAACCCCATCTCGAGCTTGCAATACCAATCATCTCCGTATTCGGAGCTGAGATATCCAGAAACTGAGTTACGTAATGCTACTTCGATGAAGGCTATCTCATGAAAAAGGGAAGCACTAAGGTGGCGATCGAGTTCGTAGAGCTCAAAAGCCTTATCTGTGGATCCACCAGTTTTTGTAAGGTAGGGCTCCAACCTGTTTTCTGATAACCACTCTTTTTTAATCCTTTTACTACTCATGGCTACCAACTTAAAGGCTCTTTAAAAATATTTTTGATTGAGGCGGCACGTCCGATTATACTCGGTATAGTATTCCCCTCCTCGTGGTGGTCAACCGTTCAGCGGCTTGGCTGAGGAGGGGTCTTTTGCTTACATAACTCCGGATCCAGGCGTGGGCTATCCCCACGGCTCAATGGGGTTGCCCTGCCAGATGGCGTTGGCGGGGACGCGGTCGCCGCGCATGACCAGCGAGCCGGGGCCGACGGTGCTGGACTTACCAATGAGCGAGGCGGGTAGCGCCACCGAGTGGGAGGCGAGCGTGGAGCCGGCCTCGATGGTGACGGTATCCAGGCTCATCACGCGGTCCTGGAATAGGTGGGTCTGCACCACGGTGCCAGGCCCCACGGAAGCACCGGCGCCGACGTGGCAGAGATCGGTTTCTGGGAACCAGTAGGAATCGATCCAGGCGCCCTTGCCAATGTCCACGCCCAGCCCCCGCAGACCCAGGTTGATCTCTCCTGTGCCGTAGGTGTGCTGGAAGAACCACGGGGCGGCGACGACCTCTACGAAGGTGTCTTGCAACTCGTTGAGCCAGACGAAGGCGCTCCACAGCGGGTGGTCGGCCGCGCTGTGGGTGCCCACGCAGATCCACTTCACGGCGATGGTCACAGCCATGGCGATAGCGCCCATCGCCATGAGCACGAGGCCGGAAAGGGCCCAGGTGGTGGGGAAGCCGACATCGGCAAGCAGGTAATACAGCGTCCCCAGGGTGGCGGCGAGCAGCATGGCCGAGAACATCGGCGCGAGCAGGCGCATGGTCTCCACGATGCCGCGGGCGGCCTTGAGCTTAAAACCCGGGTTATAGGTCAGGGCCTCGGCGGACTCGGCGGGGGCATCGACCTGCGCGGCAACACGCCGCATGCGCTCTGGCGGGGAGCCCCACCAGTTGGCGCCGGACTTGGTCTTCTTCGGGGTGGAGGACAGCACCGCGACCAGCGAGTTCTTGGAAAGCTTGCGCCCGGGTGCCGTGATGCTGGAGTTGCCCACGAAGGAACGCTTGCCCACCTTGGCCTCGCCGGAGTGAATCCAGCCACCGCCGAGCTCGTAGCCGCCGATCATGGTGTCATCGGCAAGGAAGGCGCCGTCTTTGACGTCCGTGAGCACGGGGATCATCACGGCGGTGGAAATCTCCACGTCCTTGCCAATGCGCGCGCCCAAAGCGCGCAGCCACCGCGGGGTCAGCTGCGAGGCGTAGAGCGGGAAGAGCTGCGTGCGGGCCTCATCCATGAGGCGCTCGATGGCCCACAGGCGCCAACCGGCGGCAGAGCGCACCGGGTTCACGCCGGGTGAGATGCCGATGGACAGGATGCGCACGCCCAGCCAGGTCTGCAGCATGTAGGTGGCAAAGGCCGCAAGCGCCGCAAGGGGAGCGAAAAGCACCGCGCCGATGAAGCGGTTGCCGGAGGTGGAATGCACCAGTGCTAAATCCACGATGGCGCCGATAAGCAGCGCGATGAGCGGCTGCGCGGCCAGGAAGAGAGAGGTCGCACCGTAAATGGCCACCCACCAGGGGTGGCGCTTTGGCGGCTTGGAGGGGAAGCGGTGCTTGGAGCGGCCCACCTTCTTGGCGGGCGAGCCGGACCAGCGCTGGCCGTCCTTGATCTTCTTGCGGCCGGTGACGGTGGAACCCGCCTCCACGTGGGCGTACTTGCCCACCACGGTGCCAGGGAGCAGGGTGGAGCGCGCGCCTACGCGGGCGCCTTCCTTGATGTCGATGGCGCCGACGTGGAGGACGTCGCCGTCCAGCCAGTAGCCGGTGAGATCGACCTCCAGTTCCACCGCGGCGTGCTTGCCTAGGGTGAGCAGGCCCGTCACCGGTGGCAGCGAGTGTAGATCCACGCCGCGCTTCATCTTCACGCCTAGGGCGCGGGCGTAGTTATTGACCCAGGTGGCGCCCGCAATGGAGCGCGATCCCGAGGCATCGGCCCACCGCTCCGCGGCCCAAATGCGCAGGTGGATCGAACCGCCGCGCGGGTAATCGCCGGGCGTGATGCCGGCGGTAATCAGGCGCGCGCCAAAGCCACCGATGGGGATGCGCCCCAGCGGCGTGGCAAAGATGAGCACCAGCGCGATGACCAGCCACCACGGGAAGGACTGTGCCCAATTAACGCCCAAGGCGGAGGCCACGGTCGAGCCCAGCATGAGCCAGGCCAGCCAGGTGGTCGCCGCCAGCGTCATGGCGGGGATCTGCAGTAGCGTTTGGGCCATGCGGGTCTTAGCGCCCACGGGGGTGACCTCGCGCAGCGGTTTCTGTTGCTCCGCCGCGGGGCGCGGTTCGGCGCCGGCGATAAGTTCTGCCAGCGAACCAAGACGTGGGTGATCATAGAGATCGCGCACGGCCACGGTGGGGTAGCGATCGCGGATGTGGCCCACCAGCGTCGCCGCGGCCAGGGAGGTGCCGCCAAGGTCGAAGAAATCGGCGTTCTCATCCTCCACGGATACACCGAGGGTCTCGACCCAGAGCTCGGCCAGCCACTTCTCGGTCTCTGTCAGCGTGGTCGATTCCACGCCGACGCCGGGCAGCGGCCACGGCAGCGCCTTCTTATCCACCTTGCCGGAGGTGCGCACCGGCAGCTTATCCATCACGCAGATGCGCGGGACCAGCGCCGCAGGCATGGTTTCCGCCAGGCGTTCGTGGGCCACGCCGTGGTTAAAACCGCGCGCCTCATCTTCCAGCGAGACGTACCCCACCAGCACGGATTCACCGCCGGGGGTCTTTTGCACGGCCACGGCGGAGTTGTAGACGTTATCCAGCGCGGCGACATTTGCGTCGACCTCACCCAGCTCAATGCGGCGTCCGCCAATCTTTACCTGGTCATCCACGCGGCCCACAAAGTACAGGCCGTCTTCTTCCAGGCGCACGTGGTCACCGGTGCGGTAAGCGCGCTGCCAGCCCATGGATTCCAGCGGCGCGTATTTCTCCGCATCCTTCTGCGGGTCCAGGTAGCTGGCCAGGCCCACGCCACCGATGACCAATTCGCCGGTCTCGCCCAAGCCAACGGGCTGGCCCTGCTTATCGATGACCACCAAATCCCACCCATTCAGCGGCAGCCCGATTGATACCGCGTGCCCCGGGATCATCCGTTGCGCGCAGGCGACGACCGTGGCCTCCGTGGGGCCGTAGGTATTCCACATCTCACGGTCTTCGGTGGCCAGGCGGTCCACCAATTCTTGGGAGCAGGCCTCGCCGCCGACGATGAGCAGGCGGATATTATCCAGCGCCTCCGCAGGCCACAGGCCCGCCAGGGTAGGGACCGTGGAGACGACGGTGATATCGCGGCGAATCAGCCACGGTCCGAGGTCCATGCCGGACCGCACCAAGGAACGCGGTGCCGGAACCAGGCAGCCGCCGTGGCCCCAGGCGAGCCACATCTCCTCGCAGGATGCGTCAAAGGCAACGGAAAGCCCGGCTAGCACGCGGTCTTCTGGACCTAGCGGGCCGTGGGGATGATCGATGAGGAAGAGGCTGGCCTCCGCGTCCACGAAGGCGGCCGCCGAGCGGTGGCTTACGGCCACGCCCTTCGGCTTGCCCGTGGATCCGGAGGTAAAGATGATCCACGCGGTATCTTCTGGCCGCGGGGTCTCGACGCCCTCTGCCGCGTGGCGCGGGTGTTCGCGCAGGAAGCGGAAGCCGTCATCGCTAAAGAGGCCGTCGATGTCGGCCTCGCCGAAGACCATCTCCGCGCGCTCATCCGGATCGTCCGCGTCCACCGGCACGTAGGCCGCGCCGGCGGCCAGGGTGGACAAGATGGCGAGGTAAAGATCCCGCTTGCCAGACGTCATCCGGATGCCGATGCGATCGCCCCGGCGCACGCCATTGACGTGCAGCTCCGTGGCCCACAGTTGGACCTCGTGGACGAGTTCGGCGTAGGTGATGATTTCGCCATCGTCAAGCGCGGCCGCTTCCGGGTGAATCTCAGCCGTGGTGGTAATGATGTCCCACAGCGTGCGCGGGCGCGGAGCTAGATCGCGCAGGAGGTACTGCTGCGGGACATTGGGAAACTCTGAATTGGGACTACTACATTCTTCGGGCTCGTCCATCCTTACGCCTCGTCCTCGTCCGCGGCGATGATGGCCTTGGCCAGCTTGCGCAGGTGCTTGAGCTGCTTATTGGTGGATACGTCGAGCGCGTCATCCTCGGCGTTGGCGACGAGCTCCGCCAAGTCCTTGTGGGTCTTGGTGCCCTTCTTGGTGCACGCCACGATTTGGCGCCGACGGTCCTTGGGATCGCGCTCGCGCTTGGCCCAGCCGCGGTCCTCGAGGGCATCAATAAGCCGCACCATATCGGAGGCATCGATGGCCAAGGTCTCAGACAGGAAGGACTGGGAGGCGGCATCCGCCTCCACGAGGCAGGTAAGCACCCAGAACTCGCGGATGGTCGTCTGCTTGGTCTGCAGGGCGGCCTCGACGCCATCGCGGGTGCGGCGGCGCAGGCGCTCTAGCTGGAAGGACGGGGATTCGAGCAGGGAGGTGGGTATGCCGGAATTATTAGTGGAAGACATACCATCATCATAATCTTAAAAGATGGGTAAAGGCCAATTAATCGCGGATAACGGGCAGGCCATCCGCCTCCCACTGGCTGGTACCGCCCTCGACATTAATAACGTCCCAGCCCAGGGCGTGTTCCAGGTACTGGCAGACCTGCGCGCTGCGCCCGCCCGAGTGGCAGATTACATAAATATCGCGGTCCGGGTCTATTTCCTGGATGCGACCCGTTATCTCACTCATGGGAATATGGGTGGCACCCTGCGCGTGCACGGTGGCCCATTCGTCGTTTTCGCGCACATCGATAAGCTGCGCGCCTGCGGGAACTTCGGTTGGCTGTACGTTTTGCATACCCCGCAGTCTACGTGCCGCGCGCTAGCTGCCGTAGGTGGCCGCGGACAGGTACTGCAAGATCGCCTTCACGCGGCGGTTATCCTCGCTGGGGTCCAGGCGCAGCTTGGTAAAGATATTGGACACGTGCTTGGCCACCGCAGCATTCGAGAGCACCAGCTCGGCGGCGATGTCCTTATTCGACTTCCCGTGCGACATCAGCTCTAAGACCTCGCGCTCGCGCGGGCTGAGCTCGCCCAACCCGCTGCGCCCAGAGCGCATCAGTGCCTGCGCCACCGTCGGATCGATGACCGTGCCGCCCTGAGCCACCACCTCCAGGCTGGCCAGGAAATCGCGCACCTCCGAAACGCGATCCTTGAGCAAATACCCAGTGCCCGCATCCGGGGAATCAAACAGCGCCACCGCATACGCCGGCGCCACGTACTGCGATAACACCATCACCGGCAGGCCCGGATAAGCCCGGCGCAGCGCCACCGCCGCCTTCAGCCCATCATCGCCCATCTCCGGCGGCATGCGCACATCCGTTATCACCACATCCGGCAACTGGGCACTCAGCTTGCCGATGACCCCCTCCAGCTCCACCGCCGTTCCCGCCCTGCCCACGACCTCGTGGCCGCGGCGCTCCAAGAGCCCGGCAAGGCCCTCGCGCAGGATGGCGGAGTCATCCGCAATCACAATCCTCAATCCACTCATGCTGATATTCCCGTCTGCCCGCGCTCCAAGAGGAGCGGAATCGTACAACTTACCCGCGTTGGCCCGCCGTCTGGCGAGGACAGCGACATCTTCCCGCCAAAGGCTGCGAGCCGCTCGGCCATGCCAGAAAGCCCGCGCCCTGGAACCATCCGCGCCCCGCCCGGGCCCTCATCCATGACCGAAATACGCAGCGCCGCATCCGAGGTGATAAGCACCGAAACCGGCGCGCCGGGCGCGTGCTTCGCGGCGTTGGTCAGCGCTTCGGTGCCAAAGAAATAACCGCAGGCCAGCACGCTGGCGGAAAGCCGCGGCAACGGGTGTGGGGCGTAGACGCTGACGTGGGGGCCGTGGGCGGAGGCGGCATCGGCAAGCGCGGCCACCAAACCGTGATCCTGGAGGACCTGCGGGTGAATGCCGTGCACCGTCGCGCGCAGCGAACGCAGGCCGCGGTCCACGTCCCGCTTCGCGGCCTCCAGCAGCTCGGCCTCGGCGCCGGTGGCATCCAGCAGGGCCTCGCCCAGCTTCATGCTTGCCGCCACCAAATATTGTTGCGCGCCATCGTGCAGATCGCGCTCGATGCGGGCGCGCTCTACCTCGTAGGCATCCGCAATCGCGCGGCGCGAGGCCGTCAGCTCCGCGATGACCCGCGCCTGCCGCTCCTCATTGCTGGTGGCCTGCTTCTTGCTGAAAAACACACCCCCAAGCCTAATCGCGCGCGCCCCAGGCAGGGGTAAAGCTAGCACTACCCGGAAAGTATCCTTAGCGCTGTAGGAATAGCGCGCCCGGCACGGTGAAATGAACAGCATGACACAGACACTTTCCCTCCACGACATCACGAAGGACTTCGGCGGCGGCCCCGTGCTGGCCGGCATCACCCTGGACATCACCCCAGGCGAGCTTGTCGCCATCATGGGGCCCTCCGGTTCCGGCAAATCCACGCTGCTGCACTGCATGTCCGGCGTGCTCACGCCCACTGATGGCAGCGTCCACTTCGGTGACGAAGACATCTCCACGCTTTCCGATGCCGCCCGCTCCCGCACCCGCCTCCGCCACTTCGGCTTCGTCTTCCAAGACGGCCAGCTTTTGCCGGAACTGACCAACCTGGACAATGTGGCGCTGCCCGCGATGCTCAACGGGCTGGGCCGGCGCGCGGCCCGTTCGAAGGCGCTGTCACTGCTCGACCAGCTGGGGCTCGGCGATCTCGCGGAGCGCCGCCCCGCCCAAGTCTCCGGCGGCCAAGCCCAGCGCGTGACCATCGCCCGCGCCCTCGTGGCCAACCCCGGCGTCGTCTTTGCCGATGAACCCACCGGTGCCCTCGACCAGGCAACCGGCCACGAGGTCATGCAGATGCTGACCACCACCGTGCGCCAATCCGGCGCCAGCCTGGTCATGGTCACCCATGACCCCAAGGTGGCGGACTGGATGCAGCGCCGCGTGGAAATCCGCGACGGCATCATTCACGATGACCGCCGCCTGGGGGTGCAGCCATGAACACCGCGACCCTAGTCCTCAGCCTCCAACGCGAATCCGTCCGCGCCCGCTCCGGTGCGGGCATTGTCAGCGTGCTGGCCATCGTGAGCCTGACGCTGGGTTCTGCCATCGCCTTCCTCGTCGCCGGCGGCACCTGGATGTTCTGGCAGCGCGTTCATCACCCAGAAGACGCCGTGCCCACCCTGCGCGCCGCCGCCGGCGAAAACCCGGAAAACTACTTCATGCCCTGGTTCGTCCTCGCGCTCATGGCCTGCGCGTTTATCGTTCCCGCACTCTTCAACCTGACCGCGCAGGCCGCCGTCCTCGGCGCCTCCGGCCGGGAACAGCGTCTGTCCACCCTCCGCCTTCTGGGCCTAAGCTCCCACCAAGTTGAGCGCATGGCCGCCGTCGAGACCGGCATCCAAGCCCTCATCGGCATCGTGCTGGGCTGGCTCATCAGCGTGCTCATCGCCCCCGTCTTCACGCACGTGAAATTCCAGGACCGCCCCGTCGCCTTCGAGGAAATCACCCTGCCCTGGTGGGGATACCTCGCGGTGGCCGCAGTCCTCTTCCTCCTCGCCCTCGCCGCGGCCCTTGCTGGCATGTGGCGCGTGCGCGTCAGCCCCCTCGGCGTGGCTAAACGCCAGATGCCCGCCGCTTTCCGATGGTGGCGCCTCATCGCCTTCCTCCTCATCGTCATCGTCGGCGGTGTCCTGCTCAAAGGCCAATCCGGTACCCCCGAAATCTCCATGGCCGTCCCGCTCTTCGCGGTGATCATGAGCATCAACCTGGTCGCGCCCTACCTCCTGCAACTCGGCGCGCGCCTTTTGGCTTTGCTCCCCGGCACCGCGCACCTCGTAGCCTGCCAGCGCGTGGGCGCCAACGCCCGCCGCGCCTGGCGGCAAAGCGCGGCCATCGGCTTCTTCGGCTTCCTCGCCGGCTTCCTGATGGGCTCGCCCAATGGCACCGATGCCCTCGCCACCGCTCTGAAAGAAGAACAAGAAACGGGCATCGTGTTCCGAGACGTCTCCACCGGGGTCGTCCTGACCTTGCTCTTCGGCTTCGCGCTGACCAGCATGTCCATCTTCCTCGGCCAAGTATCGTCCGCCTTCGAGGACAAGGAACTCATCCGCTCCCTCGACCTGATGGGCGTGCCGCGCCGCTTCCAATTCCGCACGAACACCCTCGCCGTGATGGGACCCATCGTCGCGCTCAGTATCTTCGGTTTCCTCTTCGGTGCCGGCATCGCCGGCACAATGTTCTTGAGCATCGTCTGGGACGAAGGCGTCGACCTCGCCGAACGGCTCCTCATTTCCTTCAGCTTCCTCGCCGTGGGCTGGGCGGTGACTTTCCTCGCCATCGCGCTCGTCGAGCCCCTGCGCGGTCACGTTCTCCGCAGCGGTCGCCGCAAGGAATAGCCGGTTTCCTCGGGCGCGCCGGGCTGTGGTTCTGGGGCTTTGGCCTTGGCCCTGGCCCGGCTGGGCCTATGCCCGGCCTTGCGCTGGTCAGCTGTTGCGCCAGCCTTGCTTCAGCGCCGCGCGCTTTCATGCCGCCACAAGCGGTGCCACTGCCACGGCGGCCGCGCAAAGGGGCGCTTATTCTTTGCCGTAGCCATTACCTGCTGCACCACGAAATCTGGGTAGTGGTCAATCGTCGTCGCGGTGAAGTGGAGGGGCTTCCAGCCGCGATGGACGGCATCGTTAAGCTTGTGCCGGTCCAACTCAAACTGGCGGCGATTTTCGCCCCGGTGGTAGGCGTAGCCATCGACCTCGATGGCGATTTTGTGTTCCTTAATCACCAGATCCCAGTGGTAGGGGCCTATTTTTATATTGTTCTGCACCGTGAAATGCGGAGCGAGGGCGCGCGTTAACTGGCGCTCTGGCACGCTATCCGTGCCGATGATCGCCCTGTCCAACGCACGCTTTACCGGCCGCGGAAACCGCTGGTAGTCCAGCTTATTCAGCTCCAGCCGTTGGAGTCCGTCCTTGCCGGAGTAAAAGTCCTCGAGAAAGGCGACCGCATCATCCTCCGGCATCGCCTCGACCGCCTGCAGTGGATTGCACACGGTGACGCCGTCCCAGGTCAACGCGCCCTTCGGCCTGGCGCGGCGGGAGGTGAAATACTTACTCGACGGCAGCGATGAGCTGCGCAGGAACTCCAACGGAAAGCGCAGCGGCTTTTCGACGTGCTTGAGCGCCGCCGAGTAGCCGTCGAGCGCGCAATCCGGCCATTGCTCACTCATGATGCGCGCGAGCTGGTTCGGCGTCGGCTCCTCTGACAGGCAGAAGCCGTTCGCGATCCGGATGGCGCCGTGGCGTACCGCTTGCTGAGCGGCACTTTTCCCCCGAAAAATTTCCATTCGTATCCCTCGATCCCCCGAAACGAAGGTTGTGTGGCGCGGTTGGGCGCTTGTTTGATGCGGTTTGATGCGTTCTTGATGCGATCTTGATGCGATCTTGATGCGTTTTAACAAATAGCGGCCTCAAACCCCGCGGTTTCCGCGGCCTATTTGTCAAAACGCATCAGCTGGGCCTCAAAACAGACTTCACGGCCCTAAAACGCCGAGCTCGGCCCCGCAAAAGCGCGGGCCGAGCCCGAAGCCCCCGAAGCCCCCGCAAACCCCGCGACCTACTTCAGGCGAGCCTTGGCCTCTTCCAGAATCTTCTCAGCCTCGGCCTTTTCGCCCCAGCCGGAACCGGAAACTTCCTTGTTGGGCTCGAGGTCCTTGTAGTGCACGAAGAAGTGCTCGATTTCGTCCTTGATGTGCTGTTCCACATCGTCGATGTCCTGGTAGCGCTCCCAGCGCGGGTCATCGATGACGGCGAGCAGCTTGTCGTCGCCGCCGGCCTCGTCGGTCATCTTGAACACGCCGACGATGCGGGCTTCAACGATGACGCCGGGGAAAACGGGCTCGGGGAGGATGACGAGGGCGTCGAGGGGGTCGCCGTCTTCGCCAAGCGTGTGGTCGATGAAGCCGTAGTCGGCGGGGTAGGCCATTGGGGTGAACAGGTAGCGGTCCAGGTAGACCTTGCCGGACTCGTGGTCCACCTCGTACTTATTGCGGGAGCCCTTTGGGATTTCAATGGTTACTTCAACGCTCACAGCGATGTCCTCCATGTGGGATTGGGTGTTAATTACCGTCAATAGTCTAGCGCGTCGCCCATCCGCGCTAGGGTTGGTGGCGATGAAAGCTAAGAAGGTTTGGTGGTCAGTAACCGCGCTGGTGGTCACGGCGGCGGTCGGGGGCACGGCTGCGCTGGGGGTTACCATCCAGCGCGAGTACGGCGATCTTTCGCATGGCGAGGCCGAAACGGTCCAGGCCCCGGAAAATCCCCTGCAGCCGGCTAAGGCGCAGGACGTGGATTTTGCGGCGCTCAGCGCGAAGCTGGATGAGCTGGGCAAGAGCGAGGATTTGGCTAACTTTGGCGGGCAGGTCATCGATAGTGAGACCGGCACGGTGGTGTGGGAGCGCGCTGCAGATAAGGCGCTGACCCCGGCTTCCTCGACGAAGGTGCTGACCACCGCCGCGGCAACGCTGGCCCTGGATGAGTCCAAGCGGATTACCACCAAGGTCTACCGCGGCAAGGACCCGAACAACGTGGTGATCAAGGCGGCTGGCGATGTCTGGATGACCAACGAGCAGCTCGATGACCTCGCGGACCAGATTAAAAAGACCGGCACCCAGGCGGCGGGCGTGTACATCGATACCTCCGCGTGGGCGGGCGAGCCGCAGGCGCCGGGCTGGGATCCGGAGAACGTGGATGAGGGTTTCGTCGCGCCCATGGAGCCGGCCATGCTCTACGGCGGGCGGATCGGCGCTACGGAGGGCGATGTCCCGCGCAGCCACACCCCGGCCCTCGACGTCGCGGGCGAGCTGGCCAAGCGCCTGGGCACGGATAAATTCGCCCCCGGCACGGTGACGGAAGGCGCGGAGGAGCTGGCCAGCGTCGAGTCGGCGCCCCTCAGCGAGCGTGCGCTGGAGATGGTGCGGCATTCCGATAACGTCATGGCGGAGGCAATTGCCCGCGAGCTTGCCGATGCCCGCGGCAAACAGCCCAGCTTCCAGTCCGACACCCAAGCCACGCTGGAGGTGCTGCGCGAGCATGGGTTCGATGTGAGCGGCGTAGATATCAAGGACAACTCGGGCCTTTCGGTAGATAATCGGTTGAGCGCGAGCGTGCTGGCGGAGATTGTCAACGGCGCGGTCGAAGAACCGCAGCTGCGCCCCTTGACGGCGTATTTGCCGGTCGCAGGTGGCGACGGCACGCTGCACGAGCGCTATGGGGAATCTGCGGCGCGCGGGTTTGTCCGGGCGAAGACCGGCACGTTGACGGGAGTATCCGCACTGGCGGGCACCGCGCAAGGCCAATCCGGGCGCGTGTATTCCTTTGCGTTCTTGGTCAATGATGGCGAGATTATGGCGGCGCGCGCGGCCCAAGATGACCTCGCCGCGGCGCTGCACGAGTTTTAAATGAGCCCACAGCCTGGAGTTATGCCGTTTTGGCCGCGGGTTTCGCCGCATTTTTTGGCCTGTCGTCGAGCGGTCCGCGCGGCACAGTTGGACCATACCGTGGCGGTGGGGCTATCCGGCGGCGCAGATTCTTTGGCACTGTGCGCGGCGATGCTCGCTGAGCGTCATGACGTGATCGCGCTGTGCGTCGACCACGGATTGCAAGATGGTTCGCGTGAGCAGGCTGAAAGGGCCGCTCGGCAAGCAGAGAGCTTGGGCGCGCGGGCACGGGTGCTCGAAGTGCAAGTGCCGGAGGAAGCGGGGAATTCGCTGGAAGCGGCGGCTCGGCAAGCGCGCTACCAAGCGATGTCCGCAGCCGCGCGCGAAGACGGAGCTTCGCGCAGAGGAGGAGGGCCGCTGGAGATTGCCGTGGCGCATACGGCCGATGACCAGGCGGAAACGCTTCTCCTTGGTGCCCTGCGCGGCCGAGTGGCCGGCATGCCGGAGCGAGCAGTGGTGGAAGGCGCGCGGGTGGTGCGGCCATTTCTGCAGGTACGCCGTGCCGATACGGAGGGCGCGTGCGCGGAGCTGGGGTTAGAGGCGTGGCAGGACCCGCAAAATGCGGATACGGATTTTCGGCGGGTGGCGCTGCGCCGGGGGATCATCCCGGAGCTGTCGCGGGTCATCGGCGGTGATGCGGTACCGGCGCTGGCGCAGGCGGCGATGGATACCGCGCGCGATGAAGAATACCTCGCCACGCCGGCCACCGCGGACTGCGCGGAATTGGCCGCGCTGCCGGAGCCGCGACGCCGGCGCGCTATTGCGGCCTGGCTCATCGAGCGGGGAGTGAAGGTGACGAGGGAGGGGATTGGGGGCATCGGCAAGCTGTGTACCAACTGGCACGGACAAGGGCCGGTGGCTGTGAGTTCGGCGCGGCAGGCGGGGCAGAGGTTGGAAGTAGCACGTATAGGTGGCAAACTGGCACTATTGTCTGGTCATTAAAGGAGCGCACACGTGCACGACAAGAAAGACTTCGCCGTCCCCGCAAACCGCTACGGAGACGATGTAGAAGCAATCCTCATCACGGAAGAGGAAATTAAAGACCGCGTCCAGCAGCTGGCGGATGCGGTATCTGAGAAATATGCCGACGCCGAGCAAGACCTGCTTTTGGTCTGCGTATTAAAGGGTGCGGCCTTTTTCCTGACGGACTTCGCGCGCAAGCTATCCATTCCCTCGGAGCTGGAGTTTATGGCCGTCTCCTCGTATGGCGCCTCCACGTCTTCTTCTGGGGTGGTGCGCATCTTGAAGGACTTGGACCGCGATATTGCCGGGCGCGATGTGGTCATTGTGGAAGACATCATCGACTCGGGCCTGACGCTATCCTGGCTCATTCGCAACCTGCGGGGGCGCAACCCGAAGTCGCTCAACGTGGTGACCTTGTTGCGCAAGCCGGAAGTGGTAAAGGCGCAGATCGATCTGCTCGATGTGGGCTTTGATATCCCCAATGAATTCGTCATTGGCTATGGCCTTGACTACGCGGAACGCTACCGCGACCTGCCCTTTGTGGGCACCCTTCACCCTGATGTCTATACCACCAACTAAAATCGCGCAGTAATGAAAAACAATAAACTCCTTCGCTACGGCGGCATTGCGGCGCTGATCCTCGTAGCGCTGTACGCCTTTACGTTCTTTAGCAACGAGACCCGCGGATACGTGGACGCGGATACCTCCGTGGCCTTAAAACAGCTGCAGGATAAAAACGTTGACGAGGTAGAAATTGATGACCGCGAGCAGCGCCTGCGCATCAAGCTCAAGGATGAAATCACGGTAGAAGAGCGCGAGGGCGTAGAAGAGATCGTGTCTCAGTACCCCGCACGCGCCTCCGAGCAGGTCTTTGATGCGGTCAAGGATTCGGGTGCGGAGAAGTACGAGACCAACGTCACCCAGGAATCCTTCTTGGGCTCTATGCTCAGCTTCCTGCTGCCGATGATCATCCTCTTCGGCCTGCTGTTCTGGCTCATGTCCCGCATGCAGCAGGGTGCTGGCGGCATGTTCGGCATCGGCGGCTCCAAGGCCAAGGAGCTGACCAAGGATATGCCGACCAATACCTTCGAGGATGTTGCCGGCGCCGATGAGGCCGTGGATGAGCTGCAGGAAATCAAGGACTTCCTGGAGGATCCGACGCGCTACCATGACTTGGGCGCGAAGATTCCGCGTGGCGTGCTGCTTTATGGCCCTCCGGGTACCGGTAAGACCCTGTTGGCCCGCGCCGTTGCGGGCGAGGCCGGCGTGCCGTTTTATTCCATCTCCGGTTCGGACTTCGTGGAGATGTTCGTCGGTGTGGGTGCCTCCCGCGTGCGTGACCTGTTCAAGCAGGCCAAGGAGCACAGCCCGTGCATCATCTTCGTGGACGAGATCGACGCCGTGGGCCGCCAGCGCGGTTCCGGTACCGGCGGCGGGCACGATGAGCGCGAGCAGACCCTGAACCAGCTGCTGGTGGAGATGGACGGCTTCGGCGACCGCGAGGGCGTGATCCTCATCGCGGCCACCAACCGTCCCGATATTTTGGACCCCGCATTGCTGCGCCCGGGCCGTTTCGACCGCCAGATTCCGGTCACCAACCCGGATCTGGCCGGCCGCGAGCAGATCCTGCGCGTGCACGCCAAGGACAAGCCCTTGGCAGAAGAGGTCGATGTGGCGCAGCTGGCCAAGCGCACCGCCGGCATGTCCGGTGCGGACCTTGCCAATGTGCTTAACGAGGCCGCGCTTCTCACTGCCCGCATCGGCGGCAACGTCATTACTTACGATGCGCTGGAAGAGGCCACCGACCGCGTGGTGGGCGGGCCACGACGCCAGGGCAAGATCATCTCCGAGCACGAGAAGAAGGTCACCGCCTACCACGAGGGCGGCCACACCTTGTCCGCGTGGGCACTCAAGGACATCGAGCGCGTGTACAAGGTCACCATCTTGGCCCGCGGTCGCACCGGTGGTCACGCCATGACCTCGCAGGAAGACGACAAGGGCATGTACACCCGCGATGAGCTGTTTTCCCGCTTGGTCTTTGCCATGGGTGGCCGCGCCGCCGAGGAATTGGTCTTCGGTGCGCCCACCACGGGCGCGTCCTCCGATATTGAGAACGCCACCAAGATCGCCCGCGCGATGCTGACCGAATACGGCTTTTCGCCCGACCTGGGCACCGTCAAGTACGGCCAGGAGCAGGGCGATCCGTTCAGCCACATGAGCGGGGGCGGCGGCTCCATCGATTACTCGGATGACGTTGCCGCCAAGATCGACGAGCAGATGCGCTACCTCCTCGAGCGCGCGCACGAGCAGGCCTACGACATCCTGCGCACCAACCGCGAGTTCCTGGACAAGCTGGCCGAGGCCCTCCTTGAGAAGGAGACCCTGCGCCGGCCGGATCTGGAGAGCATCTTCGACGGCATCGTCCCGCGCGATGCCTACGATGTCTTCCCCGGCGAAGACGATCGCTTCCCGCGCCAGATTGGTTACGCGCCGGTCAAGACCCCGGTCGAGCTGGCCAAGGAGCGCGGCGAGGAACTTCCCAAACGCATGACGCTTCTCGATGCCTCCCGGGCCGCCCGCGAGCGCCGCCTCGCCGGCGAAGAGCTCAAGGGCGAAGTTGGCTTTAACTTTGGCCAGCACGCCGGCGATTACGTGAACCCCGAAACCGTGCGCGAGCTGCACGGCGGCGGCAGCGATTCCGAGTACCGCAGCGGCCACGGCACCGGTAGCGATGGCCGCGGCGCGGACCGCGAGAATCGGAGCGATCACGCCGACCGGAACGACCGCGAGAACCACGGCGACCACGACCGCGCCGACCACAACGACCGCGGGGACCGCGACGGTGGGGAAGGGCGAGCGGATTCGGCATCGGAAAGCAGGGGCAAGCACCACAAGCCAGAGGGAGAAACCAGCCAATGGTTCACCCCAGGCTGGAATGAGTCTTCCCGCCGCGATAATCCCTACGCGCGCGATGCGGAAAAGCCGCGCGATGATAAAGAGTAAGAAGTACGTGCATGTCTGAAAATCACACTGATTCCCAGCCGGTGCCCGCCCGAGCATCGTATGACCAGGAGCGGGCGGAGGCGGCCGTTCGCGAGCTGCTCCTTGCCGTGGGCGAGGATCCTGACCGCGAAGGACTGCGCGAGACCCCGGCACGCGTGGCCCGGGCCTACCGCGAGGTCTTCGCCGGCCTGCATGAGGATCCGACGGAGGTGCTGCACAAGACCTTCGCGGAGGACCACCAGGAACTGGTCTTGGTGCGCGATATTCCTATCTATTCCACCTGCGAGCACCACCTCGTGCCGTTTTATGGGGTGGCGCATATTGGCTATATCCCCGGCAAGGACGGGCACGTGACCGGGCTGAGCAAGCTGGCGCGCCTGGCGGATATGTACGCCAAGCGCCCGCAGGTTCAAGAGCGCCTGACCCAGCAGATTGCCGATGCCCTCGTTAATGTCCTCGAGGCCCAATCCGTCATCGTGGTCATCGAGTGCGAGCACCTGTGCATGGCCATGCGGGGCATCCGCAAGCCGGGCGCGACCACAACGACCTCCGCGGTGCGCGGCGGGTTCAAAAATAACGCTGCCTCGCGCGCGGAAGTGCTCAGCTTCATCCGTACGTAGCGCGTACGCAGTCGAGTTTGTCGAGCGAAAAGGAGAACGCAGTGCACCCGGCTTCCTCAGTTGGAGAATTGACCATCGCGAAGCGCACGCTCGTCATGGGCATCGTGAATGTTACGAAGGATTCCTTTTCCGATGGCGGGCGGTGGCTCGACTTTGACGCCGCCACCACTCATGCCCGTGAGCTGGTGGAACAGGGCGCGGACATGATCGATGTGGGCGGCGAATCCACCCGCCCGGGTGCGGTGCGCGTGGAGGCGCAGGAAGAGGCCGACCGCGTGGTCCCGGTCATCCAGGCGCTGCACGAGCAGGGCATTCGCACCTCGGTGGATACGATGCGCGCCTCGGTTGCCACCGCTGCGGCCGCGGCCGGGGTGGACATGATTAATGATGTCTCCGGCGGCCTCGCTGACCCCGAAATGTATGCCGCCATGGCCGATGCCGGCGTGCCGGTCTGCCTCATGCACTGGCGCACGCTGCAGGAAGGCGCGTTCGGATCCGCGGCAGGCACGGCGGATCACGGCGGCGATGTGGTCCGCGACGTGCACGAGACCCTCACCCGCCTGAGCCAAAATGCCCTGGATGCGGGCGTGAAAAAGGACAATATCGTGCTGGACCCGGGCCTCGGCTTTGCCAAGAGCCCGCAGGATAACTGGGCGCTGCTTAAGGCCCTGCCCGAGTTCCTGGACGGCGAGTTCCCTATCCTGGTGGGCGCCTCGCGCAAGCGCTTCCTCGCCGCCATCCGGGAAGACCGCGGGGTAGAGGCCAGCCCGCTGCTTGCTGATCCCGCCACCGCCGCCGTGACCGCCATCTCCGCCCAGATGGGCGCGTGGGGCGTGCGCGTGCACGAGGTGGGCGTATCCCGCGATGCCGTCGACGTGGCCGCCGCGTGGAACGCCGGCAACTCCTATGTCGGCGGCGCCAATGCCACCGGCAGCTACCGCAATGCCGCCACCGGCGCGGGCACAGTGACCTCCACCGCGATGGGTACGGAAAGGAATTAACCATGGCAGATCGCATCGAATTAACCGGCCTGGAATGCTTTGGCTACCACGGCGTCTTTGAGGAGGAAAAGCGCACCGGCCAGCCCTTTATCGTCGATATCACCTGCTGGTCCGAGTTCGCCGAGGCCGCAGCTCACGATGATCTGACCAAGACCATCAATTACGCAGAGCTTGCCGATGTCGCCGCCAGCATCGTCGAAGGCCCCTCCCGCGACCTCATCGAGACCGTCGCCAGCGAGGTGGCCGATACCATCATGGATTCCTTCGCCGACCTCCATGCCGTGGAAGTGACCGTGCACAAACCCAAGGCGCCCATCCCGCGCACTTTTGCCGATGTCGCCGTCGTCGCCCGCCGCTCCCGCAAACACGCGCGCCTTGGCACGAACCCCGGGAGTAAGTAATGCGCGCGGTACTATCCATCGGCTCCAATATGGATGACCGCGTGGAGCTTTTGCGCACGGTATTTACGGAGTTCCGCGAGGACATCGTGGCGGCCTCGCCCGTTTATTCAACCCCGCCATGGGGAGTAACGGACCAGGATGAATTCTTGAATGCGGTGCTTATCGTGGATGTCCAGGAAAGCCCGCTGGAGCTCTTGCGCCGCGGCCAGAAGCTGGAAGAAGCGGCAGAGCGCGTGCGCGTGCGCCACTGGGGTCCGCGCACCCTGGACGTGGACATCGTCGATATTGAAGGATATAGCTCCGCCGATGCGGAACTTACCGTCCCACACCCCTATGCCCACGAGCGCGCATTCGTGCTTATCCCCTGGTTAGCCGCCGATGGCGCTGCTAAGTTGAAGGGAAAGGATGTCTCCGCGCTGGTTGCCGCGTTGGACCCGCAGGAAACCGCCGATATCCACCGCTTGGGTCTGATGGAGGAGCTATGAAACGAACCTCGCTCGGTGCGCTTATCGGCGTTGGGGTATTCATGGCCGCCGCGGCCGCCATCCTCACTACGCGCTTTTATGGCTCGATGATGGCCATCCCGGTTACGGTCTCTGCCACGCTATGGCTCATGGTGGTGGTGTGCCTGGGGCTTACCTGGAAGGTGGATAAGGCCACCGATGAGGATCACGGCATCGGGTTGGATAATTCGCAGCTTAATCCCATGACCATCGCGCAGTTTATGCTGGTGGGCAAGGCATCGGCGTGGACGGGTGCGATCGTCGGCGGGCTCTATGCCGGAGTGGCCGTGTACGTGATCCCGAATGCGGGCACCCTTGTCGCCGCTTCCGATGATCTGGTGGGAGTGCTCGCTTCTGCTATCGGCGGCGTCGCCATGTCCGCGGCTGGCCTGCGATTGGAGCGACACTGCGAGACCCCGCCGCCACCAGACGGGCTTCAAGCGGTACATTAGGGAGCATGACTCAGCCGCGCTCTTCTTCCAAAAACTCGTCGTCCTCGCCGGATTTGGGACAAATTGGGATTATCGCCCTCGTCATCTTGGCCGTCATCGCCAGCATCGTCATGCTCATTTCCGGCTCGGCAGCGGCGCTCAAGATTGCGCTCATCGCCGCCCTCTGGGCCGCGGTAGTGGGCTTTTTCTTGGTGATGCGCTACCGCCGCCAGGCAGAGGAATCCGTGACCAAGCTGGAGCTGCAGGAGCGCGCCCACCGCGCGGAGCTCAAGCAGGCCCGCGCGGCCGAGGGCAAGGAGCTGCCGGACCAGCAGATCCTCGATGAGATCCGCGCCGAGCTCGCCTCTATCCGCAAGCAGATCGAGGATTTGTCCGGCCACGAGTTCACCTACGAGCCCGCCGCGCTGCACGCTGAGGCGCGCCGCATCATGGAGCTGGAGGCACAGACCGCCGCGGCATCCCATCACCGGGAAGAAGAGATCGATTTCGAGCAGGCTTCTACCGGCGCGCCTTCTGCCGATGCCATCGCCGGCCGCCTGGGCAATCAGCCAACTAGTGCGCACGCGGACTCCAACCCGCTCAATGACATCATCAGCGAAAACACCCGCGCCCAGCGCAGCACCGGCCGGACCGCCGAGCCGCTTGCCGATGCCCCCAAGCCCGCCGCGTCCAGCGAGGCCGCGGGTGCGAAGGAACCGAAGGACGTTTCCTTCGATACCGGCAGCTTCCAGGCCGTGCGCTGGGATTCAGGCGGAGACTCCGATATCAAGCGCCACGGCTCCCAGCACGCGGGTACCGATAGCGCGGCACACTCTGGTTCCCGCGGCAGCCACCGCAAGCCGGAAGATGACACCGCAGCTGAGCCCGCTTCCGATGCGGTGACCCAGAATATCCCGCAGCAGGCAACCGGCAAGGACGCGCGCGAGGAATACAAGGGCTCGGGCCACCACGTGGCGGCCGAGCAGAAGCAAACGGCATCGCGCCGCCAGCAGCAGACCCGTGGCCGCCGCCGCAGCGACGAGCAGCGCGATGGTTCCGTGTCCGTTTCGGAGCTGTTGGCACAGATGAAGAAGGATAAATAAATGCGTCCACCGCGCATGCGTGTTGCCCTTTTCGGACGCAGCCTCGCCGGGATCTCCCTGGCCAATGCCATGGAGCGTGCCGGCCACACCGTGGAGATGCTCAATGATCCGGCCGAACTTGGCTCCTTCCAGGCGCTGATTCTGGCCGTGGGTGAGGCACGGCTGGACGCTGCCGTCGAGCTAGTCCAGGACCACGTGCACAAGGGGCTCATCGCTTTCCACACCTGCCTATCGCGGGGCGTGCAAGGCCTCGATCCGCTGGAGACACACGGTTGCATCGTGGCGGCCATAGCACCCATGGCGGGCGGGCGCTGGGCCGTATCCACGCTGGATGAGCTGGGCGAAAACATCGCTGACTTCGTAGTGACCGAATTCCGGGGGCAGGCAGTGCCTCTTTCCGATGCCGAACGTCCCGCCTTTGCCGCCCGCTCCTACTACATAGAAATGCTCAGCCGCTTGCACCTAGCAGCGGCCGTAGAAGCCAATTTCTTTGCCGAGTTTGATGAGATCCCACCGTCTGAATTCGACATCGATACAGAGGACATCATCGCGGCCTATCGCGGCGCCACGGATCCCGGAATGCGCCGCCACTATTTAGAAACCGCTCGGCGATTGGGTGAAGTAGAAGATCGCACCGAATTAGAAATGTGGGCCCTGCAGGAGGAATCGCGATGAGCTTGAAGATGGGACAAGCCACCATCATCAGCGAGGTCGACCGCATCCGCATGGTGGGAAGCGCCCTGCGCAAGACCGGTCGCCCCGTAGCCTTCGTGCCGCTGACCACCGGCGTGCATGCCGGGCACATCGCCCTGGTGCGCGCGGCCCGCCGCATCCGCGGCGCGGTGACCGTCGTGGCCCTCCAAGCGCCCCGCGCCGAAGATATAGAACTCCTGCGCGCCGAGGGCGTGGACGTCATCTGGGATTACACTCCCGAAAAACTTTGGCCGCATGGCCGCCGAATTACTATCTCGGCTCGCAGCGTCGCGGACGCACACGACGCCGCGAACTCCGCCGCTGCCGAGCTGACGCCGGACACTGAATCCGCGTCCGCAGGCTTAGAGCCCGATCTATCAAGCGAGCTCACGCTATACCTCACGCTGATGATGGCACTATCGCCTACCGATGTCCTCATCGGGGAGAAAGACTACGAGCTGCTCTTAGGCATTCACTACGCGGTGCAGGACCTGCACCTTGGGGTTCGCGTGCAGGGCGTTCCCGCCGTGCGCATGCCCGATGGCGTGGTGATGAGCCTGCGCAATACCCGCGTGCCCGAAGATAAGCGCGAGGACGTAGCCGCCCTGTCCGCCGCGCTTACCGCTGGTGCACATGCCGCAGAGGCGGGAGCGGACAAGGTCCGCGAGGTTGCCGCAGGTGTCCTAGAAGCCGCCGGAGTAGAACCGGAATACCTAGAAGTACGAGGCCGCGATTTAGGCGCGCCGCCTGCCGAGGGTGATGCCCGCCTGCTCGTTGCGGCCACCATTGGCGGAGTTAGATTAATTGACAACGTTGGCCTGCCGCTGGGGATTGGATTCACTAATATTGAAGAGCACGAGGCTAAGGCCGAGCTCGAGCGCGAAAAGCAGCGCGAACAAAACCAATCCCCGGAGGACTAATGACCGAAATTCACATCCGCGACCTTGACCCGCGCGATGAACCCAAGGCGATTGAGTTTGCCATCGAAGGCATGCACCTGCATTGGTTTGTGAAAAATCCCCGTTTCGAGCGCGCCTATGGCCGCTACTTTTGGGATTTAGAGCGCGCCCAAGCCACCGATATCTTGGCCGCCTACGCCGATGATGGGCGTTTCCTCGGCGTGATTTTGGCATCGATTAAAGGCGAACCAGCGCTGCCGTATCCATGGTGGCGCAAGGCCTATGTCAAGGCCGTAGATCTCTTCAATAGCCTGCGCCCTGGCGGCCACCGCGAGGACTACGATGCCGCGAACGAGGATATGTTGGTCAGCTACCTGGCCGAAAACACCGTGGACGGTGAAATCGGCTTCCTCGTCGCGGACCCAAACTCGGGTGTAAAGGGCGTGGGCACCGCGCTCCTTGAGGCCTTTGAGGAGCGCCACCCCGGCAAGGATATTTATCTCTACACCGACGATGGCTGCACCTATCAGTTCTACGATTCCCGCGGTTTTGAGCGGGTGGGGGAGAAGGAAATCTCCATCGATGAGGACCGCGACCTTACCTGCATGCTGTACGTGCGCCACGTGGCGTGATGGGGATCACGCCACGATCCAAGCGGAAGCATCACGCCGCTTTGAACAGCTTTAACGCGCCAGCGCACCCATCGGATCCCACGCCGGCAGGGTGGTGATTTCGGCGGACTTGAGCGCCTCTTGGTATTGCTCAGGCAGGCGGGACGGGTGGACGGCGATTTCGAAGACGTACTCGTCAAACCAGTCATCGGCCATGGTCCAAAAGCCCTTATCGCCCTTCTCGGTGCCCCAGGAATTCTCCACGCGCCAGCGGGTGACGTCGCCGCCCTCGGCGATATCCGCGCCGGTAAAGACCATCGCGTGCGTCATCAGGGACTCGTGGAGGCGGAGGCGGTCCGGCTTCTCGATGCCCATTTCCACCCCATACAGCCCCTCATAATCGTGCAGGCGCTTGGCCCAGACGCCGCTATCGGCATCGGATTGCTGGCCGGTATCGCAGCCGAACCAGACGGGCTGGCCATCCTCGATGGCAGAGCGAGTGGCATCGCGCAATACCTCGACCGGGGCGTTGAGGTAGGTGACCTTTTCGCCGGCGACGTTGCCCAGGTAGTCCACGGTGTAGAGCTCGCCGTAGTTATTGCGCGGGTCATTGACCACGCAGACGTACTCGCCCAGATCCTTCGGGAGGTATTCGCGGGCGAAGTCCTGCGGGGTAAAAGTGCCCTCGCGGTGGAAGTTATCGTCCTTATCGCGGTACTGCCACTGGAACTCTGTGGGTGGGAGGCCGAGGTTGGCGGTGAGGATGCGGTAGACATCGGCAAGCGCGTGCTCCTGTGCGCCTGACTTGCCCGCGCGGATCTGGTGGGCGGCGCGGCGCAGGACGGTCTGCAGGTTGCGGTTGAGCATGGCGCTGGCCTCAGAGGAAGCGGTCTCGGGCATGGCGTATTTGGGCACCACGCCGTACTTTTCCACCAGCGAGACGAACATGGACCACTGGCCGCCATCGCCGATGGGGTCATCCATGAGCTTGGTCAAGGTGCGGTCCGTAATTTCGCGGTCCTTGAGCTCGTCTACCGCAGTGAGGAACCAATTGGCTTTTTCCAGCTTGTCGTAGAAGTACAGGTAGGTCTGCGAAAGCTCGAAATCCTTGGTATTGGTGCGGTCCATGATGCCGCCGCGCAGGGAATTCAGGCCCGCAAAAATCCAGCAGCGGCCAGAAGCCTTCTGGTTGGCCGCGCCCCACTTATCGAGCTTGTGGCTGGTCGCCGTGGTGAGCTCGCGCACGAGATCGCGGTCGACGCTGAGCTTATCGATGCCCTCCTGCGCCACCGCATTCCGCGCCGCCCTGATGGCCGGCTCGCTGGTGAGGGTGGCGTTGGTGGTGTGAACTTCCTGTGGATTGATCTCATTCATTTCTCGATGCTCCTTAGTTCATCCGGTCCCAGAAGGGAAGCTCGATGGGCTCGGTCTCTAGCGCTTGTTGCTGCGCGGAAGTGAGGAATTCCTTGCGCACGACGATGTGGAAGACGTTTTCGCCGAACCATTCATCCGACATCGTGGCAAAGCCCTTGCCGGGTACCTCATCGGCGTCGTCCTTGCGCGGCGGCTTGGTGCCCCAGGAGTTCTCCACGCGCCATGCCCGGGGTGCACCATCGATACCGGTCAGCGCCATCGCGTGGGTGGGCGCAGATTCGCCGGAGGTAAAGCGCTCTTCCTTGCTCATGGTGGAATCGATGCCGTAGAGGCCATCGGTATTAACGAGCCCTTCGTCCCACACGGCGTTCTGGAACGAGAATTGACGGGAGACATCGCAGCTAAACCACACCGGTTCGCCGGCCTCGATGCTGGCGCGCGCGGCGGCGCGCAGCTCGTCCACATCGACATTGAGGTAACCGGCGGCCTTTCCACCGGCGACATTGTTTTCGCCGGCGCTGGTGAACAGGCGGTGCTTGTCGTTGGTGGTACGGGGGTCATCGGCAAGCACGACGTACTCGTCCAATTTCGGCAGGTACTTATCCGCAAATTCGCGCGGGGTGGAATGCACGCGGAAGAATTGATCGTCTTTGGTGCGGTAGCTCCAAGTAAATTCCTTGGGCGGGGTGCCCAGATGAATGGCGAGCACGCGTTGGATATCGGTGCGGGCCTGCTTGATGATGTCCCCGCGGTTTTCCTCACCTTCCACCGCACGGTGCGCGGCGCGGCGGATGATGGTTGCGATATCGCGGTTCATCTGCGCGGTGTGGCCGGACGAGTGCACCTCAGGCATGACCTCGGCCGGTACGGCACCGTACTTGTCCACGAGGTTGGTGAAAAATGACCACCAGCCGCCGTCGTCGCCTGTGAGCTCGAGGGAAGTAGCCACGTCGCGGTCATCCCAGTCGGTGCCGTCTTCGGTGAGATCCAGCAGTTGGTTGAGCGCGAAGTTGGCGCGCTCTAGTTTGTCGAAGTACTGCAGGTAGGTAAAGGAAAACTCAAAGTCATCGATATTGAGCTCCTTGGCCGCGCGGTGGCGGAACACGTTGAGCGCGGCAAACATCCAGCAGCGCCCGGAGCGCATCTGGTCGGTAACCCCGAGGCTATCGAGTTTTACCTCGGTGGTGGGGTAGAGGGCGGTAATGCGGTCACGGTCGAGGGCCGCCTTGGCCACCCCTACGCTGGTAATGGCATTGCGCGCGACGCGCAGCTGGGAGTCCGCTGCGGCCTCCTCGCGCAATTGGGACAGGAAGTCATTGGTGAGCAAAGTCATATTCTCTGTTTTAGCAGATTGCGATCTCACTCGGGGCCGCTGGGTACTGGATGGCCGTTAGAGATCGCTACAAACCGCTATAGATGCTCCGCCAGCCGCGCCACGGCTTCGGGGCTTCCCACCTCTTCTGGGAGCCAGGGGATCTCGTGAACCGGGGTATCGGGAAGCTTATCGTGCAAGAGCGCTAGGGCCTCGTCCTCGGCGGCGCGGCGGGAGGCCAAGAACTCGCCTTGGTCCGCAGGCGTGCGGCGGTTGACCAACATGGAGCCTACCCGCACGCCATTGCCGGTGAGATCCGCGTGGAACTCGGAAGACTCCAAGACGGGCAGGCGCTCGGCGGTGAGCACGATATGGAACACGGTGCGCCCTGAGGTCAGCGCAGCGCGCAGGTGCTCGAAGCGCTCGCGGCGCTGGAAGAGCGTGGCTCGGATTTCCTGATTGCGCCGGTCCACCGGATCGTTATCGGCACCGGACTCCGCGGACATCCCGCGCACCAGCGAGCCGAATTTATCGGATTTCTCGCGCCGGGCAAGCAGCCCATCGGTATAGGCCGCCATGATTTCCGGCAGGGCCATCAGCCGGGAGGTGTGACCGGACGGGGCGGTATCGAAGATGAGGTAGTCATACTCGTCCGCGTTAGCGACCAAGGTGGCCATGCGCTCCAAGAGCGCCGCCTCCTGCGTGCCGGGGGATTGCCGGGCCAAATCTAGGTGCTTTGTTACCTCGCGGTGCAAGTGCTCCGGCATGAACCGGCGCATCGAGGCGCCCACGGTCGCGAGGTGTTCCTCGGTGGCGCGGGCCGGATCGAGCTCGATGGCGGAGAGGGAGGGGGTGAGGTGAGAGGGGGCATCGGAAAGCGTGGCATCAAAGATATGCCCCAGGTTGTGCGCCGGATCCGTGGAGACCAACAACACGTTGTGGTCCTGGGAAAGCGACAGGGCTGTGGCGGTGGCGAGGGTGGTCTTGCCCACGCCGCCCTTGCCGCCAAAGAACATGATGGGCGCGGTTTCTAGCAGCATTGAATATTCTCCAGGGGTGATTTATCCATGCCCATGCGTGTGTGCCAGGCGTGGAAATCTTCGTAGACCAGCGGCAATAGCTCCAGCGTGTAGTAGCTGGCGGGGTTGGGGATGCCGAGCGCCTCCGAGGCCACCAGCATCATAAATAGGTCATCTTCTTGCTGCTGGGCCTTGGCAAAGACGGCGCGGTACGGGGCCTGGTAGAACTCATTGAGTCCCGCGCCGAAGGCCTTAAGCTTGTCGAGCATGCTGGGGAAGGGGAGCGTCGGTATCGTCGTCGGTCCACTCCAGCGGTGGTTCCTTGCGCGCGTTGGAGATGGCGCCGATCGACTCCACGATGACCCAGATGGAGGCGATGACGATGACGACGTCCATGCCGAAGAGCAGCCAGTTCTGATCCGCAAACAGGGATTTCAGCTGTAGCAGCGCTGCCCACAGCGACATGATGGTGACGAAGATGAGCGGGATGATAACCGGCAGGGTAGGCCGGCGCAGGTGGGTGAGGATGACCACGACGATGGCCAAGGATAGGCTGGCCATGAGCTGGTTGGTGGTACCAAAGAGCGGCCAGATGGTCATACCGCCGGAGCCGTCCGCACCCGCCGAGAAGGTCAGGCCGAAGGCCAGGCCCACCGCGATGATGGTGGAAACCAGCGCCGTGATGCGGATGCCCATGATCTCGCCGATTTCCTGGACCACGATGCGCTGCAGGCGCACGCCGGAGTCCATGGTGGTGGCGGCGAAGAGCACGGCCATGGTTGCCAGGATAGTGGCAGACAGCGAGGTGGGAATGCCCAGGCCCTCGTTCATCAGCGCGCCGCCGCCCTGCACGAAGGCGTTGACGCCGCCGGCGTTCCACTCGGCGTAGATTTCCTCCCAATTCGCCAGGGTCTTAAAGCCGGCGGTAGTGGCGATGATGGTGCCGAGCGCGAGCAGGCCCTCGCCCACAGCACCGAAGTAACCCACGAAGCGAACGTCGGTTTCCTTATCAATCTGCTTCGACGAGGTACCCGAGGCCACGATGCCGTGGAAACCAGAGATGGCGCCGCAGGCGATGGTGACAAAAAGCAGCGGGAAAATGCCCGGGGTTCCGTCAGGAACGTTCTCGCGCACGGCAGGGGCGGCAAGCTCCGGACGGGTGATAAGGAAGGAGCCGTACAAGATGATAAGACCGACGAAAAGCTGCAGGCCATTGATGTAATCGCGCGGCTGGAGCAGTACCCACACCGGCAGCAGCGAAGCGATGAAGGCGTAGATAAATAGCAGGATGATCCACACGCCGTTGGCGGGAATACCCAGGACCGTCTCTGGCAGCACGACCGGGAAGCGGTCACCCAGGACCATCAGCGAGTACAGCGCCACCACGCCCACGAGGGAGACCAGCGGCAGGTTCCAGTTCAGGCGGTAGATGGCCTGCCCAATCAGCAGCGCGACGGCGATGGCGCCCCACGTGGGAATGACCGCCGAAGGCGTGGAGATAAGCAGGTTCGAAATCACCACGGCGAAGGCAGCATTGACCATGAGCAGCAGCAAGAAGATCACAATGAGGAAGAGGTTGCGCCCGCGCTTGCCGATGTAGCGCCCCGACAACGTA
Organism: Corynebacterium sp. KPL1818; assembly: GCF_000478135.1. Taxonomy (NCBI): domain Bacteria; kingdom Bacillati; phylum Actinomycetota; class Actinomycetes; order Mycobacteriales; family Corynebacteriaceae; genus Corynebacterium; species Corynebacterium sp. KPL1818. The sequence goes on along the minus strand of NZ_KI515758.1, from coordinate 103,841 downwards.
CCAATCGACTGACCCTTGTGCCTTTGCGAGGCCCATAGCGCGCCCAGGTCGTGCATGCCGGCGATAAAGACGGTGCCGAACGTGACCCACAGGAATGCCGGGAGCCAACCCCAAATGACGGCCACTGCCGGGCCGATAATCGGTGCCGCACCCGCCACGGAGGTGAAGTGGTGGCCCCACAGCACGTATTTATTGGTGGGAACGTAATCCACGCCGTCTTTGAGGCGGTGCGCCGGGGTGGTGTAGTTCTCTGATAGCCGGAAGATGCTCTTGCCCAGGAATTTGGAATAGAGCAGGTAGCCGGCCAGCATCATCGCCACGCCGATGATGACAAGGATGAGAGAGTTCATGGCTGTGTCTCCTTGCGCGTCGAAGGTGGGGTGTTGTGTATCACAGGTCTGAACAGTATGTCACGGTTCACACAAATTCTTGCAGTGCGGGTGAATTAAGGGGGTGGTGTCCCACTATGTGGACGCGGTGGAGGGGCTTATGCGTTCCTTTGCGCGCTCGGCGTGGCTTGGCGGACATATCTGGGCCAAATCGCGGGTAGCGGGCGGGATTAAAGGACCCTGCTGGCGCGGCATGTATCCAGTAGTGCCGAAGTACCGTGGTTAACGGCGAAGGCTCAATCGACTGGACTTATGGAGGAGTCGTTATCTCGCTTCCTCCAGTTGGGAGCCCTTTGGTGGCGGCACTTGTAAATCTTGACGAAATATCTTAAAAATTTCCGAACAGCGGCTTTTTGGCGAGGTAGCGAATGATTCGATTTTCGGTCTGGCGAGTCTACTGGAGCTCGAATTCTACAACGTCAACTTCGTCTGTATCCGCTAATCCGGGGTAGTGGGTATCTAAAGCTTCGTGAAGCTCGGATAGAGAATTGAACCCGTCATTTTTAGCTTGCTTTTCCGACAGCAGCCCGCGCTGGGTAGATACAACGGCTGTGACCTGTGCGGGTAAGCTGACGACTTCCCCGGTTTCCTTCTCAAAGACTATTTGGGCTTTTCCTTCATTGAAGGGATCATCTACTCGGATTGTTTGACGCTTTTCTCCGCTCCGAATGGAATCCTCGTAGCCTTCCCACATGTAGATGCGCTGCTCTTTTTCCAAGTCTTGCAAGTTAAACGCGAATGGAAGAAGTTCTTCCACAGTGGGCGCAACGAGGCCGTTGCTTCCGCGCACAATACACTGGATAGATGGATCGACATCAAAAAGTACCTGGCGGCATTTACCACAGGGTGAAATAACTTGACCGGTAGGTCCATATATGGCGACTACTGCTTGGATGGGATCCCCTGGATAACTAGCGGCATGGTTTGCTAAAGCAGAGACTTCGCCACAGGGGCCACCAAGGAAATGGTGTGCGTTTAAACCGAGAACGTGTTTTCCTGATTTGGTCAGGAGGGCTGCGGCTACGGTGTGGTCTCCTCCGTCTTGGAAGCGCTGCGCATGGGCGGCTGCTTTGGCTGTTAATTCCCGAAGTTCGTTAGTAATCACGCTCTAATGGTAGTAACTACTAGCAGCTTCGATCTGAAGTGTCCCAGATTTTCCCATCTACTCAAACGGAACAAAACCTGGGACACTTCAATGTCGGATATTACCTACCTGCGCACCGGTGAAGGATGGTTGTACTTGTGCGCGGTCCGCGACGGCCATTCCCGCAGGTTACTGGGCTGGGCTATGGATAGCGTGCAAGACACAAGTTTGGCCGAACGGGCCCTGCGGATGGCGCATACATTGCGCGGTGATGTTCCTGACGGGCTGGTGTTTCACGCCGACCGGGGAACACAATTTACCAGCGAACAACTCTGGGAGGCGTGCCGCAATCTGGGCGTTGCTCAATCCGTGGGGCGTACCGGGGTGTGTTTCGATAATGCGATGGCTGAGTCGTTCTGGTCGACGCTTAAGACCGAGTTCTACGACCGGAAGCGCTGGCCCACCCACGATGCTGCGCGTCAGGCTGTGGCTTACTGGATTGAAGTGGTCTACAACCGTCGACGCCGGCACTCCGCCCTCGGGATGGTCAGCCCTATCGATTTCGAGAACCATATCACCCAAACCAGAAACGAAGAAGAAATAGCTGCCTAACCACTAGGTAGCTTGACTACGTGCCCACGATTTGCGGGCAACCCCACTCGCATCTGACACTAGACAGTAAACTCTTATTAATATAAAGTAAGGCTATGCTAGAATCGTTTACAAAAGGGCGTGTAGTTCTCGCGCTCGTATCCGCCTTAGCTCTAGGGGCAGGCCTTGTGGCGTGTTCTTCTGATTCTTCTTCTACGGAAGAGAACGGAGATAAGAAGATCGAGCGAGTTGTGGCGCTCGATTGGCGCTACGAGGAAATTCTCAAGGCCCTCGATGTGGACCCAGTGGGAATCGTGGAAATCGGTAAATCGGAGGCGCCGACCACCTTAAAGGGCCAGCTGGAGCAGGCCACCTCAGTGGGGCAAGCCAAACAACCGAACCTAGAGGTTATCCAATCCTTGGAGCCAGATCTGATCCTGGCTAGCCCTACCCGCCAGGCCAATATCATGCCACAGCTAGAAGAGATTGCGGATACCGAATCCTACTCAGATGAGACTTACTCGGACGTGCTGGATTCGATGGATGAGATCGCGGCCAAGCTTGGCAAAGAGGAAAAAGCCAAAGAGGTCCGTCAGCGCATCGAGGACAAGATCGCTCAGACTAAGGACACGGTAAAGCCAGGCAGCCGTGCTGTTGTGGCCGGTTGGTCCAGCGAGCTGCTCTATACCTGGGTCAATCCTTCCTTCCCCCAGTCCCTGCTGAGTGAGGTGGGCTATGACTACGCCTTTGAAGGTGAGAAGTCATCCATCGAATCCAAGACCGATGTAGCGGAGCTGACTGGCGATAAGCTCCCCGGTATGAAGGCTGACCGGGTCTTTATGTACAAGGACGTCGATGCGTTTAAGAAGACGCCCTATGCTAAAGGGAGCGGTGACATCGTAGAAGTAGACCAAGATATCTGGTCACGCGCCCGCGGGCCGCTTTCTGCTGAGCACATGCTCGATGACATTATTGCAGCTGAAAAGTAGTGGCACTACGAACTAAAACCGGTTCCTGCTTGGTCCTTGCCACCGCTGTCGCCGTGTTCGTGTGGTGGTGGCGGCTTCGCCATGTTCAGGTGCCAGTTGATGCCCCGTGGCTGGAAGAAGAGCTACATAGCGTGGCTTTTGACCGCCTCCTTGCTACCACGGTGGTTGGTATCGCGTTAGGTGTGGGTGGGCTATTGCTGCGCACGGCCACCGCGAACCCGCTTGCCGATCCGTCCATTACTGGTGTGAACTCCGGTGCGGCACTCGGTGCAGTCGCAACCGCAATGTTTATAGGAAGCGAAACCTCGAGCGTCGATCAGCTGCCCGGTGCGCTGTTGGGCGCAGGGATTGCTGTGGGGGTGACTGTGGGCGTCGGTAAGAGCGGTGAGATCCAGCGCATGGTGCTTGTTGGCGTTGCCGTTTCCACGCTGTGTAGCGCTTTGACCTCCATTTTCCTGGTAATCGATGAGGCTCAACTGGCTACGGTGATGTCATGGCTTTCTGGGCGGCTTGCAGGGGTGCGTCTGGGCGAAATTGTCCCCGCGCTGGTTTCCGTGCTGGTCGTGGTGCCCTTGACCTTAGTCAGTGCGAAAAGATTGGACTTACTCGTAGCTGGCGATGCCGTGGCCGGTGCTGTAGGAGCGAAGCCGGAGCGAATTCGATTGGCTGCCATTGTGGCGGCGGTAGTGCTCATTGCTCCGGCGGTGGCCGCAACCGGGCCGATTGGGTTCTTGGGGTTGATGGCTGCAGCAGTTGCGTGGCGGGTTTGTGGTCCGCATCACCGCGTGGGGTTGTGCGTGGCTGGAATTGTTGGAGCGGCGGTGCTCCTAGTGGCCGATTCGATTGGCCAAGCAATCTGGGCGCCGGCCGAGACCCCAGTGGGCATCGTGACTTCTTTGGCTGGCATGCCACTGGTGCTGTGGTCCGTCCATACGCTGGGGAGGAGCAAGCATGCGGCATAAGAGATTTATTGTAGTGCTAGTAGGACTCACCCTGGCGTTGGTGTGTAGCGCGGTTATCGGCATGGGCGTCGGTGCAGTGATGAAGCCGCCGGCTGAGGTGGTCACCGCTTTCTTTACCGGAGAGCCGCTCATCTGGAAGTACCGCGCCCCGCGGATCTTGGTGGGTATATGCGCAGGCGTTGCCATGGCCGTTTCCGGCTGCCTATTGCAATCCGCGCTGCGGAACCCCTTGGCCGCACCAGATACGGTGGGTATTACCTCCGGCGGTGGACTCGCGGCCGTTGCGGTACTCATGGGAGCAGGCGCCCTGCCGGCCCACCTGTTGACTTTTATTGTCTTTATCGGTGCGCTGGCAGGAACCGCGCTGGTTCTCCTCCTCGCTGGACGTGGGGCGAGTGACCCGGTACGCCTGCCGCTTACCGGGGTAGCGGTATCTTTTGGGCTGGGTGCAATCACCGAACTGCTGCTGGTGCGCGCCGCCCCAGAAGCAGGCGCGGCAATGACATGGCTGAAAGGTTCGCTTTACGCCCGCTCGCTTGGCGATGCCACCATTGTCGCTCCCTTCATCCTTCTCGCCCTAACCGTTGCGATGGTGGTGGCAAAACACCTGGATATGCTGGCGCTAGATGATTCCACCATGGCCGGTATCGGCGTCAGGACTAGGATGTGGCGCCTCATAGCCATCGCCTTGGCCGTCATCCTCGGCGCCGCAGGGGTCGCTGCGGCTGGGGTCTTGGGGTTCGCCGGGCTTATCGTTCCACATGCTGCCCGTTTGGTGGTCGGTACGAACCTGCGCCGGCAAATACCCGTGGCGGCGCTCGGCGGCGCGGTCCTTGTCACCGCATGCGATTCGGTAGGCCGGTGGGCCTTTGCGCCCACGGAAATTCCCGTCGGTGCGCTCATCGCGTTGATTGGCGCACCTTACTTCATTTTCTTATTGACTCGGCTCACCCGAGTGCGAAACGGAGGCTAGACATGACACTGACGTGTAGCGCATTAACCGTGGGCTACGGTGGTCCAGATGTGGTCAAGAATGTAAATCTCCACTTAGCCAGCGGTCAAGTAACTGCCCTTATCGGGCCAAATGGCTGCGGTAAGTCGACGCTTCTCAAGACCTTGGGCCGCCAACTTACACCCAGCTCAGGCGCAGCCTACCTCTTAGGAAAAGATATCAGCGAGTATTCCTCGCGCGCTTTTGCCCGGGAAGTTTCTTTCCTGCCACAACACCCCGTGGCCCCGGAAGGTGTAGTAGTGCGCGACGTCATCGGCTACGGCCGCTATCCCTATACGGGGGCGCTAGCAACGATGCGGGCCGGAGATCATGAAGCGGTAGAGCGTGCAGCCAGACGTGCTGGGGTGAGCGAGCTGCTTGATACCCCCGCCGCAGACCTTTCGGGCGGCCAGCGCCAGCGCGTTTTCCTCGCTATGACGTTGGCGCAAGAAACACCAATTACCTTGCTTGATGAGCCAACTACTTACCTCGACCCCGCGCACCAATTGTCCATCTTGGACCTCATCCGAGATCTTAACCGTGCCGAGACTACGGTGGTCATGGTGGTCCACGATATGGTCCATGCCGCGCGTTACGCCGATCGAATCGTAGCTATGCGTGAGGGGCGCATTGTGGCCGAAGGGCCCACCGAGGAAGTTATGACCGCTGAACTCGTACGCGAAACCTTCCATGTTGAGTGCCTAGAGATGACTGATCCATCTACCGGTCGACGCTTCCCCATACCCATTTCCGTTCACGCTCCTGAACTTTTCGGACCCCAGAAGGAAGAAGATAAATCTCTTTAAAAGAACACGTAGTAATGGAAAACGATCTAGGCCATAAGATCGACTCGAACCGCACACTTATCTTTTGACAACTCCTTAGGGACCATAGTCTGCAAGAATGTTCCAGCCCGATCTCTCGGCACACCAACGGTCACTGGCCTGTAGTTAGAATCCACGGTTTTCGGGTAGGTGCCGTTGCGGTAACTGTCTGTTCCAGCAGCAGCTTTGCCTTCCCTATCGCCGGGCTCATAGCCAAGGTGGGCATCCATCTCAGCATTCAAACCTCTAGTGATCGAGACTTGCAACATGCCCCGAACCAGGTCGTTGGCATCCGTTGTATGCGTGCCTAGGTCATCAATCAGTTTCGCGATTTCAGGGTTAGCAAGAAGCTTCTTTTCAATCGCATCAATCTTGGCCTTATCAACTTAGATCTCGTCGTGCCACACTAGTCATTCTGGCTTATCTCCTTATGCAGGTTGGGAACCTACACACAAACCATTAGACACTCTCTCAATAGCGGCCACCGAATCCGCATAGGAGACTTTGACATGCGCAAAGCCACCTCCCCAATAGAACCGGACGAATAAAGGAAACAGCCGAGCCGACTCCGTCGGCCCGCCGCAGTACCAACTACCCAGAACACAGCAGTTCCGAGTCCCCAGTACACCGGTACCAAAACCTCGCATCTGACAGCGCTATCACCGCACGGTAATCCGTCGTAACCGGAGTCCTTCCGGTACGTGCCGCACCCGAGCGGTGTATCTCCCGGAATGAAGTGTCCCGAGCATTGTGAACTGCTACCGGTTTCATACTCAAGCGCTACCGGATGGTCACGACACTGCTACCAAATAGCCGGTCACAACAGATTCCATCACGGTGAAGTGCATGCCACATTGTCCGCACGCCTAAGATACCGTCATTATCCCGATGAATAGCACTAATGCGTTCAATTAGCACAACCGTCACGAAGGCGACGAGCACTTAAGCCCTCGGGCTTTGGACTGGCGATAACCACGCGAGGTGATAAACCCGCCAGCCCGGTTATTTTTCAACGTCTTGCAGATGAACTCGACAGAGAAATGATTCCGGTATTTATCGATGAACCGGATCATAATCGAGGCTTGGGGCCTGGTCGTGAGGCGAAAAAGCTGACGCGGCCTTCAGCAACTCGTTGGTATCTCGAAGCTGGTGATTTTCGCGGCGTAGCCTGGCATTTTCGGCAGCCACGTCTTCAGGAACAGGTTCTGGGGTTCTTCCTGCACGGCGAGCAGGCTTAAGTCCATTGACGAGCTGTGTGCCATGAAACCCCCAACTTTGGAGCTACTGCCTGGCATGCGGGGCGCATTGACATGTTTTCCGCCACGATGCGGTCCTCTACAAGACGAACCACACGGTCCTTTAAATCCTGATCAAAATTTTTCTTGGCATGTTCCAGATTTTCCCATCTACTCAAACGGAACAAAACCTGGGACACTTCAATATGTCAGTTTAGGCATCACACACTTGTTTTCCTTTTAGAATAGGTATAAAAACTTAGCTATAGAGCGGGACAGTACCCGCAGCTACAGAATACCGGCGTTGAGTAAGTATCTCAGGGCCGGATTCTTTTTATAGGTGGGGAAGCGCAGGCTTAAACGAGGGTTAAACGATATTTTGTAGGAATCGTTAATGTTCTCGGTCGATACAGCGTCATGGTGTGTACTTGCTGTCTGTGCGCTCTTTCGTTGCTTTGGCAGACATGGCTGGGCCAAATCGCGGGTAGCGGGCGGGATCGACTACCCTTGGCTAACGTGAGCGAGCAGAAGAATACTGAAGTAAACGATGTCCCTGAGCAGCTGCGCATCCGCCGCGAAAAGCGCGACCGCCTGCTCGAATCCGGCGTGGAGGCCTACCCGGTATCCGTCGAGCGCACCATCGCGCTTAAGGAACTGCGCCATGATTTCCGCGTAGTGGCCGAGGGCGAAGAGCCGGGCAATGAAGAGGGCGTGACCTACCTGGAGCCCGGCGAGGAAACCGAGGTCACCCACGCCATCGCTGGCCGCCTTATCTTCATGCGCAATACCGGTAAGCTGTGCTTTGCCACCTTGCAGGACGGCGATGGCACCCAGATGCAGGCTATGCTTTCGCAGGCCAAGGTGGGCAAGGAGCGCCTCGATGCCTGGAAGTCCGACGTGGACTTGGGCGACTTCATCTCCGTTAGCGGCCACGTGGTTGCTTCCCGCCGCGGCGAGCTGTCCATCATGGCTGAGGAATGGACCATGGCGGCCAAGTCCCTGCGCCCGCTGCCGGTGTCCTTCGCGGATATGGCTGAAGATACCCGCGTGCGCCAGCGCTATAACGACCTCATTATCCGCGAAGAGGCCCGCAAGAACGCCATGGTGCGCGTGAAGGTCATGCGCGCGCTGCGCAATTACCTGGAAAGCCAGGACTTTGTAGAGATCGAAACCCCGATGCTGCAGACCCTGCACGGTGGTGCGGCCGCTCGCCCGTTTATCACCCACTCCAATGCGCTCGATATTGACCTCTACCTGCGCATTGCCCCGGAGCTGTACTTGAAGCGCGCCGTCGTCGGTGGCATCGACCGCGTCTTTGAAATCAACCGCAACTTCCGCAATGAGGGCGTGGACCGCTCCCACTCGCCGGAGTTCGCCATGCTGGAGACCTACGCCGCCTGGGGCGATTACAATGATTGCGCCCGCATGACCCGCGAGTCCATCCAGTCCGTGGCTCGCGAGGTCTTTGGTTCCACCACCGTCACGCTTGCCGACGGCACCGATTTCGACTTCGGCGGCGAGCAATGGCCCGAAATCGAGATGTATCCTTCCCTGAACGAGGCCTTGCAGCGCAAGTTCCCCGGTCAGCCGGAGGTCACCATCGATACCGACGTGGAGACCCTGAAGGGAATTGCCAAGGTCATCGGCCTCGACGTGCCGAAGGGGGAAGGCTGGGGCCACGGCAAGCTGGTGGAGGAAATCTGGGAGGTCCTGTGCGAGGACCAACTGGAAGGCCCCATCTTTGTGAAGAACTTCCCGGTGGAGACCTCCCCGCTAACCCGCCAGCACCGTTCCGAGCCCGGCGTGACCGAAAAGTGGGACCTCTACGTGCGCGGCTTCGAGCTAGCCACCGGCTATTCGGAGCTTGTCGATCCCGTCGTCCAGCGCGAGCGCTTCGAGGATCAGGCCCGCCTTGCCGCCGGCGGCGATGAGGAAGCCATGGTCTTGGACGAGGACTTCCTCGCCGCAATGGAACAGGGCATGCCGCCCACGGCCGGTACCGGTATGGGCATGGACCGCCTGCTCATGGCCCTGACCGGCCTCGGCATCCGCGAGACCGTGCTCTTCCCGCTGGTAAAGCCAGAACAGAAGTAGCCATACCCGGCGCCCACTCGGTGCCCGCCCACGCGGGCACACGTTAGCGCCCCGACACCGGCTGCAGCCTTTTTCTTTGCCTACATCTACGTACTTCTATCGACTTCACAAAAGTGCAACCTCCTCGGTGATATCTGAGTGAAAAATGCTACATTTCAGGGCCGAGTTTGCTCAGTTAGCACCGAGGACCTATTGCATAGGAGGATGCGCATCCGAGGTTGCACAAAAGAGGTTGTGCATCGAAGGCTGCACAATCGAGGCCGAACGAGAGGCGTTGCGCATCGGAGGCCGCGCTGCGAGCAGTGGGCGGCAAGTGGAAAACGAGCCGGCGAGCGGCCTCAGGCACCATCGGTAGGAAGCGGGCCCGCGGAGCGGTCATCGCGCAGGCGTTTGATGATGTTTTCTGCAGAAATCAGGCACATCGGCACGCCGACGCCTGGCACAGTGGTCGCACCAGCGTAGTAAAGGCCGGTCACCTTGCGCGAGGCATTGCGCCCGCGGAAGAATGCGGATTGAAAAAGCGTATGCGCTGGCCCCAAAGCCCCGCCTGACCAGGAGTGATAGCGCTCGGCAAAATCGGCGGGGCCAAGGGTGCGGGTGATGGTAATTCGCTCGTGCAGGTCTGGAATCCCGGCGGTGGCCGATAGCTGGTCGATGGCTGCTTGAGCGATCGCCTTAACGCGTGGGGACGCCTCGGGATGGTAGGCATCGCCGTGGCCAAGGTCTTCTGCAGCCGGCACGGGAATGAGGAAGAAGAGGTTTTCGTGGTCCTCGGGTGCCACATCGGCGTCGGTGGCTGAGGTTTTGGATATATAGATAGACCGCGAGGCCCCGAGCGGGCGCATAGGTTCTGGTCCAGAAAACACGGCCCGGAAATCCGGGTCCCAGTCCTGGCTGAACAAAAAGGTGTGGTGAGCTAGCTGCGGGAGTTTTCCCTGCACACCGGCGAGCACCACCACGGTGCCGAGCCCTGGATTGCGGCGGGCCCAGTAGCGCTGCGGATAGGTGCGCAGCTTCGGCGGTAAGAGGTGGGTTTCGGTATGGTGCAGGTCCGCAGCCGAGACCACAATATCGGCACCGATGTGCCCGTTTGTTGTGCGGACACCGGTGGCGCGGATGCCGGTGGCGCGGGCGGAGGAACCGCCGGCGGTGGTTATGGCGGTGACCTCTTCGCCCAAGCGGAACGTGGTGCCAAAATTTTGGGCTTGGCGGTAGATGGCCTCGACTACGGCAGCGAATCCACCGCGCGGGTAGCGCACGCCTTCCACCAAATCGGTATGGCTGAGCAGTGAATATAGCGCGGGGGTTGCGGCAGGTTCAGAGGAGAGAAAAACCGCTGGGTAGCTCAGAATCTGGCGCAGGCGCGTATCCGAAAATTTCTCATTGACATAGCGCTGCAGGCTGCTGGTTAAAAGCGCCGCGATTCGCGCTAGCCGATGCCGAATATCACTATGCACCAGGTTCAACGGCGCCGAAAAAGTGGTGTACAAAAAGTGATCGAGCGCTACCTGGTAGGCGTCGCTGGCATCTGCCAAATAGGTGCGCACCTGCTTGCCGGCGCCTCGTTCTATCGACTCGAAGAGTTGGGCCACGTTATCGGTTCCGGAGTGAATATCCACGGGGGTAGGTCGCGAGCCGCTGCCAGGAGTGGATGCGGTGGGGCTGCCGGTATAGACGCGGTAATCGGGTGAGAGGCCCACCAAGTCGAGCTCCGCTTCCGTCGAGGTGCCGCAGAGGGAAAAGAAGTGGTCGAAGGCCTCCGGCATGAGGTACCAGGACGGTCCGGTATCCCAGCGGAACCCGGCCTCCGTATAGCTGCCCGCGCGCCCGCCGACCTCGTCTAGGGAATCTACGACGGTGACCTCGTAGCCCTCTTTGCCCAGTAGGGCAGCGGTAGCCAGGCCGGCGATGCCGGCCCCGATGACAACGGCGCGCATCATATTCTCCTTAGTCTGCGGTATTTGGCGGGGGTCCTTCATCTACGCGTGAGCCCATCTCCGCGCGGTGCACTACCTCACCGCGCGCACCGCACGCACGGCGCGGGCGGCCAGCCACGCCTTGGTGCGATTCGGCACGGATATGCGGGTGGTGTTTAACTCCGCGGCGGGGGTAGCAGCGAGCCGGTTGGTGAGCTCGGCAAAGATATCGGCGGCCGCGCGCACGCCAACGCGGGCGGATAGCGGCAAGAGGTTAATGGCTTCTTCGGCGGCGGCGAGCTCGCGGCGGATGTCGGCGATGAGCGCGGATTTGGCGGCCTCGGAAAGCGCGCCACCAGCAGCCTGCGGGAAATAGGCCCGGCCGAGGACCGAGGAGTCCTCGCCCAGGTCCCGCAGGAAGTTAATCTTTTGAAACGCGGAACCCAAGTGGCGCGCACCGCGGTCCATCGCGGCGCGGTCGGCGGCGGAGACGGTCTCTTCCGCCAGGAAGACCTGCACGCACAATAGGCCGATGACCTCGGCGGAGCCGTAGATATACTTGGCGAGCTCGGAAGCGGAATACTCCCGCTGGTTAAGGTCTGCGCGCATGGAATCGAAAAAGGCCACGAGGTGCTCGCGCTGGAATCCGCAGCGCCTGGCGGTAATGGCATAAGAGTGCACGACGGGATCGGTGTGCAGCCTTTTCTCCGGCGCGGCCAAGATAGCGGACTCGTAGGCATCGAGCGCGGCGGCGGCATCGATGCTGGCTTGGTCAGCGGTGCCATCGACAAGCTCGTCCGCGATGCGCACCACGGCATAAAGGTGGCGGATGTCTTCGCGCACCCGCCCGCGCAAAAGGCGCGTGGCCAGGGAAAAACTGGTGGAATACTGCCCCATAACCTGCGCGGCCGCGCGCGAGGCCGCCTGGTCATAGCGAGTCAACATACTTGCAAAAGTAGCACGCGCCTGAATCACCCTAGCGGTTGGTGGCCCGCGGCTGGCCCTCGGCAAAGCCGGCGGCCGATTGCACGCCCACGGTGGCGCGCTCGTGGAAGCTAGCCAGCGAATCGGCCCCGGCGTAGGTGCAGGACGAGCGCACGCCGGAGATTATGCGGTCCACCAAATACTCCACGCCGCCGTGCTCCGGATCGAGATAGATGCGGGAGGTGGAAATGCCTTCCTCAAACATCTCCCGGCGGGCGCGCTCGAAGGCCTCGGTGGCGGAATTGCGCCCGCGCACCGCCCGGCGCGAGGCCATGCCGAACGATTCCTTGTAGAACGAGCCATCGGCGTCCTTGTGCAGGTCACCGGGCGATTCAAAGGTGCCGGCGAACCAGGAGCCAATCATCACATTGGACGCGCCCGCAGCCAGTGCCAGGGCCACGTCCCGGGGATCGCGCACGCCGCCATCGGCCCACACGTGCGCGCCGACTTCGCGGGCCGCGGCGGCGCACTCCAGCACGGCGGAAAATTGCGGCCGTCCCACGCCGGTTTGCATGCGGGTGGTGCACATCGCGCCGGGGCCCACTCCGACCTTAATAATATCCGCGCCCGCCGCGGCCAGCTCGCGCACACCGGCGGCCGTGACCACGTTACCGGCGGCAATCGGCAGGCCCAGATCCAGGGCCTTGACCTTGCGCAGCGCCGCCAGCATGCTGTCCTGATGGCCGTGGGCGGTATCGATGACGAGGACGTCGGCGCCGGCATCGGCAAGCGCCCGCGCCCTGCCCTCAACGTCGCCATTAATGCCCACCGCGGCACCGATGTGCAATCGCCCCTGCTTGTCGATGCCCGGCTTATACATCGTCGCCCGCAGCGCACCCTTGCGCGTCAAAATGCCCGCCAGCGTGCCATCCGGATTGACCACTGGGGCGAGCTTGCGCGAGGTTGTGCGCAGGCGGGTAAAGGCCTCCTGTGGGTCGATGCCTACCGGCAGGGTCACCAAATCCGTGGTCATGAGCTCGCCCACGGCGGTGAAATTATCCTGCCCGCGCAGATCCTTTGGCGTAATGATGCCCACGGGCAGCGCACCGTCGACCACGATGGCCGCGCCGTGGGCGCGCTTGTGCAAAAGGTTGCTGGCATAGCCCACCGTGTGGTGCGGCTTGATGGTGATAGGGGTGTCATAGACCAGGTCGGCGGCCTTCACCGAGGCGATCGTTTCCGCCGCGGCCTCCAGGCTGAGGTCTTGGGGCAGGATGGCCATGCCGCCGCGCCGGGCGATGGTCTCTGCCATGCGGCGGCCGGCCACCGCGGTCATATTCGCCACGATGAGCGGGATGGTATTGCCCGTGCCATCGGCTGCGGTGAGGTCGACCGCCTGCCGCGAGCCAACATCTGAGTGGTTCGGCACCATAAATACATCCGAGTAGGTCAGCTCGTAGGGTGGGCGGGAATCATTGAGGAAATGCACTGTGGGATTGCCTAACGTGAATCGAGGGTGCAGGAAAAGACATCTAAATCATACGCCCCAAGTTTTGCAGGTTAAGCCAACTCAGTATCCTGATTTGGTGTCTCAGAATCCCGCCCCGAAAATCTCCGCAGAGGTCATAGCCAACCTCACCATCTTGGTGCTCTCCGCGATGGTGATGATTTTGAACGAAACCGCGCTTTCGGTGGCGCTGCCCACCATCATGGCGGATTTCTCCATCCCGGCGACTTCCGCGCAGTGGCTGCTGACCGGCTTCTTGCTCACCATGGGTGTGGTCATTCCCACCACCGGGTTCCTGATGGATAAATTCACCACCCGGCAGATTTTTGGCGCCTCTACCGGCGTTTTCCTCACGGGCACGGTGTTGGCGGCCCTCGCCCCGGCCTTTGGGCTGCTCCTTGCCGGCCGCGTGCTGCAGGCCGCCGGTACCGCGCTGATGATTCCCACCCTTATGACCGTGGCCATGACGCTCGTTCCACCGCAGCGCCGCGGCACCGTCATGGGCATTATCACCGTGGTCATCTCCGTGGCGCCGGCCCTGGGCCCTACCGTCGGCGGGTTTATTTTGAGTATGGCGACCTGGCACGTCATCTTCTGGACCATGGTCCCGCTCATCGCCGCCATTAGCATCGCCGGCTACTTCCGCCTAGTCAACGTGGGTGAGCGCAGGGATACCCCGCTCGATATTCCGTCGGTATTCTTATCCGCCCTGGCCTTCGGCGGGCTCATTTATGGCTTATCGTCCATCGAAAAGATGGTGGAGGGCGGCTCGCTTGCCGATGCCCTCGTGCTCCTCCTCGGCGTCCTCACCCTCATTACCTTTACCGTGCGCCAACTCCGGCTGGCTAAGGTAAACCGCGCGCTTTTGGACCTGCGCCCGTTTAAGGTCCGTAATTTCACCCTCGCGGTCATCGCCATGCTGCTCATGTTCGCCCTGCTGCTGGGTACGGTGAATATCTTGCCCATTTATCTGCAGACCTCGCTGGCGGTATCCTCGCTGGTCACCGGCCTCGTGGTGATGCCCGGCGGCCTTTTGCAGGGCGGTATTTCCCCGATTGTGGGGCGGATTTATGACGCCCTTGGACCCCGGCCCCTGTTAATCCCCGGCGCCATCATGTTTTCTACCGGCATCTGGCTGATGACCCTGCTGACAGAAAACAGCGAGGTGTGGATGGTCATCGGCATGCACATCCTGTTCGCCGTGGGCATCGCGCTCATGATGACTCCGCTGATGACGGTCTCGCTGTCCTCGCTTCCCGATGACCTCTATTCGCACGGCTCCGCCATTCTAAATACGCTGCAGCAGCTCGCCGGCGCGGCGGGTACCGCCTTCCTCGTGGCCTTTTTGACCAGCGGCACCAAATCCGGCCAAGCCGAGGGCATGAGCGAGGCCGCCGCCACCGCCCAAGGCGCGCACTGGGCCTTCCTTTTCGCCGGCGTGCTCTCGCTTTTCGTGCTCGTGCTAGCGCCCCTGCTCAAGCGCGTGCCCGCCGCGGACTAGCGCCGGGACGTTGCACGGCGCCCGACGCGCCGAAGGATTGGCCTCCGCGCGGGCGTTCCCCGGCCAGCCCAGCCCTGCGCGGGGTAGCCCTGAAAGCGCGCCTGCTCTCCTTCGTCGTCTCTGTGCGTGGCTATTGCGCACACAGAGGTAGCTTGAGCCGCGCGGATTCGGCATCATCGCCCCACACCATGAAGATGGACTGGGTACCTTCCACGGCCATGACGTAGGTCATCGGATCCTTTGAGGCCTCGTAGCTTTGGATGGTGCACCTATCGTTAGACAGCTCTACTGGGTCAGTGTCTGGGAGAACGGCATCGCGTTCTTCCACGCTGGGATAGTAGGCGGCAGTGTAGCTGAAACCATCTCCCGAGCAGGTGATCTTCGCTTCTTGTCCGTCCTCTGGGGTGCGGGAGGAACACTCCGCGCCGAGCGCGCCGTCTTGGCCGCTGCGCGAGCCAATCAGGCTCGGATAAGCATCCGCAAGGTTCTTTTCCTTGGCATCCCAGCTGGGGTAGGACAGGAAGAACCACAGTGCGCCCGCGGCGGCCACCGCGATGACGGCCAGAACGGAAATGAGCGCGATGAGCCCGCCCTTGCCCTTCTTCTTTGGCGGGGCCGCATTCATCGGTGGCATCGGCTGCTGTTGGTATTGCTGCTGGTATTGCTGTTGATACTGCGGCTGATACTGGGGAGCCGCCTGGTTCTGCGGCGGGAACTGCTGCTGCGGTTGTGGCGGGAACTGTTGTTGCGGCTGGGACTCGGGCTCTGCGGCCTGCACCGGCGGGAATTGTGAGGTATCGAGATCGCGCTCGGGGTGCAGCGCCGCCACGACCTCTTTAGCGCTCGAATAATCCTCCTCCGGCGTGAAGGAAGGGCACGTGGCGGCAACGAGTTTTTGGAAGGCGCGGACCGCATCGGCACCCGTCGCGCTCTCGGCCTTTTCTGAAGTTTTCTCGGCGGTTTCCTCCGACGATTTCTCCCCATCGTTCTCGGCGGTTTCCTCCGACGATTTCTCCCCATCGTTCTCGGCGGTTTCCTCCGCCGTGCTTGCACCGCCTGGGCCAGCGGCGGCGAGGACGGCGACCTTTTTATCCTCATCCACAAACACGCGATCGGCCTTGAGCCCGTGGACGGCGAAATCCGCGCGGTTGCGGCTAATCAGGAAATCCACCGCGCCTGCCACGGGGGTGAGGATTTCTTGGGCGTGGGGCTTGGTGGGGGCATCGGCAAGCGCGGGCAGCGCAGTACCCGAGCAGGCCTTGCGGACCAAGAACTCCTGGCCATCCGCGGTGGTGCCAGAACCCACCAGGGCGGCGAGCGCGGGGTGGTGCAGGCCGTGCAGGGCAGTAGAGGCCTTGACGATGCCCTTTGTCTCCGCCGCGAAGATCTCCACCGTAAATTCCTCGTGCGTGGAGCCATCCTCCACGGCAAAAAGGGTGGAGTTGGGCCCCTCATCCAGCACTGCCTTTTCGTGCAGGTTGTGCTGGGAAGCAAAGAATTCGGGAAGGTGCGGCACGGTTGTTTTATTCCTTTGTATCTACGAGGCGACAGGGAGAATGAAGAAGATTCTAGGCTAAATAGGCCCTGTTCGCTACCGGCGTACACCCATGTGAGCTGCGAGTATGGGCGGTTTGGGGCGTTTATAGGCCAATGGGGGCCAAAAAGAGGAAATCCTTTGGGTCATGCGGCGTTACAGTGGGTACCACATTAGAAGCGAAAGTTTAGGGGAGTCATGTTCGAGAGGTTTACAGACCGTGCTCGTCGCGTCATCGTTTTGGCGCAAGAAGAAGCACGCATGCTTAACCACAACTACATCGGAACCGAGCACATCCTGCTCGGCCTTATCCACGAGGGAGAAGGTGTAGCTGCCAAGGCTCTAGAGTCCATGGGCATTTCCTTGGAGGACGTGCGCCGTGAGGTAGAAGAGATCATCGGCCAGGGCAGCCAGCCGCACACCGGCCACATTCCTTTTACCCCGCGCGCCAAGAAGGTCCTCGAGCTGTCCTTGCGCGAGGGCCTGCAGATGGGGCACAAGTACATCGGCACGGAGTTCCTCTTGCTCGGACTTATCCGTGAGGGCGACGGCGTTGCCGCACAGGTGCTGACGAAGCTCGGCGCGGACCTGCCGCGCGTGCGTCAGCAGGTTATCCAGCTGCTCTCCGGCTACGAGGGCGGCCAGCAAGAAGGCGGCGGCGACTCGAACCAGGCCCCAGGCCCCATCGGCGCGGGCGCAGGTTCCGGTGCCGGCGCTGGTGGGCGCGGTGGCTCCGGCGGCTCGGGCGAGCGCTCCAACTCGCTCGTGCTGGACCAGTTCGGCCGCAACCTCACCCAGGCAGCCAAGGACGGCAAGCTAGACCCCGTCGTTGGCCGTGAGTCCGAGGTCGAGCGCATCATGCAGGTGCTCTCGCGCCGCACCAAGAACAACCCGGTGCTCATTGGTGAGCCCGGCGTTGGTAAGACCGCCGTGGTTGAGGGCTTGGCGCTGGACATTGTCAACGGCAAGGTCCCAGAAACCCTTAAGGACAAGCAGCTGTACTCGCTTGACCTGGGTTCTTTGGTCGCCGGTTCCCGCTACCGCGGTGACTTTGAGGAACGCCTGAAGAAGGTTCTTAAAGAAATTAACCAGCGCGGGGACATCATCTTGTTCATCGACGAGATCCACACCCTCGTCGGTGCCGGTGCTGCCGAAGGTGCCATCGACGCCGCTTCGCTGCTAAAACCCAAGCTGGCCCGCGGCGAGCTGCAGACCATCGGTGCTACCACCCTAGATGAGTACCGCAAGCACATCGAAAAGGATGCCGCGCTGGAGCGTCGTTTCCAGCCGGTGCAGGTCGATGAACCTTCGCTGGATGATACCTTCCTCATCCTGAAGGGCCTGCGCGATAAGTACGAGGCGCACCACCGCGTGTCCTACACCGATGAGGCGCTGCACGCTGCCGCGCAGCTGGCGGACCGCTACATCAATGACCGCTTCTTGCCGGATAAGGCCGTCGACCTCCTCGATGAGGCCGGTGCCCGCATGCGCATCAAGCGCATGACCGCCCCGAAGGGCCTGCGCGAGGTCGATGACCGCATCGCGGAAGTCCGCCGGGAAAAGGAAGCGGCTATCGATGCCCAAGACTTTGAAAAGGCCGCCGGCCTGCGCGATGACGAGCGTAAGCTGGGCGAGGAGCGTTCCGAGAAGGAAAAGCAGTGGCGCTCCGGCGACCTGGAGGAAATCGCCGAGGTGGGCGAGGACCAAATTGCTGAGGTCCTGGCGCACTGGACCGGCATCCCCGTGCTGAAGCTGACGGAGAAGGAATCTTCCCGCCTGCTCAACATGGAAGAAGAGCTGCACAAGCGCATCATTGGCCAGGACGAGGCGGTCAAGTCCGTCTCCCGCGCCATCCGCCGCACCCGTGCAGGCCTCAAGGATCCACGCCGTCCTTCCGGTTCCTTCATCTTCGCCGGCCCGTCCGGTGTGGGTAAGACCGAGCTGTCGAAGTCGCTGGCTAACTTCCTTTTCGGTTCGGATGATGATCTCATCCAGATCGATATGGGCGAGTTCCACGATCGCTTCACCGCCTCCCGCCTCTTCGGTGCTCCTCCGGGATACGTTGGCTACGAAGAGGGCGGCCAGCTGACCGAGAAGGTTCGCCGCAAGCCGTTCTCCGTGGTGCTTTTTGATGAGATCGAAAAGGCCCACAAGGAGATCTACAACACCTTGCTGCAGGTGCTGGAAGACGGCCGGCTTACCGATGGCCAGGGGCGCGTCGTCGACTTCAAGAACACCGTCCTCATCTTCACCTCGAACCTGGGGACCCAGGACATCTCGAAGCCGGTGGGCTTGGGCTTTACCGGCGCCAGCGAGAATGATTCGGACGCCCAGTACGAGCGGATGAAGGCAAAGGTCAACGACGAGCTGAAGAAGCACTTCCGCCCCGAGTTCCTGAACCGTATCGATGACGTCGTGGTCTTCCACCAGCTCACCCGCGAGCAGATCGTGCAGATGGTTAACCTGCTCATTGACCGCGTGGGTACCCAGCTGGAAGAGCGCGATATGGGCATCGAGCTCACCGATAAGGCCCAAAACCTCCTGGCCCAGCGCGGCTTCGACCCGGTACTCGGTGCTCGTCCGTTGCGCCGCACCATTCAGCGCGATATCGAGGACCAGCTCTCGGAGAAGATCCTCTTCGGCGAGATTGGCGCCGGCGAGATCATCTCGGTCGACGTCGAAGGCTGGGACGGCGAGTCCAAGGACGACTCCGGCGCTACGTTCACCTTCACCCCGCGCCCGAAGCCGTTGCCGGATGACATCGATGAGCCCTCGCTTGCCGATGCCTCCGTGCGCGACAACGACCCCTCCGAAGACGCCGCCGACGGTTCCGATTCGGGTTCCGATTCCGACGGTGACAACGGCGACGGCAACGGCAACGGCGGCCCCGAGGGCGACGATCCGAAGGATGGTGGCCCGAAGGACGGCGGTTCCGGTTCCGGCAATGATGGCATTGACACCAACGGCGAGCCAGATGTCATTTCCCCGGACGTGCCTTCGGAAAAGCCGGGCCTCGGCAACTCCGACGATGATGGCAAGAACCCGCCACCAGCAGGTGCTGGCCAGCCGATGTAACTAATCGGCCAAGCCCCGACCCGGCTCGGGCTCGGCTCGTCCCGCCGCGCCCCAGCCCAGCCCGCGCGTGCCGGCTACGCGCCTACCGGCCGCGCGCGGCGCCACATAACCACCCACGGTTCCACCGCGAACCCTGGGTGGTTTTCGTATGCGCCCACCCATGGTCAATTTGCTCACCAGCCGGGGGAATATCTCTGTCCGGCGGTATGGCGGTACAGCGGCCCGATGGTTCTGTGGCGCAGCGTCGTGCACGGGGGTATTGCTAGAATGACCCGTTATGGGACTTCAATATCGTTCGCGCAAAAAGACCGGCAAGAATAGCTGGATAAACATTTCCGGATCCGGTGCCTCCATGTCCACGAAGATTGGGCCGGTGACCTTTAATTCCCGCGGTGGCATGTGGGTCAACCTCCCGGGCGGACTCAACTTCCGCGGCCGTTGGCGTTAGCGAGTCGCTGCGCTTTAACGCTGACAGGCCCGCCGGGCGGTTAAACCGGCAGGTGGTTAGTCCGGCAAGTGGAAGAGGCCGGCGGGGTTTTGCTCGGCGAGGCCATCGTCAAGCAGCGAAGCCAACGCGCGGGAACGCTGCGCGGCATCGGGCCAGACCACGTCGATTGCGGACTGCGGCACCGGGTGATCGGCGGCGCGCAGCACGTCTAGGATCTTGCCGCGTACCTGTCTATCGGTCCCGGCAAATTTTTGCACGCGCTTTTTGGCGCGGGATTGTTCCGCGGCGGAAGGCTCGGGGCACCCGGCGAGCTGCCAGGCGCAGGTCGCGCGCAAGGGACAACGCTTGCAATCGGGATTTTTCGCAGTACACACCAGCGCGCCGAGTTCCATGAGCGCGGCAGAAAACCGCGGCCCGTTGCGCTCGGGCAACAGCGCGGCCACAGCGGCGAGCTCGCGCTTGGAGGGCAACGGGGCGAGAAAGTTGCCGTCCTCGGCGCGGGCATAGACGCGGCGCACGTTGGTATCGACCACCGGCACATTCTGGCCAAAGTGAAAGCACGCCACGGCGCGGGCGGTGTAGTCGCCAATTCCAGGCAGTGCCAGCAGCTCATCCACGTCTGACGGAACCTCGTCCATTACCCCCGCGCACTCCCAGAGCCGCAGCGCGCGCCGCGGGTAGCCGAGCTTGCCCCAAGCGCGCAACACCTCGGCGCGGGAGGCTTTGGCGAAGTCCGCGGGGGTGGGCCAGCGCCGCATCCACTCCTCCCATACGGGGGCGACGCGCGCGACGGGGGTTTGCTGGCTCATGACCTCGGAAATCAGCACTCCCCAGGCGGAGGTGCCGGGGCGTCGCCAGGGCAAATCGCGTTCATTGGCGTCAAACCAGGAAAGAAGTGCGTGCGTATCCATCTCGCAGGACAGTCTAGGGCATTAAAATATACTTCATGCCATTAAGTAACGTTGCCCACGAGCCGCAGGCCGTCTGGGAGGCCCTCCAGGCCGGAAACCAGCGCGTCATCGACGGCACCATCATGGATCTCAACAAGATTTATGAGCGCGAAGGGCTCACCAAGGGCCAGGATCCCCGCGTGGTGGTCCTGGCTTGCTCGGATTCCCGCGCGCCCATCGAGCACATCTTCAATATCGGTTTCGGCGATGCCTTTGTCATCCGCACCGCCGGCCACATTCTGGATGCCTCCGTGTTGGCTTCCTTGGATTATGCGCTCGACCACCTGCACCCCAACCTGTTGGTGGTCCTGGGCCACCAGTCCTGCGGTGCGGTGGCGGCCGCGGTGGATTTTGTCCGCGGCGGCGAGCTGCCCATCGGCCTGCAGCGACCCATCATCGAGAAGGTCGCGACGTCCGCGTGGACTGCGGGGCCTGATGCCACGCTTGCCGATGTCGAGCGCCAACACACCCTCCAAACCGTCACCCAGGTCGTGGCCAGCATCCCTAATGTGCGCAAGCAGCTTGACGATGGCTCCTTCGGCATCGTCGGCGCCCGCTACCTCCTCGAGGACTCGCGCGTGGAGCCATTGTACTCTTACGGCGTTGAGTTGACACGCGGAGCGCGCTTAGCGGATCCTGGCGCGTCTACCACTTAAAATTGAGTGCGTGAACCAGAATAAGCCCCTTCCAGAAGAGATCTATAAGCGCCGCCGGGTTGCCGCGCTTATCATCGTGATCGTCCTGGCCGTGGTGCTAATCTGGGCGGCGGTGGCCGCCTTCGGCGGCGAAAGCGACGATTCCGTTGCCGCGTCCTCAGAGTCTTCGGCGGCAACCACGTCCGCAGAAACTACCAGCGAATCCGCAACCTCGTCCGCGGACTCGACGAGCGAATCCGAGTCCGAATCCGAACCTGCCTCCGAGTCGGAAGCCAAGGATGGGGAAGAGGGGGCATCGGAAAGCAAGGAGCCCGAGGAATCCGTGCACGCCGCGAAGGACACCTGCTCGCTTGAGGATTTGGAGGTGCGCACCTCCATGCTTAACTACTCCGTGCCGGAGGGCGAACTGCCGAAGTTCTTCATGACCGTCACCAACCCCACCGCCGCGGATTGCAAGATCGACCTAGATGAGAACTCGCTGCGCTTCGAGGTCTACAAGATGGCCGATAACCAGCGCGTGTGGTCCGATACCGATTGCTATGCCTCCGTGCAGACCGGCGAGCAGACCTTCCCCGCGGGCAAGGACCTGAAATTCGAGGCCGAATGGTCCCGCCAGGCCTCCGAACCGGGCAAGTGCACCGACCGCCCCACTGCCGAGCCAGGCGCCTACTTCGCCCACACGGTCATCGGCGATAATTCCTCCCCGCCGCAGGACTTCACCCTCCGCTAAGCGCGCGGACTCCTTGCAGTCGGTCGCGCGGAAGCAGGTCGCGCGTTATCTACTCGGGCGGAACCTACTCGGGCGAGATCAGACCACGCGGAACCAACTCGCGCGGAAATGAGCCGCGCGGAACCAGCTCGGGCGGAAATAGCCCGCGCGGAAGCAGACCACGCGGAACCAGGCAGCGCGGAAGTTTGCGCTGCTGGAGCGCCCGCCCCTCGTCACCAGCAGGGCTAGAAACGGCCACCGGTTACAGTTGGACTGCGGTTGGGCTACGGCTGGACTGTGGCGAGGGCCTCGCCAAGCGTTGCGACTTGACGCACCTGCATGCCGTCCACGGGGTTGATTTCCCCGCGCGGGACAATCGCCCGCTTGTATCCCAGCCGGGCCGCCTCCTGCAAGCGCCGCTCAACATTGGGCACCGGCCGCAGCTCGCCGGCTAGGCCTACCTCGCCAATGACCACCGTCTTCGCCGGTAGCGGCTGCTCGTGCAGCGAGGACCAAGTAGCCAGCGCCACCGCGAGGTCGGTTGCGGTTTCGGTAATCCGCACCCCGCCCACCGTGGCTACATACGCATCCTTGTCGTTCGTGCGCTGGCCGGCGCGCGCCTGCAATACGGCCAGCACCATGGGCACGCGGTTGGCATCGAGCCCCGTGACCACGCGCCGCGGGTTCTTCGCCACGGGGTCGACGGTCAGCGCCTGGACCTCGGCAAGGATGGGCCGCACGCCGTCCATGGCGACGGTCACCGCGGAGCCATCCGGCGTCGTGCCCCGGTGCGAGAGGAAGAGCCCCGACGGGTCCGCGACCTCCCGAATACCCCCGGCGGTTTGCTCGAAACAGCCCACCTCGTCGGTCGCGCCGAAGCGATTTTTCATCCCGCGCAGCATGCGCAGGCTGGACTGGCGGTCGCCCTCGAAGTTTAGGACGACATCGACAAGATGCTCCAAAACCCGCGGTCCCGCCACGTTTCCGTCCTTGGTCACGTGCCCCACCAGCAGCACGGGGATGCCGGTGGATTTCGCCAGCGACGTCAGCGCCGCGGTCACGGCGCGCGATTGCGCGACGCCGCCGGGCACGCCTTCCACCCCCACTGCGTGCATGGTCTGCACGGAGTCCACGATGATGAGGCCGGGTTTGACGGCATCGACATGCCCAAAGACGGCGTCCAGGTTGGATTCGGCCGCGAGGTACAGCGATTCCTGCAGCGCCCCGGTGCGCTCGGCGCGGGCACGGACCTGGCCGGCGGATTCCTCGGCGGTGGCGTAGAGGACGGTACGGCTGAGCTGAGCCCAGCGGGAGGCGACCTCGAGAAGCAGCGTGGATTTGCCCACGCCGGGCTCGCCGGCCATGAGCACCACCGAGCCTGGCACGATGCCGGAGCCCAGCACGCGGTCGAGCTCGCCGATGCCCGTGCGCACCGTCTTCGTCGCCTGCGCGCCCACCTGCGTGATGGGCTGCACCGGGCTCGCAGGCGCCACGCTCGCATGCCCACCGCTTGCCGATGCCCCCGCCATCACCGGCGCCTTTTCCTCCATCGTCCCCCACGAACCGCAATCCGGGCAGCGCCCGAGCCACTTGGGGGAGACATAACCGCATTCGGAGCAGGTGTGGATGGGGCGAGATTTTTTGGCCATGATGTAGAGCCTAGAACGTGGCGGCAAAAACGACGAACGCGCCCGTACTCCGCGGAAAGAGTAGGGCGCGCGTGCGGTGGGCTATTAGTGGTGCGAGTGACCGGTGTTCGCGTCGGTGGTATAGCCCTCTGGGGATTCCACGTCGCGGTCGTACTTACCGGACTCCATCTGGGAGGCGGCGACGGTGGCGTCGATCTCGATGGTGCCGTTGGAGAACTCGAAGGTCACCGGGCGGTGGCCGGCGTAGCCAAAGTCATCGTTATCCAGGTGGGTGGCCACGTACTGCACGGTCTCGGAATTGTGATCCGGGGTTGCGTCCAGGTTCTTCTGGGAGTCCGCCACGATGGAGTGATCGCGCTTGAGCGGCTGGGTCTGCTTCATCTCGACGGGCTGACCATCAACCTTCACGGACTTCAAGGTGATGACATCGGTTTCATAGCCCTGGTTGACGGCGTTGAACTTCAACGCGGCGCCACCGTCTGGCTCAGCCAGGATGGTGACATCGCGGACGGCAATCTTATCGTCATCGGTGCTGGCAGAAGCGCCATCAACCGCAGCTACCTTCTCTGCCGTCTGGGCGACGTGGCCTGCCGAGCAAGAAGCCAGCGCCAAAGCGGAGACGGCGGTAACGGAAATAATGGCACCGCGACGGGCGGCGGACTTCAGGGACTGCACGTTGAGCATCCTCCATCAATTGCGATCTCAGGGCTTATCAAATCTTTAGCCTAGTCCCTTTCGATATAAAGTACACAGTTTCTCGCTAAGCTAGCGGGTAGTCCGTGGGGGTAATCGGGGGTATCCGGTGGTAGGCATGCCGCGCGTGATAAAATGGCGACCTTAGTTATCGGCATATTCACGGGATTATAAGGAGTGGCAATGGAATATAAGGTCGGCGAGGTCGTCGTCTACCCGCACCACGGCGCGGCGGTCATCGAGGATATCGAAACCCGCGAAATGGGCGGCGAAGAGCTGGAATACCTCGTGCTGCACATTAACCAATCCGATCTCGTCGTCCGCGTGCCCAAGAAGAATGCGGATAACGTCGGCGTGCGCGATGTCGTGGGCAAGGAGGGCCTGGAAAAGGTCTTCTCCGTGCTGCGCGATGAGGACGTGGAAGAAGCCGGCAACTGGTCCCGCCGCTACAAGGCCAACCAGGAGCGCCTGGCCTCCGGCGATATCAACAAGGTCGCAGAAGTGGTGCGCGATCTCTGGCGCCGCGACCAAGACCGCGGCCTGTCCGCCGGCGAGAAGCGCATGCTGGGCAAGGCCCGCACCATCTTGGTGGGCGAGCTGGCGCTGGCGCAGCCTGTCGATGATAAAAAAGCCGATACCATGATGGAAGAAATCGACGCCACCATCGAGCGCCACCGCGCCGCAGGCCTAGTCGATGACCAGTCCATTACCACCGATATCGACAACGACATCGATCTCGATGACCTCTCCTTCGACGACGAAGACTAAACCCCGCGTTATCGCCTTAATCGCCGCGGCCGGGCAAGGCACCCGCCTCGGCGCGGAGGTGCCCAAGGCCTACGTCGAACTTCGCGGCCGCACCCTACTGGAGCGGTCCGTGCGCACCATGGCCCGCTCCGGCCTCGTGGATGAGGTCATCGCGGTGGTGAGCCCGGCTATGGAGGGGGAAGCTGGGGGCATCGTCAAGCGCGTGGGCGCAGATATCCCGGTGCGCCTGGTGCATGGGCGCGGCGAGCGCGCCGATTCCATTTGGGCCGGCCTGCAGGCAATTCCGGACGAGGATGCTGTGGTGCTCATCCATGATGCCGCCCGTGCGCTTACGCCCACCGCGATGGTCGAGCGGGTGGCGCGGCGCGTTCTTGCCGGTGCGCCCGCCGTCATTCCGGTGGTTCCCGTGACCGATACCATCAAGGAAGTTACCGGTAACGCCGTGGTTGGCACCCCCGATCGCGCCCGCCTGCGCGCCGTGCAGACCCCGCAGGGTTTCCGCCTCGCCGCGCTGCGCCAGGCCAACCTGGATTATTGGCGTGACCAGCCGGATTTCACCGCCACGGACGATGCCAGCCTCATGGAATGGCACGGCCAGCGCGTGGAGACCGTGCCGGGCGATATCCTCGCCTTCAAAATCACCACCCCCACGGACCTGACCCTGGCCCACGCCCTTGCAGAGGAGCAGCATGACTGAGCCCATCATCCCCCGCGTCGGCATCGCGACCGACGCCCACCAGATCGAAGCCGGCAAGCCCTGCTGGATTGCCGGGCTGCTTTTCGATGACGCCCCCGGCTGCGAAGGCCACTCCGACGGCGATGTTGTATCCCACGCGCTTGTCGATGCCCTCCTCTCCGCCTCCCACCTCGGCGATCTCGGCTCCTTCGTGGGGGTGGGTCGGCCCGAATACGACGGTGTCTCCGGCGCCCAGCTCCTGCGCGAGTGCCGCGAGCTGCTGGAAGCGGAAGGTTTTATCATCGGGAATGCCGCCGCCCAGCTGATTGGCCAGACGCCGAAGATGGGCCCCCGCCGCGAGGAAGCCGAGGCCGTCCTTTCGGAAATCCTCGGCGTCGATGTCTCCATTTCTGCCACCACGACCGATCATTTGGGTTTTACCGGCCGCAAAGAGGGCCGCGCGGCGGTGGCGACGGCCGTTGTCTGGCGGCGCCAACGCTAACCCCGCGCACGGGTGATTTAGACTGGGTGGCGTGAGTACTTTGCGCATTTTTGACACAGCCACCCGCAGCCAACGCGACTTCGAGCCGATCCGCCCCGGCCACGCCTCCATCTACTTGTGTGGCGCCACCCCGCAGGCGCAGCCGCACATCGGTCACCTGCGCTCCGGCGTGGCTTTCGATATCCTGCGCCGCTGGCTGCTCGCGCAAGGCTATGACGTCGCGCTCGTGCGCAATGTCACCGATATCGATGACAAGATTCTCACCAAGGCCGCCGAGAATAATCGCCCCTGGTGGGAGTGGGTGTCCACCTACGAGCGCGAGTTCACCAAGGCCTATAACCTGCTCGGCGTGCTCCCGCCGTCCGTGGAACCGCGCGCGACGGGGTTTGTCACCCAGATGGTCGAGTACATGCAGCGGCTTATCGATGCCGGCTTTGCCTACCCCGTTCCCGCCCCCGATGGCGCGGCCGGATCCGTGTACTTTGACGTCGAGGCCTGGACCAAGGCGGAAGGATCCGACTACGGCGCGCTGTCTGGCAACCGCGTCGAGGAGATGGAACAGGGCGAGTCAGACAACGCGGGCAAGCGTAGCCCGCTGGACTTCGCCCTGTGGAAGGCCGCCAAGCCGGGCGAGCCGAGCTGGCCCACCCCGTGGGGGCGCGGCCGCCCGGGCTGGCACTTGGAGTGCTCTGCCATGTCGACGTACTACCTGGGTTCCAATTTCGATATCCACTGCGGCGGCTTGGACCTGCAATTCCCGCACCACGAAAACGAGATCGCGCAATCGCACGCGGCTGGCGATAAGTTCGCCAATTACTGGATGCATAACCACTGGGTGACCATGGCCGGCGAGAAGATGTCGAAATCGCTCGGCAATGTGCTTTCCATCTCCAACATGCTGGAGCTCGTGCGCCCGGTAGAGCTGCGCTACTACCTGGGCTCTGCGCATTACCGCTCCGTGCTGGAATACTCCGAATCCGCCCTGACGGAGGCGGCGGCGGGCTACCGGCGTATTGAGGACTTCGTCAAGCGCTTTGCAGGCGTCGAACGCGGCGACTGGACGCCGGACTTCGAGGACGCCATGAATGACGATATCGCCGTGCCCAAGGCTTTGGCCGCCATCCACACCACCGTGCGCGCGGGCAATAAGGACCTGGCCGCCGGGGACGAGGACGCCGCCCGCGCGAAGGCCGCCCAGGTGCGCGGGATGGCGCACGTACTTGGATTTGACCCGCTCGAGTGGGAAGATGGAGGCGAAGCTAGCGGGGCAGACGCGGCGCTGGATGCGCTGGTCCAGGCAGAACTGGAACGGCGCACGCAGGCCCGCGCGGAAAAAGACTTCGCTACTGCCGATGCCGTGCGTGACCGCCTCACCGCCGCCGGCATCACCATTACCGATACCCCAGACGGCCCCACGTGGTCGTTGACCCAGCGCTAGGCAGCTTTCTGCTGTTATTTCCGCTGGTTATTGAACGGTTTCCTCGAAAGGACTGAAACGATGGCACGAACCCATGGCCGCGGTGGCGCGGGCATTCGCAAGACGAATAAGAAGGGCGCTACCAAAGGCTCCGGCGGGCAGCGCCGCAAGGGCCTAGAAGGCAAGGGCCCCACCCCGAAGGCCGAGGACCGCGTCTACCACGCCAAGCACAAGGCGAAGCTGGAGCGCGAGCGCCGCAACTCTGGGCGCCACCAAAAAGAAACCGCAGAGATGGTGGTGGGCCGCAACCCGGTCATCGAGTGTTTGCACGCCAAGGTGCCGGCCACCACGCTTTACATCGCTGCCGGAACTCGCAATGATAAGCGGCTTTCCGAGGCCGTGTCCATGTGCAATACCCGCAATATCCCCATCATCGAGGTTCAGCGCCACGAGATGGACCGCATGACGGGAAATGGCATGCACCAGGGCATCGGCTTGCAGATCCCGCCGTACAAGTACGCCGCGGTGGAGGATTTGATTGCCAACGCCGCCGAGAACCCGCGCCCCGGCATGTTCGTCATCCTGGATAACATCACCGATCCGCGCAACCTGGGCGCCGTCATCCGTTCCGTGGCCGCTTTCGGCGGCGATGGCGTGATCATCCCAGAGCGCCGTTCTGCTTCTGTCACCGCGGTGGCGTGGCGCACCTCGGCTGGCACCGCGGCCCGCTTGCCGGTCGCCCGCGCAACGAATATCACCCGCACCGTGAAGGAATTCCAGAAAAACGGCTACCAGGTCGTCGGCCTCGATGCCGGCGGCGATCACACGCTGGATACCTATGAAGGCGGCACGGATCCCGTCGTCATCGTCATCGGTTCCGAGGGCAAGGGCATTTCGCGCTTGGTCAGCGAGACCTGCGATGTCCTCATGTCCATTCCCATGACCGGGTGGGTTGAGTCCCTCAACGCCTCCGTCGCCGCGGGTTCGGTCCTATCCGAGTTCGCGCGCCAACGCCGCGTCGCCGAAAAATAACCCATTCCCGCCGCGCCAGCTCGCCGCGACGGATAAGCGCCACCCGCGTTCGGTGCTGGCAAAGTCGAGCGCGCAGAATCGCCTCCCCAGCCGCCGGTGCGGTTGTCGGCGCAGCTAGCGTCAAAGGCGTGCTAGGTCCTTTGCGGGGCACAACGTTCTCAGTGCGAATCGTTGTGGCCTGCAACAATTAACCATTATTTGCCCAGGGTGGCAGCCATCGGATGGTTCCGTTGACCCGGGCTAAGTGCCCGCGCAGGGGCGGGGCGTTGGGATCATCGTCGTTCACGCCATTGTGGTACGGACAAGCGATGGTTAAGTTTCGAGAGTTGGTCTCTCCACCGTTTTTCCAGGCATTGAGGTGGTGAACCTGGCATTCATCGGCGGGATAACGGCACTCCGGCCATGGGCAGACCGGGTTTTCGGCCGCTGCCATCAGTCGTTGCTTTGCAGAAGCAAAGCGCGAGGTGCGGTAGAGGTTGACCGGACCTTCCACTGGATGAATGAGCGTGACGTATCCGTGCTCGGTAAACGCCCGTCGCACCAGTTCGGCGCCGGTCATCGTGGCGCCATTGGTCAGCTGGACCACGATATCGCCGTCAGAGTCAGAACCATGGGTAGAGTCAGCGCCAGCGGCGGCGTTAGAGGCGGAACCGGCGCTGGGGTTCGAGTTTGTGCCGGCTGATGAGCCGGCGCGGGCGTTGGAGCTCGAGCCGGGCTGAGGGCTAGTGCTAGAGCCAGGCTTGTGGTCAGTGGCAGACTTGGAGCCAGCGGCGGGCTTGGGGCCGGAGCCGAAATCGACGATGCGATCGAGCTCGTCGAGGCGAAGCACGACATTGGTTGTCACGCTGGGGCGGGCGGCGGCCTCGCCGTGGAAGATATTCTGCACGGAAGCAAGCGGGGCGTCCTTATCAATCGCGGCGTGCATATCGGCGATATCGGCGGACGGGCCGGTAATGGACATGGTCCACGGGCCGTCGGCGCGGCGATAAATCTTCACGCCGGGCTGGCGCTTGACGGGCCCCTTGAGCTCCTTGACGCGGGCGCGGCCCCGCTTATCGATATCCGAGACCTTCCCCTTCATCCCACACAATTCGCGCCGCAGCGCCCAGGCATCGCGCTTTTTCTTCAGCTTGGCGGCGTGGCGCTCGATGGTGAGCAGGGCCGTCAGGCTGTGCCCGTTGGCGCGGCTGGCGGCGATGGATTCGCGCTGCTGGCGGCGGAAGGCGGTGGTGCCGAAGTAGGTATCGGCAAGCGTGAGCAGGCGGGTGGCGGTGGTATCGGGACACCCGGCCGCAATCAGCGCGCGCAGCGAGAGGCCGTGGCAGTCGGCGATGATATCCATGCCGAGTGCCAGGCCCTTGAGAAATGTCTGCAGCGCGTTCATGACCCAGAGACTAAAGGGACCCGCAAGCCCGCGCTTGCCGATGCCCCACCTCCCTGTGGACAACTACCCTTAAACGTCACCTAAGCCGAAGAAATCGCGGACTTTATCCACAGCATTGAAGGAATCCGTATTTGGCCCTATGCTCGCTGGCGTTTCTTTGCTAGAGGGAATGACGTGCCCGAGGCCCTCCATGGTCCACAGTTCCACGGGGTAGTCGCCGTCGTAGTAGGTGGAGGTTATCCCGGGTATGGGCTGAGTTTCGCGGGGCGGGCGGCAGCCATTGGCAAGGGCGAAGTGTTCCGCGGTGGCGGGGGCAGAAAGCACACACCCGCGGGTTTGCTGCCCATCGATGGCGGCAAGCCCGCCATAATAGGGCGCAATCGGATCTTCGGTGCCGTGGATAAACAGCAGCGGGGTAGGCCGGTAGCCATCGGGGTGGGTGGGCGCGTGGTTGGAACCTTCGCCCAAAGTGGAGGCGAAGACGCAGGCGCCGGTGAGGGTAAAGGGGGCATCGTAAAGCAGGCGCAGCACCATCTGCCCGCCATTGGAATAGCCGGCGGCGAAGGTGCGCGCGGTGGCGTACTCGCGCTGCATGGTCTCGATGAGGAAGGTGCTAAAGGCAACGTCGTCCACCCCGAGCTCGCGGGCGCGGACCGGCAGGTTGGCGCGGGTGTCGTTGAAGTGGTGGTCGATGCCGTCGGGGTAGACGATGAGGGTATTGGTGGCATCGGCAAGCGCGTCCACCGTGCCGTTGGTAAAGCGGCGGATGACGTTTGCGGACTGGTGGGAGCCGTGGAAAAACAGCAGTAAGTCCGGCTGGGGCCTGAGCTCCTCGGGCTCGATGACGATGAAGCGGCGGGTGTGGCCAGCCACATCCGCGGTGCGGCGATGAATATGCATGCCCGCCGAGTTTAGTCGGCGTGGTGGGCCTCTGCGGCGCTGCGGTTATCGGCGTGGAAATGCTTGGCCGCTACCTCATCGCGGATAGCGCGCTTGCCCTGCCGCCAGCCGATGAACCGGCATACCAGGTAGATCACAAAAGAAATGGTGGTCACGAAGACGGAGACCGGCAGGCCTGGCGCGAGGGAGAGGATGAAACCGCCAACGGCGGAGACCTCGGCGAAGATGGTGGACCACAGCACCGCGCGCAGGGGCGAGGAGGTGATCTGTACGGCCGCCGCGCCGGGGGTGATAAGCAGCGCCATGACGAGCAGTGAGCCGACGATTTGCACCGACTGCGCTGCGGCGAGGCCGACGAGGACGGCGAAGGCGACGGAGATGGCGCGGGTGGGAACGCCGGCGGCGCGGGCCATATCAGGATCGGCGGAGGCGAAAAGCATGGGCCGCCAGAGGAAGCCGACGGCGGCGACGATGATGACCGTGGTGGCGGCCAGCAGCCACACCGAGGCGGAGGATACGCCGACGATTTGGCCGGTCAGAAGCGTCATCGCCGTATTGGAATTGCCGGGGTAGAGGTGCAAGAACAGCACCGAAAGGCCCAGGCCAAAGCTCATGACCACGCCGATGGCGCTGTCTTGCTGGCCTTTAAAGCCCAGCATGGCCAGGATGATAGCGGCGACGATGGCGCCGGCGACAGCACCGAAGCCCAGGTTGAGGCCGAAGAGCAACGCCGCGGAGGCACCCATGAGAGCCAGTTCAGAGGTGGCGTGGACGGAAAAGGACATCTGGCGCAGTACGATGAGCGAGGTCATCACGCCAGACAGGATGCCCAGCAGCGCGGAGGCGATGAGCGAAGATTGAACGAAATCCACGCTGAGCAAGTATTGGGTATCTTCCCAGAAATTAGACAACAATGAGCCTCCCGTCGACGTTTAAGACATTGACCTTGGAACCGTACAGCTCCGAGAGGACCTCGGAACGCATGACCTCATCGACCGAGCCGAAGGTGTGGCCGTTGGGCGCGATGTAGAGGACCTTATCCGTCACCCCGAGCACGGGGTTGATGCCGTGGGTGACAAAGATGATGGAGGTCCCGCGCTCGCGGCGCAGCGAGTCCAACTTGTTGACCGTGGAGTTTTGCCGGGCGGGGTCGAGGGAGAGGAGGGGCTCATCGGCAAGAATGAGGTCCGGGTCATTGGCCAGGGCTTGGGCCTGGCGGATGAGTTGTTGCTGGCCGCCGGATAGCTGGCCGACTCGCCGGTCCCGTAGCCCCGTGGCACCTACCTCTTCCAACAGCTCGTCCACCCGTCCACGGGGTGGGTGCCGGTGGCGGAATACCCCGTGCGCCACGGAGAGCGAAACGAGGTCGCGGGCGCGCAGGGGAAGGTCAGCGGGGAACATGCGCTGCTGGGGGATGAACCCGACCCGGCAGTTGACATCGACGCGGCCACTGGTGAGCGTACGTGTGCCGAGGATGGTGCCCAGCAGGGTGGACTTGCCCACGCCATTGGGTCCTAAAACGGCGATAAACTCGCCGCGGTCCACGGCGAGGTTAAGCTGCGACCACAGCGGGTCTACTGCGGCCTCATGGAATTCAACGAGCACTAGTGCTTCCCCAGCTTGCTCGTGACTTCGTCGTAGTATTCCCAGAACTTCTTGCCGTCTGGCGGGGTTTCGCCGATTTCTACGATATCGATGTCATTGTCTTCTGCGGCGGATTTGATGCGGCTTGCGGTATCGGTTTCGGTTTGGGGGTTGAAGATGAGGAGATCGACCTCGCCATCGTCAATGGCCTTGATGAAGGCGGCGACATCGGCAGTAGCGGGCTCGCCCTCGGAGATGGTGGCCTTGCGGAAGCCCTCGGGAGTGACGTCCTTGGTGTCGGTGTACTTCATGAGGTAATCGGCGATGGGCTCGGTCTGCGCGTAATTCAGGCCATCAGGAAGCTGCTTGAGCTTATCGCGCAGCTGGTCCACGTGGGAGTCGATCTTCTCGGTGGTGGCGCCGGCGTCGGAGTATTCCTCGTTGATCTGGTCCGCGATGGAGCCTGCGACCTCCTCCAGAGCGGCGGGGTCGTACCAGATGTGCTCGTTGCCCTCGATATTGGTGACCTTGTCCGGGTCATCCTTGGCGGTGGCCTTCGCGGCATCGATGGTCATGACATCGGGGTCCTCGTCCAGCTTGCCGTGGTCCGTCAGCGGCAGGGCGGAGATGATGTTGTCTTGATCAGAAACGGCCTGGTAAATCCAGGCATCGTAGCCGCCGCCGTTGACCACGAGCATGTCGGCGTCATTGGCCTTGGCTATATCGGCCGCGGTGGGTTCGAAGTGGTGGGGGTCGGTGTCATTGCCTTCTACGATGGGTTTTACCTCGATGTCGACGCCGGAGGCGGTATCGGCCACGGCCTGGGCAACATCGGCCCAGATGGAGGTGGAGGCGACGATGGAAAGCTTCTTTTCGCCGGAGTCGGATCCGGAGCCAGATCCAGAATCTGCGGAGCACGCGGCGGTGAAAAGGAGGCCACTTGCTGCGAGTAGGGCTGTTGTTGCGCGTAGTGACGTGTGCATACCCTCCAGTGTGCGGTTGCTGGCAATCGTTGTCAATTGAACATGCATTGAAAATTGGGCGGCGGGGCGCAGGGTAAGGTAACAGGCATGGTTAAACGCAGCCCCACCCGGAAGACACTGGCCTCCCTCGCCGCGGAGTTGGGGGTTTCGCGCACAACCGTATCCAATGCCTATAGCCGCCCTGACCAGCTCTCCCCGGCAACGCGCGAGCGCATTTTGGCCGCGGCCAAGGCGCGCGGGTACCCGGGTCCCGATCCCACGGCGCGCAGCCTGCGCACCCGCCGCGCCGGGTCGGTAGGCGTGCTGCTAACCGAGCACCTGTCCTATGCCTTCGAAGACATGGCGTCGGTGGATTTCTTGGCGGGCATGGCGGAGGCATCGGCAGGCGCGCAGACCACGCTGACGCTGATTCCCGCAGGCCCGGAAGGCGAAGCGGAGGCGACCAGCCTGGTGGGTTCGGCCGCGGTCGATGGCTTCGTGGTCTATTCGGTCGCCGCGGGCGATGCCTACCTCGCGGCCGCGCGGGGCCGGGGCCTGCCGCTGGTGGTCTGCGATCAGCCCACCGATGCGGGGCTACCGTTTGTGGGCATTGATGATCGCGCGGCGATTGCCCCAGCGGCGCGTGCGCTTATCGATGCCGGGCACCGCCACATTGGCATCCTCGCCATCCGCCTGCGCCTGCAGCGCCACGACGGCCCGATTTCCTGGCAGGAAGTCCAGGATGCGGAGATGCACGTGCAGCGCTCGCGGGTGATGGGCGCGCTCGATGTCTTCGCCGAGGCGGGCATCGCGCCCGAAACCGTGCCCGTGGTCACGCAGCACATTAACGATGCCCACACCACCCGCGCCGCCGCCGAGCTCCTGCTCGACGCCCATCCGGAGCTGACGGCCGTGCTGTGCACGACCGACTCCATGGCGCTCGGCGTGCTGGCCTATGCCCGCGAGCGCGGGCTGAGCGTGCCAGAAGATTTATCAGTGACCGGCTTTGACGGCATCGATGCGGCGCAGCGCCTCGACCTGGCCACCGTCATCCAGCCCAATAAGGCCAAGGGGGCTGCGGCCGGGCACATGCTGGAAAAGCTCATCGCCGGCGCGACAGATACCGCAGGCGAGGCCCGCGCGAAGGCAGACGCGGTGCCGCGGCGGGTGCTGCAGACACGGTTCGCGCCCGGGAAATCGGTTACTGCACCGCGGCCGCGCGGGCGGTAGCGAGCTCGGTGAGAAAGTGGGCGACGGCGTCGACATCGGCAAGCTGCACGGCTGCGATGGAATCGCCCTCGCCCACCTTGACGCCCACGTCCGGCGGCTGGTGGAGGGCGCGGAAGCCGTCCTCATCGGTGACATCATCGCCCAAGAAAACCATGGCGGTGGCGCCGGTGCGCTCGCGGAGGGCCTCAAGCCACGTGCCCTTGGTAGCGGTGGTGGCAGAAAACTCGATGACGGACTTGCCGGCGGTGCGCGGGAAACCGGCGGTATCGAGCGCCAAGCCCGCCTCGTAGGCGGCCGCGCCCTGCTCCGGGCTGTCCAGCTCCAGCGAGCGCAGGTGCAGCACGCGCTGGAAGGGCTTGACCTCAAGCTCCGCGCCGGGGAAGCGGTCTATGATGCCGCGGATTTCTTCCTCCTTGCGCGCAAGGTGCTCATGCATGGCGGGGGTGAGCTCGGTCTGCTGCCAGGAGGACTCGGCGCCATGGGAGCCGCCGAAGAAGACGGGCTCGCGCAGGGGGCACACGCGCTGCAGGCCCTCTAGGTGGCGCCCGGATAGCACCGCGGCGGTGGTGCGCGGCAGGTGGGCCAAGTGGTTCAGGGCGCGGGCGGCATCGGCGTTGATTTCCACGTCATAAATGGCGGTGGCAAACGGAGAAAGCGTGCCGTCAAAATCAGAAACCACGGCGAGCTCTTCTGCCGCGGCCAAGGCCTTAATGGTGGTAGAAAGCGTCATGGCATCACATGCTACCCGCGGGAGACCAGCTTGATGGAGGGCGAATCTACCTCATCGGTATCCAATTCCAGGATGAGCTGGTTATTGCTGTTGACGGTGTAGATAAAATCATTATCCGAGCTAATCAGGTTGCGCAGCAGGTTATCGGCCCATACGGAACCGCCCTCGCAGTCCTCATCGGTGTCGTCGTACTTGACCTCATCGAAGTGCAGCTTGTTGCCATCGCGGATATTTTCGCGCTCGTCATCGGCGGTGTAGCTCAGCCGGGCCGCAAGGCGGGTGCAGCCGGTGGTGCCCACCATGGTGGATTCGCCGAAGCTAAATTCCGGCGCGTGGGGAATCGACTCCGGGATGGTAGAGGCCGCGTCGGGCGCGATATTGATGGAGACGACCTGCCACTGCTTGTCTACAATCCGGTCATCGCCCGCAGGCTGCGGGGCATCGTCCTCGGATCCGCAGGCGGTAAGCAGCGTAACGGCGCCCAGCGCGGCCGCTGCAGCGGCGCGTGCGCGGGGTTGGGAAGGAAGCATTAGGAGTCCTTTCCGTGCGGGTCGGTAGCTTGCGAAGCGGTTTCGGTCCGGGTAGTACGCAGGCAGCCCAAAAAGGACTGCGACCACAGCCGCACATCGTGGCTCATGACCTGTTCGTGCATGGTGAACATGCGCTGGGTCATGGTGAAGGGGGCATCGGAAAGCGCCCGCACGGCGTTGAGCAGGGCGCGTTTGACGGATTCGATGTCGAAGGGATTGCACAGGTAGGCCTCATCGAGCTCCGCGGCGGCGCCGGCGAATTCCGAGAGCACCATGGCACCAGAACCGTCATCGTGGCAGGCCACGAACTCCTTGGCCACGAGGTTCATGCCGTCCTTAAAGGGCGTGACCAGCATGATATCGGCCATGCGGTAGTAACAGCGCAGCACGTCCTTGGGCACGCCGCGGTGCTGGTAGTGCACCACGGGGTGGCCCATGCGGGAAAAGCGGCCATTGATGCGGCCGACGGCCTCTTCCACCTGAGAGCGGGTGGCCTTGTAGTGGTCGAGGCGCTCGCGCGAGGGCGTGGCCAGCTGCACCAAGGTGACCTCTTCCGGATCCAGGGCGCCGGTTTCCAGGAGCTCTTCGAAGGCGGTCAGGCGCTGCAGGATGCCCTTGGTGTAATCGAGGCGATCCACGCCCAAAATGATGCGCTTGGGGCTGCCCAAATCCTTGCGCAATTGGGCCACGCGGCGCTCATCCTCGTCGCTAAATTGGCCGAAATCCTGCGCGGCGATGGAAATGGGGAATGCGCCCACGCCTACGGTGCGGCCGCCGGGGAGGCGAATATGGGCGGTGACATCGCGGGTGGTGGCCTCCCCGCGCACCTCGAGGCCCTGGCGGCGGGCCAATTCCAAGAAATTGCGGGCATTAGCCTCCAAGTGGAAGCCAATGAGATCGGCACCCAAGATGCCGCGCACCGTTTCCTCCCGCCAGGGCAGCTGCCGGAAGAGATCCGGGGAGGGGAAGGGGATGTGCAGGAAGAACCCGATGGTGAGATCGGGGCGCATTTGCCGCAGGATGCCCGGCAATAATTGCAGCTGATAGTCCTGCACCCAGACCGTCGCGCCCTCTGCGGCCACGTGGGCTACCTCGTCCGCGAAGCGGAGGTTGACCTCGCGGTAGGCATCCCACCAGTCGCGGTCATAGGTCGGGGTGACGATGAGATCGTGGTAGAGCGGCCACAGCGTGGCATTGGAAAAGCCCTCGTAAAAGGCCTCAAAATCGGACTCGCTAAGCCTGACCGGGTGCAATAGCACCCCGGCCTCGGTGCGGAAGGGTTCGGGCGCGGCATCGGCAACGCCGGGCCACCCCACCCAGCAGCCCTGGTGCGCTTCCAGCACCGGCGAGAGCGCGGTGACCAAGCCGCCGGGCGAGGGCGTCCACGCCTGGCTGCCATCGGCCGCGGTAGTTAAATCTACCGGCAGGCGGTTTGCCACTACTACGAAGTCATTGCCGCGCTCACTCATAGCCCAAGACTAGCTTAAGACTTCTTGGTCGACTTCTTCGTTGATTTCTTCGTCGACTTCTTGGTGGACTTTTTCGCCGCCTTGGTGGTCTTCTTGGTCGACTTTTTAGTGGACTTCTTTGAAGCCTTAGACGTCGACTTCTTGGTGGCCTTCTTCGTCGACTTCTTTGGCGCGGCGTCGGCCTGTTCTGCCAATACCTTCTTGTGCACCAGGCCCTTGGGCTCGACACCCAGCATGGACATCAAGGTCACGCCGTCCAAGAAGTCTTGGGAGTAGGTGGCCACCACGCGGCGGGCGGCGCGGGCGGTTTCCTCTGCCAGGGCAATATCTTGTTCTGCCTGTGGGTGCGTGTCTTGGACCTTGGGTGGCACGGCGAGTCCTCCTGAATGTTGGGAAAGCTATCAGGCTAAATATTGTACGCTACCGGCGGCGTTTAGGGCTCCTTGGGTTCCTCCCCGCCGGGCTTGGTGGATTCGGATTCCTCTGGCGAGGGCGATTTCTGGCCGGGCACCGTATAGGTGGTGCGCTCGGTATCCTGCGGCTGGGCCGGCCATTGGGAGCCCGCCGGCCACAAATCCTCCGCGGGAGTGGTTCCTGGCGCGTGCTGCTGGGGCTGCGCCTGTTGCGGTGGCTTTGGCCCCAGCGTGGGCGGCAATTCGGGGCGGTTAACGCGCGGGGCGAAGGGGGACATCGGCACGCGCGGGATGCGCGGGGCCTTGCGCGCCAGGTTGGTTGCCTTGTGGAAGGAGAACCGGCCGATGCGCTTGAACGCGGAGTACGGGCGGAAGTACTTCGGGCGGCGCAGGCGGCGGGCGACGCGTTCGCCAAAGACGACGCCGGCTGCCAGCGCGCCGGAGATGGCCAGCGCGGTGGCCAGGTTGGTAAAGCCGGTAATCATCTGCTCATTGATTGAGGCATACATGCCGCGGTACAGCATGAGGCCCGGCAGCATGGGCGTATAGCCCACGATCATCGTAATGAGCGGCGGGATGCCCCACCGGCGCGACATCAAACCGCCGGCCAGGCCCACCACGATGGCGGATATGCCGGAGGCAATCACCGGGCCGACGCCGAAGGGCACGACCACGAAGTAGTAGAAGACCATACCGGCGGCCGCCGTGAGGCCTGAGAGGGTAATTTCTATCCAATTAGCCCCGCAGGCCAGCGCGAATGCGGCCGAACCCGTGCCGCCGAGCAGCACCAGAAGGGGAATCTTGTGATAAACCGGCGGCGCCAGGGTGCCCATTGGCGGCAAATCAAAGCCCATGGCGGAGGCCAGCTGAATGCCCACACCCACGCCGGCGATGATCGCGCCGGTGGATAACAGCGCGGAGAAAAAACGCGCGGAAGAGGTCACGGGGGAGCGGGTGATGCCATCGACAAGCGATTGCACCAGCGTCAGCCCCGCCACCAGCACGATGATTCCGGACGCAATGATCTGCGCCGGCGACATATTAATGCCGAAGGCGGCGGCAACGTTATACAAAATCGCGGCCGGGAAGACGGCCAAGAAGCCACCGACGACGTTTTGATAAAAGGGCGGCAGGCGGTAATTGGCCAACCAATCATTAAGCCCCATAATCAGCGCTGAGACCACGAAGGCAATGAGGCCGACGAGGAGATCGCCGCCGAGCATCATGGAAATCAGGCCACCCATGCCGCCCCAGCCGAGCATCACCGTGGACGGCTTATACGGCGCTGGCATGCGATCGATGTCATCCAGGCGCTTTTCCGCCATCGCGGGCGGGACCTTACCGGAGTGGATATCGCGGATGAGCCGGTCTACTTCCGAAAGCTTGGAAAAGTTCACGCCCACATCCGGCACCACGCGAAAGACGTGGAGGTTCTGGCGCTTATCGCCCGTGCCGATCGCGGTGTGGATGGTGATGGTATTCATCAAGATATCCACGTGGCAGTAGTGCAAACCGTACGACGACGCCGCCAGGTGCACCTGCGCGCGGGCATCCGAGTTGGCGGATCCTGCGCTAATGAGCAGCTCGCCGATGCGCGCGGCAATCTCCATCACGCCCGTGACCTGAGCAGCATCGGTCAGATCGACCGGGGCGAGTGGCGATGGTGGGGGTGCGGCTTTGGCCGCGTCAATGATGGCGACTTGGCCTGCGGATACGCGCAGGCGCTCCCGCATAGCGGACAGTAGTGACACGAAAATAACCCTCGAAAAAGCGGTGGGACACTAGTAATAATTTCAGCCTGAACTTTAACCCTTGTGGGGCGCAAATGCATACAAGGGGGACCGGCTTTCCACTTGGGCGAGGTCCTCGGGTACCATGCAACGAGCGGAAGAAATTCCGCGGTGCTGGAGTGGCGCAATTGGTAGCGCAACGCACTTGTAATGCGTAGGTTGCGAGTTCAAGTCTCGTCTCCAGCTCAAAAAATTACCCCCTAGCTGCACAAACAGTTAGGGGGTAAAAGTTTACAAGTCAGCCAGGTGGCTATTTATCCGCTACTTTGCGCTGACAGCGCCCCGGACTTCGGGTTATCGCGGAAGCACCAGGCGGTCAGTGCTGCGAAGACTAGGGCCAGGCAGGCAAGCCCGCCGACGGTGAGGAAATACGCGGAGTCATACGCCGCGGCGGCGGTGTCGTGCGTGGCGGGCGATAGGAGGGCGTCGGTGCCTTGCGGGGCGAGGGCATCGGGAAGCTTGTGCGTCATCAGTAGTGGCACGAGGGAGCCGGTAATGGCGATGGAGAGCAGCGTGCCGAATTCGTAGGAGACGGCTTCCACGCCAGAGGCCATGCCCGCGCGGTGGGAGGGGGCGGCATTGATGATGGCGGTGGAAGAAACGGACATCGAGGAGCCGGCGCCTAAGCCGGTGAGGATGAGGCCGGTAATAAAGACCGCGAGGTTATCGGCGCGGTCGGCCCAGATGATGCCCAGCATGCCGATGCCCATGCTGAGGAAACCGCCGCTGATAATGGGCAAAAAGCCCACGCGGTGCAAGACGCTGCCGCCCACAATGGCGGTGGGGATGGCCGCAACCGCCATGGCGGAGATGAAAAGGCCGGCGTCGAGGGGCGAGAGGGCATCGACAAGCTGCAGCTTTTGGGTGGTAAGTAATTCAAGCCCCGTAAGGCCAAACATGGCGCCACCGGCGGTAAGCACGCCGCCGGTAAAGGTGGGCGAGTAGAAGATGTCAAAGGTCAAAAGCGGATCACTAAGTCGGGTTTGCCGGTGGGCAAAGGCTGCGGCGCCGAGCAAGAAAGCGGCAATGGAACAGACCAGCAGCACGACATTGATATGGGTGGCCGCCGCCGTCTTAATGGCCAGGACCAGGCTGGACAGTGTGATAAGCGCATAGAACGAGGAGGGGAAATCCCAGTGCTTGTGCGGATTCGGCAGGTTGGGCGGGCCAAGGAGGAAGGTGAGGATGATGGCGAGGGCCACGATGGGCACGTTGATCAAAAAGACGGAGCCCCACCAGAAATGCTCTAGGAGGAATCCGCCCACGGTGGGCCCGGCGGCAGCGCCCACGACGGCGACAGAACTCCAGATACCGATGGCTTTATTGCGCTCAACCTCATTGGGGAAGGTCAGGCGGATAAGCGCCAGGGTAGAAGGCAGCATGATGGCAGCGCCCAGGCCCAATAAGGCCCGGCCGGAAATGAGCAGCCAGGCATTGGGCGAATAAGCCGCCACGAGGGAGGCGGTGCCAAAGGTGGCCAGGCCGATAAGGAACATCAGGCGGTGGCCAATGCGATCGCCCAATGTGCCGGTGCCCAGGAGCAAGCCCGATAAAACCAGCGTATAGGCATTGATGATCCACAATTGCTGCATGTCAGTGGCGTGCAGCTGCTGTGTGAGCTGCGGCAGCGCCGTATAAAGGATGGAATTATCCAAGCCCACCATGAGTAGCCCCAGGGACACCACGGCAAAGAAGGACCACCGCTGCGCCGGGGTGGAGGACGCCGCGGCCGCGCGGTGCGGGGGCTCAGTGGCAGTATCAGGTGACTCGATGCTCATCGCTAGAAACCGTAGCGAATACGCATGTGATATTTCAGGTTAGTATTGCCTTCCTCACAAGTAGGCGGGCGGTGTGAGTATGTAGGAATTGCTGGACTTTCCTGCATGTTTAGTAGCACAGTGGTACTAGAACAGTTAAAGAGTTAAGGATGATGTTTAATGGCACGCAATTACGCAGAACAACTTGTTGAGACGCTAGAAAAGCAGGGCGTCGAGCACATTTATGGCCTCGTGGGAGACTCCCTCAACCCGATCGTGGATGCGGTGCGCCGCTCCTCCATCGAGTGGATCCACGTGCGCAATGAGGAAGCAGCGGCCTTTGCCGCGGAGGCAGACTCGCTGACCACCGGCAAGCTCGCCGTGTGTGCGGCCTCCTGTGGTCCGGGCAATACCCACCTCATCCAGGGCCTTTATGATGCCAACCGCAATGGCGCCAAGGTGCTGGCCCTAGCATCGCACATTCCTTCCCGCCAGATTGGCTCCCACTTCTTCCAGGAGACCCACCCAGAGCAGATCTTCCAGGAGTGCTCCGGCTACTGCGAAATGGTCATGTCCGGCGACCAGGGCGGGGTAGTACTCCACCACGCCATCCAGTCCACCATGGCGGGCAATGGCGTATCGGTGCTGGTTATCCCTGGCGACGTTTCTACCGAAGAGGTGGACGATGACACCTTCGTAGAATCCAAGATCTCCACCGGCCGCCCGGTGGTTTACCCGGACCCGGCAGAGGCCGCAGCGCTGACCCAGGCCATCAATGAGGCCGAGTCCGTCGCGTTCTTCGTTGGTGCCGGCGCGAAAAATGCCCGCGAGCAGGTGCTGCAGCTGGCAGAAAAGGTCAAGGCCCCCATCGGCCACGCGCTCGGCGGCAAGATGTACATCCAGTACGATAACCCGTTTGACGTGGGCATGTCCGGCTTGCTTGGCTACGGCGCCGCGCACGAGGCCACCCACGAGGCGGACCTGCTGATCCTCTTGGGCACGGACTTCCCGTATAACGAC
This sequence comes from Corynebacterium sp. KPL1818, assembly GCF_000478135.1. Lineage (NCBI taxonomy): Bacteria > Bacillati > Actinomycetota > Actinomycetes > Mycobacteriales > Corynebacteriaceae > Corynebacterium > Corynebacterium sp. KPL1818. Next base: position 60,956 of record NZ_KI515758.1, on the reverse strand, counting down.
TTCCTGCCTAAGGGCAACGTCGCGCAGGTGGATATCAACGGCTCCCACATTGGCCGCCGCACCAAGATCTCCTACCCCGTGACCGGTGATGTTGCCGCCACCATCGAGAACATCCTGCCGCACGTGGAGGAGAAGAAGGACCGCTCCTTCTTGGATAAGATGCTGAAGAAGCACTACGACAAGCTGGAGCACGTCGTGGAGGCTTATACCTCCAACGTGGAAAAGCACACCCCGATCCACCCCGAGTACATCGCGGATCTCATTGACCAAGAGGCCGACGATGACGCCATCTTCACCGTCGATACCGGCATGTGCAATGTTTGGGGCGCGCGCTACATCACCCCGAATGGCAAGCGCGAGCAGATCGGTTCCTTCCGCCACGGCACCATGGCTAATGCCTTGCCGCAGGCCATCGGCGCGCAGCAGGCTAACCCGGGCCGCCAGGTCATTACCTTCTCTGGCGACGGCGGGCTGTCCATGCTCATGGGCGAGCTGCTGACGGTTAAGCTGCACCAGCTGCCGGTCAAGATGTTCGTGTTCAATAACTCCTCGCTGGGCATGGTCAAGCTGGAGATGCTGGTGGGCGGCATTCCGGAGCACGAGACCGACCACGAGTCCGTGGACTTTTCCAAGATCGCAGAAGCCGCCGGCATCAAGACCTTCCGCATCGAGGATCCAAAGCAGGCTCCGAAGCAGATCAAGAAGGCCTTGGCGTATAACGGCCCTGCGCTTATCGATGTCGTCACCGACCCCAACGCCCTGTCCCTGCCGCCGACGCTGACCTTCGACCAGCTCCTGGGCTTCTCCAAGGCTGCTACCCGCACTGTCTTCGGCGGTGGTGTGGGCTCCATGCTGTCCATGGCCAAGTCCAACCTGCGCAATATCCCGCGCCCGCAGGACTTCTAAGCTATAACTGCCCAATAGCGCGCTAGCCACGTTTCCTTTTTCCACCGCGGATTTTTTCCACGGTTGGAAAGGGGGAGCGTGGCTTTTTGCTTTCACAGGTTTCAGTCAGAAACTTATCAGTGGGCTAGAAACTGGGTTTGCCATGATGGCTTAGTGAAGCTTGCACGCACGCAGGTGTGCAGATAACAGGAAGTAATAGGAGCTACAGGACGCATGGAAGACAATAAACTTGCCAAAGTACTCGTCGTTGATGACGAGCCGAATATCGTGGAACTACTGACGGTATCGTTGAAGTTCCAAAATTTTGAGGTCTACAGCGCTAACTCGGGCAATGAGGCGCTGCGCGTGGCGCGCGAGGTAAACCCGGATGCCTATATTTTGGACGTCATGATGCCGGGCATGGACGGCTTTGAGCTCTTGGGCAAGCTGCGCCAGGAGGGCCTGGACGGCCCGGTGCTGTACCTAACTGCCAAGGACGGCGTGGATCAGCGCATCCACGGCCTGACCATCGGCGCGGACGATTACGTCACCAAGCCCTTTAGCCTTGAAGAGGTCATTACCCGCCTGCGCGTGATCATGCGCCGCGGCGGTGCCGCCGAGGAGTCTTCTAATGACGCCACCATGAGCTATGCCGATCTGACCTTGAATGACGATACCCACGAGGTCACCAAGGGTGGCGAGCTCATTGAGCTTTCGCCCACGGAGTTCAACCTCCTGCGCTACCTCATGCAAAACAAGGAAGTGGTGCTGTCTAAGTCCAAGATCCTGGACAACGTCTGGCACTACGATTTCGGCGGCGATGGCAACGTCGTGGAATCTTATATTTCTTACCTGCGCCGCAAGATCGATACCGGCGATACGCAGCTTATCCACACCGTGCGCGGCGTTGGCTATGTGCTGCGCACCCCGCGGTCCTAAACTGACGTTTTATAATGGCAGATTCACAGGAGAACCCCGCTGCGGGCAGGCCCGCGCAGTCCCAGTCCCAGCGGACACAGCAGCCACAGCAGCCGCCCAAGAAATGGCATGAGCAGCTGGACCAGCTGCCGCAGCAGGGGCAGGGAAAGAAGAAGCGCTCCAAGCGCGACTACATCAAGCAGATTCCGCAGGCGATGCCCTTGCGCACCTGGCTTGTGGTTCTCCTCGTGGTGATCTCCGGCCTCGGGTTAACGGGCTCGTCCTTTGCTGTGAACTCGATCATGCGCAACGTGCTCTATAACAACGTCGATAGCGAATTGCGCTCGGCGTCGTCCTCTTGGGCCCGCGATGTGGGCAATGACTTCTTCCTAGGTGATCACACCAAGCGCCCGCCCACGGAATACGTGGTGCTCAATTACCTTCCGGATGGCACCATTCGCTATTCCGGGCCCACGTCCACCACTCCGGACGTAGAGGGCGTTCCCTTGGGCGGGTACCCCACGACGGTGGGCTCGATTGAAAATAACACCAAGTGGCGCGCACTGGCCTTTGCGGATTCCAATGGCGTTATCACCGTCATTGCCAAGGACATGACCCATGAAAAGGAAATCCTGCACGGCCTAGCCATGGTGCAGGTATCCATTGCGGCGATTGCCTTGGCAGCCATGGCCGGCGTGGGTTTCTGGTTTATCCGCAGGGCGCTGCGGCCGCTGCGGGTGGTGGAATCGACGGCATCGGAAATCGCGGCCGGCGACCTGGACAAGCGCGTGCCGGAATGGCCGCTGCATACGGAGGTCGGCCAATTGGCCGCCGCACTCAATATCATGCTGGGCCACCTGCAGCGCTCGGTCGTGACGGCGCAGGAAAAAGAGGAACAGATGCGCCGCTTCGTCGGCGATGCCTCCCACGAGCTGCGTACCCCGTTGACCAGCCTGCGCGGTTACACGGAGCTTTACCGCTCTGGGGCGACAAACGATGTTGATCTGGTCTTTTCCAAGATCGATAAGGAATCCAAGCGTATGTCGCTGCTGGTAGAGGACCTGCTGGCGCTGACCCGCGCGGAAGGAACGCGCCTGGACCTGCGGCCGGTGGACCTTTTGGAGCTTTCTCTTTCGGTGGGATCGTCCGCGCGCGCCGCCTTCCCCGAGCGCGAGGTCAAGGTGGTTAATAATGCGCAGTCCATCCCCGTGGTCAATGGCGATGCAGACCGCCTCCACCAGGTGCTGCTCAACCTGATTTCCAATGGCCTGCGCCACGGCGGCGAGGAAGCCACGGTTACCCTGCAGCTGCGCCGCGACAACAAGGACATCCTGGTAGACGTCATCGATGACGGCAAGGGAATGTCGTCTGAGGATGCCGCCCACATCTTCGAGCGTTTCTACCGCGCGGATTCCTCGCGCACGCGCGATACCGGCGGATCCGGCTTGGGCCTTGCCATCGTGCATTCCCTAGTGGAACAGCACGGCGGCAGCATCAGCGTGGACTCCAAGATGGGCCAGGGCACCACCTTTACGGTGCGCCTGCCCGCGCTGGAGGAACCGGAGGATTAGTCCTCGCGGTAGCCGTCCTCGTTGGTGCCCAGGTGCTGGCGGATGCGCGCGGCGGCCTCATCCATGGCGGCATCGTCGGTGTCCTCGGCGGCATAGGCCTTGGCAAAGTCGTACTCTTCCATCTTCTCGGTGGGGAAGAGGTGGATATGGGTGTGCGGCACATCGAAGCCGGCGATGACGTAGCCGGTGCGCGGGGTATCGTACGCGTTCTTGATGGCCTCACCGATTTCTAGGGCCACCTCGTTCAGGTGCGTCCAGGTCTGCGGATCGAGGTCGGTCCACTTATCTACTTCCTCTACCGGCACGACCAGGGTGTGGCCGTAGCGCAGCGGCTCGATGGATAAGAAAGCCACGCAAGTCTTATCGCGGTAGACAAAGCGGGCGGGTAGGTCACCAGTGATGATTTTGCTAAATACAGAAGCCATAGCTGCCAGGCTACCCCCAGCTATGATGGTGGGCATGCGCATTCTCGTAATTGGTTCGGGCGGCCGTGAACACGCCCTCGTGAAAGGACTGCACGCTGATCCACAGGCTGCGGAGATCCACGTCGCGCCGGGCAGCGCGGCCATGGCTCCGCTGGCTACCCTGTACCCGGAATACTCCCAGGTAGATAACCCAGAACGCATGGTGGAACTCGCCCGGGAGATCAATGCCGAGCTCGTGGTCATCGGCCCCGAGGTGCCGCTGGTCGCCGGCGTGGCGGATGCGCTGCGCGCAGAAGGCATCGCCGTTTTCGGGCCGAATAAGGACGCCGCCCAAATTGAAGGCTCTAAGGCCTTTGCCAAGGAAGTCATGGAGGCAGCTGGGGTGAAGACCGCCCGCGCGCAGCAGCTGCGCCCAGGCGCTAGCGATGCCGATATTGAGGCCGCGCTGGATAATTTTGGCCCGCAGTTCGTGGTCAAAGACGATGGCCTGGCAGGCGGCAAGGGCGTGGTGGTCACTGGCGAGCGCGCCGCCGCCCGTGCCCACGTGGATGCGGTCTTAGGGGCCGGCAACCCGGTACTGCTGGAATCTTTCCTGGATGGCCCCGAGGTATCGCTATTCTGCCTTGTCGATGGCGAGACCGTCGTGCCGCTTTTGCCTGCCCAGGACCACAAGCGCGCCTACGATAATGACGAGGGCCCCAATACCGGCGGCATGGGCGCGTACACACCGCTGCCGTGGCTGGGCAAGGGCGACGTACAGCGCATCGTGGACGAGGTATGTACCCCGGTTGCCAAGGAAATGGTGCGCCGCGGCACCCCCTATTCAGGCCTGCTCTATGCCGGGCTGGCCTGGGGCGACGAGGGCCCGGCGGTGGTGGAATTTAACTGCCGCTTTGGTGACCCAGAAACCCAAGCGGTGCTCTCACTTCTTAAGTCCCCGCTGGCGCAAGCGCTCAACGCCACCGCCACCGGCACCCTGGCAGAACTCGAGCCGCTGCAGTGGGAAGACGGCTATGCCATCACCGTGGTCATGGCGGCTGAAGGATACCCCGCCTCGCCCCGCAAGGGTGATGCCATTACGGGCGAGGGCCTCGAGGATCCAGAGCGCGTGCTGCACGCCGGCACGGAATACTCCAATGGGGTATTCCAGAGCAATGGTGGCCGCGTGCTCAACGTGCTGGGCAAGGGCGACACGCTAGACGCCGCGCGCGAGAACGCCTACGCTACCGTCCGGGGCATTGAGTTTGCGGGCGGGTTTGTTCGGGGGGACATCGGCAAGCGCGCAGCAGACGGTGAAATTTCTATCTAGCAAGTAGCCACGGGGGAGGGCAGGCATGGAATAATGAGCCACGTGGCTGAGAAGAAGAATATCCCCAACGTCCTGTCCTCCCGTTATGCTTCTGCGGAGCTTGCCAATATCTGGAGCGCGGAGCATAAAATCATCCTCGAGCGCAAGCTGTGGATCGCCGTGATGCACGCCCAGAAGAACCTGGGCGTGGACATCCCCGCCAAGGCCATTAGCGCGTACGAGGCCGTTATCGAGGACGTAAACCTCGAATCCATTGCTGAGCGCGAGCGCGTCACCCGCCACGATGTGAAGGCCCGCATCGAAGAATTCAATGCGCTGGCCGGCTACGAGCACATCCACAAGGGTATGACCAGCCGCGATCTCACCGAGAACGTGGAGCAGCTGCAGATCCACACCTCGCTGGAAATCATCCGCGATAAGGCCATCGCCGTGGTCTCGCGCATCGGCCGCCACGCCGCCGAGTACCAATCCCTGGTCATGGCTGGGCGCTCACACAACGTGGCCGCGCAGGCCACCACTCTGGGCAAGCGCTTTGCCACCGCCGGTGATGAAATGCTGCTGGCCATCGAGCGCGTGGAAGACCTGCTGTCGCACTACCCGCTGCGCGGCATCAAGGGCCCCATGGGCACCTCGCAGGACATGCTGGATCTCATGGGCGGTTCCGAGGATAAGCTCGCCTCCCTAGAGACCAATATTGCGGATTACCTGGGCTTCCGCCGCATTTTCAACTCCGTGGGCCAGGTGTACCCGCGCTCGCTGGATTTCGATGCCATCTCCTGCCTCGTCTCCCTGGGCACCGCCCCGGCATCGCTTGCCACCACCATCCGCCTGATGGCCGGCAATGAGACCGTTACCGAGGGCTTCAAGGAAGGCCAGGTGGGCTCGTCCGCCATGCCGCACAAGATGAACGCCCGCTCCTGCGAGCGCGTGACCGGCCTGCAGGTTATCCTGCGCGGCTACCTCACCATGGCCGCGGACCTGGCCGGCAGCCAGTGGAACGAGGGCGATGTCTCCTGCTCGGTGGTGCGACGCGTTGCGCTTCCTGATGCCTTCTTTGCCATCGACGGCCAATTCGAAACCTTCCTCACCGTGCTCGATGAATTCGGCGCCTTCCCCGCCATGATCGACCGTGAGCTGGAGCGCTACCTGCCCTTCCTGGCCACCACCCGCATCCTCATGGCGGCGGTGCGCGCCGGGGTCGGCCGCGAGACCGCCCACGAGGTCATCAAGGAAAACGCCGTGGCCGTGGCCCTGAACATGCGCGAAAACGGCGGCAACCAGGACCTGGTCCAGCGCCTCGCCGCAGATGACCGCCTGCCCATGGACGAGGCCGAGCTCGAAAGGGTCCTCGAGGATAAGCACGCCTTCATCGGCGCCGCCGAATCCCAGGTCTCCCAGGTCCTGCACCGCATCAAGGCCCTCGTGGGCGAGCACCCCAAGGCTGCGGCTTATACGCCGGGCGAAATCCTTTAGCGCCGTGCGCGGGCTTACCTGCCCGCGCGTTATGATGAGGACCATGCGTCCTGAGCTTTCTTCTTATACCCATGTAGCCTCTGGCAAGGTCCGCGATATTTACGATGTGGACGACACCACCCTGCTGATGGTGGTCTCTGACCGCATCTCCGCCTACGACTTTGCCTTGGAACCCGCCATCCCGGATAAGGGCCGGGTTCTCACGGCCACCTCGAAGTTCTTCTTCGATGCCATCGATTTTCCCAATCACCTCGCCGGACCGCTCGATGATGAGCGCATTCCGGAAGAGTGCTTGGGCCGCGCCATGGTGGTCAAGAAGCTAGACATGCTGCCCTTCGAGTGCGTGGCGCGCGGTTTCCTTACCGGTTCCGGCTTGAAGGAATACCAGGCCGACGGCACCGTCTGTGGCATCGAGCTGCCCGCAGGCCTTGTCGAGGCCTCCCGCCTGCCCGAGCCCATTTTCACCCCAGCCACCAAGGCTGAGCAGGGCGATCACGATGAGAACGTGTCCTTCGCGCACGTGGCGGACAAGCTCGGCCGCGAGCGCGCCGAAGAGCTGCGCGCGGCCACCTTGCGCATTTACGCCAAGGCCGCCCAGCTTGCAGAAGAGAAGGGCATCATCTTGGCCGATACCAAGTTCGAGTTCGGCCTTGATGAAGACGGCACGCTCGTGCTTGCCGATGAAGTCCTCACCCCCGATTCCTCCCGCTACTGGCCCGCCGATTCCTACGTGGAAGGCGAGGTCCAGCCCTCCTTTGATAAGCAGTACGTGCGCGATTGGCTGACTTCTGCTGCCTCCGGCTGGGATAAGTCCTCTGAGACCACCCCGCCCGCGCTTCCCGATGACGTCGTTTCCGCCACCCGCATGCGCTACATCGAGGCCTACGAAAAGCTATCGGGTGAGCGTTTCGCGGATTTCCTCGCGCCGAGTTCCTAGCCGGGGGCTGGGGTTCTGGTCTTGCCCTGCCCGCCGTGGCCCGCTCGTCGCCTTCTGATGGGGCAAGGCAGCTGACGCGTACAGTGGTAGGGCATGAGTGATGAAAAGACGACCGCACCGGTAGCCCCAGTCCACCCCATCAAGCGCGAATTTCACGGCCGCGAATTCGTGGATAATTACGAGTGGCTGCGCGATAAGCAATCGCAGGAAACCCTGGATTACCTCAACGCCGAAAACGATTACACGGCGGCGCATACCGGGCACTTGGATGCGATGACGGAAAATATCTTCCAAGAGATTAAATCCCGCATTAAACAAACCGATATGTCCGTGCCCGCCCGCCGCGGTAAGTACTGGTACTACGGACGCTCCGAAGAGGGCAAGAACTACGGCTATTCCTGCCGCATCCCGGTAGAAGAGGGCAGCGATCCCTGGACCGCACCGGTGATTCCAGAAGAAGGCAGCCCAGAGGGCGAAGAAATTATCTTGGACGCCAACACCCTGGCAGAGGGCAAGGACTTCTTCGCCCTTGGTGCAGCCTCCATCTCAGATTCCGGCCGCTACCTGGCCTATTCCGTGGACTTTGCCGGCGATGAGCGCTTTGAGCTGTCCATTAAGGACCTCGAAACGGGAGAGCTCCTGGACGATCACCTCACCGGCATTTTCTACGGCGCTACATGGGTAGGCGATGGTTATATCTTCTACTCCACGGTGGATGATGCCTGGCGCCCAGATGCGGTGTGGCGCCATAAGGTAGGCACCGAGCAGTCCGCGGATGTGCGCGTCTTCCACGAGGAAGATGAGCACTTTAATGTGGGCATCGGCAGTGCCCGCTCCGATAAATACCTCTTCATTGGGGTGGGCTCGAAGATTACCTCGGAAGCCTGGGTGCTGGATACAGAGAACCCCGAGGGTGAATTCCACCCGCTGTGGACGCGTGAGACCGGCGTGGACTACGACGTAGACCATGCCGTAGTGGGCGGCGAGGACTACTGGATTGTCACCCACAACGCCACCGGCCCGAACTTTGCGGTGGGCTATGCCAAGGTGGATGCGGAACTTCCCGCCCTGTGCGAACTGCCGGAGCTTTTGACACACGATGACACCACCCGCATCGAGGGCGTGGACACCTACCGCGACCACATGGTGGTGGGATATCGCCGCGGCGGCATCGGAAGGGCCGCCATCATGCGCGTGGGCGATGACTTCGGGGAATTCGAAGAGCTCAACTTCAACGAGGAACTTTTCACTGTCGCCGTGGCTGGCAACCCGGAATGGGACGCACCGGTCGTCCGCGTGAATTATGTGTCCTATATCCAGCCCGCGCAGCTTTTTGATTACCGCGTGGATACCGGCGAGTACACGCTGTTAAAGGAACAAGAAGTCCCAGGCGGCTATGATCCGGATGATTACGTGGCCTACCGCATCTGGTCGACCGCCAGCGATGGCACTAAGATCCCGGTCTCCGTGGTGCACCGTTCTGACCTGGACCGCACCAAGCCCAATCCGACGCTGCTGTATGGTTACGGCTCCTATGAGGCCAGCATGGACCCGTACTTCTCCGCGTCCCGGCTATCGCTCATGGATCGCGGCATGATTTATGCGGTTGCCCATGTGCGCGGTGGCGGCGAGATGGGCCGTCAGTGGTATGACGACGGCAAGATGCTGCAGAAGAAAAACACCTTCACCGATTTCATCGCAGTGGCCGATGATCTCATCGAGCGCCGCGTGACCACCCCGGACCAAATGGTGGCCGAAGGCGGCTCTGCCGGCGGTATGCTTATGGGGGCCGTGGCCAATATGGCACCTGACCGCTTTACCGCTATCCAAGCCGTCGTCCCCTTCGTGGATCCGCTAACCTCGATGCTCATGCCGGAGCTTCCCCTCACCGTTCCCGAATGGGAAGAGTGGGGCGACCCGTACCACGATCCGGAATACTACGACTACATGAAGTCCTACTCGCCCTACGAGAATGTTGAGGCCAAGGACTACCCGGATATCTTGGCTATCACCTCGCTGAACGATACCCGCGTGCTGTACGTGGAACCGGCAAAGTGGATTGCGCAGCTGCGCGCTACCGCCACCGGCGGCGAATTTCTGCTCAAGACGGAGATGGCCGCCGGGCACGGTGGCGTATCCGGCCGCTACGATAAGTGGCGCCAAAACGCCTTCGAATACGCCTGGACCATCAATAAGGCCACCGGCCTTACGGAGTAACCACGCCGCACAGTCACGCGCTGGCCGGCACCCTGGCCAGCGTTCTGGCCAGCGCGCGGATCTGGCGGTACTGTGCGATAATTTGAGCTATGACTAGCCACCTTCTGGTTTCTATCTCCAGTATTTTTGAGGACACTCGGAAGCAGGCTACAAGTTTCCTGTCGGTTCTGGACCGGGAGGAAATTCCCGTCTCCCTGCTCATCGCCCCGCATATTGATGGCAATTGGCACCTGGCCAAGGACAAGGACACCCAACAGTGGCTCAAGGACCAGGCGGCTGCTGGCCGTCCGCTTATCCTCAATGGCTTTGATCAAGCAGTGCAAGGCCGCCGCGCGGAGTTTGCCAACCTCAATTCACATGAGGCGAAGCTGCGCCTAGCCGGTGCGACCCGGCAGATGGCGCAGATTGGTTTCGAACCCACCATCTTCGCGCCCCCGCGCTGGCGCATGTCTCCCGGAACGTTGCAGGTCCTGCCCAAATTCCCCTTTGAAGTGGCAGCTTCCACGCGGGGCATCCTGGAAGTACCGACCGGGAAATTCCACCAAGCCCGCAACCTTTCTTTTGGTGAGGGCTTTGGTTCCGCCAAATGGTGGCGCAAAAACATTATCCGCGCGGCAGAGCGCTCCGCCCAGCGCGGCAATACCGTGCGCCTTTCCATCTCTGCCCGCAACCTGGATGACCGCAAGGTCATTAAGGACTTTGTCAAGGCTGCTCGCCGCGCCCTCGACGCGGGCGCTACTCCCGCTGATTACAGCATTTACCTTCCGCGTTAGTCCGGCGGAGGTTTTATAGTAGGTAGCATGAAACGAACAGATGAACTAACAACGCAACAGGCGGCAGACTTTCTGAATGTCTCTCGGCCGCGAGTCATCGAGCTTATGGACGAAGGAGTTCTAGAGGGACATACAGAAGACGCCCACCGACACCTGTATGCCTCCAGCGTGCAGGATTTTAAACGTCAGAGAGACCTTGAGCAGCGTGCTGCTGCAGACGAGCTCGTGGTGCTTTCTGACGAGATGGGCCTGTACGAGTAGGCGCTCCTACTTGCTTAGGCCGTTAATGAAGTCCTTCGCCTGCTGCGGGAGCATGCCCCAGATTCCAGCGGGGATGATCTTTTGCAGGTTGCCGGTGGCCGCCATGAAGCCGGGGATGGCGAGCAGGCCAGCTAGGATGGCGAAGCCGATAATGGCGCCGGTGCCAAGTGAGCTAGAGCCGAATCCGAAGCCTGGGCCATCGGTGTTGTCGTCGTCCTGGTCGTCGCCGCTTGGGGCGTCGGTGGATTCATCCTCGCCGAGCGTGAAACCGACCTTGACGGGGTCGTGGTCAGAGGCGCGGAAGGGGGAATCGTCGTAGAAATCCACGACATTGTAGTTGCGGCGGGAGTACTCAAAGGCGACGGGTTCGTCGGCGTTGATGTTCCACACTTGGGCATCGGCAAGCGCGCCCGAAGCAACCTCATTGGCCAGGACGTGGTCTAAGGTGCCGAGCAGGCCGTCGAACTGGTAGGAGGTATCGGCGCCGTACTTTTCGGCAGGCACGGTAAAGCCATCATTGCGGAAGACATCGAGCGCGGTTTCGTGGGTGTAGGTATTGAAATCACCCAGGGCGAATAGCGGCTTATCCTTCCAATCGTCCTGCTTGTGCAGTGCATCGAGCACGGCCTGGGCCTGGGCGTTGCGGACGTTGGGGTTATTGCCCTGGCCGTCGCCGGAATCTTCATCGCCCTTGGCCACCGAGCCCTTGGACTTGAAGTGGTTGGCCACGGCGACGAAGGACTCGTCGTCGCTATTGAGCGGCTGGAATTCTTGGGCCAGCGGCTCACGGGCGGTGCCGGAAAAGCGCGGATCCTGGAAGATGCGGGATTCGCCCACGGGCTTGACCACGTCCTTATGATAAATGAACGCGGTGCGGATGACATCGGGGTGCGCAGGGACCTGATCCTTGGACGGGGAGGGCACGAAGGCCCACTTTTCGGAGCCCGCAGCCTCATTGAGTTTTTCGGTCAGGCGTTTCAGCGCCTTATCGCGCTGGTCAAAGTCCCCGGTAACTGCGTAGCCATCTTCGATTTCGGAAAGGCCAATGACATCGGCATCCAGACCATTGATGGCCGCGACGATCTTGCGCTCTTGGTCCTTTAATGCGGATTCGGTATAGGCGCCGCGGGTCTTGCCGCGGTTGACGGTGACCTTATTGCCCGCGCGGTCGGTATAGGCGCTGCCACCGAATTCCTCGCCCAAGGAGGTGAAGTAGTTCAGCACGTTGAAGGCGCCGATGGTGTATTCGCCCTTGACGTCATCAACGGCGTGCAGCTCCGCATCGCGGGATTCTTCCCAGGAGATGGGGAGATCGGCGCCGGCGGTTTCACCGGTGACCGGCTCGGTGGGCTGGAAGCGCCACTGCTCGTGGGAGTAACCCACGATGACCGGGTGCTGGAATTCGACGGTATCGGTGGTGCGCAGGGACTTGATGGTCTTGCCGCCATCTTGGGCGATATAGGGCAGCGGGGTGTCCTTATCGGTCCTTAGATAATCGCGGGTGCGGCCATCATCCAGGGTGACGAGCTTTTCTGCGTTATCCTTGGCCAGTTTTTGCAGCTCGGAATTGGGGTCGGTGGAAGGGGAGTGGACATCGGAAGGCTGGCGGAAGGCCTCATCGCCCGGGGCGAGGCCGACCTCGCCGTATTGGTTGAGTGAGTAGTTATTGGTCACGGTGTGCTTGCCGGGCTGGATGAGCATGTGCTCAAAGGGCTCGCGGGCGCCGTCGCCTTGGGGAAGCTCGTCTACAGCGAGCGGGGTAACCTCCTCCAACGCGGTATCGAGCTGCTTGAGGGAAGAAGCGCTGACCTGGGTGGCGCCGTAATACTCGGAGACCTGGCCGGTGACCTCTACGGAATCGCCGATGCTGGGGTATTTATCGGCGGCCTTTTTACCCATGTGGACAAATAGCGCCTGGGAGGCATCGGTGGCTTCTTTGCCGGTGCCGCCGGTCTGGATGGTAAAGCCGTTTAAGCCACCTTCGCTCCATACGCCGGTGACAACGCCCTGGGTAGCAACGTTCTGGCCTTCGAGCGGAGAGGTATCGCCGGTGCCTTGGATTTCAGCGATCGGGGTAATGCCTTCGGGCGCGGGAAGGTTCTCGGAGCCGCCCGAGCCACCCGGCTGTGGGGCCGGGGACTCGTTGCCGGAATTGGTGGGAGACGGCGTGCCGACGGTGAAGTCCGCGGAGTTGTCATCGGTATCGGCGCCCGCCGCGTTGCGGGAGGCGGAGGTGTCATTAGACAGAGCACCGGTGGCAGCGCCTTCAAACTTAGAGGCGGCGCCGTAACCTAGGAGGTCGATTGGGTTTCCGGTGGCATCGGCAAGCTGCACTGAGCCCTTCGTGCCAGACATATTGACCTTGCCTTCCGCATCCGGGGTGGGAAGAGCCGGGGCCTGGCCATTGCCGGCGGCAGCCTGTACCAGGTAATAACCGTGGGGAGCGATGGTGCCGGACAGCGTTATCTTGCCGCCGCTATTGCCGTTGGAGGCGAAGTACTCCACGGACCAGCCGGTGAGATCGATTGCGGCATCGGTGGGGTTATAAAGCTCGATGAAATCATTAGAAAAGCTCGCGCCCTTGTTTCCGCCACCGCCGTAGACCTCAGAGATGACCGCGGTGGAATTATCCGGGGCGGCCATGGCGGTAGGAACCGCGACGGATAGGGAGAGGGTGGAGAAACCGGCAGCGAGGGCTACCCTGCCAAGGCGGCGAAGAGCCATAGAAGTCACCTTAATCATAGAGAAAGTTGTCATGGACGCCTTTTATCTTTACTCGCTGAACAATCGGTGTACCCGGGACCGCAAGGGGCGGGTTTCGCGCGAGCAGGCGGTGAAACCTGGGTGCCGCGCAAAATTCGTTTTCCTGTTGGTCGTAATTTACGCGGAGTTTGCTTTGCTGGGGTGAAAACCCTGCAGTGGGGGTATATCTAGGGATTGGGCGGGGGTATGACTACACTGAATCGGGCAGACCTAAGCCCCATACAGTAAGGCAAAAATTTCATGGCTCGTGTAGTTGTCAATGTCATGCCCAAGGCGGAAATTTTGGATCCGCAGGGCCAAGCTGTCGTCCGCGCATTGGGTCGCATCGGAGTATCCGGTGTCAGCGATGTGCGCCAAGGAAAGCGCTTCGAACTCGAGGTAGATGACTCCGTTACCGCAGAGGAACTGGATAAGGTGGCAGAAACGCTGCTGGCTAATACCGTCATCGAGGACTACGAGGTTACGCAGCTGGAGGTCAAGTAAGTGACCGCAAAAATCGGAGTAATCACCTTCCCCGGCACCCTGGATGATGTGGATGCTGCCCGCGCGGCCCGCACCGCCGGCGCCGAGGTCATTAACCTCTGGCACGCGGATGCTGATCTGCGCGGCGTGGACGCGGTAGTCGTGCCGGGCGGTTTTTCCTATGGTGACTACCTGCGCTCGGGCGCTATCTCGGCGCTCGCCCCCGTCATGCGCAGCGTCATCGACCGCGCCAAGGCGGGAATGCCGGTGCTCGGCATTTGCAATGGTTTCCAAATCTTGACTGAAGCAGGCCTCTTACCGGGCGCATTGACCCGGAATAAGGGCCTGCATTTTCATTGCACCGATACCTACCTGGAGGTGGAGCACTCCACCACGGCCTGGACCAGCGAGTTTGAAAAGGGCCAAAAGATTTTGGTGCCCGCCAAGCACGGTGAAGGCCGCTTCCAAGCAGGCGATGACGATATCGCCCGCATCGAGGGCGAAGGCCGCGTGGTCTTCCGCTATACCGATAATTACAACGGCTCCATCAATGGCATTGCCGGTGTAAGCGATGAGTCCGGCCGGATTGTGGGCCTCATGCCGCACCCAGAGCACGCCATTGACCCGCTGACCGGCCCATCCACCGACGGATTGGGACTTTTCGTATCCGCCATCAAGGCCGTCGCGGAAGCGCCGGCGGTTTAAGGAGGCCACACCTACATGACCGTTTCTAATGACACCGTAGAAAAGGCGCAGTCCACCCCGGATGAAAAACAGCCTTACGTTGAGCTCGGCCTAAAGGATGACGAATACCAGCGCATCCACGATATTTTGGGCCGGCGCCCCACCGACGCGGAGCTGACCATGTACTCCGTGATGTGGTCCGAGCACTGCTCCTATAAGTCCTCCAAGACGCACCTGCGCTACTTTGGTGAGACCATGACGGAGGAGATGGGGGAGAAGATCCTCGCCGGCATTGGTGAAAACGCCGGCGTGGTGGACATCGGCGATGGCAATGCGGTGACCTTCCGCGTGGAATCGCATAACCACCCCTCCTATGTGGAGCCCTACCAGGGCGCGGCCACTGGTGTGGGCGGCATCGTCCGCGATATCATGGCCATGGGTGCGCGCCCGATTGCCGTGATGGATCAGCTGCGCTTTGGGCCTGCCGATGCCCCCGATACCAAGCGCGTGTTGCCCGGCGTCGTCTCCGGCGTGGGCGGCTACGGCAACTCCTTGGGCCTGCCCAATATTGGCGGCGAAACCGTCTTTGATGAAACGTATGCGGGAAACCCGCTGGTCAATGCCCTGTGCGTGGGCGCGTTGAAGGTCGATGATTTGAAGCTCGCCTTCGCCTCCGGCACTGGCAATAAGGTCATGCTGTTTGGCTCCCGTACCGGATTGGATGGCATCGGCGGTGTATCCGTGCTGGCCTCCGATACCTTTGAAGACGGCGCGGAGCGCAAGCTGCCGGCCGTGCAGGTGGGCGACCCCTTCGCGGAGAAGGTGCTCATCGAATGCTGCCTGGACCTCTACCACGCCGGCGTTGTGGTGGGCATCCAGGACTTGGGCGGCGCCGGCCTAGCGTGTGCCACCTCTGAGCTGGCTGCGTCCGGCGATGGCGGCATGGAGGTCAACCTCGATGCGGTGCCGCTGCGCGCGGAAAACATGACCGCCGCGGAAATCCTCGCCTCCGAGTCCCAGGAGCGCATGTGCGCCGTCGTGGCACCGGAAAACGTGGAGAAGTTCCGCGAAATCTGCGAGCACTGGGAGGTCACCTGCGCCGAAATCGGTGAGGTTACTGAGGGTGACCACCTGGTCATCCGCCACCAAGGCGAGGTCGTCGTCGATGCCCCAGCTGGCACCATCGCGGATGAAGCGCCCGTCTACGAGCGCCCCTACGCCCGTCCCGAGTGGCAGGATGAGCTGCAGAAATACCAGGGCACGGACAAGCGCGGCCTGGTCGAATCCCTGCAAAAGCTCGTCTCTTCGCCCTCGCTGTGCTCGCGCGATTTCATCATGAACCAGTATGACCGCTACGTGCGCGGCAATACCGTCCAGTCCCACCACGCGGACGCGGGCGTGTTGCGCATCGATGAGGAGACCGGCCGCGGCGTCGCCGTTTCCGCCGATGCGTCCGGCCGCTACACCAAGTTGGACCCGAACATGGGCGCGCGCCTGGCCCTGGCGGAGGCCTACCGCAACGTCGCGGTCACCGGCGCCAAGCCCGTTGCGATTACCAACTGCCTGAATTACGGCTCGCCGGAAAACCCGGACGTGATGTGGCAGTTCCGCGAATCGGTGCATGGGCTTGCCGATGCCGCCGTGGAACTCTCCATCCCCGTCTCTGGCGGCAACGTCTCCTTCTACAACCAGACCGGCTCCGAGCCCATCCTGCCCACCCCGGTCGTGGGAGTGCTCGGCGTTATCGATGATGTGCACCAGGCCATTGGCAATAACCTGGGCACCGTCAATGAGAAGGAGGTCCTCATCGCCTTGGGCGAGACCAAGGATGAGTTCGGCGGTTCCATCTGGCAGCTGGTGAGCGCCGAGGGTGCCGATAAGGACAACCTCAACGGCCTGCCGCCGCAGGTGGACATGGCCAATGAGAAGCGCCTCGCGGACTTCTTCCACGGCAACGATCTGCTCACCGCCGCGCACGATGTCTCCGAGGGAGGCCTTGCCGTCGCCGCCTTTGAGATGGCCAAGCGCGCCGGTGCGCTTGCCGATGCCGCCAGACTCGGCCTCGACCTCGATCTCACCGCCGTGCACGAGGACGCCTTTACCGCGGCCTTCTCCGAGTCCGCTTCCCGCGCGCTCGTGGCCACCACCGCCGACCGCGCCGATAAGGTGCTCGCCCGCGCGGCAGAGCTCGGCATCCCCGCGGCCATCGTGGGTGAGACCACCGAAACCGGTGCCCTTACCCTGGGCGGTGAATCCGTGGCCATCTCCCAGCTGGTTGAGGCATGGTCTGCCACCTTGCCTGACCTCTTCGGCCACGCCGTGGGTGCTAACTCCGTCGTGGAGTAACCAAGCCCCTGCCACCGCCTAGCACAAGCCCGGCTTCGGCCGGGCTTGAGTAGCGTTTAGGCAATCTTCGATAGTCCAGGCCGCCGCCTAATAAACAAAGCCTTTTCTCTCTGATTCGAATCGTGATTTTTACAGTAGGAGTCCCATGAGTGCGCATTCCCGCCACCAAGCCTCCGCACCCGCATCAACAGTGCTGCGGTGGTGCCACCATGGTATTGGGCTGGTATTTGGCCTAGTGGTCGCCATAATTTCCGCCGGAAAAATGAATTACGATGACTGGGATGCGTTATGGGTAGCGGGATTGCTCGTAAGCGATGGAAACCGGGAACACCTCTATAGCATCAATGAACATGATTTCGCGATGCCCCGTGGTGACGTCTGGCTAGATACCATCGCCCACTCCGATGTCACTGGGTTTCCGCACCCTTATGTTCACGCCCCATTTCTTGCCGATGTCATGAGCTTTGTCGTGCAAGTCATGAGTTTTGATGTCTCCGTGATAGTGCTCGCGGTTGTTTCCGGTTGGGCGTTGGTGGTGCTGATAGCCTCCGCCTGGTTCTTGTGGTTTGAAGAAGAAATACCGACCATGACCCTGCTTTTCGGCATACTCTTGGGCTGGGTATCGACGGCTTTTCAGTCATCGTTGATTCTTGGCCAGACCAGCCCATTGATCTTTGCGGGAGTTGCATACGGCCTTGCTGCGTCCCGCGTGCACCCAGTGCGCGCGGGAATTGCACTAGGGCTTGTATCTGCGGTGAAGCTAACCCCCATTGTCCTCGTGCTCATCTGCGTGGCATTTCCGCGGGCGCGGAAAACGGGAGTGGTAGCACTCGGGACAGGCGCCATCGCTGTGCTGTACTCAATCGTCGTTTCTGGTTGGAACGTGTTTACCTCTTGGTGGGATACCCTTCAGGACATCATGGGATCAGTAATGGTCGCCCCCGTCAACGGATCGATCGCCTCCCAGCTCAGCACCAACCGCGTTGAAGATGACAACCTTCTTGTCACCATTGTCGATGATCCTTCACTGGCTGCCAGCATTATTCCGCCACTTGTCACCCTGGCATTGATTGCACTGGTTATTGTTACCGCTGTGCGGTCACAGGATCCGTGGCGCATTGCTGCCGTAGGCATCTTTACGGTTCTTACAGCTACCAGCAGTATCTTGTGGGATCATTACGTCTTGTGTGCCGTATTGCCACTGCTAGGCGTCCTGGCACGCGGGCAGAATCGCATCATTTATGCCGTGCCCGTCTTGGGACTCTTCCTATTCCCGCCGCTGGCCAAGTCAGATTCTGATTTGTGGTTGCCGTGGTCCTCGTTCATCGCCTTGGCAGGCTTCGTCATCGCACTGTGTATCGCGGAGCTAAGCCGGAAGGACGCCCTGCCCCTGCGGGACCGCCGCCTTTCCTTTAAAAACGCGAGCTAGCAGGCGGCTTTTCTCCACTAAAGCCGCCACCACGCATCTCCGGACACGAATACTTGAGGATCGTTGTCCGGCTGCTATCCGCCCAATGATGGTGGCACCCACTCAGTGATGGTGTATTTCCACGGCGGCCAGTTGGCGCTGAATGCGCTTGCCGATGCCTCCGGCCTCGACCTCGATCTCGCTCTCTTCGCCGTGGACGAGGACGCCCCCAACGCGGCCATCGTGGGTGAGATCACCGAAACCGGGGCGCTTACTTTGGACGGTGAATCCGTGGCCATCTCCCAGCTGCTTGAGGCATGGTTCTCCACCTTGCCTGAGCTCTTCGGCTACGCCGTCGTGGGCGTTAATTCCGTTGTAGAGTAAGCCAGCCTCTGGCATCGCTTAGCTCAAGCCTGGCTTCAGCCGGGCTTTTTGCTTTCAAGCCTGTGCAACGTAGGTACTCAATCCGTCTTTACTTGTATCCCTCTGGCTGATACAAGTAAAGAAAAGGTCAAGGGTAGAGGGGTCCGGTGTCGAAATGAAAGCTGTAGAAATTCTGGCGCAGCTAGAATCCTTAGCGGCGAATCAGTGGGGCATTATCACTACGGCTCAGGCTCAACGCGAAGGTATTTCTCGCCTCCACATAAATCG
The DNA here is from genome assembly GCF_000478135.1 of Corynebacterium sp. KPL1818. Taxonomy (NCBI): domain Bacteria; kingdom Bacillati; phylum Actinomycetota; class Actinomycetes; order Mycobacteriales; family Corynebacteriaceae; genus Corynebacterium; species Corynebacterium sp. KPL1818. The sequence goes on along the minus strand of NZ_KI515758.1, from coordinate 41,873 downwards.
CTTGGCAGGGAGCGGGATTCTAACGCGGGCACGCAGGGGCATTTACCTTCTTCCCTCAGTTCAGCTTGGTCCATTAACGGATATCAGGGAAGCCTGGATATCCCTTGAACCAAATCTATTTGCGGTAGAACGTATAGACGCCGGCAATAAGATCGTTGTGTCTCATGAGTCCGCAGCACTTATCCATAGCATTGGTGATTTGATTCCGAATACACAGACTTTCTCGGCTTCCTTGCGGAAACAAACCAGTCAGAATGATATCCACATTTATGACGATCGTGAGATAGGGGTCGGGGATATAGAAAATATCGACGGATTGCCCGTAACCTCAGTAGAAAAGACGGTGGAGGACCTGGCCTCTCAAATAATGGAATTCAATTATTTGGCGACTCTTGTCGTGGACTCCTTGCGAAAAGAAGGCGTTCGGTTAAAGAGCTTGGCAAAGCGGCTGGGCCCAATGTCAGCAGCTTATGGATTCAATTCTGGTAACGATCTTTTGGCTGCGTGTTGGGAAGAAGCGGGGGCTGACGAAGATATTGAAGAGCTCCGAGCCCGCTTCTTCATCAGCGCGGGCACTGGTGTGGAGACAAGGAGTTTTAGAGACTCTCGTTAGCCGCAGAGTGCAGTGAAACGTCATAGAAGAAAATACGCCGACTGGAGCTGCAATCTCCCCCACGCATTTGCAGAAACGAGGACTAACGTTGCCGGTATGAAGATCGTTGCCCGGCTGCTGTCCGTACCGCTTGCACTTGTCGCTTTCCTAGCGCTGTGGCTTGCGGTGGCGCCGTTTACGCCGCATATTCCGTATTGGGGTGCCGGCGCGCTCATTGGCCCGCAGTATATCGGGCCGGTGGTTCTCTTTTCCCTTATTCTCCTGGTCCTTGCGGTGCTTGGAGGATTCGCCTCCCGCAGCTTCTACGTGCCAGGGGCATTCGCGGCGATTGCCCTCACTGCCGGGCTTGTGCTTTTCGGCACGCAGATTCACGCCGCGAAGGGGCAGGGTACCGAGGTGGATATTCCCGCTGCCTTTAGCTGGGCCGGGGTGGAAAGCACCAACGAGGGCCCCGACCATACGGTGGCCTACGATTCCTTCCACGGCGACGATCTAGATATGGATATCTACACGCCACAAGAAAGTGGGCCCCATCCGGTCATGATGTATGTCCACGGCGGCGGTTGGGGCCAGATGACCAAGCGCTCCCAGGCTTTCAATATGCGGCAGATGGCCCAGCGCGGTTACCTCGTATTATCCATCGACTACACGCTATCCAGCTGGGAGCAGCCCACGTGGCAGGTGGCAGCGGAACAGGTGGGCTGCGCGATGAACTGGGTCAATGCCCACGCCGCAGATTATGGCGGCGACCCAAAGCGTTTCTTTACCTATGGTGAATCCGCCGGTGGGCAGCTGGTCCTGAACGCGACTGCCGATGCCGCCGCGCACCCCAACCACCTACCTTCCGCCGATTGCCCTGGCACGCCGGCCGTTCCCAGCGCCGTGTATGCGGATTCACCAGCCCTCGATGTCCACCACATCTATGATTCTGACGATCCCTATGCCGCGCAGGGCTCCCGCGATACCGTGCAGAAATACCTGGGTGGAACGCCCGAGGAATATCCCGACCGCGCAGATTTCGTCACCTCAGCTACGCACCTCACCAGGGACATGCCACCCATCAAGATTGTCCGCAGCGACAACGATCGCCTCGTTCCGCCGGAAAGCTATGACGATTTTCGCTGCATAGCCCAAGAAAAGAATATCGACCTTAGCGAATACGTGCGCCCACACGCCGACCACGCATCGGCCCTTAGCACCCGCGAAGTCTGGAACCAACACTTGCTCCAGGCGATTCCCCAATTCTTCGCCGAGCACGATCCACAAGGTTTTTAAACTGCCGAACCCTCTGAAGCTATGCGTGGCTCATTTGGCTGACCTTGAAATGCTCGGAAACGGTTTTGATGGCTCCGAAAGCAGCCCAAGTGACGTGGAGGAGAAGCAGGACCAGCAGGGCGGCGCTCACGGTATCCATCCAGCCCAGACCCCACGCGAGCGCCGCGGGCTGTGTGGATAGGGTATGGGTGCCGAGGCAGCACGTGCCCACGGGGAAGGTACTGGCCCACCAGCTGGGGTTATAGCACATTGGGGTATTTCCTAGGGCGGTACCCCAGTGCTTGGCCAAAGCGTAGATGCTCAGCGGCACGCCCAAGCCCAGCATCGCTACACCATAGACCATGGCGCGGAAATGCCATTGGTCACCGGCGAGTAGCTGTGCTGCGGCGGTGGACTGGCCGACCAACCCCATCGGGATCCAAGCGGTGGCAGCGAAGCTAATGGGAACCTTGGGAAAGGTGCGCAGGTAAACGACGGCAAACGTCGGCAGTCCTGTCACCCAAGCCACTACGAAGCAGAACACGCCGATGCCGTGGATGACCGAGCCCCATTCACCAGCATGCGGTACTAATTGCGCCGACGAGGTTGCGGAAACCATGGGGGCAACAAGGGGTAATCACCAGGTAAAAGCGGGGTTAGAAGGGCGGTCGGAGAAAAGAAACTTGAGATATTTTAAACAGGTAATGACGCTCAGGATTGTTCCTACCGCCCAACACACGGTGTGAATCAACCAGGCGTCAAAGATAAGTGAGTAGGCACTACCCAAAGCGAGGATGCCCATGGAGACCATGCCCCATGCAGGCATGTCGCTGGAGTTGAATCCCGGAGTGCGGTGCTTAATAAATCCCGCTGTGAACGCCAAGAAGACAAGCGTTGCAACGCCGAGCATGATTTCTGCTGGAAGGCGGCCCAGGATTGGGCTCAGGTGAGCATCGATGAGAGACGAGGAGATTCCGAGTCCCATTACTGCTCCGGCCCAGCCAGGTCCTAGCGGAGGGAGCTCTATCTCATTGCGAATCTTTAACATATTCTTCAGGTTAGGCACTGCTTGATGTGTGCGGGAGAGCGCATAATCCGAACGGGGTTACAATAAATGAATGTACCCCTCACGAGAAGATGGTAACGATGGATTCTCTCCCGTTCGACGCAGCTACGTTCCCGATGCTTTCACGGTTGATGCCGTCCTTGCTGTAGCTCGATATGGGGGTATGAACCAGGCTGCGAAACACCTGAATGTCTCCCAACAAACGGTTAGTACGCGCATCGCCAAGTTTGAAAAACGCCTCAATAATCGCATTTTTTGGCGCGGAGCGGCGGGTAGTTCCGTGACAGAAGTGGGCAGTCAAGTCGTCCGTGTACTCGAGGGATTAGAAGGGGCCCTGAACGAATGCGCGCGTGGCCTCGAAACAGCCGTTGGGGTTGGGGCCACCGAGGACATTAGCTTGGTGGTTTCTCATACTGTGTCTGAAGTGGACTACCCCCGTTGGGCCGCGGCCTACCAACGCGCTCACCCACATACTTATCTGTACATGCGTCAGCTCAACAGCCGGGAGGCGCAGCGCCACGTGGTTCAAGGACAGGCAGAACTAGCGATTATTGAGGGCCACTGGGTGGCCCACGAACTGCACGAGCGTGTGGTCGGGCACGATGAACTCGTGGTTGTTGTCCCCGCAGAACATCGCTGGGCGAAGCCGCGCAACCACAATCAGCCAGTGACCCCGTCAGCATCAACGTCAGCACCAACATTGGAAACGAAGGTATCTCCAGTGACGAAGGAGGAGCTGCAATCTACGCCCTTGGTGCTGCGTGAACAGGGAAGCGGCACACGAGAGGTGGTGGCGGATGTTCTGGGAGTGCTCGCCCCGCCGGCAGGGGAGTTCGGGTCTCTGGGAGCTCAACGTACTGCGATAGGAGCTCTGGGTGCGCCGGGGGTTATCGCGCGGAGAGCGGTGGCGTCACAGCTCGCTACAGGAGAATACGTAGAGGTTCCGGTGGTGGGAATCAGCTTTGACCGGCCGCTACGGGTGGTGTGGAGTGCGCAGAATCGTCTTTCTGATCCGGCCCAACATTTTTTGCGCTTCCTTGTGGACTATGCGGACGGGCGCAAGGACTAAAACGCGTAAAGACTCAAGATATATCCAACCCTGGGCAATCATTTCCCTATGTAAACGGGGCTGACCACTTGAGTAAGCCATTTCATCGGGCTACAGCTAGCGAAATGCAGCAATAACGAAGGAAACCTGAAGCCCCCTCAGGCATAATGTTCCTATGTCAAAGTTCTCTGAGGTCCTGGAACAGCTGCGCGAAAACCAACCAAAGGCGAAGTATGGTATCGCTTTTGAAAAGCTGATGGTCAATTATTTTCAGACTGATCCCACTCTCAAGGCACAGTTTGATGAGGTCAGCCGGTGGACTGACTGGCGCTATAACGGTGGCAAGGCCGATACCGGGATTGACTTGGTAGCTCGCCGCCGCGATGACGGGACGTGGACCGCTATCCAGTGCAAGTTCTATGCGTCCACTGCCCGCATCCAGAAATCGCACCTGGACTCTTTCTTTGAGGCCTCGGGGCATTCCTTTGAAACGGAACATGGCCGCGAGCATTTCGGCAGCCGGATGATCATTTCCACCACGGACCACTGGTCCTCGCACGCCGAGGAAGCATTGGCCAACCAGATTATCCCCACCAGCCGCATTGGTATTTCTGCCATCGCGGAATCGCCCATTAACTGGGACGTCGCCTTCCCAGGCTCTGAGGTGCAGGATAAAAACATCCAAATCAACCTCTCGCAGCGCAAGACCTTTGAGCCGCGCCCACACCAGCAAACGGCCATTGACAAGGCCATCGAGGGATTTCAGACCCATGACCGCGGCAAGCTCATCATGGCTTGCGGTACCGGTAAGACGTTTACTGCGCTGCGCCTCGCGGAGCGAGTGGCAGAAGATTGGGGGGGGGCAAGGCTCGCATCCTGTTCCTAGTCCCTTCTATCTCGCTGCTTTCGCAGACGCTGAAGGAATGGACGGCGCAGGGGCACCTTGATATGCGCGCCTTCGCGGTGTGCTCGGACTCGAAGGTATCTAAAAAGGCCGAAGACATTGCGGTCTATGACTTGGAAGTCCCCGTCTCTACTGAGGGCGCGGATATTGCGCGGCGTTTTGCGTCTGGAAAGCGCGCCAAGGGGCTCAATATCGTCTTTTCCACCTATCAATCCTTGCCAGCAGTGCACGAGGCACAGCAGCATGGCCTAGATGACTTTGACCTGGTCATTTGTGATGAGGCCCACCGCACCACCGGCATCACCCTGGCCGGCGAGGATTCCAGTAACTTCGTGCGCGTGCACGACGCGGACTACATCAAGGCCTCTAAGCGTTTGTACATGACTGCAACGCCGCGGCTTTTCGATGACGCCGTAAAAGGCAAGGCTGCCGAGCACTCTGCCGAGCTCACTTCCATGGACGATGAGGGCATTTACGGTCCCGAGTTCTACCGGCTGGGCTTTGGCGAGGCCGTGGACAAGGGCCTGCTGACGGATTACAAAGTCTTGGTCATGACCGTTGATGAATCCGTGGCTGCCAACGCTATGGCCCATAGCGAAGACAATCAGATCAACCTCTCGCTTGCCTCCGCCATGATCGGTGCGTGGAATGGCTTGGCCAAGCGCTCTGGTGAGCTGCAAGGAAAGAAGGGTGGATTCGATGAAAACGCCAACCCCATGCAGCGCGCGGTGGCCTTTGCCAAGGACATTAAGACCTCTACCCAGATTGCGGAGAGCTTTCCTTCCCTGATTAGGACTCACCAGGAGCTGCTGAAGGATAAGGCGGTGCTTAATGATGTCTCCTTGACCAACGTTGATCTCCAAGTTGCTGCCCAGCACGTCGATGGCGGCATGAACGCCATGGAGCGAGGCACCAAGTTGTCATGGATCGAATCACCTGCGGCAGAAAACGAAGCCCGGATACTGACTAACGCGCGGTGCCTTTCGGAAGGCGTGGATGTACCGGCGCTGGACTCGGTGATCTTTTTCAACCCGCGCAATTCCATGGTGGATGTGGTCCAATCCGTGGGCCGTGTGATGCGTAAATCTGCGGGCAAGGACTACGGCTACATCATCTTGCCGGTCGCCGTCGCGCAAGATGTCTCGCCCTCGGAGGCGCTCAATGATAACCAGCGCTTCAAGGTGGTCTGGCAGATCCTTAACGCGTTGCGCGCACACGATGATCGCTTTAACGCCAAGATTAATTCCATCGCGCTCAATGGAGCCAACGCACAAGAAGAACTGCCCATTGATGTCAACCATGTCCCTGGTGACAAGGAGAAAAGCGATAAAGAAAAGCTGGAGGATGCGGAACGTACCAAGTCCACTGAGGCTTTTGAAGATTCTTCCGCGATGACCCAGCAGATTGCCTTGTTCTCTTTGGAACAATGGCAAGAGGCCATCTATACCAAGCTGGTGGATAAGGTCGGCACCCGCACCTACTGGGAGGACTGGGCCGATGACGTTGCCACTATTGCAGAAAACCAAATCACCCGCATTACCGCGCTGGTAGAAAACGCCGATGAGGACCTGCGCCAAGAATTTGATGAGTTTGTTGAGGGCCTGCGCAATAACTTGAACGATGGTATTTCGGCTGATGATGCCATCTCTATGCTCTCGCAACACCTGATTACTGCACCGGTGTTCAACGCACTATTTGAAAACCATGACTTCATCACGCATAACCCCGTGGCGCAGGTCATGGAGAAAATGGTTGCAGCTTTATCGAAGGCGAACTTGGATACGGAGACCGAATCGCTGGAAAAGTTCTACGAGTCTGTGCGCGTGCGCGCTTCCGAGGTAACCTCTGCTTCCGGTAAGCAGCAGGTGATTAAGGAACTGTATGAGCGCTTCTTCCGCAAGGCTTTCAAGAAGCAAGCGGAAGCCCTCGGCATTGTCTACACTCCGGTGGAAATCGTGGACTTCATCCTGCGCGCTGCCGATGAGGTCTCCCAAAAACACTTTGGCAAGGGGCTTAGCGATGAAGGCGTGAGCATCCTCGACCCCTTCGCCGGGACCTCGACGTTTATGGTGCGCTTATTGCAGTCTGGGCTCATCAAACCAGAAGATATGGCACGCAAATATGCCAACGAGCTTTTTGCCACTGAGATCATGCTGCTGGCGTACTACGTCTCCGCCGTCAATATCGAAACTACCTACAACGCCCTGCGTGAGGAAGCCGCGCAACGCAACGGTGAGCCAATTCCGGACTATGTACCCTTCACCAACATCGCTTTAGCGGATACCTTCCAAGTCCACGAAGATGGCGATATCCCAGACCTCAACATCTTCCGCGAAAACAACGCCACCATCGAGCGGCAGAAGAATGCGCCCATCAACGTGGTCATTGGCAACCCGCCATACTCTGCGGGACAAAAGTCTGCGAACGACCTCAACGCCAACCAGAAGTACCCCGGCCTAGACAAGCGCATTGCGGAGACCTATGTGGCAAAGAGTAACGCTCGAGTAAGTCACATGGTTTACGACTCCTATTTGAGAGCATTTCGTTGGGCAACAGACCGCATCGGCCCAAAAGGAATAGTTGCCTTTGTTTCCAACGGCGGCTGGATAGATAGCAATTCAGGCGACGGCGTGCGCTTGTCGATGGCCGAGGATTTCACCGACCTTTATATTTTTAACTTGCGCGGCAACCAGCGCACTGCTGGTGAACAGTCACGAAAGGAAGGCGGAAAAGTCTTCGGTTCGGGGTCCCGCAATACTGTAGCCATCGCGGTCGGCATCAAAGATCCCTCTAAGTCTGGCTTTCGGCTGCACTACCGAGACATCGGTGACTATCTCACCGCTGAAGAAAAGCTTGGGATCGTCGATTCTTCCGTGATTGAAACCATTGACTGGCAGACCATCGAACCGAACAAAGAAGGTGACTGGCTTAATCAACGCTCCGTGGAATTCGAGACTTGGCCCGAGATTAGTGCAAAAGGTTCAGGATCCAAAAAGATTTTTGGAATAGGGTCTGGTGGTTTAGCAACGGGAAGAGATGCATGGAACTATAATTTTTCGTTCGAGACACTATCGAACCGGTTTGATTCGATCATTTCAGAATATGTCACCGCTAAAGACGAGTTTCACAAATTCAACCCAGTCAAGAAGAAGCGTGCAGAATTTATCGAGTTTTTAAAAAGCAGCGCTATAAATTTTGCCGATCCAGTGAAAATAAAGTGGTCGGTGAGTCTTGAGACCGCTGCGGCCGCAGGGCGCTCAATCAGGCGATCGGATAAGGACTATCGCTTAGCTCTCTATCGTCCGTTTTGCAAACAGCAGTCAAGTTTCGGCGCGTTACTAAATCACTCTCGGTACCAATTACCCTCGATGTTCCCGACATCAGAGCACTCCAATATCGGTTTTTATCAAGTGGGTAATGGTTCCGCTGTGCCTTTTTCTGTAATTGCAACGTCCCTACTCCCAGATCTACATGTGACTGGCGCAGGCTCGGGCGGCCAATTCTTTACCCGCTTCACCTGGACCCCAGTCGATGCAGAGGACGGTGGTCTGTTCGGTGAAGGGAACGTCGTCAAGCAGGGCGAAGCCAGTGTCTATGGTCAGGTCGGTGAGGTTGTTGATGGGTATGTGCGCGTAGACAACATTACGGATGAGATTAAGCAGATTTACCGAGATGCACTGGGCAGTGATGCATCCGGTGATGACATCTTCCACTTTGTCTATGGCAAACTGCATGACCCTGCTTACCGTGCTCAGTACGCGGCGGATTTGAAGAAGATGTTGCCGCATATCGAAACGCCATCTTCGCGTGCGGAGTTCGATAAGTTTGCTGCGGCTGGCAAAGAACTGATGGCACTGCACGTGGACTACGAATCCGTAGAACCGTGGCCGTTGGATATTCAGGTCAAGGGTGATGAGTCTGACCGCGAGACTTGGCGCGTGCACAAGATGAAGTGGGCCAAGCGCAAGGATCCGGAAACAGGCAAGAACGTCAATGACGTGACGAAGCTGATCTACAACAAGCAAGTGACCATTTCAGGTATTCCGGCGGAAGCGGACCAGTACATGCTGGGCTCACGCTCGGCAGTGGCCTGGTTGATTGACCGGTACCAGGTAAAGAAGGACAAGGCTTCCGGAATTGTGAACGACCCGAATGATTGGGCCGATGAGGTAGGCAACCCGCGCTATATCGTCGATTTGATTGGCAAGGTCACGCGTGTAGCTATGGAAACCGTGCGGATCGTAGATGGACTGGATTCGGGCGAAAAGGATTAGATTCTCCTTTTCCTTGAAGCTCTTTATTCCTCTCAGTACACTTACGGTAACGTAACTTAGCTCTGGTGGGAGAAAGAAGTATCGCTGTGGCTCAGATGCATGCTGAAGGAACAAAAGAGGCGGGGGAGCATCCCTTGAAAGAAGGCTTGGTGCAGCGCACCTATTGGATGGCGGATCGTGGCGAGCGGCCGCTGACCCGTGGATGGGGTCATGCGCTGGCGGCGTTGCTATCGGTGATCGCCTCTACCGTGCTCATCACGTATGCGTGGATGACGCTGCACTGGTGGCAGGGCCTGGGCGTTACCGTTTATGGATTAGGGCTGGTGGGGCTTTTTGGAGTCTCGGCGCTGTATCACCGCTATCCGTGGGCTAGTCCCCGGGCGGTGCAGTGGTGGCGGCGAGCGGACCACGCCACGATTGCGGTGTTTATTGCCGCCACGTACACCCCGCTGTGTTTGATTGCGTTATCCCCAGTTCAGGCCGCGTGGATGCTGGCCATTGCGTGGGCGGGTGCGATTTTGGGCGTGATATTGAGCCTGGTGTGGATTGAGCACCCGCGGTGGCTCGACGTTGTGGTTTACCTGGCGTTGGGCTGGTTGGTGCTGCCGCTACTGCCCACGCTGTGGAGCGATGCCGGCGCGGCAGTGGTCTGGCTATTGCTGGCCGGCGGAGTGGTCTACTCCGTGGGCGCGCTGGTCTATGGATTTAAGTGGCCTGGGCGCAACGCGCGCTACTACGGCTATCACGAGCACTTCCACACCGCGACCATCGCGGCGGCGGTGGTGCATCTCGTGGCAGTGTGGCAAGTCGTCGTTGGCGCTGGCTAGCTCGCAGTTCATGTTCTGAAGAATCGGACGATTTCTCTCTGCAGGCTCACCTTAAAATTCACTCACCCAGATATGTAGAGTTCGTGTTTTAAAACTGGGTTGCATTAGCCCCAATGGCTAATCTTTTTAGACCCGCTTCCGGTGCTTTTCGTGCGGTGCGCCTTAGACTTTTGAGTGTGCAGCGCCAGGCAGACAGGATATTTGAATTCTCGTGGGGAATGAGAAACAAATAGCCTAGCCCCGATTGAGCGTTGTCCACTTTATTAATGTGGTGCTGACATAGTCCACGAGGGCATCCAAATCTTCTTCAGAACTCGTAACAGAAATTACGAGATCTGCTCCCGCTTCTGCATTCGGTGTTGGGCGAACGGTAATTCCGTTCAGTCTTAAATAAAAGATGGCTAAATGTAGAGCAGTGCGTTTGTTTCCATCGTGAAACGCATGCGCCTTAGCTACATGAACTAGTAACGCGGCTGCTCGGTCATATATACCTGGGCGGCGCTCTTGGCCCATAATGACTTGAAATGGTGCAAAAATCGCGGATTCGAGAGATGGCATATCAACTGCGTAGCCCGAGTAGGCGTGAACGTGATTGTTTCCCTCTACTCGATTTTCGCATTGCTTATTCAAACTACATGCAGTACGGACGAGGAAGTCTGCGACTTTTTCCTCGTCCGTTGGTCCTTTGTTTTCAGACGGCATGCCTGTTTATCGGTCCGCCAATATCCGGAAAGTCTCCCACCAGTCCTGTTCGATTTCCTTGGCCTGCGGCGAGGCTAAGAGTTCATCCACGTCTCCGTCGAGGTCAACATTAGGCAAAAGAACTTCTGCTGGTTGTAGCGGAGGTCGTGGGGTGGGATTGTGGGAGTTTATCGCTTGGGAAAATTCTTGGAGGATGGTCGTTGTGCGAAGCTTCTCGTTAGACTTCTGGTCTTTCGGGATGCCCCGGCGGGCCTCGTTCCAGGCAAGGCCATGACTCAAATCAGAAAGCTTGGTTGATTTAACTCCGCCGTAAAATGCGATGATGCTATCTACGACTTCGCGTTCGTATGTGCTGAGATTGTCGGACTGACCACCGGGAACATAGGGGACTGGCCAGGGCTCTTTGGTCCCTGCTACCTGCCAGGTTTGAGCGCGCAGCTCGCTGGAAACAGGGCCGTGCCGCCACGCTTGAAACTCCGCCTGGAATAATGGGCGACCCGTCCACGCCAGATGCCAGCCTTGGGAGAAGTAGCACAGCTTGTTCAGCTTGAGCTTGTCCACGTTGGGAATGCGCTCAGTGATGTACTGTCCAACGTCGAAAATGTCTGCCATGCTCTCCTCCTTTCAGCGTCGCGCTAAAGTATACGGCCTTATCCTGCAGGAGAAAAGAGCTTCTGTGCATCCGTTCCCGTGGCAACCGCGGCTGCGAGCAGTATGCGGGCCTGGGGTGCACGGAGGTTGCCGGAGGGGATAACTCCGGCATCGGCAAGCGTGGCACCGCCACCGGCGCCGCCGTAGATACCCTCGACGGGTCCGTGATCCACGCGGGTAGTGAGCACGACGGGAACGGACTTGGCAGCTTCCATGGCGGCATTAGCCAGATCGGGGCCGATATTCCCTGAACCCATGCCCTCAATGACGATGGCCTGCGCGCCCTTGGCCAAGGATTGTTCAATGAGATCCGCTGGGGCGCCGGGGTAGGCGGCGATGATGTCCACGCGGACATCGCCAAGCGGAGCGTACTTCAGCGGCTCGGGGCGTTCTGGGAATTTCTCCTGGCTATTGGTAGCAAAGCCAACGGCCTTTTCCGTATCAGATTTGAACGCGCCGCGGGCGGGGATAACTTTACCGTCAAAGGCGATGAATGCGCCGTGGCCGGCATAGTCCGGGTTGGTGACAGTCTCTACCGCGGTAGCGAGGTTTTCTGGGCCGTCTGGATCATCGTCATCGAACGGGCGCATTGCACCGGTGAGTACGACAGGCTTATCGCTGTCGTGGAAAGTATCGAGCGCAATGGCGGTCTCTTCCATGGAATCGGTGCCGTGGGTGACGATTACGCCATCGACGTCATTGCGCTGTAGCTGCTCGTGTACGGCGGTGATGATTTTATCGGTATCGGCCAAGGTCATCGCAGATGAATCCAGGTTGGCAATGTCTTTGACCTCAAGCTCCAACTTGTCTTTGTCGAACTCAGAGTACAGCGGGTCCACCAAGTCAGAGCCCTTTACGGTGGGCACCACCGCGCCCTTGTCATCGTGGGTGCTGGCGATGGTGCCGCCGGTAGAAAGCACCACCACATGCCCCTCGATTTCGGAGCGCTGCTTGGCGTGGGAGCTGCTTGATTTGGTGGAAGAGCTTGTGGCGGAGCTGCTGGCGCTACTGGAGCTGGTAGCGGAACTAGAACTCGATGCCGTGGAAGATGCTTCTGAGGTCTTTTCCGCGGAGGTAGAAGAAGAGGTGGTCGTCGGTGTAGCCGAAGCCTCATCTTTATCCTCCTGATTGGCCGGGTTCTGGCAGGAGGCCAGCAGCAGCGCGGAGGCAACTAATGTGGCGGAGTACTGCACCCTGCGGCGCAGGCGTGGGTTAGACATTTCAACTCATTTCTCTAACGTGGTTTCTGTTACCTATTTAATACCACGCTAGGGTATAAGCGCCACGCAATAGAAAATCTGTTGGAAATTTAATCCACGTGTTGGCTGTGCGGTGCCACAATGAGCGGCTTAGGGGAGTACTCGCCGCGCAGTTCGCGCAAGATATTGGCGTGTTCGGCCAAGCGGATGTCTTCCTCGGTCTGCGGGGTGAAGGTGCGTGCGGTCATCGGCTGCCCATCGCGGTCCATGCCAATATAGGCCACGGTGGCGTGGATGGCGGTCTTTAAATTGTCGCGGCCGCCGCGCGGATCGCCGGAGCGCACGTGCACTGACATCTGCATCGAGCGGCGGTCGGTGCGCATCATGCGGGCATCGACCTCAATGAGATCCCCGATGGAAATGGGTCGATAAAAGCGGATACCGCCGGCATAGACGGCCACGGTGCGCTCACCGGACCACTCCATGGTGCAGGCGGTGCCGGCCTCATCGATCCACTGCATCGCGGTGCCGCCGTGCACCTTGCCGCCCCAGTTGACGTCGGTGGGCTTGGCCAAAAAGCGGTTGACCATCCGTGGGGCATCGGAAGGCCCATCGTAGGTTTGCTTGTCCATCTCCAGCTCGATGGCCTTGCGCAGCTCGATGCGGGATTTCGCGGCCTCGGCCACGCGCAGGTGCTCATCGGTATCCGGCACGAAGGTGGGAACCGGGGTGGTCTTATCGCTTTCGGGATCCTTGGCCACGAAGATGACCAGGCAATCGCAGGCGCGGGTGAAAATTCCCTCGCGGGGATCGGCAGACAGCACCTCGTTGATGATGTGCATGGAAGACCGGCCGGTCATCGCGATGCGCGAGCGCACCTCCACGATGTGCCCGGAGGGAATGGGCCGGGTGAAGTGGATATGGCCCACATAGGCGGTCACGCAGTACTGCCCGGACCACTGCACGGCGCAGGCGTAGGCGGCCTTATCGATCCATTCCAGCACGCGCCCGCCATTGATGCCGGGGGCGCCGGCCATGGTGACATCGGTTGGCGATGCCATAAAGCGCAGCGTCAGGGTAGGGGACTTCTGGGTTTCCGCAGCAGCGTCAGTAGGTGACATAAACAATAAGATAACAGTAGCTATGCTGTGGCTATGCCTAAACCCGTAGATCCCGCCGCCACGCGCGCGGCCATAATCGCCATCAAGGATTGGATTCAGGACCCGGACGGGCAACAAAAGCCAGGCAGGGCCCTGCTTGCCGATGCCGTCCGTCGCACCGCCCGCACCCTCGAGGCCGACGCGCCGGGGCACTCGGTGGAGCTGCGCGTACCCCCATTTGTTGCGGTGCAGTGCATTGAAGGCCCCCGCCACACGCGCGGCACCCCACCCAATGTGGTGGAAATGGATGCGGAGACCTGGCTGCGTTTGGCCACCGGTGTCACGGACTGGGACGAGGTTAAAAACACAGGTCGCGTCGATGCTTCCGGGTCGCGTTCAGGGGAGATTGCACAGTGGCTTCCCATCATTCCGTTAGTTTTCGACGGCCCAACGCGCTAATATAAACGCCGTGGTAGAAGTACATACTCCTAGTATCACTGACCTTGACGATCATAACGAGGAGGAACCCCGCGAAGAGTGTGGCGTCTTTGGCGTCTGGGCTCCCGGGGAGGAAGTCTCCAAACTTACCTACTTTGGCCTTTTTGCTCTCCAGCACCGCGGCCAAGAAGCCGCCGGCATTGCGGTGGGCGATGATGACCGCATCGTCGTCTTCAAAGACATGGGCCTGGTGGCCAATATTTTCGATGAATCGACCCTTTCTGCCTTGACTGGCAACGTGGCGGTGGGCCACACGCGCTATTCCACGGCCGGCGGCAAGGAATGGTCCAATGTGCAGCCGATGTTTTCCACCTCCTCTACGGGCGTGGACATTGCCCTGGGCCACAACGGCAACCTGGTCAATTACCTCGAGCTGCGCGCAGAGGCCGTCGAACGCGGCCTGATTAAGCCGCACGAGGAGTCGGTTTCTGACTCGATGTGCTTGTCCATGCTGCTTGCCGATGGCGTCGATGAGACCACCTCCGTCTTCGACTCCGCCCGCGAGCTCCTACCGCGGGTCAAGGGCGCATTCTGCTTGACCTTTACCGATGGCCACACCATGTACGCCGCGCGCGACCCGCAGGGCGTGCGCCCGCTGGTCCTGGGCCGGCTGGCCAAGGGCTGGGTCGTCGCCTCCGAAACCTGCGCGCTGGATATCTGCGGCGCGCAATTTATTCGCGAGATCGAGCCGGGCGAGCTCGTTGCCATCGATGAGGCCGGCATCCGCTCTGAAAATTTCGCGCCCGCCAAGCGCAGCGGCTGCGTTTTCGAATACGTCTACCTGGCCCGCCCGGATAGCGATATCAAGGGCCGCTCGGTCAACGCCTCCCGCGTGGAGATCGGCCGCCGCCTGGCCCGCGAATACCCGGTGGAGGATGCGGACCTGGTCATCCCCGTGCCGGAATCCGGCAACCCGGCCGCGGTGGGCTACGCCCGCGAATCCGGCCTCACCTTCGCCCACGGCCTGGTGAAAAACGCGTATGTGGGCCGCACTTTTATTCAGCCCACGCAGACGCTGCGCCAGCTGGGCATCCGGCTAAAGCTCAACCCACTGCGCGAGGTCATCGACGGCAAGAAGCTCGTCGTGGTGGATGATTCCATCGTGCGCGGCAATACCCAGCACGCGCTCATCCGCATGTTGCGCGAGGCCGGCGCCGCCGAGGTCCACGTGCGCATCGCCTCCCCGCCGGTGAAGTGGCCGTGCTTTTATGGCATCGACTTTGCCTCGCCCGGCGAGCTGATTGCCAACGCCAGCCCGTCCGATGATCCGGACGAGATTTGCTCCACCATCTGCGAGACCATCGGCGCTGATTCTTTGGGCTTTGTCTCCATCGATGAAATGGTCGCCGCCACCGAGCAGCCTCGCTCCGAGCTGTGCACCGCCTGCTTCTCCGGCGAGTACCCCCTTGGCCTTCCCGCCGGAAACCCCAATGCCGATGCCGTGCGCACCCTGCTCGGAACCCAATAAAAACTTCTAAGGAACTTTCAAAAACATGAGTGACAACACCTACGCCGCAGCCGGCGTCAATATCGAAGAGGGCGACCGCGCGGTTAGCCTGTTTGCCCCACACGCCAAGCGCGCCACCCGCCCAGAGGTCATGGGCGGCCTCGGCGGCTTTGCGGGGCTATTCAAACTGGGCGACTACAAGGAACCCATCCTCGCCGCCGGCTCCGATGGCGTGGGCACAAAGCTCGCCGTGGCGCAGGCCATGGATAAGCACGACACTATCGGCATCGATCTGGTGGCCATGTGCGTCGATGACCTAGTCGTCTGCGGCGCCGAGCCGCTATTCCTGCAGGATTACATCGCCGTGGGCAAGGTCGTGCCGGAAAAGGTAGCCGAGGTAGTCAAGGGCATTGCCGAGGGCTGCGTGCAGGCAGGTGCTGCGCTGCTTGGCGGAGAGACCGCCGAACACCCAGGCATGATGGGGGAGAATGAATACGATGTCTCCGCCACCGCCGTCGGCGTGGTTGAGGCTGATGGCGTGCTGGGCCCAGACAATGTGCGTGAGGGCGATGTGCTCATCGCCATGGGCTCGTCCGGGCTGCACTCCAATGGCTATTCGCTCGCGCGCCACGTCCTGCTGGAGCAGGCGGGTATGCCGTTGGATGGTTATGTGGAAGAGCTCGGCCGCCCGCTAGGCGAGGAGCTTTTGGAACCCACCCGCATCTACGCCAAAGAGTGCCTGGCGCTGGCACAGGAATGCTCCGTATCCACCTTCTGTCACGTCACCGGCGGCGGGTTGGCCGGCAACCTGGAGCGCGTTATCCCAGAGGGATTGAGCGCCGAGGTTAACCGCTCCACGTGGAATCCAGGCCAGATCTTCAAGCTCATCTCCTCCATGGGCAAGGTCGAACTGGCGGAGATGGAAAAGACCTTCAACATGGGCGTGGGCATGATTGCCGTGGTTAACCCAGAGGACCGCGACCGCGCTTTGGCCATGCTTACCGCCCGCCACATCGACGCGTGGGAGCTGGGCAGCGTCCGCGAAGCAGACGGCGAAGAACCGCGCGTTATCATGCACGGCGAGCACTCAAACTTCTAGGTACAAGAGGAAGGCCTTAGGTTAAAAACCTAAGGCCTTTTGTGGATTTATCCGGCGAGCGGAAGATTAGCGCTCGTCGTCGTTGTCCTCATCCCATTCGTCGACATACTCGGCGTAGGGATCATCCTCTTCGTAGTCGTGGGAGTCACCCTCCTGCTGAGCAGCGAGTTCCCGCTGAAGGGACTCGATATCCATCTCGGGTGAGTTGTACTTGAGCTGGCGTGCAACTTTGGTCTGCTTTGCCTTAGCGCGTCCGCGTCCCATGTGCATGACCCCCTTGGGCTAGTAGGGCGCTCCAGGGATTCTTGGGCGCCCCATCGGCTTGTCAATTGTGTATCTTCCTGTAAGACACAATAGCGCGTGTGACGAAAAAATTCCGCACCGGCCCCCCGATGAGTGGAAAATCTACCGCCCGCGCAGCCGGTTTACCGCCTCGCGCCCGGCCTTGGGTCCCTCATCTTCGGGGATGGAGGACGCATCGATCGACGCCGCGGTATCGCCGATATCCAATGTGCCTGCATCTAGCGCAGAACGCTTGACTAGACCTAAGGCGATGGGGCCGAAATCGCAGTCATCCACGATGGTGCCGATGCGACCTACCTTACGTCCATTAAATGAAATGTCATCGCCCACATTCGGCCGCTCCGGCGCGGATCCGTCCAAGTGGAGGAGCACCAAGAGGCGGGGAGAGCGGCCCAGGTTCTCCACGCGCGCCACGGTTTCCTGGCCGCGGTAGCAGCCCTTATTCAGGTGCACGTGGGCGGGATCGGCATCGCTGCGGCTAATCCACTGCGGAACCTCGTGCGGGATGGATTTCTTATCCAAATCGGCGGCAAGCTCCGGCTCGCGGGCGCGCACGCGCTCGGCGGTAAAGGCCATGAGCCCGGCAAGCCGCGCGCCCTCGGCCTCCAGGGCGGCCATGGATTCCACCAACTGTTCGCGCGGAAAGCCCAAGTCAACGCGCTTGATTCCCGGCCATTGCACCTCGCGGGAAAAGACCACGGTGGGTGGGGTAGGAATATCGGCCTCACCCAGCAATGTCACGATGGCGATATCGGCTTCCTCGACCGTGACCTCGGACCAGAAGACCATCTTGGTCAAAAAGTCCTGGGCGGATTCGAACTGCGCGGCGGGCAGATCGAGGTAGAAGTCCTCGCCCGCGCGGGTGATATCCATGTGGTGCAAAATGTGACCCTGGATATCTAGGTCGAGGGCGCCGGCGGAGAAGCCGGAGGGGGCATCGTCAAGCTTCTGCGTGAGCAGGTTATTAAGAAATCCCGGCGCATCCGCCCCGCTGACACGCAGCGCGCGGCGCTGCGAGCGGTCGATGGCGATGGTCCCGGTCTCGGCCGCACGCTGTTCCCCGAGGGGATTGCCATAGTGCCAGGCCACACCTTGGGTATCGAGTACAGTCGCGTCCTGGTGCTCGGCGGCACCGGCGCGTTGAAGAAGTGGCGAAGAATAACTCACATCTACCGATGGTAGGGCATAATCGAGTCTATGAAACCCTCCCCGCGAAAAGAGCCGGTCATCTACGTCGTGGAACCCTTTGGTGGGTCGGTGCGCAAGCATTCGCCCTCCCTGCCGCTGGTTTATGCTGATGATGCCGCCGTGACCCGCAGCGATGGCATCTTTGAATCGCTTCTGGTCCGCGGCGGCAAGGCTGCCAACCTCGCCCGCCACGCGCAGCGCTTTCGCGATTCGGCGCGGGCGCTCGATTTACCGGAACCGCCGATGCACAAGTGGGAGGAGGCGACCCGGCTGGCGATCGCGGATTATTGCGGTACCGATGCCGATCATCCCGATGCCAAATGCACCTGGACGTATACCCGCGGCCGGGCTTCGACCGGCGTGCCCACCGCGTGGGTGACGGTGCAGCCGCTTGGCGATGTCCCTCTTCACCAACGCACCACCGGCGTCACCGTCCTGACGAGCCCGCGCCTGTGGCACGTGGCCGAAGAGCTACCGGCCAAGACGCTGAACTACGCCGCGACGATGGCGATGCTGCGCATGGCCAAGGACAAGGGCTACGACGATCTCATCCTGACGGATCCAGATACCGGCGAAATCTTAGAGGGCGCTACCTCTACCGTGGTGGCGGTGCGGGGAAAAAAGCTGCGCACCGCCGCCGGCCGCGGCATTTTGCCCGGTACCACGCAGGCCGCGCTCTTTGATTACGCCCAGGACCGCGGCTATCGCTGCAAGGCCAAGCCGCTGACGGTGGAGTACTTAGAAAAGTCCGATTCGGTGTGGCTGGTCTCGTCCGTGCGCGTGGCGGTGCGGGTGACCAAGCTGAATGAGAAAACGTTAAAAGCCCCGGATAACGAGGAAGAAATCCGGGGGCTTATCGATGCCGCGCTAGGGGCCTAGCCAGTTTTAACCAGCTCTAGCCGGCGATGCGGGTGAGCTCGGCGGACATGTAGGGGCGCATTTCGCCATCGACCATGCGCTCATCTACCCAGCCCAGGTTGTTATTGGGCATGAGGCCGTACATGCGCTTGCCGGGGCCCAGGTTCTTCGGGCCGGTCTCCGTGACCATGGTGGAGGCGGATTCGAGCTGCCAAGCGCGCTCGTTGAAGGGCTCGCCGTAGAAGATTTCCACGATGCCGGTAGAAGAGGTGTAGGTGACCTCGATTTCATCCTTGGCGGAGATGCGCCAGAAACCGGTCTCGCGGGTAGACGGGCCCTGCGGCTTGCCTTCGGTATCGATCTTCCAGGTGCGCGAGCTAAAGGTCAGGTAATTCTCGCCGTCGTGGGCGACGACCAGCTGCTGGCCAAAGGTGTATTCGCTGCCATCGGTGTCGTGGGCCTGGCCCTCGCCCTGCCAGACGCCTACGAGGGGGAGGAGCCCCAGCAGGCCATCGTGTAGCGACGGGCCCTGGCGCAGGTTGGCGGTATCGGCGGGAACAGGGACATCGCCAAGCTCAATGGCGGGGATATTGTGGCTGGCCGCGTCCTTCCACTGCTCGGCGGCTTGGTTGACCGCGTCATTGCCATTGAGCGCGCCGGAGGTGTTTTCCGGGTGGGACGCGGCGGCGGTCTCGACGTTCGGGGTATTGGTGTTCTCGGTATTTTCGCTCATGGGCGTCCAGCCTAGTCGTGCCGGGGCCGCTTTAACTACTAGACTGGTCCGTTGTGCATGCGCTGATGATTTCCAATCCCAATTCGACCTCGCAATCCAACGGGCTCTTTCGCCAAATCGTGCCCGCCCTGCGGGCCGTAGAAGGCATGCACCTATTGGTCAAATTCACCCATTACCCCGGGCATGCAGAAGACATCGTTCGGGGGCTTACCAGGGATGATTATGATGTCATCATTGCCGTGGGCGGCGATGGCACCGTCAATGAGATTGTCAACGGCCTGCTGGGACCGGCCGATGAAGATATCCCCAGCCCGCACGAGGTGCCGGCGCTCGCCGTCATTCCCACCGGATCCGCGAACGTCTTCGTCCGCGCCCTCGGCTTTCCCAATACGCCGGTTGAGGCCACCCACGTTCTGGCCCGCATGCTCGAGCGCGATCTGCGCCGCACCATTTACCTGGGCACTTGGAACGAACGCTGGTTTGCCGTCAACGCCGGCTTTGGCATGGATGCGGACGTCCTCGCACGCGTGGACCGCGCCCGCGAACAAGGCTTTTCCGCCACGCCGCTGCGCTACTTGAACGTGGCCATTCGGGCCTGGCTACGCGCGCGCCGCAACCCGCCGCAGATTACGGTGCACGCGGAATCGCGCTTGGGGCAGACGCTCCATAAGAAGGACTTCCCGCTCCTATTTACCTCTAATACCAACCCCTGGACCTTCTTGGGGCCCTTGCCGGTCGTGACCAACCCGCGCAATTCTTTCGATGAGGGCCTGGCCCTTTTCGGTCTGGAAAAACTCAGCGGTGTGCGTGGGGTCATCGGCCTGCTGCACCTCTTTGGCGCCGATAAGCACGGCTGGCTCAAGCGGCTGGTGAAGGAAAAGACCCTGGGCTTTGATGACGCCAAGCGCGTTGAGCTCGATTGCCACACCCCGCAGCGCTTCCAAGCCGATGGCGAATCCGAGGGGACCTTCCGCCACGTGACGCTGACCTCTGTGGCCGATGCCATCGAGGTCTACGCCCCGCAAGACAGGCGGCAGGTGGCCCAGCGCTCCGTGCAGGAAGTGCTGCGGGACTTTATTCGCCTCCGCTAGGATTCACCCTCTTTCGGTGCGGGGCCTACCTTATTGGCGGTATCGGCCGCCTTCTTTTCGGCCTCTTCCACGGCTCGTTGCTCAGATCCCTCGATTTCCAGCGGGGATAGCTGGGCCATCTGGACCTTGATATTGCGGCGCTGGACCTCAAAGTAAATGGTGCCGCCCTGCAGCCTTACCATGGTGGCCTGCGCCGGCAGCGGGAGCTCGCGTGTATCGAAGTTGAGGGAAAACGCCTCCTTGAGGCGCGGATCATCGGTTCCGTAGACCTCCATGCGGAACTCCGGGCCCACCAGGCGCAGTGTGACCATAGCGGTGGATTTTTCCTTATCGCCGGGCAGGGTGCCGGTAAGCTCCGCCTCGGCAGAAACGCCGCCGGAGGGAGAAATATCATCCGGGTTGGCAATGGAAAGATCGGTAATGCCCAAAAGGCGGCCTAACGCCACGCCGTCGAGGGAAATTCCGCGCGAATACGTGGATACGGGTGCGCCTTCAATATCGCCGCTTACTACCTGCTCAGGGGTGACGGTAATATCGCGCAGCACGGTCGAGGCATTGACCATGCCCAGCTTGGGAACCTCCACATCGAGCGCCTTGACCTGCAGATAAGGAATTTCCTTGGAGCCTGCCGCCAACAGGTACGGGGTGCCGCCGATATACACCTGGGGCGAGTTTTCCAGCCTGGAGTTCTCCTTAACCTCCTGGGCAATCTTGTGCTCAGAATGCATGGCCACGCAGGCATCGGCCACCCATGCGGCAATGACCACGCCCACCACGATGAGGACGTGCACAATGCGCCGGTCGACTTTGACTACACTCACGCCTTCAAATTTAGCCTACGTATTATGGGCACCATGAATATCACCGAAGAAAACCTCCCCGCCTCCCCAGAGCTTGCGGGCACCCTGGAAGAACTAGCAGCGCACGCTGAAAAGACCGACGGCATCGCCCCGCTGTCGGAGCAATTCCTCAATGGCCTGCGCGATGAGCGCCTGCATCACAAGCACTTGGTGGCTTGGCTGGATGGCGAGCCCATTGGCGTATCCAGCCGCGAGGATTCCACCGCGGAGCTTTTTATCGCCCCCGATTATCGCGGCAAGGGCTATGGCACCGCGCTTTACGATGCCACCGCTAACGCCACCACCAACCTCGAGACTTGGGCGCATGGCAACGGCAAGCCCGCTCAGGCCTTGGCTAATTCCCGCGACCTGAAGGTCACCCGCACCCTCGTGGTCATGGGCATCGAGGGCAGTGATCTGGATAGCGCAGCCCACGTAGGCGAGCTTCCGCTACAAGCCGCCAATTACAGCGAGGCGGTGGACAAGTGGGGCAAGGACACCGTGGAAAACGAGTGGCTGCGCGTTAATAACGAGGCCTTTAATTGGCACCCAGAACAAGGCGGCTGGGATTTAGAGCGCCTGCACCGCGGCATGGAGGCCGAGTGGTTCGATCCTAAGGACGTTTTGTTCTTCTGGGACGAAAAAGAGCAGGGGCACCCGACCCTGGCTGGCTTCCACTGGACCAAGTGGCACAAGGAAGAAGATCCCGGCTTTGGTGAGGTCTACGTGGTGGGCCTTGCAGAGGCGTACCGCGGCCAAAAATTGGGCGGTCCATTGCTACAGATTGGCCTGCGCCGCATGGTAGAAAAGGGAGCTCAGCGGGTTATTTTGTACGTGGAAGCGGATAATGAACCGGCGCTGAAGGCCTACAAACGGCTGGGCTTTTCCGTTGATGAAGAGCACGTTGTCTGGGGCTAGTGCGATTAAGGTCATGTCAACTTCTTGGCATGTTCATTAAGTGTTTACCTCACGTCACCCTGCTGGTTAATTCCGCCGGTTAGCTTTACTGATTGTGAGAAAGCCGCGCCTGCGCACCTGCACCCCGCTGCCGAAAAGCGGACGTGGGATGTGGGTTCCCCTTTGATGGGGATGCGGTTTCCTCGGACAATCAATCTCTGATCTGCACCGGAAAGGGTTTTCCCGTGATTCGCAACTTCAAGCGCTCTGCCGCTATCTTCGGCCTCGTGGCCGCTACCTCTACCGCTCTCGTAGCGTGCTCTGAGGACACCTCCTCTTCCTCTGACTCCTCGGGATCCTCCGAGGGCAGCGGCGTCGCTGGCGAGCTTGTTGGTGAGGGCGCATCCTCCCAGCAGAACGCAATGTCCTACTTCGGCACCGTCTTCGCAGAGGACAACCCAGACGCAAACCTGTCCTACACCGCTTCCGGCTCCGGTAAGGGTGTTGAGGCATTCCTGAACGGCCAGGCAGACTTCGCTGGTTCTGACTCCCCGCTGAAGGAAGACGACGGCCAGATTGAGGCTGCCAAGGAGCGTTGCGACGGCAACGACGCATGGCACCTGCCTTCCACCATCGGCCCAGTTGCCATCGCTTATAACTTGGGCGACCAGGAGATCAACCTCTCCACCGATACCATTGCCAAGATATTCAAGGGCGAGATCAAGAAGTGGAATGACGAGGCCATTGCCGCTGATAACGAGGGCGCAGACCTGCCGGACACCGACATCCACGTCATCTTCCGTTCTGACGAGTCCGGTACCTCCGATAACTTCCAGAAGTTCCTGACCGCTTCCACCGGTAACTGGGACGGCGAAGGCAAGCAGTTCCCTGACTCCGTTGGTGAGGGCGCAAACGGCTCCTCCGGCGTTGCTGACCAGGTTGCAAACATCGAGGGTGCCATCACCTACGTTGAGGCCGGCTTCGCTGACCAGAAGGAAGCTGACGGCGTCAAGAAGGCCAAGATTGACTTTGGCAACGGCCCGGTTGAGCTGAATGACGACACCGTCAACAAGGCGCTGGAGAACCTGGAGTTTAAGGACACCGCTTCCGAGAACGACATGGTCGTTGACTCCAAGGCCCTCTTCGCTTCCGATGCAGAGGGTGCATACCCGCTCATCCTGACCACCTACAACATCGTCTGCTCCGCTGGCTACGATGACGAGACCGCTGAACTGGTCAAGACCTTCTTCAACGACGTTCTGGACCACCAGGATGACCAGTTGGCAGAGCAGGGCTTCATCCCAGTTAAGGGTGACCACCTTGACCGCCTGAAGAGCGCCGTTGACGCACTGCAGTAAGGCGTAAACTGCGCTTTACCTCGCGAAATAACGCTCCGCCCGCCCCCACTGCCGCCCTCGAGACGCGCTTTGGGGGCGCAGGCATGTAACGCATGACCCTTTGTTCCACTTTAAATAAGGATTAGTACGTCTCATGGCAGACAATAATCTCACCAAGGCATCGACCTCGGAGACCCTTCCCGTCTCTGGCGTTGAACAGCCTCATACCCGTGGCGATAACGAGAATGACTTGGCTACCTCCAGCTCCGGTAGCTCCGTCAAGCGCCCCGGTGACCGCATTTTCGAATTCCTCTCCACGGCCTCTGCCACGCTGATTACCGTGATGATCGCGGCGATTGCTGCCTTCCTCATCTGGCGCGCCGTGCCGGCGCTCAGCGTGAACGAGAATGGCCTGCTGGGCTTTTTCACCCACGGTGAGCGGTGGGAGACCACCGATACCTCCGCGATGAAGTTCGGTATCCCGACCATGTTCGGCACCACCGTCCTCATCTCGGTCTTCGCCCTGATCTTGGCCATGCCAGTGGCGCTTGCGATTGCCATCTTCTTGTCCAACTACGCCCCGGCACGCCTGGTTAAGCCGCTGGGTTTCTTGGTGGACATGCTGGCCGCCGTGCCGTCCATCGTCTACGGCCTGTGGGGTTGGCAGGTCCTCGGCCCGGCCCTGTCCAGCTTCTATACCTGGCTGGAATCCTGGGCCGGCGGGTTCTTCCTGTTTACCCATTACGATAATTCGCCCGCTTTTGCTACCGGCCGCAACCTCTTTACCGGTGGCATCGTGCTCGCTGTGATGATTTTGCCCATTATCGCCGCCACCGCCCGCGAGGTCTTCGTGCAAACCCCTCCCGGCCAGATCGAGTCCGCTCTGGCGCTGGGCGCAACGCGCTGGGAAGTCATCCGCATGACCGTCCTGCCCTTCGGCATGTCCGGCTACGTTGCCGGCTCCATGCTGGGCTTGGGCCGCGCTTTGGGTGAGACTATGGCGCTGTACATGGTGGTCTCGCCGCTGGTGGACTTCCGCTTCTCGCTTTTCGATGGCGGCACTACCTTCGCCACGGCCATCGCCCTCGCCGCTGCCGAGTTCGGTAACGAGACGCGCGCCGGTGCGTATATCGCTGCCGGTTTGATGCTGTTCTTGCTGACGTTCGTGGTCAACGCCATTGCCCGCGCCATCGTGAAGAGCAAGTAAGGAAGGACAACAATGACTACTACGACAAATAACAAGCCGGCCTCCGCTGGTGGGGCAACCTTCCTGGAAATCTCCGGTTCCCGCAAGGCGGCCAATAGCATTGCCACCGTCGTTGTATGGGCCGCTATGGCCTTGGCGATGGTCCCTTTGATCTGGGTCCTCTGGGAGCTAATCTCGCGCGGTAGCGGCGTGGTTTTCTCCGCTGACTGGTGGACGCTGTCCCAGCGCGGCGTGATGAATAGCGCCGAAGGCGGCGGTGCCGCCCACGCCATCGTCGGTACCTTCGTGCAAACCGCACTGGCCTCCATCCTGTCCATCCCGATCGGCATCTTTACCGCCATCTACCTGGTGGAATACTCCAAGGGTGGTTGGCTCGGCCGCACCACCACCTTCATGGTGGACATCCTGTCGGGCGTGCCCTCCATCGTGGCGGCGCTGTTCATCTTCGCCATGTGGATTACGCTCTTTGGCTTTGGCCGCTCCGGCTTTGCCGTCGCCCTGTCCTTGGTCCTGTTGATGATTCCCATCGTGGTGCGCAATACCGAAGAGATGCTGCGCGTGGTTCCCATGGACCTGCGCGAGGCTTCCTATGCGCTCGGCGTGCCCAAGTGGAAAACCATCGCACGCATCGTGCTGCCAACCGCCCTGTCCGGCATTGTGACCGGCATCATGCTGGCCATTGCCCGCGTGATGGGTGAATCCTCCCCAGTGCTGGTCTTGGTTGGTTCCTCCTCGGTCATCAACTGGGACGCGTTTAAGGGCTCGCAGTCTTCGCTGCCGCTGATGATGCTTGATATGTACAAGGCCGGCGCGCAGCCTGCCGTGCTGGATAAGCTGTGGGGCGCAGCGCTGACGCTGGTTATCCTCATCGCCATCCTCAATATTGCGGCGCGAGTAATTTCCGCGAAGTTCTCGGTCAAGAAATAGCCGCACACGATTCCGCCACTTTTACACCCCTTAAGAGGAGAAACCTCCACAATGTCTAAGCTCGAGCTCAATGACGTCGATATTTTCTACGGCGATTTCCACGCCGTGCAGAACGTAAATATGCAGATCCCGGCGCAGGCCGTGACCGCCTTCATCGGCCCCTCCGGCTGCGGTAAGTCCACCGTACTGCGCACCTTGAACCGGATGCACGAGGTCATCCCTGGCGCATCCGTCAAGGGCGAGATCCTGCTCGATGGCACTAATATTTATGGCCCCAAGGTGGACCCGGTATCCGTGCGCAATACCATCGGCATGGTCTTCCAGAAGGCCAACCCATTTCCCACCATGTCCATCGAGGACAACGTGGTTGCCGGCCTGAAGCTGTCTGGTGAGAAGAATAAGAAGAAGCTCAAGGAAGTTGCCGAACAGTCCCTGCGCGGCGCTAACCTTTGGGACGAGGTCAAGGACCGCCTGGATAAGCCAGGCGGCGGCCTGTCCGGTGGTCAGCAGCAGCGCCTGTGCATCGCCCGCGCGATTGCCGTGGAGCCAGAAGTTCTGCTGATGGACGAGCCCTGCTCCGCACTGGACCCGATTTCCACCCTGGCCGTGGAGGATCTCATCCACGAGCTGAAGGAAAACTTCACCATCGTCATCGTGACCCACAACATGCAGCAGGCCGCCCGCGTGTCCGATAAGACCGGCTTCTTCTCCTTGGAAGCTACCGGTAAGCCGGGCCACCTGGTGGAATTCGATGAAACCACCCGCATCTTTGAGAACCCTTCCCAGAAGGAGACCGAGGATTACATCTCCGGTCGCTTCGGCTAATACGTAGCCCCCTGATTGTCCGACAAGGGCGGTACCTCCAGCGCAGGGAGGTACCGCCCTTGTGGCAGTTTTAGGTCTATGGTCCTAGCGGCGGAATTGGCGTTCCAGTTCGCTCATGCGGGCCTCGAACTCGGCGTCCTTTTGATCCTCTTGGAGTTTTCTTTCAAACTCTTCCGGCAATAGGCCGGTGGCGAAGTAAATGATGCGCCCAGCCACGGAAACGCAGTGATCGGCGTAGCGCTCGTAGTAGCGGGTAATCTGCGCTGTCTCTACGGCCTGGCGCACCGTCCCTTCCCATTCGCGCTGGGTGAGGATGCGCAGCAGGTGGTGGTTAATATCGTCCACGGCATCATCATCGGAACGCAGGTTAACGGAGAGCTCGGCATCCGGGGTGACCAAAATATCGTGCACCACCGAACCCATTTCCTGGGTCAGGCGGAACATTTCTTCCATGAACCCGAGGTATTCAGCGGGCACGACGGCCTCTGGGTGGCGGCGGCGCGCGGCATCGGCAATGTGCTGGGCTAGCTGTCCCATGCGGAAGAGGTCTTCGACGATGTAAATGGAAGATACCACCTGGCGCAGATCCTGGGCCATGGGATTTTCCAACGCCAGGAGCTTTACCGCGCGTTCGGAGCAGCGCGAGCGAATCTCATCGAGTTCTTCGGTGAGGCTAAGCGCTTCCTCCGCGGGTTCCAGGGCGCGATCGAGCAGCGCCTGGGAGGCCTTATCCATGATGGTGCGGACGGTATCGCACATGACGATGAGGTCGTGCGAGAAGTTGTCCAGATGCTCACGGTAGGCAGTACGCATGCAGGAAATGATAGCTCACAAACCGCGCAAATGCTTGCTGAGTCACACCTGTGCGATTTTAGCCGCCAGAGTTATAAATATCGGCGCCGACCGGAACGAATTCATCCTCGGGGTCATCAAGCCAGCCATCGGGAAGCGCGACCTTGGAGGGCGAGCCCTGGCGCCCGCGCGCACCATCGGCATCGGCAGCCAAAGCATCAGAATCCGCCCAGGGTGCCAGCAATTCGCGCAGGCTCTCTAAGGAATCCACCTTGGCTAGGCCGGCGCGCACCTGTCCGCCGACGGGGAAGCCGCGCAGGTACCAGCCAATGTGCTTGCGGATGTCCCTGGACGCGTGATCCTCGCCCTCGTGTTGCGCGAGCAGCTCCGCGTGGCGGTGGATTACCTGGGTGACCTCGCCCAAGGTGGGCTCGGCGGGGATGGACTCGCCGCGCAAGGCGGCACTCAACTCCGCGAAAAGCCATGGGCGGCCTAGGCAACCGCGGCCTACTTGCACGCCATCGCAGCCCGTGGCTTCCATCATGCGGCGGGCGTCATCGGCGCGGAAAATGTCGCCATTGCCCAGCACCGGAACGCCGGTATCCGCCAGGTGCTCCTTGAGCCGGGCGATCTCATCCCACCGAGCATCGCCGGAGTAGCGCTGCGCGGCCGTGCGCCCGTGCAAGGTCACGGCGGCGGCGCCGGAATCTACGGCGATGCGCCCGGCATCGAGGTGAGTGTGGTGCTCGTCATCGATGCCCACGCGCATTTTCACCGTGACGGGGATATTCGTGCCCTCGGTGGCCTTGACGGCGGCAGAGACGATATTGCCAAACAGGCGGCGCTTATAGGGCAGGGCAGAGCCGCCGCCACGCCTGGTCACCTTGGGGACGGGGCAACCGAAATTCATGTCGATATGATCGGCCAAGTTCTCATCCACGATGATCTTGGCGGCCTTATAGGTGTATTCCGGGTCCACCGTATAAATCTGCAGGGAACGCGGATCCTCATCCGGGGCAAAGGTGGTCATGTGCATGGTTTTCTCGTTGCGCTCCACCAAGGCGCGCGCGGTGACCATCTCGCAGACATACAAGCCTGACACCGTCCCGGTGCGGGCCAGCTCCTGCTCCCGGCACAACGTGCGGAAGGCGACGTTGGTTACCCCCGCCATGGGGGCGAGGATGACGGGGGAGGAGAGGTCATAGTTTCCAATGCGCAAATTCACGCCCTAATTGTGCTCGTTAACGGCGGAATTTAGCAACTAACAGCAAGGTGGTGGTTACCGAGGAGTCCCATGATTGGGGTGAAGATCACACAATGATGGTGGCAAAAACGTTAATTTTCGCTACTGTGGTCTGTGTAACTAAATTGGGTTGGCCGTAACCCCGGTCTACTCGCAGATAAAGGAGGATGACAGTTGTCCGATAGAATCGCATACGCCCCGTTTGAGAAGCTCGTAGTTTCTGCAGAGGAGGCTGCGAAGCACGTCAACAATGGTGACCGCGTAGGCATCTCCGGCTTCACCGGCGCCGGTTACCCTAAGGGTCTGCCTACCGCCATTGCAGATAAGGTGAAGGCGCTGCATGACAAGGGCGAAGAGTTCAAGATTGACCTCTTCTCCGGTGCTTCTACCGCCCCGGACTGCGACGGTGTTTTGGCAGAGGCGGAAGCCATTAACTTCCGCTCCCCGTACAACTCTGACCCACTGCTGCGTAAGCAGTTCAACGATGGCACCGCGCTCTACCAGGACATTCACCTGTCCCACCTGGGCCAGCAGGTAGAAGAGGGCTTCTACGGTGACTTCCAGGTAGCCATCATCGAGGCCGTACGCATTACCGAGGAAGGCCATATCGTGCCCTCCTCCGCAGTGGGCAATAACCTCGAGTTCGTCGAGGCTGCAGACAAGATCATCATCGAGATCAACGAGTGGCAGTCCGAGAACCTCGAGGGCATGCACGACATCTACCGCATCGACAAGCTGCCTAACCGCCAGCCCATCCCGATTAACAAGCCGGGCGACCGCATCGGTACCACCTACATGGAGATCCCAGAGGAGAAGGTCGTTGCAGTTGTTAAGACCAACTCCCCAGACCGCAACGCTCCATTCCGCGAGCCGGACGAGACCTCTGAGAAGATCGCCGCTAACTTCATCGAGTTCCTGGAGGGCGAGGTAGCCGCAGGCCGCCTTGAGTACGACAAGTTCATCATGCAGTCCGGCGTGGGTAACGTGCCGAACGCCGTGATGGCAGGCCTGTTGGACTCCAAGTTCGAAAACATCCAGGCATACACCGAGGTCATCCAGGACGGCATGCTGGACCTTATCGATGCCGGCAAGATGACCGTGGCTTCTGCAACCTCCTTCGCATTGTCGCCAGAGTACGCGGAAAAGATGAACGCGGAGGCAGACCGCTACCGCAACCACATCATCCTGCGCCCGCAGCAGATTTCCAACCACCCTGAGGTCATCCGCCGCGTCGGCCTGATTTCTTCCAACGGCATGATCGAGGGAGATATCTACGGCAACATCAACTCCACCAACGTGTCCGGTTCCCGCATCATGAACGGCACCGGTGGCTCTGGTGACTTCACCCGTAACGCGTACATCTCCACCTTCGTGTCCCCGTCCATCGCGAAGGATGGCGCCATCTCCGCTCTGGTTCCGTTTGTATCCCACACGGACCACACCGAGCACGACACCATGGTCATCATCACCGAATACGGTGTGGCTGACCTGCGTGGCCTGGCTCCAAAGCAGCGCGTAGAGAAGATTATCGCCGTGGCTCACCCGGACTACCGTCCGCTGTTGGAGGAGTACTACGAGCGTGCGAAGGAAAACAAGTTCCAGCACACCCCGCACGACCTGAAGTCCGCCTTCGACTTCCAGGTTAACTTCATGGAAAAGGGTGACATGCGCGGTTAATCTCCACCGCCATGGCAAAGGAGGGCCTCCCGGTTGGGAAGCCCTCCTTTTGCTGTGTGTGGATACTCTCAGGCGAGGGGTGAATTAGGAGATCTAAAAGTCAACACGCTAATATAGAGTGACGTTGGGCCTTTAGCTCAGTTGGTAGAGCTACGGACTTTTAATCCGCAGGTCGTGGGTTCGATCCCCACAGGGCCCACATCAGGAGCCGCCTTCGGGCGGCTCCTTTTCTAGTTTTTCACGAGCTTCTTAATGGCGTGCATAGCCTCCGCTAGCTTCTCCTTAGCCACCTCGCCGTCCTCGGCCGCCGCACCGGCCACGCAGTGCTCTATATGGTCCTCTAAGAGCGCCAGAGAGACGTTCTCTAGTGCGGAGGTCACCGCGGAGATTTGGGTGATGATATCGATGCAGTACTGGTCCTCATCGACCATGCGGTGAATCCCGCGCGCCTGGCCTTCGATGCGTTTCAGGCGCGCCAGATAACGCGCTTTGCTCTTGCTATCGGCGTTGTATCCGTGTACATCCGGCTCGTGGCAGGAACAAGTTTTCTGCTGCTCAGACATGGTAAAAACTCCTTCTGGGGGAGCGATTTTGTTTCTTGGTGATGTCTCCAGTATATTTCTAGAAGTCGCCAAGAAGCGACTGGCCCCCATCGTCTAGCGGCCTAGGACACTGCCCTTTCACGGCAGCGGCACGGGTTCGAATCCCGTTGGGGGTACCAACACTTTCGTGTTGGTTCTAAATAATTTCTCATTTGGCCTTGTGGCGCAGTTGGTTAGCGCGCCGCCCTGTCACGGCGGAGGTCGCGGGTTCAAGTCCCGTCAAGGTCGCATTCTGAACAGTACACGCTTCGGCGGGTGCTGTTCTTTTTTGGTTTTAGGCCGCTGTGTGGTGGTGTCACCTTGATGCAGGGGCATCGGCAAGCGCGGGAAAACCGCCTTTGTAGTGCTGATTTGTGTTGTTTCGAGGCGTCTGTGTAAAGTAACTACCCGTGCCCAAGGGGCACACAAAACTGAAAATGGCCTTGTGGCGCAGTTGGTTAGCGCGCCGCCCTGTCACGGCGGAGGTCGCGGGTTCAAGTCCCGTCAAGGTCGCGGAAACCTTCGGGTTTCTGGCCAGATAGCTCAGTCGGTAGAGCACACGCCTGAAAAGTGTGGGGTCGCCAGTTCGATCCTGGCTCTGGCCACAACTATGGTCCCTTCTTATTATCAAGGAGGGGCCATTTTTGGTTTAATGGGGGACATGGAAAAAGCAATTTCTCATCAGTCCGATTTGTCCCGTTTCGTGCTCACCGTTGATGGTGTGGAGGCAGGAATCTGCGAGTACGTAGATTCCGGTGATACCCGCGAATTTAATCACACGGTCATCGGGGATGACTTCCGCGGCCAGGGCTTGTCCTCGCCGTTGATTAAGGCGGCCCTCGATGAAACCCGGGAGGCCGGCATGAAGGTCATCGCCACCTGTTCCGCAGTGGCGCACTTTATGGACAAGAACTCCGAATACCAGGATCTGCTGCGCGGTTAAGCACAGCAAAAAGCGGCCCACATAAGCCTGTAGGCCGCTTTAGTCTATTTAGATGTAGTAGTCCGGATCCACGAGTTTGACCCGCTCATGCCTATTTGAAGGCCGGTTTTGGGCGGGGATGCCCACGGCGATGTGGTCGGCCGGGACGTCTTTCGTCACCACGGCATTGGCGCCGATGGCGGAACCAGCCCCGATGGTGATGGGGCCTAAGACCTTGGCGCCTGCGCCGATGGTGACGTTATCTTCCACCGTGGGGTGGCGCTTGGTCTGGGTGAGCACCTGACCGCCGAGCGTCACGCCGTGGTAGAGCATGACGCCATTGCCAATTTCCGCGGTTTCGCCGATGACAATGCCCATCCCGTGGTCGATAAAGAAGCGGCGCCCGATGGTGGCGCCTGGGTGGATCTCGATGCCGGTAAAAAAGCGGTTAATTTGGGCCAGGATGCGCGCAGGGCCCCGCAGGCCGCGCTTCCATAGCCAGTGGGAGACGCGGTGAGACCAGATGGCGTGCAGGCCGGAATAGACGATCGCATTTTCAACGTCGCCGCGGGCGGCAGGGTCGTGGTCGCGGGCATTGGCTAAATCTTCGCGGATATATTTAATAATGCTCATGGGGACTATAGTACTGGTCACAAAAAGGCACCCGCCAAGCTTGACGGGTGCCTTTTATTCACGGACTAGGTGGCGGGGCTAATTATGCCTCGCGGATGTCCTCAAAAAGAACGGTGGAAACGTAGCGCTCACCAAAGTCCGGCAGGACAACGACGATGGTCTTGCCCTCGAACTCGGGGCGCTCGGCCAGCTTCAGTGCGGCGGAGAGGTTTGCGCCGGCGGAAATACCAACCAGCAGGCCTTCCTCGGTGGCAAGAGCGCGGGAAAGCTTGATGGACTCCTCGAGGGAAGCGGTCAGAACCTCATCCAGCTGCTCGCGGTTGAGCACGTCCGGCACGAAGTTGGCGCCCAGGCCCTGGATCTTGTGCGGGCCGGCCTGGCCTTCAGACAGGACAGGGGAGTCAGCCGGCTCAACGGCTGCGAGGTAGACGTCTGGGTTCTTGGACTTCAGGTAGCGGCCTGCACCGGTGATGGTGCCGCCGGTGCCGACGCCAGCGACGAAGGCATCGACATTGCCCTCGGCGTCTTCCCAGATCTCCGGGCCGGTGGTGGCCTCGTGGATCTTGGGGTTGGCCTCGTTAGCGAACTGGGAAGCCAGGATGGCGTTGCCGCGCTCGGCGACGACCTCGTTGGCCTTGTCAACCGCACCCTGCATGCCGGCAGCGCCCGGGGTCAGGATGATTTCTGCACCGTATGCGCGCAGCAGCACCTTGCGCTCGTTGGACATGGTCTCTGGCATGGTGAGGACGACGTCGTAGCCCAAGGTTGCGCCGGCCAGTGCCAGGGCAATGCCGGTGTTACCGGAGGTAGCCTCAACGATGGTGCCGCCCGGCTTCAGGTCGCCGGACTCCTCGGCGGCCTTGATGATGGCCAGACCGATGCGGTCCTTCACGGAGTTACCTGGGTTAAAGGACTCTACCTTGGCCAGCACGGTGGCGCCCTTGCCCTCTGCTAGGCGGTTGATGCGGATGAGCGGGGTACCGCCGATGGTCTCCAGGACATTGTTATAAATAGCCATTTATTAAGACTCCTTTGGGAATCAGATTCGCGGTCAAATCAGGTACAAGCGTAAGGATACACTATTTAAGTAGACAGAGTGGTATATTTATTGCAGACAGCCTATTCGGGCATGGAATGTGGGATTCACCGCTGGGGAAACAAAGAGGCGATTTCGAATTACCCCCACTTGCTGTCTATAATTCCACGTAGTTACCCGCTGGTCCCCAAGTTTTCGGGGATATCGGGTGCACCTGCTTGGTTACCCCCGACGAGGAAAGAGTCTCATGGAGTCGCATCGCCTCAAAGATGATGAAGAATCCGTACGCGCGGCACTGTCGTCCCTCAAAACCGCCACCGGAATCCCGGTGACGATGTACGCGACATTATTGGCGGATAACCGCCTGCAAATTACCCAGTGGGTGGGCCTGCGTACGCCGGCGCTGCAGAATCTGCTTATCGATGCCGG
The DNA here is from genome assembly GCF_000478135.1 of Corynebacterium sp. KPL1818. Classification (NCBI taxonomy): domain Bacteria; kingdom Bacillati; phylum Actinomycetota; class Actinomycetes; order Mycobacteriales; family Corynebacteriaceae; genus Corynebacterium; species Corynebacterium sp. KPL1818. The sequence goes on along the minus strand of NZ_KI515758.1, from coordinate 7,673 downwards.
CGTGGGCGTCGGCGGGCGCGTGATTACCACCCGCCGCGCGGTGGGCGTATCGGACTACACGCGGGCTACCACCATTTCCCACGAGAACGACAGCGTCATTCAAGACGAAGGCCTGCACTCGATCGTGGCCGTGCCCGTTACTGTGCAGCGTGAAATCCGCGGAGTGCTCTACGTTGGCGTGCACTCCCCGGTGCGCTTGGGAGATAAGGTCATCGAGGAAGTAACGATGACGGCCCGGACCCTGGAGCAAGACCTTGCGGTCAATTCCGCGATGCGCCGCGCCGATGGCGGAAAGGGAGGCGCTTCCCGCGGTCACGCCATGAACGGTGCGGAATGGGAACAGGTTCGTTCCACCCACTCCAAGCTGCGCATGCTAGCCAACCGCGTCGAGGACGAGGAATTGCGCAAGGAACTTGAGGCACTCTGCGATCAGATGGTTTCTCCCGTGCGCGTGAAGCAATCGACCAAGCTGTCCGCCCGCGAGCTCGATGTCCTTTCCTGCGTGGCGCTCGGCCACACCAACGTCGAAGCGGCAGAGGAAATGGGAATTGGCGCCGAAACCGTGAAATCCTACTTGCGCTCCGTGATGCGCAAGTTGGGGGCGCATACTCGCTACGAAGCCGTCAATGCAGCCCGCCGGATCGGCGCGTTGCCCTGATTACCGGTAGCGTAGAAACCTGTGAAAGATCAGTTTATTGTTTCCGGCGGTGCCCGCCTTGCAGGCACCGTCAAGGTAGATGGCGCGAAAAACAGCGTCCTTAAGCTCATGGCCGCCGCATTGCTGGCGGAGGGGACGACGACGCTGACCAATTGCCCAGAGATTCTGGACGTACCTTTGATGAAGAAGGTGCTCGAAGGCTTGGGCTGCGAGGTGACAATCGATGGCAGTACCGTTCGCATCACCACCCCCGCGAAGCCGCAATCGAACGCGGACTTTGATGCGGTCCGCCAATTCAGGGCATCGGTATGCGTCCTAGGCCCACTGACCTCGCGCTGCGGGCATGCCAAGGTAGCGCTGCCCGGCGGTGACGCCATTGGCTCCCGCCCGCTCGATATGCACCAGACCGGCTTGGAAAAGCTCGGCGCTACCACGCGCATTGAACACGGCGCCGTGGTGGCTGAGGCCTCCGAGCTTCGTGGCTCCACCATCCGCCTGGACTTTCCTTCCGTTGGTGCGACGGAAAACATCTTGACCGCCGCAGTCTTGGCCGAAGGCACCACCGTTCTCCACAATGCCGCCCGCGAGCCGGAGATCGTGGACCTGTGCGAGATGTTGAAATCCATGGGTGCCAATATCGAGGGCGAGGGCACCTCCGAGGTCACCATCCACGGAGTCGAGCGGCTCAATCCCACGGAGCACGAGGTCATCGGTGACCGCATCGTGGCCGGCACTTGGGCTTACGCCGCCGCCATGACGCAAGGCGATATCACCGTCGGCGGCATTGCCCCGCGCCACCTGCACCTTCCCCTGGAAAAGCTGAAGTCCGCCGGTGCGGATATTGAAACCTATGAAAACGGCTTCCGCTTGCGCATGGAAAAGCGCCCCACCGCGGTGGATTACCAGACGTTGCCTTTCCCAGGCTTTCCGACGGACCTCCAACCCATGGCCATCGGCATTTCCGCCATCGCCGAAGGAACCACCGTGATCACGGAGAACGTCTTTGAATCCCGGTTCCGCTTCGTTGACGAGATGCTGCGCCTGGGTGCCGATGCCCAAGTAGATGGCCACCACGTGGTGGTGCGCGGTAAGGAGCATCTTTCTTCTACGCACGTGTGGAGCTCCGATATTCGCGCCGGAGCCGGCCTGGTCCTCTCCGCGCTGTGCGCAGACGAAGCCACGACCGTTCACGATGTCTTCCATATTGACCGCGGCTATCCCCACTTTGTGGAGAACCTTTCGCGGCTTGGAGCCACCATCGAAAGGACGCAGGAAGAAGAACTCTTCTAAATTAACCTCTCCCCAGTACGCATTTTTACGGTGTGTGCTGGGGATTTGTGTGTTTTTCGGGGTTGGGTGTAACTTTATCGAAGTCGCCGAGAGGTAGCCGGTTGGTTACTTTTGAGTGACTTTTTGTACTGACTTGGCTCGAGGATTTGACTTGGTTCAGGTTGTTGGGTAAGTTGGTACGAGCCGCCGCTGAGAGGTTAACGTTTGGTTAACTTTCTTGTGGTGTGTGGATGTTGTTTGAGAACTCAATAGTGTGCCAATGTACTTATTTTTTATTTTTGTGTGCATGGTTGTGTGTTGATTGGTCTGTTGGCTGGCAAGCGTTGTGTGCTTGTTGGTTGGTGTGTGCCGGTAAGGTGTTGGAATACGCATCTTTTTGAATACTGTTTAGTGTTTCGGCTGCATTGATGGATTGGTTGGCATGTGATTGTGTTCAACTTTTTGTCTCCCTTTTTGTGCCCCGTCGGGTTGGGGAGGCAGTGATTTTTTCTTTGTAGTAATTTTTGGACGCCAGCATGGGCCTGCTTTTGTGGGTTTGTGGTGGTTTGTTCTTTTGGTTAGGTTTGGGCTTTTCACGGCCTTTTCAGGATTTTGTTGTTCTGAAATTCTTTTTGTGGAGAGTTTGATCCTGGCTCAGGACGAACGCTGGCGGCGTGCTTAACACATGCAAGTCGAACGGAAAGGCCCTGCTTGCAGGGTACTCGAGTGGCGAACGGGTGAGTAACACGTGGGTGATCTGCCCTGCACTTCGGGATAAGCTTGGGAAACTGGGTCTAATACCGGATAGGAGCCATCTTTAGTGTGGTGGTTGGAAAGTTTTTTCGGTGTAGGATGAGCTCGCGGCCTATCAGCTTGTTGGTGGGGTAATGGCCTACCAAGGCGGCGACGGGTAGCCGGCCTGAGAGGGTGTACGGCCACATTGGGACTGAGATACGGCCCAGACTCCTACGGGAGGCAGCAGTGGGGAATATTGCACAATGGGCGCAAGCCTGATGCAGCGACGCCGCGTGGGGGATGAAGGCCTTCGGGTTGTAAACTCCTTTCGCTAGGGACGAAGCTTTTTGTGACGGTACCTAGATAAGAAGCACCGGCTAACTACGTGCCAGCAGCCGCGGTAATACGTAGGGTGCGAGCGTTGTCCGGAATTACTGGGCGTAAAGGGCTCGTAGGTGGTTTGTCGCGTCGTCTGTGAAATTCTGGGGCTTAACTCCGGGCGTGCAGGCGATACGGGCATAACTTGAGTGCTGTAGGGGTAACTGGAATTCCTGGTGTAGCGGTGAAATGCGCAGATATCAGGAGGAACACCGATGGCGAAGGCAGGTTACTGGGCAGTTACTGACGCTGAGGAGCGAAAGCATGGGTAGCGAACAGGATTAGATACCCTGGTAGTCCATGCCGTAAACGGTGGGCGCTAGGTGTGAGGGTCTTTCTACGACTTTCGTGCCGTAGCTAACGCATTAAGCGCCCCGCCTGGGGAGTACGGCCGCAAGGCTAAAACTCAAAGGAATTGACGGGGGCCCGCACAAGCGGCGGAGCATGTGGATTAATTCGATGCAACGCGAAGAACCTTACCTGGGCTTGACATACATCAGATCGCTGCAGAGATGTAGTTTCCCTTTGTGGTTGGTGTACAGGTGGTGCATGGTTGTCGTCAGCTCGTGTCGTGAGATGTTGGGTTAAGTCCCGCAACGAGCGCAACCCTTGTCTTATGTTGCCAGCATTTGGTTGGGGACTCATGAGAGACTGCCGGGGTTAACTCGGAGGAAGGTGGGGATGACGTCAAATCATCATGCCCCTTATGTCCAGGGCTTCACACATGCTACAATGGTCGGTACAACGCGCTGCGACACTGTGAGGTGGAGCGAATCGCTGAAAGCCGGCCTTAGTTCGGATTGGGGTCTGCAACTCGACCCCATGAAGTCGGAGTCGCTAGTAATCGCAGATCAGCAATGCTGCGGTGAATACGTTCCCGGGCCTTGTACACACCGCCCGTCACGTCATGAAAGTTGGTAACACCCGAAGCCGGTGGCCTAAACGTGTTAGGGAGCCGTCGAAGGTGGGATCGGCGATTGGGACGAAGTCGTAACAAGGTACCCGTACCGGAAGGTGCGGGTGGATCACCTCCTTTCTAAGGAGCTTTTATTTTGGCTGCAGTTGCAGCCATGACCCACAGTTGTGGGTTGCCCACTGTTGTTTGATGGTGGGTTGGTGGTTGAGTAGGCGAGTGTTCTGCTGCCACCGATGTTTGGAAATTCCGGGTAGGACATACACCTTAATCAGCAGGTCTAAGTGTTGAGACAGTGCTTTGTGACATGCGTAAAAGTGTCCATGTATACGAAAATGAGTGTTGATTGTACGTTGGTGCATTGTTGGGTGTCTGGGGCATTATCCCCTTTTGTGTGTGCCTGACTGGTTGATGAGCGTCGTCTGTTGTGGTGGTGTTTGTTGCTGGTTGGGGTGTTGTGTGAGAACTGTATAGTGGACGCGAGCATCTCACATGATGCCACTTGTTTTTGTGCTTGTGGTGTCTTGTGTGTGATGTGATTTTTCTTTTTGTTTATTTTGTCAAGTTCACTTGTTGCCACTGCATACGGATTGTGTGACCTTTGTGTTGTGTGGTTTGTGTGTGGTGGTTGGTGTGTTCGTTATTTAGGGCACATGGTGGATGCCTTGGCATGCTGAGCCGATGAAGGACGTGTAAGGCTGCGTTAAGCCTCGGGGAGTTGTCAATAAAGCGTTGATCCGAGGATGTCCGAATGGGGAAACCTGGCCCTGGTTATGTGGGGTTACCCTTCAGTGAATTCATAGCTGTTGTGGGGGTTACGCGGGGAAGTGAAACATCTCAGTACCCGTAGGAGGAGAAAATAATAATGATTCTGCTAGTAGTGGCGAACGAACGTGGATGAGGCTAAACCGTGTGCATGTGATACCTGGTAGGGGTTGTGTGTGCGGTGTTGTGGGGCCTAGCTTTGTGTCATCTACCAGTGGCACGCCCTGTGCATTGTTGTTAGGTGAAGTGGTTTGGAATGATCTACCGGAGTAGGTGAGAGTCCTGTAGCTGAAGATGATGATGTGGGGGTTGTTGGGTTCCCGAGTAGCAACGGGCTCGTGGAATCTGTTGTGAATCTGCCGGGACCACCCGGTAAGCCTAAATACTCAGTGTGACCGATAGTGGATAGTACCGTGAGGGAATGGTGAAAAGTACCCCGGGAGGGGAGTGAAATAGTTCCTGAAACCATGTGCTTACAATCCGTCAGAGCACCTGTTTGTGTGTGATGGCGTGCCTTTTGAAGAATGAGCCTGCGAGTCAGCGGCATGTCGCGAGGTTAACCCGTGTGGGGTAGCCGTAGGGAAACCGAATCCTAATGGGGTGATAAGTGGCATGTCCTGGACCCGAAGCGGGGTGATCTACCCATGGCCAGTGTGAAGCAGCTGTAAGAGGTTGTGGAGGCGCGAACCCACGTAGGTTGAAAACTGCGGGGATGAGCTGTGGGTAGGGGTGAAAGGCCAATCAAACTCCGTGATAGCTGGTTCTCCCCGAAATGCATTTAGGTGCAGCGTCGCATTTAGCTTGGTGGAGGTAGAGCGACTGGTTGGTTGAGCGGGACTACAATCTTAGCAATGTCAGCCAAACTCCGAATGCCATCAATTGTGTTGTGCGGCAGTGAGACTGTGGGGGATAAGCTTCATAGTCGAGAGGGAAACAGCCCAGATCGCCGGTTAAGGCCCCTAAGGGTGTACTAAGTGGAAAAGGATGTGGGATCGCGAAGACAGCCAGGAGGTTGGCTTAGAAGCAGCCATCCTTGAAAGAGTGCGTAATAGCTCACTGGTCGAGTGGTTCTGCGCCGACAATGTAGTGGGGCTCAAGTACACCGCCGAAGCCGCGGCAAGCAACATACGTTGTTTGGGTAGGGGAGCGTCGTGCATGGGTGGAAGCGTTACCGTGAGGAGGCGTGGACTGTGTGCGAGTGAGAATGCAGGCATGAGTAACGAATTGTAAGGTGAGAATCCTTACCGCCGGATGACTAAGGGTTCCTGGGTCAAGTTCGTCTTCCCAGGGTGAGTCGGGACCTAAGGCGAGGCCGACAGGCGTAGTCGATGGATAACCAGTTGATATTCTGGTACCCGTACATGTGCGCCCATGATAAAGCACGGATACTAACCACTGCGGATACGCTACCTGTTCACTTTTTTGAGTGTTGGTGGTGTTGATGTCGTGGGGCCTGATGTGTGGTTCAAGTGATGGGGTGACGCAGTGAGGTAGCCGCGCCACTTATTGGATTGGTGGTGTAAGCGTGTAGGCCGTGTGGTAGGTAAATCCGCCGCACTTTGTGGTTGAGGCGTGATGCGTAGACCCTAAAAGGGTTGATGGTGGTGATCCTGTACTGTCGAGAAAAGCCTCTAGCGAGTGTGTGTATGGCCCGTACCCTAAACCGACACAGGTGGTCAGGTTGAAGATACTAAGGCGTTCGGGTGAACTGTGGTTAAGGAATTCGGCAAAATGCCCCCGTAACTTCGGGAGAAGGGGGGCCCTGTGACGTGAAGACCTGTGCGGTTGGAGTGTTGTGGGGTCGCAGAGAATAGAGGGAAGCGACTGTTTATCAAAAACACAGGTCCATGCGAAGACGTTAAGTTGATGTATATGGACTGACGCCTGCCCGGTGCTGGAAGGTTAAGAGGACCGGTTAGTAACCTTTGTGGTTGCGAAGCTGAGAATTTAAGCCCCAGTAAACGGCGGTGGTAACTATAACCATCCTAAGGTAGCGAAATTCCTTGTCGGGTAAGTTCCGACCTGCACGAATGGCGTAACGACTTCTCTGCTGTCTCGACCACAGGCCCGGTGAAATTGCATTACGAGTAAAGATGCTCGTTACGCGCGGCAGGACGAAAAGACCCCGGGACCTTCACTATAGCTTGGTATTGGTGTTTGGTTCGGTTTGTGTAGGATAGGTGGGAGACGTTGAGGCTATCACGCTAGTGGTGGTGGAGTCGTTGTTGAAATACCACTCTGATCGGATTGAGCATCTAACCTTGGCCCATGATCTGGGTTGGGGACAGTGCCTGGTGGGTAGTTTAACTGGGGCGGTTGCCTCCCAAAATGTAACGGAGGCGCCCAAAGGTTCCCTCAGCCTGGTTGGCAATCAGGTGGTGAGTGTAAGTGCACAAGGGAGCTTGACTGTGAGACAGACATGTCGAGCAGGGACGAAAGTCGGGACTAGTGATCCGGCACCTACTTGTGGATGTGGTGTCGCTCAACGGATAAAAGGTACCCCGGGGATAACAGGCTGATCTTCCCCAAGAGTCCATATCGACGGGATGGTTTGGCACCTCGATGTCGGCTCGTCGCATCCTGGGGCTGGAGTAGGTCCCAAGGGTTGGGCTGTTCGCCCATTAAAGCGGCACGCGAGCTGGGTTCAGAACGTCGTGAGACAGTTCGGTCTCTATCCGCCGCGCGCGTTGAAACTTGAAGAAGGCTGTCCCTAGTACGAGAGGACCGGGACGGACGTACCTCTAGTGTGCCAGTTATCCCGCCAGGGGTATCGCTGGTTGGCTACGTACGGAAGGGATAACCGCTGAAAGCATCTAAGCGGGAAGCCTGTTTTAAGATGAGGTTTCTTTTGAGGTCCCCTAAAGACTATGGGGTAGATAGGCCAGACTTGGAAGCACTGTAAGGTGTGAAGGCTACTGGTACTAATTGACCAAAACAAACACACCACAACAACCC